>JALHLQ010000006.1 GCA_022844485.1 Xanthobacteraceae bacterium
CCAGGACCTTCGTGATCGCCGCCGTCAACGACGTCTTGCCATGATCAACATGGCCAATCGTCCCAATGTTGCAGTGCGGCTTCGTGCGGGCAAATTTCTCTTTCGCCATCGAACTCTCTCTTCCTCGGGTCGCCGGCTCGTTCTCAGCAGGTGGTAGGGCTTACCTTAATCCTCAGTCTTCCGCGTCTCTCGTCGTCAGCCCTGCCCATGAGCTTGGAGCGGGTGAAGGGAATCGAACCCTCGTCATCAGCTTGGAAGGCTGTTGCTCTACCATTGAGCTACACCCGCAAGCTCGGTCGGGCTGGTGGAGGGGGTTGGATTCGAACCAACGTAGGCTAAGCCAACGGATTTACAGTCCGTCCCCTTTAACCACTCGGGCACCCCTCCGGCAGAAACACCGATTGTCGAGAAGGCAAATAGAAACGCCCCGCCGCCGGCAGGGATTCCATGTGCGCCGTCTTATGGTGACCGGCTTGGCTGGTGTCAACCCAAAAGCGCTTCCCCGTCTAATTGTTGGCCGACTGGACTTGGCCCTGCCGGCGAGGGCGCGGTTTGCCAACCCGCGCTTCCGCTCATAAGAGGGTTGGGATGTCCAAACGACCCTGGGAACCGCGCCGTCCGGACCGAAAGCCGCCTCGAAAGGCTGACTTTTCGCAGGCCCGCGAGCGCCGCGGCCCCGGCCGCACGCTTCACGAGCGCGACATGACGATCCTTTACGGTTGGCACACCGTAAAGGCGGCGCTCGAGAATCCGGCACGCCGGTTTCGGAGGCTGCTGCTGACGGACAATGCGCGGCGGCGGCTTGCGGAAGAGCATGTTGGCCTTCCGATCGAACCGCAATCCGTGCGGCCCGATGAAATCGACCGCGTGCTCGGTCCCGAGGCCGTCCATCAGGGGCTTTACGCAGAGGCCGATCCCCTGCCCTCGCCGGATATCGAGGAAACCGAAGGCGATCTCGTGCTCGCGCTCGACCAGATCACGGATCCGCACAATGTGGGCGCGATCTTCCGCACCGCTTCCGCTTTCGCCGTGTCGGCGCTGGTGACGACGGCGCGCCATAGCCCAGAAGCAACGGGCGTGCTCGCGAAGTCGGCGTCGGGCGCGCTTGAACACGTTCCGCATGTCATTGTGCAGAATCTCGCGCGTGCCCTCACGGCCTTGCACCAGCGCGGCTTCATGCTCGTCGGATTGGACAGCGAGGGCGAGACAGAGCTCGCCCAAGTCGAATTCCGTGCACCGCTCGCGCTGGTGGTCGGCGCCGAGGGAAAGGGCCTGCGTCAGTTGACGCGGAACACGTGCGATATTGTTGCGCGGCTCGATCTGCCAGGCGAGATCAAGAGTCTCAACGTGTCGAATGCGACGGCGCTCGCGCTCTACATCGCCCGCTCACGGATGCCGGTCGCTTCGCAACGCTCTGTTTGATCGGCGAGGAACCGACCAGCGGCTTCATCCGTTGCTGTGAGCAACGGGAGAACGCGCGTGGCCCATCATTTCCAAAAGGTCTCGGCGAGCAGCGGGCGGAGCGGACGCTTCGGCAAAGTGGTGCTCGGAACCATTGCGGCGCTCGGAGCCGCGTCGATCTATAATGGCAGGCAGGCACGCGCAGCCGAAGCACGATATCCGCCGATTGGCAGGTTCCTCACGGTCGACGGCGTGCGCCTCCACTACATCGATCGCGGAGAGGGAGATTTGATCGTGCTGGTCCATGGCACCGGCACGATCATTCAGGATTTCATCACCAGCGGGCTCATCGACCGGCTCGCCGAGCATAATCGCGTGGTCGCGTTCGATCGCCCGGGCTACGGCTATAGCGACCGGCCGGGGCGCATGTGGACGACCGAGGCACAGGCCGAGTTGCTCGAAAAGGCGCTGAGGCAATTGAACATCCAAGACGCCGTCATGGTCGGCCATTCCTACGGCGCACAGCTTGCCGCCGCGCTCGCGTTGCGCGCTCCGCAGCTGATCCGCGCCCTTGTGCTCATCTCCGGCTACTTCTTTCCAACTGCAAGGAAGGACGTCCCGTTCTTCTCGGCACCCGCGGTTCCCCTCATTGGTGACCTGATGCGCTACACGATTTCGCCGCTCGTAGCGCGGCTGATCTTGCCTCGCCTGATCCAGCGTATGTTTGAACCCGCGCCGGTTGCAGAGCGTTTCGATCGCGAATTCCCGAAGGAGTTGATGCTGCGCCCTTCGCAACTCCACGCGGCCGCTGAAGATTCGGGATTGATGATTCCTTCCGCTGCAAGATTGGCGCAGCGGTATCGTGATCTGACAGTGCCGGTGACGATCATAGCGGGATCGGATGACCAGATCGTCGATGTGGGCCGGCAATCCGAGCGGCTTCACCACGAAATTCCCGGCAGCCATTTGCTGCGCATTCCCGGCGCAGGGCACATGGTCCATCACACCGCGCCGGATCAGGTGGTGAATGCGATCCTCAAGGCGGTGCAGCGCGAGGAGACGGCTCCCTCGCTGGCGCCGAGCGAGCCCGCGCTCAGCATCGGCGTGAGCCCGGCCGTTTCCTAGACTTCACGGGCGGCGCTCAGGGTTGGACGACCGGTCCGCGCTTTCGCTCGATACGAGGACGCGGCACCGGCGGAAGCGGCGTTTTGGCGTAAGGCGCGTGCATGTGGCGGGGATACATGCGCGCGCGACCGTAATAGGCATGGCGAGGCCGATAAGGGCGATGGAGTCGCGCGTTGTAGCCAACCCATCGGGGCGCGTAAGCCCGGCGGTATCCATGCCCATAATACTCGTAGGGATAGAAATTCTGGTTCCACAGATGCGGATAAGGACCCGAATAGGTCGGTCCCTGGTTCACGATGTAGTAGGGCTGCACGACGTAGTGGGGATGCGCGTGGCTGTAGCCGCAGGGCGAGACATAGACCGGCGCGGCGTAAGCGCAGCCGCAGCTAAAGCAGCCGGCAGCGGCCGGCGAAGCCAGCAGCAGCACCGATACTCCGGCAGCGGCTGCAATGGAACGAGCAGACATCGAGTTTCTCCCTGTCAGTGCTTGTCGCGCGGAGCGAGGATCACCGGCGGCGGATCGAACGGCGGGTATTCCGTCACGGGGCCCGGCTGGGGCTGCGTCGACCAGGATCGGCGGTAGTCGGGCGCGACAGGCTTGCGGTCGCGTGGGCGGTCGATTTCAAAACGGCCAAGGCGCGGCGCGCGGCCGTTGCGCGGATAGTAGCCGCCCGCGTCAGCGGGGTCGGTGCAGCCGGCCGGCCCTTCGATGATGGGGGCGATGTGCCCGCCCCGGTAAAGGCCGACATCGCCGTACACCACGGCGCAACTCGCATCGTAGCCATTGATGAGAACCGGGACCGCGCGCCGGCCTGGCATGGCGATGACCGGCTGATGGTCCGCGCGCGCGGGAAGCGTGGGCGCCGCGAGCGCAACCGCGCCCGCGAACAGGCCACAAAGGGCTGAGACCAGCTTCGACATGCCCTGATCCATCTCGCAACCAAGCTAGCGAGGCCCCGGCGGACAGGGGTTAACCCGGGAGCGGAATCGTTCAGATTTCCGCGGTAAGACTAACGGCGTGGCGATGCGGGCGCCCACGCCTTGTTCGCTCGAGGCGGCACTGTTAACTTTTTATAGCGGCCGGCTTAGCTCAGTTGGTAGAGCACCTGATTTGTAATCAGGGGGTCGGGGGTTCGAGTCCCTCAGCCGGCACCAGCAACTACATCGCCGCCCGGCCTGGAATCCACAGCGCGATTTCCGGAAACAGCATCAGCACCACGATCGCCAGGATGTAGACGAGAAGGAAGGGCACGACGCCGGAAAACACGTCCGTGATCGGCCCGCCGTCGCGCCGCATGCCTTGCAGGACGTAAAGCACGGTGCCGTCGGGCGGCGAGATCAAGGCGATCTCGACCAGCATGACCACGATGACCCCGAACCAGATCGGGTCATAGCCGAGCGCCGTCACGAGCGGGAAGACGATCGGGATCGTCGTCACGATCATGGAGAAGCCCTCCATGAAGGTGCCAAGCGCGAGGTAGAAGCCGATGATCAGGAGGATGATGCCCCACGGCGGCAACGGCAATCCCGCCACGATCTTCGCCAGAGCCTGCGGCACGCCGAGCGCGGTGAAGACGTAATTCAGCAGATAGGCGCCGAACAGGATGAGCCCGATCATCGCCGTGTTGCGGGCGGTCGCCTCCGCCGCCTCGTTCAGCATGCGGAAGGTGAGCTTCCGCTCGAACGCGGCAAAGGCAATCGCGCCGACCACGCCGAGCGCGGCGGACTCGGTCGGCGTCGCGAGCCCACCATAGATCGTGCCCAGCACAAGAAAGATAAGCAACGCGGTCGGCGCAAGATCGACGAGGCTGAGCAGCTTCTGCGCGAAGGGAATTCTCGGCAATTCGCGATCGACCGGCGCCGCCGTTCGCGCTTTCAGGAGAATGACAAGGATGAACAGCGCGACGACCAGGATGCTGGGTCCGATCGCCGCCAGGTACAGAGCGCCAACCGAGGTCTCGGTGATCAAACCATAGATGATGAAGGTGATTCCGGGCGGCACGAGATTGCCGAGCGCACCCCCCGCGGCGAGCGAGCCGAGCACCATGTCGGGCGAATAGCGCGTGCCCTTGAAGAAGGGCAGCGCCACCGAGCCCATGGTGGCGGCGGTCGCAACCGACGACCCGGAGATCGCCGAGAAGACGCCCGATGCCACGATGTTGGTGTGCAAAAGCCCGCCCGGAAGGCGATTCATCCAGACGTTCAGCGAGCGGTAGAGGCGTTCCGACAATCCCGCGCGAAGGAGAATCTCGCCCATCAGGAGGAAGAGCGGCACGCCCACGAGCACGAAACTCGACGACGGATTCCAGATCGTCTGGCCGATGAAGAGCCAGAACGGCCGGTCCGAGAAGGTGAATCCGGCGATGAGCGCCAAAACCCCCAGCGCCGCACCGACATAGATGCCGGCTCCGAAAAAGACGGCAAACAGACCGACCAGGAGCAGGATTTCCGCGACCGGCGCGCCGCCGCTCGAGACGCCGAACAGCGACAGACCGGCGATCAGGCCGACGAGGATCAACAGAAAGACGATCGCGATCATCGCGCGCCGTCCGGGCGCGGGGGCGGAGCGCCAACCGCTTCCAAGACCTCGGCGGCTTCCTCGTCATAGGTGCGCGTGTGCAGATTGCGCTCCGCCTCGAGGCCGCGGCCGGCGAGGACGAGAAGCAGGTTCTCCGCCAGCATTGCGAGGATCAGCAAAAAGAACATGGCGATGCCGAAAGCCCAAAGTCCCTGCGGGATCGCGAGCGGCGTGCGCAGGACGCTGATATCGGTCGCGCCGAACAGAAGCGACTCGGTCACCAGGTCGTAAGCCCCCTTCGCCAGAAATCCGGCGAATGCCGCGAGCGCAACCAGGCTCAGGAGATGCATCCCAAAGCGGATGCGCGCGGGAAGCCGGTTGATGAGAACGTCGATGCGCACATGGGCGCGTTTCGTGAGGGTATGCGCGAGCGCCCAGGCGATGCCGAAGGCGAGCAGGTAGCCGGTGATCTCCGTCGTCGCCTTGGACGAAAAACCGAAGAAGCGGCGCGCGACGACATCGAAAGTGATGAAGAAGGCGCAGACGATGAACCCCCAGCCTGCGACGTAACCCATCACCGCGCCAAGGGCCGCAACGATCCCGCGGAAGACAGACGCGGCCGTGATCAGATGCGAGAGCAAGCCGCGTCCCCCGACCTCAGTGTCAGCGCGCCTCGGCCTTCACTCCGGTGATCGGCGACACAAGGCGATTATAGACTTCGCCACAGCGATCGCCGCAGCGCTTCACCCAGGCCGGCAGCACCGTGCTGGAGAGCGTCGTCTTCATCAGCTCGGAATCCGCCGGCGTGGGACGGAACACGGACATCGGCTTGTTCTCGACGAGCTTGCCGATGCGGCACCCGTCCTTTTTCCCGGTATTGCAGGCGATGCCGTCCTCGGTCGCCTCTTCGCCGAGCTTCCATTGCGCGTCCTCAACCTCCTTCATCGTGTTTTCGAGAAACGCACGCACGGCCGGGTCCAGCTTGTTCCACCAGTTGACGTTCACGATGTACATCGACACGGACCAAAACAGCGGCAGCGCGTAGAGACTTTGCGACACCTCGTACCAGCGCGCGCCATTGCCCGACGACGTGCCGGTGATCGCGCAATCCACAACACCGCGCTCGAGCGCGGCATAGACCTCAGGAAAGCCGATGCCGGTTGGCTGGCCGCCGATCGCGGTCACGAAATCGTTCGACGAGCCGCCGCCGGTGCGGATTCGCTTGCCCTTCAGGTCGGCCAGACTCGCCACGCGGTCGCGGCAGAAAAACACCTGCGCCGGAAACGGGTACATGGCGATGATGCGCGTTCCGAACCGCTCAAGCTCCTTGTTCACCTCCGGCAACAGCGCCTGGGCGACACGCCGCGCCTGCGCGAGCGAAGGGTTTTGTCCGGCAAGATCGGCGGCGTCGAGCAGCGGCACGTCGCCCGCCACAGTATTCAGCGGCACGGCGCCGATATCGACCTGACCGGACCGGACAAGGCGGATGATTTCGGGACCGTTCAGGTTGCGCTCGGGCCAGCTTGCGAGGGTGACTTGAATGCGTCCGCCGCTCTTTTGCGGGACGGCCTCCCGCAACATCGGAATGTCGACGCGCGTGAATTGCGGAAGGCCCGGCCCGGGCTGCGTCACCATCTGCACGGTGATTTGCGGACCCGGCGGAAGCTGTTGCGCTTGCGCGCTGAAGCTTGCAAGGCCCAACGCCGCACACGCAAGAACCAGTCTCGACATGATCATCCCCCAAATGGTGAGAGCGACTTAATAAGATGCCAGGCGTGAATTCTTCAGATCGGTCACGATCATCGAGCCCGGCGCATGCGTGATGGCGAAGGCCGGTCTTGCCGCCGCGATGACAGCCTGGGGCGTCACTCCGCAAGCCCAAAATACAGGCAATTCGTCAGGGCGCACCTCGACGGTATCGCCGTAATCCGGCTTGCCGATGTCGGCGATGCCGATCAACGCCGGCGTTCCCATGTGCACGGGCGCGCCATGGACGGAGGGAAAGCGCGAAGTAACCTGAATGGCGCGAATGGCGTCGGCCGGCTTCAGAGGCCGCATTGAAACCACCATCGGCCCGGCGAAGGGGCCCGACGGCGCGCAGGCCACCGATGTCCGGTACATCGGCACGTTGCATCCTTGCTCGATGTGGCGGAGCGGGATTCCGTCCTGCAGCAGCGCCTCCTCGAAGGAGAATGAGCAGCCGATGACAAAGGCGACGAGATCGTCGCGCCACCAGGAGCGGATGTCCTGGGGCTCATCGACGAGTTTGCCATCCTGCCACACACGGTAGCGCGGCAAATCGGTGCGGATGTCAAAATCATCGCCGAGCGCCGGTATGCGCGCGTCGCCTTTCTCGGAGACGCCGATCAGCGGGCATGGTTTCGGGTTTAGCTGACAAAACCGAAGGAAATCGAAGGCGAGCTCAGCCGGGAGGATGGCGAGATTGCCTTGCACATGGCCCGGCGCGAGTCCCGAGGTCTGGCCCGCAAATGCCCCTCTGCGGCACGCAAGGCGCACCGCCAGCCCGGTGTCCAGACCTGCCGCTTCGGGGCGTCGCAGCGGGATGGTCATGCGTTCTCCTGAGTTCGCATTATTGGATCATCAGTCGGCGGCGGAGTCCAATCGCCAAAGCACGCGACCGTCGCCGCGCGCTTCCTCCCGCTTATGCTTTCAACGGCGGCCGGATGGGGAAGCCCGGGGTGCGCTAGGGTGTCGCTACGCCCCCATCCGGGGCTACGGGGGTCTGAACGTTCGGCGCAGGGAACAACAGCTCGAAGCGCGTTCCCCGGCCGGATTCAAGACTAATTTTGCCCGAGACCTGGGTCGCGAGCGCACGCGCGATGGCAAGCCCGCTCTCCCTGCCACTGCGTGATGCGCCGACGCCATTGTCGCAGACCGTGAGGCTGTATTGGCCGTCCTCTTGCTTGCAAAGGACTTCGATCGTGCCAGGGCGTCCGTCGGGAAAGGCGTGCTTCAGCGCATTCAGCAAGCCTTCCGTGCCGATCATGCCGGCAACGGTCGCGTCCTGGATCGGCAGCGCCGCTCCCCCCGGCAGCACCGAAATGCGAATCCGCTCGCCGAGACCGTGGCTTTGCGTCAGGCTGGTCACGATCGATTGCAGGTACCCGTCCATTTCGATTGCGACCTGATCGGCTTGGCCGTGCAACATGTCATGGACAAAACCGATGGCGCGGATCCTGTCGGCGGTCTCGGCGAGAACAGCTCTGGTCTCGGGGTCAGGAACGCCGCGCGAGCGCAGGGTCAGGAGGCTGTTGATCACCTGAAGATTGTTTCGCACCCGATGGTGGACTTCGCGATAGAGCGCGTCCTTCACCGCGACGGCTTGCGACAGCTCGGCCGTGCGGGACTGGACCCGGGCCTCCGAGCTCGGCGTTCAGCCGACGCAGTTCGTCCTTCGTGACGGAAAGCTCCGCGCTTTCCACCACATCCAAGACGCCGAAGCGGCGGGCGACCGCAAAGGCATGGTTGCGCACGACGTCGAGCACATGCGAGCCGCCGCAGCGCGAAAGGCAGTAGGTGCACAGCGCCACGACGCGGCGGTTTCGGAAGGCCTCACTGACCAACTGCTCGTATTCGGTGAATTGCTGCCACTCGTGCTCCTGCAGCCAAAATGTGTTCCCAGTCAGCCGAAGCCCGGCATAGCCCTCTTGCCGCGCCTCGCGCTCGCGCCGGACCCATCCCGCAATGGCTTGGGCAGCCGAAAGCTTGCCCTGCCTTCTGATACCACCTGCGGTAGTCGATGATCTCAATCTGCCCCTTTTCCTCGAGGCGGTCCAACGGCGCGACAGCGGTGCGAAGGGCCGCGCGCGCATCCTCTTCACCAAACGGCTCCGACGTGACCCAAAGGCAGCGTTCGCCCTGCTCCAGACCAGCCTTGAAGAAAGGGACGAGAGTCGAGGCGAGATCGTCACCGGACTCGTAGAACTGGCAAAAATGCGTTCCCCAAGGAAGCGCACCGACGGCATCGATTCCACTTGGCGTCGTGGTCATTGTCATCGGCCCCCGACCTCCCAGGTCCGTCTCCCAACGCTGCCGAGCCGAGTGGGTTCCGCAAACCCGCCAACTGGAACAATAGTTCTTGATTAACACGGAGCACCAAGCGTTAAATCGCACCTCGTGAGTTGGCCTTCCGGGAGGGCCACGAGGGCGATGCAGTGCACCCGCGCATGCAGGCGCAAACTCTTTGCTCGCCCGGTAACCTGTGCTCAAACACAAATGCGGCCAGGCTGCGCGCCCAGGCCCTTCCAGGGAGAGAGACACGATGACTATCCTCACCAATCGCCGAACGCTTCTGAAAGGAGCCACCGCGGTGGCTGCGGTCACTGCCGCCGGCAAGTTTCCAATGCCCGCGATCGCGCAGGGCGCGCCGCTGAAAGTGGGCTTCATGCTGCCCTATACCGGCACATTCGCAAAACTCGGCAAGTTCATCGACGACGCATTCCGGCTGAACGTTGAACAGCGCGGCGGCAAGCTCGGCGGCCGTACCGTCGAATTCGTGCAGGTCGACGACGAATCCGAACCCGCCAAGGCGGCGGACAACATGAACCGTCTCGTCGGCCGCGAGAAGGTCGACGTCGTGGTGGGCACCGTACATTCGGGCGTCGCGATGGGAATGGTGAAAGTCGCGCGCGACAACAACACAATGCTGATCATTCCGAACGCCGGCGCCAACGAAGCCACCGGCCCGATGTGCGCGCCGAACATCTGGCGCACCTCGTTCACCAACTGGCAGCCCGCGAACCCGATGGGCAAGGTCATGTACGACGCCGGCCATCGCAACGTCATGACCATCACGTGGCGCTATGCGGCGGGCCAGCAGTCGGTCGAGTCCTTCAAGGAAACGTTCCTGAAAGCCGGCGGCAAGGTGATGGAAGAGCTTTGGCTTCCCTTCCCGCAAGTCGAATTCCAGCCGCTCATCACGCAGATCGCCACGCGAAAACCCGACGCCGTGTTCTGCTTCTTTGCCGGCGGCGGCGCGGTGAAATTCGTGAAGGATTATGCCGCAGCCGGTCTTCGTCAAAGCGTCCCGCTCTATGGCACGGGCTTCCTCACCGACGGCACGCTGCAGGCGCAAGGCGCCGACGCCGAAGGGCTCAAGACCACGCTGCACTATGCCGACGACCTCGACAATCCGGCGAACAAGGCCTTCCTCACCGCCTTCAAGAAGAAAACCGGCCAGGACGGCGACGTCTATGCCGTACAGGGCTACGATTCCGCGGCGCTGCTGCATATCGGTCTCGAGGCCGTGAAGGGCGATTTCGGCGCGCGTGACGCCATGGTCAAGGCCATGGGTGCGGCGAAGATCGACAGCCCGCGCGGGCCCATCAGCTTCTCGCGGGCGAACAATGTGGTGCAGCACATCTACCTTCGGGAGGCGAAGGGCGGGGTCAATCGCTACGTTTCGATTGCGCATGCCAATCTGGCCGACCCGGCAACCGGGTGCCGGCTCGCGAGCTGATCGGCGTCACGTCCCATTATGTTCTGATAACGCAGTGCCCGGCCCTTGTGCCGGGCACTGTCGTCTAAGATGCTGTTATAGACTAGACGTCACTGGCCGGCGCCAACCGGCCGCAAGTCAATCGCCCGCCGGATTTCTCGATGGATCTCCCTACCCTTGCTGTCCAGCTTTTGAACGGCGTCCAGTATGGGCTGGTGCTGTTTCTGCTCGCGAGCGGGCTGACGCTTGTCTTCGGCATTCTCGGCGTCATCAATCTCGCGCACGGCGTCTTTTATATGCTCGGCGCCTACATCGCCTACTGGTTGACGCGCGAAACCGGCAGCTTCTGGGTCGCGCTCGCCGGCGGATTGGCCATCGCATTCGTCGCCGGGCTCGCGCTCGAGGACATTTTCGTCAAGCGCCTGTATGGCCGCGACCACCTTGCGCAAGTGCTGTTGAGCTACGGCCTGATCCTCGTGCTCGACGAGATACGGCTGATCCTGTTCGGCAAGGATGTGCATTCGGTGCCGGCCCCGCAATTCCTCGCAGGCTCCTTCCAGCTCACCGACGCGCTCTCGTACCAGATCTACCGCGTCGCCATCATGGTGTTCTGCCTGGCAGTGGCGATTGCGATCTTTTTTGTCATCCAGAAGACGAAACTTGGCATGATCGTTCGCGCCGGGGCGGAAAATCGTGACATGACGCGCGCGCTCGGCATCCGCTCCGACCTCGTCAACAAGTTCGTCTTCGCTGCCGGCATCATGCTGGCGGCGCTGGCCGGCATCGTGGTGTCGCCGCTCTCGACCGTCTTTCCCGGCATGGGCGATCAGATGCTGATCCTGTCCTTTGTCGTCGTCGTTCTCGGCGGAATCGGGTCGGTGCCGGGCGCGGCGATCGGCGCCCTCCTGATCGGGCTCGCCGATACGTTCGGAAAAGTGTTCTTCCCGAGCTTCTCCAGCATCTCCGTCTACCTCCTGATGGCGGTGGTGCTGCTCTGGCGTCCGCACGGGATCATGGGCACGCGGGAGGTTTGAGCTTGAACGTGAACCGGGACATTGTCTTGCGTCTTGTCCTGCTGGCGCTGCTCGTCGCGGCGGCGGCGCTTCCCTGGTTCGCCTCCACCTATCACGTGCAGCTCGCGACCAAGGTGCTGCTTCTCGGAACCGTCGCCATGGCGCTGAATCTGGTCGTCGGTTTCGGCGGCCTCGTCAGCATGTGCCACGGGGCTTTCTACGGGATCGGCGGTTACGCGCTCGCGCTCATGACTCCGCAATACGCGCCGGCTTCGCTGTGGCTGACACTGCCGGCCGCGATGATTGCTGCCGGCGTTGCGGCGATCGCGATCGGCGCGCTATCGCTGCGCACGCGCGGCGTCTATTTCATCATGGTCACGCTCGCCTTTGGCGAGATGCTTTTCTATCTGTTTCACGACACGAAGATTGCCGGCGGGTCCGACGGCACTTTCATCAATCTGCGGCCCGAAGCAGTCCTGTTCGGCGTCAATCTCCTCGACCTTGAAAAGCCGCGCGTTTTATTCTGGGTCACCCTGGGATTTGCGGTCGCAACCATCGCGCTTCTCGAAATGCTTGTGCGTTCTCCATTCGGGTGCGCGCTGGCCGCCGCGCGCGATAATGAACGGCGGGCGCGTTCCCTCGGATTTTCGATCTACCGCCTGCGACTGATGGCGTTCACGCTGTCCGGCGCAATCAGCGGGCTGGGCGGTTATTTCGCCGCCACGCAATTCGGCTATGTCGCGCCGCAGTTTCTCGGCTGGCATATTTCCGCGACGCTGCTGGTGATCGTCGTCATCGGCGGCATGCGCTCCGTCACCGGCCCATTGCTCGGCGCGATTGTCATCATCGGTCTCGAGGAGTGGCTACAAATCTGGACCGAGTACTGGAAGCTTGCGATGGGGCTCATCATCATCGCACTCGTGCTGACGGTGCCCGGCGGTGCGCGCGACTTGCTGGATCGCCTGGTTCCTGAACGGCGGGAAACGTCAAAAGATGACGCGGCGATCGCGCCCGGCACGAAGGTCGCTGGAGGACGCGATGGCTGACATCGCCATCAGAACGGAGGCTCTGACCAAGCGCTTCGGCGGTCTGGTTGCAGTATCCGACGTTTCACTGGACGTGCGAATCGGTGAAATCCACGCTGTCATCGGTCCAAACGGGGCCGGCAAGACCACGCTCGTCAATCTTCTGTCGGGAGAAATGGCGCCGACATCGGGCGACATCTTTCTCGACGGTCGCCGCGTCACCGCGCTGGCGCCCGAACGGCGAAGCCTTGCGGGGATCGGCCGCTCGTATCAGAAGACCACGATCTTTCCGGACTTCACCGTATTCGAAAACGTAAGGCTGGCCGTCCAGGCCCGATCGAAGGCGCCACTTTCCCCATTCGGCTTCGCAATGACAAACCCAGCCTTGCGAGAACGCACCGAGCAAGCGCTCGCCACCGTCGGCCTGATCGAAAAGGCCGGTGCCCGCGCGGCTGCGATCAGCCATGGCGAGCAGCGGCAACTCGAGATCGCCATGGTGATCGCGACCGACCCGCGCGTCGTTTTGCTCGATGAACCGCTTGCAGGCATGGGTCAAGCCGAATCGCGCGCAATGGTCGAACTCATACGCCGGCTGCGGGGCGGACGTGCGGTTCTGCTGGTCGAGCACGACATGGACGCGGTCTTCGCCGTGGCGGATCGACTGACCGTCATGGCCGACGGCGCCGTGATAGGAACCGGACGGCCGAACGAGGTCCGCGTGCAGCCGGCGGTGCGGGCCGCGTATCTTGGCGCGGAGCAGCTCCACGCATGACCGCGCTTCTGGAGACCCGCGAACTGCACGCCTTCTATGGTCCGTTTCACGTGCTGCACGGAATCGACCTCACCGTGCGCGCAGGCGAGACGGTGGCGGTGATGGGCCGCAACGGCATGGGCAAGACGACGCTCTTTCGCTCGCTCATGGGACTGGTGCCGCAACGGCGCGGACATATCACCTTCGCCGGCCGCGACGTGACCTCGGCCGCGCCTGAGTTGATCGCGCAGGCCGGCGTCGCCTTCGTGCCCGAAGGGCGCGGCGTGTTTGCATCCTTGACCGTTCTTGAGAATCTCACCATGGCGGCACGCCCCTCCCGCGACGGCCGCAACCGCTGGACGCTGGAGCGGATCTTCGACCTTTTTCCGAGACTGGCCGAGCGGCGCAAGAACCGCGGCAATCAACTCTCCGGCGGCGAGCAGCAGATGTTGACCATCGGCCGCGCGCTGATGACCAATCCCGATCTCATCCTGATCGACGAAGCGACGGAGGGGCTCGCGCCGATGGTTGCGCAATCGATCTGGACAACGATCGAGACGATCCGCGCGGAGCGTGTGACGACCATCGTGGTCGACAAGGATTTTCGCGCATTGTCACGCATCGCGGATCGCGTGTGCCTGATGTCGAAAGGCAAGCTGGTGTTCGACGGGCCGCCGGCGCAGCTCGCGGCGGAGCGGGCGCTCCTGGAAAGGCATCTCGGGATTTGAATCGCCGCTATCCGGGCAGTGTCTGCCAGGCGCTGGTGCGGAGGACATGATTATGCAGGTTGTGATCGTGACGGGAGCCAGCCGCGGCATCGGCGCCGCAACGGCGAAGCTTCTGGGGCGCAATCAAGCCGCCGTGGTCGTGAACTACCGAACCGGAGCGCAGCAAGCAAACGAGGTCGTAGCCGATATCGAGGCCGCCGGCGGCAAGGCGATTGCGGTACAGGGCGACGTGGGCACCGAGGCGGATGTGATGCACATGTTTGCCGAATGCGACCGCCTGTTCGGCCCGCTGACCGGACTTGTGAACAATGCGGGGATTGTCGGCGCCGAAAAACGGCGCATCGAAACCGTCAGCTTTGATACGATCATGACGCTGATGCGGGTGAACGTCGCCGGCGCGCTGCTCTGCGCCCGCGAAGCCGTGAAGCGCATGTCGCCCAAGCATGGCGGACGCGGCGGTGCCATCGTCAATGTCTCCTCGCTCGGCGCGATTACCGGCTCGCCCAAGGCGTTCATCGATTACGCCGCCTCGAAAGGCGCAATGGACACGATGACAATCGGTCTCGCCGCCGAAGTCGCCGATCGCGGCATTCGCGTCAATGCCGTTCGGCCTGGGCTGATCGATACGGACATCCATGCCAGCGCCGGGTTGCCGGATCGCGTCGAGCGGTTCGGGCCGCAAATGCCGATGAAACGCGCGGGGACGGCGGAAGAAGTGGCCGAGGCAATCGTCTGGCTTCTCTCCGATAAAGCCTCCTACGTGACAGGCGAGTTCATCGGCGTGACGGGAGGCGCCCGCTGATCGTCAAACTGAACAAACAGAAACCGACAGGAGGAAACCCGTGAGATCCACTCCGCTCTTGCGGCTCGTCGCGGCCGCGCTCTTTGCTTTCGCGATTGCTGCATCGCCGGCAAGCGCACAGACCTATCCGACGAAACCGATCAGGCTGGTCATCGGGTTCGCCGCCGGCGGCCCGACAGACGTCATCGGCCGGTTGATCGCGAAGGACATGTCGGCAACGCTCGGCCAGCAAGTCGTCGTGGAGAACAGAACCGGTGCCAACGCCCTGATCGCGACCGAGGCGGTGGCGCGCGCCGAGCCGGACGGCCACACGCTGCTGTTCAATTCGCTCAACCACAACGTCAATGCACTGCTCAACAAGGATGTGAAGTATCATCCTTTGAAGGACTTCGCTCCGGTCAGTCTCGTCGCGGTATTGCCGCTGCTGCTGGTCACGCGGGCGGATTCGCCGCTGCAATCGGTGCAGGACCTTGTGGCGCTCGCGCGCGCCAGGCCGAACGAGGTGAATTACAGCTCGGCGGGCAATGGGGGCTCCGCGCACCTCGCCGCGGCGATGCTGCAAACAAGCTCAAACACCAAGATGGTTCACATCCCATTCCGCGGCAATGCGCCGGCGCTGAGCGAAGTGATCGCGGGCCGCGTTCATTTCATGTTCTACCCGATGATCGGCGTCGCCGATCAGGTCGCCGGCAAACAATTGAAAGTGCTGGCGGCGGCGACCGACAAACGGCACCCGGATTTCCCGTCGGTACCGACCATGGCCGAAGCGGGCTTCCCCGGTTTCGAAGAGACCATGCCGTGGGTCGGCCTGTTCGCGCCGGCCGGCACACCCGCGCCCGTCGTCGATGCCCTTTACCGCGCGCTGGCCAGTTCGCTCTCGGAAAAAGAAACCCAGGAGCGTCTGAAAGCGCTCGGCGCCATTTCGGTCGGCAGCACGCCGCCGAATTTCACGGCATTTCTGCAAAAGGATTCCGAGCGCTGGACGCGCGTCATCGCGGCGGCGGGAATCAAGGGGGAGTAGAGCGCAAGCGCTATCGCCGGCGCGGAGCCACGGAGTCCCGTGCAGTTGATGAGGTCCGATCAGCCGACCGTTTCTCGTACGATCTGCACCAATTCCTCGACGCACTGCTCAATGGTCTTTGCGCTTGTGTCGAGTTGCGCATGGGCACGGCCGTATTCGGCTTCGCGGGCCTTCAGGATCGCGACGAGATCGGCCATCGCCTCGCGATTGCGCCCCATCGGACGGAAATCGCCCTGCTCCATCACGCGCCGCATGTGATCGCCGGGCGAGGCCTTGAGCCACACGACATGGGTCGCTTCGAGGAGCCGGGCAAAGGTGCGTTCGTCGGCCACCACGCCGCCCGACACCGCGATGACCGCCTCAGCGTGCTCGCCGATCGTCCGCTCCAGGCATTCGCGTTCGTAGCGCCGAAAGGTCGCCTGCCCATAGACCTCGAAGAGTGACGCCACAGGTGCGCCATGATCGCGTTCGATCTCCTTGTCGAGCTCGACAAACGAACAGCCGAGCCGATCCGCCAATGCCGCACCGAGCGTCGACTTGCCGGCGCCCCGCAGTCCGATAAGCGCAATGCGGCGCGCGCGCGCCGCAGACGCCCGCGCTGTGCCTGCCCCATCGATCGAGTGCAACAGCGCATCCACTTGTGCGCGCGACATGCGCCGCACGCGATCTACAAGCGCAAGCTTTGCTTGATCCGCAACGCCAAGCGGCAGCAATTCGAAAACATCGATGTCGAGGCCCCGCGCGATCGCATCGAGCACGAGAATCGTCGGGTTCCCTTCGCCTTTTTCAATCTGCGCGAGATAGCGCTCCGACGTGTTCGACTGCCGCGCAAGCGTCTTGCGCTTCATCCCCCGCTTGGCTCGCGCCTGCCGCACGAGCCGGCCGATCTCCGCGAGCATTTCCGCCCCGTTGTCGCGGCGCGAATCTTGCTCGTGAAACGGCAGGGCGGTTTTGCGGTGGGCGTCCATTGATCAAGTCTCAATAGGTTTCGACATGATAGCGCCCGGCGCTGCGCATCTCGGTCTTCAACGCGCCCCAATCAAGCCCGTCCTTGCGGCAGGCATCTGCGAAAGCCTCGTCCACGCCGTGCTCCATGCCCTTCAAGCCGCAAATGAAGACGTGGGTCGCCTTGTCCTTGAGCAGCGCGGCAAGCGCCGCGCTTTCCTCGCGCATGCGGTCCTGCACATAGGTCTTCGGCTGACCCGGGACGCGCGAGTAGCACAGATGCTGGGTCATCAGCGATTTCGGCAATTTTTGCAGCGGACCGAAATACGGCAACTCCTCGGGCCGGCGTGCGCCGAAGAAGAGCACCAGTTTGCCGGGTGCGTTCGGCATGGTGCGGCGGCGGCGCTCGGTGAAAGCACGGAACGGCGCGGAGCCCGTTCCCGTGCAGATCATGACGATGTTGGCGCTCGGGTCATCCGGCATCAGGAATGTCGAGCCGAACGGGCCGGTGACTTGCACCGTGTCGCCCTTTTTCAGGCTGCAAAGATAATTCGAGCACACGCCCTTCTCTTCGCGCTTCACCGTGAGCGCGACATTGTTCGCGTTCGGCTTCTCGCCGTCGCGCGGGCTCGCGATGGAATAGAGGCGCACAGCATGGGAGTTCCCCTCCAAATCCACGCCCGGCGGCACGATGCCGATGCTCTGGCCTTCGAGCACGGGGAAGTCGACGTCGCCGAAATCAAGGATGATATGGCGCACGTCGTTTTCAGCGGCATTGTCGGTGAGCCGGAAATTGCCGGCGACGCGCGCGGTCGCGGGCTTTGCGCGGCGGAACAGGTTGACGCTCGGCTTGCTCGCGGAAGCAGGCGCGACCGCCTTTCCTCCAAGCCCCTGATGCGCCTCGGCGAGAAGCTTATCGACCTCGTCTTCGAACGCCTCGACCGCCTCAGCCGTCGCGCCGGCGATCGAGAGCTCGGCCTGCTTCGGCAGTTCGGTCCAGGAAAACTGATCGTCGAGCGAATAGGTCCTCAGCACGACCCGCCAATTGTCGATCGCGCCCGTCGGACAGGGCGAGATGCAATCCATGCAATAATTGCACTTCTCCGCGTCGACGACGTAGTTGTCATCGTTGTGCGTCACGGCATCGATCGGGCAGGTCTCCTCGCACGTGTTGCAACGGATGCAGATCTCCGGATCGATCAGATGCTGCTTCTTGACGGGGGCGTTCATTCATCTACTCCGTCGTCGGGGCGGCGCGAAACGCCGACCCGACTCTTCCAAAGCTTCACGCCGCGATCTTCACATATTCGAAATCGCCCGGCTTGTTGTCGATGCCGACCTTCGGCGGGGCAATCCAACTGGCGAACTTGCCGGTTTCCCAGACCGGCTTCATCAGCGAGGCGATGAAATCGCCGTCCGCGGATGAGGGGATGAATTCGTTGCGGCGCTTGGCCCAGGCGTCCGCATCGAGCAATTCGCCGTCTGGGGTCGCTTCGATATTCTTGAATTCGCCGATCTGGCGATGGAACGCCGTGTGAGGAAGCTTCAAGCGGAATTGCACGCCGGTCTTCTCGATGATCTTGTTCCAGCGCTCGACGCCCTTCGCGCAGTCGTCGGTATAGTCGTCGCGAAGACGCATGTTGAGCGCTGTCAGCGCCGGCTCGTCGACACGGGCGATCTTCCCGTCGACCATCTTGAGCACGGGATAGGTCGCCGTCTTGAGCTGGTGATCGTCCTCGATCTTCGTCTCCTGGAAGCGTCCCTTCAGTCCGGAATTGAAGGCGTTGGCGGCGTTGGTCGAAACCTCCGAGCCGAACAGGTCGAGCGACAGGGAATAATGCAGGTTCAGCTTCTTCTGGATGGTCGGAAGATCGATCACGCCGAGCGCACGCACCTTTTCGACGTCAAAGGGATCGTTGACGCCGGCCTCCTTCATCGCTTCGCAGGTGCGCTGGATGGTGCGGCCCACCCCGGTTTCGCCGACGAACATGTGGTGTGCCTCCTCCGTCAGCATGAAGCGGCAGGTGCGCGAAAGCGGATCGAAGCCGGATTGCGCGAGGCTTTCGAGCTGCATCTTGCCGTCGCGGTCGGTGAAGAAGGTGAACATGAAGAAGGACAGCCAGTCCGGAGTCGCTTCGTTGAAGGCGCCGAGCATGCGCGGATGATCCTGGCTGCCGGAGCGGCGGCGCAGCAACTCATCGGCTTCTTCGCGGCCGTCCCGGCCGAAATACTTGTGAAGCAGGTAGACCATCGCCCAAAGGTGCCGGCCTTCCTCGACGTTCACCTGAAAAAGGTTGCGCATGTCGTAGAGCGACGGGGCCGTGGCGCCGAGATGGCGCTGCTGCTCCACCGAGGCGGGCTCGGTGTCGCCTTGAATGACGATGAGACGGCGCAGCATGGCGCGATGCTCGCCCGGCACTTCCTGCCATGCCGGCTCGCCCAGGTGCTCGCCGAAAGGCACTTTCCGGCCTTCCACCTGCGGCGCCAGCAGAATGCCCCAGCGGTATTCGGGCATCTTCACGTAGTCGAATTTCGCCCAGCCTTTCGGATCCACGGACACGGCCGTGCGCAAGTAGACCAAGGACTCCTGAAATCCCTCAGGTCCCATGTCCATCCACCAGTCAATGTAGCCCGGGTGCCAGCCTTCAAGGGCTTTCAGCACGCGCCGGTCCTCGGTCAGCCCGATATTGTTCGGGATCTTGGTGGAGTAATCGACGTCCATTCCGAGCATGTCGCTTCCTCTGTGTCTTGGTTGTTCGCCGTACCCGGCTGCTGTCCGGGGTCCGGCCGGATTACGTGCGCTTCATATCGAAATTCGGCTTTTGCCCCGTGCCATAACGCCCGAGCGCTCCTTCCGGCCCGACGGCGTTCGGGCGCTGGAAGATCCAGTTCTGCCAGGCGGTGAGACGCGCGAAGATTTTGGATTCCATCGTCTCCGGGCCGCCGAACCGCAAGTTTGCCTCCATTCCGGTCAAAGCGTCGGGCGAGAAGCTCGTCCGCTCCTCGAGAAAGACCCGGATCTCGTCCTCCCAATCGATGTCGTCGAGGGCGAACGTGACGAGACCGATCTCGTCGGCGCGCTCGGCATCGAGCGGCTCGCCTGCTGCCTTCTTCGCCTCTTCAAGCGAGCGAGGTTCGCCGAGGAAGCGGCTCTCGAGCCGTGTAATGCCATTCGACATGGGATAGGGGCCGAAGTTGACGCCGTGCAGTGTCAGCGTTGCGGGCGGGCGATTGTCGCCCGAGAACTGGCCGATCAGCATATACGAGCGGTCGGCGGCAAAGACGATTTCGGACAATGTACCCGCGAAACAGGAGCCGGGCTCGATCAAGGTCACGATTGTTTTCGCCGTGAGGTCCACGCGCTTCAACACCCGTTTCCAGTTGTGAAGGATTTCGCGAGCAAGCCAGAAGGCGGCATTCTTTTGCAGGAAGTCGTCGTGCGCGATAACGAGCCTCGGATCGCCGACGGACTTGAACACGATCGCGGCCGTTTCCGGCTCGTTCAGCCGCAGATGCAGGATGGCGTCGTCCAGTTCGCGCGAGACGCGCAGCGGCCAGTAATCAGCCCCGGCGGCAACCAGCGCGCTTGCATCGGCAGGTGCGCCGCCGTCAGGTCCGTGGATTGTGATCGTCGCGGTCCGCTCCGTGCGATCAAGCTCGACCGCGACCGAGGAGTACCGCACGCCGTCCGGCGTGAACTCGCGCTTGAGCGGCGTCAGCGTGATGCCTTTCAGCCCCGCCGACCGCTTGGCGCGCGAAGCAAATTCACGGATCCGCTCCGCAATGGTCTCCTCGACGCGAGAGCGCGGCAGAATCTCGTCCACCAAGCGCCATTCGACGGCACGCTTTCCTTTCACGCCCTCTTCGATGGAGCAGAAGAAGTCCGCGCGGTCGCGGCGCACCTTGCGCTTGTCGGTGACGCGCGTAAGCCCGCCGGTGCCGGGAAGGACAGCCAGCAGCGGCACTTCAGGCAGAGCCACCGACGAGGAGCCGTCATCGACCAGCATGATGTGATCGGCGGCGAGCGCAAGCTCGTAACCGCCGCCTGCAGCCGGGCCGGTGATAACGCAAATGTACTTCTGATCGGCGACTTCGCTCGCATCCTCGATCGAATTGCGCGTTTCGTTGGTGAACTTGCAAAAGTTCACCTTGTGCGCATGCGAACTGGACGCCAGCATGCGGATGTTGGCGCCCGCGCAGAACACCCGGTCCTTGCCCGAGCGGACCAGAACGACCGCCACTTGGGGGTGCTCGAAGCGGAGCCGCTGCACGGCATCGGCCAATTCAATGTCAACGCCAAGGTCGTAGGAGTTCAACTTCAATTCGTATCCGTCGAACAACCCGCCTTTTTCGTCAACGTCCATCACCAGGGTCGCCACCTCGCCTTCCGTCTTGAGCTTCCAGTGGCGATAGCGCGATGGATCGGTCTGGAAATCGACGCGACGGGCTTTACCGTCGCCCGGGTTGGTAGCCTCGGCGGCCAGGGCCATTGGGGGTGCCTCCCAGCGGACATCATAATTGAACTATAATGCTGCAACCCCGCGGCAGTTTCAGCATGACTGCACTATAATGCCGGTTAACGGGCCTTGTCTAGTGGTTTGTACGTATTTCCGGGCGACAGCCTGTCACGCCTGCGGTCGTCACGGCAAGAAGCGGGACGAGCCCTCGTCGACGCCAAGGCTCACAGAGCGATTTCAGCGCTGGTCCCGCGCAGAGTGTTCAGAAAGCCGGGCGAGCCCTGGACCGCCGTTCGCTGCATGTAGAATCGCAGGCCGCGCAGGCCGCCGAGCTCCTCCCCGCCGCCGGCGCGGCCGGGGCCGCCATGCACGCACTGCGGCATGACAATCGCATGCCCGGTGTGCGCCTTGCCGACCGTCGAATCGACCGTCATCACGCGGCCATGCGCATTTGCAATTTGCGAGACGACTTTCTGGCCGACCCGCGGGTCGTCGCTGAAGAGACTGGCGACCAGCGAGCCGCCGCCCGCAAGCGCCAGCGCGATGGCATGATCGAGATCGCGGTAGGGAACGGCGGTCGCGACCGGGCCGAAGACCTCGATCTCGTGCACGGCACGCAGATGATCGGCGTCCTTCGCCGCCAGCAGCGTGGGGGCCAGGAAGGCACCGCGCTTCGGATCAGCGTCGCGTGCTTGCCCCGGAATGCCGCCACCCGCCGCTGTTCCTGCTTCGCGCGTGAGCGCAACGATTTTGTCCACCGCCTCGTCACGGGCCTGCACGTGAACCAGAGGACCGACACGCACCTCGGCATCGGCCGGGTTGCCTATGATCAACTTCGCAATGTCGGCTGCGAGCGCATCGACGATCTCCTTGGCGCGCGCCTGTGGGACAAGGATGCGGCGGATATTGGTGCACATCTGTCCGGCCTTGACGCTCAGCGCGCGCAGGATCTCGCGCCGAAACAGCGCATCGATGTCGTGGCCATTCGCGACGTCCGGTCCGAGAATCGTTGCATTGATCGAATCCGCCTCGATGTTCAGGCGCGGCGACGCTTCGAAGACGCGGGGGTTACGGCGAAGATGCGCGCCGGTGTCGTGCGAACCGGTAAAGGCGATGTGATCCATTCCGCTCACTGAATCGAGGAGTCCTTCCCCCGTTCCGCAAACGAGGGAGAGAGCCCCCGGGGGGAGCGCGTTCGCAGCCACCACGTCGCGAACCATTTCGTGCGCGAGCCAGGCTGTGGGGGACGCGGGCTTCGCAACGACCGGCACGCCGGCGAGGATGGCGACGGCGAATTTCTCCCACAGCCCCCATGAGGGGAAGTTGAATGCGTTGATGTGGATGGCGACTCCGGGGCGGGTCGTCCAGATATGCGCGGCGCGAAACACGTCGTCCTTCGCGAGCTGGTCCGAGCCGGGTTCAATTAGCATCTGCACAGCGCCGAGCTTGTCGCCCAGGCGCGAAAATACTTTCAGCGTGCCGATGCCGCCTTCGATATCGATGGCGGCGTCGCTCGCCGTGTTGCCGGCATTCTTGATCGCGATTTCGTTGTAACGAGGGCGGTTCGCAGCCAATATGTCGGACACTGCGCGCAAAAGCGCGGCACGCTCGGCAAAGGTCATCGCACGGAGCGCGGGACCACCGATGTCCCGCGCATAGGCGATCGCAGAGGCCATGTCGAGCCCGCTCGCATCGACCTTGCCAAGCACTTCGCCGGTCGTCGGATCGACGAAGGGGCGTCCGTCACCCCTTCCCGCGTTCCACGCGCCGCTCACGAAAGATTCCAGCCGGATCATGTGTCCTCCTCGCGTCGTTCCCCGTAGCCGCAGATCCGGTCAGACGTGAATGACCGGGACAACCCGGCCATGATGTTCACGCAGCCTCGAGCTTCCCCTCCCCGTGCACGCGCAGAATGCGATCGACGAAGGCGCCGATCTCCTCAAGCGCGCGGTCGGGTTGCTCGCGATGGGGCGAATGGCCGCAATTCGGCAGAATCGCTACGTCGACCGGGCAATAGCACTCCTCCTGCGCGACCTCGATCTGTCGGACGGTCCCGTAAGGATCGTTCTCGCCCTGAACAATGAGGATCGGCACCCGGATATAGGCGAGCGCCTCGGTGAGATCGAACTCGGTCGCAAAACACGGATCGAGCCAGGCGTCGTTCCAGCCGCGGAAGGCGACGTCGACATGCTCGTGATGGCGCGCGAGCCGCGCCCGCAGGTCCGTCGTATCGTAGGCTTCTTTGGCGCGGCGAATCTCGGCGAGACCCTCAGGCTCGGTGAAAAAGTGCGGTGCGATCAACACGAGCCCGCGCACACGATGATCCTGCGCGCTGCCGAGATAGGCAGTCGCGATCGAGGCGCCGTCGGAATGGCCGAGCAGGATGCCCCGGCGAAAGCCGATGGCATCGAGAAGTTTTGGTACGACCTCAGCCGCGTCCCGCTGCATGTAATCGAGCGGGCGCGGCAGCGGCACCGCCGAGGAACGGCCGTATCCGCCGCGCGAGTAAACGAACACCCCGGTCTTCGCCCGCGCGGCGAGCTTGTCTGGAAAGTCGTTCCAGAGCGACACGCTGCCGAGCCCTTCGTGCAGCATGACGACGGTCGGCGCCTGATCGGGCAGCGGGCCAATCATACGATATTCGAGAGATAAGCCATCGATAGTGAGGCGGCCGGAGTCGGAAAGGGACATACTGAGGATCCTTTGTGTCTCCTCCCCATTTCCGGATTTACCGGGGCCTGTCAACGGACACGCTGACACCTCTCCCCCGCGGGCCGATGCGATGAAGGCGGGCGCTGGGATCGAGGTCACAAGTTCCGCAACTTGAACCGCTGAATCTTCCCGGTCGCCGTTTTCGGCAGGCCGTCGACGATCTCGACCCAACGCGGATATTTCCACGGTCCGATCGCCTTCTTCACATGCTCCTGCAACTCCTCGCGAAACGAACCGTTCCCGCTCGCCCCACCCTTCAACACGACGAAGGCTTTCGGTTTCAGCAAGCCCTCCTCGTCCTCGTGCGGCACGACGGCGGCTTCGAGCACGTTCGGGTGCGTGCCGATTGCGGACTCAACTTCGAAAGGCGAAACCCAGATTCCGCTGACCTTGAACATGTCGTCGGTGCGCCCGCAGTAAACGTAGCGGCCGTCCGGCCGGCGCGTGTACTTGTCGCCGGTGCGCGCCCACTCGCCCATGAATGTGCGCCGCGACTTCTCGCGCTGGTTCCAGTAGCCGTTGCAGGCCGTGGTGCCGCGCACGAGCATTTCGCCGATCTCGCCATCGGGGACATCCTTGCCGTTTTCGTCGACGAGCCTGAGCTCGTAGCCGGGCACCGCCTTGCCGGACGTGCCATAGACGATATCGCCGGGCGCGTTCGACAGGTAGATATGCAGCATCTCGGTCGAACCGGTGCCGTCGAGGATATCCACGCCGAAGCGCTTCTTCCATTCCTTGCCCACGTGCTCGGGCAGCGCCTCGCCGGCGGAAACGCAGATGCGCAGCTTCGTCGAGCCGTTCGCCGGCGTGCAATTCTCGTCCGCGAGCATTGCGGCGTAGAGCGTCGGCACGCCGTAGAAGATCGTCGGCTGAAATTTCTTGAACGCCGCCATGACGGTTTGCGGCGTCGGGCGCTCGGTCAGCAGCACCGTCGTCGCGCCGACCGACATCGGAAAGCTGATGCCGTTGCCGAGTCCATAGGCGAAGAAGAGTTTCGCCGCGGAGAACACGACATCGTCCTCCCGGATTCCGAGCACGCCCTGAGCGTAGAGCTTCGCCGTTTCCATCAGGCTCGAATGCACATGCATTGCGCCCTTCGGCATGCCGGTGGTGCCGGACGAATAGAGCCAGAAGGCAACCTCGTCCCGGCAAGTTTTCACGGGCTCGGCACCTTCTCGCTCGGCCGCTAGCAGCGCATCGAACTTCGGCAGGTTGTCGGCGCCGTCGCCGCCGACCACGACGATATGCTTCAGGGTCTCGACGCCTTGTGCCGCCTCGCGCGCGACCGCGAGCAGCGGCGCGGAGACGAACAGGACTTTCGCCCGGGAGTCTTCGAGGACATACCGATACTGATCGGCGACCAGCAGCGTATTGAGCGGAATCGGAATCATGCCGGCGCGGATGGCGCCGAAGAAGATGATCGGGAAATCGACCGTGTCGAGCACGATCATGGCAACCCGGTCCTCCCGCTCGACGCCGAGCTTTTGCAGCAACGGCCCAAGCTTGGCCGAGCCCTCGCGCAATTCGCCATAGGAAAGGCTGCGGGTGAAATCCACAAAGGCAGGCTTGCGGCCCCGGCCCTCCGCCACGTTACGGTCGATGAAATCGGTAGCCGCGTTGTAGTCGCGCTCGGTGCTCATGCTTGGCGTTTCCCTCAAGGCCGCTTGGAGCGGCCCCTTATTGCCCGGCACAAATCGAAGAATTCGGCCGGCCCGGTGTCTTACCTGCCGGTCCTTCTGGCATCATAATGCAGCGGTCGCGCCCGACAACATGACTCATATCAACAAACGCCGGACGAGCGGCGCTATGGTGCATTTCCATGCCTGATCTGTCCCATCTCGGCTGGCCGTTTTTCACGAACGCGCATCGCCGGTTTGCACCCGCCCTCGCCGAGTGGGCGGCGGAGCATGTGGGCGATATCGACCACACGGATGTGGATGCCGCCTGCCGCAATATCGTGCGGGCCCTAGGCGAAGCCGGCTGGCTGAAGGCCGTCGTGCCCGAGGCCTATGGCGGCCTTGCCCCCACTCTCGACGTCCGCACGCTGTGTCTCGCGCGAGAGATTCTCGCCTGGCACGAGGGGCTTGCGGATTTCGCCTTTGCCATGCAGGGGCTCGGGACGGGCTCGATCTCGCTCTATGGCACCGAGGCGTTGAAGCGGAGATATCTGCCGGAGGTCTGCGCCGGGCGGCATCTCGCGGCCTTCGCGCTGAGCGAGCCGGAGGCGGGATCCGATGTCAGCGCGCTCACGACGACGGCGACGCCGGACGGCCCTTTGCATGTGCGGCTCGACGGCATGAAGACCTGGATTTCAAATGGCGGCATCGCCGATCATTACGTGGTTTTCGCGCGCACAGGCGAAGGTCCCGGCGCCAAAGGACTGTCGGCCTTCGTGGTTGATGCGGGCGCGCCTGGCTTGTCGATTGCGGGCCGGATTGAGACGATCGCCCCGCATCCGCTGGGCACGCTGCGCTTCGAGGGCTGCCGCGTCCCGCTTGCAAACCGGCTGGGCGCGAGCGGTGACGGATTCAAGGTGGCAATGGCGACCCTCGATATCTTCCGTTCGACGGTCGGGGCGGCAGCGCTCGGCTTCGCGCGCCGCGCGCAGGACGAGGCCCTGGCGCGCGCGCGGAAGCGGCAGCTGTTCGGCGCGCCGCTCGGCGACCTGCAACTGACGCAGGCCGCCCTCGCCGAGAGCGCAACCGACATCGATGCGGCGGCGCTCCTGATCTACCGCGCGGCCCACGCGAAGGATTCCGGCGCCCCGCGCATCACCCGCGAGTCCTCGATGGCGAAGATGTTCGCCACAGAGATGGCACAGAAGGTGATCGATCGCGCCGTGCAGTTGTTCGGTGGGCACGGCGTGCGGGTCGGCACCAAGGTCGAATCCCTCTATCGCGAGATCCGCGCGCTGCGCATCTACGAGGGCGCGACCGAAGTTCAGAAGATCGTCATCGCAAGGGACGTGCTGCGCGCCCAGGGGAGCGTTGATCCGGCGCACAAGAAAGGGAGAGAACAATGAAACTCGATGGACAGACCGCGGTTGTCACGGGCGGGGTTTCCGGGATTGGCAAGGCGACGGCGATGGAGCTTGCGCGGGCGGGGGCGCATGTCATTGCGGCCGACATCAATGCGGCCAAGGGCAAGGAGCTGGTGGAGGAGGCGAAGGCGGCGAAGCTGTCGATTGGTTATCAGCCGATCGACCTTGGCGACCGCAACGCGATCCGCGCCTGCGCGGCCGAGATTTTGAAGCAGCGCCCGCGCGTCGACATCCTGGTCAACGCCGCCGGCTGGGGCGAGATGCAGCCCTTCATGGAGAACGCA
Organism: Xanthobacteraceae bacterium; assembly: GCA_022844485.1. Classification (GTDB taxonomy): domain Bacteria; phylum Pseudomonadota; class Alphaproteobacteria; order Rhizobiales; family Xanthobacteraceae; genus JALHLQ01. The sequence continues at coordinate 27,281 of JALHLQ010000006.1, forward strand.
CCGGACTATATCGACAAGCTGGTTCTCGTGAACCTCGCCGGGCCGATCCATCTGACGCAGGCCTTGCTGCCGCCGATGATCGCGGCGAACCGCGGCAAGATCGTCAATGTGGCGAGCGATGCGGGGCGCGTCGGCTCAAGCGGGGAGACGGTCTATGCCGGCGCCAAGGGCGGCGTCATCGCCTTCACCAAGTCGCTGGCGCGCGAGATGGCGCGCTATTCGATCAACGTCAATTGCGTCTGCCCGGGACCGACCGACACGCCGATGCTGGCGACGCGGCCGGAGAAGATCCGCGAGGCCTTCGTCAAGGCCACCGCCATGCGCCGGCTTGGCAAGCCGCAGGAGATCGCCGACGCGATCTTGTTCTTCGCCAGCGGCCGCTCGGACTTCGTCACCGGCCAGGTGCTGAGCGTCAGCGGCGGGCTGACCTTTGCGGGCTAGGTCCGATTCCATCACCGGACGGGCACGGGCCGCGCCGCCCCATACGCCCGCCCTGCCCTGTCGATAAAGGGATTCTCGTTCCAGGAGAAGCAGACCATGACCGCCACCGCCAAACGCTTTCAGCCGCCCCGCGTCGATTTCGCCAAGTTCAAGCCGCAGCATTTCGGCTGGCAGCTCGACGGCAAGGTCGCCACCGTCACCCTCAACCGGCCCGAGCGCAAGAACCCGCTGACGCTGGAATCCTATGCCGAGCTGCGCGACACCTTCCGTGATCTCACTTACGCCGACGGCGTCAAGACCGTGGTGATCACCGGGGCCGGCGGCAATTTCTGCTCCGGCGGCGACGTGCACGAGATCATCGGCCCCTTGGTCGAGATGCAGCGCAAGGACGACATGGCGGGGCTGCTCGCCTTCACCCGCATGACCGGCGATCTCGTCAAAGCCATGCGCGCCTGCCCGCAGCCCATCGTCGCCGCCATCGACGGGGTGTGCGCAGGCGCCGGCGCGATCCTCGCCATGGCGTCGGACCTGCGCTTTGGCACCGCGCAAAGCAAGGTCGCCTTTCTGTTCGTGCGGGTCGGGCTTGCCGGCGCCGATATGGGCGCCTGCAATATGCTGCCGCGCATCATCGGCGCCGGACGCGCGGCCGAGCTCCTCTATACCGGCCGCGCCATGGACGGTGCGGAAGCCGAACGCTGGGGGTTCTACAACAGGCTCTGCGAGCCCTCAGCGGTGCTCGTCGAGGCGCAGGCCATGGCCAAGTCGCTCGCCGACGGCCCCACCTTCGCGCATGCGATGACCAAGACATGCATCCATCAGGAATGGAACATGGGCATCGACGACGCCATCGAGGCCGAAGCCCAGGCGCAGGCCATCTGCATGCAGACCAAAGACTACGAGCGCGCCTACGAGGCCTTCGTCAACAAGAAGAAGCCGGTCTTCGAAGGCAATTGAGGCGCTATTTTTCTCGAAGATACGGTCGCATCGCCGCCACGATCGTTTCGAGCACGACTAGCGCATCGACTGCGCCGTCGGCCTGGCCTTTTTCGAAGTCCTGTTCGATTTGGCCCATCTGGTTTGTCACATGCGCGAGACAAAGCACATGGCGCTCTGCCTTGCGCGCAAAGGCATAAAGTGCGGCGGCCTCCATTTCGACCGCAAGGAGACCTTTTTCGCGTGCGGACTGGATCGCTTCGGCAGTTTCACGGAACGGCGCGTCCGTTGTCCAGCTCGGGCCGATAATGGCAGGCAGGCCGCGTTGCTGCAGCGCCTTGGCTGCGAGCGCAACAAGCCGCGCATCGGCCTCGGAATACGGCGACGGCGGCGCGTAATGATAGCTCGTTCCTTCGTCGCGGAGTGCACGATCGATGATGACGAAATATGGCGGCGGCCCCGCCGGCGCGATCTGCCCGGCTGAGGTGAGGCTTATGAGAGCGCGTGCGCCGCTTGCGAACAATTCCTCGGCAACCAGCACGGCGAACGGCGCGCCGACCGCGCAGCCGACGATCCCCGTCGGCTGGCCGCCAAGCGAGAAAGTTTCGAGGTCCGTGTGGTAGCAAGGCCAAGCCTCGAATCGCCGTGCCTGACCCGTGCGCTTTAGCATGCGAACGATGTCGCCATCCGGATCGAGCAAGCAGACGTCGGGCACGGAAACGGGCGCAAGCCCCTTCTGCCGGCGCGCCTCGCGTATCAGAGCATCGGGTAGAAATACGGATGGCGAGGACGGGTTCTTGTTGTCGAGAATGGGCGGTGCCGCCGCCATTCGGTGATCTCGATTGCTTGGCATTCGAAAGGCGCCTCGAGTTGAACGATGACAGACTCAATCCGGAATCATTGGGACAAGGTTTACACCCGAAAGGCCGAAAACGAGGTCAGCTGGTTCGAGGATGTCCCGGCCGTTTCCCTAGAGCTTATCGCCGCGGCGGGCGCAACCCGGCACTCGTCGATCATCGATGTCGGCGGGGGCGCATCGCGCCTGGCGGATGCGTTGCTCGCCGCTGGTTTCGATGCAGTCAGCGTGCTCGACATTTCTCCGGCTGCGCTGGAGAGTGCGAAGGCGCGGCTCGGGCCGCGCGCGGACAGGGTGACGTGGCTCGTCGCCGACGTGACGCGGTGGGATCCGGATCGCACGTATGATGTCTGGCATGACCGCGCGGCGTTCCACTTCCTGGTCAAACCTGAGGACCAGGCGGCCTATGTCGAGCGGCTGACGAAAGGGATCGCGCCAGACGGAGCAGTGATCATCGGAACGTTCGCGCTGGATGGGCCGCAGATGTGCAGCGGACTTCCGGTGCAGCGATATGACGGCGCGACACTGGCCAAAACTCTTGGGAGATCATTCGAGCTTATCGAAACGCGCCGCCATCAGCATCGGACGCCGGCCAACGCGGTGCAGAATTTCCAGTTCAGCCGGCTGAGGAGGGTGCGGGCGCCCTGAGACTCAGTTCTCCCGCAGGAGGTATCGCTGGATCTTTCCCGTTGGCGTTTTCGGCAGCGTCTCCATGAAGATGATCCAACGCGGATACTTCCAGGGGCCAATGGCGCGCTTCACGTGCGTTTTCAGGTCCTCATAGAGGAAGCGGCCTGGCTCATGCGGGGCCGGACCGTTCTTCAAGACGACATAGGCCTTGGGTTTCACGAGACCGTCGGTGTCCTGAGCCGGAACGACCGCCGCTTCGAGCACATCGGGATGGCTGATCAGCGCGGCCTCCACCTCGTAGGGCGAGACCCAGATTCCGCTCACCTTGAACATGTCGTCCGTCCGCCCGCAGAGCGTCAGCATGCCGTCCGGGCGGCGGATGTATTTGTCGCCCGTGCGCGTCCACTCGCCCATGAAGGTGCGGCGCGACTTCTCGCGCTGATTCCAATAGCCGTTCGCCGAGGTGTCGCCGCGCACGAGCAGTTCGCCCACCTCGTCGTCGCCGACATCGCTGTCCGCGTCGTCGACAAGCCGCACCTCGTAGCCATCAAGCGGACGGCCCGAGGTGCCGTATTCGACCGCATCCGGACGGTTGCCGATAAAAAAATGCAGCATCTCCGTTGAGCCGACTACATTGACGATGTCGAGGCCGAAGCGCGCGCGCCAGCTCTCTCCGAGATGGGCGGGCAAGGCCTCGCCCGCCGACACGCACAGGCGCATGCGTTCGAAGCCGGTGATCGGTCCATGGATGTCGGCCTCGGCGAGCATGGCCGCGTAGAAGGTCGGCACGGCATAGAACATGGTCGGGCGCCAGCGCGCGAGCAGGTCGAACACCGACTTCGGGGTCGGCCGCTCGGGATAGAGCACGGTGGTTGCGCCGACCGACATCGGGCAGGTCACCGCATTGCCGAGGCCGAAGGAGAACGACATTTTTGCGACCGAGTGGATGACATCGTCCTCGCGAATGCCAAGGAGCCTTTGCCCGGAATATTTCGCCGTCCTCATCGGGCTCGTGTGCACATGCATGACGCCCTTCGGCATGCCGGTCGTGCCCGACGAGTAGAGCCAGAAGGCGACTTCATCGGCGCGCGTGTCCGCCGGCGGCGCGGGTTCTTCGGCATTGAGCAAAGTATCGAAACGCGGGCGGTTGCCGCTCTCCTTGCCGACGACAACGATGCATTTCAGCATGTCGAGACCGGCCGCTGCTTCTTCGGCGACTTCGAGAAGCTGCTCAGACACGAACAGCACTTTGGCGCGTGAGTCCTCGAGGACATACCGATATTGATCGGCCGTCAGGCGCGTGTTCAGCGGAACCGGGATGATACCGGCCCGGATCGCCCCCCAGAACAGAACCGGGAAATCGACGGTGTCGAGCAGGATCATGACGACGCGATTTTCCCGCCGCACGCCGAGCCGGGTCAGCATGGGACCAACGCGTGCGGCCGCGTCGCCCAACTCGCCATAGGTCAGCGCGCGTTCGAGATCGATGAAGGCGGGCTTGTCCCCGCGGCCTTCGGCCACGTTGCGGTCGACGAAGTCGACCGCGGCGTTGTAATCCCCCGAGCGCATGCACAATCCGGCAAAGTGGTACGCCTTTGCATCAAGCGCAGGTTCGCGTCGACGCGCTTTGACTTGAATCAGACGTGCAGGACCGGCGCCCGGCAAACCGACCGTCTTGGCCGGGCTTGTTCCGGCGATCCGGGGTTTCGTTCTATTGCGTTACTATCCCAGCGCGGCCGCCAGCTTGCGCCGTTCAGCGGGATGCTGCCTGTCAACAAGCTTCAGCATCGTCGCCACCGTGATCGAGCCGAGCGTGGCGCGCGCGATATCGTCGATCTCGCCGAGCACGCGGTTCAGCGCAAGGCCCTCGTCGGTCGTGTCGGCGGAATCGTTGTCGGCCTCCTCGGGACCGAGATTTTCGAAGAGCTGGATGATGTCGAGCAGACTCACACGCCGCGCATTGCCGATGAACTGATAGCCGCCGCCGGCGCCGCGCGCGGAGCGCACGAGGTTGGCGCGGCCGAGCACGTTCATCACCTTTGCGAGGTGATGGTTTGACACGCCGAATTTCTGGCCGATTTCAGCGACCGACAATTGGCGCTCGGGCTGGGCCGCAAGCTCCAGCACGGCGAAGACGGCGAGGCGGCTTGAAATCTGCAGCTTCATGCGAGACTCAATCAAGTTCCTTTTCGAGCTGGATATAGGGGCCCGCCATCATCCCTTCACCACGGAAGAAGCGCAGATGCAGCTGGTTGTCGCGGGCGACCATGGTGCGCATCTTCGTCATGCCGGCTTTACGGAATTCGGATTCAATCGCGGAGAAGAGCGATTGCCCTATGCCATGCAGCCGCTGATCCGGATCGACCGAGAGCGCGAAGACCCAGCCGCAGGGCTCGGAGCCGAATTCCCAAGCGCGGATCTCGCCGATGATGAAGCCGAGCAGGCCGCGACTCGCCGACCCTGCGGGCGGTTCGGCCACCAGGAAGAAGCGCTCCATCAACCGGCGTTCGCCATAACGCTCGAACAGATCCGTCCAGTATTCAGGTTTCGCCAGCCCGGTGATGCGGGCGTCCAGCGCGATCACGAGCGGGATGTCCGCCGCACCTACACGGCGAATGGCAAGACGGATGCGAGCAAGTTCCGTCCTGAAGTCTGCCGCCGTAACGGCCATGCTGGGTCTCTCTCGCGCTGACAACGGGAATCACAAGAGGCGATTTCCTAAGGAAAACAGCGTACCCCATAAATAAGCATTGTGGTACGGATTTAATTGAGTATCCTTGTACTGAATTAACAAACTGCCCTGCTGCGCCCCTAATGCGGGTCAGTTCCAGAACCGGTTCGGCGGGTTTTCCGCAAAAATGCGGCTATTCAGGCAGGAGCGGGCCGATGGAGATGCCACGGCGGGGGTCGCGCAAACGACTCTTGCGCTTGAAGCTCAACGGGCGTCCCCGCGAGGATGCGGTGGCGGACAACGAGCTCCTGGTCGATTACCTGCGCGAGACGGCGCGTCTCACGGGCACGAAAACCGGCTGCGACGGCGGCGAGTGCGGCGCCTGCACCGTGCTGGTCGATGGAGAACCCACGCTCTCTTGCATTACGCTTGCGGCGCGATGCGAGGGTAAGAGCGTCGAGACGATCGAAAGTCTCGCAACCCAAGGCCGGCTCAATGCGCTGCAGCGCGCTTTTCACGAAAAGCTCGGCACGCAGTGCGGCTTCTGCACCCCGGGGATGATCATGGCGGCGGAGTCGCTCTTGCGCCGCAATCCACGCCCAAGCGATGATGACATTCGGGCTGCGCTCGCCGGCAATCTCTGCCGCTGCACGGGGTACGTGAAGATCATCGAGTCGGTTCGCGCGGCTGCGTCGGAGAGCGTGGGATGACCGTACAACCGAAATCCCTGAATGCGGAAACGCGCAAAGGCGTCCCGCTGATCGACGGCGTCGACAAGGTGACGGGCCGCGCCAAATACACCGCCGACCTGGAGCGCACGGGCGCGCTGATCGGGCGCATCTTCCGCAGCCCGGTGGCGCATGGCGAAATCCTGCGGCTCGACGTGTCGAAGGCGCGCGCGCTCGAAGGCGTCGTTGCGGTCGTCACGGGCGATGACTGCCCGCACCCTTACGGCGTCCTGCCGATTGCAATGAACGAATATCCGATGGCGCGCGGGCGCGTGCGCTATCGCGGCGAGCCGCTCGCGGCTGTTGCCGCTGTCGATGCCGAAACGGCACAGCGCGCGCTCGACCTCATCCAAATCGAACTGCGAGAGCTGCCTGCCTACTTCACCTCGGATGCGGCGCGCGCGCCGGGCGCGACCCTCCTGCACGACAACAAGCCGGGCAATCTCGAGCGCGAAGTGCACCACACCTTTGGCGACGTGGCGCAGGGGTTTGCCGAAGCCGACCTCGTGCGCGAAGCGCGGATCTCCTGCGGCGAGGTCAACCACGCACAGATCGAGCCGCATGCCGCGCTCGCCGAATATGATCCGTTGACGCAGCGGCTGACCATGCAGGACGTGAGTCAGGTCGGCTATTATCTGCACCTGCAGCTTGCGCGCATCCTGGAGATGGACGAGTCGCGCATCCGCGTCATCAAGCCCTTTGTCGGCGGCGGCTTCGGCGCGCGCGTCGAGGTCTTGAATTTCGAATTGATCACCGCGCTGCTCGCAAAGAAGGCGGCCGGCAAGGTGTATATGCAGCTCACGCGCGAGGAGAATTTCCTCACCCATCGCGCGCGGCCGCAAACCGACGTCAAGCTCAAGCTCGGCATGAAGCGCAACGGCAAGATCACGGCCTGCGAGTGCGAGGTCGTGCAGCGCGGCGGCGCCTATGCCGGCTACGGAATCGTGACGATCCTCTATGCCGGCTCGCTGCTGCAGGGGCTCTACGACATTCCCGCGGTGAAGTATGACGGCTATCGCGTCTACGCCAACTTGCCGCCCTGCGGCGCGATGCGCGGGCATGGCAGCGTGAATACGCGACACGCTTTCGAATGCCTGCTTGACCGCATGGTTCGAGAGCTGCGGCTCGATCCCTTCCTCGTGCGCCACGCCAATCTCTTGCAGGCGCCGACGCGAACGATGAACGATCTGATGGTCAACAGCTACGGCCTGCCCGAATGCCTCGACCGTGTCGAGAAGGCGAGCGGCTGGCACGAGCGCCTCGGCAAGCTGCCTCCCGGCAAAGGCCTTGGGATGGCGTGCTCGCACTATGTGAGCGGCGCGGCGAAGCCGATCCACTGGACCGGCGAGCCGCACGCCGTCGTCAATGTGAGGCTCGACTTCGATGGCGGGATCACCGCGCTGACCGGGGCCGCCGATATCGGCCAGGGCTCCTCCACCATGGTGGCGATCGCGGTTGCGGAGACGCTCGGGGTTGCGATCGAGCGCGTGCGCGTGATCGCCGGGGACAGCGCGATCACGCCAAAGGATAACGGCGCCTATTCGTCGCGCATCACGTTCATGGTCGGCAATGCCGCCATCGACGCCGCGCGCAATCTTCGGACCATTCTTGTCGAAGCCGCGGCGAAGAAGCTCGAAGCCCGGCCGGAAGACGTCGTCTGCGAGGGCGAACTGTTTCGCATCGGCGCGGGCGAGCAATCGACGCTGTCCTTTGACGAGGTCGCCAAGGCCGCGCTCATCGACCAAGGCGCGCTTACGGTGAAAGGCACATTCACCTGCCCGCCCGAGGCTCAGGGCGGCAAACACAGGGGCGGCGCGGTCGGTTCGACCATGGGGTTCTCGTATGCCGCGCAAGTGGTGGAGGTGAGCGTCGACGAGGCAACCGGCATGATTTCCGTCGACAAGGTGTGGGCCGCGCTCGATTGCGGACGTGCCATCAACCCGCTCGCCGTGCAAGGACAAATCGAAGGCTCCGTGTGGATGGGCATGGGCCAGGCCTTGAGCGAGGAGACGCGCTATCTGGATGGGCTGCCCGCGCATGCAAGCCTTCTGGAATACCGCGTACCGACGATCGTCGAGTCGCCCCCGGTCGAAGTACATATCGTCGAGAGCAACGACCCGCTCGGACCGTTCGGCGCCAAGGAAGCGAGCGAAGGCGCGCTTGCCGGATTCCCGCCGGCTCTGGCGAACGCGGTTGCCAATGCTATCGGCGTCGACATGCACGAAATCCCGCTGACCCCCGACCGCATCATGGATGCGCTGGTCGAGCGGCGGCGGCGCGAGAAACTTGCCGCGCGTAAGGCCGCGTCATGAGCGCCCTTCCGAGCGCCCTCCCCGCTTTCGACCTCGTGCAGCCGCGCGACATCGCCGGGGCAATCGCGGCACGCGGCGGCGACGGCGCGGCGCGTTTCATTGCAGGCGGAACGGACCTGCTGCCGAATCTGCGGCGCGGCGTCGGCGAACCGCGGCGGCTGATCGATCTCAGCGGCATCGAAGAGCTCGGCGGGATCGTGCTCTCGCCGTCCGGCGCACGCATCGGCGCGGGCGTGACGCTCGCGGCACTCGCAAGCTCGCGCGAGATAAGCACGCGCTATCGCGCCTTGGGCCAGGCGGCCGCTGCGATTGCCGCGCCGGGACACCGCACGAACGCGACAGTCGGCGGCAATCTCTGTCTCGACACGCGTTGCGTCTATTACAACCAGAGCCAGTGGTGGCGGAACGCCAATCAATTCTGCCTCAAGCACAAGGGCGAGATCTGCCACGTGGCGCCGCAGGGCGCTCGCTGCCACGCGGCGTTTTCGGGCGACCTTGCGCCGGCGCTGATCGCGCTCGGCGCGGAGGCCGAAATCGCCAGTGCAGCCGGACGGCGGCGCATTCCGCTCGCCGAGATGTATGTGGAGGATGGGCGCGCGCATCTTGCGCTGGCCGACGGCGACCTTCTCGTCGCGGCTCATCTGCCACCCGATCCGCCGGCGTCGGCCTATGAGAAAGTCCGTGTGCGCGGCGCGATCGATTTTCCGCTCGCCGGCGTGGCCGTCGCGATGCGCGTCGCCAAACGCAGCGTGACCGAGTTGCGCGTCGCGCTGACGGGCACCAATTCCCGACCCTTCCTGCTCGCCGGCGCGGATGCCCTCATCGGCAGGCCGCTTGACGAGGCCGGGCTCAACGCGCTCGACAAGCTGGTGCAGAAACAGGTGCAGCCGATGCGCACGACGATCCACTCGGCGCAATATCGCCGGCTCGCGGCGGCGGCGCTGGCGCGACGGCTTGCGAGCGCGGTCTATGCCGAGGTTGCCCGATGAGCTGCGACTGCACGCCCCCTGAAGATGGAATGCGGCTTTGGCGAACACCTGACAGCACGCATCTCGACGTGCGCGGGCTCGACCCTCCGGAGCCGATGGTCACGATCCTCCGGCTGATCGACGGCGGCGAGGTGCAAGGCGAGTTGATCGTCCATCTCGACCGCGAGCCGATCTTTCTCTACCCGGAGCTCGACGACCGCGGCTGGGCACACGAGATCGTGCCGGCCACCTGCGGCGACGCCGCTTGCGAAGAGGACGTGAAGCTTCGGCTCATGCGCTGGGCCGGATGACGCTCAACAATCGCCCCGCTTTGCGGAATGCGACGCCTAGTCGAGAGTCGAGCCACGGATGAGAGTTAGATCGCCCTCTCCTCCCTAATCCCGACCACGCGCGTCTGTGCGCTCGGCGCGCCGGACATTTCCGTGAGCGCCTTCCGCAACAATGCGCGCGCGATGCGCCGGCGATAGCTGGCGCTCGCGCGGTGATCGTCGATCGGCGTGAAATCCTGGTCCAGCGCATCGAGCGCGCCGCGCCAGCTTTCGTCAAAATCGGTCCTTGCGCCAACGAGCGCGCGCTCGGCGGCACGCGCCCGCTTCGGCGTGCCGGCCATGCCGCCATAGGCGATCCGCGCCTGCGCGATGACCGCGCCTTCGAGCCGCAGTTTGAAGGCGCCCATGACCGCGGAAATGTCTTGATCGAACCGCTTCGTGATCTTGTAGCAGCGGAAGCGTTCATCGGCCGCGAGTTTCGGAACGCGGACCGCGCGCACGATTTCACCGGCCGCACGGTCCTGCTTGCCGTAGGCCAGGAAGAAATCCTCCAGCGGCAGCGTGCGTTCGCGCTCGCCCATTCGGAGAGTCAGCGTCGCACCGAGCGCGATCAGGGCCGGCGGGAGATCACCGATGGGCGAGCCATTGGCGATATTGCCGCCGACCGTGCCCGATGCACGGATCTGTTGACCAGCGAAACGCCGCATCAACTCGCCGAGATCGGGGTCAATCGCTGCGAGATAGGGGGCGGCCCGCATGTGCGTGACGGTTGCGCCGAAAGTGACCGCATCCGCCGCATCGTCGATGGCGGCCAAGGCTTGCACTCGTCCAAGCCACAGGATGCGCGGGAGCGGGCGCAGTCCCTTCGTGATCCATAAGCCTACATCCGTCGCGCCGGCGACGATCGTCGCATCCGGAAACCGGCGGAGCAGGTCCGACACCGACCGCAGACTCGCGGGCGCGGCGAAAAACGCGCCGCCTTCCTCGTCCGATCCAAGAAAAAGCTCGTCAGCGTCGGCAAACTCGTGAAGCCGCGCGCGAACCTCCCCTTCCTCGGCCGTGAAGCGGTCCGTCCTCTCGCCGGCGCATGCGGCGAGAGCCGCGTCGACGATCGGCCGATAGCCCGTGCACCGGCACAGGTTGCCCGCGAGCCAGTCATTGATTTCGTCGCGGCCCACGGGGCCTTCGGCCGCATGATAAAGAGCAAACAGCGACATCACGACGCCCGGGGTGCAGAAGCCGCATTGCGAGCCGTGTTGGTCCACCATCGCCTGCTGCACGGGATGCAGCCGGTCGCCCTCGGCGAGGTTTTCGACAGTGATGATCTCCGCGCCGTCCGCCTGGCCCGCCAGAAGAATGCAGGCATTCACGGGTTCATAGACAAGCGAGCCGCCGACCAGCCGGCGCAGGACGACGGTGCAGGCCCCGCAGTCGCCCTCGGCGCAGCCTTCCTTGGTGCCGGTCGCGCGTTCCGTAAGCCGGAGATAATCGAGCAACGTCGTCTCGGGCGCGAGTTCCTCCAGACGAACAATCCTTCCTCGGCGAAGAAATCGGACTTCGTTGCGCATCGCGCCATTCAAACCAGAGTACGACCTTCCGGCAAAGTGCTTGTGCTGCGCTCATTTTGCGGCAGTTGGTCCCGATGCGCTTTGACAGCATGCCTAAACGAAGGGCAGATTGCCCGCCGATCTGGTGCCTTCAATGTAGGCACCCCGCTTATAGATTAGGCAGGCAGGACGGGCGAGTCGCCGGCGGATTCACAGGCAGACCGGCTAACGGCTTGGCAACAAAAGGCAAACGCTGAGCCTTAGCACTGGCATAAGACCTGCAAATCGCGGCAGCGCGGCTTGCCGGTCGTATGGTCGTCAAGCCCGGGAGAAGAATACGCATGAAAAAGATCGAGGCTATCATCAAGCCCTTCAAGCTCGATGAGGTCAAAGAGGCGCTGCAGGAGGTGGGGCTCCAGGGGATCACGGTCACCGAGGCCAAAGGGTTTGGCCGGCAGAAGGGTCACACCGAGCTCTACCGAGGCGCCGAATACGTCGTCGATTTCCTGCCGAAGGTGAAAATCGAGGTTGTCCTCGGCGACGACCTCGTGGACAAAGCCGTCGACGCGATCCGGCGCGCAGCGCAAACCGGTCGCATTGGCGACGGCAAGATTTTCGTCTCCAACATCGAAGAAGCCATCCGTATCCGAACGGGGGAATCTGGACTGGATGCCATCTGATCGCTGTCCCGCCTGAACTCTCCCCATCCAGTCTCGAGAAAGGGAACTCCAATGACGACCGCCAAAGACGTGCTGAAAACCATCAAAGACAACGACGTGAAATACGTCGACTTCCGCTTCACCGATCCGCGAGGAAAATGGCAGCACGTCACCTTCGACGTGACGATGATCGAAGACGAGACCTTCGCCGAGGGCGTGATGTTCGACGGCTCGTCGATCGCCGGCTGGAAGGCGATCAACGAATCCGACATGACGCTGATGCCCGATCCGGCCACGGCCTGCATCGATCCGTTCTTTGCCGAGACGACGCTCGTTCTCACCTGCGACGTGCTCGAGCCGACCACCGGCGAGCCCTACAATCGCGACCCACGCGGCATCGCCAAGAAAGCCGAAGGCCTGGTGAAGGCCTGGAGCGTCGGAGACACCGTGTATTTCGGTCCGGAAGCCGAATTCTTCGTGTTCGATGACGTGAAGTACAGCGCCGAGCCGTACAAGACCGGCTTCAAGCTGGATTCGATCGAACTGCCGACCAACAGCGACACCGATTACGAAGGCGGCAATCTGGGTCACCGCGTGCGCACGAAAGGCGGCTACTTTCCTGTGCCGCCGCAGGACTCCGCGCAGGACATGCGCTCAGAGATGCTCGGCGCCATGGCGCGCATGGGCTGCAAGGTGGAGAAGCACCACCACGAGGTGGCCTCGGCCCAGCACGAACTCGGGCTGAAGTTCGACACGCTCACCCGCATGGCGGACCAGATGCAAATCTACAAATACTGCATCCACATGGTCGCCAATATCTACGGCAAGACCGCCACCTTCATGCCGAAGCCGATCTATGGCGACAACGGTTCCGGCATGCACTGCCACCAGTCGATCTGGAACGGCGGAAAGCCGGTTTTCGCAGGCAACAAGTATTCGGACCTCTCCGAGACCTGCCTGTACTATATCGGCGGCATCATCCGGCATGCCAAGGCGATCAACGCGTTCTCGAACCCGACCACCAATTCCTACAAACGTCTCGTCCCGGGGTTCGAGGCGCCCGTTCTCCTCGCTTACTCCGCGCGCAACCGCTCGGCGTCGTGCCGGATTCCCTACACTGCGTCGCCAAAGGCGAAGCGGGTTGAGGTGCGTTTCCCCGATCCGTTGGCCAACCCGTATCTGGCCTTCGCCGCCATGCTCATGGCCGGCCTCGACGGCGTCAAGAACAAGATCGACCCAGGTCCTGCGATGGACAAGGATCTCTACGACCTCCCGCCGAAGGAGTTGAAAAAGATCCCGACCGTCTGCGGCTCGCTGCGACAGGCGCTCGACAACCTCGACAAGGACCGTGCCTTCCTCAAAGCGGGCGGTGTATTCGATGACGACTTCATCGACAGCTATATCGAACTGAAGATGGGCGAGGTGATCCGCTTCGAGCACACGCCGCATCCGGTTGAATACGAGATGTACTACTCGGCCTGAGTTATCCCAGGACCGCCGACGGCAGCGCACTGTTGGGGCGCCCCCAGGGGGCGCCCTTCATTTTGAGCCAAAGCAGCTAGGCGATGAGAAAGATCGTGGCGAGCACGGCCGTGACCCCCGCCACGACGGCCGCGCGCGCAAGCCGGGTCTGACGGACTGCCTGCGCCGCCTGTTCACGCCATTGGCGTACGCGCTCGGCCTCGTACTCGTCGGAAGAGGAAAACAGGCAGCCCAGGGCCGCGCCCGCCCGATCCGCGGCGCCTCGCAGCGCGCGGAGGTCGGCCTCGACCTCTCCCGTGGATTTCACCCCGATCACACAAAAATCCTAGCTGTGGAACGGTAAACGAGGGGTTGCGTTCCGATTCCATTTTCGGAGCGAATCAGAAATATTGCTGCCTGGGAGATGTCTTGCAGCCGAATCTTCAATGAGGGTTCGAATTCTTTTGTGGGTTGCCAATGTCTCCTGTTTCCGAGACCAGAGCCGGACCTGCTGACGCCGATTTTCGGCTGCTCGCTGACGTCGCTCCCGTGATGATGTGGCGAGCGGACCCTCTCGGCCGAGGCGTGTGGTTCAACCGTCCGTGGCTCGACTTCACCGGCCTGGCGATGGATGCGGCGATCGGAGAAGGCTGGCTAAAAAACATTCATCCTTCCGATCATGACGGCTTTCATCTCGCCTATGCGAAGGCCATCGAGCGCCGGGAGGGCTTTTCGGCCACTTATCGCCTTTTGCGCCACGACGGCGCCTATCGGTGGATCCTCGACGAGGGCCGCCCCCTCGTCAGGCCCGATGGTTCGTTCGTGGGCTTTGTCGGATCCTGTTTCGACGTGACCGAGCAGAAGCGGGGCGAGGAGAAGCTGCTGGAGGCGCTCACCGGGCAGGCCGTCCTTCTGCAGGAGGTCCGCCACCGGGTCCGCAACAACATGCAAACGGTCGTGGGTTTCGCCAGCTTGCTGAGCCGGCAAACCGGCACGCAGTCCCAGGCGGAGCTGAACCAGATGCTCCTTCGCATCCGTGCCCTGGCGCATATGCAACAGCATTTTTATGGCGGCGACCTGTGCGCCCAGAAAATCGAGCTCAGCGAGTTTCTGCGCATGATCGCCAACGACGTTGCGCGCGACGTCGCCTCTTCAGTCCGCATCGAGGTGGCCGGTCAGGACGTCATGGTCGATGTCGGACAGGCCACGAGTATCGGCCTTGCCGTGGTCGAGGCGGTGATCGGGAGTGTCTGCTCGGATCAAGGGCGGCGCGATATCCGCATCAGTCTGGAAACATCCGCATTGCAAACGCCCCGGGAAGTGCTCGTCTCGATCGAAAACCAATCGGACGGCTCTGCGCGCGAGCCGATCAATGTCGCCCTGCTGAAGCTCTACGCACGCCTGATTGCCGGCGCCTTGGAGATCACCACATCCGAAGACAAGACACGCATCGTGATGCGCATCGCCGCTTGATGGAGCGAAAAGCGGAAGAGCCAGCACGTACGCGCCGGCTCTTCCTCAACAATCGCCTCACGCGCGTTCGCTGACTCGCTCTATTGCAGCCGGCGCGGCCTGTGTCTGGGTGTCGCTTGTATCCGCCCGCGGCGACGACGGGAGTTGCAGGACCGTCGCACGCTGTCCTTCGCTGAGCCGTGTCACCAGCACGGTCTGGCCATTGGGAAATTCCAGCGCATCATGATGCACATGCGGCTCATGAATGTCCACCTGGCGGAACCGCGCCACTCTCTGGCCAAGCTTGCGATTGGGCAGAAGGCCGATCACAGGGTCGCACTCCACCTCTTTATCGAACGCGACCTCCGTGCCCGGAAGAAGGCACACGGCGACATTGGGATCGTCTACCGACGCAAACCCGCGCGTGATGGAGTTGTCGAACTTCGTTGTCACCAGTTTATCGCCGACCTTGGCTGGTCGAGACGCTACATGGTGAAGGCTGTAGTCGCACATCTTGAGGTACTCCTCTAGGCCAGTAGGCCATGGCCCAGCCCCATGCCGCTAATATACACGAAGTCACGGTGACGTTCCCGTATCGAGCGGCTAACATCATTTCTTTTTCAACGCGCCGCGCCGATGTTGCAAAGCATCAACAGAGTTGTGGAACCCGAGCATGGGCTTGATCGTTTGCAATTGATGCGTGAGTTCCGCGGATGGCCGGCCGGCGAGCGCGGCCTGCGTTATCGCGGCGTCACAAAACTTCTTCACACACCCCGTCATCGACAGATAGCCGCATCGCTTGGATCGCGTGTCGAACTGCGATACGAGCGGATGAACCAATTGCGGAGAAGTGGCCGTGCAAAATGAGCCATCCGAAGCCTTGGGACTGGAAGAGTCCGAGGATGTGGGCCGAAATCCCACGGACAATCGCACGATCGGCGACATCATTGCGGTGCGCTACAATCGCCGCGACGTCCTTCGAGGCGCGCTCGGCGTCAGTGCCATTGCCGCGACGGTCAGTCCGCTCGCGCTCGTCGCTGCCGGCCGCGCGGAAGCAAACGCATCGCGTTTCGTATTCGACGAGGTGGCCGTCGGATCGGACGCTGATCACCATGTCGCCAACGGCTACGACGCGGATATCCTGATCCGATGGGGCGATCCTGTTCTTGAGGGGGCGCAGGCTTTTGATCCGCAGACCCAGACCGGTGCAGCGCAGAAGCGGCAGTTCGGCTACAACAATGACTATCTTGCCTATTTTCCCATGCGCGGCGCGGGCAGTGCGGCGAGGCACGGCCTGCTTGTCGTCAATCACGAATACACGAACGGCGAGTTGATGTTTCCGGGCGTGCGCGGCGAAGGGCCGCGGCGCATCGATCTGAAGAAGATCACCGACGCGCATGTCTCCGTCGAGATGGCTGCCCATGGCGGTTCGGTCCTCGAAATCCGCCGGGAGAACGGCAAGTGGCGGGTGGTCGGCGACTCCCGTTACGCCCGCCGCATCGACGCAGAGACGCCGATGACGATCACCGGTCCCGCCGCCGGTCATCCGCGAATGCAGACGGCCGAAGACCCGTCAGGCCGGGGCGTGCGCGGAATGCTCAACAACTGCGCCGGCGGCGTGACGCCCTGGGGCACGTGGCTGACCTGCGAAGAGAACTTCCACTTCTACTTTCTCGGCGAGCTTGCGGCCGATCACGCCGAGGCGCGCAATCACAAGCGCTACGGCGTTCCCGGCCGCGCCTACATGTGGGGCCGTCATCATGCCCGTTTCGACGTGGGACGGGAGCCGAACGAGGCGAACCGTTTCGGATGGGTCGTGGAAATCGATCCGTTCGATCCGACATCGACACCGCGGAAGCGCACCGCGCTCGGCCGCTTCAAGCATGAGGGCGCGGCTGGCATCATCAACAGAGACGGCCGCTATGTTCTTTATTCCGGGGACGATGAAGCCTTCGATTATGTCTACCGGTTCGTGAGCCGCGACCGCGTCGATACGACGCGTCCCGAAGCCAACCGCGATCTCCTGGACTACGGCACGCTGTTCGTGGCGCGCTACGACGGCGATGGGACCGTCGCCTGGCTGCCGCTGGTCCACGGCATGGGTCCGCTTACCGCGGAGAATGGGTTCGCAAGTCAGGCGGACGTGCTGATCGAGACGCGTCGCGCCGCCGATCTCCTCGGCGCCACGAAAATGGACCGGCCGGAAGATGTCGAAGCCAGCGCGCTGACCCAGCGCGTCTATGTCATTCTCACTGGCAACGATCGCCGCAAGGACGATCAGGTCGATGCCGCGAACCCGCGCGCCGCGAACCGCTTCGGCCACATCATCGAAATGATCCCACCGGACGGCGATCACGCCGCAGACCGCTTCGCATGGGAAATCCTGCTGAAGTGCGGAGATCCGTCAATTGCCGATGTCGGCGCGACCTTCTCCGGCGCGACGACGCGCAACGGCTGGTTCGCCAATCCCGACAATGTCGCTATCGACAGCCAGGGCCGCCTTTGGATTGCAACCGATGGCAACACTCTGAAGAAGACCGGACGTACCGATGGACTATGGGGCGTCGAGACGCAGGGAGAGGGGCGCGGCGCCTCGCGCTGCTTCTACCGGGTTCCGGTGGGCGCCGAGCTTTGCGGCCCTTGCTTCACGCCGGATGACGAAACTTTGTTCGTCGCCGTGCAGCATCCCGGCGAAACGGCCGACGAGGGCTCGCCGCCGCCCTCGTTCGAAACGCCCCCCACGCGCTGGCCCGACTTCAAGGCCGACATGCCTCCGCGGCCGTCGGTCGTTGCGATCACGAAGAGGGGCGGCGGGAAGATCGCGTCGTAGCCGGTGCCAACAGCCTGGAGCAGCCCGCCAAGCCGAAAGGAGCGCCGCCAAATGCCGCGCCCCGGGACGCAAAAGGGCGGCACGACGCCGCCCTTTTTTTACCATCCGCCCCGTTGGCTTGCGTCAGCGCTTGGAGAACTGGAACGAACGCCGCGCCTTGGCGCGTCCGTATTTCTTGCGCTCGACCACGCGCGAGTCGCGCGTCAGGAAGCCGCCTCGCTTCAGCACGCCGCGGAGATCCGGCTCGAAATTGGTCAAGGCCTTCGAGAGGCCGTGGCGCACCGCGCCCGCCTGCCCGGACAATCCGCCGCCGGAAACCGTGCAGACGACGTCATACTGCCCTTGCCGGTTCGACACCGAGAACGGCTGCTGGATCATCATCCGCAGGACGGGGCGGGCAAAATAAGTCTCGAGCGGCTTGTCGTTCACCGTGACGCGCCCGGCGCCCGGCTTGATCCAGACGCGAGCGACGGCATCCTTGCGCTTGCCGGTGGCATAGGCACGGCCCTGCTTGTCCAGCTTCTGCACGTATTTCGGTGCTTCCGGGGCTGCCGGGCGAAGGGTCGACAACTGGTCGAGCGACTGCATGGTCTCGGCCATCACGCGCTCCTCTTGTTCTTGCGGTTCAGGGCGCCGACGTCCAGCACCTCGGGCTGCTGTGCGGCGTGCGGATGGTCCGGGCCGGAGTAGACGCGGAGATTTCCCAGTTGCCGGCGTCCCAAGGGGCCTCGCGGCAGCATGCGCTCGACCGCCTTCTCCACAATGCGCTGCGGGAAGCGGCCGCCGAGGATGGACTTGGCCGTACGCTCCTTGATGCCGCCAATGAAGCCGGTGTGGTGGTGATAGACCTTGTCCTCGACCTTGCGGCCGGTAAGCACCACTTTTTCCGCGTTCACGACGACGACATTGTCGCCGCAATCAACATGCGGCGTGTAGGTCGGCTTGTGCTTGCCGCGCAGGCGCATGGCGATGACCGAGGCGAGACGTCCGACGACAAGGCCTTGCGCGTCGATCAGCACCCACTTCTTGTCGACCTCTGCGGCCTTGACCGAATAGGTGTTCATGGCAACCAACGATCCGTGAATGATAATCCGCCGCGGCCGCAGCGCCGCCGCGGGGGCTCTCTAGCCCACCGAAGCGGCCGGGTCAACGTCGAATGCAAAGTAAAATATATTCTCTGTCAGAGACTTATAATATTGGTGTTATGCTACCTCTGTTCTCGGCGGGATCGAATAAGTCGAGGTTGCATGAGCTACGATCGTCTCCTCGCCCTCCGACCGGATCGCGATGTCGCCCACCGCAAGCCTCTTTCCGAGCTTCAACAGCCGGCACTCGGCAATCAGTGCGCCAGGCTGCGGCTTGTTCAGGAAATTGATGTTCAGGTTGGTGGTGACGGCGAGCGGCACCCAGCCGATCGAGGCCAACACGGCGACATACATGGCGACGTCGGCCAGCAACATCATGGTGCCGCCGCTGATCGTCCCTCCGGGGCGCAACGAGTCTTGCTGAAAACCTTGGCGGACACGGCATCCCCCGTGCCATACCTCGACGATGGCCAGGCCGGAGTCCTTCTCGAACATCTCGGGGAATTCGGCAGAGAGCCGTCTTTCGAGGTCTCTCGCGGTCAAAACGGCTGCATGCATCTCCGCTCCCCCGTATTATATCCCGCTCTATCCAGCCCGCGTCCCACGTCCTTTCGGGCAGAACGCCGGGATCGGATACAATGGTTTAGATTGACTGCATAGTTAGCGGAGACGCCATGAACGTCCCCTCCCCTGCCATCCGCGCCGAAGGCGCGATCAACGAGCCGGTGCTCCTGCGGGAGGACATGGACTCGATCGCAGTGCTCACCCTCAACCGTCCGCAGTCGCGGAACGCATTGTCGGAGGCGATGCTGGCGGCGCTCGGCGAGAGCCTCGCCGCCATTGCCGATGACAAGACCATCCGCGCCATCGTGCTCGCGGCGAAGGGGCCGGCCTTCAGCGCTGGCCACGATATGAAGGAGATGACCGCGCGGCGATCGGACCCTGATCGCGGGCGTGCCTATTTCAAGGATCTGCTCGACCGATGCAGCGCGGTGATGCAGGCGGTCGTGCGCCAGCGGCAGCCGGTCATCGCCGCGATCCAGGGCACGGCAGCCGCAGCCGGCTGCCAGCTTGTCGCCTCTTGCGATCTCGCCGTGGCATCGCGGTCAGCAAAATTCTCGACGCCCGGCGTGCATATCGGGCTGTTCTGCTCGACCCCTATGGTTGCGCTGTCGCGCAACATCGCGCGCAAGCACGCGATGGAGATGCTCCTGACCGGCGACATGATCTCCGCCGAGGATGCGATGCGCATGGGGCTCGTGAACCGCATCGTCCCGCCCGGCAGCGAACGCGAAGAAGCCATCAAGATCGCGCGCCAGATTGCCTCGAAGTCAAGTCATGTGGTGAAGATCGGCAAGCAGGCCTTCTACCGGCAAATCGAGATGACCCTCGAGGAGGCCTATCGCTATGCCTCCGAGGTGATGACCGAGAACATGCTGGCGCGCGATGCCGAGGAAGGGATCGGCGCTTTCATCGAAAAACGCGAGCCGAAATGGCAGGATCAATGAACGACGCTCTCGGGGTCCCCTCACTTCTGTCAGTTCGCCTCGCGCCAAGCGCGATCCGCCGGGGACTCCTGGCGGGAACAGCCTGGGGCCTCGTCACTGGCGGCGGGCTCGCCGTGCTCAATGCTTTGTCTTGCGGGATCCTGTGCGTCGAGGACGCTGCGGTTGCAATCGGCGTCTCGATCCTTGTCGGCTGCGCCACGATGGGGCCGCTGGCGGCGCTGAGCCCGTCGATAGATCGGACCTCATGAACCACGACGCCTACGCCGACCCCTACATCCGCGGCATCCTCAACACGGTCAAGACCATCGCCATGGTCGGCGCGTCGGCGAACGAGAGCCGGCCGAGCTATTTCGCCTTCAAGTATCTGCTCGAGCGCGGCTACAACATGGTCCCGGTCAATCCCGGCCAAGCCGGCAAAGAGATCCTCGGACGCAAGGTCTATGCGCGCCTGTCGGACATCCCTGAGCCGATCGACATGGTCGACATCTTCCGCTCGTCGGAGCATGCGCCTCCGATCGTGAATGAGGCGCTTGGCCTCAAACCGCTTCCACGCGTGATCTGGATGCAACTCGGAATCCGCAATGATGAAGCCGCCGCCAAGGCTGAAGCAGCCGGCCTGAAGGTGGTCATGAACCGCTGTCCAAAAATCGAATACGGACGCCTGTCATCCGAGATCGGCTGGATCGGCGTCAATTCACGCACCATTTCATCGAAAAAGGCGCATCTTCTCGGCAAGGGCGTTCAGCGCATGGCGCTCGAGCGGGCCGCAGGCCCTCTCCGAAAGGAGGGCGACCGCGGCGGCTGATCGGCCGGACATTTCGCGATGCGCCCCGTTTTCCAGGCCGGCCGGCCATCTCTGCTTCTGCGGGCTTCCGCCTTGACGCCGCAAGGCACTCCGATAAACCCATGAAAACGAGGGACCGGCGACCGGTCCGAGTGACAGAGGACCGGCCATGACCGACCGCACGCCTGGATTTGCAACGCTCGCCATTCACGCTGGCGCGAAGCCGGACCCGACCACCGGGGCGCGGGCGACACCGATCTATCAAACAACGTCGTTCGTCTTCGACGATGTCGATCACGCCGCCTCGCTGTTCGGCTTGCAGGCCTTCGGCAATATCTATACCCGCATCGGCAACCCGACGAACGCCGTGCTGGAGGAACGCGTCGCCGCGCTCGAAGGCGGCACTGCGGGCCTCGCCGTGGCCTCCGGCCACGCGGCGCAAGTGCTCGTGTTCCATGCGCTGATGCAGCCGGGCGACGAATTCGTCGCCTCGAAGAAGCTCTATGGCGGCTCGATCAATCAGTTCAACCATTCCTACAAGAACTTCGGCTGGCAGGTCGTGTGGGCGGACCCCGATGACCTCTCGACCTTCGAACGCGCCATCACGCCGAAGACGAAGGCCATCTTCATCGAGTCGATCGCCAATCCCGGCGGCGTCATCACCGACATTTCGAGCATTGCCGGGATCGCTCGCCGCGCCGGCGTGCCGCTGATCGTGGACAATACCTTGGCCACGCCCTATCTCTGCCGGCCCTTCGAGCACGGCGCCGATATCGTCGTGCATTCGCTCACGAAATTCCTCGGCGGCCACGGCAACTCCATCGGCGGACTGATCGTCGACGGCGGCACGTTCAACTGGTCACGCGAAGGCCGCTATCCAATGCTGTCCGAGCCGCGTCCCGAGTACCACGGCATCGTGCTGCATGAGACCTTCGGCAACTTCGCCTTCGCGATCGCCTGCCGGGTGCTCGGGCTGCGCGACATCGGCCCGGCGCTGTCGCCCTTCAACGCGTTCCTGATCCTGACCGGCACCGAGACCTTGCCCCTTCGCATGCAGAAGCATTGCGAGAACGCGCAAGCCGTTGCTGAGTGGCTCGCCGGAAATAAGAACGTGGCCTGGGTCAGCTATCCGGGACTGCCTGGGGACCGCTATCACAACCTTGCCAAGAAATACTGCCCGAAGGGCGCGGGATCGGTCTTCACCTTCGGCCTCAAGGGCGGCTATGACGCCGGCGTGAAGCTCGTGTCGAATGTGAAGCTGTTCTCGCACCTCGCCAATATCGGCGATACGCGTTCGCTGATCATCCACCCGGCTTCGACAACCCACCGCCAGCTCTCGGATGCGCAGAAGGTTCAAGCCGGCGCGAGTCCGGACGTGGTGCGCCTCTCGATCGGGATCGAGGACAAGGAAGACATCATCGCCGACCTCGAGCAGGGCTTGGCGGCTTAGAGCGGAAGCAAAGCGAAAGCCGCCAGGATGTCGCCGATCTCGCGGCCTGCCACGCCTCCATCGAGATCAGCATGAGGATGCCGCAATAGCTATTCAGCCGCCTGCGCCATGGCGCGGGGCGGAAAAGCAGACGCGCGAGCGAAACGGTGAACTCGCTCGGCATGTTCCACCGCAATCACGAGCACAATCACCGCGACGCCCTGATGCGCGAGCGCAAGCCCGATGGGCACCCGGTAGACCAGAGCCAGGATGCCGAGGACGGCCTGGATCGTGATGCCCCCGAACAGAAGCAGCGCATTGGTCAGCGCCGGCCCGCGTCCGGCGGAGCGCGCGATATCGATCACGTGCAGAGCCGTAACGATCCAAAGAAGATAACCGAACATGCGGTGATTGAATTGCACCGTGAGCACGTTTTCGAATGCATTGCGCCAGGCGGGCTCGATGGCCAGAAGCTGCTCAAAGCCGGGAACGAACTGCCCGTCGATCAGCGGCCAGGTGTTGAACGAAAGTCCCGCGCGCAGGCCCGCGACGATGGCTCCAAGATAGATTTGGATCAGGACCAAGCCGACTAATGCAAGGGCCGTCGTTCGCACCCGGCTCGAGACCGAAAGCGCAGGACGGCCCGCGATGCGCTGCGCGAGCCAGACCATCGCTGCGATGATGACGCAGGCCAGGGTCAGGTGAACCGCCAGGCGATATTGCGACACTTCGGTGCGTCCGGAGAGGCCGGAGGCCACCATCCACCAGCCGACGAAACCCTGCAGGGCGCCAAGCCCGAAGATCAACCAGAGACGCCCCTTCAGCGCCGGCTCGATCCAGCCGCGCCATAGGAACCACAGAAATGGAACGAGGAACGCTCCGCCGATCAGCCGCCCGAGCAAGCGGTGAATCCATTCCCACCAGTAAATCGTCTTGAACTCCGCGAGGCTCATGCCTTTGTTGACGAGCTGGTATTGCGGGATCGTCTTGTAGCTCTCGAACTCGGCCAGCCATTGCGCCTCGTTGAGCGGCGGCAGCGTTCCGGTGACGAGCTTCCACTCGACAATCGACAGACCCGACTCGGTCAGCCGCGTCGCGCCGCCGACAACCACCATGACGAAGACAAGGAATGAGACCGCAAGCAGCCAAAAACGGATGGCGCGGCGATGAAGGTTCCGGGTCTTGGAGTCGGTCATGCGATTGTCTTGCGGCGAGACGGTCGGAAACCTATAGCCTCGGTGGGCGCGCGGCAACCGCAGCGCGCCGGATCCACGCTGGAAGCATGCCCATGACGGTTCGAATCCGCAAGCTGATCGGCACGTTCGCATTCATCGGCCTGATCGCCGTCTGGGCTCTCTTCGCCATGGCGCTTGCGCAGTTTGCATTCAGCGCCACGAACACCCTTGCCGCAACGCTCTATTACGTCGCGATGGGCTTCGGCTGGCTTCCGCTCGCGATGCTGCTCGTGCGCTGGATGCAGCGTTCCGACCGGTCATCTTGAGAAACGTGCCAGGCTCATGCGGCATCAACTCGGCGGAAGCCGTTCCACATGCCCGTCGCCGCGCCTGAGAGCAAGACCTGAAAATAGCGCAGCTTCTGAAACTCGCCGTTCAACGAAATGCGCGGGAGCGCCGTCAGGTGCTCGCCGTGCTCCGGAAACAGCACCCCGGGGCGAGTGGTGACTGCCGTCTTGAAGCCGAGTTCGGAGGCGGCTCGAAATTCACGCGGGCCGGCTGAAGTCGCATCGCCAAGCGGATAGGCCAAGTGCTGAGGTCGCTTGCCAAGCGCTGCTTCTATGACGGCCGCGCCGTTGCGCATCTCGGTGCACATGTCCTCATCCGAGCATTTTCTTAACATCACATGATTCACCGTGTGCGCGCCGATGGTCACCAGCGGGTTCTCGGCCATCTCCGCGATCTCGCGCCAGGTCATGCACTGTTCCCGGCACAGCGCTGCCATATCGACTCCGTAGCGAGCAGCGAGGTCGCGCACTGTGCTGCGCAGATCGATCTCACTCGCAAGCCCGCGAAGCCAGGAGTAGATCTCCTCATAGCTCGCCCGCTTCTCGGCGACGCTCGCGCAGTCGAAATGCCGGTTCACGCCATCCATCGTGAGACCGACGCGCGTCTGTCGGGCGATGATTTCTTCCAGCGCCAGCCACCACAATTCCCCGACCTGATCCGGGAAGCTTGTCGGAACATAGAGCGCAAACGGCACGTCGTGTCGCTTAAGGATCGGAAAGGCCCATTCGAGATTGTCGCGGTAGGCGTCGTCGAAGGTGAGGCATACGAAGCGGCGGCGGAAATCCCGCTCGACAAGCCGCCGGTGCATCTCGTCGGTCCCGATGAGATCGACCCCGGCACGACGGAGCTTGCGCACCACGTCTTCCAGAAACCTGGGCGTGACCTCCAGCAATCGGTTGGGCTGGAAGGCAGCGAGGCGCGGCGGCTTCACGTGATGAAGCGTCAGAATGGCACCGACGCCGCCCAGGAAGGGGCGCAAGAAGACGTGCGCTCCCGTCGCATACAGCGCTTCCAGTCCGGATCGGATGACAGCCTTCCGTGCGCTCACGTCTTACTCCCTAGGGCTCGCGAGACTGCCAACCCTTTATTGATAATTGTTTGCGAGGTTGCCTGACAGTCAATTGCACGAGGGCCGGAATGTCACTGGGAGCCGCCATTACCCCCCTCAAAGACGGCCCGCCGGGCGAAGCTTTGGCCTGCGGCCCCGCGGTCCATGTCGACATTCTCGACAGCTTTGCGGCGGCCGAGCCGATTTGGCGCGACCTCGAGACATCGGGCGCGCTCATGACGCCCTATCAGCGCTTCGACTGGCTGAGCGCCTGGCAGCATCATATCGGCGCGAAGCTCGGAATACTGCCCTTCATCGTCGTCGGGCGGGACTCCACAGGAGCCACGGAATTCATCTGGCCGCTCGGTTCGGGACCAGCCGGCCCCCTGACGATCGCCAGATTTCTCGGCGGCAAGCACGCGAATTTCAATCTGGGGCTGTGGAGACGGAATTTCGCCGCCAACATGACGGCGGCGTCGATGGACCGAATCTGCGTTGCCATCGCCGAGCGCGCTCCACGTCTCGATGCATTGCATCTCCTGAACCAGCCCGAAGTGTGGGACGGAGTCCGGAATCCCTTTTCCTTTCTGCCGAGCCAACCTTCGCCGAGCTTCGGTTACAAGGGCACGCTCGATCGCGGTTTCGAGATTTTCATTCAAGCGCACACGACAGCCAGCCGCCGCTCCAAAATGCGCCGAAAGGAGCGGTTGCTCCGGGAGCGAGGCGACGTGCGATACTGGCGCGCGCAAACGCTCCCCGATGCCGCGCAAATCTTGGCCGCGTTCTACGAGCAAAAATCCCAGCGGATGCTGGAACGCGGACTGAGCGATGTGTTCGCCGAGCCCGGCGTGCGCGAGTTTTTCACCGCCGCTGCGGCAGCGAAGCTTGCCGACGGCGCGCCCGCCATCGAACTCTATGCGATGAGCGTCGGCGAGAGCATCGTTGCGACATTCGGCGGCGCCGTGGCGGGCGGCCGGTTCTGCGCAATGTTCAACTCGATCGTTTCGAATGAACTCGCGCGCGAAAGCCCGGGCGAGCATCTGTTGATCAATCTTGTTCGCATGTGCTGCGAACGCGGCCTCCACACCTTCGACCTCGGCGTCGGCGAGGCCGAGTACAAAAAGCTCACCTGCGATGAACCGGAGCCGCTGTTCGACAGCCTTATCGGATTGACGCCGCTTGGACGGCTGGCCTGCGCAGCGGCGCGCCTGGGCCTCGACGCAAAGCGCCGCATCAAGTCGACACCAGCTGTCTGGAGCGCCGTGCAGATGCTGCGCCGCCGCTTACGCGGGCGCGCGCGGACAACACGCGACTAACGCGCGAAGAGGTTTGGTTCGATAACGCGGTCTTCCTTGCGCCTATTTCGTGCGTGACCTCTGCCAAAAAGCGGTCCACGCTTACGGGATCACACTGCGGCCTCAGGCCGCCGCACGGCCGGACGACTCCGGAGCGTTCACCTCAGGGAACGGCAGCGAGAAAACGGACACGTCCGTGAAGCCAGCCGCGATCAGCCTCTCGCGCGCAACCGTCGCAACATCCTGCGGCGCCCCGTGCGCGAAGAGCAGTGCCTTGCTCGCAAAGCGGGCAAGCCGCGGCGCTGCCTGGGCGGAGAGCACGCCGGCATTCACGAGAACGATGTCATAGGTTCGCGCCAGTGCGTCCATCGCCATCGCCATACGTTCGGAAGACCAGAGGGCGACGTCGTCGCAAGGCTTGGAGCCGGGCCCGATCCAATGCAGACGAGAGGCGCCGTCGCGACCGATCATGCTGGCGAATGAGCCTGCTCCGAGCACAAACTCGGCAAGTCCTGGCAATGGATTCGGGGATGCTTCGTTTTGCTCAAGCGACGCATCCACCAGCACAGTCCGCTTTTTAGGAGCGAGCGAGCGCCCGAGCGAAAGCGCCAGTGCGCGAGCACCCGCATCTTTCTGTGCGGCCACGATCGCAAGACTCTTGCCTTCGCTTTTCAAATCCGCGGCAATCGCCGCAAGCGCGAGTTCCCATTCCGCCTCCCTCCTCGAGGGTGCCGGCGGTTCGCCGCGCCTCTGCAGATCTGGCTGCTCGCGGCGGATTCTGCCTTCATCGGTGGACGGCGCAGCCATAAGTGCCCCGCTGGACAGCAACTCCACTCCGACGACCACTCCCATGGACACCAGAAACGTGGCGAGGGTCGCCAGAATCACAATCGGCACCTTCTTAGGCGATGCCGGAGTTGTCGAAATCGTCGCCTGCGAAATGATCCGCGCGTCACCTTGCGTTGCACCCATGCTGTCGCGGGCGATGGCCTCGCGGTATTTCGACAGATAGGACTCCAAAAGTTCTCGTTGCGCCTTGGCTTCGCGATCCAGCGCGCGCAGCTGCACGTCCTGCTCGTTGCTGGAGGCGGCCCGCCTCTTAAGCTGCTCGAGGCTAGCCGACAGGTGCTCCACGCGCGTGGCGACCATGCGGGCGTCGTTCTCAAACGAGCGGGCGAGCTTTCCGCCCTCGTTTCGCATTTGGCGATCGAGATCGGAGATCTGCGCCCGCAGTTCTTTGATGCGTGGATGCTGATCGAGCAGCGTGGACGATTGTTCCGCGAGTTGCGCGCGCAACGTTGCGCGCTGCTCGGAGAGGCGCCGGATCAACTCCGAATTCAGCACGTCCGAGACCTCGACCGGGCCGCGCTTCAGCAAATCGCGAATCATGGTCGCCCGAGTTTCCGCTTCCGCACGCTGCGTCTGCGCAAGCGAAATCTGCGTATTGAGTTCGCCCAGTTGCTGATTGGACAGTGTCGTATTGTTGGTGCCGACGAATAGATTCGATCGCGCGCGATACTCCTCGACGCGCGCCTCGGCCTCGAGCACCTTCGCTCGCATGGTCTCGATCTCGCCGGAAAGCCAGACACCGGCCGCACGCGTCTGGTCCTGCTTGGCGCCCTGCTGGAGCGTCAGATAGGTCGCGGCAATCGTATTGGCCGCTTGCGCGGCAAGGAGAGGATCCGTGGATTCGAATTCGATGGCGACGACGCGCGACTTGTCCACCGGATAGGCCGTGATCTTCTTGTAGAAGGACTCAAGCACCCGTTCCTCGGGCGTCATGGTAATCGGATCGCGCGACAGCCCGAGCAGAATGGCGACGTTCTGGATCGGCGAAAACCCCCGCAACACGGGATCGAATTCCGGCCGTTCGTTCAGCTTCAATTGCTTGATGACATGCGACGCGAGGTCGCGCGAGAGCACGACCTGGACCTGGCTTTGAACCGCTTCCTGGTCGACCGCGACGCGCTCACCGTTCTTGTCGGCTTCCGGGCGGAGGAAGACATTTTCACGGCCTTCGATCAGGACCCGCGACTCGGATCGGTAAGTCGGGGTCACAAGATTCACCGCTGCAATCGAGGCGAACCCGGCGATGGCGGTGGGTACGGCGATCCAGGATTTCCGGCGCCACAAAGCCCGCCCGAGCGCCGCGACGTCCAACTCCTTCTCAGCCGCGCCGCGCGCCATTGGCGTCGTGCGCGACCGCTCGCTCCAACTCACCACCGCACACCCCTTACAAATTACAAACGCACCATTCCCGACGATCAGAAACCATTAGGGTTGAGGCCGCGTTAATTCGCGCCGCGACGCCCTCCAAGTCAGGTTTCGTTAACGATGTAGGCCCTTAATCGGGGCACTGACGATTGTTGCCGGAGTGGCCCATGCGGCTCAGCCGCCTTCTGTTTCTCGTTCTCTCGGTTGCCGCTGTCAGCGCCTGTGCCGGACCGCGCGCCTACCATGCTTCGCCCGCGGAGAGCGATATCCCCTACACGCTCGACTCCGGCGATCGTTTGCGGGTCGTGGTGTTCGGACAAGAGGGGCTGACGAACTCATACATTGTCGATGCGGCCGGCGCGATCACGATGCCGCTCATCGGGCCGGTGGCCGCGAAAGGCAAGACCGCACCCGAGCTGTCGCGGACCGTGGCTGCGCGTCTGCGGCAAGGCTACATCCGGCAGCCGCATGTCGCGGTCGAGGTCGAGACCTATCGGCCGTTCTTCGTGCTGGGCGAAGTCGCCAATCCTGGACAGTACCCTTACGTGCCGAACATGACGGTCGAAACAGCCGTCGCGATTGCCGGAGGCTTCAGCCCGCGCGCCGTGCGAACAAGCGCGGACGTGACACGATCGAAAGAGGGCGCGATGGTGCGTCAGACCGTGCCGATCACACTTCCGGTGCGACCGGGCGACACGATCGTGATCGCCGAACGCTGGTTTTAGCCATGCTCGCCCCCGCGCGTCAGAATCTTCGCATCCTGCACGTGCTGCGCTCACCGGTCGGCGGTCTTTTCCGACACGTGGTCGACCTGGCGAGCGGCCAGGCCGAACGTGGACACGACGTGGGTATCATCGCGGATTCGGAAACGGGCGGCACGCATGCGGCGAGAACCTTCGAGGCGCTCGGGCAGAAGCTGAGGCTCGGCCTTCTCCGCATCCCCATGAACCGGCATCTAGGTATCCATGATCTGCACGCCGTGCGCTCCGTCGCGCAGCGGTTGGCCGAGACACAAGCCGAGATTATCCATGGGCACGGCGCGAAGGGCGGCGCCTACGCACGACTGCAGCACGCTGCAGCTTTGCGGGTCTATACGCCGCATGGCGGTACGCTTCACTACAGCCGCATGGACCCGGTCGGATTCTTCTATCTCGGGCTCGAGCGCCTGCTTTCCCGGCGCACCGATCTGCTGCTGTTCGAGAGCGCCTATGCGAACGATACGTTCACGGTCAAAGTCGGCAAGCCGACGGGCCTTGTGCGCGTCGTTCATAACGGCGTCGCGCCGGAGGAGTTCGAACCGATCGTACCTGAAGCGGGAGCGACCGATCTCGTTTTTGTGGGCGAGTTGCGCTGGCTCAAAGGAGTCGATGTTCTGATTGACGCGCTCGCGGAACTTGCGTCCGAGCGACGGATCGTAAGCGCAACCATCGTCGGCGACGGGCCGGAGCGCGACCATTTTCATAGGCGCGCGGCCGCGCTCGGGCTCTCGCACAGCGTGCGCTTCACGGGTCCTCTGCCTCCGCGCGACGCCTTCGCGAAGGGCAAGATTCTGGTCCTCCCCTCGCGCGCGGAATCGCTTCCCTATGTGGTGCTTGAAGCGGCGGCGGCCGGCGTGCCGATCATCGCCACGCGGGTGGGAGGAGTGCCAGAGATTTTTGGCGCCGAAGCGTCCGCCCTAGTGGCGCCTAACAACGTCTCTGCGCTGGCGCACATGATTACCGAATGCTTGCATAATCCGCTGCGTATGCATGCGTCGGCCGCCCTCCTGCGGGAACGCATCCGGACGCATTTCGCGGCGGGCCCGATGATCGCCGAGGTGCTCGACGCCTATGGCGAAGGCCTTTCCGGGCGCAAAGTTCTCGGGGCTCCCGCACTAAACGTTTCTTGAAGTTTTTTCCGTAAATGAGAACGGTCGACCTGCCTTCCGGGTCGCCAGGAGTCCTCGACGCCCATGCCGGAAACCGACACGCTCGGCGTGAACCGCCTGCCTGCTTCAACCACCCTGCCGTCCATCGTCCCGGGGCGTCGCGCCGAGGCCGGGCTTTCCGACGCCGCCGCGCATGTCGCCTCGGCCGGCGCGCCGCCCGCCTATTCGCCCACCGTGATGGCGGGCGCGATCCGCGCAACAGAATTCCTGTTGATCGCAGCTTGCGGGCTCGTCGTCTACTTCGCCTACGTGCCGTCAAGCCCCGATTTTCGTCTCGACAACCACTATGCGGCGGCCGTGTTCGCGATCGCGGCCATCGCGATCTTCGCGTTTCAGGCCGCCGACGTCTATCACATGCAGGCGTTCCGCAGCCCTTGGGCTGAAAGCTTGCGGCTCTTCGCAGCGTGGAGTGTCGTCTTCCTGATTGCAGCCGCCATCGCCTTTCTCGCCAAGATCGGCGAACTCTATTCGCGTGTCTGGTTGACCGGCTTCTACACGCTTGGGCTTCTCGCCTTACTTGTGTTTCGGCTGTTCTTGTCCAGGCTGGTGCAACGCTGGACGGAGGACGGGCGGCTCGAGCGCCGCACCGTGGTCGTTGGCGGCGGCGACGCCGGGGCGCAGTTGATTCAGGCGCTCGGCGCACAAAACCAGTCCGACCTGCGCATCATCGGCCTGTTCGATGATCGCGGGAACGATCGCTCGCCGCTCGTCTGCGCCGGGCAGGCAAAGCTCGGGACGGTGGACGATCTCGTCGAATTCGCACGACGCACGCGTGTCGATCTCGTGCTCTTTTCGCTGCCGATCACCGCGGAAGAGCGGATTCTGCAAATGTTGAAGAAGCTCTGGGTGCTGCCGGTCGACATCCGCCTCTCGGCGCACAGCAACAAATTGCGCTTCCGCCCGCGCTCCTACTCCTATGTCGGTACAGTGCCGATGCTCGATGTATCGGACCGGCCAATTGCGGACTGGGACTTCGTGCTGAAATGGATGTTCGACAAGATCGTCGGCGGACTTTTGCTGCTCTTGGCAGCTCCGGTCATGATGCTGGTTGCAATTGCCATCAAACTCGACAGCCGGGGTCCCGTCCTTTTCAAACAGAAGCGCTACGGCTTCAACAACGAGCTGATCGAGATCTACAAGTTCCGCTCCATGTTCGTGGACCAGGCGGACGCCACGGCGGCGAAGCTCGTGACCAAGGACGACCCGCGGGTCACTCGCGTCGGCCGCCTCATCCGCAAGACGAGCCTCGACGAATTGCCGCAGCTCATCAACGTGGTGATCAAGGGCAATCTATCGCTCGTCGGCCCACGTCCGCATGCGCTACACGCAAGTGCCGAAAGCCGTCTGTACGATGAGGCTGTCGACGGGTATTTCGCGCGCCACCGGGTGAAGCCCGGCATCACCGGCTGGGCGCAAGTCAATGGCTGGCGCGGCGAAACCGATACGCAATTGAAGATCGAGCAGCGGGTCGCGCATGACCTGAATTACATCGAGAACTGGTCGATCGGTTTCGACGTCTACATTCTTGCGCGAACGCCTCTCGCCCTTCTCAGGAGCGAAAACGCGTACTGACCTTGCCAACTGCGTCGATCATATGCGGCGGAGCGCATAGTCTCGCCGACATTGCGCCGCCGACACGGCCGCCTGCCGGACGTTGAACCCCCACACGAGGCCCATGAACAGCCAGAGATGGCGCCAGTGCTCGCCCTCGTGCAAGCCGATGCAAAGCGCTTGGGACAGAAAACAAAAGAAAAGCAGTACGACGATCGGACTTCGGGTCGCGACGTAATTGTTCCAGCTCAGTTTCACAGAAAGGATCATCAACAGAATCCAGGTGCTGCCCGCCAGCCAGCCGTAATTGAGAAATGAGCTGATATGGAAGTTGTGGATCGGCTCGGGAAAGTGGAACTTGATCTGCTCGAGACCCAAGCCGAAGGGATGATCGAGAATGAGCGGGAGGCTGAGCAGATACCGATTGTAGCGCCCTCCGTGCCCGGCATCGTAGTCCTTCGCCAGGGTCAACCGATCGACCACCTTCTCGCCGAAGTTGTCGAGGGTCAGATGGGCGATTGCCAACAGGGCGGCGGCGACCGCGATAAGAACAAACGCATAGACCGTTGTCTTCAAGACCTGCCGCCGATTCAGGAACGCGAGGTAGAGCGGTGCGCAGACCGCCAGCGCTCCCAGCGCCGCGCGAGAGAATGAGAATACGATTCCGACGAGAAGGAGTGTCAACGCCGACGAGTACAAGAGTACCCGGCGGCGCAGTGCGAGCATGTAGAGACAGGCCAGAACGCCCGGAACAAGGAAGGCGGCATACATGTTAGGATCGTCGATCAACCCTTTGGCGCGCGTATCCCA
Source organism: Xanthobacteraceae bacterium (assembly GCA_022844485.1). Lineage (GTDB taxonomy): Bacteria > Pseudomonadota > Alphaproteobacteria > Rhizobiales > Xanthobacteraceae > JALHLQ01. Next base: position 60,233 of record JALHLQ010000006.1, read on the forward strand.
GGTCAGCAGTTCGTTGACAGTCACAAATCCCACAATTCCAAGAGTCGCCCCGATCGCGCAGGAGACGATGTAGACCTTGAGAAACGTCTCGAAATCGCCTTGCCGCCAGCTCGATGCAACAAAAGTCGCGGTCAGCCCGAGCACGACCACGAATGTCTTCGCCAACAGCTCAAAACGCACCGTCGAATCGTGGATGAGATCAATGGAGGAGAAATAGACGGAGAACATCCATACAACCATGAGCACGGCATAGATGATGAAGTTCAGGTGGATGCGCGTGCCCGCGATGACCGCAACATAGAGCGAGATCAAAAACACAATGTCGACCGGCGATGGCCGCGACAGCGTGTAGTTCATGAGGATCACGGCGGAGAAGAACAGAAAGTTCCTCACCCGCGAAAGCGCGAGCCCTCCTCGCTGGTCCAGCAGATCCGGTGCAAAGGTCATCGGCGAGCCCCCGCCGACTTAAGCCGGCAAATGGTTAACGGGCGGGTAACAATTTCCCCGAACGGCGCGCGTGCTATGGTGACGCGCCGAACGCCATGCCCCGCTCCTCCCGCCTCCGCCGCAATTTCTTTGCCCGCAGCGTGCATCTGGTCGCGCCCGACCTGATCGGCGCGACATTCTTGTTCAACGGGGTCGGTGGCATCATCGTCGAAGTCGAGGCCTATCATCATACCGACCCCGCCGCGCATTCCTTTGGCGGGCGGACGGCGCGCAACGCCGTGATGTTCGGTCCGCCGGGCCGCGCCTATGTCTACCGTTCCTACGGCATCCATTGGTGCGTGAACTTCGTGTGCGAGGAGAAAGGCAGCGCCAGCGCCGTACTGATTCGCGCGCTCGAGCCGACAGCCGGACTCCCCCAGATGCGCCGGCGCCGCGGCGCTGAGGCAGTGCGCATGCTCTGCTCCGGCCCGGGCAAACTGTGTGAAGCGCTGGCGATCACCGGTGCGCATAACGGCCTGCCGCTCGACCGCGCTCCATTCGATATCCGCGCGCCCCACACCGCGCCGGAGATCGCAACGGGCGTCCGCATCGGCATCACCAAGGCCGCGGAGCACCCCTGGCGCTACGGACTGAAAGGCTCCCCGTTCCTGAGCAAGCCGTTTCGGCCTTGACCCGCGATCGGAGAGAGCGCCGGGAGCGGATGAGGTTCCTTGTTAGTCAGGCCAATGTGATTTGCTCACATTCACTTTTTGGCATATGATGTAGTTTCCGAACAGAGATTAAGGAGGCTCCCATGTGGTCTCTCTCCCTGGGCGACAAATCCTGGTCGCCCTATGCCGCCGGGATCGTCATTGGCCTATTGCAGATCCCGGCCTTTCTGCTGGTGGAAACGACGCTCGGCGCGTCGTCGTCCTACGTGACCGTCGGCGCCTGGCTCGCGTCGCTCATCGATCCCTCGATCCTCGACATCAAATACGGCGCCCAGCATGTCGCGGCGACGGCGAAGAACTGGTGGCAGGTCGCGCTGGTTGCCGGCGTCGCCATCGGCGCATTCCTGTCGATGAAAATCTCCGGCGCACGGCGTCAGCCGATTTCACCGATCTGGGAACGCGCGCTGGGCTCCCCCAATCCCTCGCGCCGTTACGCGCTCGCTTTCGCTGGCGGATTCCTGATGCTGTTCGGGGCGCGCATCGCCGACGGCTGCACCAGCGGACACGGGTTGTCCGGCATGGCGCAACTGGCCGTCGGCTCGACCGTCGCCGTCGCCGCGATGTTCGCCGGCGGCATCGCCGCAGCCATGCTGCTCCTTCGACGCATCTGAGCAGGAGGCAACAATGTCAGTCACTTTCGCTATCTTTGTCGGCCTTTTGATGGGCCTTGTTTTCGGCCTTGCGCTCGAGAAATCGCGGGTCTTCGAGCCCGGCGTTATCGTCGGGCAGATGCAGCTCCGCAATTTCATCATGCTCAAGGTCTTTCTCACAGCGGTTGCAACCGGCGCGGTCGTGCTTGCGGCGCTTAACGGGTTCGGCTTTGTGAAGCTGCAACCGAAGGCGGCGCTCTATGCGGCTGACATCGTCGGCGGGCTCATCCTTGGCGTCGGCATCGCGCTCGCGGGAGCCTGTCCGGGCACGACGCTCGCTCAAGTGGGCGTCGGCTATCGCGACGCGCTCTTCACCCTCGCCGGCGGACTCTTCGGCGCCGTCGCCTATACTTACGCGCAGCCGACGCTTGCGAGTTCGTTCCTTGGAAGCGGCCAGGGGCGCATCACCTTCGCCGATGTCTTCGGGATCCCGTATTGGACGGGCGCCCTGGCGCTGGCCGCGGCGCTTGTGATCGTCCTCATTGTTCTCGAGCGCTGGCGGCCCTGGACGGGCGAACTCGGCCATGACGTCGACGGCGACCTCGGCGCGCCGACCCCGCCCCAGCCCGCCGGACGGATGCAGCCGGCGGAGTGAACGCAGCCGAAGCGTCCGCTCCATCCTCCATCCTCCCTCTCCCCTCGTGGGAGAGGGTATGGTGTATACCCTCGTCCATGCCGCTCCCGCCCGATGAGATCGGTGCCGCACTCGTGACGCTGTTCGTGGTCGTGGACCCGATCGGGCTCGCGCCGATTTTTTTGTCCGTCACGGAGGGCCTGCCGCGCAAGGCGCGCAAGCAGGTCGCGCTGCGCGCGTGCCTGATCGCCGCGATCGTGCTGATCGGCTTCGCCTTCTTCGGCAACTGGCTCTTGCGCAATCTTGGCATCTCGCTCCCGGCGTTCCGGATCGGGGGCGGATTGCTGCTGTTCGCGATCGCCTTCGAGATGGTGTTCGATATTCGGGGTGAGCGTGAGGCGCGCACCGCCGAGCGCGCCATCGAGGAGCACGTGCGGCACATCGCGGCGTTTCCGCTCGCCGTTCCGCTGATGGCAGGGCCCGGCGCGATTACCGCGACGCTGCTGGTCGCCGGGCAGCCCGGCGGCGACTCGGTTCGGCTCTTGTGGCTTGTCGGCGTGATCGGGATCGTGATGATCGCCTGCTACATGATCTTTCTGTTCGCGACGCGCTTGTGGCGCTTGCTTGGAACGACCGGCAATCTCGTGCTCACGCGCCTTCTCGGCGTCGTACTTGCGGCGCTGGCGGTGCAGTTCGTCATCGACGGAGTGAGAGCGGTGGTGTGACCATGGAAGGACGGCGGGCCGAGCGAAGTGGAGCCCGCGTCCAGGTTATGGTGGGCCGTTGCGCGTGCGCACCTTGCCTGACGCTAGCGACGCTAGGCGGTTTTGAGCGGCGCCCCATCGTCCCGCAAAGCCACATAGATCGCCGGGATAACGAGCACGGTCAGGAGCGTCGAGGAGGCAAGGCCGAACAGGAGTGATACGGCCAATCCTTGGAAGATCGGATCGGCGAGGATCACCACCGCGCCGATCATGGCTGCGAGGGCCGTGAGCAGAATCGGCTTGAAGCGTACCGCTCCCGCTTCCAGGAGCACGGCGCGCAAAGGCTTCCCCTCGCCTCGCGCGTGGCGGATGAAGTCGACGAGCAGGATCGAATTGCGCACGATGATGCCGGCCAACGCGATAAAGCCGATCATCGACGTCGCCGTGAACGCCGCGCCCATCAGCCAGTGTCCGAACATGATGCCGACGAGCGTCAGCGGGATCGGCGTCAGAATCACCAGCGGCAAGAGGAACGAACCGAACTGCGCAACGACCAGCATGTAGATGCCGAGGATCGCCACGATGAAGGCCGCGCCCATGTCGCGGAAGGTGACATAGGTCACCTCCCACTCGCCGTCCCACAAAAGCACCGGCTTTGTCTGATCGTGCGGCTGGCCGTAAAGCTTGATCGCTGGCTTCGCCAGATTGCCCCAATCATGACGATCGATCGCGTCCTGCACCGCCAGCATGCCGTAGATGGGGGCCTCGAACGCGCCCGCCAATTCCGCCATCACCATTTCGGCGGGATGGCCGTTGCGGCGGAAGATCGGATAGCTCGCACGCTCCTCGGCGACGCGCACCACGTCGCCGAGTTCGACGATCCCGCGGCCACCCGGCAGCGCATTCGCCGGCACAGGCGTCGACAGCGCGCGCTGGTCGACAACCCGTTCCGACTTCGGCAGCGTCACCGTAATTTCGACCGGATGCCTCCCGCCGCCGCGGTGCGAATAGCCGACCGGCGCCCCGCCATAGAAGGCGCGAATCGCGTCGTATACGTCGCGCTGCTCGACATTGTGGAATTCGAGGTTATCCTGGTCGATGACAAGGCGCACGCGCGGCGCGCGCACGCCGAAGGAATCGTCCACGTCGACGATGAAGGGCACGCGTTCGAAAATGCCGCGCAACTGGGTCGCAACCGCGCGGCGCGTCTCGGCATCCGGCCCGTAGACTTCGGCGAGAAGCGTCGCCAGCACCGGCGGACCCGGGGGCGGCTCGACGACTTTCACCACCGTGCCGTCCGGCGTCGGCAGGCCTTGCAGGCGCTGGCGCACCTCCAGCGCGATGGCATGGCTTTCACGCGCGCGATCGTGCCGGTTCGAGAGGTTGAGCTGGATCTCGCCAAGTTCCGGCGAGCGGCGCAGGTAGCTGTGCCGCACGAGGCCATTGAAATTGAACGGCGCCGCCGTCCCCGCATAGGTCTGCAGCGAGCGGATCTCCGGCACCTCTCGCAGCCGCTGAACCGCCGCGCGCAGCGCGCGGTCGGTGTCTTCCAGCGAGGTGCCCTCGGGCAGATCGATCCCCACCTGCAGTTCAGACTTGTTGTCGAAAGGCAGCAACTTCACCGTGACCGATTGGGTCGCGAACAACGAAAGCGACGCCAGCGTCGCGATGCCAACCGCCAGCAGAAAAACCCAGGCGCGCCGCCTGGTGGCTATCACTGGCTGCGCAACCCATTTGTACATGCGGCCGAGCCGGCCGCCGTCCGCGGCCTCCTGGTGCGTCGTCGGGGCCCGGCCCGCGATCTTCATCATCAGCCAGGGCGTGATCATCACCGCCACGAAGAAGGAGAAGATCATCGCCGCTGACGCATTCGCCGGGATCGGGCTCATGTAAGGTCCCATCAATCCCGAAACGAACAGCATCGGCAGCAGCGCGGCGACGACCGTCAGCGTCGCGACAATCGTCGGATTGCCGACTTCGGCCACGGCATCGATCGCAGCCTGCAAGCGCGTGCGTCCGTCATGCATCGCCCAATGCCGGGCGATGTTCTCGATGACGACAATCGCATCGTCGACGAGGATGCCGATCGAGAAAATGAGCGCGAACAGGCTGACGCGATTGATCGTGTAGCCCATCGCCAGGGCGGCGAAGAGCGTCAGAAGAATCGTGGTTGGGATGACGATGGCGACCACCACGCCGGCACGCCAGCCGATCGCGAACACAATCAGCGCCACGATGGATAAAGTGGCCAGCGCGAGATGAAACAGCAATTCATCGGCCTTGTCGGAGGCCGTTTCGCCGTAGTTGCGCGTTACCGTCGCTTCGATGTCGGCGGGCAGCGCCTGCCCCTTCACGGCCTCGAGCCGCTCGACGATGCGGTCGGCGATCACGACCGCATTGGCCCCCGCGCGCTTGGCAAGCGCGACCGATACCGCCGGCCGCGCCGCGAAACTCTCGTCCGCCGCGCGCGTCGCATGCATCACCCGCCATTCGCTCGGCGCCGGCCCATAGGCGACCGTCGCCACGTCATGGACATAGACCGGGCGGTTGTCGCGCGTCGTGATGACCAGATTGCCGATCTCCGGCAGATTTTGCAGCGTCTGTCCGGCGACGAGTTCGACGGTGCGGCCGTCGCGGCGCACGGTTCCGGCGATAAAGGAGCGGTTTGCGCCTTCGATCTTCGCCACGAGCTGTTGCAGCGTAACGCCGAGCAGCGCGAGCCGCTCGGGATCCGCCTCGACACGAATTTGCTCCGGTCGCCCGCCGGCGACATACGTGAAGCCGACGTCGGGCAGCTTCGCGAGCTCGACACGCAGATCCTCGCCGATGCGGTACAGGACCGCTTCATCATAGCGTTCAGCCGCTTCCGGTCGGGCGGCGAGCGTCACGACGACGATCGCAACATCGTCGATGCCGCGTCCGATGATCAGGGGCTCAGGAATGCCGATCGGAATGCGATCCATGTTCGCGCGCACCTTCTCGTGCACGCGCAAGATTGCCGCATCGGCCTCCGTGCCGACGAAAAAACGCGCCGTCACAACCACGCGGTCGTCGCGGGTTTGACTGTAGGTATGCTCGACGCCGGGGATCGCCTTGACGATGGCTTCCAGCGGCTCGGTGACAAGGCGCACGGCGTCCTCCGCCTTGAGCCCATCGGCGCGCACCTGGATATCGACCATGGGCACGCTGATCTGCGGCTCCTCTTCGCGCGGCAGCACGAACAGCGCGACCATCCCGACAACCAGCGCGGCGAGAAGGAGAAGCGGCGTCAGCGGCGAAGCGATAAAGGTTTTCGCCAAGCGGCCGGACAGGCCGAGAGGAGACCGGTTCATTGCACGACGACGCGATCACCGGCCCTGAGGCCGGAAATGACCTCGATACGCGAACCGGACGGCGTCTCTATGGTGCGCCCCAACTCGACCACGGCCTCGATCGGCCGGCCGCCTTCTGCGGCGATGCGCACATAGTCCAGCCCGTGGCGTCGCGTCACCGCGGACGGCGGTACGGCGAGCGCGGACCTGCGGGCGACCGGCACGCGCACCAGGGCACGTTCGCCGACGAAATAATCGCCGAGGCCCGCGACCTCGACGTCAGCCATGACGCGCCCTTGCGCCAATTCCGGATAAACCTTGATCACGCGGCCGCTGCGGCCGCCGCCTGCGGCCGGATCGAGGCCGCGCGGGCCGACCTTCACCGTATCACCCGTGCGGATTGCCGCGGCGTGACGCTCCGGCAGCATGACGCGCAGGACGTAGTGCTCGGTTGCGATCGATGCAACGCTTTCGCCGGGCATCACCACGCTGCCGCGCGTCACCGGCACGCGCAACACACGCCCGCCTGCCGGCGCAAGCACGTCTCCCTCGGTCATCTGCTGCGCAATGACGGCGCGTTCAGATTGCAGCGCATTGCGTCGATTTTCGGCGACCTGCACGGCGGTGCGGAGCTGATCAAGCCGCTGCTGCGTGACGGCGCCGCGCGCGATCAATTGCTCGGCGCGGCCGAGGTCGGCGCGGGTATTGGCAAGTTCGGCTTCAACGCCGCCGATCTCGGAATTCAGCGCCTCGCTGCGGAGCGCAAGCTTCGGGTCCTCGACGCGCGCGACGACTTGGTTCTGGGTAACCGCGCTGCCCTCGGTCACGGCGAGCGAAACGATGGTGCCGCCGATCCGTGTCCGGGCTTCGATGCGATTGATGCTTTCGACCGTCCCGTAGACGGCCTTGTCATCAACGATCTCGATCGGCTGCACGGTGAACTCGGCTGCGCCCGCGGTCGTGAGCGCCGCTGCGCTGAGCACCAGCGCGGCAACCGGTGATCTGAAAAAGCGCATCTGCCCCATCCTCGAAGTCTCCTCCCCTCCTCCGGCCAATGGTGGGGAAGGGTGAGGAGACATTACTGAAACGCCACGCCGCTCCTGCAGCCCAGGCGCTTGAAGATCATCGCCGCCGGGCAGAAGCCGGTGAAGGAGGCTTGCAGCATGTTGAGCCCGATGAAGGCGGTGAACAGCAGCCACCAGGGCGAAATGAAAGCCGCGAGGGCGGCCGACAGCAGCGTCATGATCCCTGCGAAAGCGAGAACGGCACGGTCGATCGTCATGAATTGGCTCCTTTTGACTGGAGGCTCGCCGACCACGCTATCGCTCGGTCCGACATTGGCAACGACATCCGTCAAACCGGCCGGTCGGCCTCCGACGCGCATGATATATATTCATATTTTTGAATGTAAAGAGTAGCCCCCCGGCAGGCCGAGCAAGTCAGCCCGGCGCCTGCCGCGCCCGCGCCTCCTTGAAGCCCTGGACAAATCGGGCCAGCGTTTTCGAGGTCGCTCCACGCGGCAGCATCACCTCGATCAGGGAAAATACGCCCCTCCGGGCGACGGCGGCATCAAGCGCCTGCTTCAGCTGGTTCCGCGTCGTCACGCGCTCGCCATGTCCGCCCAGAGAGGTCGCCAACGCGGCGAATTGCCAATCGTCGAGATCGTTGAAGGCGGACTCCGGCTGAAAGACGCGCAGCATCTCCCAGCTGCGGTTATTGAACAGCACGACGATCGGATCGAGCCGGTAGCGGCGGCAATTGCCCAGCTCCCACCCGGTCATCTGGAAGGCGCCATCGCCGACGAGGATGAGCGGCCGACGCCCTGTCGCGGCCACGCCGATTCCGGCCGGCACGCCGAACCCCATCCCCGCGTAATAGCCGGGCGCGGCGAGCTCGGTATTCTCGATCTCCATCGCCGTGAAGAGGCAATCGCCCACGTCCGCCGTCATCGGCATCGGCCCGTGGCGATCGAACAGGTCGTTGACGGCGGTGGCGATGTCGGACGGCGCGCAAGGCTTGTCATCGGCGGGCATGTTGCGTGGATAAGCCGGTGCCGGCGGGCGCACGCGGCCCGCCCGGCCTGTCGCCGGCTTCGCCCGCGCCAGCAACGCCTCCACCAAGGCATCGATCGGCAAATTCGGATAGGCATGGTGGCCAACGCGAACCTCGCGGTCGATCGCGAGCATGGCGTGGCGCGGATCGATCCGCCGGCGCGACAAGGCAAAATTCGTGTCCGACAGAATGACGCCAAGCAGAAGCGCGGCATCAGCATCTTCCACGAGGCGCGTCACCTCGGCCTCGCCGGCCGCGCCGAGATAGGTTCCGGCCACCACGTCGGGTGAGGCGGACAGCAGTCCGCGCCCCATGAACGTGGTCACCACCGGAATGTTCAGCTTGCGCGCGAGCGCGGCCACCTGATCCTCGAGCCCGAAGCGGCGTATTTCGACGTCGACGATGATCACGGGCGACGACGCTTGGGACAACTTCTCCAGGATTTCGTCCGTGCATTCCGCCAGTGCATCCGCATCGTGCGCGCGCCGCTCCAGCACAGGCACGGCCCCTGTCTTGGCCCCGACCATATCGCGCGGCACTTCAATATAGACCGGCAGCGAACGCTCGCGGGCGCTGCGCAAGACGCGCGCGATTTCGAGCGGCGCTCGCGCCGGGTCGTTGAGCACGGCCTGGTCGCAGGTGATCTCGCGGAAGACCGCGCATTGCGTATCGATGGTGCGTGCTTGATGGTGAAGGAGATAGCCGCTGGCGCGCTCGCCGGCCCCGGGCGCCCCGGCGATGACGACAACCGGCGAGCGTTCGGCATAGGCGCCGGCCACCGCATTCACCAGATTGAACGCGCCTGCGCCGTAGGTCACGACCGCAACGCCGATGCCCGAATGATATCGCGCCGCCGCGTCGGCGGCGAAGCCGACGCCCGGTTCGTGACTCAAGGTATAATGCGGAAGAATCCCGCTCTCTTCGATGACCTTGAATAGCGGCAGAACGAAATCGCCCGGAATGCCGAACAGCTCCCGGGCTCCATGATCCTTCAGCCCTTGCAACAGCGATGTGGCCAGCGTGAGGTTTGATCCCGCACGCTTGCCGGTCATTGTCTCTCTCCCGGATACGCGCTGCCGCGCGTCATTCATTTTGCAAGTAACGCCTTGATCTTGTCGGCAGCTTGCCCGATTGCCAGCACCCCGTTGAGGTGACCGTTCGGTCCCGTCAACTGCGCGACGTCGACGGCGGCACCGTTCGCGCGAAGCTTGCTGACCTCGTCCTCGATGTTGGGCGCATAGAAGATGAGATCCGTCGGCGCGTAAATCACAAGCGCCGGCGACTTGATTTTGGAAATGTCCGCACCGGCAAGCTGGTTCGCCTTGACAAGATAAAGCAGGTGGTTCGCATCAGACACCGCCGCGCGCCCGGCGGCGGCTTGGTCAAGCGCCTGCTCGATCTTGAACCTGTTGCCGAACGCTTTGCCGGGATCCTTGCCCTCTTCCGCCGGAGCGTTCCCGAAAGTCTTCTCCGCCCAATCGAAATGCTGCGCGTGCAGCGTGATCACTTTCAGCGCGGCTTTCAGGCCTTCAGTCGGCGGCTCTTTGCCGTAATAGTCGCCGCCGTTCCATTTCGGGTCGAGCGTGATCGGCTGGCCCCAGGCGGAGAGCCAGCCAACGAGATACGGATTCGGTTGCGCTTGCCCGATCACCGGGATGATGCGCCCAACCATGTCGGGATAGCTCGCCGCCCACTCATAGGCTTGCAGCGCGCCCATGGACGCGCCCATCACCGTATGCAACCGCTTGATGCCGAGACTGTCGATCAGCGCCTTCTGGACGTTGACGAAATCCTTGATGCTGACGACCGGGAAACTCATCGCGTAGGGCTTGCCCGTGTCCGGATTAACGGAGGCCGGACCGGTCGTGACCACGGTCGGCACGCCGGTGTTCAGATTGACCAGCGTATCGGACGAGATGACGAAGTACTGGTTGGTGTCGATCAGCTTGCCGGGGCCGATGATCGAATCCCAATAGCCAGCCGCCTTGTCGCCCGGCGTATACTTGCCGAAAGCATGGCTCGTGCCGGAGAAGAAGTGCGTGATCAGGATGGCGTTGGAGCGGTCCGCGTTCAGCGTGCCGGCCGCCTGCCAGCCGATCTTCACGTTCTTGATCGTCTGCCCGCCGACCGTCGTGTAGGACGGCATTTCGAAGGTTCTCTTTTCGACAATGAGATCGCCCGTCTGGGCGAAGGCCGGACCGGCCAACAGCGCAAACAGCAGCGCGAACGCACGCAGCATGGGTTTCCTCCCGGTTGTTCTTGCCGGGGGATGCAAGCCCATCGCCGGGGTGCAGGCAAGCGGAAAATCCGTGCGGCGCCGGATCAGGAAGCCGGATTTATGCGCGGCGCGCCGGGGAATTTTGCGCCATTGTGTGAAGCGAGATCCGCCAAATCGAGGAGAGAAGCATGATCATGTCGACCACGCCCGACGTGCAGGGCCGGCGTATCGTTCGCTACCATGGAATCGTGACCGGAGAGGCGATCTTCGGCGCGAACATCTTTCGCGATCTCTTTGCGCGCGTCCGCGATGTCGTAGGCGGCCGCTCGGGCGCCTACGAAACCGTGTTGCGCGATGGTCGCGACACCGCCTTGCGCGAGATGTCGGACGAGGCGGCAAAGCTCGGCGCGAACGCCATCGTCGGCATCGACATCGATTACGAGACGATCGGTGAAGGGATGTTGATGGTTGCGGTATCGGGCACGGCAGTGACCGTGGAGTAGTGGCCTCTCCCCGCCCAGGCGCGGGAAGAGGGAGTGTGCTTTGACCCGCGACACGGGCCGTGAAGGGGTTAGCGGCTGCCGGAGCCCGAGCCGCCGCCCATGCCGGAACCCGAGCCACTGCCCGATCCGGAGCCGCCGCCCATGCCGGAACCCGAGCCACTGCCCGATCCGGAGCCGCCGCCCATGCCGGAGCCCGAGCCGGTCGCGCCACCGGCGCCGGTCGTGCCGGTCGACGGGCCGCCGGCCTGCTGGAGCTTCTGCGCCATTTGCAGGTGCTCTTGCAGTGTGGGCAAGCTCTTCTGAGCGAACTGCCGGAGCTGCTGGTTGTCGCCGTTCTGGGCGTAGCTCTGGAACAGCATCACGGCTTCCTGATGCGCCTGGACTTGCTGGCGCTCGTAAAGCTGGTCGAACTGCTGGCCAGAGGCCTGCTGCAGCTGCTGGATCATCGACTGATGTTTCTGATCGAGCTGCGTTGGGATTTGCGCGCCGGAAATGTTGGCGCTCTGCATGAGCGACTTCAGTTCCTGGGTGGTTTTGCCGTGGTCCTGCATCATGCGCTGGGCGAACTGCTTGGTGTCGCTATCCTGCGCCTTTTGCGCGGCGAGCTTGCTCGATTCCATCTCGAACATGTCGCTCATCGCGGTCATCTGCACGAACTGCGCCGCTGTGAGGTTCTGCATCTGCTGCATGCCGGCGCTGCCGCCCGCTCCGGCGCCCGTGGTGCCTTGCATCTGGGAACCAGAAGTTCCTGGCGAAGTCTGCGTCTGCCCTTGCGCGAAGGCCGGGAAGGCCAGCACGGTCACTGCCGCCGCGGCCAAAACTTGGCGTTTCATGATGGCTCCTACTCTAATGAACTCTGGGATGGTTGCTGCCGCCCGCCGCTCGCCGGAACCGCCCACCTCAAGCGCCCGAGTGCGAGGGAGTTCCCTTGCGTGCGACAAAGTCGTCACGAGTCACTGCCGCAAGATACTTGTCTGGGAATATCGCCGGGCATAGCCAGGGATCGACGTCTTCGGCCGGCGCCTACCCGAAGGATCACCCGAAGAAGTCCGAACTCAGTCACGACTTCTTCGTGTCACGCGAACCCGATAAACGGCGCGCAAGTTCAAGCTCAGGCCTGCGCCGCGTGCCGGACCTCGCCTGTTCGGCGTCGAGGAATTCCAGTCACGCGGCCGCCTCCGCGCGAGCGCGTCAGAACGGAATTTCGTCGTCGAGATCGCCGCGCCGGCCCCCGCCGGCAACCGCAGCCGCGGCCGGACGCCGAGCGCCGCCGGAGGGACCCGAGGCGCCGAAATCACCGCCGCCTTCCAAGGACTCCCCGCCGCCCGCGCCGGCCCGATCGAGCATGATGAGTTGCGAGTTGAATCCTTGCAGCACGACCTCGGTGGAATAACGGTCCTGGCCGGACTGGTCCTGCCATTTGCGCGTCTGCAACTGGCCCTCGATGTAAACCTTGGCGCCCTTCTTGAGGTATTGCTCGGCCACTTTGCAGAGCCCCTCGTTGAAGATAACCACCCGGTGCCATTCGGTTTTTTCCTTGCGCTCGCCGGTCGCCTTGTCGCGCCAGGATTCCGATGTCGCCACGCGCAGGTTCGCGATCGGCCGCCCGTCCTGAGTCCGCCGGATTTCCGGATCGGCGCCTAAATTGCCGACCAGGATGACCTTGTTCACGCTGCCTGCCATGACCTCTTCTCCACCTTCTCAAAGCTTCCGGACCACGCGGCACCCTAGTGTCCCGATTCCGAAGTTCGCATCATCGCGCGGCACGCTCCTTTGCGAACTTCGGAATCGAAGGACACTAGCAACTTATTGATTTAGTGTGGCTTTGGTTCGGAACTCCGCATTCGGACTCGCTGTAAGTATGATGCGGACTTCCGAACAGCCACACTAGACCCCGCCCGATACCGGGCAAGTTCGATTCAACTTTTCCCACAAGTGCTCCGCGAACGTCTAACCACGATAAATACCACTCATTACCTCCAGGTTCGCTTTTTGTTCTTATCACCGCCCGATGCGCTCGGCAAGGATCAGCCGCGTAGGAAATCGAGGCCGTTCGTCGAAATTCCGGACATATCCACACGGCAACGCCCTGAACGCGCCGCCTTCCGCTGGCAAAGCAGCGCCGTTCTCACTACGTTCCGAAGCGACCCAGCGATCCAGATATGCTGCCGGCATAAAGTTCGCGGCGGCGCAATCAAGAGCCCATGGACGACCTTTTCGACAAGCACGGCCGCCGGCCCGACATGCGGGTGATTTCCATCCGCGGCGCGCGCGAGCACAATCTGAAGAACATCGACGTCACGATCCCGCGCGACCAACTCGTCGTGTTCACGGGACTGTCGGGTTCGGGCAAATCCTCACTCGCCTTCGACACGATCTACGCCGAAGGCCAGCGGCGTTATGTGGAATCGCTCTCGGCCTATGCGCGGCAATTCCTGGAGATGATGCAAAAGCCGGACGTCGACCAGATCGACGGCCTGTCGCCGGCCATCTCCATCGAGCAGAAGACGACGTCGAAGAACCCGCGCTCCACGGTCGGAACCGTCACCGAGATCTACGACTACATGCGCCTGCTATGGGCGAGGATCGGGACTCCCTATTCGCCCGCGACCGGGTTGCCGATCGAGAGCCAGACCGTGTCGCAGATGGTCGACCGCGTGCTGGCGCTGCCGGAAGGCACACGGCTTTACATCCTCGCGCCCGTGGCGCGCGGGCGGAAAGGCGAATACCGCAAGGAGCTCGCCGATTTCATGAAGCGCGGCTATCAGCGCGTGAAGATCGACGGCACGTTCTACGAAATCGCCGACGCGCCCGCGCTCGACAAAAAATTTAATCACGACATCGACGTGGTGGTGGACCGCATCGTCGTGCGGTCCGACATCGGCGCGCGGCTGGCTGATTCCTTCGAGCAGGCGCTGAAGCTGGCAGACGGCCTGGCGGTGGCCGAGTTCGCGGATGCGCCTCCGCAAGCCGCAGTAGCTTCCCCTGAAAGGGGGAAGGCGGCGCGCGAAGCGCGTCGGGTGGAGGTCAAGGGTTCGCAAAATGACCCCTCCCCCGACCGCCGGAGGCGACTCCGCCCAGGGTCGGAAGACCACGGCGCAAGCGCCGCGCCGCAGCGCCTCCTCTTTTCCGAGCGCTTCGCCTGCCCGGTGTCCGGCTTCTCGATTTCAGAGATCGAACCGCGCTTGTTTTCGTTCAATTCGCCGCACGGAGCGTGCCCGAAGTGCTCCGGCCTTGGAGTCGAGCAGCAGATCGATCCCGATCTCGTGATCCCGGACAAGGACGCCAGTCTGCGCAAGGGCGCGATCGCGCCCTGGGCGCGCTCGAGCTCGCCCTATTACACGCAGACGCTCGAGGCGCTCGCGAAGGCCTACAAATTTACGCTCGACACGAAATGGAAGGACTTGCCGAAGAAGACGCAGGAGGCAATCCTCTACGGCTCCGGCGAAACCGACATCCGCTTCGTCTATGACGACGGCATGCGTGCCTACGAGACCAAGCGGCCGTTCGAGGGCGTGATCCGCAATCTCGAGCGCCGCTTCCGCGAAACGGAGTCGGACTGGGCGCGCGAGGAAATCGGCAAGTACTTCACCGACATTCCCTGCGCCGAATGCAACGGCTATCGGCTGAAGCCGGAGGCGCTCTCGGTCAAGATCGCCGGCCTGCATATCGGGCAGGTTTCGGAGATGAGCGTGAAGCGCGCGGGTGAATGGTTCGCCTTACTCCCCGGCCAGCTCACGCCGAAGCAGAACGAGATCGCCGTGCGGGTCCTGAAGGAAATCCGCGAGCGGCTGCGCTTCCTGGTCGATGTCGGTCTCGATTATCTCACATTGTCGCGCTCCTCCGGCACGCTGTCCGGCGGCGAGAGCCAGCGCATCCGGCTGGCGTCGCAGATCGGCTCCGGGCTCACCGGCGTTCTCTATGTGCTCGACGAGCCGTCGATCGGCCTGCACCAGCGCGACAATGCGCGGCTGCTCGAGACGCTCAAGCGGCTGCGCGATCTCGGCAACACGGTGATCGTCGTCGAGCATGACGAAGACGCGATCCGCACCGCCGACCATGTGCTCGACATCGGTCCCGGCGCCGGCGTGCATGGCGGCGAGATCGTCGCACAAGGCTCGCCCGACGACGTGATGCACAATCCGGCCTCGCTGACCGGCCAGTATCTTACCGGGGCGCGCGCGATTGCGGTGGGGGAGCGGCGCGTGCGCAATCCGCGCCGGTCGATGACAGTGGTCAATGCGCGCGGCAACAATCTGAAGAACGTGACGGCGGAAATCCCGCTCGGTCTATTCACCTGCGTCACCGGCGTGTCCGGCGGCGGCAAGTCGACGCTGCTCGTCGATACGCTTTACAACGCGGTCGCGCGCAAGCTGAACGGCGCCTCGCTCGCCCCCGCCCCGCATGACCGCATCGAGGGGCTCGAGCACATCGACAAGATCATCGACATCGACCAGTCGCCGATCGGCCGCACGCCGCGCTCGAACCCGGCGACCTATACCGGCGCGTTCACGCCGATCCGCGAATGGTTCGCCGGCCTGCCGGAAGCGAAGGCGCGCGGCTACGAGCCCGGCCGGTTCTCGTTCAACGTGAAAGGCGGACGCTGCGAGGCCTGCCAGGGCGACGGCGTCATCAAGATCGAGATGCATTTCCTGCCTGACGTCTATGTCACTTGCGACGTGTGCAAGGGCAAGCGCTACAATCGCGAGACGCTGGAGGTGACGTTCAAGGGCAAGTCCATCGCCGACGTGCTGGACATGACGGTTGAGGAGGCGCTCGACTTCTTCAAGGCGGTGCCGCGGGTGCGCGACTGCCTGAAGACGCTGCATCGGGTCGGGCTCGACTACATCCATGTCGGCCAGCAGGCGACGACGCTTTCGGGCGGCGAGGCGCAGCGCGTGAAGCTGGCGAAGGAATTGTCGAAGCGCGCGACCGGGCGCACGCTCTACATCCTCGACGAGCCGACCACCGGGTTGCACTTCCACGACGTGGCGAAGCTCCTGGAGGTGCTGCACGAGCTGGTCGAGGGCGGCAATACCGTGGTGGTGATCGAGCACAATCTCGAAGTGATCAAGACCGCCGACTGGATCATCGATCTCGGCCCCGAAGGGGGCGATGGCGGCGGCGAGATCGTCGCGGCGGGCGCGCCGGAAGACATCTTGCGCGAAAAGCGGAGCTATACCGCGCAGTTCCTGCGCGAGGTGCTGTCGCGCCGCCCGGCGCGCGGGCGGGCAAGGACGGAAGCGGCAGAGTAGGCGTGGCGAAACGCGTCGGGTCTTTTCAAGCAGTCCTGGAGCTCGGAACTGTTGTGCGCGAGATGCGAAATTACACGAGGCAGTCTCTTTCGCGACGCGCTGAGGGCCCCTGGCCGACCCAGGGATGTCTGCAATCTGGTCGGTGGAGAAAATACTGAGGCGCTATGAGCAGCAGCACGACCATATCGGCCATCGCACTAATTGTTTCTACGCTAGCATTACTTGTCTCGGCCATGACAGCGTGGCTAACATTTCTTCGGCGGGGAACCGTAAAGATGACTCAGCCGACGGTCATTTTCTTTGGCTATGATGAGAAAAAGTCACCGAAGATTTTCTTGCGCGCACTGCTTCATTCTACCTCTAAACGGGGCCGCATAATCGAAAGCATGTATGTGACTTTATCTTGCGAAGAGCTATCGGTGGGCTTCGATGTTTGGGTTTACGGTCACAGAAATGAACTTGTAAGAGGCAGTGGCGTGTTCGTTAACGAAACAGGTGTCGAGGCCAATCATCATTTTTTGATGGCGCAGGACAGCAGACATTTTGCATTCATTTCCGGCCAATATCGCTTGAATGTCTATGCCCACTTGCTGGGAGACAGCCGTCGAAAGCTTCTTTTTTCGCAAGACCTAGTTGTTCCGTCAGACTTCGCAGAGGTTATCGGTGAACATGATGCTGGCTTGTATTTCGACTGGAGGCCGGAGAGGGCACAGTATGCCAGTCACGTAGATCAAAGACCAAGGTCGTTCTGGGAATCCGCTAAAGTGTAATCGAATGAGCTTTCATGCACACGGAAATGCTATGTTCGTTGCGCAAGCGAGATGTCAACTTCCAGCTGACGCAAGCGCGTTTGAGAGCCTCTAAATTACGTAAGGTACGCTCAAGACTGCTATCTTGCCCTCATGAGCGACGCTTGAAGACATCGAGAAAACTGTCCCGCCAGATGATCTTGCTCCATTCCGCGCCTGGTTCGAGGCTGAGCGATTCGACCGCAAGATTGAGCGCGACTCTGGGTGGAAAGCTGGATCGGCTCGCGCGAGAAGCGCTGGCTGAGCACGCTCAAGGCCCCACACGCTGCGAGAAGATTGTTGGATAGCTATGTCATCCCCCAAAAGAGCGATTTCCCTTCGGGGAGCCCGACAACCCTGGCCACTTGCTCATATTCCAGCTGACCACATAGACGGCTTGGGCCTGCGGACGGCAGTGGCCTTGCTGGCGAGGACGGAAGCGGCGGAGTAGGCGTGGCGAAACGCCCCTCCTATGCTATTCTGCAAACCGACTGGGGGGAGAATCCATGGCGACGGGCGTGACACTGGCGGAATTCGAGTCCCGCGTCGGCGTTCTCGAACGCGACGTCGAGGGTGAGAAGCTGGTGACGCGGCACATCCTCGAGCAGACGCGGCGGAATGGCGACGATCTGGCGGCGGTGAAGAGCCGCCTCGATCGCGTCGAGACCCGCCTGGACCGCGTCGAGACAAAGATCGACGGGCTCGAGCGCAACCTGCCGAAGATCGTCGGCGATGCGATGCGTGAGGTCCTGCGCGACCTCGACCGCAAGACGTGAGCATAGCCCAGCCTTGCGGACCGGATCGGCTGCGCTCCATATGCACCGCATGCCCTCCCCGGTGCGCCAGAACCCTGCCCTCTCCCGCTACGAGCTCGATATCGATGGCGAGGTTGCGTTCGCGCAATACCGGCTGGCCGACGGCGTCATGAGCTTCACCCACACCGAGACGCCGCAGGCGTTGCGCGGACGGGGGGTCGGATCGCGGCTCGTGCGCGGGGCGCTCGAATCCGCACGCGAACAAGGACTGAAAGTGCGGCCGCTTTGTTCTTTCGTCCGCACCTATATGGCCGGCCATCCGGAGTTCCACGATCTGCTGGCATAGCTGCTTCGGCGGTCCCTGGCGTCCGGGAGCAAGGGATGCCCGCAAGAACTGCACGCGGCCGGAGGAATCCGTACTTTATGCACGGGAAAAAGGGCTCGCCTTCCTTTGCCTTGCCCCCCGTTCGATGCTTTACTAGCCGGAATATTGGCGCAGGGGGGACGAGGCATGAGGCCCGCAGTCATTCTCATCGGTGCAGACAAGGGCGGAGTCGGTAAAACAACCGTCGCCCGTACGCTTCTCGATTACTTCACGACCAAGCAGGTGCGCACCCGCGCCTTCGACACCGAAGCGCCCCGGGGCACGCTCAAGCGATTCCATGGCGACGTAACCGAGGTCGTGGACATCAACTATGTTCCCGACCAGATGAAGATCTTCGACACGATCAGCGCGGCGATGCCTGTCACGCTCATCGACGTCCGCGCTGGACTGATGTCGCCGACACTGCGCGTGCTGCGCGACATCGGCTTCATCGACGCCGCGAAACAGGGGCAACTCGCTTTCGCCGTCTTCCATATTCTCGGGCCGACAATTTCCTCACTCGAGGAGATCCAGCAAACGGCGGCCTATCTCGGCGATTGCAAGTATTTCATGGTGAAGAACTTCATCAACAACACCCACTTTTTTGAATGGGACAACGCGACACACGGCTCGTATTTCAACAAGATCAAGGACGCCGTCGAACTGACGATCCCCAAGCTTAGCGAAATGGCGATGGAGCAGGTGGAAGTCGCGGCCGTGCCCTTCAACACCTTTGTCGCCAACAGGTCGGCGACCGGCGAGCAGGCCTCCTACTCGTTCGTGCTCCGCGGCTATGTTCGCCACTGGCTGAGCAACGTCTGGGCCGAATATGATCGCGTGCGGGTGATGGATATCGTGCGGACCAAGGAGCCGATGGCCGATACCGCCAAGATGCGGCCGGTCATCAAGGTCGCAGAGGCATCTTAAGCGCCGCCGGATGCGTGACGGAATGGCCCGCCGCGAGCTCCCACCGGGGCACGCGAGCGGCCATGCGCTTTGACGGCGGGAGCGAAGGACGGGTGAACGGACCTTCTCAGGCGGCGGTTGACGAATCCCCGGCGCAACAGCGTGGCCAGGCCCCGAGGGGGACGACCCCGCTTTACATCGTCTGCTCGCTGCGACGCTCCGTCGGCAAGACCCTGCTCGCGCGGCTGCTGACCGAATTCTACGTTCTCGACGGCCGCCCGGTCGCCGCCTTCGACCTTGGCGAGGAAGAGCCGCAACTTGCCGACTATCTGCCCGATCGCGCTACCATCGGCGACCTTGGTACGATACGCGGGCAGATGGCGATTTTTGACCGGCTGGTCGCGGAAGCGCACGTCATCAAGATCCTCGACGTGAGCCATCGTGCGTTCAAAGACTTTTTCATGATCGCCAAGACGATCGGCTTCTTCGAGGAAGCGCGCCGCCGCTCGATCGAACCGGTGATCCTGTTCATTATCGATGCGACGCCGAAATCGACGGAGGGGTTCGCGTTGCTCCGGGATCGGTTTTCGGAGGCTTCACTGCTTGCCGTCCGTAACGGAGCGATCGCGCGCGGGCTGCCATTTCGAGTTTCGGTACCGAACGAGAAGTCGCAATTCGCCTCGCTCGAAATTCCTATGCTCAGCCCGACCCTGGCAGAGCAGATCGCCGAGCCGTCTTTTTCTCTCGCCGAGTTCTGGCGGACTGCGCCCGGCACCCTCCCCGCTCGTCCAGCGGACGAGTTGCGGCGGTGGATGAAGCGCATGTTCATCCAGTTCCGAGAGATCGAGCTCCGGCTGATGTGCGACGGCATCCTGTCGCAGCTGAATTAGCGGACGCAATAGTTGCGCGCGTCCGTGATCCCGCAACGCGCTTCCACGATCTGGCGTTGCAGCCGGTAGCGTGATAGAAGTAACCAGATACTGATCTGCCATTTCATGCATTGGCGAAATTTTGGTGACCCCTGTCAGAAATGACAGGGGCGTTTGCATCAGTGGCGATCACGCCGACTTTCATTAAATCGCCACATGCGGACCTTCAGCTGGGCACAATGGGGGTTCGCATGACATCGCAATCAGATTGCCGCAATGATCGGCAAAAGACATCGCGAGACGACCGCGTCGTCTTCCTGCTCGGCTGTCTGGCATTCGCCGCAGAGGAAGCAAAGCGACTAGGGTATGATGATACATCGGTGGAAGTACAACGGTGCATCCTTCAGCTTCGCTACGAATCGAGCGAGGACGAGCGTGACGACGCCGAAACCAAGCAGGCGATACAAACGGCTCATTGCAAAATTCCCGTGAATCATTTTATGAGTAACGGTTGCCGATTCGAATGAACTTTTCAGCCGAGGCATTGGATGGGGATGTTTGACAACGAGTTCGACACCTCGCTTGTTGAGCTTGAGAGCATTACAGACGAACCTGAACTGAGAGCCTTCATCAACCGTCTGCTGCCCCGCTACGGTCTACGGCACGCGGTATACCATGCAGTATCGCTTCCGAGCGTAGCCAAGCCCAATCCAGTGTTGGTATTGACCTACCCTCAGCAGTGGGTTGATCGCTACATCGAGCAGAACTACTTCAACGTCGATCCAGTTGTCACCGCGGGCGCGACCAGTCTGCTTCCTATCGACTGGACCAGCCTGGACAAGTCACCTCGGCCAGCCAAGCGCGTCTTCGGAGAAGCGATCGAGTTCGGGATCGGCCGCCAGGGTTTGAGCTTTCCGGTGCGCGGCGCGGTCGGCGATCATGCGCTCTTCACCATCACAGCCGATGCCAACGACCATGACTGGTCCTTGCTGAAACGACATTACTTACGGGATTTCCAAGTTCTCGCCCATTTCGTGCA
Organism: Xanthobacteraceae bacterium; assembly: GCA_022844485.1. GTDB lineage: Bacteria > Pseudomonadota > Alphaproteobacteria > Rhizobiales > Xanthobacteraceae > JALHLQ01. The sequence continues at coordinate 81,378 of JALHLQ010000006.1, forward strand.
CGGCAAGGTGCTTGATTTCTATCTCGAGGATCCGACCCCGATAAAGCCGCTGTCGCCGCGAGAGCGAGAGTGCTTGAACTGGGCGGCAAGGGGAAAAACCAACAAGGTGATCGCCCGGCAACTGAACATCTCGGAACGGGTCGTGCGCGCGTACTTCGAAAGCGCGCGCCATAAGCTGAACTGCCTGAACCGGGGTCATGTACTGGCGCGCGCAGTCTCCTTGCGACTGATCGGTCCTGCAGTCGACTGACCCGTCGTTTTCGACGGCTAGCGCCTCCTGAAATCTTGGTCTTGTGATTCGCCCTTCTCAAACGAAGGGAGAGGTTTGATGATCAGGACCATTCAGGGTTCAAGCGCGCCCATGTTTCCGATTGAAATGAATGCAATGTTTCGAGCTCGCGCCGCTGTTTTCGGCGAGCGCCTCGGGTGGAATGTGTCCATCAAGGAAGGCTGTGAGGTGGACCCTTACGATGCCTTCGACCCGCTATACCTGACCTGCATCGATGAGTTGACCGGCAGGGTCTGCGGATCTCTGCGGCTCCTGCCGACCACCGGTCCGAACATGTTGAAGGACTGCTTCGGCCCATTCTTCGAAGAACCGGTCGACATCGAGAGCCCCCTCATTTGGGAATGCACGCGTTTCTGCGTGCATCCGGAGACGGGTGGGCTGGAAACGAGCGCCACAGGAGCGATGCGGGTCACCTGGGAGTTGATGCTCGGCATATGCGAGATCGCCTTGCGCGCCGGTATCTCGCAAATTCAGGGGGTGTATGAAGAGCCGATGATCCGCGTCTACAAACGAACGCGCTGGAGCCCCGTCTCCATTGCGCGTACCGAAAAACTGGGCAAGCTCCCGGTCCATGTCGGCTTGTGGGACGTCAATGAACAAACCCTCGCCCGCATGCAACGCGCAAGCGGGATCACTGCAAGCATCCTGGAACCTCAAGCGCGGCCCCTCGCGCGCGTTGCCTGAGCGTTCCGCCATTCTTCGGCGCCTTGTCGCACAAACGGCAGGGCGCCGGGGCGGCGATGCCGGCTCGCGTGTTTCCTCGGCTAAGTTCCCACCATCCGCTCGAAGCACAGCTGCTGCGAGGGACGGAACCCGCAGCGGTCGAGGAAGGCGGTGAGTTCGCGCTCGCTCCAGTCGATTTCGGTCCGTACGGCCTCCACGCGCAGCGTCGACAAATTCATCAGGAGCTGGGACAGCAGCGCTCGCCCGATGCCTTTGTCCTGGTAATCCCAGTCGACGCCGATCGTATCCATGACAGCGGCGGGCTCGGTGCGGCCGAACTCGCCGAGGTCGACCCGCGCCATGATGAAGCCGACAGGCCTGCCGTCGGCTTCCGCGACGAGCGAGACCCGGATGTCGGATTCCTGCATGGCGTCCTGCATCTTGCGCGTGAAGTAACGCGTGCGGTCGCGTCCCGTAATGCGCCGATCGATGGCAACGATGGCCGGCAGGTCGGCTTCCTGCATCGAGCGCACCGGGATCCGATCGCGAAGCAGCGGCCCGTAGTCGGGTCCCGGCGGGGCGCTGTAGTCGATTTCCTGCGCGTCACCGACGCGCTCGGGGATCGTCATCTTCCGTTTCTGCGCCATCATGCCCTCATACGATCTCGCCCGGCTCCTGAAGCGGCACATTGACCGGCCGCTCCAGTACCATGCGCGGTGCGAGCTTGAATCCGTTCGACTCGAAGAAGCGGAGCAGGTCGTGTCGCGTCCAGTCCGCCTCGGACTGGAACGCGCGCACGCCCTTGTGCCGCATGACATTGATGAGCCCTTCGATCAACGCATGCCCGACACCGTGCTCTTTGGCGGCCGGATCGACACCGATCGCGTCGAATTCCGCAACCGCCTCTTCGCGACCAAATTCGCCGTAAAGCAGCCGCGCGAAAGCGAACCCGACGAGTGTCTTGCCCTCGCTCACGCCCACATAAATGAAGTCTTCCGGATGCGCCTTCGCCGCCTCGAGACGCCGTTCGAAGAAGCGGCGCCGAGCCTGCCCGGTGTGCGCATGGTCGATCTCGACCACACGGGTGAGATCGTCCGATTTCAGCGGACGCACGCTATGCGCTGCTTTGGTTTTCGCCGGCATAAGAGGCCTCATGCGTTTCCGACATATTCGTCGAAGAGGCGCGCCTCCGTTTCCGCATCCATCGTCTCTTCGAGGATCGGAAGCAGCGCCATCTCTTCCTTCTGCACATGCGCGAGCATGCGCTCGGTCAATTCCGATCCGATGCGGCGGAATTCCTCCCACAGGGCGGCCTCGAAGCCCTGCGTTGCCGCCGCGCCTGCAAGCGTCGAAAGCCGAGCGCCGAGCGGGCGCATGGCGTTATGCTCGTCCGTCAGATGGGCACCGATCGCCGCATCTCCGATTGCCTCAAGGTGCGGAAACAGCTGGTCTTCCTCGAAGGCGAAATGCCGCTCCACCTCATCGGCTATGCCGACCGAAAGCTCCCGCAACAGTTGGTTCGCTCCTGCATCGGAGGCGTCCGGCGTTGCGCGGCGATAGCGAACGAGAAACTGCTCGAGACGCTCCATCAGCGCCACCGTGACGCGGTGCTCGTCGTGCAACGTCTGGCTAATGCGATTGTTGAAATGCATGGTGCGGCGCTCCTTCGAGGCCACATGGTAGGAGATCGGGCCGGGCGCCCGTTTGACTAAACGCAAGCTGAACCGCCTCCGACACCGGGTTGCCCCTTGCCCCGCCGTCAGGTTTCCGGCGCAGGCTCACCCATTCGCCGGCTGGGCGATGCGCCATACGATCTGCGCGGTGAACAGGGCAAAGGCGAGTGCGCCGATAAACCCGATCGCGGCGCCGAGGCGCAGCAGGCCCGGATTGTCGAGGACAATGGCCGCGGACACGATCGCAAGCGCTGCGAGGTGGCAGGCGGCATGAACCTTGAGCGGCGCCTCCGCTGCGAGCTCGGACAGGAGCGGCGGCATCCCCGCCTTCGCCTTCGCCGTATGCATCGAGGCCAGGAACGGCAGGATGCGTTGAAGAATCCCGAGAAGGAAGGTCAGCAACCATCCGGCTATCAGCAGGAAGCCGAAGAGCGTCGCTCCGTTCGGTCCGGCAACATCGTAAACCGTCGCAAGGCCGATGAGCAGCGTCAAAGGGAGCATCGCCCAGGCCACGCGCACCAGCACGAAGGAGAGGCCAAGGCGCTTGCGCATTCCGCTTTTCAGGCTGCGATGCATGAGAAGGAGGTGCACGCCCGACGCTGCGAGTCCGAGCAGAAGGGCCGCAACGAGAATCGGGGCATTGCCCGCAAGCGCGCCCCCGGTCCCAAGCGCGACCGCCACGACCGCCAGGACAAAGCCGGCATACGACACCCGTTTGTCGGGAGTGCCGGAGAGGGCGAACATGGGCACCAGGACGTGACTGAAGCCGAGCGCAAGCAATCCCATGAAGCCGAACCCGCCAAGGATCGTGTGCGCGAGCGCCACGGCGCCGTGATTACCGAGCATGCCATAGGCGTAGTTGAAGCCAAGCGCGACACCAAGGACGACGACGCCGACCAGCGACGCGAGTGCGCTCCATCCGTAAGCTGCAACGACGGGCATCGACCCCGCGCGCCGCAAATTGTCGGCAAGCAGCACCGCAAACAGCAGCAACCCTGCTCCTGCCGCACTTCCGCCGAAGGCCGTCAGGGCGGTGTTGCGCAGCCACATGCCGGCGATCAGCACGATGGCTCCGGGGACGCTTAGCCAGAACACCAACCTGATCGGCCAAACGGACACAATCGCGCGGCGCGTGGCGACAGGTAGCAACTGCACCGCCGAGCCGATCGCCGTCGCAGTCAGGACCCCCAGGGTCAGGAAATGGACGCTCGCCAGCACAGGGCCCAGGCCCCCGCGGAAACCGGTGGCGTCGTCGGCCCCCGCAAACAGCACAACCCACATCAAGACGTGGAAGACCGCCGCCGCGGCGAAGAACCGGAACGGGATCGACGCCGGCAGCAGCCTGCTCTTTGCTCCGCCAAGGAATCCCGCTGCCAGGGCCATGAAACCGCCTCTTAACGTCCGCTGAGCGGGCGGGGACGCTACGGGACATGAGGTCCCTTCGGATGCCCACCTCTCGCTCGAAAGGTTCAACGGCGGAGGTTTGCCCTCCGGGAATGGAGCATCCCTCAATACAAGATCGCAAATCGAAAGCGAAGCCGCCAGTGATCAGCGCCGGACCGCGCCGAGCTGCATTCTTGGTCGGGTGGCCCGAATGCTCAACGCGACCTTCAGGATTTCGCCGAGCGCGCGCGTTTGTCGCGTATATTCATGTGTTTGATGCGAGGGCCGTTTTCTTGACACCCCCAGGACCCGTCAGTATGGTCCGCCCGGCTTTGGGGGACGGTGTACGAAACGGCTTGCTTGCTCACGTTTTGCGGGTCATCGGCAATGGCGGATCGCTCGCGCGACAAAGGCAGGCACGGCTCGCGCCCGGATGACGAGGCTCAACTCTCCGCGAGGCTCCGCACTCTCGGCGAGCGGCTCAGCCAGGCGAAGGAAAGCCGCAGACCCGAGGGCGAGACGGGCGCCAGGCCACCCGCCGACATGACGGGGATCGGCCGCGGCTTACGGCTTTCGGCTGAGTTCGTCGGCGGGGTCGTGGTCGGGGCCATGATCGGCTGGCTGCTCGATCGCTGGTTCGGAACGTCGCCGTGGGGGTTGTTCGCATTTCTGATGATCGGTTTTGCGGCCGGCATCCGAAACATGCTCCGGTCCGCGGGTGTGGGCAGCAATAATCCCGATAGCGCGGCGCGGAATGACGATTAGGTTTCAGGCGGCCGCTTGGCCGCTTCGCTGAAGGATACGACCCGGCTATGGCCAGCCCGATCGAGCAATTCGAGATCGTCCGCTACTTCACCATCGGGCATGTCGGCGGACACGAAATCGCGGTGACGAACTCCGCCTTGTTCATGGCCATCGCGGTGACCAGCATATCGGCCTTTCTGATCGGCTCCACCAGCGCGCGCGGGCTTGTGCCGGGCCGCATGCAATCGCTCGCAGAGATTTCCTACGAGTTCGTCGCCAACACGATCCGCAGCACGGCGGGACAGGATGGGATGCGATTCTTCCCGTTCGTCTTCACGCTGTTCATGTTTGTGCTGATCTTGAACATGATCGGGATCATCCCGTTCTCGTTCACGGTGACCAGCCACATCGCCATCACCCTGTCCTTGGCACTGATGGTCTTTTTTACCGTGATCGGCTACGGCTTCTGGAAGCACGGCGTGAGGTTTCTGCGCCTCTTCGTCCCGAGCGGCGTGCCGATTTACATCCTGCCGCTGGTTTCGCTCATCGAAGTGATCTCGTTCTTATCGCGGCCGATTTCGCACAGTGTCCGGCTCTTCGCCAACATGCTTGCCGGTCACATCACGCTGAAGGTTTTTGCGAGCTTCGTGCCGATGCTCGCCGGGCTCGGCTTCATCGGCTGGGTCGGCGCAACCCTGCCCCTGGCGTTGACGGTTGCCATCACCGCACTCGAAGTGCTCGTGGCTTTCCTGCAGGCCTATGTGTTCGCCATCCTGACCTGCATCTACCTCAATGACGCCATTCACCCCGGACACTGACCCGAACGGTTTGACTCACCCAAGAGGAGTTCGTCATGGATCCAACTGCAGCAAAATATATCGGCGCGGGCCTTGCCTGTCTCGGAATGGCCGGGGCGGCCGTCGGGGTCGGCAATATCTTCGGCAGCTACCTGTCTTCCGCGCTGCGTAATCCGTCGGCGGCGCAAGGCCAGTTCGGAAACCTGATCTTCGGTTTTGCGGTGACGGAAGCGCTCGGCATCTTTTCGCTGCTCGTCGCGCTGCTTCTCCTTTTCGCGCTCTGATCGAGCTTGGCATGGGCGCGCGGAGGACGCTGCGCGTCACGGAGCCGAATTGATGGCCACGAAAACTCACACCGAGACGCCTGGTGGTCCAAAAGGCGGCTTTCCGCCTTTCCAGGCGGATACATTCGTCTCCCAACTCCTCTGGTTCGCGATCGCCTTCATCGTGCTCTATCAGTTGATGTCGCGCGTGGCGCTGCCGCGACTCGCTTCCATTTTCAAGGAGCGCCGCGACCGCATCGCCGACGATCTTGCCGAGGCGCAGCGGCTGAAGGATGAATCGGACCAGGCCGGCGCCGCTTATGAGAAGTCGCTCGCCGAGGCGCGCAACCGCGCGCAGATGCTTGCCACGCTCACGCGCGAGCAGTTGCATTCGGAATCGGAAACGCGGCGCAAAGCCCTCGAGGGCGAGCTCACGACGAAGCTTGCCGCGGCAGACCGCACCATCGCCAAGACCAAAGCAGCCGCTATGTTGAACGTGCAGGGGATCGCGCAGGAGGCAGCGGCGGCAATCGTGCAGCGCCTGATCGGCAAGGCCCCGGCTCCGCAGGCCGTGGAAGCGGCCGTAAAGCAAGCCCTCAAGGGATAAGGAGCGGTGATGCTGATGTCGGCCGAATTCTGGGTCTTCGTCGCCTTCCTGATCTTCATCGGCATACTTGTCTATTTCCGTGTACCGCAGGCATTGCTTGGTTTTCTCGATGAGCGCAGCCGGCGCATCAGAGCCGAGCTTGATGAGGCGCGGCGGCTCAAAGACGAAGCACAAAAGCTGCTTGCCGATTATCAGCGGCGGCGGCGCGAGGCGGAAGGCGAGGCGGAGGCGATCGTGGCCGGGGCGCGCGCGGAAGCTGGACGACTGGCCGAAGATGCCAAGCAGAAGATGGAGGAGTTCGTCGCCCGCCGTACCAAGCTCGCCGAGACGAAGATTGCGCAAGCCGAGGCGCAGGCAATCGCGGATGTCCGCGCCGCCGCCGCTGAGGCCGCCGTGGGCGCGGCGGAGCGCATCCTGCGGGATGCCGCGAAGGGCGCGGTTGCGGAGGACCTGATCGTGCAGGGTGTACGCGAGGTCCGCTCAAAGCTGAATTGACGCTCCCCTGAGCGATGCTTTAGGCCGATGCCCGGAAGCACTCCTGCGGATCGCTTCGCGATCGACAGTCCTTGTCAGGACAGCAATCCATAGGGGTTAAGCCGCGTGCAGCTGCTCGTATTTTGCCAGCAGCGCGTCCCGGTCTTCTTCCCAATCGGGATTGGGAACGATGCAATCGGCCGGGCAGACGAGCTTGCATTGCGGCTCGTCTTCAGCGCCGACGCATTCGGTGCACTTCAACGGGTCGATGATGTACATCGGGTCGCCCGCGGTGATCGCCTTGTTCGGACACACCGGCTCGCAGGCATCGCAGGCAGTGCAGGCTTCGTTGATCATCAGCGCCATGTTTCTCTCCCTTACGCCGCCTTGGGCACTTCTCCGAGCGCCGCGAGCTTGTCAAAACGGTAGGCGCCCCATAGAGCCGCGCCGATCGCGCCGGCATAGATGGAATCCGGATGGCTCCGCACCGTGGTCTTCATATCCTTGATCGCGGAGATATCTTCGATCAATGCGGCGACCATTCCTTGATCCAGCGCAAGGCCGCCGGTGACCATGACCACGCCCTCTTTGGTGCCGATCGATTTCAACAGTTTCGAGAGCCGGCCCGCCATCGAGAGGTGGATGCCTTTCAAAATGTTTGGCGCGGAGATGCCGCGCGAGACCATGTTGATCACGTCGGTCTCGGCCAGCACCGCGCAGATCGAGGAGACGACTTCCGGATTGTCCGCCTGCTTGGACAGCGAGCCGATCTCGTCCTGCGCGATACCGAGATAGCGCGCGATGTTCTCAAGAAACTGCCCGGACCCCGACGCGCATTGGCTCGTCATTTTGTAGGAAAGCACCTTGCCGCGTTCGTCAATGGAAATGGCCCGGCCATGCAGCGCACCGACGTCGAGAGCAGAGCGAGACGCCGGATCAAGATAGATGGCGCCCCGGGCATGCGTCGTCATCGAATAGAAGTGTCCGGTATGGAAGGGAACGCTTTCACCCTCCCCGGTCGTCGCGATGTAGTCGACATCCTTCTCAGACAGCTTGGCGTCCGCGAGCACCTCGTCGAAGGCCGCGCGGGCGAGTTCGATCGGATCGCGCTGCCGGATACGGATCGTGGTGCGCGATAGCCACGTGGCTTCGCCACCATTGACGTTGAAGAGCGCCGCCTTGACCGCGCCCGTGCCGACATCAATTCCCGCCGCGATGGTCATGCTGCATGCTCCACGATTGCGCCGCCTTCATGCGCGCGGCGGGCGAACTCGGCGGCGCCAAGGGCGCCGGTATAGATCGAGTCCGGATTGATGTTGATGGTCACCTCGCCGTAGTTCTCCTTGATCAGCTTGCGGAGCTCGCGCACCGCCGCTTCGTTCTTCGCAACGCCGCCGGTGAAGGTGAACTCGTCAGTGACCCCGCCAGATCGCGAGATGATCGAGATCGCGCGCAGGATGATCGCGCGATGGAGACCCGCCAGAATGTCCTCGCGCTTTTCGCCAAGCGAGAGGCGGTCGCGCAACTCGGCGCCGGCAAACACGGTGCATGTCGAGTTGATGCGCGCAGGCCGATCGGACTTCATGGCCATCGGACCGAGCTCATGAAGTCCCATGTTCATCTCATCGGCGATATAGCCGAGATAACGACCGCAGCCCGCGGCGCAACGGTCGTTCATCTGAAAGTTTTCGACAATGCCTTTGGGATCGACCTGGATGCCTTTCGTGTCCTGTCCGCCGATATCGAGCACGGTCCGCGTCTTCGGATACATCATGTGCGCGCCGAGACCATGACAAAGGATCTCTGAGCGGATGTGCTCCTTGGAGAACGGCAGGGTCACGCGGCCATAGCCGGTGCCGACCAGATAGGTTTCTTCGAGATCGATGCCGAGCGCGCGCTCGATGCGCGGCTGCAACGCTGCCGCCGATGAGCCGAATGTTGCATCGTCGGTGAAGATTCGCTGCAGGGCGCGGCGGAACTTTTCCGGCAACCCGCCGGCGGGCGGACGGTTCTCCACCTCGATAATCGACTTGTCATAAACGTTGAGGAGGAGATCGTAAGGCAAGCCCGCCTCGCGCGCGACGCTTTCTGCCTGCGCGTGGTAGCGCGAGCCGGCGATGTCACGGAAAAAATCGGACTTGCGCTTTGCGCCGGGCGCATAAAGTTCAGGCGCTTCGCTGCGCAAGCGCTTGAAGACCTCGGCGATGGCTTCGCGCACCGCCGCTTCGCGGCCCGCAAAGCGCTCGCCTTTGACCTGCGTCATGCAGGTGCCTTCGAGGTCGTCGAGTTGCTCGAGAAACTGCACGAGGCGGAAACCGCGCTCGAGTGCCCTCAGGAACTCGTCGATCCGAGTGCCGAGCCCGCCGACCTCCACCAGCTCGCGGCGGAACAGCGTGAAACGGCCGTCGATGCGGGCCTCCTCGCTCGCAACCCGCGCCGCAGTCGCGTAGTTCGAGCGCGAGTTGGTGATGCCACGCCCGATTACCTCGCTATTCTCGTCGAGCAGGACCGCTTTTGTGGTCGTCGAACCGAGATCGATGCCGACAAAGGTTTTCATCGCGTCGCTCCTTATGCGGCGGCGCGCGCGCCCGCGCGCTTCTGCTCGATCATCTGAAAATAGCTTTCCAGGCGGTTCTTCACGTTGGCTGCCGAAAAGTAGCGCGGATCGACGAGATCGGTTTCGATGAACGCGCCGGGCTTGCCGGTGCGCTTCTCGACTTCGCGCATGATCAAAAGCTGGCCGGCAGAAAAGCTGTTGCAGCTCTTAATCGAATTGATGAGAAGACCGTCGGCTTCGTATTCGCGCACGTAGTTCGACAACATGTCGACGCGCATCGGCAGCGAGCGGTTGGTATAGACGCCGAGGCAATACTCGGCCAGCGTCTCGAGCGGCTTGTCCGGATCGTGCCGGAAGCCGAAATCGTAGACGCCGCCGACTTTCGTGTAGCTCGATGCGACGACAACCGCGCCTTCGTCGTAGAACATCTTCCAGAACTGGCGGAAGTTCGTGTAGTTCGGCGGGCCTTCGACGACAAGGCGATATTTTTCCTTGCCCATGTCGCCGTCGGGCGTCACCGGGCCCTGCCCCGCCTTGACGCGCTCTTCAACTTCGGAGCGCAGAAAACGGTAATAGTCGACGGCGTCCTGCGTGCCGCGGAAGGCCCCGAAGATCGGGCCGATATAATAGATGCCGCCGAAATAGGCGTCGATCGGCGCTGGCTTGTTCTTCGCGCTCTGCAGCACCCAGACCAGATCGTCTTCGGCTTTGGACGAGCGCTTGAGATATTCACGCAGCCGATCGATGTCGAACTTGACTCCCGAGATGCGCTCAAGCTTCGGAATCACCTCCTCCTTGAGCTGCTTCACCATGTACTGGACCATGTTCTCGGTGATCTTCCCGTCGCCCATGTAAGGCGTGTGCAGCATGATGGTTTCGCACTTGTACTGTTCGCGCAGAAGCTCAAACCACTTCATGAAGGTGAAGCAGCCGGTGTACGACAGGAGCAGCACATCGGGATCCGGCAGGCGGCGGCCGTTCGGGCCGATCTGACCTTTCGCCATCATCCCGATATCGGACTTGACATAGGTGCACACATCCTCGGAATGGCCGAGCTTCTCGGCTTCGAGCACAAACGCCCCGGATTGTCGGCGAAGGCCGCTCTGGATGGCATTCACCTCCGGAAGATTGTTCAGGAGGTCGAAGCACATGATGAGTTCGTTCAGATTACCCGGCACGAAGGTGGCGGCCACTTTCGCACCCGTCTCGGGTGCGTCCGACAGACGGTCGTAGTGGGCGGCCATCATCGCCTTCTGCTTGAGCATCGAGGCGTCTTTCTCGATGTCCTTCGCCGGCGCTTTCGGAGCGGGCTTCACCGCGGGCTTTGCAGCAGCGGGCTTTGCAGCGGTGGCGGGTGTCTCAGGGGTGCTCATGCTCCGCTCCATAGTTTGATGGAATCTGCAAACGTGCCGGCCTGCTCGCGAATGGGCTGCATCTGGCCGGAATTCTCGGCGTACTTGAAGGCGATGTAGGGAATGCCCGCGTCGGCCAGCACGTGCTGCAGCATCGGGCGCTCGAGCAGCGCGGGATCGCAGAAGCTCGGAGAGGCGAAGATGACGCCCTCCGCTCCCGTACGCCGGACGGCGCGCACGAGGTGCTGACCTTTTTCTTTCTGGTCAGGCTCGTACTTCGCGGCCGTCGATTCGGAGTGATGCAGGAAGGCGGACGCAAGATTAACGAGCGGGTCGCCGGCGCTCGGGACATCGCTTGTGAGCCAGCGCGTGACGAGCAGAAGATCGTCGTCGACGACATAGCAGCCGGCGAGTTCGAGCGACTTGATGAGGTTGAGCGGCGGCTGTTCGCAGAACACGCCGGTCAGGACAATACGGCAGTTGTCGCGTCGCGGCCGCGTTTCGGCGCGGACCGCGGCGAGATAATCGCGGAGCATTTCGCTGTGCTGCTCGACCGGGAGAACCATGCCGGCGCGCACCAAGAGGTAGACTTCCGAGGCGGGCGCCTGCCAAGGCTTTTCGGCCCGAAACGTATAAAGCTCGCGGATGAGTCTGCGGTTTTCGTTATAGACCTCGATCGAGCGGCGCAGCTCGTCATCGGTGATGGGCTTGCCGCGCAATTGCCCGAGATCGTGGCGCAACTCGGCAAGTTCGTTGATGTAATAGGCGCCGCCGATTTCATCCTTGTAGTTCTGCGGCACGTCGAAGTACCGCGTGTAGACATGCGGAAACATCAGCTTCCACATGCCGGACAGATTGCGGATCACGTCGCAAATCGAGGGGAAGAGCATGCCTTCGACAAAATCGAGACGGCCCGAAACGCCGAGTTCGATGGTCGAGCGCGGGATACGGCAGATGTAGCTCTGATAATAGGCGTCGCCATGAATGACTTCGAGCTGGTCGCCGCCGCCGAGAACGCCGAGCGGAAGAAAACCGGCGGCATGAACAATCTCGCGCGGAACATAGATCGGCATGTAGCCGACCACCTTGCGGCTTGGATCGCCGGCCTTCCATTCGCGCGCGGCGTTGAAATTGAGATCCTCGAAAAGGCGCGTCGCATGGGCGACGATATCTGTCACGGTTTGCATCAACGGTGCTCCCACTTCGCTGGCCGCTTGGCGATGAAGGCTTCAAGGCCTTCGACCGCGTCGCGGGTAGCCATCAATCCATCGAGGTAAAGCTGCTCGACCTGCTCGATCCGCGCTTTGACGCGCGTCATGTACTCGGCGCGCGCGGCGTGAACGGCATAGCGCAAGGAACTCGCGCTTTTGGTCGCGAGGTGCTCGTTGAAATAGGCAAGGGCGCCGGCTTCAGGATCGCTGCCCCCGTCCTTGGCCAAGCCGATCGCGACCGCTTCCTCGCCGGAGATACTGCGTCCCGACACGAGCAGATCGAAGGCGCGTACCGGCCCGATTAGTTCCGGCAGAAGGCAGGAAGCCGCCGGCGCAAAGACGCCGAGCTTCATCTCCGGCTGTCCGAGCGACGCATCGGACGCAACGAACATCAGGTGCGTGGAAAGCGCGACTTCCAGCCCGCCGCCAAGGCACTGCCCGCGCACGGCGGAGAGAATCGTCACGGGAGACGAAACCATACGCAGCACGAGCGCGTGCAGGTCCTTGAGCATGGCTTCGCATCGGCCGGGCAAGTGCTCTTCGATGCTCGCACCGAAACTGAAGTGCGGGCCTTCGGCATCGAGCAGCACGGCAGCCAGGTGTGCGTTGTCGAGATGCTCAGCAAAGGCGGCAGCGAGCGCGGCGACCATCGGCGCGTCGATCAGGTTCGCCTTCGGCCGCGCCAGACGAAGACGCAACAGGCGGCCTTCGGATTCGACCCAGACTTTGAGGGGAGAGGTCATGTCTCGCTCCCTGAACGCCTCTCTTATCTCTTCGCCCCAGGCTGGATGCTCTCCGTGAGATCGTCCGTCCACGGCGTGTTGGCGGCAAGGGCGCGGCGGAGCGCGATGAAATCGATCTCGCGGCCGGTCTCCTTGGTGCCTTCGTTGAAGGCCCGGAAGCCGGCGCGCGCTTCCGTCATCATGTTGAGCGCGAGCCAGGCGCGCGCATCCTCTTTGTTACGATTCCACGCTTCAAGCTTCGGCTTGCGCAATTCCTCCACCGTCTTCGTCGTGCAATCGGGGAAGGTGTAGAGAAGTTTCGTGCAGAGCGATTCGGTTTTTTCGTCGAGCATTGAAAGATCGACCGTGCCGCGCTTCATCGTCTCCTGCCCGGCCTTCAACGCATCACCCGTCTTCTGCTTGCCGAAGACGAACCGGCCGAACTCGTCGGTCATGCGGCTCGTCTCCACCAGCGGGTTGGCGACGAACTTGCCGTCGACTTTCAGTGCCGGCACGACGTCCGTAATCATGCCCATGAAATAGGCCTCGTGCGCGGAGAAGGGCTCGCACAACACGCAAGCCGCCATGGCGCGTTCGGCGCCGATGACGACGGGCAGAAAATCAGTCGCGCCGCCGATCGGCGCGGAGCCGTGTTTCGGACCGGCCTGACCAAATCGTGCGAGATCCTGCGCAACGGTGAAGTCGCAGGCCATTCCGATCTCCTGCCCGCCGCCGATGCGCATGCCGTTCACGCGGCAGATCACCGGCTTGTCGCAAACGAGGATGGCCGAAACCATGTCGTTGAACAGCCGCATGTAGCCGCGGTATTCCTGCGGATTGCCGGCGTAGTATTCGGCGTATTCCTTGGTGTTTCCGCCGGTGCAGAAGGCTTTGTCGCCCGCGCCGGTAAACACGACGGCGACGACATCGCGCGCGGCGCTCGCTTCGCGCATGGCGAGAATGACGCCCTTCACCATGTCGGTGGTGTAGGAGTTGAACTGCCCAGGGTTGTTCAGCGTGATCCACGCGTTATAGAGGCCGGCAACCGGTTTGCCGTCCGCTCCCTTCACCGGGCGCTTTTCATAGAGCACGTTGCCGGACACGGCTTGGCGGACGCTGGCCGAAACGAGTCCGTGATCTTTCGCTTCGGTGGGGACGGGTTGGGCGGTACGGGCGGGTTGCGCTGACATGGTTCACTCCTCAATGCGTGGGTGCGAGCGCGGCGTAGGCGCGGCTCCTGGGATCAAAAGCGCTCAAGGGGTGATGAAAGCGGGCCGACACGAGAGCGCGCCGGTTTGTTGTCTCGTTGAAAGGACGGCGGCTTCGCATTGGCATCCAGCTCCTTGATCCGTCCCTCTGTCTCGCGCTTTGCACCTAGACCTGGGCTCGTTGGCGCAGAACGCATTGACAAAACTAAACTTTTTCTTATTATCGTAATTGAGTACCAGAATGCGTAATTACTGTCAATCCGGATTCATCCTGCTGCTGCCTGCCCTTGATTCGCGTCAGTGTGGCTCCAAACGGGCCAGCAAAGGACCTGAGTCATGGGAGAAACGCAGAGCGTCTCGATTGCCTTCGTCGGGAGCGGAGGCGCCGGGGTTCTCACCACCGGCGGATTTCTGCTCGAAGCCGCGGGTGCGGGTGGATGGTACGGCATGCTCACCCGCTCGGTCGGACCGCAGATCCGCGGCGGTGAAGCGGCGGCCCTCGTCCGGCTTGCCACGCATCCGGTGGAATGCATGGCAGACCGCTTCGATCTTCTGATCGGCGTCGACTGGCTGAATGCGAACCGCTTCGATGCCGAAATCCCGCTCGGGTCCACGAGCCTGGCGATCGGCGATCCGCGCGGCGGGGACCCTCCCGCCAGCATCGCCAAGGCCGGCGCGCGCTATGTCGACGTGCCGATGAAAGACCTCGTGAAGGCCAATCCCGAATGGCGTCAGAACATGATGGCGCTCGGCATGGCGGCGTCCCTTCTCGGTCTCGAGCACGAGACCTTCTTTGCGATGTTCGAAAAGCGCTTCGGCGCCAAAGGCGCGGCGGCCGTTCAATCGAATGTCGCCGCGTTCAAGGCAGGCGCCGAAAGCGTGGCCGCGCACGATCTCGGCTTGCGGCTCGCAGCGCCGAAGGCAAGCGATGAAAAGCGCTGGCTCGTGTCGGGCAATGAGGCCACCGGACTTGGCGCGATCCGCGGCGGCATCCGCTTTTCGGCGGCCTACCCGATCACGCCCGCGACCGAAATCCTCGAATGGCTGGCCCCGAATCTTGCCAAAGTCGGCGGAGCGCTCGTGCAGGCGGAAGACGAACTGGCCTCGATCAACATGATCATCGGAGCCTCCTATGGCGGAACGCCGTCGATCACCGCGACCTCCGGCCCGGGCCTGTCCCTCATGATCGAGGCGCTGGGGCTCGCAACCGCGTCCGAAGTCCCAGTGGTCGTCATCGACGTGATGCGCGGCGGGCCTTCGACCGGCATCCCGACCAAATCGGAACAGGCCGACCTCAACATCGCGATCTACGGGTTCCATGGCGACGCGCCGCATCTCGTGCTCGCGCCACAGTCGGTCGGAGATTGCCTGTTCACGACCCAATGGGCGACGTATCTCGCGGAGACTTTGCAATCGCCGGCGATCGTGCTTTCCGATCAGTTCATGGGGCAAGCCCGCTCCGCCATCGCACGGCCTGCGGACATGGCCTTCATCGGCCAGCGCACGACGGCAACGGAGATCGCCGAGCCCTACAAGCGCTATGCGCTGAACGCATCCGGCGTGTCGGCCATGGCTGTACCCGGCACGCGCGGCGGGCAATACACCGCCGATGGTCTGACCCACAACGAGCGCGGCACGCCCACCAGCGGCGCCGGCGATCATCGCGCTCAGCTCGACAAGCGGCGCGACAAGCTCGACAAATTCAACTACGGCGACCACTGGGCGACGCTCGAAGGCGACGGCGATCTTGCCGTCATTACCTGGGGCTCGCTCACGGGCGCAGTGCGCGAGGCGCTCGATCATGCCCGCGCCTATGGCCTGAAGGTGCGGCTCATTGCGCCGCGGCTGCTCCTGCCCGTGCAGCCCTCGCAGATGAAAGCCGCGCTCGACGGCGTGTCGCGCCTGCTCGTTGTCGAGCAGTCGCACGGCGCGCAATTCCATCGCTACCTCAAGGCGCACTATGAGCTGCCGGCGCAAGCGAAGGTGCTCCATCGTCCTGGCCCGCTGCCCATCCGGCCCGGAGAAATCTTCACCGCGCTCAAGGATTGGAGGGCGTGATGGCCACGATCGAAGCAAAGCTTGCCTGCAAGCCGGGCGACTACAAGTCCGACGTGAAGCCGGTCTGGTGTCCTGGCTGCGGCGACTATCACGTGCTTCTCTCCTTCACCCGTGCCTTCGCCGAGCTCGGCATCCCACCGGAACAGATCGCGGTGATTTCGGGCATTGGATGCTCGTCGCGCATTCCGGCTTATACGAACTGCTACGGTTTTCATGGCGTGCATGGGCGTTCGCTGGCGCTCGCCGCCGGCCTGAAGATCGCGCGGCCCGATCTCACCGTTGTGGTCGCGAGCGGCGACGGCGACGGCTATTCGATCGGCGGCAATCATTTCCTGCATGCGTGCCGGCGCAACGTGGACATGACCTATGTCGTCATGGACAACCGCGTCTACGGCATGACCAAGGGCCAACCCTCGCCGACCACGGAGCCGGATTTCGACACCGCGCTGTCGCCCGGCGGCACGGGCTTGAGCCCGTTCCATCCGCTCGTGATCGCGCTCGCCTCAGGGGCGAATTTCGTCGCCCGCTGCTTTTCCGGGGATCCCAATGAAACGGCGGCCACGATCGTGGAGGCGATCCGCCATCCGGGCTTCTCCTTCGTAGAGATCCTGAGTCCCTGCGTGACGTTCCGGCCCGACGAGAAGGAGTGGAAGAACCTCGTGCATCCGGCGCCGGTACAGGCCACCAACGATCCCGCGCGGGCGGCGCGCCGCATTATGACGGACGATGGATTCAATATCGGCATCCTCTATCGCGGCGGGCGCCGACCGTATCAGCCGCAGATCGGGCGCCCGTCGATCGATCTCACCGAGCTCGAGAAGGAATTCGAGATATGAAGACCGCCGGCTCCCCACAGATCACAAGCCTCCCTGACCTCCTCGCCATTGCATGGAAAATCGAGGCGGACGCGGTCGAACGCTACACGGTGCTGGCGGATCAGATGGAGGTGCACAACAATACCGAGCTCGCCGCCGTCTTCCGCGATCTTGCACGCGCCGAAGGGCTGCATCGCGATGAGATCGCGCGGCAGGCTGGCGATATCGACGTTGCCCAGCACGCGGCCAAGGTCGCGAAGTGGAAAAAAGGCGACAGCCCGGAAGAAGTCGATATGTCATCGGCCCATTACAAGATGACGCCGTGGCATGCGCTGCAGATGGCGCTGGCCGGCGAGAAGCGGGCACTGGCCTATTTCGAAGAGGTCGTCGCTACGACCAAAGATCCGAAGATCAAGGAGATGGCGGAGGAGTTCGTCGAGGAAGAGGCCGAACACGTCAATCTGTGCCATCGCCTGTTGCGCCGCTATCCAGCCCCGAGTGGCGAGGCGTGGAAGGACGATCCGGATCCGGCGGTGGGGCAGGAATAGCAGCAAGCCGCGGCCCGGCCGACGCGAGCGCGAAGCGCGAAGCGCGAATGAGAGCCGGGACCCTAAGCGATCAATTCGCGGCCTTCCGCATATCCCGTACGCGTATTGCTTTTCCTTGGCTGCGCGGCACTTCGCCGGGCGCTTTCACGATCACGTCGCAGGTCACGCCGATCAGCGATTTGATGTGATGCTGCACTTCGCCGGCCTTCTTCTTGCGTGCGCGGTCATCGGTTGCGCCGTCGGGCGCGACTTCTACTTCCACGGTCAGGCAATCCAGCGGGCCGTCCTTGCTCACGACAAGCTGATAGTGAGGCGCCATACCAGGGAAGCCGACGAGCACGGCTTCCACCTGCGAGGGATAGACGTTCACGCCGCGAATGATCAGCATGTCGTCATTGCGGCCGGTGACGCGCATGATCCGGCGAAACGCGCGACCGCAGGCGCAGGGCTCGTCCGACATATGGGTGATGTCGCGCGTGCGGTAGCGGATCATCGGCAGCGCTTCTTTCGTCAGCGTCGTGATGACGAGCTCGCCGGGCTGCCCGCGCGGCAGCGGCTGCATCGTTTCGGGATCAACGATCTCGAAGAGGAAATGGTCCTCCCAGCCGTGCAGCCCGTGCTGGGCGCCGTGACACTCGCAGGCGACGCCGGGACCCATGATTTCCGATAGACCGTAGATATCGACGGCCTTCAACCCGAGCCGCGCTTCGAGGTCGCGCCGCATCGCCTCGCTCCAGGGCTCCGCGCCGAACACGCCGTAGCGCAGCGGGAGCTTTCGGATGTCGACGCCCATGCCGTCCGCGACTTCGGCAATGTTGAGCGCGTAAGAGGGCGTCGCGCAGAGACCGTGCGCGCCGAAATCCTGCAAGAGCTGCACCTGCCGTTCGGTGCCGCCGCCGGACATCGGCACCACCGTACAGCCGAGCCGCTCCGCGCCGTAATGCGCGCCGAGGCCGCCGGTGAAAAGGCCATAGCCGTAGGCGTTATGGATGATGTCGCCGGGCTTTGCGCCGATCGAGGCGAGCGAACGAGCCATCAGATCCGCCCAGGTATCGAGGTCGCGCGCGGTATAGCCGACGACTGTGGGTTTGCCGGTCGTGCCGGACGAGGCATGCAGACGAAGCAGTTTCTCGCGAGGCACGGCGAACATGCCAAAGGGATAGTTGTCGCGCAGGTCGGCCTTTACGGTGAAAGGAAAGCGCGCGATGTCGGGAAGGCCTTTTAGGTCTGCAGGCTTCACGCCGGCCTGGTCGAACTTGCGCCGGTAGTGCGGCACATTCGCATAGACATGGTCAAGCGTCTGCTTCAACCGCTGCAATTGCAGCGCCTCCAGCGCCGCGCGCGGCATCGTCTCGAGGTCGGGCTGATACATATAAGTATCCGGCTCACGATATGCGGCCTGCATGCTCATGGTCGTTTCCCCTTCGATGTTCTTGTCCGCTGCGCACGCCGGAACGGGCGCCACCGGATCATCAATGCAAACTCCAGCCCGGTTTCACCGCAGGGCCCGGCACGCCTTGTCCGCGCACCGGCGTATGCTTGAGCGCGAATCCCTGGTTGAACCCGGCGCGTGTGATGAGAACAAGCTCGAACGCCACGCCGGCGAGGAAGGCAAGCAGTCCGCCTGCCGCGAACAGCGGGCCGGACGACGTCACCACGAGGAAGCCGGCCGCGAGAAAGATTATCGGAACGATGTGGCCGAGCCATGCGAACCACGCTCGCGTGCGATCGAGAACCTGCAGCGACCGCGTCGGAGCGCCCGTGTCGTGCAAGGCACGGAGATAGAACTCCCAGGCGATGTAGCGCGCGACGATAAAGACCCCCAATGCGAGCGCGGCAGCATTCGCGATCGATGGGTTCATCGGCTGGAAGAGGCCGAGGACGAGGAAAACCCCTGCCCCGCCGACGAGACCGGTGCCGACCAAAAGCGGAACGATGCGCGGCTCGCGCCAGGCTGGAATGCCGCGCGCTTCCTTGATGATCATCGCCTGACAGTAAAGAAAGGCCAGAGCGAACGCGCTGGCGGCCAGAGCGAGCGAACCGCTGTCGAACCAGACGGCGGCAAAGGCAAGCAGGAAGAACGGACCCGCAATCCAGGCTTCACGCGACATCCATGAACGCCAGGGCTGCAGCAGCACATAAGCTGCGCGCAACGGGCGGCCGATTTTCCAGAGCACCATCATCAGCCCGAGGCCGACCATGCCGATCGCGGCGAGGCCGGACAGGGTCAGCGGTGCGCCGTAGAAATTCGCCAGCGTCGTTAATGCAAACAGCGCCGATCCCGCCCCGCCGAAGGCGAAGTTGCCGACGGCCTTCCAATTCCAATGCTCCTGGTGCCAGGGCTCGACACCGCGTGAGCGGACGCGCTCGGGAGGCGATGACCGGACAGGTTCGCCGCTGTCTTCCGTTGAAGACAAGCCGGCGGGTCCGGCGGCATCCGCCTTGTCATAGAGATAGTAGAATCCGGGCGCAGTCTCGAGCTCCACATGCATCTGAAAATGCTTCTGCTGTCGAAGCATCTGCGAGACGTTGCTGTTCGGATCGTCAAGATCGCCGAAATGCAGCGCGTCGGCGATGCAGGAGTTCACGCAGGCCGGCGTCGCCGGTGGATCGATCCCCGGCGTCAGGCCATGAGCGATGCCGTCGTCGATCCGATCCGAGCAATAGGTGCATTTCTGGGCGACGGAGAGCCGCGCGGGATCCTCGCGCGTGATTTCGCTCAGCAACGGCTTTGGCTCATAGGCCCGATGTGCCTCGTCGATCTTGAAGCGCGCCTGATAGGGGCACGCCACGTCGCAATACATGCACCCGATGCAGAGATCGTAGTCGATGGTGACGATACCGTCGGCCCGCTGGCCGGTCGCGGTTGTCGGACATACGTGCATGCAGGGCGGATCGGCACAGTGCTGGCAGCCGACGGGCACGAAGGTGCGGCTGACATTCGGGAAGGTGCCGGCTTCGATGTCGAGCACTTTTCGCCATTGCACTGGCGGCGAGGTTGCGTTGGTGTGGCGGCACGATGCGGTGCAGGTTTGGCAGCCGACGCAGCGCTCAAGGTCGGCGAGCATCACCCAGCGGGTCATAGGCGGGCTCCTCGAGTTTCATAAGCACCCCTCACCCGCCCTCGCTCGGCTCGGGCGCCCTTTCCCACACGGGGAGAGGGGAAGGAAAAGCGCGAGGCTTGCACGAGAACCCTCTCCCCTCGCGGAAGACGAAGTCTGAGCCGGGTGAGGGGGCAAGACCTCATTGCCCGCCTCCCACTTTCGCAACGCTCACCTTCACCAGGTCCGCGCTCGATCCGGTTGCATCCGTGAGCTCCAGCAGCATCGGCATAAGCTTGTTCATGCTCGGCGCTTCGAAGTCTTTTGCGAAAGGCGTCGCCCAGTGGTCGAACTGGCCGATCATCAAGAGCGTGTCGGGCCGGATGCCTTCGGCTAACATCACGTGACCCTTCGTCTTGTTGAGCGGCGAGCGCACTTCGACGAGATCGCCGTCCTTGAGGCCGAGGCGTTCGCCGGCGCTCGCGTTCATCACGACCGAGCCGTGGCCGGCGACATTGCCGGCCACCTCGCGCATCAGCTGGATGCCGACATTGCCGCCCCAGGAATATTGCATCGAGCGCGCGGTCACGAGCCAGAATGGATAATCCTTGATATCGACCTGGAAATGCTTGGACAGCGCGCCCTCCCAGAGCTTGGTGAGGTCGCGCACATGCGGCAGCGGCTCGTATTCCTTGAGCTGCTCGTCCCACCAATGGATGCCCTGCTCATGCAAACGCCGGCCAAGCTCCTGGCCGATGCGCCAGAGCCGCTCCTGATACGGCAGTTCGAAGCGCAGCTTGTTCTGCATCATCGCCGGGTAGAGGTACCATTGCAGCACCGGGAACGGCTTGACCCGGAATCCATGCTCGCGGAAGTAATCGAGCCCTCCGGCTTCGGCGCCGTCGGTCAGTTCTGCGCTCGCCGCCTTGCAGGCCTGGTCCCAGATCGTCTCCACGTCGTGCGCTTGCTTCGGGTCGAGCGAGAAGTCATAGCCCTTGCCGGACAGCTTTACGCCCGCAGCGCCCCGATTGATCGCGCCGTTGTATTCTTCGAGCAGGCCCGTGCGGCGGGCGAGCTCGGTCGAGATCCAGGTGAAGTCCCTCGCCTCGCCCTGCGGCGGCACGGCAGGATCGCGCAGCGCGAAGCCTTGATGCGCCCAGAAATTCTCCTGGTATTTCGGTCCGCCGATGCGCAACAGCTGCAGGCCTTCGAGATCGGTGCAATCCGGCAGGAGCACGTCGGCCATGTGGTTCGTCTCGTCGCGCGTGAACGCGAAGCAGACGACGAACGGAAATTTGGCCATCGTGTTCGTGATCTTGTCCGTGTCCCAGAACGAGATCGCTGGATTGGTGCGATAGACCAACCAGACATCCGGCGGTTCGGCATGCGGGAGCTTGTCGAAATCCTCGTCCTGCATCATCCAGGCGAGGTGCGTCGGGCCGAGCGCCTGGCTCCATGGGGAATTGGCGACGAGCGGAACAAGGGTGCGATGCGCGCTGCGGACGTTCGGGCGCGACATCCATTCGTTCTTGCTGGTCGGATTCATGGGATAGTCGAGGAAGCCGTCAGGCCCCGCCTTCACGCTCGACCAGCGATTATCGGCCGGACGATTAAGGCGTACCGTCGTGCCGATGGTGCCCCCCGGGACCTCCAGCGCGCCGACGAGACAGGCCAGCAAGGTGCGCGCCCAGCAGCATTCATAGCCGCCCCAGCCATTGTTCACCGTCTTGCCGAGCGTCACCGCCACCGGGCGATAGGGCAGCGTCACGCCTTCAATTTCGACCGTCTCGCTGACATGCGCGTGCGATAGGTACTCCGTCGCGATGCGCCGGATGGTCTGCGCCGGGACATCGGTGATCGTGCTCGCCCATTCCGGCGTGTTCGGCTTCACGTGCTCGACGAGATGCGCGAACGCGGCGTGTACCTTCACATTCTGATGCGCCTTGCTCTCGTTGTCCGGACCGACTTCGATGCCGCTCGCGGTGAACGAGCCTTCGAGCGCCGGGTTGATCCCGTCTGTGTCGAAGGTGACCGCGCGCGCCGTTCGCAAATCCCAAACAAGCGGCTTGCGGGTATCAGGGTCGCGCAAATACAAGCCGTTCGGCCCCACGAGATAGGGCGAAGAGGTGTGATTCCTCAGGAACGGGATGTCGAGTTTCTCGCGCGGGGTTTCGTGCAAGGCGACATGAATCATGGCGAAGAGAAACGCGGCATCGGTCTTCGGCTTGATCGGCACCCATTCGGCGGAACAGGCGCCCGTGATCGAGAGATGCGGCTCGATCTGCACGCGCTTCATGCCGCGCTTGCGCGCATCGGAATGGCGCTTGACGCCGATGACGCCGCCCGCCGCTTCGATGTTCCAGCCAAACGAGACGAGGTATTCGCAGCGTGGCGTGTCTGGCGCAACGATGAAGGCGCGATGCCAGAACTCGCCGTAGAGATGTTCGGAGTGATAGCATTTGACACCCTGCCCCGAGCCGAGACTCATGTCGATCGGTCCCCAGGCGGTGAGGAAGGCCGGCAGCGTTCCCATGTAAGCCGTGGGCGTGCCGCCGCCGCCGAAACTCGCCGCGACGCGGGGATAGCCGGACTCGTCGAGGAGGCCGGCGGCGCGCACGTCTTTCAGCTTGCTCGCCACGAGATCGAGCGCCTCGTCCCATGAGATGCGCACAAAACCCGGGTCCTCGTTACGGCCCTTTTTCGGATTGGTGCGCTTCATCGGGTGAAGCACGCGATGCGGAGTGTAGGCCTTCTGGATGAGGCCGTAGGCGCGCACGCAGCACTTGCCGCCTGCCGGGTGCGCGTCGGCAGCCTTGAAGTTCGGCGCGACCTCCACTGCGGCACCGTCTTCAATACGCACGGTGAGGAGGTCGGGTCCCGCGACACACTGGTAGCAGTATGTCGAGACCGTGCGGGTGCTGCGGGTCGTTTTCGCGTCCATGACGGACCTCTCTAGCCGCGCTTCGCGGCCTTTGCCTTCAAACGCTCGAGCTGCTTCTGCACATCGACGACGAAGCGCGTGTGCCTCGCCTTGCTGATCTGTTCGATATCGTCCTTCGCGGCGACGTCAAAGGAGACCTTGCGGCCTTCGACGGCGGACACGGTGGCGGTGATCTCGACGGTCTGGCCGAGCAGCGTCGGCGCCATGTGCTGGACGGAAATCTCCATCCCGACCGAGTCCTCGCCCGCGTCAGCATGCGCCATCAGAAGGTCGCGGCAAGTATGCTCGATGTCGCGGACAAGGTTCGGAGTCGAATAGACCCGCCCCTCCTCGCCCATGAATCCGATCGTGCGGTCGCGGTCGACCGCAATCTTGTTGGTCTTGGATGCTCCGGCAGTCAGCGTCGGCTTCATTCTGGTGTTCCTTTGCTCACGTATTGCTCATCCGACTCTCGTCATGTCGTCACATTCCCAGGTAGGCGGCGCGCACGCGATCATCCTGCAAGAGCGCACGGGCAGAACCCGTCCCGATGATCTCGCCCGTTTCGATGACGTAACCCCGGTCGGCGATGGCGAGCGCCGCCCGGGCGTTCTGCTCGACCAGCAGGATCGTGAGCCCTTGGGTTTTGAGCCGGCTCACGGTGGCGAGGATCTGATCCACCAGGATCGGCGCAAGTCCCATCGACGGCTCGTCGAGCAAGAGCAGCCGAGGGCGAGACATCAGGGCGCGGCTGATGGCCAGCATCTGCTGCTGTCCGCCCGAGAGCGTCCCCGCCGGCACGTGACGCAAGGCCGAGAGCATCGGAAACAAAGCGTAGGCGCGCTCGATGTCGCCGGCCACGTTTTCATCATGCCGCGTCCATGCGCCGAGCTTGAGGTTGTCTTCGACCGACAAGGGTCCAAACAGCTGACGTCCTTCCGGCACCTGAGCAATGCCGAGCTTGACGCGCAAGTGGGCCGGCATGCGCGTGATCGTCGTCCCGTCGAAACGAACGTTCCCGGCAGCGACCGGCTGCACGCCGGAGATCGCTCGGAGGAGCGTCGTCTTCCCGGCGCCATTCGCACCCACAAGCGTGACGATCTCGCCCTCGTGCACCTCAAGGGAGACGCCGTGTAGGGCTTCGATGCGCCCATAGCCCGACCGAAGGTTCTCAACTGACAGCACGCGCCTGATCCTCCGTCTCGCGCACGCCAAGATAGGCTTCGATCACCGCGGGATTCGTGCGCACTTCGGCCGCAGTTCCCTCGGTCAGGCTCGTGCCATTGGCAAGGACGTGAATTCGGTCGGACACGTTCATGACGAGCTTCATATCGTGCTCGACCAGAACGACCGTAATGCCCTGCTTGGCGATCCCGCGGATGACGTGCTCCAATTCCTTCGTTTCCACGGGATTGCAGCCGGCGGCGGGTTCGTCGAGGAGGAGCACGGCCGGTTCGCTCGCCAGTGCGCGCGCGATCTCCAGACGCTTCAGGTCCCCGTAGGAGAGGCCGCCGGCAGAGCGCTCGGCGTGCCGCGCAAGTCCGACGCGATCCAATGCCGCGAGCGCAGCGGCGCGCGTTGCGCGGTTCTGCCGGTTGACGAGAGGCAAATGCAGAAGCTCGGCAATGATGCCCGTGCGCTCATGGCGGTGGCGGCCGACCATGACATTCTCCAGCGCCGTCATGCGGAAAAATATCTGCAGATTTTGGAAGGTGCGCGAGAGACCGCGCGCGGCGAGGGCCTCGGGTGCGAGCCCGGTCACGTCCTGGCCCGCAAGTTTCACGCGTCCGTCCCCCGGCGCGTAGAGGCCCGAGACAAGATTGAAAAGCGTCGTCTTGCCGGCGCCGTTCGGACCGATGATGGAGAAGATCATTCCTTTCGGCACCGCGAGCGTCACGTTGTCGACGGCGCGCACGCCCCCGAAGGAGATCGACAGCCGCTCGGCTTCCAGGATGTTCATGCGCGCCGCGCTCCCATCGCCTGGGCAAGCCCGGGGACGATACCCTGGCGCAGAAAGATCATGAAAGCCATGAGCACGAGACCGAGCACCATGTGTTCGTATTCGTGCAGCCAGGTGAGCGCCTGCGGCAGGACAACAAGCACCGCCGCGCCGACCAGCGAGCCGGCAACCGACCCCATGCCGCCGAGCACCACCATGGCGACGAGCTCGATGGAGCGCAGAAAGCCCGATACCTCCGGGGTGATGTGCCCATTGAACAGCGCAAGGTAGGAGCCGGCCACCGAGGCATACACCGCGGAGATGACGAAAACGGCAAGCTTCTTGTTCGCAACATCGACTCCGAGGACGCGAGAGGCGACTTCGCTGTCGTGGATCGCGCGCAGCGCGCGCCCGGTCGGACTGTCAATGAGATTGACGGCAAGCATGGCGCCCAGGATGAAGGTCGCGACGGAAATCCAATACCAGGTTACGGAGCCGCTCATGCGCCAATCAAACAGGACGAGCCGGCGCACATTCATGCCGTCTGGCCCGCCGGTCCATTGCGCCTCATTCTGGAAGACGATCGCAACGAGGATGCCGAAGCCGAGAGTCGCGACCGCGAGATAATGTCCGCGCAAGCGCAGTATTGGCCGGCCGACGACGAAAGCGACAGCGCCGGCCAGGAACGCGCCGACGATGATGCTCAGCCAAGAAGGCAAGCCGAGATGTACGGGACCGATCGCCGCGGCATATGCGCCTATGCCCATGAACCCGGCATGGCCGAGGCTGACCTGTCCTGCGAAACCCATCAAGAGATTGAGGCCAACCACCGCGAGCGCGAAGATGAAGACGAGCGCTCCCACGCGATAGTAGTAGGCCGAGGGGAACAAGACCGGGATCACGGCGGCGATCATCGCCAGCAGGAGAAGCGGCGCAAGACGATGATCGAGAAGCTCGCGCACGCTCATACCCGTTCGACCGAGGCCTTGCCGAACAGGCCTCGCGGCATGGCGAAAAGAACGGCAAGGATAACGAGAAACGCGACGGCGTCTTTGTATTGCGAGGACAGATATCCGGCGGCAAGCGATTCGAGCAGCCCGACGATCAACCCGCCTACAACGGCGCCCGTGGCGCTGCCCATGCCCCCGAGCATCGCCGCGGCAAAACCTTTCAATGCCAACAGCGTGCCGACGTCATAACTCGTCAAGGTGATCGGTGTAACAAGGACACCGGCCACGGCTCCGATCGCTGCGGAAATGGCAAACGATAAGCCGACGATCCGCCGCGTGTCGATGCCGGCCAGGCGCGCGGCGAGCTTGTTCGCCGCCGTGGCGATCACCGCCTTGCCGAACAGCGTGCGGTCGATAAAAGCCCAGAGGAGAACCAGGATCACCGCGGCGCCTGCGAGCACGAGCAGACTTTGCGGCAGGATCGCCGCCCCGCCGAAACGGATCGGATCAGCGCCAAACACATGCGGGAGGCTATGAAACCGCTTGTCGAACACGACCTGCGCGGCGCCTCGGAGGAAGATCGAGGCTCCGATGGTGATCATAATGAGCGCAACGGCGGAGGCGCCGTGCGCCGTCTCGATGGCAAAACGATGCAGTGCGAGGCCCACCAGCACCGAGGCGATGACGGCCAGGACGGCCGCAAGCGGCAGCGGCACGCCGGAAAGCGCGAGGAAAACAGTGGTGAGCCCGCCAATCATCACGAACTCGCCTTGCGCAAAGTTCACGACGTCCGAAGCATTGTAGATCAGCGTGAAGCCAAGCGCGACGAGCGCGTAGACGGCGCCAACGGTCAGGCCGGAAAAAAGGAACTGCAGGAGTTCTGGCACTGGCGTCTCGGACCGGTTCTTCGTGAATGGTCCTCATGGTTGGGATTCCCGGTTCGGCCGGCTCCTTCCCATGAGGACCTTTGTCAGCTCTCGCCGGAGCAGCGCCCCCAAGGCGCGTCTCCAAGGATGAGGACCCTCAATCACGATCCGCTATCGGGGAGGATTGTCCAGTCGCCGTTCTTGATCTCCAGCATTCGGAAGGCCGAGAGCTCGAGGCCCATATGATCGGTCGGCGACATGTTGACGATGCCGCCGGTGCCGACAAAGCCTTTCGTCTTTTCGATCTCGTCGCGGATCTTTGCCTTGTCCGTATTGCTCTTGGCGCGGGTCATCGCCTCGAAAAGGATCATGAGCCCGTCATAGGCGTGTCCGCCGAACGTGGAGACCGGCTGGCCGGTGCGCTGCGTGTAAGTCTTCGAATAGTTCACGACAACCGACTTCTGCTTGTCGCTGTCGGGCAGCTTGTCGGCGACAAGCAGAGCCGCGGCCGGCAATCGCACGCCCTCTGCAGCCGGGCCCGCAAGGTCGATGAACTGCTTCGAGGCAACGCCATGGCTTTGATAGAGCGGCAGGGTGACGCCGAGCTGGCGGTAATTGCGCGTGACAATCGCCGGTCCCTGGCCGAAGCCGGGATTCACGACCGCCTGAACCCCCGCCTTGTTGCGGATGTTGGTCAGTTGCGGGGTCATGTCGCTGTCGCGCGGCCCGTAGCTCTCCTCATGCGCAATCGTCATGCCGAATTTCGGCGCCACCGCTACGCATTGGTCCCGCATCGATTTGCCGAAGGCATCCTGTCCGGAAATCAGCGCGATGGTGGTCAGCTTGCGTTTCCTCAGATCCGTGAAGATCTTCTCGCACGCCATCTTGTCGGTGTGCGGGGTCTTGAACACCCACTTCTTCACCGGCTCGACAATCTGAATGGCGCCCGCAAGCGAGATGAACGGAATCTGCGCCTCCTCGAACACCGGGATCATGGCCATCGTCGCGCCGGTGGTTGTGCCGCCGACCATCGCCACGACCTTGTCTTCCTCGACGAGGCGTGTGGCGAAGGTTCGTGCGGCATTCGCGTCTCCACCGTCGTCATAGATGACCAGTTGAATCTTTTGTCCGTTCACGCCGCCCTTCTTGTTGAGTTCTTCGACGTAGATTTCGAGCGTGCGCTTTTCGGGATCACCCAGGAAAGACGCGGGGCCGGTGACCGAGAGCACCGAGCCGATCTTTACTTGCGCCGTCGCCTGCCCGGCTCCAAGCACAAGCGCGGCTGCGCCTGCGCACAAGAGCGTCGTGAATGTCCGGATTTGCGTCATCGTCCTGTTCCCTCCCAGGGATGGTGTTTGCTTTTCAGAATTTCGGTACTTGAATGCCAAAATGGTAGCAAACCAAGTCCGTCCGGCGCAACGGGTAGCAACGATTCGGAGGCGGGGCTCTGATTTTGATCAAAATGTGTGCGCGGGCACGCACGAGGGCGGCCGATCGGCCTATTTGCGGGCAACCGGGCCGTTTGCCTGTTCGACATTGCCGTGCACCTGAAGCCAGAGCATGGCCACCCAGCAAAGCAGGGCCCATGCCGCTCCGACCGCCCAGCCTGCCAGCACGTCGGTTGGCCAATGCACGCCCAGATAGACCCGGCTTACGCCGACCAATAAAGACAGGCTGACCGCAACGACGAGCACGAATACCTTCACCCGCCTTATTCGGCGCGTGCGCGCTACGAGTGCGCCGAGCGTGAGATAGACGGCAGCCGACATCATCGAGTGTCCGCTGGGAAAGCTGGCTGTGTAAACGACGGTCGCATGCGGGACGAGATCGGGGCGCGGCCGATCAAGGCCCATTTTTGCTAGCTGGCTGATCAGCATTCCGCCGGCGACAGAGAGAACCAGGGCAAGCGAGGCGCGGCGCTTTCCTTCCAGGGACAGGAAACCGGCGGCGGCCGCCGTGACCAACACAAGCACGCCCGTGCTTCCGAGCGCCGTGAAATCGCGCATCATTTCTTGAAACCAGGGAGGACCGAATGGCTGGCTCGCATCCTGCGCGTTGCGCAGGGCCAAGAGGATCGAGCGGTCGAAGGCGGCGGTAGTACCTTCGACGACCTCATCGGCGAGTTCGACAAACGCCCAGATCGAGCCTGCGGCGATCAACAGGATCAGGAGCACCGGCCATTCCAAGCGGCGCAACCAGTCGGTGGCGGCTAAAGTCTTTCGCACGGCTTGTTCGGTTTCCTCAATGCGTCGTGCCACTCATCCGGCGTCCCACCCCGCGGTCGGTCCTACACGCGGGACGGCGCGCAATTCAACCGGATCTTGGACGTTGACAGTCACGCAGCTTAGGCCTTCACTGTCTGCCGGCACAGGTGTGCCGGGCGAAGGCCCGGCCAAGAGGGAATCCGGTGCGGCCTGGCGTTTCACGACGCAAGGCCCAGTCCGGAGCTGCCCCCGCAACTGTCGGCGGTGAGTCCTGCTCCAAACGCCACTGGATGCACGTCCGGGAAGGTGGAGCAAAGGGTGACGACCCGCAAGCCAGGAGACCTGCCTGAGCCAGTCACCCTTCCGGCGTGCGGGGCGCGCGCACGGGGCGGTCTTCCGCAGCGGTGACATGCAAACCGTTGTGGAGGACAAGGGCTCATGGCCTTTCCGCGCACTGACCATGATTGTCACACGATCCTGGCCGGGATCTGTGCCTCCACGACCCGTTCACCCGAACGCACCGGAGGCATGTCATGTGGACTCGTTCCACGTTTCCCGTTTTCTGCTGTTCCCATCGCCGCCATTCCATCGCAGCAGCGCTTCTCTTCTCAGCAAGTCTAGGAACGGCCCACGCGCAAACGCAAATCGTCATCTATGCGAACCAGGCTCCGATCGAAGCCAGCAAGGTCGGCGCGGCGGTTACGGTCGTGACCGGAGAGACGCTCCGCTCGAGCGGTTTCAGCACGGTCGCCGACGCGTTGCGCACCGTTCCGGGCGTGGCCGTGAACCAACAAGGCACGCGCGGTTCGCTGACGCAGGTCCGCATCCGCGGCGCTGAAGCAAACCACCTGCTCGTGCTGATCGACGACGTACCGGTCAACGAGATTTCAAACGGCGATTTCAACTTCGCCGATCTCGCCCTCGAGGACATCGAGCGAATCGAAGTCGTGCGCGGGCCGCAGTCTGGCCTGCACGGCGCGAATGCCCATGCCGGCGTGATTTCGATCGTGACCAAGAGCGGGCGCGGAATGGCGCGACCGGAAATGCACATGCGGGTGGAAGGCGGCTCGCGCGACACGAAATCCTTTGGCGCGAGCACGCGCGGTTCCTTGGGGCCGTTCTATGGCTCCTTCAGCTTCGATCGGAATTCCACGGAGGGATTCAATATCTCTCGCTTCGGTGTTGAGCACGACGGCAGCCGGGCCAGCACGGCCACGGCAAAGTTCGGCGCCGACCTTACACCTCAATTCAATGTGGAAGGTTCACTGCGGGCCGTTCGGCGGTTCGCCGATATCGATCCGCAGCCATTTTTTGGACCTCTCGAGGGACTCGCGGCCGATTCAGCCTCGGACTTCAACCGCTTCGAGAGCATGAGCGGGCGCATGGCGGCAACTTGGTCGCTCCTTGAAGGCGACTTCGTTCAGAAACTCTCGGCCAAACGGCACGACGAGAAGCGGGACGACTTCGATACCGTATTCGGTTATTTCCGCTCGCAGGGCCGGCGCGACAATCTCGAGTACAAGGCAACCGCGATTGCCCGCACGCACATCATGGGGGGAGAACGGCACAGCTTTACCTTTGCCGCCGACCGCCAGGAGGAGGATCTGAGGATCGATTCGCAATCGATGTCCTTCGATCCGCTTGCTGCCGGCTTTTGGGCGAGAGGCGCCACGCGAACCCGTGACGGCGTCGCCGGCGAATACGCCCTCGATCTGCCGGTCGGTTTGACGGTCACGGGCGCGGTGCGTCATGACCGCAACAGCGGGTTTGACGACATCACGACATGGCGTGCCACCGCGGCGCAGCGGCTGCCGACGGAAACGCGCGTTCATGCCAGCGTCGGTACCGGCTTCACGAACCCGACGTTCTTCGAACAGTTCGGTTTCTTCGTCGGCTCTTTCGTCGGCAATGCGTCACTGAAACCCGAACGTTCGCGTGGATGGGACATCGGCGTGGAGCAGCGGCTTCTGGACGGACGCCTCGTCGCGGACGTGACGTATTTCGGCTCGGATTTCGAAGACAAGATCGTGTCACAATCGGTCGGCGGCGGGTTCGTTTTCACGGTGGTAAACGCGCCGGGAACCAGCCCCCGCCGCGGCGTCGAAGTGACCGCGAAGTTCACGCCGGTTCCGTGGCTCCTGCTCTCAGGCACCTACACCTACACCGACGCGCGGCTTGCCGACAGACGGCAGGAGGATCGCCGGCCGCGCCATGCGGCATCCGGCTCGGCAACGGTGCTGTTCGCGGAAGGACGCGGCAAAGCAACCGTGACCATTGTCCACAACGGCACGATGCACGACACTTGGTTCCGGTTTCCGCTCACCCCGGTCCTGCTCAGTCCGTACACGCTTGTTGGCGGCACAATCTCCTATGACATGACGCCATGGTCGACCGTGTATGTCCGTGCCGAGAACATCTTCGATACGAAGTATGAAGAGGTCTTCTCTTATCGGGCGCCCGGTTTCGCCGCTTATGTCGGACTGAAGCTGCGGCTTCATGAGGTGAATTGACTAGCCGGCTTCTGCCTTCGTCTCGGCGGCGATCCAGCTCATGTAGCCGGGGTCGCCGCCTTCGACAGGCAGAAAGACGATGGCTGGCGTGGTATAAGAGTGACCCTTCTTGACCGCCTTACGCACCGCTTCGGCCAAAGAAGCGCGCGTCTTGACGATCATCACGACCTCTTCGCCGCGCTCGATCGCGCCCTGCCAGCGATAATGGGACACCATGCCGGGCAGAATGTTAACGCAGGCCGCAAGCCGCTCTTCGACAATGGCTCGCCCCGCCTGCTCCGCCTCGACAAGCGAAGGATAGGTTGTATAGACGAAAATCACGCGTTCCATGTCGGGCCTCGATGGTTAACCTTGGCGTGGGTTGGTAAAGTGTGCCGCGGCCTGGATGCAAGGCCATAAGCCTTCGGACGCGCGAAGAAAGTACGATCGGGCCAATGCGGGCAGACTCCCAGACGCAAAGTTATGAGCGAATCGCATTTATGGCGGCCCCCAGCGCCGAGGCGCAAACGGCGCTTGCCCGGCTCTCGGCACGATACGGCCAGGCCGATCCCGATGCGGCGGACGTCGTGGTTGCGCTCGGCGGCGATGGATTGATGCTGCAGACGCTGCATCGATTCATGAAATCAAACAAGCCGATTTACGGCATGAACCGCGGCTCGGTCGGCTTCCTGATGAACGAATTTCACGAGGATGGTCTGAAGGAGCGGCTTGTCGCGGCCGAATTGAACATCATCCACCCGCTGCTCATGCGCGCGCGCGACGCGCGCGGCCTCGTGCATGAATACCATGCCATCAACGAAGTCTCGCTGTTCCGGCAGACTTATCAGGCCGCGCGTCTGAGAATCCTCGTCGACGGGACCGAGCGCATGCCCGATCTCGTGGCTGATGGCGTACTCGTCGCAACGCCGGCAGGCTCGACGGCTTACAATCTTTCCGTCCAAGGCCCGATCATTCCAATCAAGGCTCCCCTCCTCGCCCTGACGCCCATAAGCCCGTTCCGGCCGAGGCGCTGGCGCGGCGCGCTGCTGCCTGACTCTGCCCGTGTGACAATCGAAGTACTCGAAGCCGACAAGCGGCCGGTCGCCGCCGTCGCGGATCACGACGAGGTGCGCGCGGTGATGACCGTCGATATCGCCATGGATCGCAGCATCGCGATGGGCATGCTTTTCGACCGCGGGCACAGCCTCGACGAGCGGATCGTTCGCGAGCAGTTCGGCTATTGAGCAGGCGCCGGGGGCGCAAAGCGTAAACTCGGCATTAACGCGCGCAGGATAGGGTGCGGTCGACACAACCGGCTCGGCAGCCGGCAGCATCCCGCACGCCGCCCATGATCCGCATTGACTTCAACCGGTTGCGCTTCCTCATCATCGATGACAATGCCCATATGCGGCGGATCCTGCGCACGCTATTGCACGGGTTTGGCGCGCGTGAAGTCTACGAAGCGGAGGATGGCGCCGGCGGGCTCGAGGCTTTCACCCACTACTCTCCCGACATCGTCATCACCGATTGGGCCATGCCGATTTTCGACGGTCTCGAATTGACGCAGATGATCCGACAGCCGGGTGCCAATACCAATCCCTATGTGCCGATCATCATGCTGACCGGACACTCCGAGAAGAAGCGAGTGGTGACGGCGCGCGACGCCGGAATCACCGAGTTCGTCGCCAAACCGATTTCCGCCAAGGCGCTCTATCAACGTGTGCTGAACGTCGTCGCCAATCCTCGGCCGTTCATCAAAACGCGAAACTATTTCGGTCCGGATCGCCGGCGCAATGTCAATCCCAACTACTCGGGTCCGGAACGACGCAAAGGCGGCAAGGCTGAGGTGATCAATCAGCAGCCGCTACTCGAAAAAGTGAAGTCGACAAGCTGACCGG
This sequence comes from Xanthobacteraceae bacterium, assembly GCA_022844485.1. Classification (GTDB taxonomy): domain Bacteria; phylum Pseudomonadota; class Alphaproteobacteria; order Rhizobiales; family Xanthobacteraceae; genus JALHLQ01. The sequence goes on from JALHLQ010000006.1 coordinate 115,049, forward strand.
TCCAATCGGGAGAAGCGAACACGATGTCCAAGGCGAAGAAGGACCACGAGGTTGTCGCAACCTATGCCGATCATGAGGTGATCGTTCCTCCGAACAAGCTGAAGAAAGCAGTCGTGAAGATCAGCTCCGGCCAGCCTGCCGACGACCCGCTGGCGCGGGCCGAGCAGGCCTTGGCAGAGTTGTCGTCCGAATTCAACGTGTGGATGGAAAACGAGTGCATCAGGCTCGACGCTGCGCGGAACGCAGCCCGGAAGACCGGCCTTTCGGGCGAGGCGTTCGACATCCTGTTTCGCGCAGCGCACGATATCAAGGGCCAAGCCGCGACCTTCGGCTTTCCGAAGGTTGCGCCCGTCGCGGACAGCCTTTGCCGGCTGCTTGAATTTGCGCCTGAACCAGCCCGCATCCCGCCGACCCTGATCGACCAGCACGTCGACGCCGCACGGGCGATGGTGCGGGAAAACGCGCGCAAAGACGACGGAACCGCGGCCGCGCTCGGGATGCGCCTGCGCAATGTCACGGACGAGTTTCTCAAACGCGAGAACAAGGACCGGCCGGATGTGCTGGAACTGATCGCGGCGCCCAGCCTGGCTCCCGGCAACTGAGGCATTCGCCCGCTGCTTCGGGGTTTGCAGCTTGACCTCTATCAATGCCGTTCCGCCCCGCTATGCCGAAATGCCAGCCTTCGCCGCCTGCGCGCGGCTTGAGGAACGGATGTTCTCATGGCCCAGTCGTCCCGATCGGTCGCCGCTCCCTTGATGGCTCAAATGATGGAGCGACTGAACATCGACATTGTCGCGACGACCCAATACGGATTCGGCGCCTCGATGCGCTCCGCCATGCGCCGCTGCGAATGGTGCGACGAGAAGAACCAGTGTTCTCAGTGGCTCAAAGGCGCGCCGGCCAGCTTGGCTGAACCGCCCGTATTCTGCGCCAATAAAGACTGGTTCGCAGCCCTCGAATAGCAGGCTAAGCGGCCGCCAGCCGCAGCTTCTCGGACGGTTCAGATCGGACAAGCTCGCTGCAAAACAGGCGCGCCTCCTCACGCGCAGCCTCGGTTGCGAAGCGGCGCAAAAGGGTCAGCAAGGGCGCGATCTCGACGGCTTCCTCTTGGGCGCAGGCCGTGAGCACTCGCTCAACCATCCGTCGCCGCAGTTGCGCGGCTCCGCCCCTCGAGGCGACGTAGCCCGTTTCGTCCATTGCATCCAAGGCCGCATGGAATGCCGGAAGCACCGACTCCGGCAGCTCGGCGCGGCGGAACAGCGCGTCGCGCCCGGCGCCCCGGCGATCGTGAACGAGCGCGGAAACGCGCGCGACCGGCAGGCCGGAGAGTTTTGCCAGTGCCTCTTCAAAGAGACGGATGTTGCCGCAGAGAAGCGCCCGCAAGACGAGCGCTGCGGTCAGTTGGCCGCTTTCCCGCAGGTGCTGCACAAGCAGCCCCAGTTCCGAGCCGTCCACCGAGTCGGCCATCACAATCGTGACCTTCTCGCAGGCTTCCCGCGCAGCCTGGCGCGCCCGGGTCTCGTCGATCCAATCACGCCGCGTCACCAAGGACGCGAGCGAATCGGCAAGCGTCCGCACCAGCGATTGCCGCACCTCGACGGGCAGATCGCCGCGCGCAAACAAGGCTTCGCGGAGAACGGGGTCTTGGCCATGCCGCTGCGCAATCCGCTTCATCGAAAGCGGCACAATGTCGGCGCCCGGATTTGTGAGAAGCGTCAGACAGGCCGCCGCCGAACCGACCTCGGCCAGCGCGGCCGCGACGGCGCAAGGCAAGTCCGGCCGCCGGGCGATGGCTGCCTGCGCCCAATCATCCCCGCCGCCGATCATATCGACGAGATCCGAATCGACCAGCAGCGGCGAGTGCTGCATCACGATCGAGGCGATGTCCGGCTGATCGGAGGCAAGCGCGAGCACGACAGCCGGCGGCGCCGCGACACTGGCGGCCAGCGAATGCGCGAGCGCCATGCGCACGAGCGGCGACGGATCATCCAGCAGCATGATCATCGCGCCCTCGGCCGCCATTCGATCATCGCTGGACAGATCAGAATAGAGGTAAGCGCGCGCAAGCGCGCTTGTCGCCTCCGCACGCTCCGATGCGCCGGCTGTCCTGACCCACTGCAAGAAATGTCGAACGATCATGGTCTCTAGTGAACGCGACCGAAGGTCCCAAGATACCCGCTCGAGAGGTTAGGCGACCCCGCTTAACAAAGCGTTCACCATAGGCGCGCTCACACGCGCGAGCGGATTTCAGGCCGAAGAAACTGGAAAAGATCGAGCGGGGCGCCGAGACGGCGCGGCGCATGGCCGGGCGAGGCGGCCGCCTCAACAGGCGGGACCGCGGCGGCCAGTTGAACGGACGGATTGCGCTTGGCCCCCCACAAGTCTCCAACGACCGGAGACAGCGCGCCTCGCTGCTCCACCCGAAAAAGATCGTGGAAGATGGCCCCCGTCTTCAGAGCTGGCGCAAAGCCCGCCGCGGCGTGCGCCTGCGCCACAGCCTCGGCCGGCGAGAGGAGTTTCGGCTCCGCCCCATTTGCGTCGACGATCTTCGGAACCTCCGGGGCACCGAGATCGTGCCGGGAGACGAGAAGTTGATACACCTTTGCAAAACTGCGCGGGGCGCCGCGATCGTAGAAAATCGTCCGATTGGCCCTTGCGGCCTCCGGGAAGGCGTCCGCCGCGGGGGCGCTCGGGTTCTTCACAGCACCGGTAATGAGCTTGGTCGCACCCGCCGCTCCGAGGAAGTGAGCAACGTACAGTTCTCCGTCGGTCGGTTTACGACCCAACGCCTCGCTGAGCCCGGCGGCGTTTTGGTTCGTGAACGCGCCGGCCATTACAGCATTGGCCTTGGGATCCAGGCGAAGCTTCATGATCTCGCGGTACATGGCCGGGTCTTCGACGACGTAACGGCCGGACGGCGTTTTCGTGATCGCGTCAGCGTAGCGGCCATAACCCAGTTCGGTCCCCGCTCCTTTCACGGTGCCGAGCCAGGTCTGATCGATGAATTGAAACAAGCCCGTAGCCGAAGACGTGGCGGCCTTGGCATTCGGGTCGAAGTTCGACTCGCGGAGCGCTGTTTTCAGGAGGTACTCGAACCCCGCCCCCGTCACGCGAGCAGCCTCGCGGATCGCTCCGGTCACTCGCGCGGCTATATCGCTGGTCGTGTCGATGAACATACGTGCAATCGTCCGGGCGAGCGTGCCCTCTCCGCCGCTTCGCAGCGTGGCCAAGTATGGTAAATGAATGGTTAAGGGTGGGTCCCAGCCCGCCGATTATGCAGGAGGAGGTCCCCATGGAGACTGCGGCAGTCCGGCATCCCCGCGGCGGCCTCTATTTCGAAGACTTCATACCCGGACAGATCATCAAGCACCGGCTCACGCGGACCGTCACGGAAATGGACAACATGCTGTTTTCGAACATGACGCTGAACCCGCAGCCCCTCCATATCGATCGCCATTTCTGCGAGCAGGAGACCGAGTGGGGGCAGCCGCTCATGAACTCGCTGTTCACGCTCGGCTTGATGATCGGCATTTCCGTGAACGACCTCACTGTCGGCACCACGATCGCCAATCTCGGGATGACGGAGGTGAAGTTCCCCCATCCGCTATTCCACGGCGATACCGTGCACTGCACGACGGAGATCATCGGCAAACGCGAATCGCAGTCGCGGCCCGGAGCGGGCATCGTCGAGTTCGATCACCGGGCTTACAACCAGAACGACAAGCTCGTGGCCGAATGCCGGCGCCAAGCCTTCATGCGCATGCGGCCGAAATAAGCGCGCATGCGCTCGCTTCTCTTCATCCCTGCCGACAGCCCCAAGAAATTGCAGAAGGGCTTGTCGAGCGCGGCCGACGCCCTGATCCTCGATCTGGAAGACTCGGTTGCGACCGACCGCAAAGCGGATGCGCGCGCAATTGCCCTCGCGTTTCTCAAAGAGGCGAGCGCGTCCTCGTTGCGGCCGCGGCTGATCGTACGCGTCAACTCGCTCGACACGGGACTTACGGACGATGATCTCGATGGCGTCGTCGCCGGTGCGCCCGACGCTATCATGCTGCCGAAGGCTGAGGGCGGCCCTGCGGTCATCCACCTGGACGCGAAACTGACGGCGCGCGAGGCGGTGCACGGGATTGCGCACGGTCACACCGAGATCATCGCTCTCGCGACAGAGACGGCGGCGTCCCTGTTTGCGGCAGGATCCTATCGCGGCGCAAGCGCGCGCCTGACGGGACTGACCTGGGGCGCCGAGGACCTGTCGGCCGACCTTGGCGCAGAGGCGAATCGCGACCAAGATGGGCGATTCACATCGCCCTATGTGATGGCGCGCAACCTGTGCCTGTTCGCCGCCGCCTCCGCCGGCGCGCAGGCGATCGACACGGTCCATATCGATTTTCGGAACGAGGCGGGATTGCGCGAGGAAGCGGAGGCGGCGCGGCGGGACGGCTTCACGGCCAAGATGGCGATCCACCCGGCGCAGGTCCCCATCATCAACGAGGTGTTCACGCCGACCGCGGACGCGATCGCGAGAGCGAAGACAATCATCGCGGCATTTGCGGCCGACCGGGACACGGGTGTCGTCGGCATCGGCGGCGTCATGTATGACCGCGCCCACGTCGCACGCGCCGAGCGACTCCTGGCGAGGGCGAAAGCCGCCGGGCTCGGATAGCAGCACGCGGTCGAGCGGTGTTTACGGCAGCCGCTCGGTTTCGATCCGCCGCGCCTCATCGGGAATGGGCTTGAGGCTCGTTCGGACGCGCAGCCAGTGCGCAACGATGGCCGCGGCAAGAAGCGCCGCGCCGACAAGGTCGAGCAAAGGGTCGACGGTTAGGAGCAGGACGCCGCCGGCGGCCGCAAGGATGCGCTCTGCGCCATTCGCCTCACGCAACGCATATCCGGTCGCGCCGATGCAAATTCCAAGCAAGGCCAAGCAAGAGGTCGCGAAAATCAAACTGATTCCCGCCCATTCGTCCAAGGACGCCGGCCATTCTCCGGCAGGCGTGATCATCAGAAGCCGTGTGCCTTCCGGCGTGAGGCAGAACATGAACGGAACCAGAAACGCTGGCAACGTGTATTTCCAGGCCTGCAGCATGGTCTTGAACGGGTTGCCGCCGGTGATCGCAGAGGCGGCAAACGGTGCCAGCGCAGTCGGGGGCGACACGTCAGCCAGCACCGCATAGTAGAACATGAACATGTGCGCGGCCGGCTCCGCGACGCCGGTTTTGGTCAAGGCCGGCACCAGCATGACCGCCGCGATGATGTAACTGGCGGTCACCGGCACTGCTGTGCCCAAAATCCACATCGCGATCGCGGCGAGCGCGATCGTGGCGAAACGCGAGCCGCCCCCGATATTGACAATAATGGAGGAGATCGTCAGCCCCAGGCCGGTCAGATTCACGACCGACACAATCAGTCCGGCGCAGGCGCAGGTCGCAGCGATTCCCAGTACCGACCGTGACCCGCTCACCAGCGATTCGATCATCCCTGGGCGGTGATGCTGCGCACGCAGCTTGGCCTGGGCCGCCGTGTGAGAGCGCGCTTGCATCCACCAGCGCAGCCCCGAGCACAGGACCGCAACCGCGAGGCCCCAGAAGACGGCGGTGGAAATGCGCGCGTCGAAAAGTTGGCCTAAATCGTGTCGCGTGGCGAGGCCCAACACTCCGTAGACATACGCGGCGACTCCGGCCGCCACCCCGATACCGAAATCGAACGGACTAACGAGACGGCTATGCGGCCGGATCATTGACAAGCCGAAAGCGATGGCGATCGACCAGAACACCGCCATGAAGGACGTGAAGCCGAGAACGAGAAATACCGCTATCGCCGCGAGCGAGAGGAAATGATAGCCCTCGGTTCTGGTCAAAATCCACAATGACTCATCTGACGTTTTGGTCGGCTTGATCTGGAGGCGACGCGCATCCGCTTCCGTCATCAGCCAGCACGAGAAGTAGTAGAGAGCGGTCGGGATCGACGCGTAGATCAGGATTTGCAGATAATCGACGCGAAGATATTCTGCGATGATGAAAGCGGCGGCGCCCAAAGTCGGCGGCGACAAGGTCGCACCGATCCCGGCGGCCGACAGCATTCCTCCCGCAACGTTCGGCGCATAGCCGGAGCGTTTGAGCATCGGCCAGGCAAGTGAGGCGACCGTGACTGTCGTGGCGACGCCGGAACCCGACACCGTGCCGAGCAGAAATCCGGACGACACCACGGCCCGGCCCGGGGCTGAGGCGGACGGCCTCTTCCCGAACAGCGCAAAAGACCAATTGATGAAGAACTTCCCCGCCCCGCCACGTTCAAGGACAGCGCCGTAAATCGTGAACAGGATGATGAAAGTCGAAGCGACATCGATCGGCGTCGAGAAGATGCCTTCCAGCGTCAGATAATTCTGACCGATGATCCGATTGAACGAAAACCCGCGGTGATCGAACGGCTCCGGGATCGAGGGTCCGAAGTAGCAATAGATCAGGAAAGCGACGGCGATGGCCGGCAGAATCCAGCCCACGGTCCGCCGCGTCGCTTCCAGGATGAGCAGGACCAGCATGCCGCCAAGCACCAGCTCTTCGGCCGTTGGCCGGGTCGGCCTGTTCTTGTATTCGTCAAGATAGAGCCAGAGATAAGCCGCCGCCGCGATGGACAGGACAACGAAGACCCAATCGATCGCCCGAGTCCGAATCAGCCAAGGCACGCGCGCAGCAATGGGGTAAGCCGCAAAACACGCCGCCATGAGGGCAAGAACCAGCCCGCCGACAACGCTGCGCGCAAAAATGTCGGCTTCGACCGCTAGAGCCGCGATGAGCGCAAGCGCGAGCGCGCTCGACAACCATTCTTCAGCGGTGGCCGCTCGCGGCCGGCTCGTTCGCGACAAGGGATACAGAAGAAAGACGAGTGCGAGAACCGTGCTTAGAAAGCTCGCCCGGTAGAAGGACGTATTGACGGCAAATTGCGTCCAATAGATCGCGTAGGCCGAGAGGCCGAACGCGGCGAAGGCGGTGAGAAGTCCGGTCCACCCTTTCGACAGGTGCGCCGGACCTCCTTCGGAATCAGCCGTCAGTCGCTCAAGCTCATCCTCGGTTAGTTCGATCTTGTCCGCTGTCTCTCGCATGCCTTAGTTGAGCACGCCTTTGGACCGGTAGAACGCCTCCGCGGCCGGATGGAAGGGGACGGCGGTTCTGGTCGCGGCGTCCTTCAGGTTGAGCTTGCGGGCCTCGGGATGAATTTTGTGAACCTCGTCGAGATTGGCGAAGATCCCGGTAAGAATGCCGGTGACGAGCTCGTTCGACGCATTGCCCGGGGACATCATTAAGTTCGCAAGACCAAGCCCTGCGACATCTTCCGTCATGCCCGGATAGGCGCCCTTTGACAGCAAAAAAGGCCGATACAGGCCGGGAAATTTTCTCTCCAGTTCGGCGCGCTCGGTGGTGATCGGAAGAAAGCGGATCGGCGTCTGCCCGGTCGTCGCCAGATCGCGGACGGCCGCCGTCGGCACGCCGCCTCCCCAAAAGAAGGCTGAGATTTTTCCATCCTTCATGGCATTAGCCGACTCGGCCACGCTGAGGTTGTCGCGCGTAACGTCTTTTTTGGGGTCTAGCCCGGCTGCCTCCAGCACGCGGTCAGCAATGCCCTCGGTTGAAGACCCAGGCGAGCCAACCCCGACGCGATGCCCTTTCAAACCGGCCACCGTCGTGACATTCGAGCTCTGTGAGGCGACGATATGCACGTAGCTGTCATAGATCCATGCAATGGAGCGGATGTTCTGCTTTCCATCCTTCGCATAGGCGCCTGTGCCCATGAGACCGTCAAAGGCGGAGTCGATCGTCGCGAAGCCGATCTCGGCTTCTCCGCTATGCAAGAGTTTGACATTGTCGACCGAGCCGCCCGTCACCTGCGCTGTCACCTGCATGTTCGGGACGCGTTCGCTCAAGACCTTCGCCAGTCCGCCGCCATATGGATAATACACGCCGCCAGTTCCACCGGTGACAATGGTGATGCGCTGCCGTCTTTGCGCAATGGCGGGCGCCGCGAACGTCGCGGCCACAAGTCCGACTCCGATTTTTATCGCCGTGCGGCGCGTGAAGCCTGTCATCTTGATCCTCCCTGATCATCTTTTATTGTCGCAACGAGAGCGGCGAGCCGTTCACCTTTTCCGCAAAGACCGCTTTTTCGGTTCTGTTCGAATAGATCCGGACGCAAGGTAGCGCCGGAGCGCATCGCGGATCATGTCGACTATGGCGTGCTCACGGCGGATGAAATCGTCCAGCGGACCGGAAACCGCGACCGCGAGCGGCCGTTCGCGGCGATCGATTCCGCTCGGCAAGGGGACCGCAATCGATCCGGCTCCCGGCGTAACGAGGCCTTTGGAGAAGACATGCCCCTCGTCGCGGCCGCGCTGCACATGCGATTGCACGCGTCGAAGGTCGATGGGCGGCCTCTCGCCGGAAGCCTCGGCATTGGTCCGCAGCACCAGCGCGCGTATCTCGTCCGCGCTCGCCCCGGAAAGCAGGGCGAAGCCGGTGGCCGACCAAACCACGAGGCGGCGCGAGCCTCGCGGAACATGGAAACGCATTGCGCGGCTCGCCTGAATGACGTGGACGTAATGCGAATAAATCCCGTTCCGCGCAGCAAGAATAACGGTGTCCCCGGTCTTGCAGGAAATCTCCTCGAGCATGCGCGTGAGCGTGCCGTTGCGCACCGGCCCCTTGTCGAGCCAGGTGCCGAGAAGGGTGACCCGCGGCGTCGGCAGAAAAGTCCGGCTGACTGGGTCATAATCCAGGTGCCCAAGCTGGGTGAGGCATTTCAGGAGAACGGAGGTCGATGATTGTGGATAGCCGAGCGCGTCCGCAATCTCGGCGACCCGCGCCTCCCGCTGAACCTCGTCAAAGAATTCGAGCACCTGAAGCGCGCGGCCGGCCGACTTGACCAGGCTTGCTTTCCGCGCCCCCGCATCCAGTGCAACCGGAAGCTCGCGTTCGGATGGGAGGCGGCGGGCCATGCTCATAAGCGCAGTCTCATGCAGGCGCGTCCGCGTGTCCATCACATATGTGATTATTATCATTTGACTTCTGCTGCCGATTTGCTGCACCCGGCCTGCGGTGCATAGTGAAGCCCAAGCCTCCGGGGCAGAGGGGCCAAGGGATATGCGCGCGTTCCAATTTCAACAAAATATCGACCTGCCGCCGGCCGCTGCGCTTGCGCGGGAGCGGCTGCGCACCTTCTTGTCGAACGAATTGGCTAAAGGGCGCTTCGTCCCGCATCGCGGCTCCTGGAGCGCTTTCGACCCCGCATTCAGCGAGCGCGCCGGCGCCGCCGGCTTCATCGGCGTCACTTGGCCGAAACGTTATGGCGGCCAGGACTTGCCAGGCCTCGCGCGCTTCGTGATCGCCGCCGAGATGCTGGCCGCCGGCGCGCCCTGCGGAGCGCACTGGATCGCGGAACGCCAAAGCGGCCCGCAGATCCTGCGCAACGGGAGCGAGCGCGCGAGGCAGGATATTCTTCCGCGCATCTGCCGTGGCGAATGCTTTTTCGGCATCGGCATGAGCGAGCCGAATTCCGGCTCGGATCTCGCTGCGGTTCGCACGCGCGCCAAGCCGTACAAAGACGGCTGGGTGATCAACGGCAGCAAGATCTGGACCTCCAACGCGCATCGCGTCCACTATCTGATCGCGCTTGTGCGCACCGGCGAAGCAGGACCCGACCGGCACGGCGGCCTGACCCAATTCCTGATCGATCTGGCTGCGCCCGGCGTCACCGTTCGGCCGATCCGCGATATCGCCGGCAAGCACGAGTTCAACGAAGTGTTCTTCGAGGATCATTTTGTCGCGAACGACATGATGGTCGGCGCAGAAGGACAAGGCTGGACGATGGTGACCGAAGAACTCGCCTTCGAGCGATCCGGGCCGGACCGCTTTCTTTCAGATTATCGCTTGCTGGTAGAACTCGTGAATCGGGTCGGGCCGAATCCGGACGACAGGCAAGCCATCGAAATCGGACGGCTCGTCGCCCATCTGTCTGCGCTGGCGCGCATGTCGCGTTCTGTCGCAGGCCTTCTGCAAGACGGCAAGGCGCCGAATGTCGAAGCCGCTCTGGTCAAGGATGTCGGAACCGCGTTCGAGCAGGAAATCCCGGCGGTCGCGCGGCGGTTGCTGCCAACGCAAGCGAGCTTGGAGGACGAGGACGACAGCTTCTCCGAGGCACTCGCCGACGCCATCTTGCGGGCGCCATCCTTCACGTTGCGGGGCGGAACGCGTGAGGTCCTTCGCGGCCTCATTGCGCGGGGTTTGGGACTTCGGTGATGGAAAATACACTTGCCGCATCCGAAGCCGCGACAACGACCTCGCTTGTGTTGGATCAGGCGGATCGTCTGCTGCAACAATTCGTCACCAAGGAGCGCCTCGGTCGCGCCGACCGCGGCGAGCCGGTTCCGGAAATATGGGAGGCGGTGACGCGGGCAGGCATCCACCTTGCGCTCTTGCCCGACGAAGCCGGGGGCTTTGGTCTAAGCGCCGGCGACGCCTTGCTTCTCATCCGGCGCGCCGGCTATTTCGCCGCGCCGATTCCGCTCGGCGAAACCATGGTGGCCACCGCGCTCTGGACGGCGTCCGGCGGGAGCGCCGACGGCGTCTGGTCGCTGGCGGCGGACGCGGATGCGAAGCTCGCGCCCGTCGACGGGGGCTATCGGCTGAATGGAGAATTGCGGCGCGTGCCCTGGGGGGCGGCCGCCGATCACGTGCTCATCCATGTCGCAGACAGCCGAGGGGGCCACTTGATCGCTGCGCCGCGATCGGCCGGCGCGGCGGTCACGCCACGGAAGAATTTGGCCAACGAGCCGCGAGACACGATCACGTTCGAGGGATTCACGCTCTCCGAGAGTGCGGTACGCCCGGCGCCCGAGGCATGCCGCGAGGGGTTGCAGGCGTTCGGCGCTCTGATCCGCGCGCAGCAGATGGCCGGCGCGATGGAACGATGCCTGGACTTCGCGCTGGCTTACGCCAACGAGCGTCAGCAATTTGGCCGCACCATCGGCAAATTCCAGGCGATCCAGCATATGCTCGCCGAGGCGGCAGGCCATTGCGCGGCGGCGAGTGCGGCTGCTGATATGGCCAACGACGCTTGGGGCAGCGCCCAGTTCGCCTTCGCCGTCGGGGTTGCGAAGGCGCGCGTCGGAGAAGCCGCTGGAAAAGTCGCGGCGATCTGCCACCAGGTGCATGGCGCGATGGGCTTCACGCAGGAACACCCGCTGCACTTCGCCACGCGCCGGCTGTGGTCATGGCGGGACGAATTCGGCGGCGAAGCCTTTTGGGAGGAGCGCATCGGACGGTTGGTCAGCGCGCAAGGCGGGGCGGCCCTGTGGGATCGGATTGCGCAAGCGGCCGGTCTCGGAAGCGTCGGCCGAGGATAGGATGGACACCACAATCAATGACGGTCCACTCGGCGGCGTTCGCATCGTCGATCTGACCAACGTCGTGATGGGCCCTTTTGCCACGCACATCCTCGCCGACCTCGGAGCGGATGTGATCAAGGTCGAGTCTCCGGAGGGGGATTCGTTTCGCTCCTACCGTCCGTCGCGTCATGACGGCATGTCCGGTAATTTTCTTCATGTGCATCGGAACAAGCGCAGCATCGTTCTCGACCTCAAGCAGAAAGACGCGCGCGTCGCGCTCGATCGCCTGATCGCGACAGCCGACGTTTTTGTCCATTCGTTGCGCCCGAAAGCGATCCAGAAGCTCGGTTACGCTTACGACGACGTGCGCAAGATAACACCCGACATCGTTTATTGCGGTGCTTACGGCTTCGGCGCCAAAGGGCGCTACGGCGACAAAGCGGCCTATGACGATCTCATTCAGGCGGGCTCGGGGATAGCCGCGCTCTTCACCGGGCGTCAAAGCGAGCCGGCCTATGCGCCAACCGTGATTTGCGACAAGCTCGCGGGCCAAGCCATCGCCTATTCCATCCTTGCCGCCTTGTTTCAACGCGCGCGCGGCGGCGGCGGCCAAGCCATCGAGGTCCCAATGTTCGAGACGACGGTCGAGTTCACGCTGGTCGAGCACATGGGCGGCTTCGCCTTCGAGCCGCCGCTTGGACCGCCGGGATTCCCGCGCCTCCTGAATGCCCGCCGCAAGCCGTACCGCACCAAAGACGGCTATGCGTGCATCTTGCCGTACTCGGACCGAAACTGGCGCGACTTCTACGCGTTCACCGGCCGCGGCGAATACGAGCAGGATCCGCGGTTCCAGAACCTTTCGGACCGCGTGCAAAACATCGAACAGCTCTATGCGCTTGTCGAGGAAGAGGCGCAGAAGCGCACGACCGGGGAATGGGTCGCCTTCTGCGACGAGGTGAGCATCCCTTGCATGCCGGTGCTCTCGCTCGAGGAACTCCCCGACGACCCGCATCTGCGCGAGGTTGGCCTGTTCGCTGATGACGTACACCCGAGCGAAGGGCCATATCGCACCATCCGTAGCCCGGTTTCATTCAGCGCCGCGCCGTTCCGGATCCGGCGCCATGCGCCGAGGCTCGGCGAGCATACGGACGAAATCCTTGCAGAGCTTGGCCTCCCGCCCAAGGCGGCGCAATGATCATACCCCACCAGGACAGCGGAGCCTGAGAGCCGATGACGGCGAATCTCAAATACACCAGCGACCAAGGAATCGGCCGCATCGTTCTCGACCGCCCCGAGCGCATGAACGCATTCACCTTCGAGATGATCGACGCTTGGGTGGAGGCACTTCACGAGTGCCGCCTCGACGACGCCATCAAAGTGGTGATCATCACCGGCGCAGGTTCGGCGTTCTGCAGCGGCGGCGACATTGTCGAGATGGGCGAGCGCCTCGACCACACGCCGGAGCAGCGCAAAAGCGAGCTGTTCGATCGCATCGAGCGCATTCCGCTCGCGCTGGAAGAGCTCGACAAGCCGGTGATCGCCGCCATCAACGGAGTTGCGACCGGCGCCGGGATGGATATGGCTTTGATGTGCGATCTTCGCTATGCGTCGGCGAGCGCGCGCTTTGCGGAAACCTATGTCAATGTCGGGCTGGTCCCCGGCGCAGGCGGCGCGCATTTCCTGCCGCGTCTCGTCGGCGTATCGAAGGCGCTTGAACTTTTCTTCACCGGCGACTTCATCGACGCCCCTGAAGCCAAGCGCATCGGGATCGTCAATGAGGTGTTTCCGGACGGCAGGCTGCAAGCGGAAGTTGACGCCATCGCGGCCAAAATCATGAAAGCGCCGCCGCTCACGATCCGCATGATCAAGCGCGCAGTCTATCAAGGCATGCGGAACGATCTCCGTACGAACCTCGACCTGATCTCTTCACATTATGCCGTGATCACCGCGACGGAACGTCACCGGGAGTCGGTTAAGCGCTTCATCGCTCAGCGCGGCAAGAAAGAGTAAGCGGCGTTATACTTGTTAGTGATCCGCTGATTCTAAACATTCGCAAAATCGCCTGCCGAAAACGGGGATTCAAATGTTAGGATCGGACCCTTAGTCGTCGGCGGGATAGACAGTCCGCGGCTCGAAGGCTTTCTCGCCGTCACGGAATTCGAGTGTGACCGCTTCGGATCGGCCAAGCGGCACCGCGCGATAAAAGCAGGATCGGCGGCCGGTGTGGCAGGCACCCGGACCTGTCTGCTCAACCTTGATCCACACGGCGTCCTGGTCGCAGTCGATGCGCATCTCGACAACGCGCTGGGTGTGGCCCGAGGTCTCGCCCTTGCGCCAAAGCTTGCGGCGCGAGCGGCTGAAATACCAAGCGTCGCCGGTCTCGATGGTCTTGGCCAGCGCATCCGCGTTCATATGCGCAACCATCAGCACGTCGCCGTTGCGCATGTCGGTGACTACGCAGGCGACGAGCCCGTCGGCGTCGAACTTGGGCGAAAAAGCCAAACCCTCCTCAACCTCGCGGGTCGAGCCGGGCAGCGGGAAGCGGTCGCGATCGCTCAGCGGGCGCCTCCACGCACCATCGTCATGAAACGCAGCTGTTCGGCTGGATCGTCGCGGAAGATGCCGGTGAATTGGGTGGTCACCGTGGAGACGCCCTGCTTCTGCACACCGCGCATGGCCATGCACATGTGTTCCGATTCGATCATTGCAGCGACGCCACGCGGCTTCAGGATCTCGTCAATCGCCGCAACGACCTGGGCGGTCAGATGTTCCTGCGTCTGCAGCCGCTTGGCGAAGACGTCCATCACGCGCGCCAGTTTCGACAACCCGACCACGCGGTCGGTCGGCCAGTAGGCGATGTGGGCCTTGCCCGAAAACGGCACCATGTGGTGCTCGCAGTGCGAGTAAAAAGCAATGTCGCGCACCAGCACGAGGTCGTCATAGCCGGCGGTCTCGGAGAACGTACGGTCGAGGATCTCCGCCGGGCATTCCCGATATCCGCCGAACATTTCCTCATAGGCGCGCACGACCCGCCGAGGGGTGTCGACGAGGCCTTCGCGCCCCGGATCGTCGCCGATCCAGGCGATCAGGGTGCGCACCGCGGCTTCGGCCTCCTCACGTGTCGGTCGCGGCACCGCCGGCTCGGAAGCGCGCGCGCTGCCCACGGGCTGAGGATTCGGAAAAGCTCTCAGGACGGCATCCATGGCGGTCTCTCCGTTCGACCGGCAGCGCGGTTGAGCCGCCGGAGTGTCACCGGGTGGCCGCCCATCTGCGTCTCGAATCTTGGGGTTCGCGACGCCGGACGCCAATATCCCATTCAGCCTCTTCGCGGGGACGATGCGGAACCCCGTTTCAACTTGCCCCGCCGCTCCTATATAGGGGGTCGTCCGTTCGACGCAAAGGCAAGTATTCCGAGCCATTCAACCTAGAAGATCATGCTGGACGAGGTCTACAACAAGCGCATCCTGGAACTTGCCGGCTCGATCCCCCGAATCGGCCGCTTGGCCAGGCCTGACGCCTCGGCCACCGCACACTCGAGATTGTGCGGTTCGACAGTCACGGTCGACCTGCGCATGGACGGAGAGACGGTGACCGATTTCGCCCATGAGGTGAAAGCCTGCGCGCTGGGTCAGGCTTCGTCGTCGATCATGGCACAGCACGTCATCGGCTCACGGTCCGACGAATTGCGCTCGCTGCGGAACACGGTGCAAAAGATGCTCAAGGACAACGGACCGCCGCCGCAAGGCAAGTGGGCGGACATCGCCGTGCTCGAGCCCGTGCGCGATTACAAGGCGCGCCACGCATCGATGCTGCTGACCTTCGATGCCGTGGTCTCAGCCATCGACCAGATCGAGCGTAAGGGCGCAGGCGGTAGCTAATTACTTGCCTCGACCGACGAAGTCGCGTTCACGCACGCCGGACTTCGTTTTCGCCTACTGCTGCCCGGTCTCAATGACGCTCGCCCGCAAGTTGCGAGCGCGGCCCTGTTTCGTACAGTTCGTCGTAAGCTGTGGAAAGCTTTGCGCAAAGCCAGTGTTGCCGACGCGGATGATCGTATCCGCCTCCGTACCGATCGCGGCCACCGTCAAGGTGCGGCTGCCGTTCTCGACCATGACCCTCACCATGGCCGCCGGAACTGGCCCGGTCGCGAAGTTGGTGTGCTGATAAGCTGCGGTCGCTCCGACTGCGGAGGCTTTCAGGGTCGCCGAGCGTTGACCGATCGAGAGCCGGACCTCTTTGAGCGGGTCGACGGTCCGATTGACGTCCCGTGACCTTCGGCGGTCGATATAGGTGGCTATGAACGTGTCCGGCGAATCGCCGCATGCGAACATGATGTCGAAGCTGCCGATTTCCTCGCCTTCAGCCGTCATCGGATGCCGGCGCGCGAGAATGAGCTGACCCGATTGATCGATCACGGACCAGCCCCGCTCGGAAATCCCACCTGCCGCGCGAACCGCGACCGTCGTCGGCTGAATCGATGCCGTGACGCTCGGCTCAGGAGCCGGCGCGCGTTCGAAGGCGTTCTCGATGGTGCTGAGACGCATGCGCTGGATCTCGTCATATGACAGGGCACGCATCGGCTCCCATGGGGGGATGCGGAGTGCCGTCTCCAGGAGATCGATGGCGCCGCCCATCTCGACCGTATATTGCGCGATGCGCCCGATGTCGCGCTGCACAATCATCAGATCCTCGGCCGTATACGAGGCTGCGATCGCGTCGTCACGGCGATCGCCGAGCCAAATCTGATGGACCAGCAAGGTGGCTTCAGGCGGCACATAACGGCGCGTTCCCGCGAGGAGCACAAAAGCGCACATCGATTCGCAGGACGCGTCGAGGGACAGCGTGGCACGCGCGTCTTTTCCCCGCGAGGGAAGCGGGACCGTCTTGCCGACCGTGGTGGTCATGTCCAGCCGACGAATCGACCGTCCAAGTGCAAGCGCGCCGACGACTGAGCCACCGACCGAGTCGAACACAATGGTCATGCCCTTCAACTCGCGCCCGCGCGCAAAGTTTTCGAAGTCTCGCGCGGTGTCGGCGCTGATGGCTCCCGACGCCGAAATCCATGTGCGGCACCTGTCACCGCAGGCCTCGGGCGGACCCTCGCGACGGAATTCGAAGTGCATCGGGGAGACGCGCGAACTCTGCGCATCGGTCGATGCAACCGGACCGTTCAACAAGGCAGCCAACGATGCGCACGCAACCGCTGCGCCCGCCACAACAAGACGAGACATTCATCCCCCTTCCATCCACTCAGACCACGGGTGCTTTGGGTCGAATTTTTTCCCGCGTAGCCTTTTGACGCCTGCCAGCCCGTTCTTTTTTGTCTCGACCGTAGACATGGTCGGACCGACTTGGGCGGCATATATCGTGGTGGGGCTTATTACTTCATGAGAGTAACGTGTCGTCAAGCAATGTGGCGAGATCGAGGTTTATAACCGTCGCGATTTTTCCGACTTGACGCACGCGCGCTACATCTGTCTGTGGATTACGCCTTTGGTAAATTTTGACAATGGCAGCAATCTCATTCGGCGAGCCCTCGCGCGCGCGCCGCGAGCGGCCGGCCGCGCTCTCATCATGGTTTACCGCTACACGCTCTCGCCGCTGGTCGGTACCCGGTGTCGTCATTTACCAACCTGCTCGGAGTTCGGCCATGAGGCAATCGGACGATTCGGCTTGTGGGCCGGCGGATGGATGACGCTCGCTCGCATGCTGCGCTGTCACCCTTGGGGCACATCCGGACTTGACTTCGTTCCGCACTCGTTGCCCGTGACATCCCGCTGGTATATGCCCTGGCGATACGGGCGCTGGCGCGGCACGAATGCCGAGGCGCCGACGGCCCCCGTCGCTCCGGACGCGACGCACACGCCGCGTTGAGAGGTCCGGTCACGCTTACCTGCGTTCGTAGGCAGCGAGTGAGCAGAGGAGACTTGATCGATGGTCACGCTGACCTTTCCCGACGGTGCGCGTCGGGAGTTCCCCGATGGCATCACCGGCAGAGAGGTCGCAGAGTCGATTTCCAAGTCGCTCGCCAAGAAGGCGGCAGCCATGGTGGTCGACAGAACGCTCGCCGATCTCGGCGACCGCATCGGGCGCGACTCCCAGGTTGAAATCATCACGCGCGAAGACCCGCGCGCGCTCGATCTGATCCGGCATGATTGCGCCCATGTGATGGCTGAAGCGGTGCAGGCACTTTGGCCCGGCACGCAAGTAACGATCGGCCCGGTGATCGAGAACGGATTCTATTACGACTTCTTCCGCAACGAGCCGTTCACTCCTGAGGATTTCCCCGCCATCGAGGCCAAGATGCGCGAGATCGTCGCGCGCGATAGGCCGTTCACGAAGGAGGTGTGGGACCGCGACGAGGCCAAGCGCGTGTTCCGCGAGAAGGGCGAGAATTTCAAGGTCGAGCTTGTCGACGCGATTCCTCCGGGCGAGCCGCTCAAAATCTATCGTCAGGGCGATTGGTTCGATCTGTGCCGCGGTCCGCATATGACCTCCACCGGCAAGGTTGGGACCGCCTTCAAGCTGATGAAAGTCGCGGGCGCCTATTGGCGGGGAGACGCGAACAATCCGATGCTCACGCGCATCTATGGAACCGCCTGGGCGAGCCAAGCCGAGCTCGACGCCTATCTGAAGCAACTCGAAGAGGCTGAGAAGCGCGATCATCGCAAATTGGGGCGGGAAATGGACCTGTTCCATTTCCAGGAGGAGGCGCCGGGTTCTGTATTCTGGCATGCGAAAGGCTGGACGCTTTTCCAGGAACTCGAGAACTACATCCGCCGCCGCCAGACGGTGGCCGGATACATCGAGGTGAATTCGCCGCAGCTCATGGACTCGTCCCTGTGGGTCGCATCCGGCCATATGGAGAAATACAGCGAGATGATGTTCCTCACGGAGAAGCGTGAGGAGGACGAACGGCGCTACGTCGTCAAGCCGATGAACTGCCCGGGCCACGTGCAGATCTTCAAGCACGGGCTGAAATCGTACCGCGACCTGCCGCTGCGACTGGCCGAGTTCGGCAAAGTGCACCGCTTCGAGCCGTCAGGCGCATTGCATGGCCTGATGCGCGTGCGCGCTTTCACGCAAGACGACGCGCATGCGTTCGTGACCGAGGAACAGATCACTTCCGAGTGCCTTGCGATGAATGATCTGATCCTTTCGATCTATTCCGATTTCGGTTTCGACGACGTGCGGATCAAGTTTTCCGATCGCCCTGCGCAACGGGTCGGAGCCGACGATGTCTGGGACCGCGCGGAGGCGTCGCTGCTGAAGGCGCTGGAGACAGCGGGGCGGCCCTGGACGCTGAACAAAGGGGAAGGCGCATTCTATGGGCCGAAGCTCGAGTATGTCCTGCGCGATGCGATCGGACGCGACTGGCAATGCGGCACGGTTCAGGTTGACCTGAACCTCCCCGGACGTTTGGGTGCATTCTATATCGACGAGCACTCCAACAAGGTCACGCCGGTGATGATCCACCGGGCGTTGTTCGGATCGCTCGAGCGCTTTACCGGCATTTTGATCGAACACTATGCGGGACACTTCCCGCTCTGGCTGTCTCCGGTGCAGGGCGTTGTCGCCACCATCACCTCAGACGCGGACGGCTATGCCGATCAGGCGATCGCGGCGGCGCGGCGGCTTGGTTTGCGCGTCGAGGGCGACCTTCGCAACGAGAAGATCAACTACAAGGTGCGCGAGCACTCGCTGGCGAAGGTCCCGGTGCTGTTCGTCATCGGCAAGAAGGAGGCCGAGACAGGCACCGTTTCCATCCGCCGACTGGGCAGCAGCGAGCAGAGCGTCATCCCGCTGGGAGACGCGCTCGCTCAGTTGTCGGATGAAGCGATTGCCCCGGATTTACGGCGCCTGAAACAAGCCGCTTGACGGCCGCCTATTGCGCCGAAGCGCGCGACCACCAGTTCGGCACCGGCGTCGGACGAACGAGTTCGCCGACGAAGCGCGAGGCCCAGGCTTCGATCGTGTTCGTCGATAACGGTTGCAACATGGCGGCATGTCGAGCCTTGCGTTCATCCAGCGGCATGTCGAGCGCGGTCTTGATCGCCATGGCCACGCCCTCGGTGTCGTAAGGGTTGACGAGCAGCGCTGCGTCCAACTCACGCGCCGCCCCGGCGAAGCGCGAAAGGATCAGCACGCCGGGATCGGCCGGGTCTTGCGCGACGACATATTCCTTCGCCACGAGGTTCATGCCGTCGCGCAGCGGCGTGACCAGAGCGGCGCGCGAGGCGCGGTACAGCCCCGCGAGAACATTGCGGCTATAGGCACGGTTGACATAGCGGATCGGGGTCCAGGAGACCTCGCCATAGGCACCGTTGATGCGTCCGGCAGTGGCGCTCACGGTGCGTTCCATCTCCACGTATTCTGGAATGTCCGAGCGGCTCTTGGGCGTGATCTGAAGATAGCTGACCTTGCCGCGCCATTCCTCGTTGGCGGCAATGAACCGCTCGAACGATTCCATTCGTTGCGCGATGCCCTTCGAATAATCGAGCCGGTCGACGCCGATGATCATCGCCTTGCCGGCAAGACTGTCGATGACCTCCTTAACGATGCGTGAGCTCATGGCGCGCCGCGCCACGCGCGCGAAATCGTCGGCATCGACGCCAACAGGAAATGCATCGATGCGCATGGTTCGCTCGCCGATAAGGAAGCTCATGTCACGGCTGTGCAAACCGCACTCGCGCGTGAGATAGCGAGCGAAATTGAAGGCATCGTCTCCGGTCTGGAAGCCGACCAGATCGTAGTGGCACAGCGCCGGCATGATCCGGTCGTGATTGGGCAGCGCGGTGAGAACCTCGGGCGGCGGGCACGGCACGTGAAGAAAAAAGCCGATGCGGTTGCCGTGGCCGCGCTCGCGCAGGGCCTTGGCCAAGGGAATGAAATGGTAGTCATGGACCCAAACGAGATCGTCCGGGCGGAGAATCTTGTCGAGTTCGTTCGCGAAATGCTCGTTGACGCGGAGATACCCGCTCAGATCGCGTCGGCTGAATTCCGCGAGGTCGAGCCGATAGTGCAGCACCGGCCACAATACCCGATTGGCAAAGCCGTTGTAGTATTCCTGGTAGTCCGCTGCGACGAGATCGGTGACGACATAGGCCATCCCGTTTTGCTCGAAAGAACGCGTCTCCCCTTCCCCGCTCCGCACCGTGCGGCCGCTCCAGCCGAACCACAAGCCGGGGCGCTGGCGCATGGCGGCGCGTACGGCCACTTCCAGCCCGCCGGCGCGCATCCCGCCTCGCCCGTCCGGAATCGAGACACGATTTGAAACTATGACGAGGCGCGCCAATAACGGTCCTCCCAGCTGCGCGACAATCGGATCGCGCTGAGGATCAGGCCCGCCATCGAATAGGTCTGCGGGAAGTTGCCCCAGAGCGACCCGGTCTGCGGGTGCACATCCTCGGAGAGCAGGCCGTAGCGATTGCGATATTTCAGGGCGTCGATGAACATGTCACGCGCATCCTGCTGACGGCCCATGAGCCAGTACGCATCGATCAGCCAGAAGCGGCAGATCAGGAAAGCAACTTCGGGCAGCCCGAAATCATCAGCGTTCGCATAGCGCATGACGTGCATGCCGCAAGTCAGTTCACGCTCGATTGCCCCCACGGTGCTAACGAATTTTGCGTCGTCAGGTTCCACAGCGCCCAAGATCGGCAGAAGCAACGTGCTTGCATCGAGATCGTTCCCGCCGAACGAGCCGGTAAAGGCCTTGCGCTTGTCGTTCCAGGCTCGTTCCAGGAGTGTTTTCTGAAGTCGCTGGGAGCGCTCTCCCCAGTAGGCTGCGCGTTCGGCAAAACCGAGATGGTTTGCGATCGCCTCAAGACGATGGCAGCCTGCCCAGCACATGGCCGCGGAGTGCGTGTGGACGTTGATGCGCCCGCGGTATTCCCAGATGCCGGCATCGGGTTGAAGCGCAAGTTCGTAGGCCTTTTCACCGAGCGGTTCGAGCCTACGAAAAAGGCTGGCATCGCCCATGCGAGGCAGCCGCCGGTCGAAAAACATCGGAGTCGAGGCGAGTATCACACTCCCATAGGTATCGTGCTGGCTCTGCATCCCTGCTTCATTGCCGACCCGCACCGGGCCGTCGCCGTTGAAGCCTTTCAGGTCCGGCGCGATCCATTCCTTGAGCGGGTCGGCGGCGACGATGCTGTAGACCGGCCGCATCTCGCCTGACGCTTCGGTCACGATCGAGAGGATGTAGGAGATGAAATCCTCCATCGTCTGACTGGCGCCAATACTGTTGAGCGCACGCACGACGAAATAAGCGTCGCGCAGCCAGCAGAACCGATAATCCCAATTGCGGCCGGACCCCGGCGCTTCAGGGATGGACGTCGTATGCGCGGCAATGACGGCGCCGGTCTCCTCGAAGCTCGATAATTTGAGGGTGATCGCCGCGCGAATGATGGCCTCCTGCCAATCGAAGGAGAGCCCGAGGCGGCGCACCCATTCCATCCAATAGCCGCAAGTGCGATCGCGGAACTCGCGAGCCGTCGTTGCCAGCTCCCCTTCGAACGGCGTATCCGCCCCGAATACCAGATGCACCGGCCGCGTGAGGACGAACGAGGCCTCGCGATCGATGTAGGACAGCGGCGCGTCGGTGGTGAGCCGGATCGTGGTGCCGCCGCCAGAGTAGCGAATGTGGCTCGAGCCCATCGCGCGATCCATGTCCGGATCGCCGTAATTGCAGGTCGGGCGAAAACGGATGGTAATGCGCGGCAATCCGGACAAAGGCTCGATGATGCGGAAAAGCTGAGGCGGCCGGAAATTTCGGCCATAATTGACGAACCGCGGGGCAAAATCGGTGATCCTTACCGAGGCTCCTTGCGCGTCGGTGAGCGTCGTTTCAACAACAGCCGTGTTGCGCGCATAATCCGAGTGCGACTCGGCAAAGCCGTCGAGAACGACGTCGGTGAAGCCCTTCTCTTGGTCGCCCGCCAGAAGGCGGGAGAAGACCGGGTCGGAATCGAAGCGTGGGAAGCACCACCAGACGATCCGGCCGTGAGGGTCGACCAGGGCTGCGGTGCGCGCGTTGCCGATGAGCGCAAGGTCGAGGCCCGCATCCGCCTTCATGAGCGCGCGCGTTCCATGGTCATGTGGCTGAGCCAATGCCGGACGTCGGCGGGGCTCTGGAAAGTCCCGGCCACGCCGGGAATGGCGCGGCCGACCGAGAAGCCAAGCCCACCGAATTCAGGCATCGACGCCAGCGCCGGTTCATCGGTCACATCATCGCCGATGAAAATCGGCCGGCGCGCCACAAAGGGCGCATGTGTCATCAGCGCACGAACCGCCAAGCCTTTGTTGAACGGCGCGCTCTTGATTTCGATCACCGATTTCCCGGGCAATATCTCGGCCGCACCGGGGTAGCGCGAGCAGATATCGGCAATTCTGGAGCGAAGCTCCGGCTCGCGCTCGGGGGCGAGCCGGTAGTGCAGCGCGAGGGAATATCCCTTGTCTTCGACAAGCACCTCCGCCCTGCCCTCGGCCAACGCGACAAGCTCACGCCGAAGCGCCACATCCAACTTTGGAGCAAGCTGGACCATTCCTCCATCATCCAGCCGCAGTTCCGCCCCGTGCCCCCCAATGCAGGTCAGGCGAAGCGGAGAAAAAATGCGGTCGAGATCGGCGATCGGCCTTCCGCTGACCAGCGCCAGCGCGCCGTCCGTGATCACAACGAGCTTTTCCAGCACGTCGATCAGTCCGTTCGGAACCCGCACCGCGTCGGGTCTCGGCGCGATGTCCAGCAAAGTTCCATCAACGTCGAGCAGAATGGCGCTCGCGGTCAGGTCAAGGTCGTCGATCAGCACGGATTTGGTCCAGACACTCGAATAGAACGCGCAAAGGCGGCAAGAGATGCCGCGTCGGCTTTCACATTCGATCAGCGCTTAGCGGCCTGGGCGCGAATATGGGCGGCAAGATCACCGGCTTCCTGCCGCGTCAGGGACATGTCCGGCATCAACGGATGCGGGGACAACAGAAACAAGGCGATCCATTCGGCGGTCACGTTCTTGCCGCGCGCAATACTGGCAAAGGTCGGTGCGTCGGGAGTGCCGACCCGCTGATCGGAGGAAATGACATGGCACGAGGCGCACCATTTGCGGGCCAATACTTGTCCGTTCGCGGCATTGGGCTGCGCCGGCGGTTGCTTCGGCAACTGCTGCGCAAGGGCGGAGTCTCCCGCAAGAGCCGCGGCCAGCCCCAGCAAGGCCATTGCAGGAAACAATCGGGGACCTCTCATGAAGCTTGCTCCCAGGTTGAACGGCGGCTGACGGCGACGCCCCCGATCATCGCGCCAGCACTTCAATTTCGCGGTCAAAGCCCGGTTCGACTTTGAAGTCGCGATTGAACACACGCCCCTCGTTTCGTGCAACCACGACATAGTCGCCCTCAGCGAGAACCACCCGCGGGAAGGCCCCGGTGGATTCCTTGATGACGTCTCCGCCCGGCGTCAGCACCGACCATTGCGTATTGGCCAGCGCTTCGCCGCCACGATCGCTGACCAGCTTGAGCGTAATCACCGCGGCCCGATGATTGATCGTGATGTCCGTGAGCTTGCCGGCTTGGATCCGAATGTCCGAGCGGACGAGCGCGTTGCCGTCGCCGTAATTGGAGACGACATGGTAGGTTCCTTCCGGCAGCAGCACGACGTCCCCGCTCGGGATGTCCTGCGCTATCGCGCGCTTGTCGCCCAATTCGAATTGACTGCCCCGAAAGACATCGAACGAGATTTGGCCGGTCGGCACTCGGCTGTCGCCGACGCGCCCTTCGAATCTTACGCCGCCTGCCGGGAGCTCGAAAATCTCGCGGACCGTCTCACCGCGAAGCTGCACGCGCCTGGCCGCGCTTGCCAGGCCAAAAGCCACGTGGACGACATAACCGCCGGCAGGCAAGACAAAAGTCGGCGATGCCGACCTGTCTTCCCGAATCGGGCGGAAGGCGCCGGCCTGGTCGGGCCTGTCATTGTAGACCCGCCAATGCAGCCCACCGGTGATGACCGGCGCCTCGCGGCCGAAGCGAGCGCTTACGGCAAGCGCGGCCTGTCCCGGCGGGACCATGGGCGCCTGCGCTGCGGGCGCTTGCGGCGCAGGCGAGGACTGGGGCAGAGGACCAGCCGGCGGACGCGGTGCCACGCCCCCGCTCGATGGGGCCAGGCTCGCGCCGGGCGCCCCTGGCGGTGCTCCAGGTCCGGACGGCAAAGCAGGCGCCGCCAACGGAATATCCGCCGGCGGACGCAGAACGGCAGGTGGGGCACCGGGCCCTTGCGCCATGCCTGGCGACTGCGCTCGACCGGGCAAAGCGCTGCCTAGCACGGCCAGCGTAAACCATGCGCAGCATCCCAATAGCCTGCGGCCGGCGCCCCGCCCTCGCATGGCCTCCTCGTGCCCCGAAAAGCAGGCATTTTCAAGTGACGTGCTGGTTTGTCACGCTCTTGGCTGTGTGCTAGGCGCAGGCCGAACGGAGCTCCGGAGTGGTTCCTGCTTCGATTTGAATCGCAAAACTGCTCTATTGTGGTTTGTCGCCTCGACTTGCGGCGAACCGGTTTCCTATCTCGCGGAAAATTCGGCATGCTCGACGCCCTTGCGCTTCTGAAGACCCGGCGATCAGTCAAGATCCACGAGTTGAAAGAACCCGGTCCGAGCGCCGACGAAGTCGACACGATCCTGTCGCTGGCCATTCGGGTTCCCGATCACGGCAAGCTCGCACCCTGGCGCTTCATCGTCATTCAAGGCGAGGGGCGGCGCAAGGCCGGCGAGGTGATCGCGCGCGCCTTCCAAGCCGATCATCCGCAAGCGCAGGCCGAGCATATCGAGGCCGAACGCATGCGGCTTGCGCGGGCTCCGCTTGTCATTGCTGTCGTGAGCCGCGCCGCGCCGCACGTGAAGATTCCGGAATGGGAGCAGGTGCTCTCCGCCGGGGCTGTGACCATGAACCTGGTTCTTGCGGTGCATGCGCTCGGTTATGCGGCCAAGTGGGTGACGGAGTGGTATGCCTACGACCGCCGCGTGGTTGAGGCGCTTGGCCTCGCCGCGCATGAGCGCATCGTCGGCTTCGTCCATATCGGACAGCCTGCGGCTATGCCCGAGGAGCGCGCGCGCCCGCCGCTCTCCGATATCGTGACGCGGTTCGAATGATGTTCTACACCACCGAGAAGAACGACCACGGCCTTCCGCACGATCCGTTCAAAGCCATTGTGGCGCCGCGCCCGATTGGCTGGATCACCTCGATGAGCGCGAATGGCGCTGTCAATCTCGCCCCCTATTCCTATTTCAACGGTGTCTCGAGCCGTCCTCCAATCGTCTGCTTCGCGAGCGAAGGGCGCAAAGATTCTCTTGCATTCATCGAGGAGACGAAGGAGTTCGTCTGCAACCTCGCGACTTTCGATCTGCGGTTCGAGATGAACCAGAGTTCGGGCAACTATCCGCGCGGCGTGAACGAGATGAAGGAGGCGGGCCTCGATCCCGCGCCGTCCAATCTGGTCAAGCCGCCCCGCGTCGCCCGTGCTCCCTGTGCGCTGGAATGCCGTCTCTTGCAGATCGTGTCCTTGTCAGATCTCTCCGGCAAACCGGTCGATCGGCACGTCGTATTCGGCCAGGTGGTCGGCACGCATATCGACGAGCAGTATATCCGGAACGGCCGGCTGGATCTTGCGGCCATACGGCCGATAGCGCGGTGCGGCTACAACGATTATGCGGTGGTGGACTCCTTGTTCGAAATGGTGCGGCCGACCATTTCCGATGGCGCACCGAACCCTGGAACCCTGGAGCGGGCGAAAACGTTCGCAAGGTAAGGCCGTGTTGCCTCCGTCGCTGCCTGGACACACTCTCCTGCCACTTTTACTGGAGAATGATTCGGCGTCGCTGTGACTTGAATCATGAGGAGCTGTCGTGCTCGATTTTCTTAGGCGACGCCAATCCGACCCGGACCAAACTGGCGACATTCCTCCGCCGCTTCTGCGCGCGGACCGGCCGAGCATCGGGCTTGCCCTCGGCGGCGGAGCGGCGCGGGGCTTTGCGCATATCGGCGTGCTCCGGACGCTGATCGCCAAGGGCTTGCGGCCGGATGTCATCACCGGAACGTCGATCGGCGCTGTGGCTGGCGCGTGCTACGCAACCGATCATCTCGATGCCTTCGAAGAATGGGCCCGCAATGTCACGCGCAAGCGCATGTTCCGGTACTTCGATTTCAGCTTCGCGGGTTCAGGCCTCATCAGCGGCAGCCGGATCGCCGACCGCATCGCGCATGAGTTCGGCGATGTGAGCTTCGACGATCTAACCGTCCGCTTCGCCGCGATTGCGACTGAGGTCGGCACCGGCCACGAGATTTGGCTCACCCGTGGACGGATCGTTGACGCTCTGCGCGCATCCTATGCTTTGCCGGGTATTTTCCCGCCTGTGCGCATCGGCGGGCGCTGGTTGATGGACGGCGCGCTGGTCAATCCGGTACCGGTATCGGCTGCGCGCGCGCTCGGAGCCAGGCTCGTGATCGGCGTCAACCTCAATGCCGAGATCGTCGGCAAAGGCACGACGATTCACGAGCACGGGCCTGACGAGGCGGACGAACTCTTGCTGGAGGCGGCTCGGGTTCGCTCCGGTAAGCTTAATCTGTTCGGCATGGAAGGCGTGCTGCGCCGTCACTTCCTCGGCGAGCGCGGGCGTCCCGGCATCTCCACCGTGATGGTGGATGCATTCAACATCATTCTCGACCGCATCACGCGCGCGCGTCTCGCCGGCGATCCGCCCGACATCATCATATCGCCTCGCCTTGGGCGCATCGGCTTGACGGATTTTCACCGTGCGGAAGACGCCATCGCTCTCGGCGCCGAAGCCGCGGAGAAAGCGCTGGAGCCGGTTGCAGACGTTATCGAGGCGCTGAGCTAGGCCGGGCGTGTCAGGCGGTCAGAATGTAGGGCGTGTCAGGCGGTCAGAATGTACTGCCGGAGCGCGTTCGATTCCTGCTCCATTTCGCTGAGCCGATGCTTCACGACGTCGCCGATGGAGATAAGGCCAACCAGCCGTTCGCCATCCACAACCGGTACGTGACGGAATTTGCCGGTCGTCATCTTTTCCATGATCTCGCCGACCGTGTCGCGATCTGTGCTGGTGATGACTTTCCGGGTCATGACAGTTTCGACGGGCACGTTCAGCACCGCCTCTCCACGCTCGGCTAGGACACGGACTAGGTCGCGTTCGGACAAAATGCCGACGACCTTGCTGTCGGCGTCGGTGACCACAACCGCGCCGATTCGATTGTCGGCAAGGACCTTGACCGCCGCGCTCAGGGCAACCCCGGGTGAAACGGTCACCACGTTACGCCCTTTGGCGGCGAGAATGGCCTTGACTGTCATTGCACCCTCCGAAGCTCCCGGCGCGCAAGCCCGGAACAGCGCCAATTGGCTCTCCGCGCAACCGCACGGCTCGGACTTGTCCGGACGTGTATGATGATCGGCAATCGTGGCCGTCGCAAGGCCCAAACCTCGCCCGATTTCATTCGATCGCATCAGAATGCGGCTTGGGGTCAAAGGCCGAAAAGGCAAGAAGCCCGGCCAAGAATCCCCCGATATGGGCCTCCCAGGCGATCGGTTGATGGGCTCCCGCCAGCGAGAGCGAGCCGAACCCAAGGAAGAGATTGAGTCCAAACCATACGCCAAGAAAGGCGAGAATTCTCGGATCGCGCAGAGCAGCCAAGAGGCCGATGGCCGGGACCCGATAGGCCGAAGCATCCCCTCGCCGAAACACGCTCAGTGGACCACCCATTTGAAAGACGAAACGTATCGCCGCCGCCATGCATCCGGAAATCGCGGCCGAAGCTCCGACCATCGGCACGAACGTGCCTGCATGGAGGGCGAGATGCGTCGCGGCGCCGGCGGCCGCGGTCAGCGCGAAAAACCCAATGAAACGGCGTGGACCAAAGCGCCGCGCCACCGCACTACCAAACGCGAGAAACCAGACCGCATTGATGGCGAGGTGCACGACGTCGCCATGGATGAAGGCATAGGTCACGAAGGTCCAAATGTCGGCGGCCATGCCACCCGGAACCGAACCGCCCGCAAGCACGGAAGCGTCGTAGCGCGCCGGGATGAAGGCGAAGAGAAGCAACAGTTCGAGATCGGCCTGCTCGGAAAGGAGCAAGGCACGGAATGCGTGGACCGCGGCAAAGATCATGACCAGAACGGTCACGACCATCGGCACGTTGAGGATGGGTTCTCGATGTGGATTCAATTGATCGGCCTGACGGGACAACCGTGACATACGCCGGCCCAGCCCCACCGACAAGCAAGAGGCGAAGCGCGGTCACGGAAAGAGTATCTTGTCGATCATTGACTGGACCACGGAGGCTTCGTTCCAGCGTTCACCCTCGGTCACGTTGTTCATCAGGCTCGCAAGCGCGGGAAGCGATGCCCGTTTGGTCCGTGCGTCGATCGCACGGGTGACACCTTCAATAATATAGCGCTCCTGGTCCATGACGTAGGAGTGATGGTCGGACAGAGCCCATTCTATTCTCTGACGTAAGCTCAATGGGGAGAAGGGCTTCGCCAAGACGGCATGGGCGCCGTTGCGCGCAGCCTGGGTCACGAAGCTTTCCGTAGGCGCCACCGAGGTGACAATAACCGGGATATAGCAAAGCGGGGCCAAGGAGGCGTGTTTGAGCCCGGCGATCAGCTTCATGCAAGAAAATCGCTGCGGAAGGTCAGCATCGACGATCACGACGTCGCATGGTTCCAGAATCAGATCGTGCAGAGCGGGAACGGCTTCGTCGTAGATCCGGATGCGGGAGACATCCATCTGCGCCAGCATCATGCGCGTGAGCGACTGAAAGAACTTGGAGGGATCGAGGACGATGACCTCGAACTCGCTGCGCCCTATGCTCAGCGTTGATTTCCGGTTCGCCGTAGACATCGAGGATCTCGCGCTGATCTACCTAGGCGTGTTTATAACGCCTCATGCAACCACAATGCGCAATGCTAGCCTAACGATCAGTAAACCTGCCCCTTAACCGTTCCCGGATTTCGCCGCGCCCGCGGCCGTCGTGTCCGGCTCCACGGCACCCGAACTGCACCAGCCTCCTCCAAAGCATGGCTCGGGAGCGATTGTGTCCCAGGGTGGGACGCAGAACCGAGCCGCAGGACGAGGCGGTCCATGAAACACCCTTCCACCCGCGAACTCTTCTTGTATTGGGATTCGCAGCGAGGCTCTCGTCCGCTGCCCGATCGAAATGAAATCGAACCGGGCGCCATTCGCAGCGCCCTTGGCGACGTCTTCATTCTCGGCATGGACGAAAAAGCAGGTCACCCGTTCCGGCTCGCCGGCACTCGGGTTTGCGCGCTGTTCGGCCGAGAGATGCGAGGCGAATCTTTTCTGAATCTCTGGCCTTCGGCGCAAACGGATCGGAACGGAGTCCGCAACCTCCTGTCGATTGCCGCGGCCGAATCGCTCGGCTTCGTTGCTGCGGCAACCGGTGGTGCGTCCGGCGGGGACAAGCTTCAGCTTGAACTCGTTGTGCTCCCGTTGCGCCACCGCGGCCGCACGGATGCCCGGCTTATCGGGGTGCTCGCGCCGCTCAAGCAGCCCGACTGGAGCTCTTTCGGTCGGATCGACTGGCTGGAACTCGGCAGCTACCGTTTCCTTTCGGTCCCCGCCAGAGACGCCCAAGCGTCGCTGCGCGCCCAGGCTGCAGTCTTCCGGTTACGACACGGATTCCCGGTCTTTGACGGTCAGGCGGCCAATCGGCCCCTTGAGCGGGATCGGTTACCGCAACTTAACCATGAGTGAATACCGTCACCGTTCAGGAGCGGAAACAAGGCCAGAGAATGACCGTACTCGAGAAGATTCTCGATGCCCTGCCGTTAAGCGACGAGCGCCGCCGCTACCAACGCGTTAACGTCGATCTTCAGGGCCGCTTCATGCTCCCGGACGGCCGTGAGTTTCCTTGCCGTGTGACCGACATGTCGCTCGGCGGCATGGTGGTTCTGGCGCAGGCCCAGGCCCGCGCGGGCGATCGCATCGTGGCCTATATCGATCACCTTGGCCGGCTCGAGGGATCCGTCATCCGGGCCTTCGCGGAAGGCTTCGCCATGACGATCGTGGCCACCGCGCGCAAACGCGAGAAGCTCGCTGCCCAGCTGACCTGGATTGCCAACCGCGATCTGCTCGGGACCGCGGAGGATCGCCGGCATGCTCGCATCATTCCGCGTAAACCGACGTCGACGCTTCGTCTGCCGAACGGTACCGTCGTGACCTGCCAGGTGATCGATATCTCGATTTCGGGCGCATCGGTTTTGGCCGATACGGTTCCTGCCGTTGGCACCCCCGTCACCCTGGGGAAGACGCACGGCCGCGTGGTGCGCCACGACGACGGGTCGTTCGCAGTCGAATTCCTGCGTCTGCTGCACCCGGATTTCCTCGAGGAAAACGTAACCGGAATCTGAATCCGGCACCCGGTCCGGCGCATGGTTGGCTGATGCGAATGCGACATCAGCCATGCCCGCACGGCGTCCGCCGTCTTGATCATGCTTGATTGAGAAGCTGGAACAAGGCCTTGCGGCCGTTCCGGACATTTCGTCTCAAATCTCAGCCAGTTGAATCCGTTTCGGAACTGTATCTTTTTCGATTCGACTTTTCGTCAGCTTAGTCCTTGATTTTACGATGTTTTCCGGCTCCAACTTAGTGCCGCTGCAAAGCCTCGTATGCGAAAGGTGTCCCCTCGATGGCCGGGAGGGGTCACGAATGCGTCGCGTCAGCCAATCTGTTGTCCTGTGTCTCTGTCTCGGCATTGCATTGCCGGCGAGCATCGCCCCTGCTGCGAGCACGCCGCTCTATACGCCGACCGGAGAAACCTCCCGCGCGCCGATCGGCTGGGTGGAATTCTGCGCCGAACGGCGTGACGAATGCAGCGGCCAGCCGACGGCGGCCCGCGATGTCGTGTTGTCGCCCAAGGCCTGGCGCGAACTCGTGCGGATCA
This sequence comes from Xanthobacteraceae bacterium, assembly GCA_022844485.1. Lineage (GTDB taxonomy): Bacteria > Pseudomonadota > Alphaproteobacteria > Rhizobiales > Xanthobacteraceae > JALHLQ01. Next base: position 146,385 of record JALHLQ010000006.1, read on the forward strand.
ATGCCTTCGTCAACGAGGGTATACGGCCAGTCACCGACCTCGATCATTACAATGTCGTAGAGCGCTGGACCTATCCCGATGATGGGCAGGGCGATTGCGAGGATTACGTCCTCCTCAAGCGCCGATTGCTGATGGAAGCCGGATGGCCGCGGGAAGCGCTGCTGATCACGATCGTTCGCGAGAAAAACGGCGATGGCCACGCCGTGCTCACGGTCAAGACCGACAAGGGCGACTTCGTTCTCGACAATCAAAACGAAACGATCCTGCTGTGGTCCGAGACCGAATATCGCTTTGTTAAACGCCAGTCGCAATCGGACCCGAATGTCTGGGTGTCGCTCGGCGACCCACGGCCCGCTTATCCCGTTGCAAGTTCACGCTAAGGAGCCATCGAACCGCGAACCCGGTCGCGTCCCCACCCCTCCCCGTCCCCAGACCGGGTTTGCGCGCGGCCGGCCTCCCCCAGGGCCGGCCGCACCTTTTTGGGTGAAAGTTTTGGCGAGAACGCTCAATCAGCCGGTGAGAAGGCCGAGAGCTCGCAAGCCAACCGTCAGCGCGGTGCCCGACATCAGGCTCCAGAAGCCCGCGATCAGGGTGGCCAGCATCGCAAATTCAAAACGACGCTGCTCGATCTGCACGCCGCGGATGGTATTGCGCATGATCAGAAAGGGCGCCGCGAACATCAGCATCGGCAGGGCGCGGAGCGCGCGGCTGCGTTGCTCGGCCTGCAGCAGCCTGAAGCTCAGTTGCTCTTCGGCAAAGACCTGATAGCCGCTGGTCACCAGACCGGACACGGCGAAACCAATCGCCAGGCAGACAAACGGCTGAAGAGACTCAATCGACATACGCCCTGACTTCCACTGAATTGACGCCATTGTTCTTCTTTGACGGCCGCACGCTAGTGGAAGTCTAACAAAAGGTAAACGGGCAAGCATAATCTGGGACTTTGGAGCGGGTCCGCGCGGCGGCATAATCGCAATTGATTCGAGCACCACGATGCCGTCATCGATCGCCGCGCCTCATTCGCACCAACGCTACTTCGGACGCCGCCCGTCGCGAAGCCTGTGGACCATGCTGGCGGCGTGCGCGGCGGGAGCGTCTTTGGGTTGCGCATTGATCATCGTCTTGTTGTGGCCGCGATGGCCCTCGGCTGACGTTGCTCCGGATGCGCCTGCAATACCCGTTATCGTCGCGGGCGCGACGTTCAACGTGCCTCCGGCCGCCATCCGGGTGCCCGTTCAGCGGCGCTCCGGCACGCACGAGCGGCTTGATCTTTATTTCCTTTGGCCAAGTCTGAACCCGCCCGATCGGCAATCGAAGCTCTCGGTCGGTGAACGAACGCGCCTGTGGGACCGAATCTTCGTTACGATTGTCCCGGCAGAGGGCGCGCTCACGCCGGGCGATCGCTTGCGCACCATCTATCCCCGTTATGCATCGGAGCAGGCGCCGGAGGCGCCGGAGGGATTGCGCGCCATGCGCTTCGGCGACGGCACGCCATACCAGGGCGAGGACCTGTTTTTCGACGCGAACGAGCCTGAACGGTTCATCGCGCGTTGTACGAGAGGCCAGCGCGGCGAACTCGGCGGCACCTGCTTCGTCGATAAGCAGATCGGACGCGCCACGGTCACCATCCGGTTTGCCCGGGACTGGCTGTCAAACTGGCGCGATGTTCTCGCCAATGCCGAACGGCTGATCGCGGGCTTGCGGCCTTCCGTCCGGTAGACTCCGGGGCGGCCTTAGGACGCGCTATTCCAGGTCGGTCGCGAGAATCGCCATCTGGAAATTGTAGGAGCGATCCTCGTCCTCATCGTCGACGAAAAGCACGCCGATGAATTCTTCGCCGACATAGACCTCGGCGGAATCCTCCTTCTTCGGCCGCGGCGCCACCCTCACCTTGGGGTTGTTGAACAGCCGCTTCAAATAGGCGTCGAGCTTTTTGACTTCCGTGATATCCACAAATTCACTCCACCGCTGGCCACCGCTGGCGCGGCGGCGGGATTGATCGCAAGGGCCGGTCAGGTCATCAGATCGTGCAGCATCTGGTCCATCGTACGCGAAGGCTCATTGCATCCGGCCTCGCCCACGACCTTCGCCGGCACGCCCGCCACCGTCACATTGTGAGGCACCGATTTCACCACCACCGAGCCCGCCGCAACGCGCGCGCAATGACCGACTTCGATGTTGCCGAGAATCTTGGCTCCAGCGCCGATGAGCACGCCGCGACGGATTTTTGGATGCCGGTCCTCGTGCTCCTTGCCGGTGCCGCCGAGCGTCACGCTATGGAGCATCGAGACGTCGTCTTCGATCACGGCCGTTTCGCCGACAACGAGGCCGGTTGCATGATCGAGGAAGATGCCGCGCCCGATCCGGGCGGCCGGGTGGATATCCGTCTGGAACGCCGCCGATGACCGGCTCTGCAGATAATAGGCAAAGTCCTTGCGCTCCTTTCGCCACAGCCAGTGCGCGAGCCGATGCGTCTGAATGGCGTGAAATCCCTTGAAGTAGAGCACCGGCTCCACAAAACGCTTGGTTGCCGGATCGCGGTCATACACCGCGACGATATCGGCGCGAAACAGGTCGCCCATTGTCGGCTCATCCTGGAGGGCGTCGGCATAGGCCTGACGGATCAGTTCGGCCGGAACATCGGCGTGATCGAGACGCTCCGCCACGCGATGAGCGATGGCGCTTTCAAGCCGGTCGTGATGCAGGATGCTCGAATAGATGAACGTCGCAAGCTCTGGCTCGCGCCGAACGATTTCCTCGGCCTCCTGCCGGATCCGGTTCCAAACCGGATCGACCCGATCGAGGGTGGCCTGTGCTCTCGCGTGCTGTTGCTGGGCCATGCTTGCCTCCAACCACTTGCAGTGTATCACATTTAATCCGAACTCAGCCGGCTGCCAAAGGCCCCGGGTTAACGGGCCGCGCCGGCCCGCTTGCCTTTCGGGTCCACCCCGGCTCGCCCAAGAAACTGGAGGATGGCATCGGAAAACGCATCATTGCGGTCCCCGGCCACCATATGCCGCGCGCCCGCAACGTCCACATACTCCGCGTGCGGCACGAGTTCCAGGAACTCCTGGACATGCGTTGCCTGCACCAACTCAGACGAGCCGCCGCGCACCAGCATGGCAGGAATTTGCACGCGGCGAGCGGAATCCACGAGCAATTCCTCGATCTTCCGACGGTCCGTGGCGACCGGGCGGGGGCCGTCCAGGAAACGAGGGTCCCAATGCCACCGCCACCGACCGTCCGGATAGAGCCGCAGGTTCTTCTTCAACCCCTCATTCGATTTCGGCTTCGGCCGGTGCGGCAGGTAATTCGCAACGGCCTCGGCCGCCTCGGGGATCGAGGCAAAACCTTCGGCGGCATGGGCCCGCATGAAGCCTTGCACCTTGGCCACGCCACCCATGTCGACGCGCGGCGTGATGTCCACGAGGATCAACGCGGAAAAAACCTTCTCGCGGCCGTCCCGCTCGGCCTTACCTTCAGCAAGGAGCGAAGCGATGCCGCCGAGCGAGGCGCCGATCGCCACCGGACGCGCACCGGTGCGCTTGGTGATGGCGTCAGCGACGACCGTCACATCGTCGGCGAATTCCGTGAAGCTGTAGGAGCCGTCGGCAATCCATTCGGAATCGCCATGCCCGCGCTGGTCAAGCGCATAAGCGACCCAGCCCGAGCGCGCGAGTTGCTCGGCGGTCTCGCGCCAAGCGTTGCGCGTCTGACCGCCGCCATGGAGGAGCAGGACAATCGGACCTTCCTCCCCGTACACGTCGGCGACGAGGCGATTCCCGCCGGAGCCGGTGAAAATCGCGATCGCCGGGTCAATGGACGTCACGGGCGCCCCTCCAGGAACTTCAGCACGGCTTCCTTATAGACGCGATCGCCCACGGCAAGCATGTGATCGCGGCCCGGAATGGAAACGACGCGAGCACCGGGAATCAGCGCAGCCAGTTTGTGCGGGGAGCCGGCGATCTGATCCTCGGTGCCGACCGCGATGAGAACGGGTGCTCGCAGCCGCGCCAGTTCCGCCTCGCTGATCATCTGTCGCGATCCGCGCATGCAGGCCGCCAGTGCCCTCCGGTTGGAATTGGTGCGTTCGGCAAAAATCCGGAACGAGCGCGCGGTCGGATCGCTCACGGAATCCGGCGAGGGCGCCTCGAGCGCATCGGCTATGGTGGACGACATGCCCCCGCTTTCCACCATGACATAGCCGATCCCGCCCAGAACAGCCGAGCGCACCCGCTCCGGATGCAAGAGCCCCATGAAGGCGGTGATCCGGCCGCCCATCGAATAGCCCATGATGTCCGCGCGATGGATATGAAGGTGATCGAGGAGCGCGCGCACGTCTCCGGCCAGAACGTGCATGTGGTACTGCTCCGGATCGTACAGCTTGGACGATTGTCCATGGCCGCGATTGTCGAGTGCAATCGCGCGGCGCCCGGCTCGCGTCAGCGTGTCGAGCCAGCCGGGTTGAACCCAATTGACCTCCTTGTTGGATGCAAAGCCGTGGACAAGGATGATCGGCTCGCCCGCCCCTTCGTCGAGGTAAGCGATTTCGACTCCGTCGCGGCGGAAAGACGTCGTGGCCATGCGGCTAGTTAGCCGGCAGCCCCCGCCCCTGCCAAGGCCCGGGCGCGCATGGCTGATTTGGCTTTCGCCCGCAGGATGGCCCGAATGGTCATGCGCTCCACGCCGCCCTTAAGCGAGGCGACCAGGCTCGCCAGGTTGACCACGGCCCAAAAGATCCAAGACGCAAGATCGAACAGGGCGGTGGTCAGCGCGAGCGCGCTGCGACCGACCAGCTTCAAGACGGCTCGCGTCTTCGTCCCTTTCGCCTCCGCAAGGCGAGCGAGCCGCGCGGCATCCTTTGGGGTTTCGGCGTGCTTCAAGCCGTCGAGCGCGGCTCGCGTTCCGGCTTTGGATTGAACCTGACCCATGTCGGCTGCAAAACGGATGAGCCCGTCCGTCTTCTGCAGCTTCAGCGAGCTTGCGAGCTTCGCGCCAATGCGCCCCGTCCGGGTGGCCGCCTTCATCACCGACACGCCCATCCGCGCCGGTGCGGCCGCACCGAGGCTCGCATAGGTGCCGGCGGTGACGGCGAGGCCTGCCGCCGAAAGGGCCAAGACGAGGTGATCGGATTCCTGGCCCCGCGCAAGGCGGGTTCCTTCGCGCAAGGCATCCCGCACGTCTCCGAACACGAACAGATCCCCGACCACCGAACCCGCTAGACTTGATGCATCGGTCGGCTCGCCGAAGACAAAGCCCTGCGCAAAACCCTTCGCCATCCGGCCGCGCGATGCCGCCGGGCTGTTGGCGAGCGCCACCCTGTCCGCGAGCACGGGATCCACCGTGACCGACCGCTCGGCCGCGAGCTGAAGGATACTTTGCGCAAGCTCCCCGTCGTCGGTGGCCAGCGCCGCCTCGATTTCGCGCTCGGCCACGGCGCGATCGAAGGATTTCTCGAGTGCGAGATCGGCGAGAACGGCGGGCTCCTCGGCCGCCGCCAGCAAGCGAACCGCATCGTAGGCGCGCGGCATAGTCCAGCCGCCGGCCGCCGCTGACGCCAGCACCGACAGGATTGTCAAGACTGATGGGATCCCGCGCATCATTGTCCTTGTTGGTCCATGTAATACCGGCCGATTGCGGCAGCAAAGGCGCTACCTTTGTTTTTTTCCCGGCTGCCGTCCGACCTCAGCCGGGGCCGCACAGCGGGCGAACCGGAACTCGTGGCCGCGCGTTGGAATGCGTTGCGGCATGCCACGCGAGAGACCCATGAAGCACCCAGAATGTCTTGTGATCGGCGCAGGGCCGGCAGGCCTGACCGCCGCGGTCTATCTTGCCCGCTTTCGGCGCAAGGTTTTGGTCGTCGACGGCGGCGCCAGCCGCGCCGAATACATCCCTACCTCGCATAACTTTCCCGGCGCGGCATCCGGCATCTCAGGCAAGGAGTTGCTGGCCCAGCTTGCAACCCAGGCCAAGCGCTATGGCGCGCAGATCACACGCGGTCTCGTCCGATCGCTCGAGAGGACCGATGACGGGTTCATCGCTCATGTCGAAGGCGAAGCGATCAAAGCACCGCGCGTGCTCTTGGCGACCGGGGTCCTTGACAATCGTCCCGCGCTCCCCAACCACCGGGAACTCGTGTATGGCGGCAGTGTCCGTTACTGCCCGATATGCGATGCATTCGAGGCGACCGACCGCCGTATCTCCGTTCTCGGACCGTTGGAGGATGCCGTCAGGAAAGCTTTGTTCTTGCGGACATACTCTCGAAAAGTCGGAGTTTTGCCGCTTGATCGCACACTCGCAAAGGATGATCCCGAGCGTGCACCCCTGGTAGAAGCCGGGATCGGGGTCGCCGACGCACCGCTTGCGGATCTCGTCGTCGAAACCGACAGGATTCGTGCCATCATGGCTGACAAGGTCGAGTTCGAGGTTGATGTTCTCTATCTCGCCATGGGTGCAAAAGTGCGCAATGAGTTGGCGCTCGAGCTCGGCGCTGATTGCGACCCGACCGGAAACATCCGCACAGGCGCTCATCAGCTGACATCGGTCCCCAATCTCTATGCCGCCGGCGACGTCACAAGCGGCCTCGACCAGATCAGCGTGGCGGTCGGACAGGCCGCCATCGCGGCCACGCATATGCACAACTCACTGCCGCGCAATTTTCGATGAGTTGACCTGCGATCACTAAAATTCGAGCAGCCCGGTTAACCGGCCATGCACCAGTCCTCCTAAGCAGTCCTCTACCATGCAGGACGAGACCTGCAATGGCGTCATCGGTTTAACCCGCATTTAGCGCGAAAACGCGACATTGCCGCACTTGTTTACCGCAAGGGAGACAGCGCCGATGCGCGCATTTGCAGCGTTTTGCATCATCGCCGCGAGCATCCTGCCTGCGAATGCGACCGTCCAGTGTACGTCCAAGCCGCAGGCTGAATGGATCGCCGCCGACACGATCAAAGCGAAGGCGATTTCGGCTGGCTACCAGATCAGCCTGTTCAAGGTCACCAAGGGCAACTGCTGCGAGCTGTACGGCAAGGATAAGAGCGGGAAGCTCGTCGAAATCTACTTCGATCCAAGCGGCGGACACGTCGTTCGCGAGACGACGCGGTAGGCGCGAGGCCGGTGGGGCGTCCGATGTTGAGACGGCTGGGATTTCGCGGATCTTTGATCGGGACTCTGTTTCTGAGCCTTTTTGGCATTTTTGTTCCGATCAGTCTCACGGTCGTCGAATTGTCCCGCGTCAAGTCGATCTTGCTCGAGACGCAAGAGGCCGCGCTCAAGGTGCGGCTGGCCCGCGACGTGTCGGCTCATCTGCATCAGGGCCTGTTCGGATTCAACGCCCTGACGCTCGAACTTCCGAAGGCCGTGCGAGACCTCATCCTCAAGGAGACGACTGGCGAATTCGGGAAATTCAAGAACGCATTCGCCGCCTTCCGGAAAAACTCTGAAAAGGTTCTGCCGCAAGAGGAGCTCGATCGGCTTACCAGCGTATTCGAGCAGATCGAGCACAGTTCAAGCGATCTGCACGAGCTGGCCGAAACCGGCTTCGATCCAGTCGCCAAGGCCATCCATTTCGTGCGTCTGTTCGAAGGCACCAGCACGCTCCGGGACCTGCTCGTCGGCGTCGATCGAGAGTCGCGAATGGCGCGGGACAACGAAAGACAAGCCGCCCTGGCGCGGCTGGATTCCGCCAAGACGCTGCTGCTCTGGCTCATGTTGATCGGCGTGTTCGTCACGATCAGCGGCGCCTGGGTCGTATACCGGTTTGCACTGCGCGAGCGCCAGGCGCTGTTCGAACTTCGGCAGCGCGACAAAGCGCTGAACGACCAAAACGACCGTTTCCAGGCGGCCCTGTCCAACATGTCGCAAGGCCTGTGCATGTTCGATCCGGATCAGCGGCTGATCATCAGCAACATGCGCTATGCCGAGCTGTACGGCCTTCCGCCTGATCTCGTCCTGCCTGGCACAACGCTGAAGGAAATCGTAGAGCACCGCATTGCGCGCGGGCACTATGCCGGCGCCTCTCCGGAGGACTACCTGCAAGAGCGGCTCACGGCGGTCAAGAAAAACCAGTTCTCGATCACGTTGCATGAGATGAAGGATGGACGCGTGATCCTCATCGCGCATCATCCGACGCCCGGCGGCGGCTGGGTCGCAACGCACGAAGACGTCACCGAGCGCAAGCGCGCCGAGGCCAAGATCGAGCATATGGCGCGCCACGATATTCTGACGGACCTGCCCAATCGCGCTCTCTTCCGCGAGAAAATGGAGGACGCGATCGGACATTTGCGGCGTCACAACGAGCGGCTGGCGGTGCTGTTCCTCGACCTCGATCAATTCAAGACCGTCAACGACACGCTTGGTCATCCGATCGGCGATCTCTTGCTGAAGGCGGTCGCGAAGCGGCTGCTCGAATGCGTGCGCGACCTGGATACGGTGGCCCGTCTCGGGGGCGACGAGTTCGCCATTCTGCAGATCGGGATCGAGTCGCCGGCCAATGTTTCCGCGCTTGCTGAGCGGATCGTCAATGTGATTAGCGAGCCCTACGATCTTGACGGCCATCGCTTGGTGATCGGGACCAGCATCGGCATCTCGGTCGCGCCGGTCGACGGGCTCGACTCCGATCAGCTTCTCAGGAACGCGGACCTCGCGCTCTATCGCGCGAAGGCCGACGGCCGTGGAATCTACCGCTTCTTCGAGACCGAGATGGATGCCCGCGCCCAGGCGCGGCGCGCTCTCGAGCTCGACCTTCGCGACGCGCTTCAGCGCAACGAATTCGAGCTGTACTACCAACCCTTCGTCGATTTGCGGACGAACCGCGTGACCGGCATGGAGGCGCTCTTGCGCTGGAACCATCCGACACGCGGCGTCGTGACGCCCGCCCATTTCGTGCCGCTTGCGGAAGAAATCGGGTTGATCACGCCGATCGGCGAATGGGTGGTGCGGCAAGCCTGCCGGGACGCGCGCGACTGGCCGGGCGACCTGAAGGTCGCCATCAATCTGTCTCCCGTGCAGTTCCGCAACGGTAATCTGCCGTCTGTGATCGTCGACGCGCTTGGCAGCGCGGAGCTCGGTCCGGAGCGGCTCGAGCTCGAAATCACGGAATCCTTTTTCTTGCAGGAGAATGACCGCACACGCGACACTTTGCATCAGTTCCGCGCGATGGGCATAAGCATCGCGCTCGACGATTTCGGGACCGGTTATTCGTCGCTCAGCTATCTGCGCAGTTTCCCCTTCGACAAGATCAAGATGGACCGCTCCTTCACCAAGGATCTCGGCCGGGCCGACGGCAAGGCGATCATCCGCGCCGTCGCGGATCTCGGCGCAACGCTCGGCATGACCACCATCGCCGAAGGGGTCGAATTGGGCGAGCAGATCGCGCTGCTGCAGGCCGAAGGCTTCGCCGAGGCGCAGGGCTATTATTTCTCGCACCCGCTGCGCGCCTTCGAAGTGGCCGGCTTCCTGCGCAAGTGGCAGGCGCGTGCGGCGGCGTGACGAGGTTGGCCAAGGCGCCGCCTCCTCCCTCGATCAGAGTCCGACCGATGCACCGCGGCGCCTCTTCCTGCACGTCGGCCGACCCTTGACATGATTCGGACAGTCGTCCTACTCTGCGCGTTAGGACGACCGTCCGACTTGCGAGTTCATGGAGCCGCTCTCTATGCGAAGCGGTTAAAGCAGCCGGCCCCCTGAGGCCTGGTTGGGCTGGGGGCCGTATCATGAACGACAAGACAACCCGCGATTACATCGTTGAGGCTGCCGATCGGCTGTTCTATCGGCAAGGTTACGAGCACACATCGTTCTCGGATATTGCCGCTATCGTACAGATCTCACGCGGCAATTTTTATTATCACTTCGCGACCAAGGATGAAATTCTGGATGCCGTCATCAATGCGCGTCTGGCCAATACGCGCAAGATGCTGGAGCGCTGGGAAATCGAAGGGAAACATCCCGCAGATCGTATCCGGCAATTTATTCATATTCTGATCGCAAACCGGGCCGACATAAAGCGGTACGGCTGCCCTGTCGGCACGCTGTGCACCGAGCTTGCGAAGCTGAGTCACGCCTCGCAACCCGAAGCAAACAAGCTGTTTGCGCTGTTTCGGACCTGGCTGCGCAGGCAGTTCACGCTACTCGGTCGCGAGGCGGATGCCGACTCTCTGGCGATGCATCTTCTCGCGCGCAGCCAGGGCGTCGCCACGCTGGCGAACGCCTTCCATGACGAGAAATTCATCTGGCAGGAAGTGGAGCAGATGTGCGACTGGCTGACATCGTGCGAGGAAAGCGCCCCTCGCAAAGCGCGCGACGAGCGCAGGGCGGGTCGTCGCGCGTCGCCGTGGCGGCGTGCGGACTGAGCACCCCGCCCACCAAACTGATAGGGAAGAACCTCCGATGTTCATCGTGCTGCTTAAGTTTTCCGAGAATAAAGGCCAAGCCGGCCGGCTGATGGAAGGGCACAAGGAATGGATCAAGCGCGGTTTTGACGACGGCGTTTTTCTGCTGGTCGGCAGTCTTCAACCTAATTCGGGCGGCGGGATCGTGGTGCATAATACGTCGCTGTCAGATCTTCAAAGCCGGGTGAACGATGACCCGTTTGTAGTGGAAAATGTTGTAAGCGCGGAAGTTATCGAAATTGCGCCATCAAGAACCGACGAGCGGCTGGCGTTTCTGCTCGATTGAACAACACCCGTCCTTTCCATCCATCGCATCGCACATGAGCACAATGATATCGGGCCCAGACGGAAAATTGCGCTGCCGCTGGTGCAGCGCCGCACCGGAGTTTCTCGAGTATCACGACACCGAATGGGGTTTCCCGGTCAGCGACGATCATCGCTTGTTCGAGAAATTGAGCCTGGAGGGTTTTCAATCCGGACTGAGCTGGCGCACCATTCTCGCCAAACGCGAGAACTTTCGCGCGGCCTTCCATGATTTTGATTTCGACAGGATAGTGCGCTTCACCGAGCGGGACCTCGGTCGTCTGCTTAAGGATGACGGCATCGTCCGCCACCGCGGAAAGATCGAAGCGGTCATCAACAATGCCCGACGGGCTCGGGAACTCGTCAAGCAGGAAGGCTCGCTGGCAGCCTTCATCTGGCGCTACGAGCCTGACGCGGAGCGGCTTGCCAAGCCACAGGTCGCATCAACTTCCGCGGAATCGATTGCCCTGTCGAAGGACCTCAAAAAGCAAGGCTGGGCATTTGTCGGCCCGACCACTGTGTATGCGTTCATGCAAGCAATGGGGCTGATCAACGACCATGTTGAGGACTGCGTGACCAGAGCCACAGTTGAGCGCGCGCGCAAGAATTTCAGGCGACCTGGACGCTGACGCGATATCCGTCACTCCCACTCGATCATTTTGATGGATCATACATTTTGATGGATCATAACGCGCTGATTTCTATGCAGCAATTTCTTCGGTTGACCGCCGGATTCCGTCACCCAATCCGTCAGAAATTTTTGCTCTTGATTCTAAAGGGGAATTCCCGCGATTCCGAATCTACTCGGTTTCGACCACTATCGGCATCGATTGGACGATTTTTCGAAATCTCCAGCGAAAATGGCATCATCGACTTGATGAGAAAAACCGTCAGGCTCGACGGCAACGACCTGGACCCAGAACTCAGCACAGGCCCTATCCAACTCATTTGCCCGCGACGGAAGCAATCATGCGTTCAGCCACCGCAACCCATCATACTATCTGCCCCGCAGGCTGTCCGCGAACGCCAACAGCGCATTGGCAAGTTGCCGCGCGGTTTCCGGCGGCGGCAACGGCATTTTGAGGTTTTGCGCGCCGGTGCTTGGATCGCGCTCAATCCATGGATGCGCCGGAGCGTTAGGATCGTTGGCCGCCGCCAGAGCGGCGATAAACTGCGCACCGACCTGCGCCAAAGCTTGCCACGGATCGGGACCTGTATCGCGCGGCCGTGCTCCGGCCCCATCAGTCCGCGCGATCGCCATCTCGCCGGCGCCGATGTTCACATCCGCATTTACATCTTCCCCAGATCCAGCGTCATCGGCAGTGACGATATTCCGCACTTCCTCAGCCGGCGTTACGGCCTCGCCTTCACCCATACGCCCGGTGACGTTTTCCACATCCTTCATGAAACGGTTGAGCCGCGACCCTCCGAGCGAAATCTCGCCGCTGCCGCCATCGAGAATTCCCGCTAACAGAGAGCGTTTGAACGCCAGCACCGAAAGCATACCCTCCTCGATCGTGCCTTTTGAGACGAAATTAATGACGCGCGCCGGCCGTTTCTGACCCAAGCGATGGATGCGCGCGATGCGCTGTTCGAGGATTGCCGGGTTCCACGGCAAGTCCATGTTCACCAGGGTCGATGCATGCTGCAGATTGAGGCCCGTGCCGCCCGCATCGGTGGACAGGAACACACGGCAGGTGGGGTCGTCACGAAACCGCTCAACCAGTGCCGACCGTTTTTCCGATGGCACGCCGCCGTGGAAGCTGACGTAGCCCAGATCACGCGCGTCGAGGCGACGAATGACGATGTCGTGGGTCCGCGTCCATTGGGAAAACACCACTGCCTTGGCCGTAGGCTCGACGAACAACTCGTCGAACAAGGCCGCCAATTCGTCAGCTTTGACGCCATGGTCGGTGTCTTGGTCCAGCAGATAGGTGCTATTGCACGACATGCGCATGTTCTGCAGAGCGCAGGTCAGCCGCCGCTGGTCCTTGTCGGACAAGAATCTGGTCTTGCGCCAGCGCTGGACGATTTTCGCCACCACGTCGGCGTTTTCCTGGTGATAAAGCATTTGCATCTCGGTCATCGGCACCAGCAGGTTCTGGTCGGTCCGGCTGGGCAGTTGCCGCAGGACCTCGGACTTGCGCCGGCGGATCATGACCGGCGCCAGCGTTTGACCGATCTTGTCCAGCCCAGTATAGCCGGTGACGCGCCCGGCTTCGTCCTTGACCTGATGCTCGTGCAGCAGCTTCCAGGTCGGCCCCAGCCGATGCTGATCGACAAACTGGACAATGGAGATCAGTTCTTCCAGCTTGTTTTCCAAGGGCGTCCCGGTCAGCACGATCGCGTATGGGCTATCGACGCGCTTCAAGGCGCGCGCCGCAATGGTGTTCCAGTTTTTCACCCGTTGTGCCTCGTCAACGATCACCAGGTCGGGCGCCCAGGCGGCGATCAGGTCGATATCCGGCTTGAGCTTCTCGTAGTTTGTGATCTTGCAGAAATCGTCCAGGGCGAAGTCCTTCTGCCGCTGCGCCCGACCGCCGTTGATGACACGCGCCGCATGTTCGCCCTGTCGCCCCGAGAAACGCATAATCTCGCTTTGCCACTGGTATTTGAGCGAGGTCGGGCAGATCACCAGCACTTTCGAGACGCCGAAATGCCGTGCTAGTATTTCCGTCGCGGCGATTGCCTGTATGGTCTTGCCCAGACCCATATCGTCGCCGATCAGCGCCCGGCCGGCTCGTACCGCGAACAGCGCGCCCTCCGCCTGATAGGGATAGATCGGCGTCTTCAGAAGCCCCAGGAGCTTGGGATCGGCCGCGCCGCGGGGAAACAATTGTGCGAGCTTTGCCGACCGCCGGTCCGCATCCCGCCGTCCTGCGATGAAATCCAGCGCGTCGTCATAGGCCCGCAACTCATGACCGGACTTCGACGTCACGGCCATGAAATGCTCCAGCTCGCCCAGGCGCTCGTCGGGCAGAATCCCGTTGTGCTCGGCGTCGAACAAAGCGGCGGCGGCCTCGCGCACCGCCGGCGGGCAATCCGTTCCGGCGCGAAAGTGCACGCTGCGTTTGCCGTCATTGCGCAAGTACAGCTCGGAAAATGCGGGCTGGTAGCCGCGCGCAAACGCCGTCTTCGCGCCGCGCTTTTTCTCCAGCCGTGCGAGCGTGAATTCGATGTGCTTACAGGTTCCCAACTCGCTAGTGGCATAATCCGGGCACGAACAGAAATTGCCACCTGGCCCCAGGCCTCGGATCGCCACGCGATAGCTGGACTTCGAAACAGGGTTGCTGACCCGAAACTCGGAGAAAATCGGCTCGCCGGTCAGATTTTCAAGCCCGAAGTCCTGCTCGCGGCCGAACTGGCGACGCAAGCCGCGTTGCCAGTCCAACGGCGAAAGATCGGCGGGCGCATGGGTGCGCGAGAGCTTCTGTTCCTTGTTCGGCTTGGTCGCGGAACTCAGGCGTCGACGCTTGGATTTCATCGAAGTGCATTCCGTTCAGCAAAGGTTTCTCGCAAGAGATTAATCCGGCATTTCATTGCCTATTCCCCTGCGTCGACGCCACTTCCATATTTCAAGCAACGCCGGGTGACCAGTGTCCGCGAGATTGATGATCGGCACATTACAGCTTTCACAATCGTCCAACTGGTTCTGTTGCAGAGACGGACTACTCAATTATGTAGCCGAGCGCCCGATATCCCGTTCGCCGCTTTGCTGCCATGCGCGCCAGCACTGGGACCATCTCATCAACATAGTCGACGACGAGAACCTCGGTCTTCCCGTTATGCTGGCGGTGCAGCCGGCCAACATATTGGGCCAGCGTGCCCTTCCAGGAGATGGGCATCGTCAGGAATAGCGTATCGAGCCTTTGATCGTCGAAGCCCTCTCCAATATAGCGCCCCGTAGCAAGGATAAGCCGTTCATGGTCATCGGCCACTCGGAGGACTGCATCAGCCGCCTTGCGTTCGCCGGCTGACATCCCGCCCCGAAGAACAACGAGATTGCGCACGAAGCGCGAAAAGCGCTTTTGGAGGTATTCGAGATGGTCCCTGCGCTCCGTCAGGACGACAGGCGACCGCTTTGCTTCGAGAGCCTTCAGCACGTCGTCGAAGATCAGGTTGTTGCGCGGCTCATCCTGGGCGATTGCCGCGTAGACCGCCGGCATGGAAGGGCGATCCGAGGCAGCCAAAGGCGGCGGCAACTGAAACTCCGTCAACCGATGCTTGGCGCGATGAACGATCCCCCGCCCGGCGGCCTGGGCGCGCGCATCAACGCGATGCCGAACGGGGCCGCATTGCATGAAGATGATCGGATGGTGACCATCTTTGCGGGCCACGGTCGCGGAAAGCCCGAGGACATAGCGCGCCTTTGCCCGCCTCGCTACGAGCTCGAAACTCGCCGCCGAAAGATGGTGGCACTCGTCGACGATCAGATAACCGTAGTCCGCTACCAGGTCGGATACTTCGCCTCGGCGCACTAGGCTCTGGATCAGCGCGACATCAATGACGTTAGTCGGCTTGCGGCGTCCGCCGCCAATGACGCCGATGTCCTTCGGATCGATATCGAGGAATGTCCTTAGCCGCTCCACCCACTGGGTGAGCAACTCGCGGCGATGGACAAGAACGAGCGCATTGCGTCCGCGTTGCGCAATAAGGGCCGCGGCCACAGCCGTCTTGCCGAAGGCGGTCGTCGCCGCGAGCACGCCATGGTCATGCGAAAGAAGGGCCTCGAACGCCTTGACCTGTGGCTCGTGCAGCGTCCCCTGGAACCGTACGCGGCTCGCAAGTGGATCGCCGATCACCCTCAGATCATTCAGCTCAACCTCAGCGCCCTCGCTTCGGATCAGCTCAACAGCTTCATCGAGGCACCCTCGCGGCAATGCCACATGACGCGCGTGCAGTTCCGCGCAAGAGATGATCCGGGGCTTGCCGAAGGTGGGGAAACGCATGGACTGCGCACGATAGAACTCTGGGTTTTGGAAGGCCGCCAGGCGTATGAGCCGCGCCGTCAGCGCCGGCGGCAACTCGATCCGGTCGATATAGAGTTGGTCGGCGACCACGATGGTGATCTTGCCCGATAGGGGACTGCCGACTGGGCCCGCCTTGGGGCGCCGAGACGGCGTCATGCGCCACGGCTCGTCCGCATCTTCATCTTCGACCGGCATGCGGACGCCCAGAATACGACCTCGCGTCTCCGCATCATCGACGATTTCGGCGGCGGCCTCGGCCGATAGCCGTGGCGTCGCGGCCAGAAACGCCCATTGGTCGTCGTATGGACGAAGGTCTTGGTCGATGAAGACACTGTTTCCAAGCTCGCGCGCCCGGCGCTGCAAAGGCAAGGCGATCAGATTGCCGAACCCGCCGACCGGCCTGGTGTCCTGGCTCGGAAAAAAGCGATCGTATGACGCGAAACCTATTTCGGGGCGACGTTCCATCGTCTCCGTCAGCATCGCCGCGCCAAGCTGCCGAGCGGTGCGGGCCGAAACCGGCTCGGAGAAGAAAATCCACACATGACCGCCGTTGCCGGATCAAGACCGCTCAAGGGCCGCGGGCACGCCCTTGGCCTGGCAAGTCTCCAGCACGGCCAAGGCGTCAGCTGCCCAGCTCTCCTCATCGAAATCTGCGGCCAGAAACCAGCAGGTCTCGTCAGGAAGCAGCGGATAAACACCCGCCACGAAATCGCCGCCAGAGTGTGCGCCCTCGCCGCCACGCAGATGCTTTTCGATGATGTCGTCGGTGACCGGGATGAAGGCTTGATGGGGGCATTCCCCGCATTTGACCTGGGGCTTGCCGCATATCCCCTTAACCCATTCGTTGGCACACGCGGGCGCATAGCCGGATTTGGCGGTCTTCCGGTTTTCCCACCTGACAGGGAATACGTCAGCGCGGCCTGCGAATAGGCGCCGAAACAACGCGATCTTTTCCGTGGTGGATGACGCGGCCCTGACCCCCGGCGCGTCTGCAATAGCGGGTGATGAATAATTTGCAGCCGCCGCCGAGCACCGGCTCAAGAGATCCCTCAGCACGGCCTCGAGCTCTTTCCGCTCCGCCTCATTGGCGGCTAAACGGGCTCGAATCCGCTCGATCTCGACCTCAAATTCGTGCGCAATCTCGGCGCCACCGCTCAGCGCCGGTCGTTTCGACACGTTAATCTCCGCTCAGCCAGGTCTTCATGGAGTAGGCTCTTCAGGTGATCGTCGCCCTCGTCTGGTGCGGGGCGCCAACGACTTGTCACCGGATTTCCAAGCCTTGACGTTCTGCGCCTTCCATCGTAACGCCGGACAGGTTTCTATCGCCGCACGCACGGGTTCAGGAATGCCCAGAGAGGATGCATCGATCTCGCCCCGGTCCAGCACGGCATCCAGAAACGCCTTCTCGCCTGCTGTAAACTGAAACAGCGGCGCGAGCCTTTCGCGGCATTCGACCGTGACCCTCTCGATCCAGGCCGCTGGGCCGCCAAAAGCGTCGAAATACCGATCATGCAGGCACATGGTCAGCTTACCGGTGATGTCGCCGATGTCGCATCCTATCGCGTCCGGCGAGGCCGTGCGCCAGTCGAAGCTTTTGGTGCTCGCGCCGATCATCAAGGTCGCTGCCTTGATCTTTGCCCAGTCGAGACCACGCATGGCGATGATCCGATGCGTATCGAACAGATCGCGCGCGGTGCGCCGCGTGACCAGCGCGACCATCTTGCCGGCGACGATCTCATGGAGGTCGAGAACCGGCACATTCGTGGCTTGGTAAGATCCGATGACCGCCGACGGCATGCGATCCACACCGTAAAGGGGGCCGCGATAGAGATAATTGATGTCGATCTCGATGGTCCCCGCCCCACCGAGCGCGGAGGCATAGCGGTAGATCCATTTGCCTCCGGCATGTTCGGACGGCTCGCGTCGCGCGGTGTAACCTTTCGATTCCATCAGCCGCTCGATCCGGTCCTCCAGTCCCGGCCGATCGGCGTCCATCTTCTCCTTCTCGACCGCGCCGACATAGTTAACGTCGATATCGACCGAGAGGCGGTCCAGATCGGCATGGAAGACGTTGAGCGCCGTGCCGCCCTTCAAGGCGATCCGTGGCCCGATCAGCGTGTCGGCGCCGAAAGCATCAAGAATGTCGATCAGCCGGATCGCCCGCTCCAGCGTCGCAGGCTGAAGCTGCCGCTCGGCCGCGATGTCCTGAAGTGTTTCTCGCGATGCGACCATCACACGCCTTCAAAGGCGGCATCGACCGCCTCCGCCGGGAGAAGCACACGCCACGGCTTGATGAATACGGCATGACCTGGTTCAGCGCCCAGCGCGTAGTGCTTCGATCGCGGAAGCCGGGCCCGCAGACGCGCCAGGACATCGTCGGTGACGCCGAGCGCGCCGCGCCGCTTCTCGAGCCACCAACCTGAAACCGAGGCGAGCGATCGGTTGTCCAGTAGTTCAACATAGTCGGCGACCTTCGCCGGGTCGAGATAGCGCACCAGATCCAGCGACTTCAGGACTTCCTCGACGCCGACGGCGAGTTCCGGCCGGTGCAGGACATCGACGATCGTGCGTTCGACTGCGGTCACACGAACCGCCACGCCTTGCCGATCTATGATCGTGGTCAGGTAGTCGGCCTTGTCGGCCGCCGCCAAGGCCTTGGGCGGAGTGACGAAGCGGCAAGCCCCGAAGGGCAGGTCCACGCGTTCGGTCCGTCCCGCGCTGATGAGCTGGACCTCGTTGAACTCGGAATAGGCTATGCCATGTAGCTCAAGCGCGGAGTGAAACCCGAGGACGCCATCGGTGCGCAGCTTGCTCGCCGCAACGAAGCGGTCGATTACCATCCGGTCCGGCCCCAGATGGGCCGGTACGGCGGCGAACACCTCGCGACTAACCCGCTTGATGTTGCCGGCGCGCAGATGATGCCGGAGCAGGCTCGTAACATTGGCCGCGCCCGCCGGATGGCCGAAAGCCGCCGCGAACTCAGCCCGGGTGAAAACAGGATGAGCCGACAGGAAGCTGGCGGCTTTGTGCTGGCGAGGCGGCATGGATGTCTATAGTTATGCGTCAGAATGGGCAAATAATAGCCATTCTAACGCTTATTTGTCAACTACTTCTTCACCGGAAACGGTCCTGGCGGTCATCCTTTTAGTCGTGTAAAGCGTGCCGTAGAGGCTACAAACTACCCCTTCCAACGCATTTCCAGAACGAATCCGCTCTACGGAAAAGACCGTCAGCGCTATGCGCTCTATCTGACGGTCTTTGGGTTTCGGTCAATATGCACTTCAAAAAGACCGTCAGAAATACCGTCAATCTATCCGGCTATCGAAGGGTCAAAATACTCGACGCCTCACTAATTCTCTTTCGTTCAATCAGTTCTGAAACTGGAGGGCGGAGACTGACGATGTATTGCCGATCACCCGCAGTGTGGATAAGTCATTGAATTACAAAAATAATCTTCAAGAGACTATTGCCCATCACTCCCACTCGATCGTGCCCGGCGGCTTCGAGGTCACGTCGTAGACGACGCGGTTGACCCCTTTCACCTCGTTGATGATGCGGGTCGCGACATGGCCGATGAAGCTCATCTCGAAGGGATAGAAATCGGCCGTCATGCCGTCCGTCGATGTGACGGCGCGCAGCCCCACGACGTAGTCGTAGGTGCGCGCATCCCCCATGACGCCGACGGTCTTGACCGGCAGGATCACCGCGAACGCCTGCCAGATATCGTCATAGAGGCCGGCGCGGCGGATTTCCTCGATGTAGATCTCGTCGGCGAGCCGCAGGATGTCCAGCTTCTCCGGCGTGATCTCGCCGGGGCAGCGGATCGCAAGGCCCGGCCCGGGAAACGGATGGCGGCCGACGAACACTTCCGGCAAGCCCAGTTCGCGGCCGAGCGCGCGCACCTCGTCCTTGAACAATTCGCGCAAGGGCTCGACGAGTTTCATGTTCATGCGCTCAGGCAGCCCGCCGACATTGTGGTGCGACTTGATGGTGACCGACGGGCCGCCGGTAAACGAGACGCTTTCGATCACGTCGGGATAGAGCGTGCCTTGCGCGAGAAAATCCGCGCCGCCGATCCGTTTCGCCTCCTCTTCGAAGACGTCGATGAAGAGCTTGCCGATGGTCTTGCGCTTCTCCTCCGGATCGCTGGTTTTCGCGAGAGCGCCCAAGAATTTCTTCTGCGCCTGCACATGCACGAGCGGAATGTTGTAGCTGCCGCGAAAGAGGGCCACGACCTTTTCCGGCTCGCCGAGGCGCATCAGCCCGGTGTCGACGAAGACGCAGGTGAGCTGATCGCCGATGGCTTCGTGGATTAGCACCGCGGCCACCGCGGAATCGACGCCGCCGGAGAGCCCGCAGATCACGCGCCTGCGTCCGACCTGCGCGCGGATCTTCTCGATCGCCTCCTCCTTGAAGGCGCGCATGGTCCAATCGCCCTGGCAGCCGCAGATGCGGCGCACGAAGTTGCGGATCAGCGCCGCGCCGTGCGGCGTGTGGACGACTTCGAGGTGGAATTGCGTTGCATAGAACTTGCGCTTGTCGTCTGCGATCAGCGCGATCGGCGCATTGTCGGAGGTGCCGACGATGCGGAAACCGGGTGGCAGCTTGGTGACGCGGTCGCCGTGGCTCATCCAGACCGGATAGCTCTCGCCCACCCGCCAGACGCCTTCGGTGAGCGCGGAGTCCTCCGTGACCGTCACCTCGGCGCGGCCGAACTCGCGATGATGTCCGCCCTCGACCTCACCGCCGAGTTGCTGCGCCATGGCCTGCTCGCCATAGCAGATACCAAGAATCGGAATTCCGGCCCTGTAGAGTTCGGGCGGCGGGAGCGGCGCCCCGCGGTCGAGCACCGAAGCCGGCCCCCCGGAAAAGATCACGCCCTTCGGCTTCATCGCCGCGAAAGCCTCGGCGGCTTTGCTGAAAGGAACGATTTCGGAATAGACCCCCTCTTCGCGCACACGCCGCGCGATGAGCTGCGTCACCTGGGATCCAAAATCGACGATGAGGACTTTGTCATGGACTGCCATGGGCGGCAGTTAACGAATTGAACGCCGAGCCGCAACCACGGAAGCGGCAATCCCGACCCATTCCCTTCCGGCTGTGGAGATCGTCTCGGGGCCGTTAACCGAAGCCTAAGAAAGCAAAGAGGAATTGCCTCTCCCGGGGGCGCGTAACAAGGCATTAGCCAGGGGCCTATCGAACGGGTCCCCCGAGATACGAACAGCCGGAGCCCTCCCGTGAGCGTTGAAGCCTGCGCCAAGGATACGCCCTCTCCCGTGCTGCGACAGCGCGCGTTCCGCGAAGCACCGATCGAGACTCTGGAGGCGATGACGCCGACCTGTCTCGGCATGGGCTTTCGTGTCATTCCGCGCGGCGAATTTCTGCAGCACCTGCGCGAAGCGGCGCATACGGACGCGTGGGGAGGTTGAGGCCGACCCGGCGACGGTGGCCGAGTGGCGTGCAGGGGACGGGTGACAGACGAGCCGAGGTCATGTGCGTCGAACAAGTTGGCTGACATAGAAGCCGTCGGTATCGGTCCGGCGCGGTGTCATCAGGAGACCTTCGCCGGTCATCAGGATCGCGCGGTTGAACAACAAGGCTCGCTCGCCCAGCACGCGAGTCAGCTCGCGCGGCGGCGTGACCGAGAAATCCGGATGTTTCGAAACGACGCCGCGGACTTGCGCGCCATTCTCGGCATCGATCACGGAGCATGTGACATAAGCGATCCGCCCGCCCGGCTTCACCAAGGAGGCCGCGCGCTCGAGAACCGACTGCTGTTCCTTGATGCGCTGCTCCAGCGCGCCGGGCCGCACGCGCCACTTGGCGTCGGGATTGCGCCGCCAGGTCCCAGTGCCGGTGCAGGGCGCGTCGATGAGCACGAGGTCGGCGCGGCCGGCAAGATCAGACAGAACATCAGCCTCGCCCTTCGGCGTGCGCACTTGCACGTTGCGGACGCCGGCGCGCTCGAGGCGTGCGTGAATGGGCGCGAGACGGCGCTTGTCGGGGTCAGTCGCGTAAATCTGGCCGTGGTTGTCCATCGCAGTCGCGATCGCAAGCGTTTTGCCGCCGGCCCCGGCACAGAGATCGACGATCTGCTCGCCGGACTTCACGCCGGTCAAGAGCGCCGCAAGCTGCGAGCCCTCGTCTTGGATTTCAACCAGCCCTCTGAGAAATGCGGGCTCGGCGTGAACAGCGGGGCTTTTCGCGTCCGGCGCAACACGGATGCGCAGCCCATCGGGCGACCAGCGCGTCGGCTCGGGATGCAGATGCGAGAGCATGCGAAGGGCTTCGTCGCGTGAGGCCTTCAGGGTGTTCACACGCAAATCGAGCGGTGCGCGTGACGCGAGCGCCGCCCCCTCCTCGGCGCGCTCCTCTCCGAAGACGGCGGCAAGCGGCCCGTCGAGCCATTCTGGATAATCTCCGAGAACATGAGGCGGGGCATCGGCCAGATTTGGTGCTTGCAGCCTGGCGCGTTCGTGCTCGTTCAAGGCCTCGGGCGCAAAGCGCGAGCCGTCGGCCAATCGCGAGATCGCGTCGACATCGAGATTGCGCTCGCGCCTGAGCATGCCGAGCAGGATCGCGCGCGGCGTCTCGGCTCCCATGATCCAGGCCGCGGACGCCTTGCGGCGGAGCGCGTCATAGACGAGACCGGCGATGGCGGCGCGATCACCCGAACCGGCAAAGCGATGCGCCAGCCCCCAATCCTTCAGCGCGTCCGCTGCCGGACGCCGGCGCGCCTCGATGTCGGCAAGAACCTTGATGGCGGCCGACAGCCGCGCGGCCGGGGTCATCGGCTCAGGCTGACAGCGCGCGCACCGCGAGGACGATCCACATCACAAGCAGGACAACGGCGCCCGCCAGGAAGACATAGAAGCGCCGCGGAACGTGATTCGTGGTGACGTGGATCGCCGCGTGCACGACGCGCGTCGCGACGAAGACCCAAGCCAGGACGACGAGCAACAGGTCGGCCTGGCGCGTCAAGAGCAGAAGCGGAACCAGCGCATAGAACAGAATAGGCAGTTGAAGCTGATTGTGGAAGGCGTTGGCGATCTGCGTCTCGCGTTCCCTCCAGGCCTGCTGCCCGAGGGCGATGTCGCGGATTTTCACTTCGCCGCGGCGGATCGAGGATACCCGCGCGTTGCCCATCCAGAACAGCAATACGAATGTGAGCGCCACCTGGACAAACACGGCGGCAAGCATGGGTTGGAACATCATCTA
Organism: Xanthobacteraceae bacterium; assembly: GCA_022844485.1. Classification (GTDB taxonomy): domain Bacteria; phylum Pseudomonadota; class Alphaproteobacteria; order Rhizobiales; family Xanthobacteraceae; genus JALHLQ01. The sequence continues at coordinate 169,264 of JALHLQ010000006.1, forward strand.
AGCCCCCTTTCGTTTGGCCAAAGGACCAGGCCCAGCGCAAGCAGGCTCATAGCGCCTCCGGTGCGACCCGCACCACGACCTTGCCGAAATTCTCACCCCGCAGGAGCCCGATGAGAGCGCGCGGCGCCTGGTCGAGTCCCTCGACGACATCTTCGCGGTATTTGAGCCGGCCTTGCTTGAGCCATTCGGAGACATCGCGCAGGAAGTCGTCCAGCAGATGCGCAAAGTCCCAGACGATGAAGCCGCGAACCGTTAGGCGTTTGGTGAGAACCGCGCGCATGAGCTGCGGCACGCGATTGGGGCCGGCCGGCAATTCGGTCGCGTTGTAGTGCGCGATCAGCCCACAGATGGGCACGCGTGCGAACATGTTGAGCTGCGGAAACACCGCTTCGAAGACAGCGCCGCCGACGTTCTCGAAATAGATGTCGACGCCTTTCGGGCATGCCGCGCGCAGACGGCCTTCCAGGTCCGGCGCCCGATGGTCAAGGCACTCGTCGAAGCCGAGCGTCTCCTTGACATGACGGCACTTGTCGGCACCGCCGGCGACGCCGACAACCCGTGCGCCTTTGATCTTCGCAATCTGCCCGACGAGCGAGCCGACCGCGCCGGAGGCGGCGGCAACGACCACGGTTTCGCCCGGTTTCGGCTTGCCGATTTCGAGCAGGCCCGCATAGGCGGTCATGCCCGGCATGCCGAGAATGCCGAGAGCGTAAGAGAGAGGCCGGAGCTGCGGATCGAGCTTGCGCAGCATCTTGCCGTCGGACAGCGCGTGGGTTTGCCAGCCGGTGTGAGCGAGAACCACGTCTTCGGGCGCAAATTGCCCGTTCTGCGAGGCAACAACGCGGCACACGGTGCCGCCCTCCATCACCTCGCCGATGCCCACCGGCTTGGCATAAGACGGCGCATCGCTCATGCGCCCGCGCATGTAAGGGTCCAGAGACAGCCACAAAGTCTGCAGCAGCACCTGGCCCGGGCCGGGCTGCGGGATTGGCGTCTCCTCGAGGCGAAAGTCGGACGGCTTCGGTTCGCCGACCGGTCTAGAAGCCAGAACAATCCGTTTCGTGGCAGACGCCATGGCTGTCATCCCTCCCATCGAGGCTTGAGAACGCGAAATCCTGCGCTCTTATCCGCGCCCGGGGTAATTCGGGCTTTCCCGCGTGATCGTCACGTCGTGCACGTGGCTTTCCTGGAGTCCGGCGCCCGAAATCCGAACGAAGCGAGCTTTCTGGTGAAACTCGCCGAGCGTGCTCGCGCCGACATAGCCCATCGCGGCGCGCAGACCCCCGGCGAGCTGGTGCAGCACGGTCGAGACCGGCCCCTTGTACGGCACCTGTCCCTCCACGCCTTCCGGAACGAGCTTGAGGGGACTGATGTCCTGCTGGAAATAGCGGTCGGCCGAGCCGCGGGCCATCGCTCCGACCGAACCCATGCCCCGATAGGCCTTGTAGGAACGGCCTTGATAAAGAAACACCTCGCCCGGCGTTTCATCCGTGCCGGCGAGCAGCGAGCCGATCATGGCGCATTTCGCCCCGGCCGCCAGCGCTTTCGCAAGATCGCCCGAATATTTTATGCCGCCGTCGGCTATCACCGGGGTGTCTGTCCTGCGGGCTTCGTCCACCGCATCCATGATGGCGGTGAGTTGCGGGACGCCGACTCCGGCCACGACGCGCGTCGTGCAAATGGAGCCGGGACCGATGCCCACTTTGATGGCGTCCGCCCCGGAGTCGATGAGCGCCTTCGCTGCTTCGGCGGTCGCAATGTTGCCCGCCACCACCTGAACCGCATTCGACAGGCGCTTGATGCGATCCACGGCCGCCAACACGCGCTTGGAATGGCCGTGCGCCGTGTCGACGACGACGACGTCCACGCCGGCCGCGATCAAACGCTCGGTGCGCTCAAACCCCTGGTCTCCCACAGTCGTTGCCGCCGCAACGCGCAACCGGCCCTGATCGTCCTTCGACGCGTTCGGATTGGCGACCGCTTTTTCGATATCTTTCACGGTGATGAGTCCGACGCAGCGGTACTTGTTGTCGACGACGAGAAGCTTCTCGATTCGATGCTGGTGAAGGAGGCGCTTCGCCTCATCTTGCGCCACCCCTTCGTGCACGGTGACGAGCCGGTCTTTCGTCATCAATTCCGAGACCCGCTGCCCCGGATCTGTGGCGAAGCGCACATCGCGATTGGTGAGAATGCCAACGAGCTTGCCGGTCCCACGCTCAACCACCGGGATACCGGAAATGCTGTTCTCCTTCATCAGGCTCAACGCGTCAGCGAGCGTCTCATCGGGAAAGATGGTGAGCGGATTCACCACCATGCCGGACTCGAATTTCTTCACCTGGCGAACTTGCGCCGCCTGCTCTTCCGGCTCCAAATTGCGGTGAATCACGCCGATACCGCCGGCTTGCGCCATGGCGATCGCCATCTTGAATTCGGTCACGGTATCCATGGCCGAGGCGATGATCGGAATGTTCAGCGCGATGCCGCGCGTCAGATGCGTGCGGATGTCGGCTTCCGACGGCAAGACGTCCGAGAGGCCCGGCTGCAACAGCACATCGTCGAAGGTCAGCGCTTCGCGCGGGGGGCTGTTCGGGGCCATAGCCAACTCCTTCTCTCTGTCGAAACCGCCAGGGATGAAAAGCCGCACAGCCCGGCCTCGACAGGCTGGCGCTCGACTCGGGTCCCCTGTAGCGGAGTTGGCGAGGGTGGTTATCACGCCACAAAGCTGTTTCAAAGCCGTTTGTGACGCTTACAGGAGAGCGGAGTTTTTGTTAGCGTGATCAATGGGATTCGGAGTGTTGCGCGATGTTCTTGTGGAAGCTGATGCGCCCCATTCGACCTTGCGTCGGCTTCCTCCTCGCTGCCTGGCTGGCCACGGAGGCCGCCGGACAGACCGACCTTCAGATGCTCGAGCAAGAAAAGATCTGCACGGGGGAGACGCGCGCGAGCGCCGCCCGGCAGGTCGAGACGTGCAGCGCGCTGATCGCGTCCGGCCGCTACAGCGCAAAAAACCTGTCCATCATCCACAGCAATCGCGGCGTTTCGCATCGCGCCAAGGGCGATCTCGATGCCGCGCTTGCCGACTTCGACGAAGCCATCCGGCTCGACCCCGCGCAAGCGCAAGGACACGCCAACCGAGCCGACATCCTTTATGACAAACGCGATTTCGATCGTGCCATCGAGAGCTACGATCAGGCCATCCGCGCCGAAGGGAACAACGCCCGCTTCCTTGTGAGTCGCGGAATTGCGTGGGAGGGAAAAGGCAATCCCGATTTCGCGATCCTCGATTATTCGGAAGCGCTCCGCATCGATCCGCGCTATGCGCTTGCCTATTTCAATCGCGGCGTGAGCTTCCGCCGCAAGGGCGATCTCAACCGCGCCATCGCCGACTTCACCGAGGCGCTCCGGATCAACCCGCGGCAGGCGGCGGCGTATAACGGGCGCGGACTGTGCTGGTACGACAAGAAGGATTTCGAGCGCGCGCTCGCCGATTACAATGAAGCGATCAAGACCGATCCGAATTACACGCGCGCTTACAACAACCGCGGCAATATTTGGGAAGAAAAAGGCGAGCGCGAGCGCGCCATAAACGATTATAGCCGCGCCATCCTGCTCGACCCGAATTACGCCATCGCCTACTTCAATCGAGGGATCAGCTTCCGGCGCAAGGGAGACAATGCGCGCGCGATTGCCGACTTCGACGAGGCGATCCGGCTGGACGGGCAGCAAGCCAGCTATTTCAACGAGCGCGGCCTTGCTCGTTACGACGGACGGGAATTCGAAGCCGCCATTGCTGATTTCAGTGAGGCAATCCGGCTGGACCCCGGCTACGCCGTGGCCTTCAACAATCGAGGCAATGCGCGCGATGAGAAGAACGACCGCGACCGCGCCATCGCCGACTATGACGAAGCCATCCGGCTCAATCCCAGCTATGCGATGGCTTTCTACAACCGGGGACTGGCGCGGCGGAAACGGGGCGACGATGAAGGCGCGCTTGCGGACTATAGCGAAGCCATCCGGCTGAACCCCCAATATGCCGCCGCCTTGTCGAACCGCGGCGTCATCCTCGACGACCGGGGCGAACGCGGACAGGCGCTCGCCGATTTCGACGAGGCGATCAGAATCGATCCCTCCTTCGCGGCGGCCTACAACAACCGGGGGAATCTCAGGCGGGCGACCGGCGACCTCGACACCGCGATCGAAGACTATGCGAAGGCGATATCGCTGCGCCCGGATAACGCCCTCGCCTATTTCAACCGTGCCTGGGCGCATCATCTCGCGGGGCGGGGCGCCGAGGGAATCGCCGACGCCAGCCGGGCCATCGAGATCGATCCCCGCTATGTGCTGGCCTATGACCGGCGGGCGCGAATCTACGAGAGGCTCGGCGAGCGAGACAAGGCGATCGCCGATTTCCGGAAAGCGGTCGAGATCGATCCGGCTTACAAGCCGGCATCAGATTCGCTTCGGCGGCTGGGAGCCGGGCTTTAAGGCCTGTTGGCTGACGGCGGGCCGTGCCGCTTGATCGCTTCCACGACTTCGCGGTGCTTGCGATCTTCGCGTTTCATGTAGACGGCAATAATCGCGTGGACCGACGGCGCCAGGAAAAGCACCGGAAAAATCAACCCGAGCACGACGCATGGAACAATGATCAGAAGGTTCAAGAGCGCCGAAAACGGCTGCCCGTTCACCAGCAATCCCAGCGGCGGCAAGAGTGCGGCAAGGATGTAGACCATCGGCGTGCTCCTGATCAGGGCACTGATGTAGGGCTCTTCGGCCGCGGCGCAACGGCTTCAGCCGGGCGAGGCGCGGAACCCGGTCGCAAGAAGATACAGCTCCGATGACTCCGCGCGGCTCGCGGTCGGCTTCACATGGCGAACCGCTGCAAAGTCGCGCTTGAGCCGGGTCAGAAGCGAGGCCTCGGTGCCGCCCTGCAACACCTTCGCCAGGAAGGCGCCGCCGGGCGCGAGCACGTCACCGGCGAAATCCGCCGCCGCTTCGGCGAGCGCCATCGTGCGCAGGTGATCGGTTTTCCTGTGACCTGTCGTGTTGGCCGCCATGTCGGACAGCACGACGTCCGCCGGGCCGCCCAGTGCGGCTTTGATTTTCTCCCGAGCATCGGAGCCGAGGAAATCCAGGCGGAGCACGTCAACGCCCGGCACCGGCTCCATGTCGAGGATGTCGACCGCGACCACCCGGCCCTTTTGCGGCGCGCCGACGCGCTTCGCAGCCAGTTGACTCCAGCCGCCGGGGGCCGCTCCGAGATCGACCACCCGCGCGCCCGCTTTCAGAAAGCGATGCTTGTCGTCGATTTCCGCAAGCTTGTAGACCGCGCGAGAACGAAAGCCCTCGCGTTTGGCGCTGGCCACATAGGGATCGTTGAGCTGGCGTTCGAGCCACCGCTTCGACGAGACGGTGCGCGCTTTTGTCGATTTCACGCGAACGCGGAGGTCGCGACGTCCGTTCCGCGCCATCAGGACGCTCCCGAACCGCTCCAGGCTTTGTCTTCGCGCATGAGCTGCACGAGGATGCCTTCGCGCAGACCGCGGTCCGCCACCCGCAGCCGCGCGCATGGAAAGGAGCGCCGGATCGCTTCCAGAATGGCGCAGCCGGCCAGGACGAGATCGGCGCGTTCCACCCCGATGCAGGGATTGGCAGCCCGCTGCTCATAGGACATGCCGAGAAGACGCTCGATCACGTGCGAGACCTCGACCTCGCGCATCCAGCAGCCATCCACGCGACGCCGATCGTAACGCGGCAGCCCGAGATAGACGCCGGCGATCGTCGTCACCGTGCCCGATGTCCCGAGCAGGTGCGTGTCGTCGAGATCGAGGTCTGCCGCATGCGCCTCGGCAAAGAGGCCGACATGCTCCGACACCTCCTCCACCATCGTCTCGAAGATGTCGGGCGTGACGTCCCGGCCGCCATGGCGTTCGGCAAGCGTCACGACGCCGACAGGCAGGGAGGCCCAGCCGCGGATTGCGGGCGACGGCGGACCGCCGCCGTTCACGACCGTATTGCGCGCAAGGCGCACGAGTTCGGACGAGCCGCCGCCGATGTCGAACAGGATGACATTGCCGACCTTCGGATCCATCAGCGGCGTGCAGCCGGTCGCCGCGAGCGTCGCCTCGGTCTCGCGGTCGACGACCTCGAGGTCGATCCCGACTTTCTCCTGCACGCGGACGAGGAACTCGCCGCCGTTTTCGGCCGCGCGGCATGCTTCCGTGGCGATGAGGCGGGCGCGCGTGACGTTGCGCAACCGCATCTTGTCGCGGCAGATCGCGAGCGCCGCCAGCGCACGGTTCATCGCCGCTTCGCTCAAACGCTGGGACGTCGAGACGCCTTCGCCCAGGCGGATGATGCGCGAGAACGCATCGATCACGCGGAAACTGTCGGCGGTCGGACGGGCGACGAGAAGTCGGCAGTTGTTCGTGCCGAGATCGAGCGCCGCATAGGTCGCGCCCAGGCGGTCAGCGGCGGCTGCGCCTTGATGATGAGAGGGGCGATTCGGCCACCGCCGAGCCCACGGGTTCCGCGAACGCGTTTCCCGATCGAGCAGGCCGGGGCGGCCGGAGCTCCCCCTTGCTCCGTCGTCCATTGCAAATGCCTTCCCGCCGCGACGAAGCCCCCCTTCAGGCTCGACGCCACGGCGTCATGTTCCGATATCTCGCTCAGTGTACCAGCGAAGGCGGGTTGCGCAACTGAGCGCCGGTGGTCCCCGTTTTCGCAATGCTCCCGGCGCGGCGTCACATCAGTTCACCGCCCGCGATGACGATGCTTTGTCCCGTCACGGCGGCCGAAGACGGCAGGCACAGCCAGCCGACCGCTTCCGCCACCTCCTCGGGCTTGACCAGGCGGCCCTGCGGATTGTGCGCCACAAGCTCCGACAAGGCGGCGTCGCGGGAGCGGCCGGTCTTCGTGGCGATGTTGGCCAGCGCGTCGCCGACGATGTCGGTGTCCGTGTAGCCGGGACAAACCGCATTCACCGTGACGCCCTTCCTGGCAGTTTCCTGCGCGAGCGAGCGCGTCAGGCCGATCAGTCCGTGTTTCGCCGCGCAGTAAGCGGAGACGTAGGGGTATCCGGTGAGGCCCGCCGTGGACGCGACATTGACGATACGGCCCGACATGGCCGCGAGCATCGCCGGCAGCGCCTGCGCGATGCACAGATAGGGGCCGGTCAGATCGATCTCGATCAGCCGCCGCCACATGGCGGGATCGGTTTTCGTAAACGGGGCGGCCTCCGCAATCCCCGCATTGTTGACCAGGATATGCGCGGGCCCGAAAGCCGCGCTCGCGCGCGCGAAGGCCGAGGCGACATGTTGCGGGTCGCCGACATCGGCCGCGATCCCTTGCGCGCGGATGCCGTGGACGGCGGCGAGCTTGTCGGCATTGTCCCGGAGCGCGGCTTCATTGCGGCTCATCAGGGTGACGTCGGCGCCAAGGCGGGCCAGGGTCTCGGCGATCGCCGCGCCGATGCCGCGCGACGCCCCGGTGACCACCGCGTGCCGCCCTGCGAGCGGCGGGTCCTGCGATCGAGCCAGCATCTCCTCCCCTGTCATCGGCGCACCATCGGTCAAGGCGCGCAGGGGCGCAAGCGCCGCGCGCGTCCGCCGGTAGCCATCGGGCAAACAAGAGCGCCGGGCTTTCTGTTGGCTTGATCGAGATAAGGGTACCCGGCGCCGCAGGAGAGGAGTAAGAAGCCCCGGCTCGACACGACCTCCGGTTCGGGGACTGTTTTCATGCTTGGCTGGTTTCAGGCGCTGTTGCCGAAAGAGCAGCGGTTTTTCGATCTTTTCGCCCAACATTCGCGGGCGGTATCCGCCGGCGCCGAAGCGCTCCGACTCATGCTTCGGGGCGGAGAGGACGTGCCGGCGCACTATCAGACGATCATGGATCGGGAGCACGACGCCGACATCGTCACCCGCGACATCCTCATCGCCGTGCGCCGCACCTTCATCACGCCCTTCGACCGCGGCAGCGTGCGCGACCTGATCACGTCGATGGACAACGCCATCGACCAGATGCAGAAGACGGCCAAGATCATCATGCTGTTCGACGTGCGGACCTTCGAGCCGCAAATGGGGCAGATGGCGGAGGCGATCGTCGAATGCGCCCACTTGGTGCAGGAGGCGCTGCCGCTGTTGCGCTCGATCTCGCGCGAGGTCGGGCGGCTCACGACGATCACCGAGAAGATCACGCAGATCGAAGGGCGCGCCGACGAGCTGCACGATGCCGGCCTCAAGGAACTCTACAGGAAGCACGAGAAGGCCGATGCCATGCCGTTCATCATCGGCAGCGAGATCTACGACCACCTGGAAAAGGTGGTGGACCGTTTCGATGACGTGGCCAACGAGCTGCACGGCATCGTGATCGAGCACGTCTGAGCGCCATGGACGGCGCAACGCTCGCCCTGCCGCTGCTCGCAGCCCTCGTCGGCGTCGCGCTGTTCTTTGATTTTCTCAACGGACTGCATGATGCGGCCAACTCGATTGCCACGATCGTTTCGACGCGCGTGTTGCGGCCGCAATACGCCGTCCTGTGGGCCGCGTTCTTCAATTTCGCCGCGCTGTTCGTCTTCGGCCTGCACGTCGCGACCACGATCGGCACCGGCATCATTTCGCCCAGCATAGTCGATCCGCAGGTGGTGTTCGGGGCGCTGATGGGCGCGATCGTCTGGAACATCCTCACCTGGATCCTCGGGATTCCCAGCAGCAGCTCGCATGCGCTGATCGGCGGGCTCCTCGGAGCGGGGATCGCGAAAGCGGGCTTCGGGGTCGTCGTCTGGTTCGGCGTGATCAAGACGGCAAGCGGAATCGTGCTGGCGCCCGTGCTCGGCATGCTGCTCGCCCTGTTCCTGACGCTGGCGGTGTCGTGGCTTTTCGTCCGCACGACGCCCTACAACGTCGACCAGGTCTTCCGCCTGCTTCAGTTTGTGTCGGCGTCGCTCTATTCGCTGGGCCATGGCGGCAACGACGCGCAGAAGACGATCGGCATCATCGCGGTGCTGCTCTACTCGCAAGGACTTCTCGGGAGCGAGTTCAGCATCCCCTATTGGGTGATCTTCACCTGTTACGCCGCCATGGGGCTCGGCACGCTGATGGGCGGCTGGCGCATCGTCAAGACCATGGGATCGCGCATCACCCGCCTGACCCCCGTGCAGGGCTTCTGCGCGGAGACCGGCGGCGCGATCATGCTGTTCGTCGCGACGCATTTCGGCGTGCCGGTCTCGACGACGCATACCATCACCGGCTCGATCATCGGGGTCGGCGCGGCGCGGCGCATGTCGGCGGTGCGCTGGAAAGTGGCGAACGACATCGTGTTCGCCTGGATCATCACGATCCCGGCGGCGGCCTCGATCGCCGCGGTCTTCTATCTGCTCGCGGGGCTGTTGGGCTGAGAATTTTGGTTTCGCGTGATCGTATCCGAAAACCGGTCCCCACTTTTCGGGATCACGCGCGTGCAACCATTCGCCTGACGGGGCGTTCTGCGAAGGCCGGAGGCGGCGCCATGCGCGTGTTCAAGATCGGGATCATCGGCCTCGGCAAGATCGCGCAGGATCAGCACATCCCCGTCATCCAGGCCAATCCCGCGTTCGCGCTCGTGGCCGTCTCCAGCCAGCGCGGGCTGTCCGTCGCGGGCGTTCCGCATGCCTTCAAAAGCCACGGCGAGATGCTGGAGCGCGCGCCCGAACTCGACGCGGTCGCGATCTGCACGCCGCCGCAGGTGCGCCATGCGATCGCCCGCGAGGCGCTCGAGGCCGGCAAGCACGTCCTCCTCGAAAAGCCGCCGGCCGCCACGGTCAGCGAACTCGTCGACTTGAAGCGCCTTGCGGAGAAAGCGGGCAAGACGCTCTTCGCGACATGGCACTCGCAATGCAACCGGGCCGTCGACGAGGCGAAGCGCGCGCTCGCCGGGCAGGCAGTGAAGCGGCTGCATGTCGCGTGGAAGGAGGACGTGCGCCGCTGGCATCCCGGGCAGACATGGATCTGGGAGGCGGGAGGGTTCGGCGTCTTCGACCCCGGCGTCAACGGCTTGTCGATCGTGACGCGCATCATGCCGGAGCCGGTCTTCGTGCGCCGCGCGGCGCTCGAATTCCCGGCAAACGCCGATGCGCCGATTGCGGCCACGCTCGAGCTTTCAACCGGCCGGCCCGGCGAGGAGTTTCGCGCCGAATTCGACTGGCGGCAGACCGGCACGCAAGTCTGGGACATCATGATCGAGACCGAGCGGGGGACGCGGCTCACGCTTGCCGAGGGCGGCCGCCGGCTCACCATCGACGGCGCGGTGGTCGCCGATGAGCCCGCGCGCGAATATCAGCGCATCTACGAGCGCTTCGCGGCGCTGCTGGCGGACGGGCAATCGGACGCGGACGACGCGCCTTTCCGGCTCGTCGCCGACGCGTTTCTCGTCGGCCGGCGCGTGACGGTCGAGCCGTTCCACCCCTAGTGCGGTTTCCGCTTCGATGGAATCGGCGACCGCTCTGGAAACTATTTGTTTTATCGCATTTTCTACGGCGAACCGGTTCCCACTTCGCCGGAAAATGCTTTAGCGCATGTTGCGTCGCGGACGTTGCGCGTCATGCGGATTCGAATGTCAGACAGCCTTCGGCATTCCCGCGCGGCGCTTTCGCTTCCGGCGGTTTGCGCTGTCCCCCTCTTGGCAAACGAGGGGGGACGGAGCGCCGGGCGGCGCACCGTAGTCAGAAGGGGTTCTGTTCGCAGAACCCCTGCGTCTCCTGGCGAGGAGACGCCGCGCCGACCGGCGCTCCGTCGCGGCGTTGTTTCAGCCTCGGGACCGTGCTTCCTGGGACGAGGCGGATCGGCTCTTCGCCGCCCTGAGCACGGAAGCTTTCGGCTTCCGCTCACCAGTCGCCAGTCCAGCCATTGAAGGCAGAACCCCATAGTGGGCCCGGACGGTTGACCCCAAGGCCACCCGAGTGCCCAGGCTGACGAGGCCCAAGCCCGCAGGCGCCGCATCCCGCTCCATCTTCCGAACGTCACCGGTTGACGCCCCTCAAGCGAGCAAGACGCATGGAGGGAAGCAAACCGAGGGGCCGACGCGCAAGAGAAACGCATAAATTATTTTCAGTGGGCGTCGTGAGCGTAGGGTGGGCGAAGCGCCGAAGGCGCGCGCCCACGCAAGGAAAGAAAAGACGTGGGCTTCGCGCGGCGGAGCCCACCCTACGGCGCCGGACCCCGGCTCTCGCTCCGGCTTCGCCTGCGCTCGGCCGGGGAACGGATTCATCGCACACTTCGTGTCCCGGGCGACTGGGGAGCGAAGCGGACGGAGACCCGGGACCTAACGCAAGACAAGCTGGACCGCGCTTCGCCAAGGACCTATATCGAGGGCCTTGCCTCGGACACATCGGTCCACGCCCCGTGTCCGGTCGCGCGCCCGACCGGGCGCTCTTGGTGGGGGATAGTTTAACGGTAGAACAGCGGACTCTGACTCCGTTAGTCTAGGTTCGAATCCTAGTCCCCCAGCCACTCCGCCTTCCGACAGCAGCATCGACATGAAGATCAAGGTCGTGGTGCACGAAGCGGAGGAAGGCGGTTTCTGAGCCGAGGTGCCTGCGATCCCCGGCTGCTGCACTCAAGGCGAGACGATGGACGAGTTGATCCGCAATCTTCACGAGGCGATCGAAGGCTGTCCCTCAGTCGAGATCGCTGCGCCGAAACCGGGCGGCAGGGAGCACCTTCTCGACATTGCGACATGAAACCTCTCTCCGGCCGCGAGTTCACCCGCACGACCGAGCGGCACGGCGTTCATGCCTCCGGCGGCCCGAGTTCTTCAAGCAAGGCGGAGACCGCGGCGTGCAAATCCCTGCATTTGGCTTGCGTGTTGTCCCAGACCTTTTCGTGATCGACCACCGCGTAGCCGCGAATGAGCGGCAAGCGCCGGCGATGCCTTTGCAAGCCGGCTCAAGGCCTCGCCGATGATGGTGAACTGCCGCTCCACTGCCGCGCGCACCAGCTTGTTGCGCGCATAGCCAGCCGGGCTTTCACCGGCGACGAATTCCTCGATTGCAGCGGTGGCCTGTTGGATGTCCCACAGGTAGGCGCGCGGATCACGTTCCATAGACGAGCTCACGGGACCGGTTGATCGCTGCGCGGATGTAGGGGTTTTTGACCGCCGATAATTCGACCAGATCGACCTTGCGTCCCAGGAGCTTTTCCAACGCCTCGGCGAAATCGAAAAAACGATCCAGCGACGCCGTTCGGCTGTCCGGATCGAACTCCACCAGGAAATCGGCATCGCTGGTCGCGGGATCGAAATCGTCGCCGCGGGCGGCCGAGCCGAACACCTCCAGCCGCGCCACGCCGTAGCAACGGCAAAGCGCCGCAAGGTCCGGGCGGCGTTTGGCGATGTCCTCGTGCATCAGCGGCTCCCGTTTCGCGTCGGTTAGCGGCGCTTCTTAGCATGATTCATCGCCCTTGCTGCTCGGCTATGCCGGGACCGGGCAGCGCCCTCACCCCCTCAACACGCTGAAATCGCACCCCTCATCCGCGCCGAGGATCTGCTCGGCATAGAGGCGGCCGTAGCCGCGCGCGGGCGCGGGCGGGCGCGTCGATGGCGCGCTCGCGCGGCGGCAGGCGAGCTCGGCCTCGTCCACGAGCAACTCGATCTTCTTGTGCTTCACCGAAAGACGGATGCGGTCGCCCGTGCGCACGAGCCCGAGCGGGCCGCCTGAAGCCGCATCCGGCGTCACATGCAGCACGATGGTGCCGAAGGCGGTACCGCTCATGCGCGCGTCGGAAATGCGGATCATGTCCTTGACGCCGCGCGCGGCGAGCTTCTTCGGGATCGGCAGATATCCCGCCTCCGGCATCGCGTCGGCACTGTGCGGACCCGCGTTCTGCAGCACCAGGATGTCGTTCGGCTCGACCTCGAGCGCAGGATCATCGACGCGCGCAGCGAGATCGGCCAGCGAGGAGAACACCACCGCCCTGCCCTCGTTCTCGAACAGTTTCGCATCCGCCGCCGAGCGCTTGAGGATCGCGCCCTTGGGCGCGAGGTTTCCGAACAGCGCGACGAGACCGCCGGCCGCTTCCAGCGGCTTGTCGCGCGCGGCGATGATCGTGCGGTCGACGAAGGCGTCCTTGTCGGCCTCAAGACGCTGGCGCAGCGTCTCCCCGGTGACCGTCATGCAGTCGAGATGGAGAAGCGGCGCAAGCTCGCGCAGCACCGCACCCATGGCGCCGGCGGCGTAGAAATCCTCCATGTAGCCGTTGCCGACCGGCTTTAAGTTCACGAGCACGGGCGTCGTGTCCGACAATTCGTTCAGCTGCTGCAGCGAGACCTTGATGCCGGCGCGGCCGGCAATGGCCGTGAGATGAATGATGGCGTTGGTCGAGCCGCCGAGCGCGAGCAGGACGCGCAGCGCGTTCGCGACGGATTTTTCCGTGACGATCCTGTCCGGCGTAAGCTGCGAGCCGATCAGCCGCACGGCGGCGGCGCCGGTCGCTTCCGCCGCGCGCAGGCGATCGGCATGCACGGCCGGGATCGCCGCCGTGCCGGGCACCGTCATGCCGAGCGCCTCGGCGATGCAGGCCATGGTGGAGGCCGTGCCCATGACTGCGCAAGTGCCGGCGGTCACCGACAGGTTGCCTTCGACCTTGGAGATTTCCTCGGCGTCGATCTCGCCCGCGCGATAGCGCGCCCAGAAGCGGCGGCAATCGGTGCAGGCGCCGAGCCGCTCGCCGCGATGGCGGCCGGTCATCATCGGCCCGGCGACCAACTGGATCGCGGGACGATTGGCGGACACCGCGCCCATGAGCTGCGCCGGCACGGTCTTGTCGCAGCCGCCGAGCAGCACGACGGCGTCCATCGGCTGCGCGCGGATCATCTCCTCGGTGTCCATCGACATCAGGTTGCGGTATTTCAGGCTCGTCGGATGCAGAAACACTTCGCCGAGCGAGATGGTCGGGAATTCGAGCGGCAGCGCGCCCGATGCAAGCACGCCGCGCTTCACCGCGTCGAGCAGCTCCGGAAAGTGGCGATGGCAGTTGTTGAAGCCCGAGGGCGTGTGCGCGATGCCCACCACCGGCTTCTTCAGCATCTCGCGCGAGAAGCCCATCGACTGCGCGAAGGAGCGGCGCAGATAGAGCGAGAAGTCGCGGTCGCCGTAATTGGTGAGGCCGTGGGCGATGCCGGTGGTCTTGTCTTCAGTCATCGATCTGCACTCTATTCACCTCTCGCCGGCGTGGGCACGCGCCTGCGGCGCTTTGCCCACCCTACATATCTAAATTTCGTAGGGTGGGCTTCGCGCAAGCGAAGCCCACGCGTTTATCGCGTGGGCACGCGCCTGCGGCGCTTTGCCCACCCTACAGTTTCGTCTTTATATACTTCGGCTCGAGGTAATCACGAATGCCGAGCGAGCCGCCCTCGCGGCCCATGCCGCTCTCCTTGACGCCGCCGAAGGGCGCTTCCGCCGTGGCGAGCAGCATGTCGTTGACGCCGACCATGCCGGCCTCGATCGCCTCGGCGGCGAGCGTCGCCGTGCGGAGACTCTTCGAGAAGACATAGCTCGCCAGGCCGAAGGGCAGCGAATTCGCGCGCGCGATCACGTCGTCGAAATCGCGGAAGGTGGCGATCGGAGCGATCGGCGCGAACGGCTCCTCGATCATGATGCGCGCGTGATCCGGCACGCAGCCGAGCACCGTCGGCTCGTAGAAGAACCCGCGGTTGAAGCCGGCGGGCGCGCGGCCGCCGGCGAGAAGCTCGGCGCCCTTCTCGATCGCATCGGCGACGAGCGTCTTCGTCGTCTCGAGCCCGCGCGCATTGGCGAGCGGCCCCATGGTGACGCCCTCCTCGCAGCCGCGCCCGAGCTTCAGGCCTTTCGCCACTTCCGCAAAACGCTTCGCGAACGGCTCATAGACGTTCTCGTGCACGTAGAAACGGCTCGGCGAGATGCAGACCTGGCCGCAGTTGCGGAATTTCGCCGCGGCGGCGGCTTCGGCCGCCTTGATCACATCGGCGTCCTCGAACACCAGCACGGGCGCGTGGCCGCCAAGCTCCATCGAGACCTTCTTCACGCCGTCGGCCGCGAGCCGCAGCATATCCTTGCCGACCGGCACCGAGCCGGTGAGCGAGACCTTGCGCACGATCGGCGAGCGGATCAGGTGCTCGGCGATCTTGCGCGAATTGCCGGTGACGAGATTGACCGCGCCGGCGGGAAGGCCCGCGTCATGGCAGGCCTGGATGATGCCCATGCAACTGCCGGGCGCTTCGCCCGCGGGCTTCACGATGATCGCGCAGCCCGCGCCGAGCGCGGCGGCGATCTTTCGCGCCGGCAGGAGCGCGGGGAAATTCCAGGCCGAGAAGGCCGCGACCACGCCGACCGGCTGATAGATCACGCTCAGGCGCACGTCCGGCTGCCGGCCTTCGATCAACTGGCCATAGATGCGCTTCGTCTCCTCCGCGTACCATTCGAACTGATCGGCGGTGGCGCCCCATTCGGCGCGCGCTTCGGCCAACGGCTTTCCGGTCTCGCCCGACATCAGTTGCGCGAGCGGCTCGATGCGTTCCCGGATCAATTCGGCGACCTTGCGCAGCTTCGCGCCCCGCTCCCAGGGCTGCGTCCGGCGCCATGCGGCGAAGCCCTTCTCGGCCGATGTCAGCGCGCGATCGAGATCGTCCGCCGTGGCGTCCGGAATTTGTCCGAGAACGTCCTCGGTCGCGGGGTCGACGACCGACTTGGTGCCGCGCCCGGCCGAGGGTCCCCACGTTCCGCCGATATAAAGTCCGAAATCCTGATAGCCGTACATCGCTCTATGTCCTCTCCCGCCACCTTCGGCGGCGAATTCCAGAACCCGCGCCCCCTAAAAACGGGGAAGTCGGCGCAAAGCGCCAGGTGGGGGTCAGAGTTGGGGTGAGGAATGACCCCCACCCGATTTGCTTCGCAAATCGACCTCCCCCTTCTAGGGGGAGGTGAACGTATATGTCCTCTCCCGCCACCTTCGGCGGCGAATTCCACGACCCCCACCCGATTTGCTTCGCAAATCGACCTCCCCCTTCTAGGGGGAGGTGAACGTACTCACAGATCCTGCTCGATCCATTCGCGCTGGACGCCGTCGCACCAGTTGCCCACGTTCCATTGGCCCCAGGCGCCGAGACCGCCCAATTCGTCCGCGCCGGAATAGACCGGTACATGGACGACCGAGAGTCCTTTGTGCTCGTAGGCGTTGCGCAGCGCGCGTTTGAGTTCGTCCGCGCTCCAGCCCCCGTGCAGGGCGCAAACGCCCTCGACCGCGCCCGCAAGCTTCACGTAATCGACGGCGACGGAATCGTTGGTGCGGAACTCCGCTCCATACTGCGCCATCTGCAAGCCGGTGATCGCCGCCATGCGGCGGTTGTCGAAGATGACGACCATGCCGCGCAGGCCGTGCTCGACGCCGTCGATCAGAATTTGGGGGTTCATCATGAAGGAACCGTCACCGCAGAACGCCACGCCGTAGCGCGGATTGTCGGCAAGGGCGGAGGCGAGCAGCGCGCTGGCGGCGAAGCCCATATAGGAGGCGCCGCTTTCAGTGAACGTGTCGCCGGTGCGATCGTCCTCGACGATCTGAAAGCCGTTCGCCTGCACGTCGCCGGCGTCGAAGAATTTTGCGGCGCCGATCGCTTTCGCAAAATCGGCGACGATCTTGATCGCCGCGGGCTGTCCGAGCGCGGGGCGGCCCCAGGCCTCATCCTTGATCGGAGCGGCGTCGAAGCGGGCGGCCTTGTAGGCCGTCCATTCCGCTTTCTTCCCGGCGCAGGCTTGCAGCCAATCGGCCTTGTTGGCCCTGGCCTTTGCGCCAAGCGCCGCAAGACGGTCGGCGAGCCGGTCCGCCACAGCGGAGATGTCGCCGGGCAAGCCGAGTGTCTTGTTGTAATGGGTGAGATCGCCGAGATCGCCGTTGATGTTGATGACGGCCTCGGCCTGCTTGAAGCCGATGCCGGAGCAATCGGCCTGACACACGGCGCGCGAACCGATGACGATCACGAGATCGGCGTTCGCCATGGCGTAATTGCCGCTGATCGAGCCCTTCGATCCGCCGACATGCATGTTCTGCGGATGCGCGTCCGGCAGCACGCCGGTCGACCCGGGCGACAGCGCGACCGTGGCGCCGCTGTTCATCGGCAGTTC
>JALHLQ010000007.1:0-2759 GCA_022844485.1 Xanthobacteraceae bacterium
GGGCAGCGCGCAAAAGAAAGGCTAAAATTTTCCTGAGTCGTAGGGTGGGCGAAGCGCCGAAGGCGCGCGCCCACGCAAGGAAAAGAAAAGACGTGGGCTTCGCGCAGCGAAGCCCACCCTACGGTTGACTCGCCCCGGACACGAGCATCGCGCCCGCCTGCTTGACACTGTTCGGCCAAGGCCATATGTCCGACACAGGCGTTAGCACTCCCTCCCTCAAACTGCTAATCGCTTGTCAACCTTCGTTTTTCCCCCAAGAAGCGCCTGGCGCGCTCATGAGGATGTTATGGCCAAGATGAAATTCCGCCCGCTGCATGACCGGGTGGTCGTCAAGCGGATCGATGCTGAAGCCAAAACCGCGGGCGGCATCATCATCCCCGACACCGCCCAGGAGAAGCCGCAGCAGGGCGAGGTCATCGCCGTCGGCCCGGGCGGACGCGACGAGAGCGGCAAGCTGATCCCGATCGATGTGAAGGCCGGCGACAAGGTGCTGTTCGGCAAGTGGTCGGGCACGGAGGTCAAGATCGACGGCGAGGAGTTCCTCATCATGAAGGAATCCGACGTCATGGGCGTGGTTACGCGATAACAGGACAGGAACGATCACAATGGCTGCCAAAGACGTCAAATTTGCCGGCGACGCACGCGACAGAATGCTGCGCGGCGTCGACATCCTCGCCAATGCCGTGAAGGTCACGCTCGGCCCGAAGGGCCGCAATGTCGTGCTGGAGAAATCCTTCGGCGCGCCGCGCATCACCAAGGACGGCGTGACGGTCGCGAAGGAAATCGAGCTCGAGGACCGGTTCGAGAATATGGGCGCGCAGATGGTGCGCGAAGTGGCCTCGAAGACGAACGATCTCGCCGGCGACGGCACCACGACTGCGACAGTGCTGGCTCAGTCGATCGTGCGCGAAGGCGCCAAGGCCGTCGCCGCGGGCATGAACCCGATGGATCTCAAGCGCGGGATCGACATGGCGGTGGCCGCCGTCGTCCGCGACATCGAGAAGCGCTCGAAGCCCGTGGCCTCGTCGGCGGAAGTGGCGCAGGTCGGCACGATCTCGGCCAACGGCGACAGCAATGTCGGCAAAATGATCGCGCAGGCGATGCAGAAGGTCGGCAACGAGGGCGTGATCACGGTCGAGGAGGCAAAGTCGCTCGAGACCGAGGTCGAGATCGTGGAGGGCATGCAATTCGACCGCGGCTATCTCTCGCCGTATTTCATCACGAATGCCGAGAAGATGGTGGCCGAGCTCGACGACGCCTATGTGCTGCTGCATGAAAAGAAGCTTTCCGGCCTGCAGGCGATGCTTCCCGTGCTTGAGGCGGTGGTGCAGTCCGGACGCCCGCTCCTGATCGTGGCCGAGGACGTGGAAGGCGAGGCGCTGGCGACCCTCGTCGTCAACCGCCTGCGCGGCGGGTTGAAAGTCGCCGCGGTGAAGGCGCCGGGCTTCGGCGACCGGCGCAAGTCCATGCTGGAAGACATCGCGATCCTTACCGGCGGTCAGCTCATTTCGGAAGATCTCGGCATCAAGCTTGAGAGCGTCACGCTGCAGATGCTCGGCCGGGCGAAGCGCGTCATCATCGAAAAAGAGAAGACCACGATCGTCAACGGCGCCGGCAAGAAGAAGGATATCGAGGCGCGCGTCGGCCAGATCAAGGCGCAGATCGAGGAGACCACGTCAGACTATGACCGCGAGAAACTGCAGGAGCGGCTGGCGAAGCTCGCCGGCGGCGTGGCGGTCATCCGTGTCGGTGGCGCGACCGAAATCGAGGTGAAGGAAAAGAAGGACCGCGTCGAGGATGCGCTGAACGCAACCCGCGCGGCCGTCGAGGAAGGCATCGTGCCGGGCGGCGGCGTCGCGCTGCTGCGCGCGCGCAAGGCGGTCGGCAAGATCACGAGCGACAATGCCGACGTCCAAGCCGGCGTCAACATCCTGCTTCGCGCGCTCGAGGCGCCGGTGCGCCAGATCGCCGAGAACTCCGGCGTCGAAGGCTCGATCGTGGTCGGCAAGATCCTCGAGAACAAGTCCGAGACGTTCGGCTTCGACGCGCAGAAAGAGGAATATGTCGATATGGTCGACGCCGGCATCATCGATCCGGCAAAGGTCGTGCGCGCGGCGCTGCAGGATGCGGCCTCGATCGCCGGCCTCCTCGTGACGACCGAGGCCATGGTGGCCGAGCTGCCGAAGAAGAACACGCAGCCGGCGATGCCAGGCGGCGGCGGAATGGATTTCTGAGCCGCCCGACGCGCGGTCAGGAGTCAAGGGGGCGCGGCAACAGCCGCGCCCTTTTTGCTGGGCCCCGGCGCTCGTTACGGCTTCGCCTCCGCTCGGCCGGGGAACGATTTCGCCATACCTCGTGTCCCGGGCGAGTGGAGCGAAGCGCCGTAGCCCGGATTGAGCGACAGCGAAATCCGGGAAGGTTTTCCCGGCTCTCGCTTCGCTCGAGCCAGGCTACAACTGCCTGGCCCCGGCGCTCGCTACAGCTTCGGGCGAGTGGAGCGAAGCGCCGTAGCCCGGATTGAGCGACAGCGAAATCCGGGAAGGTTTTCCCGGCTCTCGCTTCGCTCGAGCCAGGCTACAACTGCCTGGCCCCGGCGCTCGCTGCGGCTTCGCCTCCGCTCGGCCGGGGAACGCCTTCGTGTCCCGGGCGAGTGGAGCGAAGCGCCGTAGCCCGGATTGAGCGACAGCGAAATCCGGGAAGGTTTTCCCGGCTCTCGCTTCGCTCGAGCCAGGCTACAACTGCCTGGCCCCGGCGCTCGC
>JALHLQ010000007.1:2769-186236 GCA_022844485.1 Xanthobacteraceae bacterium
TCCCGGGCGAGTGGAGCGAAGCGCCGTAGCCCGGATTGAGCGACAGCGAAATCCGGGAAGGTTTTCCCGGCTCTCGCTTCGCTCGAGCCAGGCTACAACTGCCTGGCCCCGGCGCTCGCTACAGCTTCGCGCGCCGCTCGGCCGGGGAACGTGGCGCTGGCCACCACGCAGGCGATCATGTAAATGCTGTGGCGCCATCTCGGGGGAAACTGGCCATGGCGCTGATAGTTTCGGGGGTCGTGGTCCTCGCGGCGACGATCTTCGTTTTCATATTCATGATGCCGCGCGGCGGGAAGGTTCATCGTCTCGTCGGCACGGAATGGGAGCCTTACGTGGCGGTTGCCTTCACGGCGGCGGTTGCGCTCGGCTTCACATTGACGCTTTCCGGCGTGCTGAAACTTATCAGCTGAGCGGTGCCCCGCGCCGCCCTCGCCGGGCGCGACCGGAACGATCGCCTACCGATAGAGATAATTCGGCAGCCAAAGCCCGATCTCCGGGAAGTTGTAAAGCAGCACCATCGAGATCACGACGATGATCATGTACGGCATCACGCCGCGAAAGATGTCGTTGATGTTCACCCATTTCGGCGCGACGCCCTTGAGATAGAAGGGCGCCATCGCCACGGGGGGCGACAGGAACGACGTCTGGATATTCAGCGCGACCAACAATCCGAAGAACAGCGGATCGACGTCGAAGGTCTTCAAGAGCGGCAGGAAGATCGGCATGAAGATCACGATGATCTCGGTCCATTCGAGCGGCCAGCCGAGGACGAAGATGATGATCTGCGCCAGCACCATGAACCCGGTCGTCGAGAGATTCATGGACAGCACGAACTTTTCGATCGGACCGTGACCGCCCAAATAGGCGAATATCGCCGAGAAGGTGAATGAGCCGATGAAAAGCCAACACACCATCGCCGTGGTGCGGGCAGTCAGAAAGACCGACTCCTTGAGCTTCGGCAGCGTCAAAGCGCGATAGGCCGCCGCCAGGATCAGCGCCCCGAGGGACCCCATGGCTGCCGCTTCGGACGGCGTGGCCAATCCGAAAACGATCGAACCAAGCGCCGCCGCGATCAGCGCCGCGAGCGGAAAGAATGACGTCGCGAGCGCCCAAAGAACTTCCCCGGCGGGAACGTTCCGTTCCTCCGGCGGCAGCTTCGGCGCCAGCGACGGGTTCAACAAGGCCATGAGCATCGTGAACAGGATGTACAGCCCGGCGAGCATGATCCCTGGGAAGAACGCGCCTGCATACAGCTTCACGACAGAGACGCCGGCGGTCGCGCCATAAAGGATCAGCATGACGCTCGGCGGGATGAGGATGCCGAGACAGCCTCCGGCGCAGACGACGCCGGCGGAAAGCTTCACGTCGTAACCGGCGCGCAGCATGGCCGGGAAAGCCAGCAGGCCCATCAAGGTCACGACCGCGCCGACGATGCCGGTGGCGGTCGCAAAGATGGCGCAGGTCGCAAGGGTCGCGATCGCAAGCGAAGCCGGCATGGGGCCGGCGGCCAGTTGCAGCGAGCGGAAAAGCCGGTCGAGGATGTTCGCGCGTTCGATGATGTATCCCATGAAGACGAATAACGGGATCGAGATCAGGACGTCATTCGTCATCACCGAATAGGTTCGCTGGACCACCAATTGAAAGACCAGGTCGCCCATCGCGGCATAACCGAAGAAGACTCCCAGCGCCATCAGCGTGAAGGCGATGGGAAATCCAAACATGATGAAAACAACGAACAGGGCGAGCATCAACACGCCCAGTTCGGGATTCCCCAGCCCGAACATCAAACCGTTCCCTTCCGCTGCCCGATTTCTTCCAGTTGCCTGACGACGTCCAACTTGCCCTGCTCCGCCTGCGCGAGCACGATCTTGTCGAGCTCTTCCACGTCATGCAGGCGCTGGGGCCACTCGCCGGTCCTGATGCACACGACGCATCGGATGGCCTCGACCACGCCTTGCAACACCATCAGCACGCCGGTGATCGGGATGAGTGCTTTGAAGTGATAGACAGGCGGACCGGCCGGGCTCGCCGCCGAGTGCTCGTTCATCATCCAGGAGAGCTTTGCAAAATTGAAGCCGGCGTAGACAAAGGCCAACATCCCGGGAAAGAAGAACAGGAAATAAAGCGCCAGATCAAACTTCGCTTGCGTGCGCGGGGTCCAGGACCGGTAGAGGAAATCGCCGCGCACGTGTGAATTGCGCGCCAGCGTATAGGCGCCCGCCATCATGAACAACGTGCCGTAAAGCATGTAGCTTGCATCGAAGGCCCAGTCCGTCGGGCGCCCGAACAGGTAGCGGGAGAAAACTTCGTAGCTGGTCGTGAGGGTGAGAACCAGAATCGCCCAGCCGAATGTCTTGCCGACCCAGGTGCTGAGGCTATCAATGAACAGCAGAAAACGATTCATGGTCCTCCCTAACCCTCATGCAGCGTTCTTGTTTGGGGGAAACATACACGAAAGCGACCCGCGCGAACATCGCGCGGGCCGGTTGGCTCAAGTCTGCTGGCGCGCTCAGCCGAAGAAGTGCTTGTAGGCGGATTCGAGGGCCGCACTGCCCAGATTGTTGGTCTGGGTATAGGCCCCCGTGCGCTTCACCCATGCCTTCTGCGAATCGATCACCTTCTTGAAGAAGGGATCCTTCGACTGATCGGCGATCACCTTGTCCCAGGCTTTCAACTGGGCCTGAAGCACCGCGTCCGGCGTGCGCACGACGTTCACGCCCCGCTTCTTGATCTCCTCGAGATCCTTCGAATAGCGGTCGTAGGCCATCCCGAGCTGGTCGGCGGTGGCGGCGAAGGCGGCGTAGCGCAAGATGGACTTCAACTCGGCGGGAAGCGCATTGTACTTCGCCTTGTTGAAGATGATCTCGAAGGCTTCGGCCTGCTGGTGGTGGCTGCCCGTCATGTAGAACTTGGCCACGTCGGGGAAGCCGAGCAGGATGTCCGAGGAGGGATTGTTGAACTCAGCCGCATCGAGCAGACCGCGGTCGAGCGCCGGGACGATTTCGCCGCCGGGAAGGATCGTAACGGCAGCACCGAGCTCCTTGAACAGGTCGGCTGACAGGCCGACGGTGCGGTACTTGATGTTCCGCAGATCATCGGGCCCTTTCACTTCCTTCTTAAACCAGCCGAGCGGCTGGGTCGGCATCGGGAAGTAAAGGAAGCCAACGGTGTTGACCTTGATGACGTCGTTGACGAGTTCGTTGTAAAGCGCCTCGCCGCCGCCATGGTAGAACCAGCCCAGGAAGCTGTGGGCGTCCCAGCCGAACGAAGGCGGCGTTCCGAACAATGAGAACGCCTTGTGCTTGCCGTACCAATAGGCGGTAACACCATGGCCGCCATCGAGAATGCCGGAATGCACGGCATCCTGCATCTGGAAGGCCGGCACCACGGCGCCCGCGGCCAGCACTTCGAGACGAAGGCGGCCGCCGGTCATGTCATTGACCTTCTTGGCATAATCCACAGCCATCTCGTGGAAAATGTCCTTGGTGGGCCAGGTGGACTGGTACTTCCAGTTGATGGTCTGCGCGCGGGAGACTTGCGGCATGGCGATGGTGGCGGCACCCGTCGCACCGGCGGCCAGCAGGAATTTGCGGCGCGTCGTCCTGCCAGAACGTGGTTTTTCAGTCGTCATCGATAGTTCCCTCCCTGAATCGACATTGCGTGTCGAGTGGCTGTCTTCAAAATGCTCATAGCCGGCGGCCGGCTGGCATTCCAGCGAATTTCATAGTTTGTCTCTATCTTGTTCCGTCCACAAGCGCAGATTTGGCCGCAGGCGCGCATGGTTCCGCCGCACTCGTGCATCAAGGAGCGGACTGATATCCCTCTCTGCTTCCATGCTGCGGCTGCCCCTCTCAAGACCTGGAGCCATCCATTGACCGGCCTTGCAACGACGCTTTCGCTGATCTGGCGGCTTGCGTCCCCCTATTTCCGCCGCTCCGAAGATCGCCGGGCCGGTCTCATTCTGCTCGGCGCGATCATTTTCATCGAGCTTGCGATCGTCGGCATCACGGTCCTGATCAACCAATGGAACGCGCGTTTTTTCAACGCGATCCAGGACCGGAACTGGGACACATTCGTCAGTGAGCTGCTCTATTTCTGCCTCCTGGCCGTCCTTTTCATCGTGCTCGCCGTCTATCAGCTCTATCTCAACCAGTGGCTCCAGATCCGCTGGCGACGGTGGATGACCACGCAATATCTCGCGCACTGGCTCGACAATGCCAATCACTACCGGATGCAGCTCCTGGGCGACACGGCCGACAATCCCGACCAGCGGATCGCCGAAGACGTGCTCATGTTCGTCGAAAAGACGCTCTCCATCGGAATCGGCCTTTTGGGCGCCGTGGTCACGCTCGGCTCCTTCGTTTTCATCCTGTGGTCGCTTTCGGCCGAAGCCCCGCTTGTGATCTGGGGCGTGACCGTGAGCATCCCCGGCTATCTCGTCTGGGCGGCGCTCGTCTATGCCGCCGCGGGAACCGTGCTCACGCATCTCATCGGTTATCCGCTGATCAAGCTGAACTTCAACCAACAGCGCTATGAGGCTGATTTCCGATTCAATCTCGTCCGCGTGCGGGAGAACACCGAACAGATCGCGCTGTTGCGCGGAGAACCGGCCGAGCAAGCGCGCCTCATGGACCGCTTCCACGCGGTGGTGAGCAATTGGCACGCGATCATGGACCGGCAGAAGAAGCTCACGTTCTTTACCGCCGGGTACAATCAAGCATCGGTCGTGTTTCCGTTCATCGTGGTCGGGCCGTCCTATTTCGCCGGGATGATCCAGCTCGGCACGCTGACGCAGACGGCTTCCGCCTTCGGGACCGTGCAGACGTCGCTGTCGTTCTTCGTCACCGCCTATCGGCAGCTCGCCGAATGGCGCGCGGTCATCGATCGGCTGGCGGGGTTCGATGCCGCCATCGGCCAGGCGCGGGCGCTCGCAACATCGCCGCCGTCGGTCGT
Organism: Xanthobacteraceae bacterium; assembly: GCA_022844485.1. GTDB lineage: Bacteria > Pseudomonadota > Alphaproteobacteria > Rhizobiales > Xanthobacteraceae > JALHLQ01. The sequence goes on from JALHLQ010000007.1 coordinate 7,723, forward strand.
GGTCCTGCCGGAGCCGGCACGCAGCACGATCGAGGTGCAAGACCTTCAGGTCTCCTTGCCGAACGGCGTGCCGCTGATCGCGGCCGACGATCTCGTCTTCAAGCCGGGCGAACGCGTGCTGGTCACCGGGCCGTCCGGGTCGGGCAAATCGACCCTCCTGCGGGCGCTGGCCGGCATCTGGCCTTTCGGAATAGGCCATGTTCACGTGCCGGCCGGGGCAAAGACGATGATGCTGCCGCAGCGCCCCTATTTGCCGATCGGCTCGCTGGCGGCCGCGCTGAGCTATCCTGAGCCGCCCGGCACGTTTGCGCGGGAGCGGATGCATGACCTGCTTGAATCCGTCGGCCTTGCGCATCTCGCCAAAGCCCTGGACGAGGAGGCTCACTGGGCTCGCATGCTTTCGGGCGGCGAACAGCAGCGGCTGCAGATTGCCCGCGCCATCCTGCATGCGCCCGATTACCTGTTCCTGGACGAGGCGACGGCCTCGCTGGACGAGCCCTCGGAAGAGCGGCTGTATCGGCTCCTGCAAACGGAATTATCGAAGGCGAGCATCATTTCGATCGGCCACCGCTCTACGCTGCATGCGTTTCACCGGCGGCATTTGGCCCTCGAGCGGGAGGGCGACCGCTCGGCCATCCGCGAGGCGAAGCTCCTGCCGGCAGCCGGGTAGCCGCACTGCATCAGGCTGATGCGAAAAGGCTTCGATTGGAGCCTTGCGGAAGCGGCCGGTCTTGGCGACGATGCGGACAGCGTGCAAGCGCGCAGAGCGGTTTCTGCTTCGTCTGAACCGGAAACCGCTCTACAATTGTTCTTTGTCGCATTTTCTAGGGCGAACCGGTTTCCGCGTCGCCGGAAAATGCTTTAGCCGGGGACGTGTGATGACAAAGTGGATGCGGTTCGATCGCGGTCGGGGCGCCGAATTCGGCACGCTGAAGGACGGGATCATCTCGGTTCACACGGGCGACATGTTCGCCGGGGCAAGCCCGAGCGGCGAAAGCGTGGCCTTGGCGGGCGTGCGCGTGCTCACCCCCTGCGTTCCGAGCAAAATGATCTGCCTGTGGAACAACTTTCATCAGCTCGCGGCCAAGAACGACTTCCTGCGGCCCGACGAGCCGCTTTACTTCTTGAAGGCGCCGAACGCATTTCATCCGCATCACGAACCGATCCGCCGTCCGAAGACCTATGACGGAAAGATCGTCTATGAAGGCGAGCTCGGCGTCGTGATCGGCAAGCCCTGCTTCAACGTGAGCGAGGCGGAGGCCGGCGATTACATCTTCGGCTATACCTGCGTGAACGACGTCACGGCGGCCGACATCCTGAAGAAGAACCCCACCTTCGACCAGTGGGTGCGCGCGAAGAGCTTCGATACGTTCGGCGTCTTCGGCCCGGTGATTGCGACGGGTCTCGACCCGATGCAGCTTCGCGTCCGCACGATCGTGAACGGGCAGGAGCGGCAGAATTACCCTGTCAGCGACATGTTCTTCCCGCCGCACAAGCTCGTCAGCATGGTTTCGCGCGACATGACGCTGATGCCGGGCGACGTGATCGCCTGCGGCACCTCGCTCGGCGCCGGCGTGATGCGCGACGCGCATAACATGGTCGAGATCGCCATTGACGGGATTGGCGCGCTCAGCAACCAGTTCGATCAAGAACTGCCGTCGCCCTACCTGCTCGGCGCGCCACCGAAGCCTGTTCGCATCTGCATCGTCGGCGCCGGCGCGATCGGCGGGCTGATGGCCGCGAAATTCGCATCGGCGGGCGACCAGGTGACCGTGATCGATCAGGGCGCGCATCTCGCCGCCATCCGGCAGAAGGGGCTCACCCTTGAATGGCACGACGGGAAAGTCGAAACCGTGAAGGTGAAGGCGGTCGACAAGGCCGCCGACGCCGGCAAGCAGGACATCGTCGTCCTGGCCGTCAAGGCGCATTTCCTCGATCAGGTGGTGCGAGACATCGATCATCTGCTCGAGCCCGACACCATCGTGCTCACGGTGCAGAACGGACTGCCGTGGTGGTACTTCCAGAAGCTCGGCGGCAAATGGGACGGCGCGCGGCTGCAGAGCCTCGATCCGACCGGCGTGCTGACGAAGAAGATCGATTCGAAGCGGATCATCGGCTGCGTCGTCTATCCCGCCGCCGCGGTGACCGCGCCCGGCGTGATCCATCACGTCGAGGGCGACCGCTTCCCGGTCGGCGAGCTCGACGGCCAGGAAACCGAGCGGGTCAAGCTTGTGCATGACATCTTCGTCAAGGCCGGGCTCAAATCGCGCGTACTCACCGACATCCGATCGGAAATCTGGCTGAAGGCCTGGGGGAATCTTTCGTTCAACCCGATCAGCGCGCTGACGCATGCGACGCTCGTGGACATTTGCCAGTTTCCGGAAACCCGCCACCTTGCGGCAAGGATGATGCAGGAGGCGCAGGACATCGCACAGAAGCTCGGCGTCACGTTCCGCGTCTCGATCGAGAAGCGAATTGCGGGCGCGGAGGGCGTCGGCGCCCACAAGACGTCGATGCTGCAGGACGTCGAAGCCGGACGTTCGCTCGAAACCGAAGCCTTGATCGGCTCGGTGCTGGAAATGGCCAAGTTCACCGATACGCCTGCGCCGGCCATCGAATCGGTCTATGCGCTGGTCAAGCTTCTCAACAAGGTGATGTTGACGGAAGGCGGCGGGGTGCGGGTGGAGAAAGCGGCCGCGCCGAAGGCGGCGGCGTGAGGCGCGTGCCGTCTGGGACAGACGGCACGCACGGACGATCCCGAGTGGTCCCTGACCGGATAAGGCAGGGCTCTTCAGATCGAAGCCCTTCCTTTGCGCCGGACGGCGATGATTTCCGCAACGATCGACAAGGCGATCTCCTCGGGCGTGATCCCGCCGAGATCCAACCCGGCCGGCGCTTTGAGCCGAGCCAGGCGAGCGGGATCGACGCCGCGGGCCGACAGCTTGGCTTTCAAGGCCGCGGCCTTCTTTCGGCTGCCAACAAAGGCGACGTAATCGGCTTCGATCGAGAGCGCGGCTTGCAAGGCCTGTTCGTCGCCCCGGCCCTGCGTCGAGACCACGACGAAGCGCGCCCCGCTGTGCTCGACCGGCAACGCATAACCTTCGATGCGCCGATCGGACTCTGCGAAATTCTTCTGATCCGCGGCCGGCGCGCAGACCGTGGTCGAGAACCCGAACTGCCGGGCGAGATCGGCGACGGCGACAGCAACCGGGCTCGCCCCGCACAGGATCACTTCCGGCTTTGGAAGCATCGGCTCGACAAAGATGTCCATCGTGCCTTCGCTTGGACACAAGTTGCTCGCGAAGCGGATGCCGCTCTGCTCAATTCCGGCGCTCACGCCTTGCGCGGCCAGCCCATCCGGCGGCTGGACAGAGACAAGCCGCGCCCTGCCGTCTCCGAGCGCGTCATGCGCGGCCTTGAGGACGGCCGCGCGCGCGCAGCCGCCGCCTATCCATCCTTCCGAAATCGATCCGTCCGGCAGGATCAACGCTTTCGCGCCGGCCTTGGCGGCGGTCGCGGCGACCGTGCGCACCACGGTCGCGACGGCGAACGGCTCGCCTTTGGCCATCTTGCCCGTCATGATGTCGTAGATATCGGTCATTTTCCCCATCACAGTCTCGCCAGATAGGGCTCGAGAGCCGCAAGACTTTCAAGATTGTGCGCGGGCGCGAACAGGTCGACGTAGGGCAGCGCCGCCTGCATGCCGCGCGCGACCGGAGCGTAGTCCCTCCAGCCGATCAACGGATTAAGCCAGACGATTCTCCGGCAGCGGCGACGGAGTTGGCCCATTTCCGCGGCAAGCCGCTCAGGCTCGCCGGTGTCGTAACCATCGGAGACGATGATGATCGCCGTGCGCGAATTGATCACCCGCGCAGCATGCCAGCGGTTGAACGTCGCGAGACTCTCGCCGATGCGCGTTCCGCCGCCAATTCCCTGCGCCATCAGCGACAAGCGATCCAGGGCGCGGGCCATGTCGCGCTCCCGCAAGCTCGGCGACACATGCGCGAGCCTCGTGTGGAAGATGAAGGCCTCCGAGTCGGCAAACGCGTCAAGCACGCCGTGGAGGAACCGCACAAAGAGCGGCGTGTATACGCTCATGGAACCGGAGGCATCCAGCAACACGACAAGCCGCAACGGCCTTGTCTTTCGCCGCCGCCAGGCCAGATCGATCGGCGCGCCGCCGTGGCTGATCGAGCGATGGATGGTCCTGCGCAAATCAAGCCGCGGGCCGCGCGCCTTCATGCGTTGCCGCCGCAAGAGCCGGGTCCGCATCTTGCGCGCAAGACGGGCCGTCAATGCATGAATCCGTCTGATGTCCTCGGGATCGCCGACCTTGCGGAGGTCCGTCCGCGCAAGCGCTTCAGCGCGGGACGCCGCGTCCCTCCATTCCCGCGAATCGGATGAGCTGCCGTCATCGGAACCCTGGCGCCGTTCCGGATCGGCAGCGCGCTGGCGAGAATGGCTCGCAAGCCCCTCGGCCAGACGCCTGATGTCCAGGCTTTTGGGCGAATGGTCCGAGGCTCTGACCGCGGAACGCACGCCGCGGCGCAGCCAATATGCATCGAAGATCGCGTCGAAACGGCTCCAATCCGCGCGCGTGCCGCAAAACAGCGCGCGCAGGGCAGGACGAAGCGTCGCCGGACGGCGCGCGATCGGCGAGGCCAGCAGCAGCGCCGCATCATGCGTCTCGGCCAGGCCCACGCGAAGGCTATTGTCGCGCAAGGCGCGGACGAAGCCGGCGAGCCTGACGCGCGTCCGCTGTCCGATGTCCTCGGCTTCCTGCGAGCGCGCCATGTCAGGAGACCCTGCCGAGGAGCCGCTCAAGCACCTCGCGGCTCAGCCGCGCGCGGTCCTCTTGCGTCTTCAAAAGGCAAATCAAGGTCTCGTGCACAAGTTCCGGTTCGTGGCGGAGATCATGCACCTGAAGTCCTGCAAGCGTCGCGGCCCAATCCAGGGTCTCGGCGATGCCCGGGACCTTCCGCAAATCTTCCTTGCGGAAGGCATTGACCATGTGCGCAATCTGCATCGCCAGCGCGGCATCGATATCGGCATTGCGCGCGACGATGATGCGCGCTTCGCGCTCGATGTCCGGAAACTCGATATAGTGGTAAAGGCATCGCCGGCGCAGCGCATCCGACAATTCCCGCGTCCCGTTGGACGTCACGACGACGCGCGGAATCGACGTCGCCTTGATCGTGCCGAGCTCGGGGATGGTCACCTGGAAATCCGACAGGACTTCCAGCAGGAACGCCTCGAATTCCTCGTCGGCGCGGTCGACCTCGTCGATCAGAAGAACCGGCCGGTCGATGCGCCGGATGGCCGCCAGCAGCGGTCGTTCGAGAAGATATTTCTCGGAAAAGACATGCTCCTCGATCAGCTCTGAATCTTCGCCCTCGCGCAGCTTGATCGCCAGCAACTGGCGTTGATAGTTCCACTCGTAGAGGGCCGCGTTCTGATCCAGCCCCTCGTAGCATTGCAGGCGGATGAGCTCCGCACCATAGATCGCGGCGAGCGCCTTCGCGACCTCCGTCTTGCCGACGCCCGCCTCGCCCTCGAGCAGCAAAGGCCGCTTCAGGAAATCCGAGAGCCAGATCGCCGTCGCAAGATCGCGATCGGCGATGTAGCCGGTCTTGGCGAGGCGTTCGGCGATGGCGTCGCGATCGAGTGTCATGGTCAAGGCCGATGCGCCGATCCTTCCTCCTCGGCCCAACCGGGAAGACAAGGAGAACGCTATTTATGCAATCCGAGCTTTTCCGCGACCATCCAGGTTCGCCAATGGTCGTGCGGCATCGGAATATGGCTCGAGCCGAGGAACGCAAAGGCGTCGTTCACCGCGTTTGCGAAACACGGGACCCCGCCGACATTCGGACTCTCGCCGACGCCTTTTGCCCCGATCGGGTGATGCGGCGAGGGGGTCGTGGTCCAGTCCGTCTCCCATTTCGGAGTCTCCACGGCGGTCGGCAGAAAGTAGTCCATCAGCGACGCCGTGGTGACGTTGCCGTCGTCGTCGTAATGGATCTCCTGACCCATCGCGATGCCGAATGCTTCCGTCAGCCCGCCGTGAATCTGTCCCTCGATGATCATCGGGTTGATTCGCGTTCCGCAGTCATCCAGCGCATAGAAGCGGCGGACCTTGGTTTCACCCGTATCGACGTCGACATCCACGACGCAAATATACGCGCCGAACGGATAGGTCATGTTCGGCGGATCGTAGTAATTCACCGCTTCGAGCCCCGGCTCCAGGCCGGGAGGCACCTTGTTGTAGGCCGCCCAGGCGAGCTCGGTCATGGTCTTGAACCGCTCGGGATTGCCTTTCACGCGGAAACGATCGACATCCCATTCGAGATCGTCGTCGTGCACCTCGAGCATGTGCGCGGCGATCATCTGTGCCTTCGCCTTGATCTTCCGCGCCGCCATGGCCGTCGCGGCGCCGGAAACCGGCGTGGAACGTGACCCATACGTTCCAAGCCCGTAAGGCGCGGTGTCGGTATTGCCCTCCTCCACGGTGATGTTATCCGCCGGCAGACCGATCTCGCTTGCAATGATCTGGGCATAGGTCGTCTCGTGTCCCTGCCCTTGCGATTTCGTGCCAAGCCGGGCGATCGCGGTGCCGGTGGGGTGGATGCGGATTTCGCAGGAATCGAACATCGCAATTCCAAGAATGTCGCAATTCCGCGACGGACCGGCCCCGACGATTTCGGTGAAGAACGCAACGCCGATTCCCATCAGCTCGCGTGTCTCCCCGCGTTTGAACGCCTCCTGCTTCGCTTTCTGCTCCGCGCGCAACTGCCTGTAGCCGACGGCATCCATCGCCTTCTGCAGGGCGGTGTGATAGTCGCCGGAATCGTATTCCCAGCCGAGCGCGGAGGTGTAGGGGAATTGCTCACGACGGATGAGATTCTTCATGCGAAGCTCGGCCGGATCCATTCCGAGCTTCTGCGCCAGGATGTCCATCGCCCGCTCGATGCAGTACGCCGCTTCCGTCACGCGGAATGAGCAGCGATAAGCGACCCCGCCCGGCGCCTTGTTCGTGTAGACGCCGTCGACGAGACAATGCGCCACCGGAAAATCATAAGACCCGGTGACGATATTGAAGAATCCGGCGGGCCATTTCGACGGATCGGCGCAGGCATCGAAGGCGCCGTGATCGGCGATCGTGTAGACGCGCAAGGCCGTGACCTTTCCGTCTCCGGTCGCGGCGATCTCGGCAGTCATATGGTAGTCGCGGGCGAAGGCGGTCGTTGACAGGTTCTCGATTCTGTCCTCCGTCCACTTCACCGGCGCCCCGGTGACGATCGAGGCGACGATCGCGCAGATATATCCCGGATAGGCGCCGACCTTGTTTCCAAAGCCCCCGCCAATATCCGGCGCGATGACATGGATCTTGTGCTCGGGGATTTTCGAGATCAGCGATCCGACCGTCCGTATCACGTGCGGAGCCTGAAAAGTCCCCCACAGCGTCAGCTCGCCCTTGATCTTATCGAAGGACGCGACGCATTGGCAGGTCTCCAGTGGACACGGATGGACGCGCTGATAGGAGATCATCTCCTTGATCGTGACTTCCGCCTTGCGGAAGGCGGCGTCAACGGCGTCCTTGTCCCCCATCTCCCAGGAGAACACATGATTTGCGTGCTTGCGCGGACCATGCGCTCCCGTTGTCTTCTCCTGGATGTCTTCGCGGATGACCGGCGCGCCGTCCGTCATCGCCTTCAACGGATCGACATTAACCGGCAATGCCTCATATTCGACCTCGACGAGATCTGCGGCGTCGGCTGCGATGTAGCGATCCGTCGCGATGACAAAAGCAACCTCCTGGTTCTGGAACAGCACCTTCCCGTCCGCCAGCACCATCTGGACGTCGCCGGCCAGAGTCGGCATCCAGGCGAGATTGACGCCCTTCAATTCCTCAGCGGTCAGGACGGCGACGACGCCGGGCACGGCTTTCGCCCGCGACGTGTCGATCCTTTTGATGCGCGCATGGGCATGGGGCGACCGCGTGAAGTCGCCATACAGCATGCCGGGCAATTTGATGTCGTCGACATAATTGCCCCTCCCCTGGACGAAACGGATGTCTTCGACGCGCTTGCGCTTGCAGCCAAGGCCTTGCAGGGCTTCGGCGCGCTCGGCGGATGTCGGCGTTTGGAGATTCATTCTGCGGCCTCCCGGAACGGAACGCCGGCGAGCTTCGCGGCGGCGTATTGAATGGCCTTGACGATGTTCTGATACCCGGTGCAGCGGCAGAGATTGCCGGAAATGCCGAGCCGGATTTCCTCTTCGCTGGGGGTCGGGTTCTCCTGCAGCAGCCGGTGCGCGCGCACGATCATGCCAGGCGTGCAAAAGCCGCATTGCAGACCATGCATTTCACGAAAGCCTTCCTGCAGCGCGTGCAATGCGCCGTCCGGCGCCGCCATGCCCTCGATCGTGAGAATGTCGGCGCCGTTGGCTTGCACCGCGAACATGGTGCAGGATTTGACCGACCGCCCGCTGATATCGACGGTGCAGGCGCCGCAGTGGCTCGTTTCGCATCCGATATGCGGCCCGGTCAGGTTCAGGTCTTCCCGCAGGAAATGGATGAGCAGGAGGCGCGGCTCGACGTCCGCCTCGACCGGCTTGCCGTTGACGTTCATGGACACTTTGACTTTCGACATGTCATCCTCCCCGCGCCCTTGACGCCGCCGAGGCGAGAGCGCGCGCAAGCATCACGCCGGCCATTTTGGTGCGGTAAGATGGAGGTCCACGCCGGTCCGATGCCGGTGCGGTGATGCGCTCGGCGGCGGTGGCGGCGCGCTTGACGTTCTCGGGGTTCAGGGTCGAGCCGACCAACACGCGGCCGGCTTCCTCGGCCCATAAAGGGGTTTCCGCGACATTCGTGAGCCCGATCGAGCAGGTCGCAACGGCCGCGCCCCGCATGGTGAGGACGACGGCGGCGGCCGCAGTCGCGTAGTCGCCGACCTTGCGCTTGAGTTTCTGGTAGGCGTAGCCGTGACCCGCCGGAGGGACCGGAACGCGAATGGCCGTCAAGATCTCACCCGGCTTGAGCGCCGTCGCATACACGCCCTTGTAGAAGTCCCGCGCCGGAATCCGGCGCTCCCCTGATCGGCCGACGACGTGATAGGTCGCGCCAAGACACATCATGACGGCCGGCATGTCGTTGCCCGGATCGCCATTGGCGACGTTGCCGCCCAGCGTTCCCATGTAACGAACCTGCGGGTCGGCGATGAGCAAGGCCGCCTCGCGCAGGATCGGAACCTTCTCGGCGAGCTGATCGGACCCGATCACCTCGTGCTGGGTGGTCGTCGCACCGATGACCAGGTCGTTGCCGTCGGGACGAACGCCTTTGAGTTCGCCGATGCCGGCAAGGTCGATGAGGTGCTCGGGCGCGGCGAGCCTGAGCTTCATCATCGGAATGAGGCTGTGCCCCCCGGCGATCGGGCGGGCCTCATCGCCAAGATCAGCGAGCATGGCGACAGCCTCGGCCAGCGATTGCGGGCGATGGTAGGCGAATGACCCGGGAATCACGTGAGACCTCCTGATCGACGAGCCGGACGCGGCGCGCGATGATCAGCGAGGCTGCGGCAGCGCCGGACATCCATAAGACAGGAGTGTGCTGCTCTTTGCGCGGCAGCGACAACAAGCGCTGAATCAACTGGGGCCGCTATTCACGAACGGCGCTCGGCTTGCACGAACTGCGTCAGGATCGTTGACGCTTTTCAGGCAAATCAGGTGTGCGCCTCGCTGGGCCTCAGCTTTGACTTGAGCGACCCGTAGCGGCTTCGGCTGACCGGTACGGTGTAATTCACGGACCCGTCCAGCTTGATGACCCCATTGTCTCCGGCCCGCCTCATTGCGGAGATCCGCTCAATGTTGACGATGTGACTGCGATGCACCCGGACGAAGCGGCCGGAGTCCAGCCGGTTTTCGATGTCGCCGATCGGAAGCGGGCAGAAGACTTTGCTCGTTCCATCGAAAATGTAGGTGTAATGGGCGTTGGCCTGGATTGCGACCACGTCCTCGATCGGAATCAGGTGCGTCGCGCCGTCCCGGTGAACCGGGAGATGCCGGGCGGTTTGCGGTGGCTTCGGATGGTCGTCACGCCGCCCCGGTGCGGCGGCGGCATCGGACTGATCCGATAGCGTCGCCAATCCGGGTTTGTGGCCGGGCAAGGTTTCATCGCTCGTCGGGCGATCCGGCAGGAGTTGCAGCAAGAAGGTGCCGGACACAAGAAAGGCGACAACGGCCACGACGATCGCGAGCAAGTCGCTCGACAGCGCGGGCGCGCTCGGGGTCGAACCCGCAATCGGAAACGCCGTCGTCCCTGCCATCGCCATATAGTGCATGCCGGAAATGGCCAACCCAAGAACGGTCGCCGACAACAAGAGAGGCAGGCGATCGCCGCGGCCGCTCGCGAGCCATAGCGCGAGACCAGACGCTGCGATCGCAATCCCGATCGAGGTCGCGACATAGCCTGCGGAATAGTCCAATTGCGCGCAGGATTGCCACGCCAGCATCCCGGTATAGTGCATGGTGGCGATGCCGCAGCCCATCACGATCGCCGACACGCCGAGCCGGAACGGCGTCAGCGGTACGGCGCTCGCCGCAAACAACGCGGTTCCGACCACGATCACGCAGACGAGAAACGAGAGCAGCGTCGGGAAGACCAGGAAATCGACCGGAAAGGGCAGCCGCGCGGCCAGCATGCCGACGAAGTGCATGGACCAGATCGCGACCCCGAGCGAAAAGGCGGCCGAGGCCAGCAACAGGCGCTGTCGGACGCCGGCGGTTCCGCCCACCAATACGGCCAGCGTCAAGCCGACATACGCGCCCTGAATAGCCACAAGAAACGACAGCGCCACGAGCCACGGCTCGTGCGTCACCGGCATGCCACGTCCTCCCTAACGGCTCGTCTTCTTGTCGCCCGCGATGATACCGGAAGGCGCGGATATTCTCCAGAGGCCGCAAGACCGCAGGAGGATGCGAGCGCGCAGGAGCGGATCGCTGCCGCTCTACACGATGAGCCGATACGCCGGGATGGTGAGGAATTCCTCGAATTCCGGCCTGAGCGAAATATCATGGAACAGCTTGATCGCTTCCGGAAAGCGGCCCTTCTCGTAGTTCTCCGGCCCGATCTCGCGCTTGACGCGGTCCATCTCCTCGCCCAGCGCGCGCTCGAAATATTGCGGCGTGACTTTCGCGCTGTTGTCGAGCACCGCGCCGTACTTGATCCACTGCCAGATCTGCGCGCGTGAAATCTCGGCGGTCGCCGCATCCTCCATGAGATTGTAGATCGGAACGGCGCCGCGCCCGCGCAGCCAGGCTTCGATATACTGAACGCCGACGCGGATGTTGTTGCGGAAGCCCTCGTCCGTTTTCGTGCCCTTGTGAATCTCGAGAAGATCGTCGCGCGTCACGTGCACATCCTCGCGCAGCCGCCCGAGCTGGTTCGGCTGCGGCATCAAGCGGTCGAACACCTCCTTGGCGACCGGCACGAGATCGGGATGCGCGACCCAGGTGCCGTCGTGCCCGTCACGCGCCTCGCGCTCCTTGTCGGCCCGCACCTTGGCGAATGCCGCTTCGTTGGCGCGGGGATCGCCTTTGATCGGAATTTGCGCCGCCATCCCGCCCATCGCGAAGGCGCCGCGCTTGTGGCAGGTGTGAATGAGCAGCAGCGCGTAGGCGTGAAGAAACGCTTCTCCCATCACGACCTGGCTGCGGTCGGGCAGCACGTAATTCGCGTTCTTGGCGAGCTTCTTGATGAAGGAGAAAATATAATCCCATCGGCCGGCATTCAGCCCGGTGATGTGATCGCGCAATTCGTAGAGGATCTCCTCCATCTCGAAGGCGGCGGGCAAGGTCTCGATCAGAACGGTGGCCTTGATGGTTCCCGGCGGGATGTCGAGCTCCTTCTGAGCATAGACGAACACATCGTTCCAAAGCCGCGCCTCAAGATGCGTTTCGAGTTTCGGAAGATAGAAGTACGGCCCGGTGCCTCTTTCGATCAGCGTCTTGGCATTGTGGAAGAAGTACAAGCCGAAATCGAAGAGCGATCCGGAGATCGGCTGGCCATTGACGGTGACGTGCTCCTCCAGGAGATGCCACCCGCGCGGGCGCACGATCAACACCGCAGGGTTTTGGCCGACGCGATAATCCTTGCCGGTTGCCGGATCGGTGAAGTCGATCGTTCCTTGCCAGCGATCCTTGAGATTGATCTGACCTTCAATCGTGTTCGCCCAGGTCGGGGAGTTCGCGTCTTCGAAATCCGCCATGAAGACACTTGCGCCCGAATTGAGGGCGTTGATGATCATCTTGCGGTCGACGGGGCCTGTGATTTCGACCCTGCGGTCAAGGAGATCCTTCGGGATAGGCGCAATCTTCCAGTTCCCGTCCCGGATATGTTGCGTCTCGGGCAGGAAGTCCGGCAGCTCGCCCGCATCATACCGCTTTTGCCGCTCCACCCGCATCGCGAGGAGACGCTTTCGCACGCCGTCGAAATGCCGATGCATATCGGCGACGAAGGATAGAGCCGCAGGCGTTAGGATTTCGTCGTGACGGGGGCCGGGCTTGGCGCCGATCGCAACGCCCGGCACGTTGGCCGACACGGGGGCCGTCCGGCGACGCCCCGGCCGCGGCATCGCGAGCTTTCTTACGGAAGGGCGCGCGCGACCGCGCAGCGCCGAGGTTTCGCCTTCCGGCGGGCGACGCCTGTGCCCACCGGGCAGCGGGGTCAGGCCTGCCGCTGCCGTTCGCCGGGTCGAGGTCTTGGTTTTGGTTCTGGTCTTGGTTTTCGAGGCCGTCGCTTCGGCGCCGGTTCTCTTGGATCCGGTGTTGCCGGAGGGCTTGCGGCCCGATGCCGTGGCAGCCTTGGCTTGTCCCACAGCCTTTCCGCGCGGCGAAGAGGCGCCGGCGGGACGCTTGGCCTTGTGCTTTTTGGCGGCCGGCTTCCTGCCGGCCGCCTTCTTCAGCCGGCGGGTCTTAGTCTTTCTTTTCGTCTTTGTGGCCATGCCCACTCTCCTCGCCGGCGGGTCTTATACCGGGCGAGGTCATCGGTCGATAGCCGCCAAAGCTCGATGAACCCATTGAGGAAGCAGGGCTCGAAGAACTGGGCCGCACAATCGGGGCACTTGCGGGCGGCGCACTCGGGGCCGGCCGTGGCGCAGGCGGGGCGCTCGGGGCTGGCCGCGGCGCGAGCGGCGCGGCTGCCGGTGCCGGACGGGGGGTCATCATCGGGGACGCGGCGGCCGGCGTCGCGGCCGGCGTGCGCACCACCTTCTTCGCCCGTCTTGCGGCCGGCTTCTTGGCTGCCTTTTTGGCGGCCTTGCTCGCTCCCTTACGGGCCGGCTTGCTCGTCTTGGACTTGCCGCGCCCGACCGTCTTCCTCGTCGTCTTTCTCGCCGACTTCTTCGCCGACTTCTTTGCGCCGGAGCGCTTCTTGGCCATTACGGATTTCTTGGCCTTCTTGGCTCTCGACTTCTTTCCCTTTTTTGCTCTCGCTGCTTTCGCCATCTCCACATCCTCCTGGAAGCCTCCAATGGGCTGTAGCATATCGAGGCTCGCGGCGCGCGTCTAATGGACAGCCGGCGCAAACAATCCAGAGACAATACACATCAGAGCGCGATTTCGCGCGCAGGAGCCGCGCGCCGCGCCGACAAACCGTCCAGAGCCGCCGGCGCCGGGCCCCCGGTTGCCCAGTCCAGGAGCTCGACGGTGTGGATGACCGGGATTGCGGTTCCGCTTGCGATCTGGGTCATGCAGCCGAGGTTGCCGGCGGCGATCAGATCTGGATCAAGGCTTTGAATATTCTCGACTTTTCTTTTCAGCAGTCGGCCGGCGATCCGAGGCTGGAGGATGTTGTAGGTCCCTGCGGAACCGCAACAGAGGTGCCCCTCGGGAACCTCGCGGACCTGGAACCCGGCCTCGGTCAAGAGCCGCTTTGGTTCGCGGGTGATCTTCTGTCCGTGCTGCATCGAACAGGCGGAGTGATAAGCGACGACAAGCCCGGTCGCGCGGCTCGGCTTCATCTCCAGGCCGGCAAGATACTCCGTGATGTCCTTCGCAAGCGCCGAGACGCGCTTCGCTTTGGCGGCATAGAGCGAATCATGCCGAAGCATAAAGCCGTAATCCTTCACGCTCGTGCCGCAGCCGGACGCGGTGATCAGAATGGCGTCGAGCCCCTCGCCTTCGATCTCCCGCGTCCAGGCATCCACATTGACGCGGGCGTAATCCAAAGCCTCGCGCTCGCGGCCCAGATGGTGCACCAGAGCTCCGCAACAGCCCTCGCCTTCGGGGAGCACGATGTCGACGCCGTGGCGATTAAGCAACCGAATCGCCGCCTCGTTGATCGACGGCGCGAGCACGGGGTTGGCGCATCCGGACAGGATTGCCACCCTGCCCCGGCGAACGCCGCGCGCCGCGAAGACGCGCCGGCCGCTCTCGAGGCGATGCAGGTTCGGTTTGGCCGGTGCGAGTTTCAGCATCGCCGCCAGACGCTCGAACTTCAATGCGGCGAGCAGGTGCGCAAACGGGCGGGCAACCATGGCGCCGATCAGCGAGAGGCGAAAAAGGGTCGGATTGGGCAGGACGCGCGCGAGCAATCCGCGCATGAAACGATCGGCGAGCGGACGGCGATAGGTCTGCTCGATGTGTGCGCGCGCGTGGTCGACCAGATGCATATAGTGAACACCTGAAGGGCAGGTGGTCATGCAGGACAGGCAAGACAGGCAGCGATCGATGTGCTTGACGACATCGGGCGTCGCCGCCCTGTCGTTTTCGAGCATGTCCTTGATGAGGTAGATGCGGCCGCGGGGGCTGTCGAGTTCATCGCCCAGCAGGACGTAAGTGGGGCAGGTGGCGGTGCAGAACCCGCAATGAACGCAGGCGCGCAGAATCTTGTCGGCTTCCGCAATGCCGGGATCGCTCAGTTGCGCCAGCGAAAATTTCGTCTGCATCCTAGTGGAGTGGATTTGACATTCGCGCCCCGCTATCAGCGGACTCACAACGCGAATGTCAAATCCAAAACTCCACCAGCGAGCATATTCGCTAGGGCTCCTTTAATTCTAACATTCGCAAAATCGCCTGCCGAAACGGGATGCGACTGTTAGAATTGGACCACTAGACCCCCGGATACATGCGCCCTGGATTGAGCATGCCCTTCGGATCGAAGCTTTCCTTCACCCGCCGGGTCAGCGCAGCGAGCGCCGGCGGCTCAGGAGGGAAAACCGAAACGGAGGCCCGCAGCGAAGCGGGGGCGCGAATCAAAGTCGCGTGGCCGCCATGTTGGGCGAGCGCCGTCGCGATCGCCGTCGCGCCCGCCTCCCCGCTTTCGGAAAGACGCACCCAGATCAAGCCGCCGGCCCAATCGAAGAAGAACTCCGCGTCGCCGGGCAGCTTGGCGGCGATGTCGGGACCGTTCATCGGCGCCGAGGAGATGCGCCACAAAGGACGTTCGGCTCCGTGCCGAGCCCCGAAGGGCATGGCATCGCGGACCGCGCGCCAGAGCGAACGCGAATCGGCTTCCGACAAGACGTCGATGTCATGCGAGCGATTCTGTGCTTTCAGAATCTCGCGCCGGTGCGCAATCGAGGGCGCGACGCCCTCGAGCCTCAGCGCCGTGAGCGAGCGGGCCGCCGGTGAGAGTGCGGGCACATCGGCGCGGCGCGCGATGGCCGCCGGGACATAGGCCGCGCCAGACGCGTCGGCCGAGGAGCCAAGCGCCGCGCTCATCGCCTTCACCGCTTCGCGCTCGTCGAGTCCGGAAACGATCACGGTCTCCTCGGTTTCGGCGCCCGGCAGCACCTTGATGGTGACGTCGGTCATGGCGGCGAGCGTTCCCCACGATCCGGCCAGCAGTTTGCAAAGATCGTAACCGGTCACGTTCTTCACGACCCGTCCGCCCGACTTGAACGTCTCGCCCCGGCCCGACACCGCGGTGACGCCAAGGAAGTGGTCGCGCGCGGCGCCCGACTTGATGCGCCGCGGTCCCGAAAGATTGGCCGCAAGCGCGCCGCCGATCGTCCCCTGCCCGCTCGGTCCGCCGAAAATTGCGCCATGGTCCATGGGCTCGAATGCGAGCGCCTGGCCTTTCGAGGCCAGCAGCGTTTCGACCTCGGCCAGCGGCGTTCCCGCTCTGACCGAGAGAACGAGTTCCTCCGGTTCATACAGCGTCACCCCGCGCAAGCCGGACAGGTCGAGCGTCATGTCCCATTGCGCCGCTCGTCCGATGCCGCGTTTGGACCCGTTGCCCACGATTTCCAGCGCTTTGTCTTCCGCCACCGCCCAGGCGACGGCGCGCTCGACCTCGGTTGCATCACGCGGCTTCAGTGTATCGGCCATGACGCCTCAAAACCGCGGAATGTCCGGGAACGGCAGTTTGCCCCCGCTGACATGCATGCGGCCAAGCTCGGCGCAGCGGTGAAGCACGGGAAACATCTTGCCGGGGTTGAGCAGCCCTTTGGAATCAAAGGCGCACTTGAGCCGCCGCTGCTGGTTCAAGTCGATCTCGCTGAACATGGCCGGCATCAGGTCGCGCTTTTCGACGCCGACGCCATGCTCGCCTGTCAGCACGCCGCCCACCTCGACGCACAGCCTGAGGATATCCCACCCGAAAGCCTCGGCACGCTCGAGCTCGCCCGGATTATTGGCGTCATAGAGGATCAGCGGGTGGAGGTTGCCGTCGCCGGCGTGGAAGACATTGGCGACCCTCAAAGCGTATTTCGCCGACATCTCGCGCATGCGCGAGAGAACAAGCGGCAACTGCGCGCGCGGGATCGTGCCGTCCATGCAATAGTAATCGGGCGAAATGCGCCCCACGGCGGGAAACGCCGCCTTGCGCCCGGCCCAGAAGAGCAGCCGTTCTTCCTCCGAGGCGGAGATCCGCACCATGGTCGCGCGGCATGT
This sequence comes from Xanthobacteraceae bacterium, assembly GCA_022844485.1. Classification (GTDB taxonomy): domain Bacteria; phylum Pseudomonadota; class Alphaproteobacteria; order Rhizobiales; family Xanthobacteraceae; genus JALHLQ01. The sequence continues at coordinate 24,613 of JALHLQ010000007.1, forward strand.
CCTGGCGATGGCTTCGACGCGCGAGAGCAAGTGGTCGCATTCGGCGAGCGGACCGTCGAGCTCGACAATGAGAAGCGCCTCGACATCGAGGGGATAGCCCGCATGCACAAAGTCCTCGGCGGCATGGATGGCCGGCCTGTCCATCATCTCGATTCCGGCCGGAATAATTCCGGCGCCGATGATCCGGGCGACGCAATCGCCCGCGTCCTCCGAGGTCTCGAAGCCGACCAGCATGGCGCGCGCGGTCTCGGGCTTCTGGAGAATGCGCACGGTGACTTCGGTGATGACGCCCAGCAAGCCTTCTGATCCGTTGATCACCCCCAGAAGATCGTAGCCGCCAGAATCCAGGTGCTTGCCGCCGAGCCGAACCGTCTCCCCGGTCATGAGCACCATCTCGCAGCCGAGCACATTGTTCACCGTGAGACCGTATTTGAGGCAGTGCACGCCTCCGGAGTTTTCGGCCACGTTGCCGCCGATGGTACAGGCGATTTGCGAGGACGGGTCGGGGGCATAGTAGAATCCGCGATGCTCGACGGCCTTGGTGATCGCCAGATTGGTGACGCCCGGCTCGGCGACGACGACGCGGTTCTCAAAATCCACGTCGCGAATGCGATTGAACTTGCCCATTCCCAAAAGCACGCCGTCGGCGAGCGGCAGCGCCCCGCCCGACAGTGATGTGCCTGCGCCGCGCGGCACGACTTTGACGCCATGCTCATGACAGAAGCGGAGCACCCTCGACACCTGCTCCGTCGTGCCGGGAAGGACGACGACCAAGGGCAACTGCCGGTAGGCGGTCAATCCGTCCGATTCATAGGGCCGCATCTCGTGCTCGGTCGCGATCACCCCCTCGCCCGGAACAATGCGACGAAGCTCCGCGACGATGCTTTCGCGTCTCGACAGCAATCCAGAGTCGGGTTCGGGCATTCGCACCGACATGTGTCAGCTCCCGGAGGACATCGCGCTCCCCCCTCACATACAGCGAAATGCGTTTCGCCACAGTGCGAAATATGGCTGCGGGCGAAACGATGCCGGCCGCGCGGATTTTCTCGGCCCGCCGCTTGACCTCCCTCAATGAGAAAAGGCAGGCTTTGAGCCATCTTTCGCTGAAATCTCAAGCTTTTGCAGGAAAGGTCCGGCCATGATCAAGGACATCGTCGTCAACCTCGGAATCGGGGGCGAACGCGACTATGCCTGCGACTATGCGGTGTCGATCGCGAGCGCTTTCGGGGCGCATCTCACCGGGATCGCCTATGCCTACGAGCCGGTCCTGCCCCCGACCATCATGGGCGGCGTTCCCGCCGACGTCATCACCGCGCAGCGGGCGGAGGGCGAGAGGATCGCCACGAGCGCCGTCACCCGCTTCCAGAAGGCCACGTCCCGGGCCGGACTCTCTTCGGATTCGCGCGTGCTCAGCGCAAGCCTCGCCGGAGCCTCCGACCTGTTCGGCCGCATCGCGCGCCGCTTCGATCTTGCGGTAGTCGGGCAAGCGGAGCCGGACATGGTGTCGCCCGAGGAACTCATTGTGGAGGCAGCCTTGTTCGAATCCGGCCGGCCGGTGGTTGTCGTCCCCTATATTCAGCGCGATCCGCTGAAGCTCGAGCGGGTGATCCTCTGCTGGGATGCAAGCCGAACGGCGGCCCGGGCGCTCGGCGACGCCATGCCGTTCCTCCATCGCGCAAAGTCGATCGATGTGCTGATGGTGGCCAGCGAACGAGCCAAGAGCGACGAGATCCCAGGCGCTGACATCGCTCACCACCTGGCGCGGCACGGGCTGACAGTCGACGTCAAGCGAATCGTCACCGGCGGGACCGATGTGCCGAGCACGATCCTCTCCTATGCCGCCGATGTCTCCGCCGATTTTTTGGTCATGGGCGGCTACGGCCACTCGCGACTGCGGGAATTCATCCTCGGCGGGGCCACCCGCGGCATTTTGAGCTCGATGACCGTGCCGACGCTGATGTCGCACTGAGCACTGCCGCGAGAAGGAATCCTGGGTCAAATTACCGGACCGAGCCGAGCTTGCGCGTTTGCACCCAGCGGGATTTCGATGAGACCTTATCCGAAGAAATGGGAAAGGCGTGCCAAACTTCACGACGGCGCGGCCGTGTTCATAAGGCCGTTGAAGCCTGAGGATGCGGCGCTCTACCCGGACTTCGCCGCCGAGCTGACCCCCAACGATATCCGGCTGCGGTTCTTTGCGCCGATGCGCGAACTCGACCCACGTTTGGTTGACCAGCTCGTCCATGTCGATCTCGATCGCGCGATCGCCTTTGCCGCACTCGACGAGAGCAGCGGCAAGCTGCTCGGCGTGGTTCGCCTCCATTTCGAGGATCTCAAGCGGGGCGAGTATGCCGTTATCGTTCGCTCGCATCTCAAAGGACTCGGGCTCGGCTGGGTGCTGATGAAACACATGATCAACTATGCACGCGCCGAAGGCCTGGAGGAGATTTTCGGCGAGGTCCTGAGCGAGAACAGCACGATGCTGATGATGTGCGAGCAGCTCGGCTTCCATGTCGCCGACGAGCCAGATTCCCCGGGTGTCAAACTGGTCACCTTGCGCCTCGATTCCAAAGCCGTCGAGGAGCTTACGCGACCTGCTCCGTGACAGCGGGCCATGCGGTCTGCACCACAAGGCCGCGCGCGCGTGCATCGGCAACGCCTGCCGCGCGCAATGCGATCAGAGCCAAGGCGCGCACCTCATCGCGCAGCGCGTCGACATCAGGGGAGATTTTCGGCGCAAGCGGGCCAAGCAATCCCTCCAGGAGCGCTCCCACCAGAGCCGGAGCCGTGATGCCGACATCCTGCTCGGGCAGGCTCCCGCTCTCAATGGCCGCCGATATTCGTTGCTCGAATTCAGCGGCGAGAGCTTTGCGATAGGCAACGCGCAGGAAATCGATTTCTGGGTCGACCGGCTCCGCCAACACCGCCCAGGCGAGGCGTCGATTGGCGGCAGCGCGCGCCGCAAACGTTATAATCGCAGCCGCAAGGGCGGACAAAGGTCCGGGCGCATTGTCGGCCGCGTGTCGAACCGCCTCGAGCTCGCGGCGGGAAACGCTCCGCACCAGGGCCGCGACCAAGTCCGTCTTTGCCGGAAAGTAGCGATAGACGGTGCCGGCCGCGATGCCCGCCTGGGCCGCAACCGGTGCAATCTGCACCGCCGCCATTCCGGATTTTGCCGCGATGGCGTAGGACGCCTCAATGAGGGCCGCGTGGCGTTCCGCCAAACGCCGTTTCACTTTATCAGTCTGACGGTAAACCATGATCGTGCGCAGCCCGGCGCACTGAATCATAGTTCATTCAAGGGAACAAGGAGGCATCGGCGCGTGACTGTCCAACCGTGATCGCGCAGCCTGCCACGAGCGCCTAACGCGGAGCCGCACTGGCCTTTTCACGAATCGCCTCAAGCGTCGTGGACGGCGTGATCGCCTCCGGATCCACCTTGAGGTGGATGATCGCGGGCACACCGGATTTGGCGGCGGCGTGAAAGGCTGCCGCAAAGTCCTCCGTCTTCTCTACCGTGATGCCGAAGCCGCCGAAAGCCCGGGCATAGGCGGCGAAATCCGGATTGCGCAGCGCCGTCGCCGAGACGCGGCCCGGATATTCGCGCTCCTGATGCATGCGAATGGTGCCGTACATCCCGTTGTCCACGACGATCGTGACGAACGGCAGCTCGTACTGGAGCGCCGTGGCGAACTCCTGTCCTGTCATCAGGAAGTCCCCATCCCCGGCAAAGCACACGACCGTGCGTTCGGGATAGAGCCGTTTCGCCGCCACGGCCGCGGGCAGGCCATAGCCCATCGAACCCGACGTGGGCCCGACCTGCGTTGCAAAATCGCGAAAGCGGTAGAAACGATGGATCCATCCGGCAAAATTGCCGGCGCCATTGCAGATGATGGCGTCGCGCGGAAGCGCGTCGCGCAAGCCGATCATGATCTCGCCGAGGTTGACCGCGCCGGGGACCTTGGTCGGCGCTTGCGACCATGCGAGATAGTCCTCGTGCGCCGCGCGCGTCGCCGCGCGCCAGCGATTTGAATTCTGCACCTTGACCGCGTCCAGTGCCGGCGCGAAGCGCTCGGGAGTGGCATTGATCGCGAGATGGGGGCTGTAGACGCGGCCGAGTTCCTCCGGATCCGGATAGACGTGCACAAAGGTCGTCCGCGGCGACGGAATCTCGAACAAGGTGTAGCTCTGAGACGGAGTCTCGCCGAGTCTTCCCCCGACCAGAATGACCAGATCGGACTGCTTGATGCGCGCGAGAAGCTTCGGATTGACTCCGATGCCGAGATCGCCCGCGTAGCAGGGGTGCAGCGCGTCGAACAGATGCGCGCGGCGGAACGTCGTCGTCACGGCAATCGCGCTCCGCTCGGCGAAGCGCATCATTGCGGCTGAGGCCGCGGGCGACCATCGGCTGCCGCCGATGATCAGAAGCGGCCGCTCGGCTTTCGCGAGAAGCCGCTCGAGCTCGGAGAGCTCAGCTGGGCCCGGGGAGATTTCGACCGGATGCCAGGGGCGAGCATCCGGCACGGCGACACGTTCGGTCAGCATGTCCTCCGGCAGCGCGACGACCACCGGGCCGGGACGCCCGCTCGTTGCGGTATAGAAGGCGCGGGACACGATCTCGGGGACTCGCTCGGGGTCGTCGATTTCCGTGGCCCATTTGGCCATCGAGCCGAATACGGCCCGGTAGTTCAGCTCCTGAAAGGCGTCGCGCTCCCGCATGCCGCGCGCGACCTGGCCGACAAAGACGATCATCGGCGTTGAATCCTGCTGCGCGATGTGAATTCCAGCCGAGGCGTTGGTTGCGCCTGGACCGCGGGTCACGAAACAAATGCCGGGCCGCCCGGTCAACTTCCCGATCGCCTCCGCCATGATGGAGGCGCCGCCCTCCTGGCGGCAAACCGTCACCTCCAGCGCCGGCCGGTCATGGAAAGCATCAAGAACGGCGAGATAGCTTTCGCCCGGCACGCAAAAGGCGTGGCGCGCTCCATGGAGGAGGAGCTGATCCACGAGGATTTCGGCGGCTGTTTTGGCGTTATCGTTCGATCGCATGTCTTCTTCCGCAAAATGGCGCAGGAGACTACCGCCAACGAACCTCGGCTGTCATGGGGCTGAGCGAAGAAGGACGATCTCGACGGCGCCGTTGCAAATCCGCCTTGTCCTTTCGTGAGATCCCGGCGCCGGCCTGCGCCGTCACGTGGCGGGCTCGACGGACAGCACCTGAAACGTATGCATCTCGCCGTCCTCGTCGCGGATCGAGACGTATTCTCCGGGACGAAAAGCATGGGCGCCGAAACGATAGCCGGCCTCGTCATCATCCTCGGCGGTCTCGTCGTAGTCGAAGACCCAGCGGCTATGCTCCTTGCCGCCGGGCCGGTGGACCAGCCGGCCGATCTGGTCCTCCTCCCCCTGCCAGAATCGCCGCACGCGGCAGTGATCGCGATGCTTGCGCCACATCTCCACATCGATATGACCCTCGCGGTCCAGCGGCGCCACGAATTCATAGCCATGCCGGGACGAGCCGGTGGGAAATTCGTGAGAGCGCGCCAGATGAAGGCGGATGCGTTTGAGTTCGTGGGGCAAGCTGGTCATCGAACGGTCCTCATGACGCGGGGCCGGAGGAATTGATTTCAAGTCTGCGCCTTTGCGTCAACGAAGGCGTTGACTTGGCGCAAGGATTGCCGGCCACTGGCCGCGGCTTTGGAGGCGTGGCGGAAACGGCATGGATCACATCGTCGAGTCCCAGGACGAGGTCCTTGGTTTCCTCGCCGACCCGCAGGTCCACGGAGGCCATGCCGTTCGCCGGATCGACACCCATGCCGCCGCCGTCTTCCTGGCGGGGAGGCGTGCCTGGAAGATCAAGCGAGCCGTCCGGTTTCCGTTTCTGGACTATTCCAGCCTCGAAAGACGCAAAGCGGCCTGTCACGCCGAGCTTGAGGTCAATCGCCCGTTTGCCGCGGGCCTATACCGTCGCGCCGTGCCGATCACGCGCGAAGCCGACGGGCGGCTCGCCGTCGCCGGCGCCGGCGAGCCGGTCGAATGGGCCGTGGAGATGGTCCGCTTCGACGAGAACCTGACCCTCGACCGCCTCGCGGATCGGGCTCGACTCCCGCTGGTGGTCGCGGACAGGCTGGCGCGCGCCGTGGCCGCCGCCCATGGCCGAGCGCCCGTTGTCGAGGCGGGAGCATGGATTTCGGCGCTTTCCCGTTTCGTCGCGCAGAACCGCGCGGAATTCGCCGAAACGCCCGAGCTTTTTTCGACCGCGGAGGTCGCCGACCTGGACGAAGCGAGCCGCGCCGCGCTCGAGCGCATCGTTCCGCTTCTTGCCGCGCGGGGGCGGCTGGGGCTGATCCGGCGCGGGCACGGCGATCTTCATCTCGGCAATATCGCGCTGATCGAGGGCGAACCCGTCCCGTTTGACGCGATCGAATTCGATCCGCTGATCGCCGCGGGCGACCTGCTCTACGACTTGGCCTTTCTCCTGATGGATCTTGTCGAACGACGCCTGCCGGCGCATGCGAATGCGGTCCTCAACGGATACCTCGCCGAAACCCGGCGAGCCGAGGACCTCGATGCGCTTGCCGCCCTGCCCTTTTTCATGTCGCTGCGCGCGGCCATTCGCGCGAAGGTCACGGCGGCGCGGCGCGAGGTCGTGCGCGGGCCCGCCCGCGATGAAACCGGGAAACAGGCGCGGACCTACTTTCGGTTGGCCCGCGATCTCCTCAACCCGCCTCCGCCGATGCTGATCGCGGTGGGCGGTTTGTCGGGCACCGGGAAATCCGCGCTTGCGCGGGCGCTGGCACCGCACATCGGAGCGGCGCCCGGGGCCATCGTCCTGCGCTCGGACAGCGAACGCAAAGCGATGCTGGGCAAGACCGAGACCGAGCATCTCGGTCCGCAGGCGTATACATCCGAGGTCACCGCCCGCGTCTATGAGGCGCTCCGCGCCAAAGCCGAACGGATCCTCAGAGCCGGCCACGCGGCCGTCGTCGACGCCGTCTTCGCGCAGGCCGATGAGCGGGCGAAGATCGAAACGGTCGCTCGCGGCGTCGGATGCGGACACCGGGCGTTTTTCCTCAAGGCCGACCTCCGCACCCGCCTCGCGCGCGTCGAGGCGCGCACGCGCGACGCGTCAGATGCGGATGCGGTGATCGCGCGCCAGCAGGAGGCCTATGATCTCGGGCCGCTGTCGTGGGCGGTCGTCGATGCGAGTGGAACGCCGGAGGAGACGCTGGCGCGGGCGCGCGAACTGCTCACGCGTTCTCCCGCAGGACCTCGCGCGCGATGATGAGGCGCTGGATCTCGGACGTGCCCTCGTAGATGCGGGTAATGCGGGCGTCGCGGGCATAGCGCTCGACCGGCGCATCCTTGATGTAGCCCGCTCCTCCGAACAGCTGAATGGCCGTGTCCGTCGCCCGGTGGGCGGCTTCGGAGGCGTAAAGCTTGGCCATCGACGCCGCCTTGCCGAAGGGCTGGCGCTGATCCTTGAGATGCGCGGCTTGCAGGATGAGGAGGCGCGCGGCTTCCAGCTCGGTCTCCCGATCGGCGATCATCCACTGGACGCCCTGAAAGTCCGCGATGCGTTCGCCGAACTGACGGCGTTCTTTGACGTAGGCCTTTGCGGCGTCCATGGCCGCGCGCGCGATGCCGAGCGAGAGCGCGGCGATACCGATGCGCCCGCCGGCCAATTCGCCGACAGCGATACGAAAGCCGTCATTCTCGCGACTGAGAAGCGAGCTCGCGGGGACGCGGCACGCATCGAAATGGACGATATTGGTGGCCGAGCCGGTCTGTCCCATCTTCTTTTCCGCTTTGCCGACGACAAGGCCGGGCGTGCCGGCCTCCAGCAGAAAGCAGGAGATCCCCTTGCCTTTCGGCGCCTTCGGGTCGGTGACGGCCCATACGACGAAGACGCCGGCATACTCGGCCGAGGTGATGTAGATTTTCGAGCCGTCGATGACGAAGCCGTCGCGGTCGCGACGGGCTTTCGTCGCCATGCCCGCCGGATCGGAGCCGGCGCCGGCTTCGGTGAGACAAAAGGCGCCGCTTGCATACGTGCCGTCGCACAGCTTCGGCAAATGCGCCCGGCGCTGCGCGTCGGTTCCCACCGCCTGGATGACTTCGCCGACGAGATTGGTCACCGACATCGTCACGGCCGTCGACGCGCAGCCATAGGCAACGGCCTCGATCGCCAGCGCGAAGGCAACGCTCCCGGCATCGGCGCCGCCATACTTCGCGTCGATGTTCAGGCCCATGAATCCGTTTTCGGCGAGCAGTTTCAAATTCGCGAGAAACGCGTTGCGGCCTTCGCCCCGATCAAGAATCTCGGCCAGCGGTTGAAGGCGATCGGCGGAAATCCTCTTGGCCGTTTCCGCGATCAGCAACTCTTCATCGGTGAATGCGAAATGCACGGCATCAGCTCACTTGGAACCAATCTCGGCCAACGCCAATCGCGCACAGTGCGCGAAGAAGAGGAACAGACTGGCGTAGAATCGCTGCGCTGCCTGCGTAAAGCTTTCCTGATGGGTGATATCTTCCCCGCGTTCGCCGGCCCGGACGATGAGACCCGCGGCCTCGGCATCACGCAGCATCTTCTGCACATGATGCCGCGATACTCCGAACTTGCGGCCGAGGCCCGGCACGTCGAAACGATAAGGCCGCATCGGAGGCACCGTGTCTTCCTCCGCTCCCGCGCTCACCATTGAACAAAAGATCATCATGCCCGCCGTCCGGCTCGAAAAAAATTCAAGCTCCGGCGCGCTGTGCAAGAAACGGAAGCCGGCGCGAAAATAGCGGCCCAGGGCCTTCAGGAAAGCCGCAACAAATTCGTCGCGCGAAAGCGCAGACAGCGCCTCGCGACCCACCGGCAACATCAACCCTATGGCGGAGAACTGTGAAGCCCACCGCTCGCGATGCAGTTCGAGCATTCGCGAGGTGGGCACAAAACTTCGAAGGCGGCCCCCCTTGTCGTTCGGACTCGGCGTGATGTATCCGGCGAAGCGCATGAAAGCGAGGATCGCGACGACCCGGCTCGGACTGCAAATCCCGAGTTCCACGCACATCGCCTTCATCCGCTTGACGGTGAGGCCCGTTTCGGCTTCCCCCGGCTCGGCAGTGAAGTGAAGATAGAGCGTCAAGTATCCGATCAGGAGGCGCGCGCGATCGTCCAGGAACCAGTTGACGTAATTGCGCTGGTATTGGGCGATGAGGCCGTTTGCCGAAGCGAGCATGGCATCCGGGAAGTGCGGGTGCGCCGCAAGCGCGGCGACGGAGTCGGGGGTCGGAAGCCCCTGGAAGGGGTTATTTGCGAGAATGGGATCGTCCGGCTTCATCCGCGCTCCATTCCGTTTGATCAGTTGGCCTAAGCAGCATCGCCCACCACCAGGACATGCAGCCGGCGCGGCCCATGCGCGCCGAGAATCAAGGTCTGCTCGATGTCGGCGGACCGCGAAGGACCGGTGATCATGTTGACGGTGCGCGGAAGCCGGCCCGGCCCGCAGGTTTCGCGCAAGCGCTGCCACACGCTCTCGTAGTCGCCGGCGATGTCCTTGGCATCGACCGCGACGATGTGCGTGTCGGGAAGAAAATTCAGCGTGGTCGGGTTTTCCGGACCCGAGAGGAGAATCAGCGTACCGGACTCGGCAGCGGCGCCAAAGGCGAAGGACACGGAAGACAGCTGTTGCCCATCCGAAGGACCGGTGGTGACCTCGAGCGTCGGCGCTTGATCCCAAGGAAGCGCTTCGAGGCGGGGATCGTTGCCGCGCCTGATCGTCATCGGGAGATTATGGGCGCGGAGAAAAGCGGAAACGGCGGCGGGCACGTCGGCCGCCTTCGGCAAGACCTCAGCCGTGCCGGCCGCGGCCTGCACCATCGTGCAGAAAAGCTCGATGCGCTCCCGCGCCGCCCGCTGGCCGCGCGCCGGAATCACCGAGGCAGGATGAGCGGACAGGCGATTGGCAACAATCTGACGGCGGATCGCCTCGTCTCCGGTGACCCCGAGCGAACGGCGGATGGAGGCAAAGATCGCATCGCGCGCGGTCATCGGCGTTTGCGCTTTCTCCACTGCGCCTGGAACGTGCGGCCTTGCGGAGCGGGCAGATCGCGATGGCGGGTCCAACCCGAGGCGAGCGGGAGCCAGCGGAAGCGGCCCGACGTGCGGGCGAGCATGGCGAGCGCCACCGCGGCGACATTCGTCGCCATGCCGTACAATCGCGGCCGCTTGGCGAGAAATCCCCACATCTTCAGTCCCGAGCGCACAGTCGCCGGCGAGAGATGGCGCTCGAATTCGCGCTCGCGCCAATGCCGCATCAGCTTCGGCAACGGAATGCGCACGGGGCAGACTTCCTCGCAGCGCCCGCAAAAGGTGGAGGCATTCGGCAAGTGCCCGGCCTTGTTGATGCCGATCAGACTCGGCGTCAGCACGGCGCCCATGGGGCCCGGATAGACCCAGCCGTAGGCGTGACCGCCGACCGCAGCATAAACAGGGCAATGATTCATGCAGGCGCCGCAACGGATGCAGCGAAGCATGTCCTGAAACTCGCCGCCCAGCATCGACGAGCGGCCATGATCGAGGATGACGACGTGGAATTGCTCCGGACCGTCCGGATCGCCCGGGCGGCGCGGGCCCGTCGACAGCGTCGTATACACCGACATGTCCTGGCCCGTGGCCGAGCGCGCCAGCACGCGCATGAGGACCGAGGCGTCCTCCAAAGTCGGCACGAGTTTCTCGATGGTCGCGAGCACAATGTGGACCTTCGGCAGAATCTGAGTGAGATCGCCGTTGCCTTCATTGGTGACGATGATCGAGGATCCGGTCTCCGCAACCAGGAAATTCGCCCCCGTGATGCCAACGTCGGCGGCGAGAAATTTTTCGCGCAAGACCGCGCGCGCTTCCGCCAGCATGGCCTGCGGCTCGGTCAGGTCGCGATCGGGCGGCAGATGCGTATGCACCCGCCGGAAATCGGCCTCGACCTGGTCCTTCGTCAGGTGCACGGCAGGAGCAATGATGTGCGACGGCGCTTCGTTGCGGATCTGGATGATGTACTCGCCGAGATCCGTCTCGACCGGCTCGATGCCGTTTGCCTCAAGAAAATCGTTCAGGGCGATTTCCTCGGCAATCATCGTCTTGCCCTTGGTGGCGGTTTTCGCGCCGGCTTGGCGGCAAATGTCGAGGATGATCGAGCGTGCTGCGTCAGCCGTCACGGCGTAATGCACGCGGCCGCCCTGCTCGGTGACGCGTTTTTCATATGTCTCCAGATACAGGTCGAGGTGCGTCAGCGTATGATTCTTGACGTCGCGCGCCGCGTCCCGCAGCGCCTCGAATTCCGGGAGCTTCGCGGCCGAGGCGCGACGCCTTTCGATGAAGCCGGTTTCCACCGAGGTCAGCGCTTTTTGCAGTTCACTGTCGCGCAGTGCGGCTTTGGCGTTTTCCTTGAACGCGGGCGAGGTGACAACCGCGGTCATGCGCGCGGCTTCTCAGGTTCGGGGCGCGCTTCGCCGATCGGCGGCTCATCCGTCATGCCGGCCAGAACTTCGGCGACATGGCGAACCTTCACCGGCAAGCCTTCGCGCTGGAGCTTGCCGGCCATGTTCATGAGACAGCCGAGGTCCCCGGCGAGCAAGGTGTCGGCGCCGGTCGCCGCAATGTTCGAGGCCTTCTTGCCGACGATCATGTCGGATATGTCGGGATATTTGACGCAGAACGTGCCGCCGAAGCCGCAGCAGACATCCCGGTCGTGCATCTCTTCGAGTGCCAGTCCTTCAACGCTGGCCAGCAGTTTTCGCGGCTGGGCGCGGATGCCCATCTCGCGCAAGCTCGAACAGGAGTCGTGATAGGTGACGACGCCCTGGAAGCGGGCATCGACCTTGTCCACGCCAAGCTCGTCGACGAGAAACGACACCAGCTCGAAGGTCTTGGCCGCAAAGGCATCGGCCTTCGGCAGCCAGTTGGGATCGCCGTGGAAAAGCTCCGGATAGTGGCGCTTCAATTGCCCGGCGCATGACCCCGAGGGCGCCACAACGTAGTCATACGAGGCGAAGGCGTCGATGACCTGTTCTGCAAGCTCGCGCGCCGTTCTCCGGTCGCCCGAGTTGAAGGCCGGCTGGCCGCAGCACGACTGCAGCGGAACGTCGACAAGGCAGCCGGCGTCCTCGAGCAGCTTGATCGCGGCAAAGCCGACCGTCGGACGAATGAAGTCCACGAGGCAAGTGACGAACAATCCGACGCGCTTGGGTCCCGAACCGGGCATGGACACTCCCCGCTGTCCGAGCGAGCGGACATGCCGGTCGGAATGTGGCGGAACAGGTCCCGCGGCGCAAGTTCGACGTCAGGAGGAGGAGGCTCACACCAAGCCTGCCGCCTACTCCTCCCGGTAGCCGTAGGCCGGCACATTGCCGGTCGCGCCGTAATATTTGTAGGGCAGAAATTTCCCGGTCATCAGGATCCGCACCCGGTCTCCCTTCGGATCGGGCTGACGCTCCATCTGGAAGTCGAAGTCGATGGCCGACATGATGCCGTCGCCGAATTCCTCCTCGATCAGCGCCTTCCAGGCGGGCCCGTTGACCATCACCATTTCGTAGAAGCGATAGATCAGGGGATCGGTCGGCGGCATCGGCGTGCCCGCGCCGCGGACCGGAATTTCGTTGAGCATGGCCTGTTCGCTCTTGGAGAGCCCGAACAGTTCGGCGGCTTTGGCGGCTTGCGGCTTGGTCAGCTTCATCTGCCCAAGCAAGGCTCCGACAATCAGCGTGTCGGAAAAGCCGCCGATCTCCTTGCAGATGTGTTTCCAGCTCCAGCCCTTCTCGCGCTTGATGTCGAGAAGCTTTTCCGTGAGATCGGCGCGACGCATGGTTTTCTCCGTTCGGGTCAGATTGCGCTGGCGACGTGACTGCGCGAGCCGCGGCCGGGCTCGTCGACAACCACGATGGGTTCGGGACCGGGCCGAATGATCGGCACCGAACAAGGATCGTATGTCTTGGTGCGGAGTTCGTCCGCAAAGTGCTTCGAGCGGGTGACGAGAAAGTCGATGATGTGATTGCGCACCGCGTAGTAGAGCGGATGCTTGTGGAGGTTGTTGCGCTCGCGCCGTTTCGGCAGCGGATTTTCGATAATCTCCGCAATCTTTGCGCCGGGGCCGTTCGTCATCAAGACGATGTTGTCGGCGAGATAGATCGCTTCGTCCACGTCGTGCGTGATCATGAACACGGTTTGATCCGTCTCCAGGCAAATGCGGCGCACTTCGTCCTGCAGCGTGCCGCGCGTCAAAGCATCGAGAGCCGAGAAGGGTTCGTCCATCAGAAGGATTTTGGGCTCGATCGAAAGGGCGCGCGCGATCCCGACTCTTTGCTTCATGCCGCCTGACAGTTCAGCCGGACGCTTGTGCTCCGCGCCGGTGAGGCCGACGAGGTCGATGAAGCGCTGCGCCTGAGCGTTCACCTGCGCGCGGCTCCAACGGCGCCAGCGCGATGCAACGGCATAGGCGACGTTGCCGAGGACGGTTCGCCAAGGCAGTAAGGCGTGACTCTGGAAAATAACCGCGCGGTCGAGGCTTGGACCCTCGATCGCGGTATTGTCGACAATGACCACCCCCTCGGTCGGCCGGTCGAGCCCGGCCAGGATATTCAGCACCGTCGTCTTGCCGCAGCCGGAATGGCCGATGATGCAGGTGAATTCACCCCGCCGCATGGAAAACCACAGGTTCTCGAAGATGCCCGTCGTCCCCCCGCTCCGTCCCGGGAAGCGCCGCGAGATGCCCTCGATGGAAATGAACTTGTCCATGGGCGCGCCGCTCATTCGGGGAAAGTCACGAGATGCGCGGCGCGCGCGAGCAGCTGATCGAGGACCATGCCGACGATCCCGATGACGAGGATGGCGGTGATCACGTTCGTAATCGACAGATTGTTCCACTCGTTCCAGACGAAGTAGCCGATGCCGGTGCCGCCGACGAGCATCTCGGCCGCAACGATCACCAGCCAGGCGATGCCGATCGAAATCCGCATGCCGGTCAGGATCGTCGGCGCCGCAGCCGGAAGAATGATGGTGAAGGCGCGACGCCACGTTCCGACCTCGAGCGTCCGCGCAACATTGAGCCATTCCTTGCGCACGCCGGCGACACCGAACGCGGTATTGATCAACATCGGCCAAAGCGAACAGATGAAGATCACGAAAATGGCGGACAGCCCCGAGTCGCGGATCGTATAGAGCGCGAGCGGCATCCATGCGAGCGGCGAAATGGGCTTCATCACCTGGATGAACGGATCCAGCGCGCGGCTCATCAATGGCGACATGCCGATGAGGAAGCCGGCCGGCACGGCGACCGCGACGGCGAGCAGATAGCCGATCATGACGCGGGCGATCGAATGGGCGAGCTGGATGCCGAGGCCCTTGTCGTTTGCGCCGCGGTCGTAAAACGGATCCCGCAGGTGCTCCCAGACCTTGGCGCCGACATCGAGCGGGCCGGGCATGGCCGACTTGCCCTGCGTCGCCGTCGCGCCCATCAGCTTGGCATATTCGGGATCCATGCGCTGGACCGTTCCGGTGGCGCGCGTCGCCATGTGCCAGGCCAGGAGGAAGCTCGCGAAGAGGACGACGGAGAGAACCGCGGCGTTCAATCTCGGGGAACGACTCACGTCGTCCTCTTGATCGCGAAGCTCTGGATGTAGGCCTCGGGCTTATCCGGATCGAACGGCTTGCCCATGACGGAGAAAGTCTTCGTGGTCGTGGCCGGAGGCGCAAGCCCCACCTCCCGCATCAGCCTTGCGGCATCGGTTGCGAGATAGACCTGACGGGCGACCGCCTTGTAATCGACATCGCCCTTGAGCTGACCCCAACGCTTCATCTGCGTCATGATCCAGATCGCAAACGACTCCCAGGGGAATGGATCGAAGTCGATGCGGTTCGGATCGCGCTTCACCTGGCCGAGGCCATCCGCATAGGTGCCGGTGAGGATCTGCTCGAGCACGATCTGGGGCTGGTTCAGATAGTTCGCCGGCGCGATCGCTTCGGCGATCTGCTTGCGGTTCTCCTGCTTGCCGGCGAAGGCCGTCGCATCGATGATCGCCTTGAGGAGGGCCGCATAGGTGTTCGGCAAGGTGGTGACGAACTCGCGGCTCGCGGCAAACGCACAGCAGGGATGGCCGTCCCACAATTCCTTCGAGAGCAGGTGGATGAAGCCGACGCCGTCATAGACGGCACGCTGGTTGAAAGGATCGGGACCGAGATAGCCGTCGATGTTGTCCGCTCGCAGGTTTGCCACCATCTCGGGCGGGGGCACCGCGCGAATTTGCACATCCGTGTCCGGATCGATCCCGTGCTCGGCGAGGTAGTAGCGCAAGAGATAATTGTGCATCGAATAGTCGAAGGGCACCGCGAATTTGAATCCCTTCCACTGTTTCGGATCGCGCTTGTCCTTGTGCTTGATCGAGAGCGTGATCGCCTGACCGTTGATGTTCTCGACCGCCGGCATCGTATAGGGGATCGGATTCGAGCCGACACCAAGCGTGATCGCCAGCGGCATCGGCGACAGCATGTGCGCGGCGTCGTATTCCTTGTTCAGCGTCTTGTCGCGAATGACCGCCCATCCCGCCGTCTTGATCACCTCCACGTTCAATCCGTGCTTCGCATAGAAGCCCATGGGATGCGCCATGATGATGGGAGTCGCGCAGGTGATCGGAATGAAGCCGACCTTGAGATCCTTCTTCTCGATCGTGCCGGGCGCGCTTTGCGCGAAGACTTCCGTCGCCGTCGCCAGCGGAAAGAACTGCGACAGCGCCGCGAGAGCCGTCGAGGCGCCAACCGCGTTCAGAAATGCGCGTCGCGTGGGATCGTGCGGGAACACCGCGCGCATCACCGCAGAGGCTATGACGCGTTCATAATGGGCCGCAGGGTCCGGCGGCGCGGCCGCCTCCCCCAACTCGGCTGCCCGATGCTCGGCTTCGCTCGCGTGAAGGCCGCATGCACAGCGGCGGAGCCGGCGTTTCGGATCGAAGGGGTTGTCGAAGGTCGACATGGGCTGGTCCTCGCAGGAAAGCGAAAAGCGGTCGGAGCGGGGTTTGCAACGCACATGCCAGAACCGTAAACATCGGTAATACTTAGTCTGCCCAGAGCTTTACCGGGATTGCACAAACAAAGGCCGTAACGCGGGATGGGCCGGGTCTGATGAAAATCTGGGCTCCGCCTATTCGTTGGGCAATCGCATTCGGTCTTTTGAATGTGATAAGTGGAGGCGTCTTTTCATCTTCGAACGGGATCGCGGCGGGATCAAACGATGAGCAAGCTTGGAACCGAGAAGGAGCAAGGCGGGTGGCCGGCGACGCATCCCTCGCGCTCGGAGGTGCTCGCGGAGGTGCATGCGCGGCCCTTCACCGCCATCACCAAACCCGCGCGCATTCTTCACTTCGCATTCGATACATCGGGCGGACGCGGAGAAGCCGCGCGGCAAGCTTTGGCGGAATTTTGCGACGCGCACGGCCTGTCAGGGCCCAAGGCTTCCGAACGGCATTGGCGCGCGGCCGTCGGCGATGCCGTCCTGCGTTGGGAACCGCATTCCGAATTCACGACCTACCGGTGGGAGCTGGCGTCCACATCCGGCAGTCTGCGCCCGTTCGTTCCGCCGGCGGCAAACCTGGCGGAGCCGATGCGGCAGCTTCCGCCGCCGGGGCCATTGCTGGTGGCGCTCGACCTCCACATCGTCGCGGATGACGGCGCGATCGCACTCGACCAGGTGTTCCAGCGCGACAGTCTGGCTGTCTCCGAAACGAACAGCAAACAGGCCGTGGTCGCAACGGACTTCCAGGCGGATTCAAGCGGCTTTGTCCGCATCCTCATCCTCGATCGCGGGCTCGGCCCGGACAGCGCCGGCGCGCTGGTGCAGCGTGTGCTGGAACTCGAGACCTACCGAACATTCGCGCTTCTCGGGCTGATCGAGGCGCAGCGCCTCGGACCATCGATCACCCGCATCGAGCGGCGGCTGGCCGGACTGACGGACGAGATGCAGCGGCCGGAAGGATTCGAATCCAATCACCGTCTTCTGGACGACCTGACGGCGCTCGCGGCCGAGCTCGAGGCGGGCGCTGCGGCGAGCCTGTTCCGCTTTGGGGCAAGCCGCGCCTATTACGAGATCATGCAGGCGCGGCTCGAGACTATCGGCGAACATCATGCCGACGGATTTCCGACCTGGTCGTCGTTCCTCTCGCGCCGCATGGCGCCCGCCATGCGCACTTGCGTCACCACCGAAGAGCGGCAGGCGAACCTGTCGCGCAAGCTCGCGCGGGCCGCGCAGCTTCTGCGCACGCGGGTGGACATCGAATTGCAACAGCAAAACCGCGACCTGCTGACTTCCATGAACGAGCGGACCCGCCTGCAGCTGCGCCTGCAGCGCACCGTCGAAGGATTGTCCGTCGCTGCGATCAGCTACTATGTGGTGGGACTGTTTGGATACGTCGTGAAGGGGGCGAAGGACGCCGGCTTGCCCGTCGATCCGTCGCTGGCGACGGCGGCGTTTGTCCCGGTCGCCGTCTTGCTCATCTGGTGGGTCGTGCGGCGGATCAGACGCCGTGTCGCGTCAGGCGAATAGCCGCGCGGCTACGCCGTCGCGTCGCCGCCTTCGACCATCACGGTTTCGACCTCGCCCGCGCCGCCGCGACGAAGCGCAGCCGCCTCCTGATATTCAGGCGACTCGAAACAGGCCACGCCCTGCTCGAAGGTCGGAAACTCGATGACGATGAAGCGGTGGAACTTGGCGGGTCCCTCCAGGATCTGGTAGCGGCCGCCGCGTGCGAGTACTTTCCCGCCGTGCCTTGCGATGATGCCGGGCACGAGATCGGTATATCGTTTGTATTCCACCGGATCGTTGATCTTCGAGCGGGCAACCCAATAGGCCGGCATTCTTCCCTCTCCCAAGCAGAGTTCGCTCGCAGCGGCACGCGCTGCACGGAGGCCCGCTCAAGCTTGCGCCTTCGCCTCGCGGATCGCACGCCACACCCGCTCCGGCGTCGCCGGCATATCGAAATGCTTGATGCCGAACTCCGAGAGGGCGTCGACAATTGCGTTCATCACCGAAGTGAGCGCGCCGGCGCAGCCCGCCTCGCCGCATCCCTTCACGCCGAGCGGATTCGCCGTCGCCGGAACCGGATGATTCTCGTTTAAGATGCTCGGCATGTCGGCCGCGCGGGGCATGGCATAGTCCTGATAGGATCCGGTGACGAGCTGCCCGTCGGCGTCATAGCGCGCGATTTCCATGACCGCCTGCCCGATGCCCTGCACGACGCCGCCATGGATCTGGCCCTCGACCAGCAGCGGATTGATCACCGTGCCGAAATCGTTCACGGAGGAATAGCGCACGACCTCGACAATGCCGGTGTCCGGGTCGATCTCGACTTCCGCGACATGGCAGCCGTTGGGAAACACCGAGGGGATCGGGTCGGTGACGTGATCGACATTCAACGAGGCCGGCACGCCCTCCGGCAGCTTCGTTGCACCGCGGATTTTTTCCGCCAATTCCATGATGCCGATCGACCGGTCGGTTCCGGTGATGACGAAACGTCCGCGGTCGAACTCGATATCGCCGGCCGAGGCTTCGAGCAGGGTGCTTGCGATCTGCGTTCCGCGCTCGATCACCTTGACGGACGCCTCGACGATGGCGGCGCCGCTTGCATACATCGAGCGCGAGCCGCCGGTGCCGCCGCCGGCGAGAAGCTCGTCGCTGTCGCCCTGCTTGAGGCGGATGCGATCGAAGGGGACGCCGAGCTTCTCGCTCAGCACTTGCGCAAAGGGCGAGGCGTGGCCCTGCCCGTAATCGAGCGTGCCGGTGACGATCGTCACGGTGCCGTCCGGCTCGAACCGGATGCCGCCCATCTCCTTGTTCGGCGGCGCGGTGACTTCGAGATAGCTGCCGACGCCGAGACCGCGCAGACGACCGCGCCTCCTGCTCTCGCGCTTGCGCCGCTTGAAGCCCTCGACGTCGGCCGCGTCGAGCGCGCGCGCGAACACGGCGGGAAAATCGCCGGAGTCGTAAGCCATGGCCGACGAGGCCGTATAGGGCATGTCCCTGGCGCGGACATGGTTGATGCGGCGAAGCTTCAGGCGGTCGATGCCCGTCTCGGCTGCCGCCGCATCGATGAGCCGCTCCATATAGTAGTTGCCCTCCGGACGGCCGGCGCCCCGATAGGCGCTGACGAAGGTCGTGTTCGTGAACACGCATTTGGCCGAGACTTCGAGCAAGGGCGTGCGATAGACGCTCGCCGTGTTCTTGACGATGTTGAGTGTCGGCATCAGCGGCGCGACCGGAGCGAGGAACGCGCCCATGTTGCCGTAGCCGGTGAAGCGCACAGCGAGGAAGCGGCCCTTCGCGTCCAGCGCCAGCTCGCCGACGAACTCGTGATCGCGTCCGTGATGATCGGAGAGGAAGCTTTCGGCGCGGTCCGCCGTCCACTTGACCGGGCGGCCGAGCGTCTTGGCGGCGTGCAGGACGCAGACATATTCGGGATAGATGGCGGCTTTCATGCCGAACGAGCCGCCGACATGGCCGGTCAGGACACGCACCTTCTCGGGCTTTGTGCCGAGAATGTCGACAAGCTGCGCCTTCATTCCGAACACGCCCTGACTGCCCGTGCGCAGCGTCCAGTGATCGCGCGTTGCGTCGTATTCGCCGAGCGCTGAGCGCGGCTCCATGGCGTTGACCACGAGCCGCGTGTTGAGGAGGTCGAGCCGCGTCACATGCGCCGCCGACGCAAAGGCAGCGGCTACTTTTTCCGAGTCGCCGTAGTGATAGTCGAGCGCGACATTTCCCGGTGCGTCGTTGTAAAGCTGGGGCGCGCCCGGCCTCGCCGCCTCGCTCGCACGCGTGACCGCGGGCAGCGGGTCGATCTCGACCATGACGGCTTCTGCGGCGTCGCGCGCAGCGAGCGCGGTTTCGGCCACCACGAAGGCCAGGGGATCGCCGACGAAGCGCACCTTGTCGGCGGCAAGCGCAGGCCGCGCGGTTCGCTTCATCGGGCTGCCGTCGCGGTTCTTCAGCGGCAGCGCGCATTTCAGCGGGCCATAGCTTGCAAGGTCGGAGGCAGTGTAGACGCCGAGCACGCCGGGCATGGCGCGTGCCGGGCCGGCGTCGATGCCGCGAATGATCCCATGGGCATGGCGGCCGCGCACGATGACGGCGTAGGCCTGACCAGGCAGATCGATGTCGTCGGTGTAGCGTCCCTCGCCGCGCACGAGCACGGGATCCTCGGTGCGCCGGACCGGCTGGCCGATGCCGAATGTCTGCGATGGCCAGTCGGTTTTGTCCTGGATGTTCACGCGGGGCGGCCTCGTGCTGACCGCCGCGCGGGACGCGGCGGTATTCGGGGTTCAAGGCCGCGCACAATCGCGGCTTCGGGGCGGGGGATCAAGAGGGCGCCTTTGCAGAAAGACCGGCCGCGGAGCTGGGAGCAACCTACTCGGCCGCCATCTTCCATGTGGTGGCGTGCGCCTTCGGCCGCGCCTTGCGGCGAAGCTCGGTCATTTCCTCGCGATCGCGAAGGCTGTTGCGCATGATCTGCGCCTGGCCGGGCAGGTATTGCGGCGGGCAATGGATGTCGGCGCCGTACCAGGCCGCGGCGCGCATCGCGAAGGAGGGGTCGACGAGATGCGGGCGCGCAAGCGCCACAAGATCGGCGCGGCCGGCGGCGACGATCGTGTTCGCCTGATCGGCGCTCGTGATCGCGCCGACGCACATGGTCGCGAGCCCGGCCTCGTTGCGGATCTGGTCGGAGAAGGGGGTCTGGAACATGCGGCCGAAAATCGGCTGCGCATCGGGAACCGTTTGACCCGTCGAGACGTCGATCAGATCGCAGCCCGCATCGGCAAAGGCGCGCGCAATCGCAACCGCCTCGTCGCCGGTGATCCCGCCTGCCGCCCAATCGGTCGCCGAGATGCGGACCGAGATCGGTTTTTCGTCCGGCCAGGTCTTGCGCAGCGCGCGGAAGACTTCGAGCGGAAAGCGCAGCCGGTTGTCGAGGCTGCCGCCGTATTCGTCGCGGCGCACATTCGTCAGCGGGGAGATGAAGCTCGCGAGCAAATAGCCGTGCGCGCAATGCAGCTCGAGCATGTCGAAGCCGGCGCGCTCCGCGCGTCGTGCGGCGGCGAGGTAATCGGCCAGGACCTTGTCCATATCCGCCCGCGTCATTTCGCGCGGAACCTGGCTGTGAGGAAAATAGGGGATCGGCGAGGCCGAGACGATCGGCCAGGCGCCCTCCTCCAGCGGCTCGTCGTTTCCCTCCCACATCAGCTTCGTCGCGCCTTTGCGGCCGGCGTGACCGAGCTGAAGGCAGATCTTCGCCCGCGAGTTGGCATGAACGAAATCCACGATGCGCTTCCAGGCGGCTTCCTGCGCGTCGTCGTAGAGGCCGGTGCAGCCGTAGCTGATCCTCGCTTCGGCCGAGATATTCGTCATCTCGGTGAAGAGCAGGCTGGCGCCGCCGATCGCGCGCGCGCCGTAATGAACGAGATGCCAATCGTTCGGGCATCCGTCGGCTGCCGAATACTGGCACATCGGCGAGACGACGAAACGGTTTTCGAGCGTCATGCCGCGCAGGCGGAACGGCTGGAAGGCGGGCGGGACGGGATTGTTCGTGTCCGCCTCGAAGCCGAGCCGGCGCACGTCGCGCGCGACCACGCGATCGATGGCGTCGACGAACTCCGGCGCGCGCAGCCGCAGATTGTCGTAGGTGATGGCCTTTGAACGGGTCATCAGGCCGAAGGTGAAACGCTCCGGCTCCATGTTCCAGAACCGGTCCACATGCTCGAACCAGACAAGCGACACGTCGGCGGCGTGCTGGGTCTTCTCGACTTCCAGCCGCCGCTCGTTTTCGAAACGGGCCAGCGCGGCGGGGATATCGAGCCGCTCGGACGCAAGCGCGTTGAAGAGCCCGATCGCATCCTCCATGGCAAGCTTGGTGCCGGAGCCGATCGACCAGTGCGCCGTCGCCTTGGCGTCGCCGAGCAGCACGACATTGTCCTTGACCCAGCGTTCGTTGGATATGCGCGGGAAGCTGCGCCACATCGACCGGTTTGTGAGCAGCCGGTGGCCCCCCAACTCCTCGGCGAAGATCGTTTCGAGAAAGCGCGCGGACTGTTCCTCGTCGAGCTTGCCGAGGCCCGCGTTCTCGAAGGTGTCGGCCTGGACCTCCATCACCCATGTCGAGCGGTTCGGCTCGTACTGATAGCAGTGAGCGATGAAGATGCCGTATTCGGTTTCCTTGAAGTAAAACGTGAAGGCGTCGAAGGAGCGGGTCGACCCCATCCAGGCAAATTTGTTCGGGCGGAAGTCGGTCTTGGCGCCGAAATGGGCCTTGTTGGCCTCGCGCACGCGGCTATTGACGCCGTCGGCGGCGACAATCAGGTCGGCATCGCGCATCGCGCCAAGGTCCGGCTCGACCTCGGTCTGAAACTGGAATTCGACGCCGAGCGCGCGGGCCCGGTCATAGAGAAGATGCAGCAAGGTCACCCGCGCGCAGCCGCAAAAGCCATTGCCGCCAATGCGGTGGACCGTCCCCTTGAAGTGGATCTCGATGTCGTCCCAATAGGCGAAGCGCTCAGTGATCGCCCGGTAGCTCTCCTCGTCATACTGCTCGAAAGTCTGCAGCGTCTCATCGGAGAACACGACGCCAAAGCCGAACGTGTCGTCCGGCCGGTTGCGCTCGAACACGGTGATGCGGGTCTGCGGCCAGGCTTTCTTGGCGAGAATCGCGAAATAGACACCGGCCGGACCGCCGCCGATCACGTTGATCTTCATGGGCGCGCCTCCTTAGCCCAAAAATATGCTCTTGAAGTCGGAATATTTCAAGCTTAAAGTAATTGGCGGTTGATCGTCGAAACCGGCCACGGACCATGGACGAAGCGGGCGCCCTTCCACTCGATGCCGAAACCAAAGCCGCCGAGCGGCCCGCCGATCACAAGGCGGAGTTGCGGCTGTGGCTGCGCCTTCTCACTTGCACGAACCTGATCGAGGGCGAGGTGCGCCGGCGGCTGCGCGAGGAATTCGGCACGACGCTGCCGCGCTTCGATCTTCTCGCGCAGCTCGACAAGGCGCCGGCCGGCATGACGCTCGGCGAACTGTCGAAACGGATGATGGTGACGAACGGCAATGTCACCGGCCTGGTCGACCGGCTCGTCGCTGACGGTCTGATCGCCCGCAAACCCTCCCCCGCCGACCGGCGCGCGCATATCGTGAGCCTGACGGCGGAGGGGCGGCGGGCCTTCCGCAGCATGGCGCGCGCGCACGAAGATTGGATCGCGTCCTTGTTCGTCGATCTCGACAGCACGGACATCGAGGGGCTCATGCGCCTTTTGGCCAAAACAAAAAACTCCACTCGCGCCGCGGTCAGGGCCGGGATGTGAAAGGGAAGGGTTTTCCGAAGGGAGGCAACGCATGATCCGGTCCGCTCACATCGACTCGTTTGCGCGCGACAATCTCCCTCCGCGCGAGCTGTGGCCCGAATTCATTTTCACCCTTCCCGAGCTCCGCTTTCCGGATCGGCTGAACGCCACGGCCGAGCTGCTCGACCGCTGGCTCGAACGCGGGCACGGCGATCGGCCGTGCATGGGCACGCCGGTCGAGACCTGGACTTACGCGCAAATGGCCGAGCGCGTGAACCGGATTGCGAATGTCCTGACGCGCGATCTCGGCCTTGTGCCGGGAAACCGCGTTCTCTTGCGCGCGCCGAACACGCCGATGATGGCCGCCGCCTATTTTGCCGTCATGAAGGCCGGCGGCGTCGCGGTGGCGACCATGCCGCTGCTGCGCGCGGGCGAGCTTGCGGTCATTGTCGAGAAGGCGCGGATCGCTCTTGCGCTGTGCGACGGCCGGCTCAACGACGAGATGGAGAAGTGCCGCGCGCTCGCGCCGCGTCTGGACCGCGTCGTCACCTGGGGCGGCGGCGCAGGCGCGCTGGAAAATCTGATGAGCAAGCCGGGATACGAGACGTTTGCGGCCTGCGATACCGCCGCCGACGATGTGTGTCTCATCGCCTTCACCTCGGGCACGACCGGCGAGCCCAAGGGCACGATGCACTTTCATCGCGACCTGCTTGCGACCTGCGACACCTATGGCCGCCATGTGCTGCGCGCTCGCGCCGGCGACAAGTTCGTCGGCTCCCCGCCCCTCGCTTTCACCTTCGGGTTCGGCGGACTGGCTTTGTTCCCGCTGCACGTCGGCGCATCGACGCTGCTCTTGGAGAGGACGACTCCCGAGGATCTGCTCGGCGCCATTGCAACGCAGCGCGCCACGATCTGCTTCACGGCGCCCACGGCTTACCGGGCGATGCTCGGCAAGGTCGGCGACCACGACCTGTCCTCGTTGCGCAAATGCGTGTCCGCCGGCGAAGCCTTGCCGAAGGCAACGTTCGAGGCTTGGCTTGCGGCAACCGGGATCAAGATTCTCGACGGCATCGGCTCGACCGAAATGCTGCACATCTTCATCGGCTCGCCGGAAGAGCATATCCGCGCCGGCTCAACGGGCCGGCCGGTGCCGGGCTACGAAGCCAAAGTCATCGACGATGAGGGGCGCAAGGTCCCGGCCGGAACGATGGGCCGGCTCGCCGTCCGAGGCCCGACAGGGTGCCGCTATCTCAACGACCCGCGCCAGCGGAAATACGTCGAGAACGGATGGAACGTCACCGGCGACACCTATGTCATGGATGCGGACGGCTACTTCTGGTACCAGGCGCGCTCGGACGACATGATCGTTTCCGCCGGCTACAATATCGGCGGCCCGGAAGTCGAGGCCGCCTTGTTGGCACACCCGGCGGTCGCCGAGTGCGGCGTCGTCGGCGCGCCCGACGAGGATCGCGGGCAGATCGTCAAGGCCTATGTCGTGCTGCATCCGGGCCAGGTTGCGGATTCGGCCATGACGCGGGC
This sequence comes from Xanthobacteraceae bacterium, assembly GCA_022844485.1. GTDB lineage: Bacteria > Pseudomonadota > Alphaproteobacteria > Rhizobiales > Xanthobacteraceae > JALHLQ01. The sequence goes on from JALHLQ010000007.1 coordinate 49,502, forward strand.
GCTCCAGGAGCACGTCAAGGCGACGATCGCACCGTATAAATACCCTCGCGCCATCGAGTTTGTGAGCGCATTGCCGCGGACCCAGACCGGCAAGCTGCAGCGCTTCGAGCTGCGCCGCATGGCGGCGAACGCATCCCATCAGAAACTGGCTTCATAAGGGGACGATGACATGGACAAGGCCGTCGAGACAAAAACCAATGCCGCCGGGCACACGGTGCTGCAGCCCTCGGGCTGGCCGCGGCCGAAAGGCTACGCGAACGGGATCAAGGCGCGCGGCGACATGATCTTCGTGGCGGGCCAGGTCGGCTGGGATGCAGACGGACGCTTTCCGGACGGGTTTGTCGCGCAAGCACGCCAGGCGCTTTCCAATATCGTCGCGGTCCTTGCCGAAGGCGGCGCGAAGCCGGAACACATTGTCCGCATGACATGGTATCTGCGCGACATGGAGCAATATCAAGCTGCGCTCCCCGGCCTCGGAGAGGCCTATCGGGAGGTCATCGGCCGGCATTTCCCGGTGATGACCGCGGTCCAGATCATGAAGCTGGATGTCCCCGCCGCGCTGCTCGAGATCGAGGTCACGGCCGTCGTCCCGCATTGAATGCGGCGGACGCGAGAGCCGCGGCGCGCCGCGCAGATGCACCGTCGTTTCCGAGCTTTGTCCCTTCTAGACCCTGAACCGATCAGATTGAATCGGATCAGGGCCCGAATTGCTGTTTGCGAATTGCTGTTTGATCGCATCTTCTTGCGGCCAACGGGTCCCCCCTTGGCCGGAAAACGCTCCAGAGGCGCCGGCCCGGAGAAACTGACCGTCGGGTCCCCGAAGAATGGAGGAGCGAGCGTTGCGAACCCAAGTCGGAATCGTCGGCGCCGGACCGGCGGGCCTCATGCTCTCTCACCTCTTGCACCTGCAGGGCATCGAATCGGTGATCCTCGAGAGCCGCAGCCGCGACTATGTCGAGAACCGACTCCGCGCCGGCGTGCTCGAGCATTGGGTCGTCGATCTTCTCACCCAAACCGGCGTCGGCGCGCGCATGTCGCGCGAAGGCCTGATGCATGACGGCATCAATATCAGCATCGAAGGCAGACTCCACCCGATCAATTTCAAGACGCTGACCGGCCGCGGCGTCATGGTCTATGGACAGCATGAGGTGGTCAAAGACCTGATTGCGAAACGGCTCGCAGACGGCGGGCGCATCCTGTTCGAAGCGGAAGCGCTGCAGGTCGACGACATCGCAGCGAACCCGACCATACACTTTCGCAAGGATGGAAAGACGCAGGTGCTGGCCTGCGATTTCGTCGGCGGCTGCGACGGTTTTCACGGCATTTGCCGGACGAGCATCCCCGACGGCGTGCTGACGACATTCGAGCGCACCTATCCGTTCGGCTGGCTCGGCATCCTCTCGGCGTCGCCGCCGCCCTCGCACGAACTCATTTATGCCTATCACCAACGTGGCTTTGCGCTGTTCAGCATGCGCTCGCCGACCGTCTCGCGGCTCTACCTGCAATGCGATCCGGACGAAGACGTCGCCACCTGGCCGGACGGCAGGGTTTGGGAGGAACTGCACATCCGGCTGGGCGACGACGCCCGTACGCGCCTTGCCGAGGGCCAGGTCCTGCAAAAGGGCATCACGGCGATGCGCAGTTTCGTTGTTGAACCGATGCAGCATCAGCGGATGTTCCTCACCGGCGACGCCGCGCATATCGTGCCGCCGACCGGCGCCAAGGGAATGAACCTCGCGATCGCCGATGTGCTGGTCCTTTCACGCGCGCTGACCGCCTTCTACCGCACCGGCGGGAGCGACCTCCTGGAGGGCTATTCACACACATGTCTCCAGCGCATTTGGAAAGCCCAGCGCTTCTCCTGGTACATGACCTCGATGCTCCATCGCTTCCCTGCGGATACCCTCTTTGACCAGCGCCGGCAGCGCGCCGAACTCGATTACGTCACGAGCTCGAAGGCGGCGGCAACGGCATTGGCCGAGAACTATGTCGGCTTGCCGATGGACTGAATCGCCGCGCGCCTGAACCCGGCATTCCCTTTTCAAGCTCACGCGCTAATGTCGCGTGACACGCGCCGCAACGCCCGGAGGCGGAAGCCGTTTGCTGCAACGCGCTTTTTTCTTCCCCCATGCGCTTCTGCCCGAGGGCTGGGCGGAGAATGTGCGCGTCGACATCACCGACGGCATCATCGCGGCGGTGACGCCAAACCAGACCGATGGCGAAGCCGAGACGATCGACGGGGTCGCGGTTCCGGGATTGCCGAACCTGCATTCGCATGCGTTCCAGCGCGGCATGGCCGGTCTCGCCGAACGGCGCGGGCCTGCGAACGATACCTTCTGGACCTGGCGCGAGGTGATGTACCGCTTCCTCGAGCGGCTCACGCCTGACGATGTCGAAGCGATTGCTGCATTCGCCTACATGGAAATGCTCGAGGCCGGGTTCACCGCGGTCGGCGAATTTCACTACCTTCACCACGACATCGACGGCCGGCCTTATGCCGACATCGCCGAGATGGCCGGCCGGATCATTGCCGCATCGCGCGACGCCGGCATCGGATTGACCCTGCTTCCGACGTTCTACGCGCATGGAGGCTTCGGCGGCGCCGATCCCCTGCCCTCACAACGCCGCTTCGTGAATGAACCGGACCGCTTTTTCAAACTGCTGGCGCGCATTCGCGACCTGGTGGGCAGCGACTCCGCCATCCGTGCCGGCATCGCCGCCCATTCGCTGCGGGCCGTCACTCCGGACGAACTGCGGCGGGTGTTCGATGCGGCACCGGAAGGCCCGATCCATATCCATGCCGCCGAGCAGATGAAGGAGGTCGAAGACAGCGTGGCCAGGCTGGGCCGGGCGCCCGTGGGTTGGCTGTTGGAAAACATGCCGCTCGGTCCGCGCTGGTGCATCATTCACGCGACCCACATGACGGGAGACGAGACCCGCGGCCTGGCCGGTTGCGGGGCCGTGGCGGGCTTGTGTCCGATCACGGAAGCGTCGCTGGGAGACGGGATCTTCAACGGCGTCGCCTACATGGCCCATGGCGGCCGGTTCGGTATCGGCACCGATTCGAACATTCAGATCGACGCCGCCGCCGAATTGCGCCAGCTCGAATATTCGCAGCGGCTCAAACATCAGGTCCGCAATGCGCTGACCTCCGTGGAAGGCGAATCCACCGGGCGCAGACTGTTCAGTTCGGCGCTCGCCGGCGGCACGCAAGCGCTCGCCCAGAATATCGGAGGCCTCGCTCCGGGCCGCCGCGCCAATATCGTCGTGCTGGACTCATCGCAGGTCGACATGGTGGGCCGCGGGGACGCCTGGCTCGACCGGTGGCTGTTCGTCGCCGGCAAGTCCGTGATCAGGACCGTGCTCGCCATGGGCGAGCGCCTTGTGGAAGACGGCCGCCACGTCCGACGCGAGCGGATCGAGCGGCGGTATCGCAATACGATCGCGCGGCTGGCGGCATTGTGATCGCCGATTAAGAACGGCGAAACACCTTGCTGCTACTTATACGAGTATGAATACTATCATACAACCTATGTCTAAGCCCTGCCAGTTTTCCGGCTCCTGCCCCGCCCTTTCCCTCCCCGCAGCCAAGTCAAAAGACCAAGCCAGCGGGACGCGCCGCTTCCTCGGGCAGCATGGAAACCAGCTCCTGGCCGTTCTTGCTTGCGCGATCCTCTGGCTTGGAGGCTGGTACACCACTGTCGCCGAATACCGCGAAGCGGACCAGCTCTCCCGCGAGACGACCGGAAACCTCGCGCGCGCGTTCGAGCAGTACATCACGCGCACCGTGCAGTCGGTCGACCAATTGCTCATCTATCTGGGTTCGTCTTACGCCCGCGAGCCGGGCAATTTCGACCTCAAGAGCTGGGCCAAGCGGCATCATTTGTTCGCCGATCTGGCGTTCCAGATCGCTCTGATCGACCGGGATGGCCGGCTGCTGGATTCGACGCTCGACACAGCGCAACGCGGTCTCGACCTCAGCGATCGACCGCATTTTCGCGCCCACGCGGACTTCGAACTGGACGGCCTCTATATCAGCGACCCGGTGCTCGGGCGCGTCAGCCAGAAATGGTCGATTCAATTCACCCGGCGCCTGACCACATTGGATGGGGCTTTTGCCGGGGTCGCGGTCATTTCAGTCGATCCGTCCTACTTCTCGAGATTTTACGACGCGATCAATCTCGGCAAGGGCGGCGCGATCGTTCTGCTTGGGGCCGACGGCGTGGTTCGGGCGCGGGCCGCGTCCGGGACCGCCGACATGCTCGGTGCCACCTATGTCGGGAACCCTCTCTATCAGCGCATGCTCGAGGCGCGGGACGGGTCGCTCGTGGCGCCCAGTCCGGAAGACGCCGTCATCCGCGTCTATAGCTTTCGCCGCCTCGACGCCTATCCGCTGAGCGTCGCGGTCGGCGTCAGTTACGACGAGGCGTTTGCCGGATATCAGGCCCATCGGACCAAAGCTTTTCTGGTCGTCATCGCGCTGAGCGCCCTGCTGCTCGGCTTGGCCTGGATGATCAGGCGGCACCAAAATCAGCTCGCCGACGCACAAAGGCAGATCCAGGCGCGCGCGCTGCATTATCGCACCGTCGTCGACGGCATCAACGAAGTGATCTTTCAGGTCGACCGCGCAGAGCGGCTGACGTTTCTGAACGCAGCCTGGACGCGTCTCACCGGATACTCCGTCAGCGAGGCGAGCGGACAAAAACTCTCGGCGTTCATCAATTCCTCCGATCAAAGCCAATTCCGTCTGATCGGGGACGGCGCGCGCCGCCTGAAATCTTTCCGGGAGATTGTTTCGCTGACGACCAAGGATGGCCAAGCGCGCTGGTTCGAGATGTATGTCCATCCGGACATGGTCGACGGGGGAGCCATCGACAGTCTGCATGGAACCCTCACCGACGTGACCGAGTGGTACGTCGCGGAAAGGACCAAACGCGAGAGCGATCTGCGCTGGCGCGTCGTCTTCGACACGGCCGTCGATGGAATCATCACGGTCAACGAAGACGGAATCATCGAGCAGGCCAATTCGGCCATGACGCGCATATTCCAAGTGCCGAATGTCGAACTGATCGGCAAGCACATCACCGCGCTCGCTCCGGCGAAGCACGCCGAGCGCAACGGGCTGGCGTTCAGGCAGGTCACCCGCGGCGCCGCGATCAAGCCCGGACAGTTTTGGGAGGTCGTCTGCCAGCGCGGCGACGGATCCAAGTTCCCCATCGAGTTCACGATGAGCGAGATGCACCTGCCTTCGGGGCGGCGGTTCACCTGCGTCATTCGAGACATCACCGAGCGAAAAAAGATCGACCGCATGAAGGACGAACTCGTGTCCACGGTGAGTCACGAATTGCGCACGCCGATGACAGCGATCGTCGGGGCGCTCGGGCTGGTCCGGTCCGGAGCTGTGGGAGAAGTGCCCCCGAAGGCGTTGAACCTGATCGAGATGGCCCACCGCAACTGCAATCGTCTCGTCCGATTGCTCAACGACATCCTCGATCTCGGGCGAATCGGGTCGGGAGAGATTCAGATCAGAATGGCGAAGATCGACCTCGCCAGGGCCGTGTCGGATTCGGTCGCGCTGCAGCGAGCACAAGCGGAGCAGAAGAAAGTCGCGCTCGACCTGCGCCTGCCGGAATCCGCCCCCGTTCGCGCCGACAGCGACCGGATCGCCCAGGTCGTGAACAATCTCGTCTCGAACGCGCTCAAATATTCCCCGCCCGGCGGCACGATCCGCATCCTGGTCGAACAGGACGGCAGCACCTACCGCACCATCGTCGAAGATCAGGGCCCGGGCATTCCCGAGAGCTTCAAAGCCGACATCTTCAAGCGGTTTGCGCGAGCCGACAGTTCAGACAGCCGCGTCAAGGAAGGAACCGGATTGGGTCTCGCCATCTGCAAGCTCATCGTGGAACGGCACGGCGGCACGATCGGATTCGAGTCCACGGAGGGCCAAGGCGCCACCTTCTTCTTCGATCTTCCCGGCGCGGCCGAGCCGGCGTTCGAAAGCGCGGCGGCCTGATGACCGCGCCCATGCCCTGAAAACCGTCAACGAGCAGCCCGGATGCCGACCCTCAAGACTATTCTCCACGTCGACGACGAGCCCGACCTGCGCGAGCTCGTCGCAATGTCCCTCGAGCTTGGCGGTCTGGCCGTCCACAGCTGTGCCTCCGGCCAAGAGGCGATCAAAGCCATCCAGACCGTCTCTCCGGATCTGATCATCCTCGACGTCATGATGCCGGGCCTGGATGGACCGGCAACGCTCAAAGCCTTGCGCGCCGAACCGAACGGACAGGCGCCGGTCATATTCATGACCGCCAAAGGGATGCAGTCCGAAATCACGCGGCTGCGCCAGCTTGGCGCCGTCGAGGTCGTCGCCAAGCCCTTCGACCCCGTCACCTTGAGCGACAGCATTCGCGCGATATGGCAAACCGCGGCCGGATCGCGGAGCGAACAGAAAACCAGCGATCCCGAACCGCCTCGCGACGACACGGCGGCTGCCATGGCGGCGCTTCAGAACCGCTTCCGACAGCGGCTGCGGGACATGCATGAACTGCTCGGCCGGATCGAAGGCGGGCAGCGCACGGCGGATTCGCTTCTGACGCTCAGGGATTGCGCGCACAAGCTGGCCGGTTCGGCGGGGACATTCGGTTACCCCGAGGTCTCGGCGCTGGCATCCGGTTTGGAGCGCGCCGCGGAAGAGGCCATGGAGGGCCGTGCGGATTCGCTCGCATCTGCTCACGCGGCCTTGCGGAACAAGCTTGCCGACCTGATCGCGAGTCCGAATACGGGCATCTAGAGCCTGATCCGATCGGATAGAATCGTATCAGGCTCTAAGCCTATTGTTTTGTCGCATTTTCTTTCGGCCAACCGGTACCCACTTGGCCGGAAAATGCTCTAAGACGCGGCGGCAGCGAGAGCCCGCTGCATCCGCTTGAACAGTTCGTCCGGCGAAAACGGCTTCGCCATGTAGTCGGACACGCCCCTTCGTTTCGCATTCATGACGTCGCTCTCGTGATTGCGGGACGTCAGCATGATGACGGGAATACCGGCTGTTTCCGCATCCTCCTTGAGCGCGCTCAGAACGGCGAAGCCGTCCCGGCCGGGCATCACCGCATCGAGAATGATGATGTCGGGCCGGTGCTCGCGCGTCGCCGCAAGCGCCTGATTCCCGTCCGAGGCGAAAAAAACCTCATGACCGCGCGCTGCCATCTTCACTTGAAGGAGAGCCACCAGCAAATCATCGTCATCGACAATCAACACCTTGGCCATATCGGACGCCTCGCTGCGACGAGATGCGGCAGCATGAATGAAAACGATGAATTCTGCCTTAAGCCCAGGCGACCGAAGACCGCCGCCATCGACGCTTGCCTGGGCCGCGACAGTGTCTCAGTTGCGGCCCGATCTCATCTGCAATTGGCCACAATCAGAGTCGAAGGTCTGTCTCCACATGTGTTGTGGGGCGTTAAGGGGAGTCGTCGCATGTTCAGCATCACGGTCGTAACGACCTGAAGATCCGGCACCGCGAAGCCAGCGTGATCGCATTGCGCAGGGCGAGCGAGTTTCGCATGCCGGTTGGCTGCGGCCTCGTCCGTCGCGGGACAGAAGGCGCATGGCCCGCGCCGATCTGGTGACCGAGGTGCGCAAAGTCTGCCGCGAATGCGCAGGCCGCACGCCGGAAATTGAAACACTGAGAATCAGCGTTCACTTGCGGCCGACCGGGCCGCGCCGAGGTATTGCCATGCGTAACGTGCGTCCAGTCGGGCTCCATGATCAGAAGCGGGCAGCGCAGAAACGAGCAACGCTGCTGTCGGGGCGGGTCGCTCATCTTGCCGGCCTTGCACCCGACGTGATCGAAGTGTGCGTCGCCCTCGACCAGGAAGCAGACTATCGGCCCGGACAGTATTACGAGGTGCAGTTCCGCGGATTTCCCGCACGGTATTTCTGCGCCACGGTTCCGCTCGATCGTTTCGGCCAGCACGACAGCATTCATTTCCATATCCGGCGCATCCAGGGCGGCCGCGTGTCATCGGCCTTGATGCAGGGAATTTCCGCCGGGCATCGCGTCACGATGAAGGGCGCGTTTGGCTCCGCCTATCTCCGTGCGGGGATGGCCGGCCGCCTTGTTCTGTTTGCCGGGAGCACCGGCTTCGCTCCCATTTGGGCCATAGCGGACGCGGCCATGCGCGAGGACTACGAACGCGAGCTGGTTCTGGTCGTGTCCGCGCGCGCCATCGAATCGCTTTACATGATCCCGGCGCTTTGGCGACTGGCCGGCTGCCCCAATGTGACGATCATTCCGGTGACCGATGCGCCGCAGAGCGTGAGCAGCATCATTCGGACCGGCGTCGGAACAGACTTCATTCCCGAATTGCGCCAGGAGGATATCGTCTACGCCGCCGGAACGCCGGCGCTGGTCGGCGCGGTCGAGACCATGGCAGAGGCGGCAGGCGTGCTCTGCTACGCGGAAGCATTTACGGCCAGTCCGCAAACCGAACACGGTCTCGTGTCACGCGCGATCAGCTGGCTTTCGCGCGGGATCACCGCCGAGGCGCCCGTTCACCGCCGCGCGAACGCGGCGCGCGAGGCGAGCCCTGCGAGCCGTCCGGTCCGTCCGCGGCGATTGCACGCAAAAGACATGCCTGCCGATGCGCATGGTTAGCCCAATTCATGCTCCCGGAACGAGCGTGGATGGGACGCCCGGCAACTCTGAAGTCCTCGCCGCCCTGAAACACTGCCGGCCGGCCTTGATGCGAGTCGGCGTTTTTTCAGCCTGCATCAACGTGCTCAGCCTTACCGGCTCGTTGTACATGCTGCAGGTCTCCGACCGGGTTCTTGCAAGCCGAAGCGTGTCGACGCTTGTCGGACTCTCGTTGCTCGCCGTCGCGGCCTATCTTCTGCACGGCGCGCTCGACGCGCTGCGCTGCCGCATGCTCGGGCGCATCGGCGTGAAATTCGGCGCTCTCCTGGTCGGGCGCGTGTACGACACCGTGACCGCGCTCACCTTGCGAGGAAGCCGGCCTGCCATCACGGCGCAAGGCGTGCGCGACCTCGACCAGGTTCAGAAGTTCCTGTCCAGCAACGGCCCGACGGCGCTTTTCGACATGCCGTTCCTGCCCTTGTTTCTCTTCATCGCCTATCTGATGCATCCGATGTTCGGCTGGCTGATCTTTGCCGGCGGCCTGGTCATCATCGGTCTTTCGCTGTTGACGGAATTGCGGACGCGGGGGCCGACGATGGCCTCGGTCGCGAGCGGCGCCGTCCGCCATTCGATCATCGACACGAGTTTTAGGAACGCGGAAGCGCTGAAGGCCATGGGCATGACCAGGACCTTCGCGGAGAATTTCGCCAATTCGAGCGCGCGATACGCCGACCATCAGCTCCAGGCGAGCGATGCCGCGAGCGGAATCGGTTCAATGGCGAAGGTCTTCCGCGGCATGCTTCAGTCCGCCGTGCTCGGCCTCGGCGCCTACCTCGTGATCAAGGGCGAGGTGACCGCCGGCGCCATGCTCGCGGCATCGATCCTGACCGCGCGTGCGCTGGCGCCGGTGGAAATCGCGGTCGCAAACTGGCGCGGTTTCATCGCCGCACGCCAAGGTTTCATGCGGCTCGTGACGCTGCTGCGCGAGATGGGACCGATGCGGCCGCACACCGCGTTGCCGAAGCCGCAATCGCGGCTCTCCGTCGAGGGCTTGCAGGTCATTCCGCCCGGGCAGACAAGGCCCGTCATCCAGCACATCTCGTTTGAATTGAAGGCCGGACAGGGCCTCGCCATCATCGGCCCCAGTGCGTCGGGCAAATCGACGCTTGCACGCGCGCTCATCGGCGTCTGGCCCGCGGTGCGCGGCAGGGTGTCCCTGGACGGCGCCTCCATCGAGCATTGGGACGATGCAAAGCTTGGACAGTTTGTCGGCTACCTGCCGCAGAACATCGAATTGTTCGATGGAACGATTGCCGAAAACATTTCCCGCTTCGATCGCAATGCGGAAGCGCAGGACATCATCAGAGCGGCGCAAGACGCCGGCGCGCACGAGATGATCTTGCGCATGGCCGAAGGCTATGAGACGAGAATCGGCGATGGCGGCAATGCGCTCTCCGCCGGCCAGCGCCAGCGCGTCGCGCTGGCGCGCGCGCTTTACGGCGACCCTTTCTTCGTCGTTCTCGACGAGCCGAATTCCAATCTCGATACGGAGGGCGAGGACGCGCTGGCCGATGCCCTGCGATCCATCCGCGAGCGCGGCGGCATCGTCATCGTCGTCACCCACCGGCCGACGGCGCTGGCAAGCGTCGATCTCGTGGCGGTGATGATCGAGGGACGCCTGCGGGCATTCGGCCGCAAGGAGGAAATCATGAAACGCATGGGCCGCCAGGCCGCGCCATCGGTTGCCGATCTCGGCCGGCCGGCGACGCAAGCCGTCTGATGGGCGCCACATGAGTCGTCCACCACCCGCAAAGGACCGGGCACGCAAAGGGCGCGCTGCCGCCGATCAGGTCTTCCGGGATCTCCTGATCGAAGCCTACCGCGAACGCGCTTCGCTCCTGCGTGGCCGCGGTCAGCTCATCTTCGACGCGCCGGACATGGATGCGGAGGCCGCGCCGGGAGCAGCCGCGGACCGTGACGCGCAGGAACCCGGACCGGGCGGCCATGATGGCTCCCGGCCGTCGCCCGCTGACGCGGTGAGCGCCGAAGGACTGGAGGTCGTCGCCGCTCCGAAACTCGGCGCAGCGGACAACGAAGCGGCCCCGAGGGACGAGGCCGACGCTGATGGCCGGCCGGCGCGAGCAAGACGACGCATTTCGGGCGTGGCGCTGCAACTGCGCGCGGCGGCGGCGATATCCGCGCAGCTTGCACGCCGGTCCGCGCAGGCCGTCAGAGGCTTGCCGATCCGCTCCGAACGCCTGGCTGGGCTGCTTGCGCACGCCACGGCGCTTGGCCGGAGCATCAAGGAAGCCTTGGCGCCGTCCTGCGAGCAGACATCGGATCATGACGTTGCGCTGCAGCAGCTTTGGCGGAGAGGACTGAGCTTCATTGCCGTCTTTGCGGGTTTCATGGCGCTCTGGTCGATCGCGACAACCGTGTCGAGCGCCGTGGTCGCGCCCGGCCAGTTCATGGTGGACACAAACGTCAAGAAAATCCAGCACCCGACCGGAGGCGTCGTCGGCCAGCTCTTGGTGCGCGAAGGGGATCGTGTCGCGGAAGGAGACCTGTTGGTGCGTCTCGACGAGACCGTCACGCGGGCCAATCTGCAAGTGCTCGTCAATCAGCTCGACGAGCTGGCCAGCCGAAAGGCGCGGCTCGAAGCCGAGAGGGACGGCAAGGAGGCTCCTGTCTTCCCGCCCCAGCTTCTGGCGCGCGCTTCGGACCCGAATGCCGCGCGATCCATTGCCGCCGAGCAGGGTCTGTTTCAGGCCCGCCGCGCCACGCGCGAAAGCCAGCGCGCGCAGCTCACGAAAAGAGTTGCGCAGCTGAATGAGGAAATCTCCGGCTTGCGCTCGCAGCAAGACGCCAACGCGCGAGAGACGCAGATCATTTCCGAAGAGCTCGTCGGACTGCGCGATCTCTACAAGAAGAACCTTACTCCGATCATGCGGCTCAACGCGCTGGAGCGGCAGGCGGTGAACCTCGATGGGCAGCGGGGACAATTGATCGCGTCCATCGCGCAAACCGAGGGGAAGATCGCCGAGACCGAACTGCAGATGGCGCAAATGGCGGTCGACCTCCGCACCGAGACGCAAAAGGAGCTGCGCGACGTGCAGGACAAGACCGCGGAGCTTTCCGAGCGTCGCGTCGCGGCTGAGGATCAGTTGAAACGTCTCGAGCTTCGGGCGCCGATCGACGGATTTGTTCATCAGCTCGCGGCGCACACCGTCGGCGGCGTCATCACGGCCGGCGAGCCCGTCATGCTGATCGTCCCGGTCAGGGAAGAGCTGGTCCTGGAAGCGCGCGTGCAGCCGCAGGACCGCGACCAGCTGGAGCTCAATCAAAAGGCGTTCGTGCGGGTAAACTCGTCGAACAAAAGGAACACACCTGATCTGAACGGGGTGGTGATGCGGATTTCCGCCGACGTCTCGAAAGAGACCGGGACGGCGGCCACGTTCTATACCGCCCGCATTTCGATTCCGGCAAACGAGATCGCGCGGCTGCGCGGAGTCCAGGTCACTGCCGGCATGCAGGCTGAGGTTTTCATCGAAGTCGGGGCGCGGTCGCCGCTCGAATACCTTCTGGAACCGCTGCTCGACCGCACATCTCGCGCCTTCAGGGAACGATAGCGTGCCGACCGGATTTTACTGTCAGCTAGTTGGAAGCGGCCGCCTAAAATGAATATTGCACTTCTTCCTCGTAGAGGCCTGTTCAATGGCTTCCATTTCCCCTCTCAACCGCGCCAGCTCTGCGGTCTGTTGATCGTTGCCACCGATCGCAAATAGTGCGGGCCAGAAGATTATCAGGCCGACCCCCATCGCCACGGCGTCACGAGTTGCTTTTTCGTCCTGGACTCCAGCAACCATGGCCGCGCGGCTCGATATGCGCTGAGCCTCCTCCCCAAGTTGTTGGCAATTAAACGAGTCGTATTGAAGAGGCGAAACGTAGGCCGCTGCGATCTGATCGGCACGTTTGGCGCAAGCGCCTAGGACCACAAGCGTACCGGCGAGCACGAGCATTCGGCGCACGACTTCTCCCCCCTAGCTTCACGGGCAATTAGAAACCGTACTGCCTGTCTTGTCGAGTGCCGATGATTTAGGAAGGCGGAAGCTGTCGGAGTAATTCTTGATGGGGAAGAGCGTTTCCGAATATCCAAGGCCCTCCCAATGAACGCCCTGGCTGTCGCGACGTCCCACATGGTCGGTGGGAAAGGCACGGCTCGCCTTGCCCGGGGGCAAAGCCGCGTTTAGCATCAAAGCCGGCTCGGGGGAGCGTCATGAGGGCGATCCTGCTCGCTATCTCGCTGAGTTTTGTTCCGGCCACAACGTTCGCGAACGATTGTCCGGGCATCATTCGCTCGCTTGGAAACGCGAGCTGCACGTCTGTTTACAGCAAGTGCGCCAATTTCTGTGCACAGAACCCTACGCGCAGAAGCTGCTACGAGGCCTGCGGCATGGGCTTAGAGACGTGCAAAGCGTCGGGGGAGTTTCGCACTTGGTGCCAGACGAGGAGCAGAATTTTCGTGATACGGGTCAAATCAAAACGATGATGGAGGCTGGGAATGATTCGTGTCGTAATCATCTTGATTCTCGCCACATCAGTCACCCCGGTCTTGGCTCAAGGCACGGCAAGATCGTGCGGGGCGGGCCAGATCACGTGCGCTCAATGGTGCGCGAAACATGGAAAGGATCGCCCACAATGCATGACCGGCAGCCCGAACAGCTGCGACATGAAGCCAGGCGGGGCCTCGGCCTGCGTGAACGATAGGCCGCCGCCGCGGCTAATCAGCTCCGAGCGAGGCACATGCACGAACGGATTCATCACGTGCGCCCGTTGGTGCGCAACGCACGGCCGCCATCGGTCAAACTGCATGACGGGACATTGGAATAGTTGCGACAAGAAGCCCCAAGGCGCGCTTACGTGCGTGACCGACGCGCCCAATTGATGAACAGTCTTGTCCAGGAAACGCGATTGCGTCGCCTTGTTCTTGCGCGTGATCCTTCCCGAAAACCGGTAACCACTTTTCGGGGATCAGCGGCTGGCTGGTACAGCTGGGTGGACTTGAACCACCGACCTCCTGATCCACAGTCAGGCGCTCTAACCAACTGAGCTACAGCTGCACGGGATCGGCACGCGCGCCGGACCCTAATGGGTAACCGCCCGCCTTGGCAAGATCACGGCTTCACCTAATGCGAGACCGCCAAAAACAAAAGAGCCCGGAAGGCCGGGCTCTTAAAAGTCTCGTGCGGGAAGCGTTAAGAGAGCTTGAAAGCCTTGGTCGCGCCGGCCTTCACCGGTTCGATCGTCTCGGAAGCAACCTTCTGCGCGAGGCTGGTCATTTCGCGGGCCTGCGCCGTGAGTGTCTCGAACTGCTGGCGCGCATGCGCGGTCGAGACCTCGACCGCCTCGGAGAGCGACTTCACCGACATCAGGTCGCGGGCGAAATCGAACGCGGAGTTGGTATTCGCGCGCGCATTCTCGATCAGCCTCAAGCCGTACTCGGCCGTGCCCTTGGCGGCGGTCGTATAGGTGTTCTCGACGATCTCCGCCGACTCGTCGGCGACCGACTTCATGCGCTGGTAGGCATCCTTGGTCTGCGCGACGCCCTTCTCCGCCCAATCCCGCAGAGCGGCGGGCACTTCCAGGTTCGGCGAACCGAAACCGGGCATCAAGTTCGACATCTCGAATTTCGGCATTTCGAACTTCGGCATTTCGAACTGCGGCACGGCAAATACATTCGCTGCACGTGGCGTTTCGGCAGCGGCTTCAAAGCTCGCCGCCGATTTGCCCGCTCGCGTCTTGACGTTCGTTTCAGCTTTCATGGGGGCCTCTCTAGGTCCGTGCATCGGAACGATCACAATCCCCGTCAGCCCGCCTTGCCTCGACATCGATGCAACTGTCTCAGCGTGCGCCGGCTCGGGTGCCTGTATGTCACATATAGGGCAGCCTATGGTGCAATGCAATAGCAAATATTGCAGCGCACCATTTCGGCCGGCGAAAGGCTGTCTGGCTAGGTCATGCCCTTCGGGCGCGCGGCATCCATCGTGGCCTTCGCCGCGGATTGTCCAAGGTCCTGAGCCTGCTGCGCCAAAGTCTGCAACTGGGCGCGCACGAATTCGGACTGGATCTGCAAAATCTCCTGCAAGTCCTTGGCTTGGAGGACCTTCTGCGCGAATTCGAAGGACGTCGTCACGTTCTTCTCGGCGTAAGTCATCGCCTTTTGTCCCATATCGCGGACATTGGCCTGGGCGGAGGTGGCCTGCTCCTCGATCGTGCTCACGGTTCGGTGGGCTGCCGCAATGAAGCCATCGAAAGCCTGGCGTGCCTGCTCTACGCTTTGCTCGGCCATGCGACGCATATCGGGCGGGATGTCAAAGGAAGTTCGGTCCTGTGCCATCGGATTCTCCATGCGTGATCTCAACGGAATGTCCCGACAACCTCTGATCCTTTGGCGATAACCCGGCTTCTTTGTTGCATTGCCGAAGGTCCCTCCCGTCAACACTGTCGTGCAAAGTGACAAGATCGAAGGTGCGGATGATGGACGCGGCATCGTAGCCCGATTATCAAGCAGTTGTTTACTGTTTTTTCCAGGTCGCCATCCTGATGATTGATTCGACGCATTTCGGCTTCCCCGCCGGGGACCACAAATTCGGACGGATCGCCGAAGGTACCGCGCCGGCCTGGCTCTGGACGGCGGACGGCGGACGGCTCCTGTGGGCGAATCCAGCGGGCGCGAGCGTGCTCGGCATCACCGGACCCGCCGATGCCACACGCAGCGGATCATTGCAGTCCATCGGCCATCAGATCGCTCGCTTCGTCCCGTGGCTCTCCTATTCCGGTCCACCCCGGCTCGAGCGCGTGCGAGGTTTGGGAGGAGGGATCGGCTCATCGCTCACCTGCGCGTGCTCGCGGCTGCAGCTCGCCGACGGATCGACCGCCGTGCTCGTCGTCAGCGCCGAAACGCGGCCCGACAGACGCAAAGCGGGGCCGGGCACACTCCCGCCCGGACATCGTTCCGACAGCGCCCGCGCAACAGGCGACGACCCTGTCTGCAAGCCAAGCCAGACTCGGGCAACGCGTTCGCCCGATCAGCGGACGCGTCGTCCGTTCCGCTTCACATGGCACACCGATGCCGAGGGCGTGTTCACCTGGAGTCCCGAGCTGAACGAGCATCTCGGCGCCCAAGCAGACCCATTGCCGGGCCGACGCTGGAGCGAACTCTCTGCCGCGCTGGGGCTGGATCCCGAGGGCCGCATCGAACGCGCGCTCGCCATGCGCGACACGTTCAGCGGCGTTCCCCTCGCGTGGCCGATCGGAAACACAGGCCAGCGCGTCCGCCTCGAACTTTCAGGTCTTCCCTGCTTCGATCTCGACCGGCGTTTTTCCGGTTTCCGCGGCTTCGGCCTCTGCCGTTCGCCGCCTGTCTCGGCAGACCTGGACCGGCCGCTGCCGGGACTTGGCGGCGATGAGCGGGACGCGTCGACGGAGAGGACGCAGCATCGGCCCATGCTGACCCTCGTCCCGGCGTCGCAAAACGTCGTCCCCTTCCGCGGAGGAAATCCGCAAAGACCGGCTCTGACGGCGTTGGAGCGCAGCACCTTCACGGAGATTGCGGAGACCCTGGGCGGCCATGTCGACGAGGGGGCGATCCAACAGCCGTCGAACGCCGCCGAAGGCGGGCCCGACGCAGACGACGCTTCGCATCAAGACCAGCCGGCGGAGCAGACCGACATCAGGACTTGGATTCCGAGCGCGTTCGCGGCCGGCGGCGACAGCAGGACAGATCAGGCTCCGGCGTCGGCATCGGAGCCGGCGGCGCTCAAGGCGGAAATCCGCGAGCTCCGCTCCATCCTCGACACCGCGACCGATGGCGTGATCGTTCTCGACGAGGGCGGAACGGTGCTTTCGGCAAGCCGGAGCGCGGAGGCGCTCTTCGGCTATGACGGCCGCGAACTCGCCGGGTCGTCATTCGTGCGGCTGTTTGCGCCGGAAAGCCATCACGATGTCCTCGGCTATCTCGAGGGATTGACCCGCGCGGGCGTCGCCAGCCTGCTCAATGACGGGCGGGAGGTGATCGGGCGGGTGCGTGAAGGCGGGCTTATTCCGCTGTTCATGACGATGGGCCGGATCGAAGGCGCAAGCCGAAAATTCTGCCTCGTTCTGCGCGACATGACCGCCTGGAAACGCGCCGAGGAAGAACTCGTGAATGCGAAGCGTATCGCCGAGAAAGCCTCCTCCGCAAAGTCGGACTTTCTGGCCAAGATCAGCCACGAAATCCGCACACCGCTCAATGCCATCATCGGCTTTGCCGAGGTGATGATCGAAGAGCGGTTCGGGCCGGTCGGCACCGAGCGCTACCGCGATTATCTGCGCGATATCCAAGCCTCCGGGCAGCATCTGATCTCGCTCGTCAACGACCTCTTGGACCTGTCCAAGATCGAAGCCGGCAAGCTCGACCTCACCTTTACCAGCGTGAAGCTGAACGAGCTGGTGCAGCAATGCGTCGCGCTGATGCAGCCGCAGGCGAACCGCGAACGCATCATCATCCGCTCTTCGCTGACGCCCACATTGCCCCCTGTCGTCGTCGATGCGCGCTCGGTCCGTCAGATCATGCTCAACCTCTTGTCGAACTCGATCAAGTTCACCGGGGCGGGCGGCCAGGTGATCGTCTCCACCACCTTCACCGAGCGCGGCGAGGTCGTGCTCCGCGTCCGCGACACCGGCGTCGGCATGACGGACAAGGAGATCGAGACGGCCATGGAGCCTTTCCGCCAGCTCCCGACATCGGATCGATGGGGATCGGGAGGCACGGGCCTCGGGCTTCCGCTCACCAAGGCGCTCGCCGAGGCGAACCGGGCAGCCTTCGCGATCAGGAGCGCAGCCAATTCCGGCACGCTGGTCGAGATCACTTTCCCATCCACCCGAGTGCTTGCCGAGTGAACGAACCGCTCGCCATCAATGACGTCGAGGCGATCGCCGCCGAGGCACTATCGGCCCTCGATCAATGCCGTCAGATCGCGCCGTTTTCCGACACCCGGCCGTCCTTCGATCTTGGCCGGGCCTATGCGGTCACGGCGCGGCTGCGCGAGCTTCGCCGCGCGCGCGGCGAAACCTGGATCGGACGCAAGATCGGATTCACCAATCGGACGATCTGGCCGGAATACGGAGTCTACGCGCCGATCTTCGGCGACATGTACGACACCACGGTGCGGGACCTGTCCGCGGCAGATGCGAGAGCGTCCATCGCACATCTTCCCGAACCGCGCATTGAGCCGGAGATCGTCTTCGGACTGGCCGCGGCACCGCAAGCGGGCATGGATGAAGCGCAGATTCTCGAATGCATCGGCTGGATCGCCCATGGCTTCGAAATCGTGCAATCGATCTTTCCCGCATGGCGCTTCAAGGCTCCCGACACCGTTGCGGGCTTCGGCCTGCATGGGGCGCTCCACATCGGGTCCCGCCATCGGATACGTCCCAAATCGCATGAAGATTGGCTCAAGCTCCTGTCGAGGTTTCAGATCGCGCTCTATCGGAACGGCGCGGAGGTCGATCGGGGCCAGGCCGCAAACGTCCTCGGCGGACCGCTCTCGGCCCTGCGACACCTGGTCGAGCTTCTCGCGCATGATCCGAACAACCCGCCGGTATCCGTCGGGGAGATCGTCACGACGGGGACGATCACACGCGCCTTCCCGGTATCGGCAGGCGAGGTCTGGGAGACAGAGATCATCGGACTCCCGCTTGAGGGGATCAGCATACGCCTGGACTAGTGGAGTGGATTTGACATTCGCTACCCATCTAGCAGCGGGTTCACAAGCGAATGTCAAATCCAAAACTCCACTAGTGTCCCGATTCCGAAGTTCGTATCATCACGCGGCACGCTCATTTGCGAACTTCGGAATCGAAGGACACTAGCAACTTACTGATCTAGTGTGGCTTTGGTTCGGAAGTCCGCATTCGGACTCGCTGTAAGAATGATGCGGACTTCCGAACAGCCACACTAGCAATTTGAATTTGCTAGTGGTCCTTCGATTCTAACATTCGCAAAATGGCCTGCTGCAACGGGATGCGAATGTTAGAATCGGACCACTAGCCGCCTTTTCCAAGTTCTGCCGGTCAAGCACTGTTGTGGCGCGCTCATCGTGACCAAATGACCGCAAAGGCGCCCGACTCTTCGTCACTGTCGGGAGAATCGTTGGGTCTCGTGATACGGTGAGAGCATGATCAAGCTCCTGAGATTGATCGCGATCGTTTCTGCCTTCCTCATCTCCGCGCCGGCGCTCGTGCGGGCGGAGGACAGGGTCGACCTCCTTCTCGTGCTTGCGGCCGACGTGTCGCGCAGCGTCGATCATGCCAAGTTCCAGTTGCAGCGAGACGGCTACGCCGCCGCCCTCACGAACCCGCGCGTTCTCGATGCGATACAGTCGGGACGAAACCGCCGGATCGCCGTTGCGTTCGTCGAATGGTCGGGAGCAGTCTCCCAGAAACTGGTGGTCGACTGGACGGCCGTCGGCGATCTCGCCTCGGCCGAAAACTTCGGACAACAGGTGCGCGAAGCACCCCGATCGTTCGCCGACCGAACCTCCATCAGCGCCGGCATCGATTTCTCGATGTCGCTGCTCGAACGCTCGCCCTTCATCTCGGAGCGGCGCACCATCGACGTTTCAGGCGACGGGACCAACAATAGCGGTCGAGACGTGGTGAGTGCCCGGGACGAGGCCGTGCGTCAGGGCGTCACCATCAACGGCCTGGTCATCCTGAGCGAAACCCCGCTCCCCTGGAACCCCGAACATACGCATCCGCCCGGCGGTCTGGTCGAATACTACCGCAGGAACGTGATCGGCGGTCCGGGGGCGTTCGTCATGGCTGCCGAGAACTTCGAGACCTTCGGCAAGGCGCTGATTGGAAAACTGATCGCCGAGATTGCAGGCGTCGATCCAGCCGCCCCGGGTGAAGGAATTTCGATCGCACACACGCGAACTGACCGCTGAGGCCGGCGAGACGGATCACGACGCACGAGGCCTGTGCCAGGTGCCAAGCATCAAGAAAGCCTGCGCTGCCAATCAGAAGCGGCTTAGTTTTGAAGACTTCGAAACTGGAATTGTTCGGAAGTTTTCCAACGTGCTGATTTTACGCGCAAAATCGAATTGACCCTGCCCGCTCCACCTCCCTAAATATGATCCAGACGCGTTCGCAAACGCGTCTGGATGCAACTCACAGATCGGGCCTTGAACCCGGTCCTAGGAGGTCATGATGCCTGCTCCACTTCGGCGCGGATCAACGCGCCTTGCAGCTTTTTTCGCTCTCTCCGTCCTCGCCTCAGGCACCGCAGTCGCCCAATCGGGCGAGGTGAACGTCTACAGCTATCGCGAAGCCAAACTCGTGCAGCCGCTGTTTGAGGCTTTCACCAAGCAGACCGGCATCAAGGTGAACTTGATTTCGGCCAGCGCGGGGCTCGAACAACGGATCGCCACCGAGGGCGCCAACAGTCCCGCCGACGTTCTGCTCACGGTCGATCTTGGCCGGCTCACCGAGGCCGTGCGGCTTGGCATTTCGCAACCGGTGCGCTCGGACATCCTGGAGAAAGCCGTTCCGGCGCCCTACCGCGACGCCGGCGGCCACTGGTTCGGCATCTCGCAGCGCGCGCGCGTGATCTATGCCGCAAAAGATCGCGTCAAGCAGGACACGATCTCCTACGAAGAACTCGCCGATCCGAAATGGAAGGGCAAGATTTGCATCCGTTCCGGCCAGCACATGTACAACAACGCCTTGTTCGCCGCGGTGGTCGCGAAATTCGGCGAGGCCGAGGCGGAAGAATGGATGAAGGGCCTGAGAGCCAATCTTGCGCAGAAGCCGTCGGGCGGAGACCGCGAAGTCGCGCGCGATATCGCGGCCGGAAAGTGCGATATCGGGCTCGCCAACACCTACTATTGGGCGCTGATGCTGAACAATGAGCCGGACAAGAAGGCCTGGGCCGAGGCGACCAAGGTGATTCTTCCGACCTTTCGCGACGGCGGCACGCATGTGAACCTGTCGGGCGTCGTCGTCGCCAAACACGCGCCGAACAAAGCCAATGCGGTCAGACTCATCGAGTGGCTCGTCGGCGAGCAGGCGCAGCGCCTGTATGCGGACGTGAATTACGAATACCCGGTTCGAGAAGGCGTCCCGCTCAACCCGACCGTGGCGAGCTTCGGCACGCTCAAGAAAGATCCGATGCCGATCACAAAGATCGCGGATCACAAGCGGGCCGCGGCAAACCTCGTCGACAAGATCGGCTTCGACAACTGAACAGAGACGAGCCGGGCGCGGAACGTGCCCGGCTCACCCCATGAGCACCACCGCATCCTCCGCCGGCACGCTGAACGAGAAGCCCCATCCGCGCAAACGGGCGTGGCCGACGCGCGCTGAAATCATCGCAAGCGGATTCGTCGTGGCCGTCGCCGCCATGGTGATCGCGCCTCTCGTCAGCCTTCTCGCCATTGCATTCCACGGCGAGAGCGAGCTGTGGGCGCATCTTGCGGCCTATGTTCTGCCGTCTGCTCTGCAG
The DNA here is from genome assembly GCA_022844485.1 of Xanthobacteraceae bacterium. Lineage (GTDB taxonomy): Bacteria > Pseudomonadota > Alphaproteobacteria > Rhizobiales > Xanthobacteraceae > JALHLQ01. The sequence continues at coordinate 70,681 of JALHLQ010000007.1, forward strand.
CAGACATTTCTGCTGCTTGCGGGCGTCGCGGTCCTCACCGGCAGCGTCGGGATCGGCGCGGCGTGGCTGGTGACCGCGTATCGCTTTCCCGGGCGGGACGCGCTCGCCTGGCTCCTGCCGCTGCCGCTGGCGTTTCCGACCTATATCGTCGCCTACGTCTATGTCGACCTGCTGCACGCGCTTGGACCGGTGCAGGCCGCGCTGCGCGCCGCGTCCGGCTGGCGCACCGGCGAGTACTGGTTCCCGGACGTGCGATCGCTGCCCGGAGCGGTCGTCGTCCTCAGCCTCGTTCTCTATCCCTACGTCTATCTTGCCGCACGCGCGATGTTTCAGACCCAGAGCGCGTGCTTGATGGAAGTGGCCCGGACCCTCGGCGCCAGCCGTTTCGTGCTGATGCGGCACGTGGCGCTGCCCCTCGCCCGTCCGGCTCTCGCCGTCGGCCTGTCGCTCGTCCTGCTCGAGACGCTCAACGACATCGGCGCGGTCGAATATCTGGGCGTGCCCACGCTGACGATCGCCATCTTCACGACCTGGCTCAACCGCGGCAGCCTGGCGGGCGCCGCACAAATCGCCTGCGTCATGCTGCTGGTGGTGGCCGCCCTCCTCGCCTTCGAGCGCCATGCCCGCAAAGATCGACGTTTCTCGATCTCGGAGCGGCGCCCTCGGGCGCTTTCACCGATCGTGTTGAGAGGGTGGCCCGCCTTCGGCGCCATCGTCGCCTGCCTTATCCCGCTGATGCTCGGCTTCGTCGCGCCGGCTGCCTTTCTGATCCGCGAAGTGATCACGCGCGGCCTTCTCGTCGGCTTCGATACGGAGCTGATCCGGCACACCGTTACGACGGTGGCCTTTGCTGGAACCGCGACCGTGTTCGCGCTTGGGCTTGGCTTTGGCATTGTCATCGCCGCGCGGCTTGTGCGCAGGCCCGTTCTGGGATTCTGGCTCATGATCGCGGGTCTTGGCTACGCCGTCCCAGGCACCGTGCTCGCCCTTGGCCTGATGTCGCCGCTGGTGATGGTGGATGAGGGCCTGAACTGGATCTCGCGGACCGTCACCGGCTTCGGCGTCGGTCTTGTCGTTGCGGGATCTGGGGCCGCCGTCGTTGCCGCCTATGTGATCCGTTTCATGACGATCGCGACCGGATCCGCTCAAGCCGGACTGGCGCGGGTCTCCTCCCATGTGGACGACGCGGCGCGCACGCTTGGCGCGCGGGCAGGCGAACTCACGCGGCTCATTCACATCCCGCTCGCACGGCCGGCGCTCGGCGGAGCGGCGCTGATCGTGTTCGTCGACTGCCTGAAGGAGTTGCCGGCGACGCTGCTCCTGCGTCCGCTCAACGTCGAAACGCTGCCGACCTACATCTACCAATATGCGACTCGCGGAAGCTTCGAAGAAGGCGCCCTCGCCGCGCTCCTGATCGTCGCGGTCGGCATCCTGCCGGTGATCCGGATGGCGCGCTACGCCGACGCCGGCATGGCCGGCGAACTGCCGCGCTCGGAGGTCGCGCCTCCAAGCGTCAGACGCTGAGCTCCTTGAGGCCTTTGTAGAGGTCGAGCGCCTCGGGATTGGCGAGCGCTTCCGTGTTCTTCACCGCGCGGCCATGAACAATATCCCGCACGGCCAGTTCGGTGATCTTTCCCGACTTGGTGCGCGGGATGTCGGCGATCTGCACGATCTTGGCCGGCACGTGCCGGGGCGTGAGCGCAGCACGAATGCGGTGACGGATGGTATCTTCCAGACCCCTGTAGAGGGTCATGCCGTCCTTCAAGCGGACAAAGAGCACGACCCGGACATCGTTGTCCCAATCCTGTCCGATGCAGAGCGCCTCGACGACCTCGGGAATCTGCTCGACCACGGCATAGATTTCCGCAGTCCCGATCCGAACGCCCCCGGGATTGAGAGTCGCATCCGAGCGGCCATGGATGATCATGCCGCCGTGGGCGGTCCATTCGGCAAAATCGCCGTGGTGCCAAACGTTGGGAAACCGGGCGAAGTAGGCATTGTGATACTTCAGTCCATCCGGATCGTTCCAGAACATCGCCGGCATCGACACAAAGGGTTTCGTGCAGACAAGCTCGCCCTTCTCCTCGCGCACCGGCCTTCCCTCGGCTGACCAGACGTCGACAGCCATGCCCAAGCCGGCGGCTTGAATTTCACCCCGCCACACCGGCGAGGTCGGATCCCCCAGGACGAAGCACGATACGATATCCGTGCCCCCCGAGATCGAGGCGAGGTGCACGTCGGATTTGATGGCGCTGTAGACGTAGTCGAAACTCTCCGCCGCAAGCGGCGAACCGGTCGAGGTGATCGTCTTCACCGTCGTGATGTCGTGTGTTTTCGCAGGCTCCAGACCGGCCTTCTTGCAGGCGTCAATATACTTGGCCGAGGTTCCGAACAGCGTGATGCGTTGCGCCTGCGCCAGATCCCAGAGCGCGGGCGGATTCGGCGCGAAGGGAGAGCCGTCATAGAGGATCAGCGTCGCGCCGCTGGCGAGCCCGGAGACAAGCCAGTTCCACATCATCCACCCGCAGGTGGTGAAGTAGAACATGCGCTCGCCTTCCCGCACATCGCACTGCAAGCGATGCTCTTTCAGATGTTGCAGCAGCGTGCCGCCGGCGCCGTGAACGATGCATTTGGGAACGCCGGTCGTGCCGGACGAATAGAGAATGAACGCGGGCTGATTGAACGGAAACCGTTCGTAGACCATGGGCCGTTCGGCATGCGGGGCGAGAAAGGCTTCCAGCGAAAGCGCGCGCGAAAGCCCCTTGGCGACACTCTCCGCCTCGCCAAGATAGGAAACGATGACGACGGTCTTGGCCGAGCTGAGTTGATCGACGATGGATTTGAGCTTGTCGGCGATCTCGATCCGTTTGCCGTTGTACCAATAGCCGTCGACGGCCACGAAAACCTTGGGCTCGATCTGGCCGAAGCGGTCCAGAACGCCCCGCTCGCCGAAGTCCGGCGAGCAGGAGGACCAGATCGCGCCGATCGATGTCGCCGCCAGCATCAGCGCGATAGTCTCCGGCAAATTCGGCATCATGGCCGCAACCCGATCCCCGACGCCGACGCCGGCGGCGGTGAGGGCTTGCTGGAGACGCGAGACGAGGGCGCGAAGCTCTTGCCAGCTCAGGGTGCTCGCAGCCTTATCCTCGCCGCGGAAAACGAGCGCTTCGGCTGCATCCGAGCGGCGCAGAAGGTTCTCGGCAAAGTTCAGTCGGCCCTCGGGAAAAAACCGCGCCCCGGGCATCTTGTCGGCGTCGCGGAGGAGGACCGGGCCCTTGTCCCCGATCACCCCGCAAAAGTCCCAAAGCGCGTCCCAGAACAGGTCCGAGCGGGCCACCGACCAGGCATGAAGTTCAGCGTAGGTCCGAAGCGCCAAGCCGTGGCGACGGTTGACGCCGGCCATGAACGCCATGACCTGACTGGCCGAGATCCGTTCCGCGGAAGGACTCCATGAAGGCGCGTCGCTCACTTGGGTTTCCTCGATGTCGTTCTTCGGAATGACCGGGCCTGCCAGGCTCGCCGCAAGCACCGGGAATGTCTTGCAACCTCTAATGCTTGAGGCAAATGCCGACAAGCGCCGGACAGCGGTCACGAAAGCGACACAGAGCCGGGTCACCGTCAAATCGGAGGGGCGCACGGCCCGCGGCGGTGCGCATTGTGGGGCTTCGTCAGTTGGAAAAAATGCGATTTCACGCCTTTGGCTATAAACGCCTGGGATTGGTTGCGGCTGGGCTCGCGGTCGTGGCCTTGGGCGGTCTCCTGTTGGCGTCCTACCTCATTCCGGCGGACGCCGTGCGCGATGCCATCAAGGCTGAGATTCGCGAGGCGACCGGTTTCGAGACGATCATCGCCGGTCCGATTTCCGTGTCGCTCTTTCCGTCTAGCTCCATCACGTTCGGGGCCGTCCAGCTGCGGGGAGACGGCCAGGACCCTGCGCTCTATTCCGAGCGGCTGATCGCGCGCTTGCGCCTGATCCCCCTGATCATGGGCCGAATCGAGGCGGCCGACATCACGCTTGTCGAACCGCGGCTCGACCTCGTGACGGATGCCCGCGGAAACTCCAACTGGTCCTCGCTTGCCGACAAGCTCGCGACCGCGCTGAAGCCGCGCGCCGCCGGAGGGCAGCGCGTGGTCTCATTCTCCGAGATACGGATTACCAAAGGCACGCTCGTTGTTCGCGACGATGCTCAAGGTCTCCTGGAGACATTATCGGATATCGACGGGGCTTTGGCCTGGCCTGCGATCTCAAAGACATTCGGAGCGACGGCACGATTCCTGTGGCGCCTCGAGACTTTCGAGGCAAGCCTGACGCTGAACGACCTCCTCGCTGCGCTTCTCGGCGAGCGGTCGGGCGTCAAACTCCGGCTTGCCGGCAAGCCGTTCAAATTCGCCTTCGACGGCGCCCTCAGTCACAAACCGGCCATGAAGCTCGAGGGCGCGGTTGCGGCTGACGGGCCCTCGCTGCGCGAAGCCCTGGCATGGGCCGGGCGCCCCGCCCTGCCCGGGACAAGCGGCTTCGGTCCTTTTGCCCTCAAGGCGCAGACCAATCTCGTCGGCCATCAAGTTTCCTTGTCACCGATGAACGTGGAGCTGGACGGCAACTCGGCGGAAGGGGTGCTTGCATTCGCTTTGGAGCGCCGCCCGCGTGTTCAAGGTACGCTGGCGGCCGAGACGATCGATTTCACGCCCTACACGTCCGCCGCACAGGCGCTGCGAAGCCGGGAGAAGGACTGGAGCCGGGTTCCTCTCGACCTTGAGGCGCTCGACGGTCTCGATCTCGATGTCCGGTTGTCGGCCGGACGGGTTCTCATCGGGAATGCCCGATTGGGCCGGACCGCCGCGGCGGCGACATTGCAAGGCGGGCGGCTCACACTCACGGTTGGGGAATCGCTTGCGTTCGGTGGCGTCCTAAAAGGCGCCGTCGGCGTTGCGCGGACCGCGAACGGGGCCGAGCTCAAATCCGAGCTGCAGTTCGCCAACGTGGACGTGGAGTCCTCGTTCACCGAATTGTTCGGCATCAGGCGGCTGGAGGGAAAGGGAAGCCTGGCGCTTGCACTCAGCGCCACCGGCGAGAGCATGATGACGCTGACGCGCAATCTCAACGGATCGGTCAGCCTTGCCGCCGAGAAAGGGGCGATGAACGGCCTGAACGTCGAGCAGCTCTTGCGCCGGCTGGAACGGCGTCCTTTGTCGGGCGGCGGAGATTTCCGCTCGGGCCGCACTCCATACGAAAAGCTGACGATCAAACTCAAGATCGTGCAGGGCACCGCAGCCGTCGAGGACGTGAATCTCGAGGGTCCGGCCGTCCGGCTCGCCATCAACGGGTCGGCGAACATCCCCGCGCGCGACCTCGATCTGAAGGGTGTGGCCAGTCTCACCTCGTCGGCGAGCGGGACGGGTTTCGAGTTGCCGTTTGTCGTGCAAGGTCCCTGGGATGACCCCATCATGCTCCCCGATCCGCAGATCCTCATCCGGCGATCCGGTGCAGCAGCGCCTTTGCTGGACGCGGTGCGCGACCGCAATACCCGTGATGCCGTGCGCTCGGCCATCGAGCAGCTTGCAAGGCCGCCCGACGCCGGGGCGGCCCCGGTCGCGCGCCCCAATGTGCGTTAGAGCCTATTGTTTTGTCGCATTTTCTACGGCGAACCGGCTTCCACTTCGCCGGACAATGCTCCGGTCCCGAAGCAGCCATGCGGCCGCGAGCAATCCGAGCGTCACAACCGCGATCATCAGGGTCGAGACGGCGTTGATCTGCGGCTTCACGCCCAAGCGCACGTCCGAATAGATCCTGATCGGCAGCGTCGTCGCACCGGGCCCCGTCGTGAAGCTCGCGATCACGAGATCGTCGAGCGACAGCGTAAACGCGAGCACCCAACCGGACAGGACAGCCGGCGCGATAAGCGGCAAGGTCACGCGGAAAAAGGTTGCGCGCGGCGGAGCCCCGAGATCCATCGCGGCTTCCTCGAGACTGCGGTCGAAGCTCGCGAGACGGGAGCGAACGACGATGGCGACGAAACACATCGTCAGTGTCGTATGGGCGATCGTGACCGTCCAAAACCCGCGCTCCAGATTCATGGCGACAAACAGGAGCAGGAGCGCAAGAGCGGTGATCACCTCAGGCATCACGATCGGCGCATAGACGAGTGTCGAGAACACCGGGCGCCCAAGCCACGGCGTGCGCCGCGCGAGCGCCAGCGCCCCGATGGTGCCGACGATCGCGGCGAAAGTCGCGGAGAGCGCGGCAATGCGCAAGCTGACGAATGCAGCCGACAGCAGAGCTTCGTCGCGCCACAGTTCCGCATACCAGCGCAGCGACCAGCCGCCCCACACCGTGACGAGCCGCGAGGCGTTGAAGGAATAGATGACGAGAACGGCGATCGGCAGATAGAGAAACGCCAGGCCGAGCGCGACCGACAGCCAGTTGAACCAGGATGGTCCGCGGCGCATCAGACCCCTCCCCCGGTCCGGCCCGATGACAGCCGCTGGTAAGCGGCGATCGGCAAGAGCAGTACCACAAGCATGGCAATCGCGACCGCCGATGCGAGCGGCCAGTCGCGGTTGTTGAAGAATTCAGTCCACAGCGTTTGTCCGATCATGGATGTGGCCGAGCTGCCGAGCAGATCCGGCACGACGAATTCGCCCACGATCGGAATGAAACACAGCAGCGATCCGGCAAGGACCCCGGGAAGCGCAAGCGGCGCCGTTACGCGCCAGAACGTCTCGGCCGGCGGCGCGCCGAGATCGGCGGCGGCTTCGCGCAGCGTCTCGTCGAGCCCTTCAAGCGCCGCATAGAGGGGAAGGACCATGAAGGGCAAGTACGAATAGACCATTCCGATATAGACGGCCGTATCCGTCGCGAGCCAGGTCACGGGCTCCCGTATGAACCCTAAGGCGAGCAAGACGTCATTGAGCAATCCGTCGCGCTGAAGGATCGTCATCCAGGCGTAAACCCGGATCAGAAATGCGGTCCAGAACGGCAGGATGACGAGCAGCACCAGAACGCTGCGCAGGCGGCGCGGCGCGCGCGCCATGCCGTAGGCGAGCGGAAAGCCGATGAGAAGCAGAATGGCTGTCGAGATGGCCGCCACTTCGAGGCTCTTGAGATAGGACGAGACATAGAGCGGATCGGAAAACAGGATGGCGTAGTTGTCCACCGACAATGCGCTCACGAAGTCTTTGATCCCCGCCCAGCCGCGCGTGAGGTCGAAGAGGGGTTCATAGGGCGGCTGCGCAACCGCGGTCCGTGAAAGGCTGAGCCGGAAGACAATCGCCAGCGGAAGCGCGAAAAAAACCAGAAGCCAGAGCAGCGGGACGAGCCGCACCAGTTTGGACAGTTGCGGGATTTGCATGGCGCCGTTCCTAACCGGTGAGCACGAGCGCGGCTTGCGGAGCGAAGGTGAGCCACACGCGCATGCCGGGGCGAATGTCGCTCGCGCCGGATGTCGCGGCCGCTCTTGGAATCACGACGGACATGACCTGCCCGGTGTCGAGCTTCACCCGGTATCGCCAACTGTCGCCCCGGTAGCTCGCATCGAGCGTGTTTCCCGCCACCTTATTGATCTCGCTTTGCAGCGCGCCGACGCTGATCTGGATGTTCTCCGGCCGCACCGCGAGCCAGACCTGGTCGCCGGGCGCGGCTTCGGATCGGCGGGAGGACGTCAATCGATGGCCCCCGCAGTCGACGACCACCCGGTCCGGTTCGGCGGCGACGACCCGGCTTTCGATAAAATTCATTTCGCCCATGAAATCGGCCACGAAGCGGTTGCGCGGCTGTTCGTAGATCTCCGCCGCGGTGCCGAGCTGGGCGATGCGCCCGACATCGAGCACGGCAAGCCGGTGCGCGAGCGTCATGGCTTCATCCTGGTCGTGCGTCACGATCACGAACGTCGTTCCGAGCCTGCGCTGCAGTTCGATCAGCTCGGTTTGCGTAGTCGTCCGCAGTTTCCGGTCGAGCGCCGCGAGCGGTTCATCGAGAAGAAGCACTTTGGGCCGCTTCACCAGCGCGCGCGCGAGCGCAACGCGTTGACGTTGTCCGCCGGACAATTGATCGGGCTTGCGGCCGTCCAGTCCTTCAAGGCGGAGCATTGACAGCATTTCGGCGACGCGCCACGTGATCTCACGTTTGTGCAAACCATCGTAGCGCAGTCCGAATGCCACGTTCTGCACAACGGTGAGATGCGGAAACAAAGCATAGCTTTGGAACATCATGTTGACCGGCCGGCGGTACGCCGGGATGCCGCGGAGGTCTTCGCCCTCGAGCAGAACGCGCCCGGCATCCGGCGTCTCGAACCCGGCCAGCAATCGCAGCAGGGTGGTCTTTCCCGAGCCGGAGGGACCGAGCAAGGCGAAGAACTCTCCAGCCAGAATGTCGAGGCTGAGGTCTTCAACCGCAGCAAAGGCGCCAAAGCGCTTGGTGACGCTCTCGAAACGGACCAAAGGCTCGCGCGCGCTCATCCCTCGGCCGAACGGGTTTCGCGAAACAGGTGAGCTTGATGCGGCGTCATCGGCGTGAAACATCGGGACGGGCGCAGCGATGCCCGAGCGCGTGCCACGCTAATGGCAGCCAGCCGTCGGCTCAATGGGGATGTCAGGCCGTCGCCTTGGTCTCGTCGGTCTGCTTGCGGACGATCTCGGCGTGGTGTCGGCGCGGCTCGGGACCGTAATAGTCGCCCATTCGCACCATAGCGCGCGGCTTTGCAAGGATCGACACCATGCGGTCGAGGAGCGCCTTGCCGGACACGGGCTTCTTCAAGAATTCATTGACGCCGAGCCGCCCGGCTTCCACGACGCGCCAGCGCTCGCCATGGCCGGTCAGCATGATGATGGGAACGTCGGGCACGGGAAACACGCCCGGCGAGCGGACGATGCGCACGAGCTCGGCTCCGTTCAGCAAGGGCATTTCCCAATCCAGGATCACCAGATCCGGAGCATAAGTGCGGATGGCCTCCAGACCGGCGATTCCGTCGCCCGCCTCATGAATGTTCTTGACGCCGAGATTGACCAGAAGATTGCGTACGACCTTGCGCATGTACTGATTGTCATCGACGATCAGCACCTCGACAGACTGGACGAGCTTCTCGACCTTCTTCGACAAGACAGAGTTCATGATGACTAAGCTTCCCGCCCACGGACCGACCCTCCGGCCGAGCGCATTAGATCAAAGGTCCATTGCGGCGTTGGAAAAGTAACGGCCTGCATTTGAAGATAAAGTTGATGCGGGCGGAAAGACTCCGTTAAGCATCCGCCTTATCATTCTGAGAAGGCAAGGATTTCAGCCATAAAGCGCGCAAGCGAGGCTTGCTCGTCCTCCTTGAGATGAAGACCAAGCCGGGTGCGCCGCCAAAGCACGTCGTCCGCCGTCTGTGCCCATTCATGATGGATCAGATAGCGGACCTCGGCGCCCGTGAGATCGGCGCCGAAGCGAGGGCCGAGATCGTCCAGGCTCCGCGCATGTCCGATCACGTCGTTGATCCGCGTGCCATAATTGCGCACGAGGCGGGACGCGTGCGCCGCCGTCAGGAACGGCCACCGGCTGCGCGATCGTTCCACGAGGTCATCGATCCCGTCGAACCCGACATTGCCGCCGGGCAAGGGCTCGCTCGCCGTCCAGGACGATGTGGCGGCGAAAAACACACCCAGTCGGGCCAGCGCATCCTCCGCGAGCTTGCGATAGGTCGTGATCTTGCCGCCATAGACGGTCAGCAGCGGCGCAAGGCGGTGCGGCGCGTCGAGCACAAGAACGTAATCGCGCGTCAGGTTCTCCGCTTTCCTGGAGGTCTCGTCATAGAGCGTGCGGACGCCGGCATAAGCCCACAGCACGTCGTTCGGCGCAATCGGCTCGCGGAAATACCGGTTCACCGCGCGGCAGAGATATTCCATCTCAGCAGCCGTCGGCACGACCGATGCGAGGTCGCCCTTGAAATCCTCATCCGTCGTGCCGATCAGCGTGAAATCGCCCTCGAACGGCAGCGCAAAAACAACGCGGGAGTCGGTGTTCTGGAAAATATAGGCGCGGTCGTGATCGAACAGTTTCCGGACCACGATGTGGCTGCCCTTGACCAATCGAATGTGATCCGGCGCCTTCATGCGCAGGATCGTCTCGGCCACCGGCCCGACCCATGGCCCCGCCGCATTGACGAGGACGCGCGCGCTCAACGCCTCGCGCCGTCCGCGCACATTGATGGTGAGCCGCCAGCCGTCGTCCTCGCGTTCGGCGCGCACGAGACGCGTGCGGGACCGGATCACGGCCCCGCGCTCGGCAGCGTCCATGGCGTTCAGCACCACGAGCCGCGAATCCTCGACCCAGCAATCGGAGTACTCGAAGCCGACTCTCAGCACGCGCTTGAGCGGCACGCCGAGGGGATCGATCGAGAGATCGAGAACGCGGGTCGGAGGAAGGCTGGTGCGGCCTCCGAGCCGATCGTAGAGGAACAGCCCGCTGCGAAGCATCCAGGCGGGACGCAGTTCGGCATGATGCGGCAAGACGAAACGAAGCGGCCGCACGATATGGGGCGCGAGGCGGAGCAGGACCTCGCGTTCGGCCAGCGACTTGCGCACCAGCCCGAACCGCCACTGCTCGAGATAGCGCAGCCCGCCGTGAATGAGCTTGGTGGAAGCGGAGGATGTTCCGGATGCGAGATCGCCTTGTTCGAGAAGCAGCACGCTGATGCCGCGCCCGGCGGCATCGCGCGCAAGGCCCACGCCGTTGATGCCTCCGCCGATGATGGCGAGATCGAAGTCGGCCATGCCTTGTCTTATCCTTGAAGCGGCCAGCGGTCCGATTCTACCATCCGCATCCGGTTCGGCCGGCGATTTGCGAATGTTAGAATCAAAAACCACCCGAGCCTAATCCTCAAGCCGGCAAATCGCGGCGCTGTTGATGCGGAGACTTGAGCGATGGATTTTGCGGATCAGCATGTTGTGGTGACCGGCGGAACGGGCGCGCTCGGGACAGCCGTTGTCGCGGCCCTGGCCGAGCGCGGGGCCTGGTGTCACATTCCCTATGTCACCGAAGCCAAGGCGGAACGCTTCCCATTCCGCGACCACCCGAAGGTGCGGATGATCGGCGACTCGGATTTGACGGACGAGGGGGCGGTGCGCCGGCTTTTCGATCGCACGCCCGACCTTTGGGCTTCGATCCATCTCGCCGGCGGTTTCTCCGCGCAGCCGATCGGCGATCTGCGGAAAGCGGACCTCACGCAGCAAATCGAGATGAACCTGATGACCGCTTTCCTCTGCTCGCAAGCGGCCATCGCCACAATGCGCGGCGCGGGCGCGGGCGGGCGGATCGTCAATGTAGCGGCCAGACCATCGCTCGAATGGCGCACGGGTTCCGGCATGGTTGCTTACACGGCGAGCAAGGCTGCGGTCGCGGCGATGACCGTTGCGCTGGCCGAGGAGGTCGCCAAAGACAACATCCTCGTCAACGCGGTTGCGCCCTCCATCCTGGACACCGCCGCGAACCGGGCCGCGATGCCGAAGGCGAAACACGAATTATGGCCCAAGGTGGAGGAGGTGGCGCAGACGATCCTGTTTCTTGCCTCGCCGGACAACCGCGTGACCCGCGGCGCCGTCGTTGAAGTCTACGGCAAGAGTTGATGTTGTTCGAAGGTTCTTAATTGATCCTTCCCGAAAGCGGGTAGTGTCCCTATTTCCCCACTGGTGTCCTAAGTACCGAAACGGGGGTGTCTTAGTCTGAATCGAAAAGATCTGGTATCGCCTGCTTCGGCGGGTAGAATAGTCCTACGATGATCCACGATCCGGGGTGTTGGTGGACGGTGCCGACGAAAAAGTGGGTATCATTCTTCTGGATCATCTCCGTTTCGAACTTCTGCCGAAAAGCAGTCGCCCACTCTTCCCCGTACTTCCCTCGCCAGCTTCGGTAAGCTTCCGCCATCTCCCAATCGGTGCACATCATCGTGTGCCCACTGCACTCAACCTCCCCGCATTGAAACTCATAACGAAAGTTGAATGGTATTTTTTCAAGCGTGTGCGCTGGGGCTTTTTCGAATAGCGTGTCTTGCTTAAGGATAGCTTCTTCCGCTGCCGTCCAAGTTTCGGCGGCTGGCTCGATGATCAGCCGCTTAATTTCGTGTGGACGAAACACTCCCAATGTCGGTGCACCCTTTTCTTCGCGCTCTTGCCGGATTGCGCACATTGAATGACGCTTCAGCGGCTTAATAACATCGCGGCGGGCGCGCCAATTGTTTTGCGTGCCGACAAACTCCCCTACCTCAATCGTATCGATATTCAGTTTGTAACTCTCGGGTCGCGAGTCCGAAGCCTTGAGAAGATTCACATCGATCCACTGCCATTTTGAAAAACGCTTCTCTTGATCCATCAGCCGGTAGGGAACTGGGAATAGCCGAATCCATTGCCCATCATCGGTGATCGCTGCAGTGCAGGAAGCCTCAATGCTACTTTTCGCCGGGACCGGATAGGTTCTCACGGCGATCAGGACTTTTTTCTTAATCCATCCCGCGGCCATTGAATCATTCTATGGTCACAAATCGTAGCCGCACAACCCCTGGTTCTCTAACGCCATGAATATCCGGTGCCGATGGCATTCGGTTGGGTCGCATTCCATGCACAACATCGCCACGGGATAACCGAGATTTAGAAAGCGATGCAGGTTGCGCTTAAAATTCGGGGCGACCACCATTTGATCGTACCAATTCCAGATCGTTTCACGGGTGCCGCTTTCGATGGCTCGCGCGCGTACGTCTCGTGGAACGCCCCATTCCCGCAAATGAAAATATGAAATGCCTTGCTGTTCTAAGCCCAGCTGCAAGTTGCCCTTGCTTAGATCGGGGCGATACATGCTGACAGGATTAGCCCGTATGTCGAGCACGCACTGCACACCTGAATTTCTTAGAGTGTCGAAAAGTTCTTTCGTCGTTCGGCCCTCATAGCCGACAGTAAAAAAATCTGCACGTTCTGGTGAACGCGCTTCATTCCACAGCGCCTTGCTTTCCGCGCGTGCGCGCGCCGATTTGGTTGGAAGCTTTAGGGGTCGCGTCAAACAACGATTCCTTCAATTCCCAATGGATTATTCCATCTTTTTCTCGCCGTCGCGTTAATCCGATGTCTCGCTCCATGCGATGGACCCACTGGTTGTTTGGAAACGTCTGCGGCAATGTCGCCTGCGTTCGGACCTCGGTCCAAGTAAGCGACCTACCTGCCTTCCGCAGCACGGCCGCGATCTTGTCGCGGAAATCCTCGTATGACATCCGCTGTTTCTTCTCCGGCTGATTCCAGAGATAACTATGGCACGACGGACAAACGCGCGGCTCTTCCTCGACGCCGCCGCGCGGTATCCATTCGTGTCCACACCGATCACAACGAAATCCCATAACGGTGATCGGAACGCGAGCCATGTCTGCAAACATAACCTAAGAACGCTCTTTTGTAAATATTTACTAGCTAATCAATATTTGCAAAAAGGCATCTATCCTCAATGACCTATCGAAAAAAAAGCTCCCATCCGTGTGCAGGCGGAGGGGCGTTTTTGTTCGTTTCGGCGCGGGGATCGGCGGAAACGGTTTCGGGTAATTGAGGGCGGGAAGGGTGAATAGTGTGAATAACGCGCACATTACGCGCGTTTGCTCAGTCTATTCCGCTGGATCAGTTAGTCTCGTTTATGCGATTCGCCCCGCCTTGTTAAGGGGCGGGGCGAATGCCGCGGTTCGTTGACGCGAACCGCGATCATCGTGGAGGGGGTGTAGCTCAATGGACAGAGCGGGGGGTTCGTACCCCCCAGGTTGCGGGTTCGAGACCCGCCACCCCCACCTCGATTTGGCACCCTCACGGGTGCCTTTTCTTTTGTAGCGCACACATCTTGTCGACGCGAATCACCTTTTCAAGATGCCTCAAAAACGAGTAGAAAACCACTCGTTCTTGAGTACCCGGTCGATGGCAAAATCGCAAGCAAAAACCGAACGTCTACAGGTTACGCTCAGCCTGCAGACCATCGCTTTTCTGACTCTGCTTTCGGAAAAGGGAACGCACGGGACTGGCCCAACGGATGTAGCCAAGACGCTGATTGAGCAGGGAATACGCCGCGCAATCAGGGGCAACTTTCTTTCGGGGGATGATCGCAAGCGAGTGGAGCGGCAGCGTTAATCCCCGGTGTGCTCCACAGGCCTCAATTCACAGGGTGTCCTAGTTCCCCTCCGCGCCTGTCCTAATTAGGAACTTGGGCCAATACCCGAAGGCGGCATCCAGTTCGGGGTCATGCTCTACTCCTGCTGCGCCAGCAACGTCGTGAGCGCGCAGGATGCAGCGGCGATCCATCAGGCGCGCCGCTCAGGAAACTGTTTGTTGTCGCATTTTCTACGGCGAACCGGTTCCCACTTGGCCGGACAATGCCTTGGCTTGCGCATAGAGACCGGCGTGGGTTTCGCGCAACACGTTCTTTTGAACCTTGCCCATCGTGTTGCGCGGCAAGTCATCGGCGAACAGGACGCGTTTTGGCAGCTTGAACTTGGCAAGCCGCTCGCCGAGCCCCGCAAGAATCCCCTGTTCGCTCAGCGTCGCGTTTCCGGCCGCCACGACGACGGCGGTGACGCCTTCGCCGAGGTCGGGATGCGGCACGCCGATCACCGCGGATTCGATAACGCCCGGCAATGCGTCGATCTCGGTCTCGATCTCCTTCGGATAAACGTTGAACCCGCCCGTGATGATGAGATCCTTCGAGCGGCCGACAATGTGCACGTAACCGCGCTCGTCGATCTTGCCGATGTCGCCCGTGATGAAGAAACCGTCGGCGCGAAATTCGGTCTGATTCTTCTCCGGCATCCGCCAGTAGCCGGAAAAGACGTTCGGCCCGCGAACCTCGATGACCCCGATCTCGCCCGGCGGCAGGACCTTGCCCGTTTCGGAATCCGCAATTCGCAGTTCCACGCCCGGCAGCGGGAACCCGACGGTTCCTGCAATCCGCTCGCCTTCATAGGGATTGGACGTGTTCATGCTCGTCTCGGTCATGCCGTAACGCTCGAGGATGGCGTGTCCGGTGCGCGCGAGAAATTCGCGATGGGTTTCCGCGAGCAGCGGCGCGGATCCGGAGATGAACAGGCGCATATGCGCGCAGGCGTCTCGCGACAATTTCGTATGCTGCAGAAGCCGCGTGTAGAACGTCGGCACACCCATCATCGCCGTCGCCCGGGGCAACAGCCGAATGACTTCGTCGGCGTCGAACTTCGGAAGAAAGATCATGGAACCGCCGACCAGCATCACCGTGTTGGTCGCGACGAACAGTCCATGCGTGTGATAGATCGGCAGCGCGTGAAGGAGAACGTCGACGCCCGTGAAACGCCACGTCTCCACGAGAGCCAGCGCATTCGATGACAGATTGCGGTGGCTGAGCATGGCTCCCTTGGAGCGTCCCGTGGTGCCCGACGTATAGAGGATCGCTGCGAGGTCGTTCTCTTCGCGCGGCACATCGGCAAAGTCGGATGGGGCGCGCCGCATCGCATCGCTGAGCGAGCCCTCACCTTTGGCGTCGAGCGTATCGATCGAATGCACGCCATACCTGCCGGCGAGCCGCTCGAGGCCCTCACGCTTGGCCGGATCGCCGACGACCAGCGCAGGCTGCGCATCACCGATGAAGTATTCGAGTTCGGTCAGCGTATAGGCGGTGTTCAATGGAAGATAGACGCCGCCGGCACGCAGCGTCGCGAGGTAGAGCATCAGCGCCTGCGGCGTTTTTTCGACCTGCACGGCAACCCGGTCGCCGGGCTCGACGCCGTGAAGAACCAGAATGTTCGCAAGCCGCCCCGTCTGGTCCAGCATCTCCCCATAGGTGATGCGGCGCCCGTCGCCGGTTTCGATGAATGTGGCTGCGCTGGATGGAATCCGGCCGCGGATGAGATCGAAGAGGTTACCGCTCATGACGTGCGCTCCCGAGGCGCACGCTTAGCACTCAGGGGTTCACCTGGACAACATCGCGCAACCCCGACCGCAGGAGCTTGCGCACCGTGGAGGAGGCGACGATCGTCCGCGCCTCGGCATAGGCTTCGTGGTTCTTTTCGATCTCATCAAGGTCATAGAGATAGTTGACCATCGTGCCATGCGCCTGCTGAACCCCCTTGTCGGACAGGTCGCCCAGCGTGTTGATGCGCTCCAGACGCGCCCCGTTGCCCAGGTGAAATCTTGCCACCGGATCCACCGGCGCTCCCGATCGGGTCCGCGCCGTCAGGAAGTAGGCGGCGGCCGCACGCTGCAGCGGCTCGCGCAAGCGCGCCACCGCATCGGGATCCCGCCACCAGTCCTCCTGGTCGAGCAAGGCGAGGGCCTCCCGCTCCTCCGGGCTGAGCTTCGGAGACTCCGCGTCGCGGCGTTCCCGTTGGAGCCAATCGGCGAAGCCGGGAGCGGGCGACAGCGTGACGAAGGTGGACAGACGCGGCAACTCGCGTGAAATCTCTTCCGCGACCTGCTTGATGAGGAAATGTCCGAAGGACACGCCGGCCAGGCCCTTCTGGCAGTTGGAAATCGAATAGAAGGCCGCGGTCGTGGCCTTTTCTGGCTCGAGGACTTCGCGCGCGGGCGCCAGGATCGGCGCAATGGCGTTCGGCATCTCGCGCGTGAGCGCGACCTCGACGAAGATCAGCGGTTCATCGACCAGGGCCGGGTGGAAGAAAGCATAACAGCGGCGGTCGGGAGAATCGATGCGGCGCCGCAAGTCGTCCCAGTCCCGGATTTCGTGCACGGCCTCGTAACGAATGATCTTCTCCAGAACGATGGCGGGCGAGGACCACCCGATGCGGTGCAACACGAGAAAGCCGCGGTTGAACCAGGAGGAGAAGAGATGCACGAAGTCGGCGTCGATCGCGCGGAGATCGTTGCGGTAGACCAGCGCATCGAGGAGCTGCGAACGCATATGCACCAGGGCGGCCGTGCCGTTGGGAGCCAAGTTCAAGCGCCGAAACAGCTCCTGCCGTCGCGGCTCGGCGGCAATGTGCAGTTCACTCGCCGTCAACTCGCTCGGGCTCTGCTGCCAGGCCGCGATCGCGGTTTCGAGACGGCGGGCATCGGGCCCGAAGCGGGTCGCAAGGGCTTCGAAAAAAGCGATCCGGGGTCCGGTCGTCAGCTCCGCATAACGGCCCAAGATCTCGGCCGCCAAAGCCACTCCGGACGCTTCGCCGCGCCGCGACAGGAGTTCCTCGCAGAGCTCGGCAAGGCTTTCGGAGCGCGCGGCCGCCTCGCCGCGGCGGTCCCGACTGCGATCCAGCAGTCCCCTGCCCCGTTCCGATATGGTCTGCAGAAGCTCCGTCAAAAACGAGGCGTTCATGGTGAGCTCTCACGCTCTACAAACGGGGGGATGGCCGGGCCACGGTCGATCGGGTATAGCTTCAGGCAATTAAAAGTATGTGCATAGAATAACATCGGACCAGGGCGGACGTGCATTCCGAGGTGAAGGCGCAGCCGAGCGGCGGCAGGCTGCTCGAGGTTCAGGACCTGCATGTCCACTTTATGACATCGCGGGGCGTGGTCCGGGCCGTCGAGGGCATATCCTACACCGTTAATCGGGGAGAAACCGTCGCCATCGTCGGGGAGTCCGGCTGCGGCAAGTCGGTCTCCTCGCTTGCCATCATGCGGCTCCTGGCGAAGCCCGCGGGGCGCGTGGTCGGCGGCCGCATTCTGTTCGAAGGCCGCAACCTGCTGGACCTCTCGGACGAGGAGATGCGCGATGTGCGCGGGCGCGACATTGCGATGATCTTCCAAGAACCGATGACATCGCTCAATCCGGTCTTGAGCATCGGCTTCCAGATCATGGAGCCCTTGTTCATGCACACCAAGATGAACCAGGAGGAGGCGAAGGCGCGCGCGCTCGAACTGCTTCGGCTGGTCGGCATCACGGACGGCGAGCGCAGGCTCGAGCAGTATCCCCACCAATTGTCGGGCGGCATGCGGCAGCGCGTGATGATCGCGATCGGGCTTGCCTGCAATCCGAAGCTGCTTATCGCAGACGAGCCGACGACGGCGCTCGACGTCACCATCCAGGCGCAAATCCTCGAATTGATGAAGGACCTCTCGCAGCGGCTTGGGATTGCGCTTGTGATCATCACGCATAACCTCGGCGTCGTCGCCCGCTATGCCGACCGCGTCAACGTGATGTATGCGGCGAAGATCATCGAGCAGGGCAGCGCCGACGACATTTTCCTGCGGCCCTCGCATCCCTATGGCATCGGGCTGATGCGCTCGGTGCCGCGGCTCGATTGGCCGCGCGGGCAGCGGCTCGAAACCATCGAAGGCCTGCCGCCGGACCTACGCTCGCCGCCCGAAGGATGCCGGTTCGCTCCACGATGTCCGCATCGGCTGCCTCGCTGCAGCGAGCCGACGCCGTGGATCGAGGTCGGGAACGGCCACCATTCCGCCTGCCACCGGGTCGGCGAGATCCTGGTCGGCAAAGTGGCGGCGCAATCGGCGCAGCCGATAATGGCCGCGCGGCACGGCGGCGAGCCGGACGGCAAACCGATTCTCGCGGTCGACAACTTGCGCAAGCATTTCAAGGTGAAGGCGGCCGGCGCGGGCTTCTTCGCGAGCGAGACCGCGGTCGTCAAGGCGGTCGATGGCGTATCCTTTGCGATCGCGCCGGGGGAGACGCTCGGCCTCGTGGGAGAGTCGGGCTGCGGCAAGACGACGGTGGGACGCGTCGTGCTGCGGCTGGAAGAGGCGAGCGGCGGGCAAATCATCTTCAACAACAGCGACATCACGCATCGCAGCCCGAGCGCGATGCGGGAGATACGACGAAAAATTCAAGTCATCTTCCAAGACCCGTATTCCTCGCTCAACCCGCGCATGACCATTGGCCAAATCATCGGGGAGCCGCTGCAGGTTTACGGACTCGTGCCCAACAAGAAGGCCGAGCACGATCGGGCCGCCGAGCTTCTGTCGCAGGTCGGCCTGTTTTCCTACATGGCGGAGCGCTATCCGCACCAGCTGTCGGGCGGCCAGCGGCAGCGGGTCGGGATCGCGCGGGCGCTCGCGCTCGAGCCGAGCTTCATCGTCTGCGACGAGCCGGTCTCCGCGCTTGACGTTTCGATTCAGGGACAGATCATCAACCTGTTGGAGGACCTGCAGGAACGGCTGAAGCTCACCTATCTGTTCATCGCCCATGATCTCGCCGTGGTGCGCCACATCTCCGACCGCGTCGCGGTGATGTATCTCGGGCGGATCATGGAGCTCGCCGATCGCGATACGCTCTATGCGAAGCCGCTGCACCCTTACACGCGTGCGCTGCTCGATGCGGCGCCGGTGCCCGATCCGGCGATCGAGCGGGGGCGCGCCCCGCGGGCGCTCCACGGTGAAATTCCCTCGCCCTTGACCCCGCCGACCGGATGCGTGTTCCATACGCGCTGCCCGATCGCGCAAGATATCTGCCGCCAGGAGATTCCGCAGGTGCGGGAACTGGCGCTCCGCCATCTGGTCGCGTGCCATTTCGCGGACAGCGTTCCACAAACCAAAACAGCCCTGGGAGGATCAGCATGACCCTATGGATCAGAGGACTGGCAGGGGCAGCCGCTGCCGCTTTCGTCCTCATCGGCGCGGACGCGCAGGCGCAGCAGCCGAAGCGCGGCGGGACGCTCAATTTCGCCATCAGCGCCGAGACGCCGCATTACGATTGTCACGGCAGCGACACCTACGCGACGCTGCATTTCGCGGCGCCGTTCTACTCGACGCTGATGCGGTTCAACCTGAGCAAATTCCCCGCGGTCGAGGGAGATCTTGCCGAATCCTGGACCGTGGCTCCGGACTTGATGACCTACACCTTCAAGATCCGCTCCGGCGTCAAATTCCATGACGGACAGCCGCTGACCTCGGCGGACGTGAAGGCGACCTATGAGCGGCTGCGCAATCCCCCGCAAGGCGTCATCTCGACCCGCAAGGCGACGTTCTCCGACATCGGCTCGATCGAGACTCCCGATCCGCAAACCGTCGTCTTCAAGATGAAGGCCGTTAATGCGGCGATGATGGAGCACTTCGCATCCCCCTGGAACTGCATCTATTCCGCCAAGGTTCTGGCGGAGGATCCGAACGCGCCCCGCGCCAAGATCAACGGCACCGGCCCGTTCATCTTCGGCGAGCATGTCAAAGGCAGTCACGTCTCCGGCAAACGCAACGAGGCCTATTTCCGCAAGGGTCTCCCCTATCTCGACGGCTTCCGCGGCGTGTTCATGCTGCAGGCCGCCGCCATGCTGAATGCGCTGCAGGGCGGGCAGGTGCTTGCCGAATTCCGCGGCATATCGCCGGCGGAACGCGACCGGCTCGTCCAGGCGATGGGCGACAAGATCCGCATCGAGGAGTCGAGCTGGACGCTCAACCTGCTCGTCCTCTTCAACACCGAGAAGAAGCCCTTCGACGACGTTCGCGTGCGGCGCGCGCTGTTGATGGCGATCGATCGCTGGGGCGGAAGCCAGGGCCTCTCGCGCATCTCCACCTTGCGTTCGGTGGGCGGCGTCATCCGCCCCGGCTCGCCGTTCGCGACGCCCGAGGCGGAGCTGGTGAAGCTTCCGGGATTCTCGAAGGACATCAAGGCGTCCCGCGAGCAGGCCAAGAAACTGCTGGCGGAAGCCGGCGTGCCGAACCTCACCTTCACGCTGCACAACCGAAACCTCGCAATGCCCTACACGCCGGCCGGAATCTTCCTCGTCGACCAATGGCGGCAGATCGGGGTGAACGTCGAGCATAAGCAATTCGACACGGCGCCATATCTCGCCGGCATGTCGAGCGGCAATTTCGAAGTGGCGATCGACTTCTCCAACCTGTTCATGGACGATTCGAGCCTCGGGCTCGCCAAGTACCTGTCGTTCGATCGCGCGCCGGAGAACCGCTCGCGCTCGGTCGACCGGGAGCTCGACGGGCTCTACGACAAGCATCTGCGCGAACGCGACCCGAAGAAGCGCCGGGAGATGATCCAGGCCTTCGAAAAGCGGCTGTTCGAGCAAGGATACCAGCAGCCGATCCTGTGGTGGCATCGCATCGTCCCGACCCACAAGGCGGTCATGGGATGGAAGATGTCGCCGAGCCACAATCTCGGGCAGGACCTCGCCGAGGTCTGGCTCAACCAGTAAGCAAAGACCGGCGGCCCGGCCGAGAATGCCGGGCCGCCTCTTTCCGGATCACGCGCTCATGCTCCGCTACGCGATCAATCGCCTGCTGCTGATGATCCCGACCCTGATCGGGGTCGCGGTGCTCGTGTTCTTCATGCTCCGCGTGGTGCCGGGCGACGTGGTGGAAGTGAAGCTGCGCGGCGACGGGGGATCGGTCTCGCAGGAGACGATCGAGATGGAGCGCAAGCGGCTCGGGCTCGACAAGCCGCTGGTCTATCAATTCGGCGACTGGATGGTCGGCCTCGCGACGCTCGACCTCGGCACGTCGATGTGGACCGACCGTCCGGTGGTCGAGGAGATCGCGACGCGGCTCGAGCTGTCGATGCAGGTCGCGATCATGGCGACGATCTTCGCCGTGCTCTTGGCCTTGCCGCTCGGCACGACGGCGGCGCTGATGCGCGACACCTGGGTCGACTATGTCGTGAGGATCATCACGATCGGCGGATTGTCGATCCCATCCTTCTGGTTCGGCATGCTGATCATGATGATGCTGCTCGGGCTCTTCAACTGGCTGCCGCCGATCACCTTCACCCCCTTCTATGAAGACCCTATCGCCAATATGACCCAGCTGATCTGGCCGGCGCTGGCCGTCGGCTACCGCTATTGCGCGGTGGTGGCGCGGATGATCCGCTCGTCTCTGCTTGAAGTTCTACATGAAGATTATGTGCGCACCGCGCGCGCCAAGGGCGTCTACGAAAAGCTGGTGATCTCGCGGCACGCGCTGCGGAACGCTTTGCTCCCGGCCATCACCGTGATCGGCATCGAGTTCGCGTTTCTGATCGGCGGCCTCGTGGTCACCGAGCAGGTGTTCAACCTGAACGGCATCGGCAAGCTGTTCGTGCAAAGCGTGTCACGCAACGACTTCACGCTGATCCAGGGCATGGTGATGCTGATCGCCGTGATCTACGTGTTCGTCAACCTGGTTGTCGACCTGCTTTATGCCGTGTTCGATCCGCGCATCCGGTACGGCTGATCCATGAGCACCGCAACGCCAGCCGCGCCGGCCGCCGCCCTCCCCGCGAGACGCAGCGTGGTCGCGGAATTTTCCCGCCAGCAGCCGCTGGGTGCGGTCAGCCTGGCGATCATCGTCATCATGATGCTGGCCGGCATTTTTTCCGGCTATGTCGCCCCCTATGATCCGCTCCATATCGACTTCGCGTCGATCCTGGCGCCGCCGTCGCTCGATCACTGGTTCGGCACCGACGCCTACGGACGCGACATCCTGTCCCGGGTCATTCACGGCTCGCGCACGGCGCTGGTGATCGGCTTCCTGTCCTCGTTTTTCGGATCGAGCATCGGTGCCGTCCTGGGAATCGCCTCGGCTTATTTCGGCGGACGCGTCGACAACGCCATTCAGCGTTTCGTCGACGTGTTGCTGGCATTCCCGATCATCGTGCTCGCGCTCGTCGTGGTCGCCGCCATGCGCAAGATATCGTTCGCGGGAATCGACGTGAACCTCGTCTTCGCCATCGCCATCCCGATCGTCCCGCGCGTGGCACGCGTCGTCCGCGCCGCGGCGCTGTCGATCAACGTGATGCCCTACATCGACGCCGCCCGCGCCGCAGGATACTCGGATCAGCGCATCATCTTCCGGCACATGGCGCCGAACGTGGTCGCGCCCTACCTGATCATGTTCACCGCCTTCATCGCGCAAGCGATCCTGCTCGAGGCCTCGCTGTCGTTCCTTGGGCTCGGGGTCACCGAACCGACGCCCGCCTGGGGCCTGATGCTGTCGGGCAATGCCGCCGATTTCTACCGTGAGGCGCCGTGGATGATTCTCTTCCCCGGAGCGGCGATCAGTCTTGCGGTCTTTGCCTTCAATCTCTTCGGCGACAGCCTTCGCGACTATCTCGACCCCCGCTTCAAGGTTTAGCTCCGGCTCGTTTTGTCCACATCCAGCCGCAATCGTCTGCGAATCGGCTATGCTTTCCGCATGGTCGGGGAGAGGCACATGCATCTGGTTCGCACCGCCCGTTCGGTGATGGAGAAGGTCGCGCGCAACAACGAGACGGGCGGCTCGCCCATTCACTCCGCGCTGCTCGCCTCGCAGTTATACGAGGCATTGCGGCGCGAAATGCGGGCGACGCCGCGGCATGACGCAGCCAGAGTGGGGCTCTTGGCGGCGGCCATCGACCAGTGCCGGCGCGCAGCCGAATTCACGACCAAGCCGCGGATCATCGAAGCGGAACTGCGAACGGTGCTGGACATGCTGGAGCGTGCGGCGGGCATGTCGCGAACGGCGCTGGAGGCGAGCCGCGCCGCGCTGCGGGCACGCTTCACCGTGATCGAAGGCGGGCTCGGTTCGCGTTGAACGGAGGGCGAGGTCAGAAGGCCTCCTGCCCCCGCGATCTCAATGGATCGGACCAGGAGCCTGGGCTGGCAGCGACGCGCTGGCGCGCGTGTACGCAATGACCCCGCCCTCATCGAGCGTGAACAACGGCGTGTAGTTCGGGATCGAACCTTGTTCGACCAGCAGGAACCTTCGATTGTCGAGGACCAGCCATCGCCCGTCCAGGCGCACGCTCAACACCGCATGATCGATATTGCGCGCGGTATCCCGGACGATGTCGAGTTTCAAATCAGCCGGCTGGATGCCTGCGTGGCGAAGCGCGACATATT
The DNA here is from genome assembly GCA_022844485.1 of Xanthobacteraceae bacterium. GTDB lineage: Bacteria > Pseudomonadota > Alphaproteobacteria > Rhizobiales > Xanthobacteraceae > JALHLQ01. The sequence goes on from JALHLQ010000007.1 coordinate 94,410, forward strand.
TCGCGATCGCATAATCCTCGCAGTCGCCGGTCCCCGCCGCAAAGGTGGAAAGCGGAGCCGACCAGACGTCTTCGCTGCCATGACGGCGCTCGTCGCTGACCGGGCGGACCGCCAGATTGATCGCACGGTTTATGTCGCCGAGGAGGGCGCGGCCGTGGTGCATCCGGGCATTGTCGATAATGGCAATGAACCGCGCCACATGCGGAGCGCACTGCCGCATGTCTTGACGGCATTGCGTGATCGTTGCGGTGTCCGCGTGGATGTCGGCGTTGAGGGCCTGCCACTTTCGCGCCAGTCCGCCGGCGGTCACGCGATGAGCGATCAGCTCCGCATCGCGCGGGTTCGACGGGATCGGATCCAAACGGGCAGTGGCTTGAAGCTCCCGTCCGGAGGGTGCGGCGTGAACGGCGGCGTCCGTGCCCGGCCCGTTGCTCACGGATGCGGCCGAAGAGCCTGCAAGGGCAAGCGTCGCGAAGCCCAGCACCCAATACCGGGCGCCATACCCAAGACACGTTACCAAGCGGCCACTCACGATACCCATCCGTCCCACTGAGCGCAGGCTGACGCCCGGATCAGGGTCCGACTTTGCGTCCGGACTGCTTCCGCCGGATTAAGGGCCTGCGCAGTGCAGGCCGGTCTTCCTCGCGATGATGAACGGCGTCTGAATCAAAACTCTAAAATCGGACCCTGGTTCCCCGTCCCCGGGGATAGGCCTCCCGGATGCGCCGAGGATGTCGTCGGATCGCGGGACCCCAAGCCCGTAAATTGACTGCATGTTGTGCTTTCGCGATGATCCGCGCCCGAACGGGACGGCGTCAGAGCGCATCACATCCGATGGGGGCAAAGTCCCCGCATCCGGGGGCATTCGTGCAGCGAAACTTGTTGGTAAGCATGCGCAGCGACCTCGTCGGCGGGCTCGTCGCCTCGGCGGCGGCCATTCCGCTTGCCATGGGCTTTGGGATGTTCGCCTTCGTCGCGCTCGGCGACGAATATTTCGCGCTCGGCGCGGTGGCCGGCCTGTACACGTCCTTTTTCGTGGGGCTCGTCTGCGTGCTGCTCGGCGACAAGTCGGGGACGATCTACGCGCCGCGGGTGGAGACCACATTCTTCATCGGCGTGCTGCTTTATACGCTGCTCCATTCCAGCAGCCAGTTCAGCACCGGCGCCAGCGTCACGCTGGTCCTTGCGACCATTTTCGCCATCATGGTTCTCGGCGGGCTGTTTCAGGTCCTGTTCGGCTTGCTGAAACTCGGAACGCTGATCAAGTTCGCGCCGCATCCGGTGATGGCGGGATTTCAGAACGCGGCCGCGCTCCTGCTCTTGCTGGTGCAGTTGGGAAACGTGCTTGGGTTCGACCGGAGCCGGCCCTTTGCCGAGGCGATCGGCAATCTCGGCGCGGCCAAGCCGATGAGCGTTGTCATCGCGCTCGTGGTGTTCTGGGTGATGTGGAAGGGGCCGCGATGGCTGCCACGCGTCCCCACCGTCGTTCTCGGATTGGCCGCGGGTACGCTGGCCTATTATGCCGTCATTGCCGCCGGTTTCCCGAACAGCGTCGGACCCACGGTCGGCAAGATGTCCGCCGTCGCATTCACGCCCCTTGTCTCCTGGGACGTCCGCGAGCTTTGGGCCCAGCTCGCCGGCTTGAACATCTGGCTCACGATCCTCGGCGGCGCGCTGGCGCTTGCGATCATTGCTTCGATCGACTCGCTCTTGTGCGCGAAATCGCTGACCCATGCCGGTCAGCCCGGCACCGACGGCAATACCCTCCTGATCAGGCTCGGGATCGGAAATGCCGTTTCCGCCTCCTGCGGCGGCATCACCAGCGGGCTCAATCCCGGAGCCACGCACATCAGCCAGGAGTTCGGTGCGCGCACGCCGCTTGCGGTCCTTGTCACCGCGACGCTGATCCTGCTGGGCGCCACCGTGCTCTTCCCCGTCGTGTCGTATCTCCCGCGGGTGGCGATCTCGGCCGTGATCATGGTGATCGCGGTCGAGCACGTGGACCTATGGACCGTCCGGCTGATCAGGAACTTCGCCACCAGCTCGGCTACGTATCGCCGGACCATGGCGACCGAGCTCGCCGTGGTCCTGCTCGTGGCGACGCTCGCGATCACCGTCAACATCATCCTCGCGGTTTTTCTCGGCGTGGCGATCGCGGTCATTCTTTTCCTGGTTCGCATGAGCCGCTCCACGATCCGCCGGCTCTACCGCGGCGACGTCGTGCAGTCGCGCAAGTCCCGCAACCTGCACGAGGCGAGGACGCTGGAAAAGGGCGCCGCGTCCATCCTGGTGCTGGAATTGCAAGGGGCCTTGTTCTTCGGCAGCGCGGAGAAGCTGGCGTCGGAAATCCAGGCCCAGCTCAAGCGGGAGACGCGCTATGTGATCCTCGACCTGCGCCGCGTCACCGAGATCGACAGCACCGGATCGCAGATCCTGAACGAAATCCACGAAGCCCTGCATGCGAGGGGGATCCGGCTCGGGATTGCCGTTCCGTCCCATGCCGAGGTTTTCGCCAAGCTCAAAGACTTCGGCGTGCTGGATACCGTCAAGGGCGAGGCGCTTTTCCCGGATGTGGACCGGGCGCTCGAATGGGCGGAGGATACCTGCATCCGCACAACCGCGGGAGCGCGCCCCGAAGAACGCGAGCTGCCGCTCGATCAGGTCAGTCTGCTCAGCGGCTTCACCGCCAGCGAAATCGAAGCCGTCGCCCAGCACCTCGTTCGCATTGAATACCGGGGCGGAACGCTGGTGTTCAAGGAAGGCTCGCCCGGAGACGAGCTGTTCATGATCACGCGCGGCACAGCCAGCGCGCTCCTGGCGGAAGACAAAGGCGGACAAATCAGACTGGTGACGTTCGCCGCCGGCACCGTCTTCGGCGAACTTGCGATCCTGGATGAAGGCCTGCGTTCGGCGTCGATCACCGCCGACGGCGATCTGGTCTGCTATGTGATGAAAAAACAGAGCTTTCTCGCCATGGCCGAACACAATCCGGCGATCGCGATCAAACTGCTGCGCAATCTCGGACGCGAGTTGAGCGGGCGTCTTCGACGCGCAAACCGGACCATCAACCAGCTCGAGTCCTGACCTCGCCGGCGGGTCTTCAGATCCTGACCGTCTCGCCTTCCCTTGCGACCAGCGTTCCCGGGCGCGCGGCGGCGGCCTCCTTGGCGATCGTGTCCATGAACTGATCATTGTGGTCGGGATCGTGGTGAAACAGGCATAGCGTCTTCGCGCGAGCGGCATCGGCGAGGCGCACGCCGCGCTCCCAGGTCGAATGGCCCCAGCCGGCGCGCGAGGCGAGCTCGCGTTCGGTGTAGGTCGCATCGTAGATCAGCAGGTCGGCCCGCGCGCTGATCGACACGAGCTGCGGGTCGGGCTCTGGCCCGGTCGCCTCCAGGTCGCTCAGATAGACGACCGCACGGCCGGCGTATTCCACGCGATAGCCGGTCGCGCCGTCGGGATGATCGAGCGCGACAGTCTTGATCTCGATTCCGGGATCGAACTTGAGCGTCTCGCCGTGGTGGAAATCATGGAACGAGACCTTCGATTTGAAAGCCTCGATGTTCAGCGGAAAGATCGGCGGGCTGAGGATGGTTCTGATGACGGCCTCGATATGCGTGGTCGGACGAAGATGGCCGGCCCAAATCCGAATCTCGTTCCTTTCGCCGAAGAAGGGCGCGAAAAACGGGATTCCGATCACATGATCGAGGTGACAGTGGCTGAGAAAAATGTCGGCCTCGATTTGATCGAAACGCTTGAGCAGATCGTTTCCAAGCGGCCGCAGGCCGGTTCCGCCGTCGAAAATCAGGGTTCGCGAACCGCAGCGCACCTCAAGGCAGGGGGTGTTGCCGCCATAGCGGACGGTCTCAGGCCCCGGGCAGGCGATACTGCCACGGACGCCCCAAAAGCGGACTGCGATGGATGACGGCGATTGCATGTTGCGAGCTCAAGAAATCGAACGGGGCGGATGAATGCAAGCTTGCGGTCGCGCGGAATTCCTGAGCGGGGCAAACAAGCGAAGGCGTTCTCGAGGCGGGTGACCAGCGGCGGCGCATTCGCCCTTTGTGGCGAATGGTTGACAACTTCTAAACATTAGCGCCAAGTAAATGCCAAGGTCGATGCATCACTTAGCAGGGGGGCTAAGGTGCTGAATCCAAATGATAGTTTGTATGAATACCTCCGCGTCGAGCCGAACAGACCGCAGCACAATCAAGGCGAAGCAACGAGCCTCATTGATCCCGAACTCCTGTTTCTCGGCAACTACAAGCGGTCGGGCGATCATCTTCATATTTCAGTCGAGGGCGGCCGCGAGGTCCTGATCCGGGATTATTTTCTCGCGGCGGAGCCAAAAGACCTTTTTTCCACAGAAGGCGCCATGCTGCGCGGCGAGGTCGTCAAGGCGCTCGCCGGCCCGCTGGTCAAGGCCCAGTACGCCCAAGCTGCCCCCGCGGCACCATCCGAAAAGCCGATCGGCCGGGTCGAGACGATCACCGGCAGCGCGACCGTGACGCGCGCGAACGGAACGGTGGTCGATGCCAAGGTCGGTGATTTCGTCTATCGCGGCGACGTCGTCCAGACCGGGGCCGGATCCTCCATCGGCATCGGATTCGTCGACGGCACGGCCTTCAGCATGAACTCGCAGGCACGCATGGTGCTGAACGAATTCGTGTTCGATCCGAACGGATCCAGCAACTCCGCCCTCATCAATCTCGTGCAGGGCTCGATCAGCTTCGTGGCCGGCAAGGTCGCAAAAACCGGCGACATGAAGATCGGCACGCCGGTCGCGACCATGGGCATCCGCGGGACGGCGCTGCTGATCGAAATGACCTCCAACCAAGGGCCGACCGCCTTCTATCTCATGCTCGAGCCCGGCAATGTCTCGGGGCTCGCCGAACTCTACAGTCCGCTCACGGGCCAACTGATCGCCACCGTTTCCGATACCGGAATCGTGACCTTCGTCACCCCCGACGGCCAGGTCAGACAGGAGCCGAAGACGAGCGCCCAGTTGCAGCAGGAGCAGCTGATCGTGCAGCAGCTCTTCCAGCTGATCACGCTCGGAGTGCAGAATCCGATCCAGCGCACCGACGCCAATCCGCAAGGCACCTCCTATGCCGGCAGCCCCGGCCTGTTCGACTATCTCCTGAAGCTCGCCGAGTTCGACACTCCGGGCACGCCCAAGGTCTTCCAACTGCAAGTGCCGAAGCTCCCCGACCCCGAGTTCACGATTCCGGATGTTCCGATCCCGGACGAGCAGACGACCGTGACCGTGACGATCACGCCGGTGACGACGGCGGGCGTGACCGAGGACGTGAACGGCGAGCCGGACACATCGGGAGACCTGAGCGGCGATTTCGTGCCGCAAACCATTTTCACCAATTTCGGCACCTTTACGATCCAGTCCGACGGGAACTGGAATTACGTTCTCGACAACGACAACGCGACGGTGAACGCACTCGGGCCGGGCGACACGCTGATAGACCCGATCACGGTCTCGCGAACGAACGGCACGAGCGAGACGATCCTCGTCACCATCCAGGGCGTGAACGATCCGGCGGTCATCACCGGCGAGAGCTCAGGAACGGTCCTGGAAGCCGGCGACGGCGGATTTGAGACTTTCGTTTCGTTAACGGTGGGCGATTCAGAGGCGTCGACCGCGAGCGGCGACCTGGACGCCACCGACGTCGACAGCCCGGCGACGTTCGTGGCCGGCGACTTCGAGGGCGAATACGGGACGCTGACCATCGACACGGACGGCGCGTGGAGCTACGCGCTCGACGAGGACGATCCCGAGGTCCAGCAACTCAATGATTGTGACACGCTCACCGACACGATCACCGTGCAGACGGCGGACGGGACGACGCATGACATCGTCATCACCATCGAGGGCGCGAATGACGCTCCGGTGATCGATGAGGAGGATTCGACTTTATTTCTGCCCGTCGCCGAAGACACGCCGACGACGGGGACCATCGTGGCGTCCGATTTCGAGGACGATGCGGAGTCGCTGGTCTACTCGGTCGAGGAGGGCGACGGACCTTGGTACGGCAGCATCACCTTCGAAGGCAGTCAGTACACCTACACGTCCGGCGAGAACTTTTCAGGCGAAGACAGTTTCACGGTCACCGTCACCGACTCGAACGGCGCGACGGACACCGTTCCCGTCACCGTTGCCGTAGCGGCTCCACCGGAGGCGAACAACGATTACTGGATCGTCTCGCAGGACGCGAGCTTCACGGCGCCGCTCGAATGGATCACGCACAATGACGAGGTCGATCCGAACAAGCCCGAACCCACCATCAGCAACCTAACAGGATCCGAGTTTTTCTTTGTCGCCGAGGGCGGGAAGGGCATTGACGTCGCGGGCATGCCCGACAGCGACGTCGAGTTGCAGTATTCCTTGAGCAACGGGTCGAGCGCAGCCATTCATGTTTCGCGGGCGACGGAAACAGATTTGTCACAGACTTTTATGTCGATGTCCGCCCAGAGCGACGTCGGACCTGAGTTCCCGTTTCCGGAGCAAGGGGACTATGTTCTGGATCAGGCCTACATCCTGTGGGAGCTGACCTACAATTATTCCTTCATCGACGCCGGGGAGGGAAATGACCTCGTCATCGGCTGGGAATTGGGGGACGTTGTCACCGAATGGGAGACACAGAGCTTTGTCACGGAAGGGTTGGAGAAAATTACCCTTGATTCCGACGCACCCGAACCTGCGATCGCGCGCGACACCTTCCTCGGAGGCAACGGCACCGACGTTCTTTTCGGCGGCTACGGAGACGACCGTCTCGAAGGTGGCAATGGCGAGGACCTGCTGGGGGGCGGTAGCGGCGATGACCATCTCGACGGAGGCAATGGCGAGGACTGGCTTTGGGGCGGCAGCGGAAGCGACTGCCTGATTGGCGGCGCGGGATCGGATACCTTCATTTTCCTTCAGGGGGACGGGACCGACACGATCAAGGATTTCGAGGTCGGCAACAGAGAGGATCACGAGCAGATCGTCTTGGTCGGCTTGGACCCTGATCTCACCGTCGAAGCCATCCTTGGGTCTGCCACCGGCAGCGAGGATACCGTCATCACGCTCGACGAGAACACCAAGCTGACCTTGGCTGGAGTGACGCCCGATAAACTCCAGGCGTATCATTTCATTCTTGCCTAGCGGCCAGCGGCGCAAACAGGTCCAGCGTACCGGATCCAGGACAATGTCAACGAGGTCTTCGCGGCCGCCTTCTCGGAAGCAGGAATCGGAGCTGCAGCTTGCACTCCGCCACCTGCGCGGCGCGTTCCTCGGCGTCGCGCTGGTCAGCGCCATGTCCAATATCCTGATGCTGACCGGCGCGCTGTACATGCTGCAGATCTACGACCGCGTGCTGCCGAGCCGGCATGTGCCGACCTTGATCGCGCTCACCGTCTTGGCGGCCGCCCTCTTCGTCGCGCTCGGGCTCTTCGACGTCATCCGCTCGCGCATCCTGATCCGCATGGCCTCGCGGCTCGACGAGACGCTGTCCGAGCGCGTGTTCGGCGCCATCGTGCGAATGCCGGTGAAGATCGGCGCCAAGAACGACGGCCTGCAGCCCTCGCGCGATCTCGACACCATCCGCTCCTTCCTCTCGGGCAGCGGGCCGATCGCCCTGTTCGATCTTCCCTGGCTGCCGCTCTACATCGCGATCTGCTTTGCGTTCCATTTCTGGATCGGGATCACCGCGCTGATCGGCGCGATCATCCTCGTCATCGTCACCGTGATGACGGAGCATCTGACGCGCGAGCCGACCAAGACCGTGTCCGATCTCGCCAAGAGCCGCATCGGGCTGCTCGACGCCTCGCGGCACAATGCCGAGACGATCCTGTCCATGGGCATGGCGAGGCGGCTCACCGGGAAATGGAACGCGCTCAACCAGCGATATCTCCTGGCGCAGCAGCGCGCCAACGACGTGGGCGGCGGGTTCGGCGCCGTGTCCAAGGTGCTGCGCCTGATGCTGCAAGCCGCCGTGCTCGCGGTCGGGGCCTATCTCGTCATCGGCCAGCAGGCCACCGCGGGAATCATCATCGCCGGCGCGATCCTCTCCGCGCGGGCGCTGGCTCCGGTCGATCTCGCCATCGCCAACTGGAAGGGGTTCGTCGCCGCGCGGCAGGGCTGGGCGCGTCTCAATTCCGTTCTCCAGATGATCCCCGAGTCGACCGATCCCATGCCGCTGCAGGCGCCGCACCAGCGCCTCGTCCTCGAGAACGCGAGCGTCTGTCCGGCCGGGAGCGCGAAGTTCGTCGTGCAGGACGCGAGCTTTGCGCTGAATGCCGGCGACGGGCTCGGCATCATCGGCCCGAGCGCATCGGGCAAGTCGTCGCTGGCGCGCCTGATCGTCGGCGTCTGGCCCGCGGCGCGCGGGCGCGTGCGTCTTGACGGCGCGGCGCTGAGCCAGTGGCCGGCGGAGCTTCTCGGCGCTTCCGTCGGTTACGTACCGCAGCACGTCGAGCTGATCGAAGGCACCGTCGCCGACAACATCGCGCGCTTCGAGCCGAACGCCGATCCCGGCCTCGTCATCGAGGCCGCGGTGACCGCCGGCGTGCATGAGCTGATCGTGAACCTGCCGGACGGCTACGAAACGCAGGTCGGCGAGCACGGCGCCATGCTCTCGGCCGGCCAGGCGCAGCGGATCGCGCTGGCGCGCGCACTCTATCGCGACCCGTTCCTCGTCGTGCTCGACGAGCCGAACTCCAACCTCGACGCCGAGGGCGAGGAGGCGCTGACGCAGGCCATTCTGGCCGTGCGCCGGCGCAACGGCATCGCCGTCGTGATCGCGCACCGGCCGAGCGCGATCGCCGCCGTCGATCTTCTGCTGGTCATGGAGGGCGGACGAATGAAGGCCTTCGGCCCGAAGGACGACGTGCTGGCGAAAGTCCTTGCGCGTCCGATCACGTCCAGAACCCTGAAAGCCGTCCCCGACACGCGAGACGCGTCATGAGCCTGTTCAGCCAATCGATCAGGCTGCATTTGATGGCCGGCCTACTCATCACCATCGTTCTCGCCGGCGGCGTCGGAGGATGGGCGGCAACGGCGGAACTCGCCTCCGCGCTGATCGCGCAAGGCTCGGTGGTCGTCGAGTCGAACGTGAAGAAGGTGCAGCATCCCACCGGCGGGATCGTGGGCGAGGTGCGGGTGCGCGACGGCGACCGCGTCAAGGAAGGCGACGTGCTGGTCCGTCTCGACGAAACCGTCACCCGAGCCAATCTGTCGATCATCGTCAAAAGCCTGAACGAGCTCCTGGCGCGGAAGGCGCGGCTGGAGAGCGAACGCGACGGGCTCGAAGGCGTGATTTTTCCGGAAGAACTTCTGCGGCGCGTCTCCGAGGTCGACATCAGGCGGATTCTCGACAGCGAGCGCAAGCTGTTCGACTTCCGCCGCGCCTCGCGGTCCGGCTTGAAGGCGCAGCTGCGGCAGCGCATCGCGCAGCTCAATCAGGAGATCAACGGGCTCGATGCGCAGCAGAACGCGAAAGGCCGCGAGATCATCCTCATCAACCGCGAGCTGGACGGCGTCAAGGAGCTCTATCAGAAGAACCTGATCCAGCTCACGCGGCTGACCGCGCTCGAGCGGGAGGCGACGCGGCTCGAGGGCGAGCGGGCGCAGATGATCTCGTCCATTGCGCAAGTGCGGGGCCGCATCGCGGAATTCGAGCTGCAGGTGATCCAGATCGACCAGGATCTGAGCAGCGAGGTGGCCAAGGAGCTCCGCGACATCGACGCCAAGATCGGCGAGTTCGTGGAGCGCAAGGTCACCGCCGAGGATCACCTCCGGCGCATCGAGATCCGGGCGCCGCAGGACGGAATCATCTTCCAGTCGACGGTGCATACCGTCGGCGGCGTCGTCTCAAACACCGAGCCGCTGATGCTGATCGTGCCGGAGGCCGACAATCTGCTGGTGGAGGCGAAGATCAATCCCCAGGACATCGATCAGCTCCAGCTTGGGCAGGCGGCGACCATCCGCTTCCCCTCCTTTAATCAGCAGACGACGCCGGCGATCAACGGGGTCGTCAGCCGGATCTCGGCCGACACCAGTCTCGATCCGCGAACCGGGCTCACGTTCTACACGGCGCGCGTCACCTTGCCGCCCAAGGAGCTGGCGCGGCTCGGCACCGTCCGGCTGCTCCCGGGAATGCCGGTCGAGGTTTTCGTGCAGACCGGTCAGCGAACCATGCTCTCCTATCTGATGAAGCCGCTCAGCGACCAGTTCCACCGCGCGCTGCGGGAACGCTGAGTTCGCTGAGCCGCCCAAGGGGAACCGGCATGCCCTTCGTTCGTCGCTTTGCAAAGCGGCTCGGCCTTGGACGCATGCTTGGCCTTGTGCTGCTGCTCTTGTTTCTTGTCATACGGACCTGGGACCCGCTGCCGGTCGAGGCCGTGCGGCTGCGCACCTTCGACTTCTACCAGCTGATCCATCCGCGTGAGACCGATCAGAAGCCGGTCGTCATCATCGATCTTGACGAAGCAAGTCTCAGGGCCTTCGGACAATGGCCCTGGCCGCGCACGATGCTGGCCGACATGGTCCGCAAGCTCGGCGGTCTCGGCGCGCTCGTCGTCGCCTTCGACGTCATCTTCGCAGAGCCGGACCGGCTTTCGCCGAGCACTTTGGCGAACACCCTGCCGCAGATCGACCCGGACATGCGCGACAAGTTGCGGACCCTTCCGAGCAGCGATCAGATTTTCGCCGATGCGATGTCGGCATCGCGCGTGGTGCTCGGACAATCGGGCCTGCAGCATCCGCCCGAGACTCGCGCCGAAGCTCAACAGGCCGAGACCGCCTTGGCCATCATGGGCCCCGACCCCTCGCCCTTCCTCATTTCGTTCCCCGGCCTCCTGCGCAACGTCCCGGAACTCGAGCGCGCGGCGGCGGGGCGCGGCCTCTTGACCATCCGCCCCGAATACGACGGCATGGTCCGGCGCGTGCCGCTTCTGGCTCATGCGCAAGGCGCGATCGTGCCGTCGCTTGCGCTCGAAACCCTGCGCGCGCTGACGAACTCGCCGACGATCCTGGTCCGCACCGAGGCGTCCGGCATCCGCAGCGTCGCCATTCCCGGTCTCGTGATGCCGACCGACCAGACGGGTCAGTTGTGGATCCACTTTCGGCCGCACGACCCTGCCCTTTTCATCTCGGCCAAGGACCTTTTGGAGAACCGCGTCGGCGCCGAACAGGTCCAGGGCAAACTCGTGCTCATCGGCACATCGGCGATCGGCCTTCTGGACACCAAGACGACGCCCATCGACCCGGTCATCCCGGGCGTCGAAGTACACGCGCAGGTGCTGGAAAACATCCTGGCAGGCTCGATGCTCTCCTATCCGAGCCATGGCGTCTTGACCGAGCTCGCGCTCACCGCGCTCTTCAGTCTCGCCATCATCGCGCTCGCCCCGCTGCTGGGCGCCGTCACCTTGCTGATGCTCGGGTTCGGCACCGCGGCGCTGCTGACGGCCGGGTCCTGGTCCCTGTTCTTGCAGGAACGCGTATTGATCGACGTCACCTTCGCCCTGTTTGCCAGTTTCTGCATTTATCTCGTTCTGACTTTTACGAATTATTTTCGCGAACAGCTCAGCCAGCGGCGCATCCGCTCGGCCTTCCGGCAGTATCTGTCGCCGGCGCTCGTCGAACAGCTTGCGCATTCGCCCGAGAAGCTCGTGCTCGGCGGCGAGGAGCGCATGATGACGATCATGTTCAGCGACGTGCGCGGGTTCACGACGATTTCCGAGACCTACAAGGACGACCCGCAGGGCCTGACCTCGCTCATCAACCGGCTCTTGACGCCGGTGACGAACGCCATCATCGAGCGCAGCGGAACGGTCGACAAATATATCGGCGACGCGGTGATGGCGTTCTGGAACGCGCCGCTGGACGATCCGCACCACGAGCGCCATGCCGCGCTCGCCGCGCTCGACATGCTGGCGCGCATCGAGACCGTCAACACGCAACGCAAACGCGAGGCGGCGAACGGCAAGCACCTCTACGTGCCGGTGAGCATGGGGATCGGCCTGAACAGCGGTCGGTGCGTGGTCGGCAATATGGGCTCGGACCTTCGCTTCAACTATTCCGTGCTGGGCGATGCGGTGAACCTGGCCTCAAGGCTCGAAGGGCAGACAAAGCACTATGGCGTGCATATCCTCGCCGGGGCAAAGACGGTCGCGCCGCTGTCGGAGGAGATGGCGGTGCTCGAGCTCGATCGGCTGAAGGTGAAGGGGAAGACGGAAGCGGAAGTCATCTATACGATCCTCGGCGCGTCCGATATGGCAAAGAGCGCCTCTTTCCGATCCCTGGCCACGGCGCATTCCGATATGCTGAATGACTATCGCGACCGCAAATGGAGCGCGGCGATCGACCGGCTGCAATCCTTTCGGGAGGCCTATCACCAGTTCGGCCTGAAGGATCTTTGGCACATTTATCTCGGCCGGGCTCAAACCTACCAACACGCGCCGCCGGCCTCCGACTGGGACGGCGTGACGGTTGCGGATTCGAAATAGATGATGCGGCGCATCCCGACCTATTTCCATCTCACGATCGTGACGGTCGGGATCGTCAGCATGATCGCGTTGACCATGCAGGATGCCCCTCCCCTGATCCGACAGACGAGCGAGCGGGCGCTTTTCGCCTGCCTTGCGATCTTCATCGCCGAGTGGCTCGGCAAGCTCGTCTATGCGGCGCGCAGCGGAACGCTGCTGGCCTATGCGCGCTCGGTCGGCGGCCTGGCGGATGCGCTCGCGGTGGTGCCTTTGGCGGCCGCGCTCCTGCTCGCAGGCTCTTCGCCGACCGCCTGGCTCATCGCCTCGCTATGGATCCTGAAGCTGCCGCCCGCCTCGTCCGGATTGTCGCTCCTCAATCGCGTAATCGCGCTCGAGGCGCGATCGCTGGCCAGCGTGGCAACGTTGTTCTTCGTCATATTGTTCTTCGCCGCGGTGATGGTGCATCTCGCCGAGCGTGAGCAGCAGCCGGCCGCCTTCGGCAGCCTCCCGGGCGCGCTCTACTGGGCGGTCACCACATTGACCACGACCGGCTACGGCGACGCCGTCCCGCAGACGGGGCTGGGACGGCTGATCGCGGGGCTCGTGATGATCGGCGGGCTCGCCGTGTTCGGCCTGTGGACCGGCATCCTCGCGACCGGCTTCGCGGCAGAAAGCCGACGCCGCGAGTTCATCCAGAACTGGCAGCTCGTCAGCAATGTCCCGTTTTTCAAGAGCCTCGCGCCGTCGGCGATCATCGAGCTGGCGCGCCTGCTGCGCCGGTGGGACATGCCGGAGAAAACCGTCGTCATCCGGGAAGGACGGGTCGGGGATTGCATGTACTTCATCGCCGCGGGCGCGGTGGAGGTACAGGTGAAGCACGGGCCGGTGAAGCTCGGCCCCGGGGCCTTTTTCGGCGAGATGGCCCTGCTCGGCAGCGGCGTGCGGACGGCAACGGTGATCACGACCGAACCGAGCACGTTGCTCATTTTGGAGGTCGCCGACTTTCGCGCCTTCACCGCGGCCAATCCCGATCTCGCGCATTTGATCGAAAGCGAGGCCGGCAAGCGCGGCGGGAAGCACGCGCATGCAGCGGAAAAGGCAAAGGGCGGGTGAGCTTCAAGCGCCCGCGGAGACCGACGAGAACCGCCGCACCGTGAGTGTCTGCGTTGTCTCCCGCGCGATAGTCTTCGTTCACACTTGAGGCGTATGGTGCCCGATCCATGGCTTCCCCATGGGTTAGCGAGGGACGGATGTCCATCGATCAGATGCGCGAGCGCTACAAGACATTTTTCGAAACCGATTTCATGCCGCTCATTCGCCACGAGCAGACGCAAGGCGCGGCAGAACGGTCCGCCTATGCCGACGAATTCGCCGCCTATCACCTGGGCCAGATCAACAACAAGCTCGAACGGCTGCTCGCGCTGCTCGAGCAGGATGCCGCCCGGTCACCATAGAAGCCGCTGGTTATGGGCTCTCCTGCATGCGTCGAATGCCCGCAACGGGGCATTCGTTTGCAGCGGCAGGTAGACGCCGCCACGGCTTTGGTGCATCGTTGGATTGACCGATATGCCGCCTCAAGCGGCGATCGTCCATTCAACTCCAATCAGCCAGCCGGAGCCGACGCTGGTTAGCGAAAGACTTCGCGTGTCGGCTTCCGCGATCCTGCTTTTTGAACACGAGGCTGAGGTGTGACCATGGCGCTAGATAACGTCTCTGCGATGCTGGGCCCTTTCGGAGCCTACGCGTTCGTCGCGTCGGCGATCGGGCTGTTCGCCGCTTTTCTCTATGTTTTCAACTTCACCAGCTTCTTTGGATGAGAGCGACCGCGCGCCGCCTCGCCGCCGTTCGGCGTGAGGCTCTCGACGCGCCCGAAAAAGCGCATCAAAAGTCGCCGGGGGTGAGATCGTAAGATCCCTTCCGGCCACGGCGATAAATCTTCGTGGCAGCGGTATGGACCATGTCCCGGTTCAGATCGAAGGCGCGGAGGAATCCCGCCTCGTCGCGCGACATGTCGGGCTGGATTCGTTTCAAGGCGTCTTCATTGACAAAGAACGACGTTTCCAGCGCATCGTCGTGCCCCCAGAACCGAACAGAGCGCCTCGTTGAATCAAAGACGCGACTGCTGTTGGGAAATCGAAGCGACATCTCTAACGCGCGCCGTGACGCTCTGACGAAACGATACCGACCATGACCATCACCGAAGCTCCCCTGCAAGACCGCGCGAGAGAGGATAATCGACATTCTCGTAGAGGCGGCGTATCGCGCCGCTGTCGTATCTGATCTCGTCGACTTCCAAAAAAGCCCCGACCAGCATGGCCGGCGGCAACTCCTCGATGGCAAAACGAACGGCTTCCGCGGCGCGGGCAAACCGCCGATAGCCGATGAAGGGCCGCGTCTTGCGGCGGCCTCCGGCGGAGAACAGCTCGGCTTCCGCGCCGTAATCGAACAGCGCACTCTCGGCGGCCAGTTCGGCCATCGCTCGAGCCTTTCGTTTTGTGAGGAACAGCTGCATAGACATAAGCCTGCCCTGCGGCAAAACAAGGTGTGGCGAGTCTTTCGCCCAGTTTTATCGTTATTCTGTGGACGGACGAGGCCGGGCCACGTAGGGTGACGCCGACGCGACGAGCACAATTGCGCTTTTCCGTGCCGCGGTGATGACATCGCCGCGATCCTGCCGCATCAAAGTCTCGTTCGCGTGCACATGTTTTCCGAGCGCACATGTTCTCCGAGCGTACATGGCGGGCTGTGACCGGATGTGTGCGCGCTCATGCGCCGTTTCAAAGCGCCGCCGCAAACAGTGCCGCTGCTTCCGGTGCCGGGATTCAACCGAACAAAGGTCTCTTGCTTGACAGACATCGACACGCGCATGATTCGATTTCAGTGTCCGAAGTGCGGGCATGAACTCGAGCAGACGATCGGCCGGCTGAAGTCGAGCGATGCCATGCGCTGCCCCGGCTGCGCCGTCGGAATCCATATCGATGCCGACCGGTTGGCCAATGCCGCCGACGAAATCCAAAAGGCTCTCGACAAGGTGCCCGCGGAGATCACCATCAAGTTCTTTCGGTGATTGCCCCGGCGGACATGCAACCTTATGTCCGGCGCGGGCGAGAGCCGACAACACCATTGGATTCGCAAGCGCTTTGGCTTGCGAAGGCGCCAGGCCCCCGCGGAAACGCCGGCCCTGCGCGTCAGAAACCTGGAGACGATGTCTTGACTCACTTATCCGTCGACGCGCCGGCCGAAGCTGATGCGAAACAACTCGCCCGCTTGTTCGCCAAGTATCGGGAACCCAACCAGCTGCGGAGCGCGGTGGAAATCCTGATCACGATCATCCCGCTGGTTCTGATCTGGATCGCGATGTGGGCTGCGCTCGACCTCGGCTACGGACTGCATTTGCTTCTGGCGATTCCGGCCGCGGGCCTGCTCGTGCGCTTGTTCATGATCCAGCACGATTGCGGCCACGGTTCATTGTTTCGGAACCGCTCCGTCAACGACTGGATCGGCCGCGTGATCGGGGTGCTGACCTTGACGCCCTACGGCTATTGGCGGCGCTCTCACGCCGTGCACCATTCGACGTCAGGCAATCTCGACCGGCGCGGGATCGGCGACATCGATACGCTGACCGCCGGCGAGTACCTGGCGCGATCGCGTTGGGGACGATTGTGCTATCGCGCCTACCGGCACCCGCTCCTGATGTTCGGGCTTGGGCCCGCCTATTTGTTCCTCCTGAAACATCGCGTGCCGTCGGACATGATGTCGGCCGGACGGGGACCATGGCTCAGCACCATCGGCACCAATGGCGCGATCGCCGCCGTTGCCGGAGTGATGATCTGGCTGCTCGGCGTGCAGGCCTTCCTGCTGGTGCATCTGCCGGTCATGATGCTCGGCGCGTCGATCGGGGTGTGGCTGTTCTACGTCCAACATCAATTCGAGGAGACCTCGTGGGAGCGCGACGGCGCCTGGAACGTGCATGAAGCGGCCCTTCACGGCAGTTCGCATTACGACCTGCCGCCCGTCCTGCGCTGGTTCACAGCCAATATCGGGCTGCACCACATTCATCATCTCTGCAGCCGGATTCCCTTCTATCGGCTGCCGTCGGTCCTGCGCGACCATCCCGATTTGCGGAACACGGGACGGATCACCCTCATGCAAAGCTTCTCGTGCGTGCGGCTGACGCTGTGGGATGAGACCGCGCGCCGCCTGATCTCGTTCGGTGAACTCTCCGCGCTGCGCCGGCGGCGCGGAGGCCACGAGGCAGGATCCGCGCTGTCGAATCCGGGGGCGGCGCAGACCTGAAAAGGCGCCGCCCACGCCATCCTTGTGAGAATCCATCATCGGTGGTATGTAACTTGATCGACTTTTGCCGGATCATCGGGCCGTCTTGCCTTTTGCTTTTTAGCCTAGGCGTACGTTCAGACTCCTCCAAACATCGAAATCATCGTTCGAAGCCGCCCGTGGAGAACCACTCGTGGCTTCGACCAAGTGAACTTATGAACCTATGCTCAGTGAAAGGGCTATCTGATGAATACAGGCATTGTGAAGTTTTATAACGGCCAAAAAGGTTTCGGCTTCATCCAGCCGGATGACGGCAGCAAGGACGTCTTCGTCCATGCGACGGCGCTGGAGCGCGCCGGAATCTCCGGGCTCGCGGAAGGGCAAAAAGTGTCCTTCAACACCCAGCGGGACACCCGGACCGGCAAGATCGGCGTCGACACGCTCCAGGTTATCTGAGCCGGCCACGAAGAGCTGTGGGAGGGCCGTGCAGCGCGCGGCTTTCCCGCTTTCGGATTCGTTTCCCGGCACGTCGCGCTTCGATCCATAAGGACACGGCATGAGCAATCATTTTCGATCCGGTCAAACGGTGCGCCTCGCGCGGGGCGTTGCCTACCGTTCGGCGGCCGGGGGCGAATACAAGGTCGTCGCGCTGCTTCCGGACGAGGGCGTCGGGCGGCGATACCGGGTGAAGAGCGTGCGCGAGCCGCATGAGCGCGTCGTGAGCGAAGAGGATCTGGAATCGGTTTGAGCGCCGCCATGGCCTTGTGACGATCAAGCCGCCCACGGCCGCAGAAAAGGCCTCGCCGCATTGTTGCGAGTTTCGATTTACGCCTGCGCGACGAACGCAGCGTGACCCCTCAAACCCGCATTTTATTTTGCGTGCCGGTTCGGTTGCTGTTCAAGCCAGAATCGATTGCCGCAAATCTGCAATTCGTCGCCACATCGACAATCGCAATGAGACGCCATCGGCGCTGGCGGATCCGGCCAAAGCAGCCTGATCCGCCAATCGCCGGCCTATTTGCCGTTGATCGCGATGCGCTTGACGGGCGGTTTGGCCCCGGCCACGCGCGGCAATGAGATGGTCAGCACGCCGTTTTTGAAAGCGGCGCTCACCTTGTCCTGATCGACGTCGTCGATCGGGATGCGGCGTTCGAACCTGCCGTAGAAACGCTCGCTGAACAGCCGGTCCTTGTCGGATGTTTCCATCTTCTTCTCGCCGCTGATGACGAGCATTCCATCGGACAACTGGACGTCGACATCCTTCTCCTCGAGGCCGGGCAGCTCCGCTGTGACCTTGACCTCGTTCTCCGCTTCGCTCACCTCGATGGTGGGCCAGCCGTAGCTTCGGTCCAGCAGTCGCCCGCCGAGAGTCGAGGGCGCCAGATCGAAGCCGCGAAAGACATCGTCGAACAGCCGGTTCATCTCTCGGTGAAACGTCAGAAACGGGTTGATGTCCTCACCGCGCCGCACGGTCACGTCGCGGCCGCGGTTCCAAGGTATCAGATCTCTGATGGCCATTGTCGTTACTCCTATGCGTGGGCGCCGCCCGCGGCCTTGGGGCCGCGGACGGTAGCCGAACGATTCTCGAACCGTTCAGGCAGCCTTCTTTTGTTCGATCGTAGGCTTGTGGCCCGCATTGATCGCTATGCGGCGGGGCTTCATCGCCTCCGGCACTTCACGGACGATCTCGATTTTCAAGAGACCGTCCTCGAAAGACGCGCCCTTCACCTGCATGTAGTCGGCAAGATTGAACACGCGCCGGAAGGGACGGGCCGAAATGCCCTGGTAGAGATATTCGGTTTCGGGCTTTTGCGACTTGGCGCCTTCCACCGTCAGCGCGTTCTGCTCGGCGGTGATCGTCACCTCGTCGGGGCTGAAGCCCGCCAACGCGAGCGAAATGCGGTAGTGGTCCTCGCCGGTCCGTTCGATGTTGTAGGGCGGGTAGCCGTCTTCCGTCCGCTGGGTCGACTGATCGAGCAAGTCGAACAGGCGGTCGAAGCCGATGGTCGAACGCCACAAGGGCGTGGGGTCGAAGGTCCTCATAGCCATATCCTCCATTTGAGCAACATGGAAATCAGGAGCGTCGGACACCGTCCGGCGCCCGGTTCGCCGGGTCCGCTCAGGGCCCCCGGCACCGCAAACACTGCGGCGGCTGACGAATTAGAAAACGAATTTGCCGTTTCAAGAGGGGCTGATTCGAAAATCGATTCTGCGGCGCAAAAATCCGGCCGCGATCCGGGGAAATCGTTAATCGATCCTTAGCAGCCAGACGCCTGCGGCCGCTGCAAACCCCTCTTGAAAATCGAAAATCCTGTTTCTAAATCGCTTGGCCGACAGGCGCGCTTTGCGGGCCCTGTCGCGGGGCGTTGCCCTCAAAGACCCATGTCGCTCACGCAAAGGGATATGGCCATGGCCGAAACAGCGAACCGAAAGGACTTCGATCTCGACCGTCTCCTTCATCCTGCCGGGGCTTTCCGGACCCCCATGGATGTCGTCGCCGATCCGGATATGACCACGCAAGAGAAGCGGGCCATTCTCGCTTCCTGGGCCTCCGACGCCTGCGCTGTCGAAGCCGCGCCGGATCTTCGCCGCCCGCCATCGGCTCCCATCGTGCGCTTTGACGACGTCATGGACGCGTTGAAGCGGCTGGACGGGGAAGCCGCCGACAGACCCCAGTACGGCAAGTTCATCGATCGCGCCCGGCGCTGGAAGGACCTCTACCGCAGCGACACCGGCGGCCGCTCCCTCTCCGCCTGACGAAGTCGGCCTGCTGCCGGTTCTGTCGACACCCGCTCAAAGTTAATGGAACCGGCAGCATGCCAAACTTCGGAATCGCCGCGCGTTGCTGGCGCTGGCTGTCGTCAACGTCGCGGGATTGTCGGGGTGGCGGTGGCGAGGGGGCGGGGGACTTGATCGCGGGGAGCTTGCAATTGGGCGGCGACCGCGAGCCGCTCACGCGATCACCGCCAGTGAATAGCTGGTGCTGCGCCCTCCCCCCTCGTCCTTGACCAATATGCCGCGCTCCAGCAAATCGCTGATGTCGCGCAGCGCGGTGTCCGGCGAGCACTTCTCCAGGGCCGCCCATTTCGACGAGGTGAGCTTACCCTCGAAGCCGTCGAGCAAGCGGTTCAGCATGTCGCGCTGGCGGTCGTTGAGCGCATCGCCCGCATGCTTCTCCCAGAAGCGCGCTTTCTTCAGCACGCCGGCGAGAATGCTCTCCGCGCCGTCAATCGCGCGTCCAAGGCACGCGAGAAACCACGCAAGCCACGCGGTGATGTCGAGATCGCCCTTCTGCGTCGATTCGAGAATCTCGTAATACGCCTTGCGCTCCTGCCGGATTTGAGCCGACATGCTGTAGAAGCGCTGCGGGCTTTGCTCCGAGCGCGCAAGCTGCATGTCGGCGATCGCTCTCGCGATGCGCCCGTTGCCGTCCTCGAAGGGGTGGATGGTGACGAACCACAGGTGGGCGGCGCCCGCCTTGAGCACAGGATCGATGTCCTCTGCGCCATTGAACCAGGCAAGAAACGCCGTCATGTCATCGGCGACGCGCCCGGCTTTCGGGGCTTGGTAATGCACGCGCTCGCGGCCGAGCGGCCCCGAGATCACCTGCATCGGCCCCGACTTGTCGTTGCGCCAGCCGCCGACCGTGATCTTGTGCATGCCGCTGCGCCCGGCGGGAAACAGCGACGCATGCCAGCCAAACAGCCGCTCGTCGGTCAGGGGCTGCCGGTAATTCTGGGTTGCGTCGAGCATCATCTCGACGATGCCCTCAACCTCGCGGTCCGCCGGAACCAGCCCGCCGATATCCATCCCGAGACGCCGGGCGAGGGACGAGCGCACCTGATCGCGGTCGAGGATCTCGCCTTCGATCTCGCTGGACTTGAGGACGTCCTCGGTCAGGGTCTGGAGCGCCGCCTCTCTGCGCAGCGGAAAACCCAGCCCTTCCATGCGGCCGATCAGCCGGCCCTGGCGATGGCGCACGGCCCCCAAAGCCTCAACTAATCCCTTGTCATTCCAGTTTAATTCAGGCCAATCCGGCCGTTCATGGATATAGGTTGGCATCTAATCACCGCATTATTTGCGGCGATTATGGCGAGCTTTGCCCGCAAGGTCAAGGACTATCTCCGCGGGATGTGCGGTGAATATGTTCGGTATTCTCCGCATGGCGATCACGTCATGGACGATAGCCTCGGCGAGGCCGGGACCGAGGCCGTGACGGGCGGCGGGTCCTCAAGTGAATTGGGAACCGGCAGCAGGTCCCGCTTCGCCGGAAAATGCCCTACTGGTGGATCGCCATGCACCAATACGTCCGACCGCTGCGGCTGCGGGCTGAGGCCACTTCCTTGAACCCGGGCAACATCATGTTCCGGGCGTGGCCCGGCGATCTCCACCACATTGCGCGGGCGCAGGCTTCCGTCGCGCATCCATAGGCGACGTTCTCTGCCCGCAGGCCGTATCGTTGGGCGCGCGAGCGAAATCCGCTGTGATCAAGGCGGTCTCGGCGCGCCATGCCGGCCGCACATTCGTGGGCGGCGCTCGCGAATGCACCCGCCGGCGCCATGGCGATGATCAAAGCGATGAGAGCTGTTTTGGCGAGCATGATGGTGTTTCTGAGGTTTGGACTGGTGAAGGCAATTAACCGACCCAAATTAGCAGCAGACGTGCGGCGCGAATATCAAATCCAGGCGATGGCATGTCAGAGGAAGGTACGGTCGGTTTTCTTGTCGTTAGGTCACTCCGCCATCGGCAATGATCGTACGCCCTGTGATCCAGCCAGCTTCGGAAGAACACAAAAAAAGTGCGAGACCCGCGATATCATCGGGCTGTCCGATCCGTCCGAGTGGCGTCGCGGCCACAATGCCCGGGCCTCTTTCCGCGAGAATCGTGGTGGTCATTTCGGTCTCGATCACGCCGGGCGCGATGGCGTTGACGGTGATACCCTTGGGACCAAGCTCCTTGCTCCAGGCATGGGTCAACGTGACAACCGCCGCTTTTGAGGCGGAGTAGATCGAACTTGCCGGGATCGGGCGAAAGGCCAGCGCCGAGGCGAAATTGACAATGCGCCCGCCCGGCGTGGTCAGTTCAGGAAGTACCGCCTGGGTGACGAGGACCGTCCCCAGGACATTGGCATCCAGAATCAAGCGAACAAACGCGGCGTCCATTGCGCCCAGCGGGCGATACGGCGCGATGCCGGCGCAATTGACGAGAATATCGATCCGGCCGAACTGGGTGACAGTCTCGGCGGCGATCCGCCGCGCCGCATCCGAATCGGTAATGTCGCCCTTCACCGCGAGGCATTCTCCGCCGGCGCGATTGATTTGCTCTGATACGTTCGCCGCTGCCTCGCCGTGCACATAAAAGCCGATGGCGACGCGAATGCCGGCTTCGGCGAAACGGCGCGCAACCGCCGCCCCGATTCCGCGCGATCCGCCGGTGATCAGCGCGACCTTGCCGCTCATTGATTTGCTGTCCGCCATGGAAACCTGCCTTTACACTCGCCCGGCGCAGCCCTTGCCGGAACCGGCGATGTCCAAGATGCGTGTTTTCCAGGCCTGCAGATAATTGTCCCGCGTCGCTTCGTCGACGCGCGGCGCCGCGAAGGCGATGAACGGCTCAAGAGCTTCCATTCCGAGATATTCAATGACCAGCCGCTGAACCGACCAGAGTACCTGATGCATTTCGCCGTACACACCGTCCGCGGAAAACCGCTCGCGTGTTCCGCCCGAAGTCAGGCAGAGAATACCTTTCTTGTCGCGAAAGAAGCCGGTGTCGTAACGCTTGCCGTCGGTATAGGCAAAGCCGTAGGCCAGTACCCGGTCGAACCAACCCTTGAGGATCGCGGGCACATTGCCCCACCAGATCGGATAAAGCCAAACCACGAGATCGGCGCGCATGAAACGCTGCTGTTCGCGTACGATATCGGAGGCGAAAATGCCGGTCCTGTGCGCGTGGCCCTGCTCGGTCTGATAGTGAAACCGCGCCGGCTCTGCCACATCTAGAAAGTCGTGACGCCCAGCAACCGGATTGAAGCCTTCGCCGTAGAGATCGGACACCTCCACTGTGTGTCCGGCCTCGCGCAACGCATCGCGCGCGGTGTTCGTCAGGGCAGCCGTGAACGACGTGGGTTCGGGATGAACATAGACCAGAAGAACGTGCATTCCACCCACCACGATCCGGCCGCAGGCATGTAAGCGCGGTTTTTGACCACCGCCGCTAGTTGAAGAATGAAACCGCCGGCAGCCACAATGTGATTGCCGGGACCGTTGCCACGAGTGCGAGGAGCGCGAGGCAAATGAAGAACATCGGTAGTACTTCCTTGCTGACCTCAAGGATCGACTTACCCGCAATGGCGCAGACCACGAACAGGCAGACACCGACCGGCGGGGTGACCATGCCGATGACGACGTTCAGCGTGACCATGACTCCGAATTGAACCATGTCCATCTGGATCGTCTGGGCGACCTTTACCAGGATCGGCATTGTCACGATCATCACCGAGATCGGCTCAAGAAACTTTCCAAGGATCAGGAGGATGATGTTGAGCATCAGCAGCACAACTAGCCGGTTGTCGCTGATGCTCAAAAGGCTGTTCGCAAACGAAGTCGGCACTTCTTCGATCGTCAGCGCAAACGACACAATGCTTGCCATCGCCAGAATGAAAAGAATGGCTGATGTCGCGATCGCGGTGCTGTAAAGCGCCTCCCATATGCGAGCCCAGGTCAACTCGCGA
Source organism: Xanthobacteraceae bacterium (assembly GCA_022844485.1). Lineage (GTDB taxonomy): Bacteria > Pseudomonadota > Alphaproteobacteria > Rhizobiales > Xanthobacteraceae > JALHLQ01. The sequence continues at coordinate 117,892 of JALHLQ010000007.1, forward strand.
TGGAGCGCCCCAACGATGAACGCGTAGGCAACCGCAACGGCGGCGGATTCGGTCATGGTGAAAACGCCGGATTTCACGCCGCCGACAATAATCACCGGCAGCATCAAGGCCGGAATGGCGGCGATCAGCGATTTCATCCTGTCGGGCCAACTCACACGCGGCATTGATGGAAAGTTGCTCCAATTGGCGCGCCAAGCGGCATAGACGAGCAAAGCGATACCTAGCAGGACTCCCGGAATAATCCCGGCAATAAACATTTGCCCGATCGATGTGCCAGACAACACTCCGAATACGATCATCGTGATGCTTGGCGGAATTAAAGGATCGATGACGGCGCTCATGGCGACCAGAGCGGCGCCATAGGCGGCGGGAATTCCTTGGCGCGACATGGAGGGGATCATGAGGCTGCCAATAGCCGAGGACTGCGCAATGGCGCTCCCGGAAATTCCGGCGAACAAGATGCTTGCGAGCACGGTAACCAGTGACAGTCCACCCTTGAAATGACCGACCAAGGCATTCGCAAAATTCACTATTCGCGTACTCAGCCCGCCGAAATTCATCAGGCTTCCGGCCAGTAGGAATAGCGGGATCGTGAGAAGCACGAATTGGTCGACACCTGACAGCATGCGCTGTGGCAATGCGGCGACCAAGGTCCAGTTGTCGGTGAAAAAAAGATAGAGCAGTCCGCTGACGCCGAGCGCCAGCGAGATCGGCACTCCAAGAAACAGGAAGCCGAAAAAAAGGCCGAGGAAAGCGAACATCCAATGTCCTCAGACAGGCGGGTTGGTCGCGTGACTCGCCGTCATCGGCCTCCGCAACGCGACGGCGTCGTAGGCGAGCCCGGCGAGAATATGGACCAGCAGAATGGCGCAGCCGGTTGGCACGGAGACATAGACCCAGAAGATCGGCACTTGCGCCGGTTTACCGACGAGCGAGGTCCAGATGAAGTCGATCGCCGGGATGGTCTGTGCCTGGTATCGCCCGGCGAAGATCAGGCCATGCTTGACGATAAGGTAGAGGAAATAGCAGACCGGAATTGCGACAAGCAGACGGAGAACGAAGCGGACGGTCGGCGACATCCTGCTTGAGAGAACGTCAAGAACGATCAGCTCTCCTTGATAATAGGCGATGCCGATCAGAAGAAAGCTCTGCCAAACGAGGATGTAGCGGCACAGTTCTTCAGCCCATATCAAAGATGCGTTCAGGACGTATCGGGCGAACACCTGCACGATCATGATAACGACGATTGCCAGCATCGACCCGCCGGCGACGAATCGCATCGCGTCCCGGTACAACACCAGAACCCGCGACCCTCCCCGAGAAGATGCATCGTGCGTCTGCATGCGCCCCCCGCCAGAGCGGTGATTAGCCAATGAACGAATGCGCCCGCCGGCCTGGCGGGCGCGAGCTGCGCGATCAAGCTGACGATTGAGCGGCCGCGACAAATTCGGCGATCAGCGGCGACTTCTTTGCCCACTCACCGAGAATCGGCTCAACTTTCGCTTTCATGGCCGGCAGATCCTCGAGCGGCGAGAACTGCACGCCTTTTTTCTTGAGATCGTCACGAGCCGCGAAATCCTGGTTTTGTGTGTAGTCCATCGTAGGCTTGATGGAGTCTTTGCCGGCTTGGCGCAAAGCAGCCTGCAAATCCGGAGGCAATCCATCGAAGAATGTTTTGTTGGCAACGATGACATTATGCCAAGGGTAATGTCCGGTCAGCGTGAAATATTTGCCGACCTCCCAGAGATTTTCCCCGACAACAGACGAGACGTTGATCTCGACCGCGTCGATCACCTTTGTCTGCAGCGCGCTGTAGACTTCGCCATAGGGCAACCCGACCGGCGCCGTACCGACGGCTTCCCAGATCTGCTTGTGCAACGGGACCGGCACGATACGGGTCTTGAGGCCTGCGAAATCGGCAATCTTTTTTACCGGCTTTGCGACCGACAAGAAGTTACGCTGACCGATGTCGGTGGTCTGCAATCCAATCAATCCGGCCGGCGCGAGATCGTCGAGCATCTTTTGTGCGGTTCCGCCGGTCGCCATTTTGGTGAAGTGGTCGTAGTCGCGTATCAGAAATGGGAGCTGATAGGCGGCGAGGGCCGGACGACCGGTGACCAGCGGAAACAGGACGCCGCTCGCGCCTGCGAGTTCGACAGTGCCGGCGATTGCCGACTCGAGACATTGCTTGTCGTCACCGAGCTGACGATTGGGAAAAATCTGCACATTGATGCGGCCCGGTACGAGCTTTTCCAACGCTTCCTTGAACCGGACAGCGGCAATATGACCCGGATGAACCTCGTTCGCGGCATGCGCAAGCCGCATGCGGATCGCTCTTTGCGCGCGCGCGATGGATGGCATTGCAACTGTAGCGGACGCAACTCCCGCAAGGGCAAGCAACTCGCGTCGTGTAGTTCTCATGGCTTTCTCCCAACGTTTCCTTCCCGAGTCGGCGCGGCTTTCGGCGCGCGGCGAATAAACCCGCTATTTTTCATCGACGGAGTTTCCGGCGTTTGGCGGCGGTGACTGTTTGGTCGTCCTGCGCTGCCACGCCAATCTTTGCGCGTATCCACGCCAATCTTTGCGCGTATATCGTCGAGGCTGGCCAGCGCGCCCTGGCGCAAAAAGCCCTGATCCGATGACAGCACGAAGGTGCTCGCTCCCAGTGTTTTCAGCCACGCCGCCTCAGTGCCGTTTGCGACGTAGACGCTGATCGCCTTGCCAGCCTTCAGCGCGGCAGCGGAAATGCGCTCGACCGCCTGACGCACGCCTGGCGGGTCCTTTGATTCATCGCCGAAAGCCGCGGTGAGATCACCGCGCCCAATGAAGAGGGAGTCGATGCCTTCGACGGCCGCGATCGCGTCGATCTCATCAAGCGCTTCCGGATCTTCGATCTGCGCCACGACCACGGTACCGGCGTCGGAATCGGCGATATGCCGCCACATCGGAGCCGCGGTATAGCGGCCTGCTCGCGTGCTGGTGGCGAAGCCGCGCTTGCCGCCTCGATAGCGGCAGACCGCCGCCACCTTGCGCGCATAGGCGGCGCTCGACACATGCGGGATCAGGACGCCAGTGGCGCCGCAGTCGAGCACCGATAGGATCGCATCCGGGCCAGGCACGCGGACAAGTGCTGGAATATTGGCTGCGCGTGCGGCGAGCAGCGCGATATCCGTTGTAGTACGACCAAATGGCGCGTGTTCCTGATCGATGACGACAAAATCAAAACCGGCTTCGCCGATGATCTCCGTCGCGTGGCCGGTAGGCGTCTTCAGGAAGCTGCCGACCAGCGGCTCGCGGGCTGTAAGACGTTGGCGGAAGGGGGCGGACGGACTCATGGTCTTTGCTGTTCAGGTCGGTTACGGTTTCGGCATCGGATAATCGTCGGCGTTCAGCACCCAGCCGGGCTTCTGCGAGAAGTCCACGCGCGGCGGGCAGAATATATCGACGAGCTGATTGGTACCCATGCCGACCGCCTCCGTGGTGTGGATCGACGGAGGAGGGATAACAGCGATTGACGGCGTCCCGCAGAGTTCGTGGTCATCATCGCGCCAAAAGCTCTTGTTGACGGTCCACGGCCAGCGCAGGTGGTGAACGAATTCGCCGCTGACCGCGAGCGAGCATTGCTCGAAGTCTTCGTGGTAATGGGGGGAGAGTTTCGCGGGATCGCGGGGGCCGTGAAAGGGATCGAGATAGTTGACCATGAAGGTCGTACATCGCCAGATGCGGCCGAAGCGCCCCTTCTCGGGCGGAACATCAAGACTGTAGACGCGCAGTTTGAAGCCGCCTTTCGGCTCGGGCCAGGCCTCGGCCGGAGCGACATGCGGCTTCGCAGCGGCATAGGACGCCCGGTTGCTGCATCTCGCCACGAGATCGGTGGAGCGTGTGGTGAACATCCGTACGATCGGCCCCGGCTCGATTACGCGCAGGCTCGATTCGCCGGGCGGCAAAAACGCCAGCGTGCCGCCCTTGACCCGCTCGGTGCCGTCCTTGGCGGTGAATTCGACCACGGTCTTCGGGTCGGGTAGCAGCACCGCATATTCATCGGGCTGCATGTCGCGCGAGAACACCGCCTGTGCAACAGGCTCGGAATAGGCAATCAGGAAGTTCTGGCCGCGTGCGTACCAAGTTCTGCCGGCTGGTCCGCTCTCCTGAGGCGGCTCGGCGTAGAAGCGGACATATTCTGCGCCGCCGAATGGACCATCGGACGCTTGCTTTGCAGTTGGCGCCGCGGCCAAGGCCGAGCGGGGATCGCTGACATCGTACATGCAAGAACCTCTCAATCGCCAAGCGCGCGAGCGCCCCCGGCTCATTGCAGCTTCGGCAAATCGCCTTCGATCCCAAGAGCGCGCGCGGTATTCAGCGACACCATTTTGCGGATCTGTTGATCGTCATACCCAAGCTCCATGCAAAGCCTGATGCCCTGACGAAAACCTTCGAGCGGACTCATGGTGCCAACCTGGCCGAGGTCCGAGCACAGGATGGTTTGATCGACGCCGGCCGCCTCGATCTGCCTGCGTAACTCTTGACCATCGGCGATCTTGAACTTGGAGCCCTCGAGGAACATGCACAGCGAGTGCTCGACGAAGGCACCCATGGCGGCTATGCCCTTCACGTCGTTCAAGCTGGCGTCGACGATATCCTCCGGATGCGTGAACACAAGCCGCTTCACACCGCGCCGCTGCGCTTCCTCGAAAACGATCCAGGTCTCGCTGACATGCAAGTGGCCGCTGGCGAGGACCATGTCGTTCTTGGCGACAATATCGAGAACCTCTTTGACCTCGTCCCTCACCTTCCTGTTGGCATCGAGGACAGGAATGCCGGCCGACGGACGGATCTTGTCGGTCGAGGCAGGGTGCGTCCATTTGGCTTGCGTCGCCTGCCAGCGCAGATGATTTTCCGCGGCAAGCGTCGGCAGCCACACGATCTTCCCACCCATCGCCGCGGTGTGTTCGACCGCGTAGGCGTTGAAACCGCCGATGACGTTGTTGAGCACGATGCTGGCGTATATCTTTGTCTTCAGTTCGGGAAAATTCTGCCGGATCAGCGCCGTCGTCATCACGCTGCTGTAGTCGTGATCTTTGGTCACGACCGCGGCGAAGCCCGCGGCCGAGGCCTGCCGCAGCAGCTCGACATGATCAAGCGCGCGCGCCGCAATCGATGGGCCGCTGTGCACGTGCGGATCGATGGCGCCCCGCAGCAACCCGTCTATTCGACTCTCAGTATCGTCACGTGAGTTCATCACCGGCGTCCCTGGTTTCCTTCACCTCTTCGCAGACCGAAGCGGTTATATTGTCGTTCGCGAGCGCAGAACATTGTTCACAAATGACGAATAGCAGACCCAGTTATTTCTTGTCAATTTCGCTTTCATGGGCCAAATTCCGCCTTGAACGTGCTTCTAATTCTGATACGGTGTTTCCTGCTCGCGAACAGAAGGTATGGAGAATGTTGGACAATGCCGGAGCGGGCATGGTGCGGTCGGTGCAACTTGCGATCGACGTCCTGGAAACTGTCAGTTTTGCAGAAGAAGAGATGGGCGTGACGCAAATCGCCGAGCGTCTTAAGATCACCAAGGGCTCGGTGCACCGCCATCTGCATACATTGGTCGACCGCGGCTACCTGGCGCAGAATCCGGCGACAAGTCGTTTCACGATAGGCCCGAAGAGTCGCCTGCTGGCGCGGCTGGCACCGGACATGGATCTCGTGCAACTGGCTGAAGGACCGATGCGCGAATTGCGCGACGCAGTTGGACATTCCGTCGTCCTGTCAGAGATGACGCCGCGCGGCGCACTCGTGCTGACCAAGCTGGCAAGCACGACTCCTCTCGACATCGGGGTGCGCCCGGGAAGCGAATTGCCGTTTCATTCGACGGCACAAGGCAGAGTCATGCTCGCCTTCGCGCCGCGTCCGTTTCAAACTCGCATTCTTTCACGTCGGCTCGATGCGTCCACGGACAAAACGATTACATCGCGAGAGCGCATTGAGGAGATGTTGTCCGACATCGCCAAGCGCGGCTACGCATCGGCCCCCGAGGAATCAATCCTCGGCCTCAATGCCGTCGCTGCACCGATCTTCGATAGTCACGATGCGTGCATTGCCGCCTTAGCCATCGTCGGTTCGATTCAGTTTCTTCCGGAAAAGCCGAAAAAAACGGATACTGAAGCTCTGATCAAAGCCAGCCAGCAGATCTCACACAAACTCGGACATGCCAGCCTTCCAGAAAAAACTTCGAAACGGACCAAAGCGGCCGGGGCGTACTGAAACGGCCTGATTTGACATGGGCCCCCTTCGCAACGACCATTCGCCGCATAACCTTGAAACCCGCTGATCGCGGGTTTTGCGGAACACTTGATCGAAGTCGACGGGATTCGGCGTGCGCCGTCTGCGCATTGGTTGTCAAGTTGATCAACAGATCGGAAGCCGACCTGACCAGCAGGAAAGCCACCGTGGATCAATAATTTGCCAGTGTCCTTCGATTCCGAAGTTCGCAAACGAGGGTGCCGCACAATAATGCGAACTTCGGAATCGGGACACCAGCGTCAGATCGACGATCTCCTTTTCCGAGAACTGCGCCCGAACCTCCTCGTAGAGCGCATCGTCCATATGGGATTCCGACATGCGGGTAACGGCTTCGGTCCAGACCTGCCCGCTCCCGCTCCGTGAAGAACGGCGTTTCGCGCCCGGCATTTTTGAGGAGAGTCCGGGGCTCAGGTCAATGTCAGCGTGCTGTATGTGCGGCTTCGACGTTCGCGGGCTGGGCGCTAAAGATCGCCGAGGGTGCTTTGAGTTTCAAAGACCGCCGAAACCGGCACGCGCGATACGGTATTCCCATGAGCGGGCGAGAATGTGCGGCTTCAACAGCGTATCTGCCGTCTGCTCGATTTCTCCGGGCGTAAGATATGTCGGCTTCTCGAGCGGCATCGTCTGCAACACCAGCTCGGCATTTTCTTTCATGTATATTGAAACAAACACCGCCGCCTTGATGTCATCCCCGACGCACACGGCGCCGTGGCCGCGCATGAGCACGCATCGCGCCTTGCCGAGCTTGCGGGCCAGCGACTGACCCTTAGCCAAGTCGTCTATCAACATATTGGTGTCGCCGAACTCGTCCTGGCTGTCCCACACAGGGACCTCGGGTCCGATCACGGAACCCATGTGGAAAATCGGACGAAGCGGGATTTCGGTGTTCGCAAAAGGCAATACCGCTCGGGCATGATGGTGCGTGACTGCGTTCACATCCGGCCGCGCCATGTAAATGGCGCCATGCAGGATGCGTTCAGAATACATCACGCGTCCGCGTTGGTCGATCGGTGTCCCGTCGAGTTCGAACTCCATGATGTCGTGAAGAGTGACGAGTTCCGGACTACGTGAGCGCGAAATGAAAAACCGGCTTGGATTGAGTGGGTGGCGGATGCTGACGTGGCCGTAGTCGTCGATGACGTTTTCACGCGCAAGGATCCGATTGGCGATCACGATGTTGTGCAAGGCATTGTCGATGATTGCAGCCTCGTTGCTCAATTCTCTTCTCCTATTGCGCCGCCGCCTTGCAGCGATCAGATCCGATGCGCTTCGAGAGTAGCGGGATGAAACAGTTCTTCCACTTTCAGAGGCCGTGAGGAAAGCCCTTGACGATAATGATGCCGCAAGAAGGCGTCGAGGGCATGCCGATTCGCCGCAATCCCATAAGACCAGAAATCGGCTCCAATTAGTTCGCGCGCGGCCTTGATCTGTTCCTCAACGAAGGGCAGCGTAATTTTTGTAGCCGACGTGTCCGCGAGCTTGGCAAGCGCCGCGTTTTTTGACTGCTCGAACGCCTTCAAACACGCTGCGGGAAGCCACGGATGTTTATTCGCGATCGTACGCCGAATGCCCAGAACATGCATAATCGGAAAAATCCGGGTGCGCCGAAAGTAGTCCACCGCCGCGGCAGTCGGATCGGAAAACAGTCGGTCCACATGCGGGTATCCGCGATCAAAGCAGCTTGGCGCGCGCGGACCAATGAATGCGTCGATGTCGCCTCGCTCCAGGAGCGCATTCAGCGGCAGTCCGTCTGGCGCATCAATCACTCGAATGTCGGGCGGCAGCTCGACTGCTATCTTCTCGGGCCGCCCGACCTGCTCGATGCCGCCGCGCACCCAAGTGATTTCGGAGGGCGTGACGCCGTAGTCGTCCTCGAGCAGCGCGCGAACCCACACGCAAGCGGTGAGCTGATACTCGGGAACCCCGACCCGCCGTCCTTTCAAATCCGACGGTGCGCGGATCCCGCGATCCGTGCGGATGTAGATCGACGTGTGCCGGAAGGCGCGCGACAGGAATACGGGCGCAGCCACGTAAGCGCTTTCGTTGCGCGCGACGTTGATCGCGTAACTGCTCAAGGAGAGCTCGCAAATGTCGAATTCGGCATGTCGAAACGCCCGAAAGAAAATCTCTTCGGGATCCAAAGTCATGATGACCGGATTCACGCCATCGATCCTGACGCGGCCGTCAATGAACGGCCGGTTGCGGTCGTAGTCGCCGATTGCAACGGATAGGCGGAGTGAATGCAGCGGCTTTATCTCCAAAACGATCTCGATCGTTCAACCTTCTCTGATCCGACCGGTTAAAGACCCAGTAAGGCCCCCTAAAGTCCGGTCGCTTCACTGAAGAGTTTTTCCAAAACCTTCACCTCACGGCTTAGAACGGCCGCAAGTTCGCGTTGGCGAGCGACCCCCATGCGATCCGCTATAGCTCCAATGCTGATCGCCGCGACAGGCGGACCGTATCGGTTGGTCACAGGCAATCCAAGGGAGATGGCGCCTGGAGTGACCTGCCGATCGTTCAGGGCGTACTTGAGACTCCGAGCGCGCTGCACCATGGTGCGCAGGACCGATACATTGATCCCCGCAAATTGCCGGATACGCCGGGAATTTGTGGCGAGGATTTCCTCGGCCTCGGCGTCGGGAAGCCCCATCAGCAATGCGATGCCGCCGGCGCCAACTCCAAGCGGCCGCCGCGTGCCAACGTCGAGGGTGAGCGTCTTGATTGGAAACGCTCCTTCCTTCCGATCGATGCAGACGGAATCGTAGCCGCTGCGCACAGTCAGAAAGACCGTATCCCCGGTTTCCTCGGCAATGCGCGCAAGAGATGGGGCACACAGTTGTTGGACGTTGAACTGCGGCGCTGCCGCAAGGCCGAGCTCGAAAACCAGATGACCGAGGAGATATCGCCTCGTTTGCGGCTGCTGCATCGCGATGCCTTCAGCGATCAGCGACTTCAATATCCGTCGTGCGGTCGGACGCTCAAGATGGGCCTGGTGAGTAAGATCAACCAGTCGCGCCCCGTCGCGACCTCGCGAGGCGATCGCGCGCAGGAGCAATGCCGCGCGGTGGATGCTCTGCGCACCGGGTACCTTGTCGTCCTGACCACTCTTGGCGGCCTTTCTGGTGAGGTTACTTCTCACGATCGCTCTGTTAGGTCCACAATACGGACTGCCAATTCGGCCATACTGGCTTGAATGGATGCGGTGCGGTGCTAGGATCGGATTTAGCAGAAATGATAGTCCACAAATTGGACGTAGCGCAAGGGGCACCCACTATGGCCGATGTGACGAGGACCAGGACGCGTGAACGCGAAGCCATTCCTGCGCTGAAGTACGACATCGCCTATCAGAAGCGCGGGGACTTCGTCGATCACAGCATGACGGGGCAGATCGTCGTTAAGGAAACTGATCGCGAGTGGGAGCTTTGCCGCCAGGGCTATCTGAAATGGTACATTCTTGAGTCCGAATACCCAGAGACCGTTTTGAACGACTGGTGGGTGTTCGTCCACGACATCAAGAAAGTGTCGGGCAAGCACCGCCATCAGGGTGGACTGGTTCTGTTTATCATCGAAGGGCGCGGCGCGACCGAGGTCAACGGCGAGATCATCGAATGGGAGAAGGGAGACTGCGTTCTCCTCCCGATGCATCCGGACGGCGTTGAGCACAAGCACTACAACTACGGTACCGAGCCGGCGCAATGGCTCGCCTACATTCACATCCCGACTTGGAATCACGTGGCGAGCGAGCTGCAGCAGATTGAAGTCAACCAGGATTTCCAAGCCAAGGCGGGACGCTGAGCCGTACGCAAGCGCAGTGGAGGTCATTCATGTCAGAGCGCGAGAGTCATACCGGGGCCGAACGCATGCAGCTGATGGTCCAAGAGTTGCGTGGCCGCAACCTTTGGGAGGAACTGCTGCAGCTGCGCGACCAGCAGCGCAAGGATCTTGAGAAATCCGTCTGGCTGATCAAAGGCAAAGATCTGCCCACCGAGATCAACAGGCAAGGAATTATGCAGTGGTACATGCACCCGCTACTGAAGAGCCCGTGCATCAATACGCTGATGCTGTTTGTGCAAGAAATCCCCCCCGGTGGGCGCAGCGGCCGCATCCATCATCCGGGCAATCAGGTCATCTTCATTTGGGAGGGGACAGGCTACACAGTGATCGACGGCCAGAAGTATCACTGGTCGAAGAACGATGTCGTGCAACTGCCGCTGCGCATCAAGGGCAGCACGGTTCAGCACTTCAACACCGACCCGGACAATCGCGCGCGGCTGATCTGCTGCGAACCGAATGCCGTCCATTCCGCCTGGGTCGACCGAGGCAGCGGGTTCGAGCAGATCGAAGTGTCCCCTGATTACAATGGATAAGGCCGTCATCATATGCACGAACCCGAGCGTCTGAATTACAAGGAGCCGGTGAAGCATACTCACCTTAGTGTGGACCGGCTCAAGAGCGAACTGACGAATGTCGCGAGCAAGAGTCTCGTGCATATCGATCCGGCCGTGATGGAGAAGTTTGGGCTTAAGCCGGACGAGGTGGTGCAAATCAGCACGATCTCAACCAAGTATCCGATCCCGGCGCGGGTCGGCGAGGCTTTCGAAGAGGATCGCGGCACCGGCTTGATCCGGCTCGACCGTTTTCTGCGAACAGCGACCAAGGCGAAAATCAATCAGGAGATCGAGCTCGGTTGGGGTCATGAAACTCCGGCGCTCGATAGCGTGACTTTGATGCCGCCGATCGATGTTTCGACAGCGCATCATCTCATCGAACACTTGCATGAAAGCCTGCTCAAGAACCGCGCGCCCTTGGGCCGCGGCTCTGTCGTTTACGCTACGTTCCACGACTCGGTTGCGGGAACTACCTACAAAGTGGTGAAGGCGCAACCGGCGATCGGCGTCGTATCGGAGAAAACCAAAATCCATATTGACATCCCATCCGCAAGCGGCGCGAAAGCCGACGAAGAGGTCACGTTCGAAGACATCGGAGGGATGCAGAAGGAAATCAGGCTCGTCCGCGAGCTCGTGCAGCTTCCGCTGCAATTTCCGCAGGTCTATCGGCAGCTCGGAATATTGCCGCCGCGCGGCATCATCTTTTATGGTCCGCCCGGCAGCGGAAAGACCTACTTGGCGCGCGCGCTGGCGAACGAGGTGAATGCCGGGTTCTACTACGTGAACGGTCCCGACATCGTAGGGACGATGTATGGCGAGACCGAAGCCAATCTCCGCAAAATTTTTGCCGAAGCCGCTCACCACGCGCCTTCAATCGTTCTGATCGACGAGCTCGATGCCATTGCGCCGCATCGTGAGAAGTCCGGCGCACAGTCGGACGTGCGCATGGTGACGCAACTGCTCTCCCTGCTGGACGGCTTGATGAAAGTCGATGGTGTTGTCGTCATCGGGACCACCAACCGCGTCGACGCCATCGACGTCGCGATGCGCCGGCCGGGTCGGTTCGACCGGGAAATCTTCTTGGGCCCGCCCGGGCCGGAGGGCCGCGAGGACATTCTCGCCATTCACACGCGCGAGATGCCGCTTGCCGAAAGCGCGATCAAGCATCTGCCGCATGTTGCGAACGTAACGCATGGTTTTGTCGGCGCAGATCTGATGGAGCTGTGTCGCGAGGCGGGCCTGAATGCGCTTCGGCGCAGTTCATCCGGTCTGCTCGACCATCTCACGGCGTTCCGCTTCACCGAGGAAATGCTGTCGGTCGAAGCGCGCGACTTCGACGATGCGCTTGGAAAGATCCGGCCCTCCGCCATCCGGGAGGCCTTCGTGACGATCCCGAATGTCAGTTGGGGCGATGTGGGCGGACTCTCCGACGTGAAGGAGCAGCTTCGCAACTCTGTCGAGCGGCCCCTGAAGCAGCCGGAGGTTTTCCGCGCCGCCGGCGTGACGCCCCCGAACGGACTACTCCTTTACGGTCCGCCCGGCACGGGCAAGACGCTGCTTGCGAAAGCGCTCGCAAAGGAATGCGGGGTCAATTTTCTCGCTATGGACGGCCCGGAAATTTTCACCAAGTGGCTCGGCGAATCCGAAGAAGCCATCCGTCACATCTTCCGCGTCGCGCGGCAACTCGCGCCGAGCATCGTCTTCTTCGATCAACTCGATGCGCTCGCGCCGCGCCGCGGCGGCGATTCCGGCTCGCGCACGACGGAGCGCGTCGTCAACCAGCTCCTCGCCGAGCTCGACGGCATGGAAGCAACGCACGGTCAGGTCATCGTCATCGCTGCGACGAACCGCTTCGATCTGGTCGACCCGTCGGTGTTGCGGCTCGGGCGGCTTGGGATTCATCTCTACATTCCGATGCCGGCCTACGAGGATCGGTTGCGCATATTCGGCATTGAAGGCCGCGGTCTGAGTTTCCAGGCTGACAGCGGTCGACTGTTTGCCGCACTCGCAGAGCAAACGGATGGTAATTCGGGGGCCGACATCCATGCGATTTGCGTTCAGGCGCGCATGAACGCGCTCAAGCGCACCGAATACAATTCGATGCCTCCGCTCACTGAGGCCGATTTCACCGCCGCCATCCGCCAGTTGAATGCATCCAAACGCGAGGAAAAACGCCTTGCGGTCGCGTGACCGGGCCGCGCGGTGCGAAAACCAAAAGCAGATCAGAATAGGAGCACGCCAATGAGATTCCGGCCCGCACGCAATGCAGGAATGATCGGCTTTTCTGTTCTCCTTCCGAGCACCGCGATGGCGCATACCGGCCTTGGCGAAGCCGCCGGCTTTTTTCATGGTCTGATGCACCCTCTCGGCGGTGCTGACCACGTGTTGGCGATAGTCGCCGTCGGATTGTACGCGGCGCAGTTGGGCGGCAGGGCATTATGGGCCCTGCCCCTTGCATTCATTTCGGCGATGACGCTCGCCGCCCTGGTCGGCATCGCAAAGACCACGGTTCCACTCGTAGAGAGTGGCATTGCGGTTTCGGTGCTCGCATGCGGACTCGCTGTGGCGCTCCGGATTTCTTTACCCGCTCTGGCAGCTGGCGCTCTAGCAGCGTTTTTCGCCATCTTTCATGGCTACGCGCATGGGACAGAGGTACCAATCGGGAGCCCCGCGTTCGTCTATATCGTAGGGTTCACCACCGCGACGGCCGGCTTGATTGCGCTTGGCGCTGTGTTGGCGCGATTGGTTGCGAAGCTGCGGTACGGGCGCATCGGCGTCGTCGAAGCCGCAGGCGGTGTGACGGCGTTAGCCGGCGTTGCCATGGTAGTTGGCGCGATTGGGTAGCTCTCACTCTCCAGATTGAGCAACGGCAACATCCATTGGGGGCCGCGACGAATCCAAGAATTAAGCCACACTACGAAGACCAGGGAGGGTCACCATGAACAAGTGGCGGGTTGCATTTTTTGCACTGAGCGTCTCGGCTCTGCCGGTGCAGGCCCAGACATATCAGCTGACCATGGCAGGAGCCAGTCCCGGCGGCTTGTGGTCGCTCCTCGGCGTTGGGGTCGACCGCGCGATGAAGGCAGCCTATCCCGGCTCGACCGTCACGTACCAAACCTCCGGAGGCGGGATCGCAAACGTCCAATTGCTCGATCAAAAGAAAGTGCCGCTCGGCGTCGTGCACAACGTTGAGCTCCGCATGGCGCAGAATGGCGACGAGCCGTTCCGTGCGCCTGTCAAGGACTTGCGCGTTATCGCGTATCTCTACAATTGGGCTCCATTTCAGTTGATCCTTACTAAGGAGTTCGCCGATCGGCATGGCATCCGGAGATTCGAAGATATCGCAGCGAAAAAGCCACCACTGCGCGTCGCGTTCAACCGGCGCGGCAATATCGGCTACATGGTCGTGGACCGGATGCTGCAATCCATCGGCGTGAGCCAAAGTGATATTCAGAAATGGGGCGGCGCTGTCGTGCTCGCGGCATCGGAAGAGCAAGCCGACTTGATACGAGATCGCCGGATCGATGGAATTTTCAATACGCTCTTTGTCGGTCAGCGATCGCTGATCGAGGTGGGCCAGGCGATCCCGGTGGTGATGCTGCCAATCAACGAACAGACCATCAAGAACGTTGCAGCCTCCACCGGCACCGACCCGTTCGTGATTCCGGCAAACTCCTATGCCTGGCAGCCGGACGCGACCCCAACGCTGTCGGTTGGGGCGATGCTCGTCGCGCATAGCTCGATGAGCGATCAGGACGCCTACAATATCGCAAAGGCGCTCGTCGAACATGTTGGCGAGGTGCAGAGCGTTCATCCCTCGATGCGTGCGCTGACGCCGCAGTTTATGACGCAGCAGTCGGTCGCGCCGTTTCATCCAGGAGCAGAGAAGTACTTCAAGGAAAAAGGGCTGATGAAAGGGTCGTAGCTCGCACGAAGCCGCTCCGCCGCCGTTTGCGGCGGACCGGCTTCGGCCATGGAAGGAATTCAGCGTATGCTTGTCGACGTTCTGTTCGGCACTGGGAAAGCCCGCCATCCGCCCGGCGCGCTCGGCGCTCTAATCAAGTGCTTTGCTGCCCTCCTTGCCCTTTGGGTGATCTATAGCGTCGTCCTGGTCGTCACCGACATTTTTGGGATGACGGTCATCTTTCTCTCGGCGATCCTTGTTCTCGTCTTCCTCACGATCGCGGCGTCCACGAAGTCAAACAGCGACTACCCTCCGTGGTACGATTGGATACTTGCAGGCTTTGCCGCACTGTCTGGCGGCTATTTCTGGTTCAATCTCGGCGCGATCACGAACCGGATCACACTGTTCGATCCGTTGTCCCCCGCCGAATTCTGGTTTGGCGTCGCCATCGTCGGCCTGACGTTGGAGGCGACGCGACGATCGGTCGGGCTCGGGCTCACGCTGGTCGTGCTGACGTTCATGGCCTACAATCTCTTTGGTCACCTGATCGGGGGAGCACTTGGCCACGGTGTGATTCCGCCTGAGCACTTCATCGATACGACCGTGTACACGACGGACGCGATCTATGGCGTGCCGCTGCGCGTCGCTGCGACCTACGCCTTTCTGTTCGTCTTGTTCGGGACCATGTTATCGCGCGCGGGCGGCGCGGATTTCTTCTACCGCATGGGGGCCCTGCTCACTGGCCGAACCGCGGGCGGCACAGCGAAGATCGCCGTCATTTCATCCGGCGCCTATGGAATGATTTCGGGCAGCCCCGTGTCGGACGTGGTCACCACCGGATCGGTGACGATTCCGACGATGGAACGGGCCGGCTATCACAAGGAAACTGCTGGCGGCATCGAAGTCGCGGCCTCGACTGGGGGATCGATCATGCCTCCGGTCATGGGCTCGGTCGCGTTCATCATGGCTGAGTATACCGGCATTCCATATTATGAAATCGCGCTGTCCGCGCTGATTCCCGCTTTGCTCTACTATCTCGGCGTGTTCGTGCAGGTGCACTACCTGTCGAAGCGGCTCGGCATGCGCGGGCTTCCCGCTTCGGAGATTCCGAGCTTCAGAGAAGCGATCCAGGGCGGTGAACTGTTTCTCATCCCGCTCGGGGCCATCATCGTCGGGCTTGCGCTCGGATACTCCGCCACGTTCGTAGCGGTGTTTGGCACGATCGCCGTCTTCCTGGTCGCGCTATTTCGAAAGATTACCCGCATCGGTCTAATCGAACTCTACGACGTTCTCGCCGAAACGACTTTCAAGATCATCGGCGTCACGGCTGCGTGCGCGGCGGCCGGACTGGTCATCGGCGGGCTCTCAATGACCGGCCTCGCGGCGAAGTTCTCGTCCCTGATCCTTGCGGTCAGCGGCGACTGGCTGTTCGTGTCGTTGCTCATCGCCGCGGCAATCACCATCCTGCTTGGGATGGGCATGCCCACGCCAAGCGTCTACATCCTGGCGACTGTGCTCGTCGGGCCAGTGTTGCAGAAGCTCGGCCTATCCGTGTTGGTGGCCAACATGTTCCTACTCTACTTCTCGGTGCTGTCGGCGAGCACGCCGCCCGTCGCCGTCGCTGCCTATGCCGCCGCTGCAATCGCCGGCGGCAATCCGATCCGGATCGGCGCTATCGCGACCAAGTTGTCGATTGCCGCGATGATCGTGCCGTTCTCGTTCGCTTACAGCCCGGAACTTCTCCTGGTTGGGTCGACGATCGACGTCAGCATCGCGATCGTCACCGCAATCATAGGAGTCTACCTCGTCGCTGTCGCAGCCGAAGGATACTTCCAGGCGCCGCTGTCCGCGTGGTCGCGCGTGGCGATCGGGACTGCCGGCCTGTGCTTCGTGGCGCCCTCCATCACCCTGAGCGCGCTGGGAGCCTTGCTGCTGGTGCTGGGATTTCTTCCGAGCATAAGGGGCAAGCTGTTCGCGGCTCGCAATGTCAAGGGGCACGGTTAGGCGAAGCGTGATTTCTCGTACTCGTGTCGACGCACAGATAACCGAACCAGCCAGCGCAGCATCTCTCGCATAACTCGGGCTGGAATTTTCCAGATGCAGGAGAGCGAAGTGGCTATTGCCTCCACATCGAAGGCGGAAGTCCTATCGTCTTGAGTTTCGAGGCTTCGTCCGAGACGCGCGTCTCTTCGAAGGAGATTCGGCGCGGGCGTGCCTTTGGGACCGGGCACGGGACGATGACTGCGGCTTGTCGTGCTCAGGCGCAGAGAGCAGCATATTCGTGCTGGATCTGGTTGAGATTTTCGTAAGAAGTCTTCCGCAGCTGGACCAACGTACCGATGCCATCCTCGACTGTGCTGACCGATGACGCTGTGATGCGCTGCACCTCAGCAATGTAATCGCGAAGGTCTATTAGAACTCTCTCCTCAGCATTCGACAAATCGAGCTTGTTCATGACTGTATAGAGCAAGCAGTTTGGTTCTGAGCCGCGGGCGCGTTTTGATTCCAGAACAATCAGAGCGATTTGGTGCCAGGGGCGGAAGCTCACTGAGACTGTAACCACTTATGCTAACTCTCGAATCTCCAATGGAGGAAATGTCCGTACCCGCAGATGTACCCGCACCAATAGGACGATCCTCCTTGAAAGTGGATACTAGGTTTGGAATCGAACCATCACCTGACTGGCGATCTGCCTTGGGCTGCTGAGGCTCGATTCGAGGGACGACGCAAGGCCAGCACTACTTTACCACAGATGGCGCCTGGTGAACGCTATTGCTGCGCACACAGTTGACCGTCATGTCCCGGCGGGACTTCTCTTCCACTATCTCCCGCGAGCCTGAATGGATGGGCTTCCTTGCTCGCAGCAAATGCGACGGCGACTCCGCCAACGCGACGTAAGGGCCGCTATATAACACTGAGGGAACCCTGGTTGCAGAAGATGAAGGTCGTTTAAGGGGGCCGCAATGAGCAGGTGCGCTGCATGAGAAGAGGCGAAGAGTTTGCGCAATTAGTGCACCGTATTCTGGTCTCAGGCGGCCAGGACAGCGTGAGAACTATCGCGGCCAAGATGGGCCTCAGCTACGAGGTCCTGTACGCGCGCATTAGCAATCGGACGCCGTTCTCTGCCGACGAGATAAGAGACCTGCTGAGGGCTGTGAGCGATCCTCGCATTGTGTCATATCTACTTGAGGGAACTCCGTATGTAGCCGCTGAGCGCCTTCCCGGCACGTTGCATGGACGTGAGGATAGCATCTGGAAAGCAGCCCACCGCGTAGTTTTCGAGGCTGCAGACGTACTAGAGGCAATCGAAGCGGCATTGAAGGATGAGCGGATCGATAACCGAGATGCCACAGCTATCCGAGCGGAGATCGAGGCAGCAGAGCGAGTTCTACTGGGGCTTCGGGAATACCTCCGCCAGCTAGACGGCAGCACCCGCAAGCCGTAAAAATTTGGGTGTACGTTTTGATGGTGTGCCCCCGATCCGCTCGCTAACCTGTCTGGAGTCGCTCGCCCGCCAGGGAGGCTCCGATGAAGAGCTACGTGACGAAGATCCTCCAACCCGATGAGCAGATCATTGTCACGGGCCGCCTTCACTGGATCACTTACCTTAGTCCTTTTTTCATATTTGTAGCAGCAACAGGGCTGCTTGTTCTTGCGCAATGGATCAGTCCAGCTGGCGAGTTCTTGACCATTGCGGTCCTCGCGCTTTACGCCATCGCAGCACTATCGTTCCTATATAGATGGTTCATTCGGTGGATTACCGAGTTGACGGTAACCAACAAGCGCGTCGTCTATGGCCAGAGCTTTATCTTTCGTCGAACAGTCGAAATGCATATGGATAAAGTCGAGTCTGTTCGCGTCGACCAGTCTGTGCTAGGTAGACTTCTTGATTACGGTACAATTCATGTACTTGGCACAGGTCAGGGGATAGAGCACCTTCACCGAATGGGTTCCCCTCTGACAATTCGAAATGCGATAACGGCAACCTGATTCCGGAGTGCCTATGAGCTACTACCGCAGCGAACAATTGCTTTCCGAGCCCGTTCGGCTCTCTGTGTTCGTCGCGGTTTTACTGATCGTATTAAGCATAATTCTCTACTATGCAGTTTCACCAGATGCTTTGACTTGGTTTCTTACTGTCGTGGGAATTATCGGTTTTGGTGGACTCTGCACGTTTGCCGGCTCGATAACTGCGACATATCGCAATCACCGCCTAGCGCATATATGGCGTACTAATACTCTTAGATGGGTGATCATAAAGCCTCAATACCAAGGACGGATGGCACGTATCGAAGATATACTCGCGGCGGAACAATTTCGCGACACGTTTGCAAAACATGGTATTGCATTTACCGATTTAGACGACCGCAAACCGATACCGGTAGATCATAACATCATTTTCATATGCGGACCTGAAGCTAATCAGGCCTCAGCCAAAATCGCCCGGCAGTACCCGCTCTCTATTGAGTACCGTTACGACGCCGCCACACACCTTCCCTACTTTTTTGATCACGTCGAAAACAAGGCACTCTATTCACCCAGTGACCAGGATAAAAATGAACATCTGGATCTGGCGCTTGTGGCCAAGCTGACTTCGCGAAACAGCAGTTCTATCAACGTCTTTTGCTGGGGTCTCCACGGCCCTGGGACAACTGGCGCAGCTCGATGGTTGTTCGAGGACGAATTCCTCGATCAATGTCGCAAGGAACCACCTACCCGCGATTTTGTCGCATTGATAAGTGTGCCGTATCAGACGTTCGACGTTGTCGGAACACCCCGACTGCAAACAATCAGAAAAGGTATTGCCGTTTACCGAGAGTAGACAAATGGCCCACATTACCTTTATCCAACCCCGGAATGCAGCAGCGGAGATGTATGTCAATCCGCTCGAACTGCAACGTCTAGCGGGGTTTATCCGCCACAATAACGCTGGTCGCCTTTCTGTGACACTTCTTGATTTGAATGTGCAGGGTACAACACAAATAGACCTGTCTAGTATCTTGTCTGCGACCGATCTTCTGATTGTTGGAACTCCGGCCGGCTCTATAGACTTCATCAAGACAATGCCTGTCGATTCGTACCTGGATCGCGGGGGCCTACTCGTATTTGTCGGCGAGACAGTTACAGATGGGCTTCCGGAGCCTTTGCTCCGCGAATTCTGGGTTCCCGGACATCTGATTGTGGCCTTTTCTGGAATGGCAGAGTCGGGGTTCGAGTTGATGACCCAGAGCTTGCTTGAAGACAATACCGTCAATCCGGCGATACCCGACATACATTGGATTGATGCATACGGAACGTATCATCAAGGTCGTCGTTCGGTCCACGCGCACACACTTGTAGCTGTCGAACCTTTCTTTCCCTCCGATATTGTCGATGAAATCCGTAGGCGCGGGCTTTTTGCGCTTCTTGATGGTCTGACGCGGGGATGCGAGCATTATTGCAGCTACTGTCGATTGAATAACAGCAAGCATACGTCGGGTCGTGTACAGACGGTAGACGCGCGTCCAGTCAAAGTGATGGAACAGCTATCACACTCTCTTGGACGGCAGCTCTATGTTCAGTTCAGGGACGAGAACTTCTTTGGCGGACGCACTCCCGAGGAGCGCAAGCAACGGCTGACTGAAATTCGCAGACTGGCAGCGGAACTAATAGCTACCGGCTTTTTAGGAATGATCGGAATTGACACCCGTGCAGACACGGTTATTGATTTACGCGAAGATAAAGAGGTTGCGCGCGAACGCATACAGGCATGGCGGGAGTTAGTCGCAGCAGGATTAAGGTATGCGTATCTCGGGATCGAGTCATTTTCAAAACGTCAGCTCAAGCGGTATAGCAAACGGCTTGACCTTGAGTGCGTCCTGCCTGCCTTCACATTTCTCGATTCACTAAATGTCTCTTACACCATCGGCCTGATCATATTGGATCCGTTGGTATCGCTGGAGGAGATACAAGATAGCGTAAGCTTTATTGAGCGCCATGGGCTCTACCACAGCGCTGCTTCTTTGCTCAAGGAGATGCGCGTTGGGGTACGAAGTCCCTATTACAGGCTTCTGTCTAACGCGTCTTCCTCCCAACATAGACCGCGACTTTCCAATTTTCTTTACCTGGATAGCAATTCTGTCGCGTATGCTGACGCGAGGGTTGCTGAAGTCGTACCAATAACCAGAGCAGTGCATAGCCTGTTTGCTGAGAATGGCTACAGACATTCGGATTTGGCTGTTATAAGTTCAATCGGACGATATGAACCCGGTCATGCAATTCGGCAAATTCCAGAACTTGTAGGACGCATGGAGGTTGACATCTGGAAGTATTTGATCAGTTCTCCTGGTATATCGCATACTGCTAAGAAAGTGGATGTATTCGCGATCTGCCGCAACTCACTCTCTCAAATCAGATTGGCACTTCACCACAGCTCCCACTTGTCCTCAACTGACCCCACTCGACGTATCATTCGCGATTATTACCTGCGTGTGTTTGAACGCGTCGAGCTCGCTTTCGATCGGCTGGTTTCGGAGTAACCCCCTGCTTCAGTATTTGGAGAATAGTGCCAATTTATGGTATTGTGGCGCTCAATGACAACAAGCAATTCTCTTACCGAAGTCAAATGGGGATTTCTAGGCTGCGGTTCCGTGACCGAAAGCACTAGTGGGCCGGCCTTCGGCCGCATTGCTAACAGCACTGTTCACGCGATTATGCGACGTACTCTCCCGCGGGCGAAACTTTCGGCCGAGAGACTTGGAGCGAAAAAATGGTACGATTCCGTAGACATGTTGGTCAATGATCCCGAGGTGGATGCAATCTACATTGCTACCCCACCTGGCTGTCATTTGGATCACGCGCTGGCCTGTTGCAGGGCGAAGAAGCCTGCATACATTGAGAAACCTTTTGCTCGCAATTTCACCGAGGCGACTGCGATCACCGACGCGTTTGAGCGGGAACACGTACCGCTCTTCGTAGCACATTATCGCAGAGCGCTCCCCCGCTTCTTAGAACTGAAGCGGATTATCGACTCTGGAGAAATTGGTATCGTTCGGGATGTCCATGTTCGCCTAATGAGACGTTTTGCTGACGATAAGGATCATCCTTGGCTGTTCTCTCCGGAGCTGTCGGGTGGCGGTAAGTTTTTCGATATTGCCCCTCATACTATAGACCTCTTGGTCTTTCTTTTTGGATTGTTTCAAAATGTGCATGGTAATGCTATTACAACGAAAGATGCTAGACACTTGGAAGACGTGGTGGTGTTTTCATTTGAAACCAGCACGCACGTACTTGGGACTGCTAACTTCAATCTTGTTGCGGATACGAAGAAGGATGAGTTGAGAATATACGGCTCGCTTGGCTCAGTGTCTGCGACGATACACGGGGATCCGCCTTACGTGATCCGCGGTATTAGCGGCGACCGCGAAGTCGCCATCCGTAATCCAACCTACATCGAGCAACCGATGATAGAAGAGGTCGTTAAGTTTCTCCTTGGCTCTCAAGCATCGCCCTGCTTTGGAAGAGAGGCTTTGGAAACGTATAGGATAATCGACATCATTCTGTCCGACTTTTACGGCGGCCGGGACGGAGCTTTTTGGACACGACGCAAGTAATCAGTTGCAATCTTTTTTGGTCGGGAGGTTAGTGCGCAGACTTCGTTACTGATTGGAAGTTATCACTTGAAAGAGCCGCCTGGCGGCGGCTCTTAGTGCGAATGGCTCGTCTGGCTACCGCCTATGCAGCGCTAGGGACACTCTGTTGTTGCTCTGCTTGGCTCGGCTTTGTTGTCCCGAGAGTGCTGCTCGCATTCCTCATCAGCAGTAACCTCGCGGCACACAATCTTGCCGTCCAGGGAAATGCCTGCAGCATGATGTTAAAGCCGTTGCCGTCCTTGTGGGGAAAGACGAGGCCGATGTTGAGCCAGTAGTCGTCCTGGCCTTCACGCTGGATCACGGAATACGCGCGGTGCGTCGGTTGCCGCCGCTGATCTTATCCGCCATTGCGAGCTCCTGTTTGCTGGTGGCGATGTCCTGCGCGAGCAGGCGTCAACGACGCACGGCTTGACGCCTGCCAGCGGGATGA
Source organism: Xanthobacteraceae bacterium (assembly GCA_022844485.1). Lineage (GTDB taxonomy): Bacteria > Pseudomonadota > Alphaproteobacteria > Rhizobiales > Xanthobacteraceae > JALHLQ01. The sequence goes on from JALHLQ010000007.1 coordinate 140,542, forward strand.
GCTCGTTTAGGGGGCTGTGCTTAAGGGCACCGCAGGCTCGCTTTTCGTCAACGGGATCGGCATAGGGGCGTGGAGATTTAGTCTCCACGTCCCCCTGCCACACCACCCGGCATGCGGGTCCGCACCGGGCGGTTCGATGGGTTGAGGCAAATGCCTGGGTGCTTACGTTCGTATTCCTGTCGGTGGCTTGCCCACACGCCTGGCAATCGTCGCGGCTTCACCGCTCAGAGTGGTGGGCGCTCGGGGTTTGAGCCCGACTTCTGTGGCCTGCCGTCACCGAGGAACGCGAGCATAGCTCCCTCCCCATCGTTCGGCCCTTCGTCGCCTGCGCGACTACTATGGCCTCTGCTGACTTCTCGCTCCGCGGGCCTCACGGCCCTCGTCGCCCTTTCAGGCGCAAGGCGAGATCTCCCCGGGTAAGAACATCGGCCTTCGCTGCACGACCGCCGGGGGATCTACGTCGCCTCGCCTTGGTCACGAGAGCTTCGCGGTCATTGGCCCACTCGCCCTGCTCGGCACCGCCTTCTATCCGGTTTCTGTTCGTCGGCCCGCAGCTTCGCTCCCCGCTTCCTTCACGCCGTCCTCGCGGCTCGACGCTCTGCGGTTCGCTTCGCTCGCTGTGACCAGCTCGCGAGAGGACTTCCACCTCCAAGTCGATGCCCGTGCCGGGCGCACCAAAAGAAGCCCCGCATGAAGCGGGGCAACGTCGAAAGATCAGTATTCGTCCGCGCGCATGATCGTGAGCACGCGCGTGGTCTTCTCCGGATCGCTCGGATCTTCGGATGCGCCCTGCCCTTCGCGATCGTAGTAGTCGATCTTCGCGAAATAGCGCTGGCCGTCGATCATGAGCGAACAGAAGTCGTGCTCGCCGTGCGGATCGTTGTTGCCGTTGAACTCCGAGAAGGTCCGCACCCACTCCAGAAACGCGCTCTTTCAGCGACGCTGGAAGCGCGTCAACGCCGCGCGTCACGACCACGAGGCCGCCGACGAACGAGGTGCGGAACGCATCGTTGAGCTCGCGGATGCGCTGCGCGCTCATAACGCGCTCCGCTTCGAGCGCCGCGTGAACTCGCGCTGCAGCTTTCGCGCGATGGCGATAGTCGCACGCTGAAGGGACGCATAGGGCCCGGACCGGCGCTGCCCGCCATTGGCGGTCGGAGAGACAAAGAACAGTTTGCCCGTTTTGCGTACCGTGTAGCTCTTCAGGGCGAAGACATCACTGGACTTGCGCATGGTTTCTCCTCGCGTCTCCGGCATCCCAGGCTTGAGGTGCCGGAGGGCGAGGGCTACCTTACCCATGCCGATTATAATCTCGCGCGGCGTGACCGATCGCGTCGTCTCATGTCGGTGTGGATTGCGCCTCCGGAGAACGCTCGTGCCCGCGAGCAAGGGCCGGCCTACGTCAGGCCGACCGAGCGACCGTTTCCGTCGCGCCATTGCAGCGCGAGCGGATCCCATTCGGAGAGCTCGCCATAGGTGGCGAAAAAGAACAGCGATGGCCCTGGGCTGTGCGCAACCCGGATCGATTGGAGGACGGCTCGCATGTGCTGCGCCCGATGGTGATCCGTCGTGACGGTAAGAACGCGAAAGGTCTTCCATCCGAAGTGCCGCTCGTGCACGCGGATCGCGTGCGCCGTGAGATAGGCGCGCATCTTGCGCTCGAAGCTCGTCTGCGCGATCGCGCTTCGCGCCACCGGCATGGTGCCGCGGTCGATCTCGACCATAAAGCACCGGCGCGAGCCGTCCGCGAACGCAAGACCGAACACGAGATCGGGCACGAGCCCCACGGTGTGGGTGACGCCTTCGTGTCTGATCGGCACCTGCAGCGCGAATGGATTGCGGGCCGTGATGCTCTGGTCCGGAAAGGCGCGCGCGATCTCGTCGGGCGCGATGAGCTGCACGTTCTCGTGCACCCGCGCGGCGCATTGCAGGGCGACGTAGAAGTCCATGATCGCCAGCTGGTGCTCGATAAACGGGCGGCCGGCACGCCGGTTCTTGCGGCTCCACTCGACGTTGGCGAAGTCGATCCCATCGCGCGCGATGAGGAGGCGCGCGCCGCGGTCGGCGAGCGCATAGGCCATGGGAGCGCTGCCGCTCGTCGGATAGAAGTCGAGCTGCGCGCGCGGTCGATCGACGTAGCCCGCATGGAAGAGGCGCAGCAAGCGATCGTTGATGCGATCGAGCGAGCGCGTGAGGAGCGCGGCGATGTGCGTCGAGCGCAGAAAGCGATGATGCGCCAGGAGGCGCACGATCGCCACGTCGTCGTCGGTAAGACGGAAGGCCGGCGGTTCCGCGGCACGGCGGAATCGTGGCCTTCGCTGCAGCCGGCGAATGACCAATTCGGACATGCGTTGATTATAGCGCGCGCGAATCGGCAGCGCTTACCTCGCGCAAAATGTGATCATTGCGCATGCGTTTCACTGCTGCGCATCTGCATTGCTGCAATCTGCTACGAACGCCAGTCGTCGCTTGATCCCACCTCACTTGAAGGCGAAGCCGCGGCTGGTCGTTGCCGGTCGGGGCTGGCCGCGGCCGGCGGCGGCGGGTCAGGACGGGTCGCGCCATAGCGCTCGCGGTTCTGCACCGCGACTCTTGCGATTGCGTCACTGTCCATCGTGGGCATCCGTTCCAAGCTGCCGAAGGGCACGGTGAGCGTGACCGCACTCGGCGTGCTGTTGCGGATGTAGACCGCGAATTCCGTTTCGGTGCGGCGCTTGCGGGCGCGCGCGATGAAGTCATGCGTCGTGCCCATGTTGGGCGCGAGCTTGTGGGCATCGGCAGAGGAGACACCGCCGGCAAACTTGATCGAGCTGTTGGTCATGATGCTCGCTTCCAGCGCGCGCGGCAGCTGATCGAGATACTGGTGCGCGAAGACCACCCCGAGCCGGAACTTGCGGGCCTGCGTGAGCAGGCTGTCTATCGTGTCGTCAAAATAGTCGGCAGCCTCGTCGATGTAGAGAAAGGCCGGCCGCCGTGCCGTCTCCGGCAGCGCCGCACGCTCCAGCGCTGCCTGGAAGGTCAGCGCGATGAAGAAGCGGCCGAGAATGGATGAGCGCTCCGCCTTGAGGAAATCCTTGGCGGTGTTCACGAGCACGATCTTGCCGCTGTTCAGCGCCGCGAACATGTCGAGGCGGTTGCGCGGTTGCGAGAACAGCCGCTCGAAGGTGGGATTTTCCAGCACACCCCAGAGCCGGCGCAGAATCTGCTTTTTCGTCTCCGCGAACTGCCGGTCGTTGAACTCGTGCTGGAAGAAGTCGCGCGCGGTGCCGTCGAGCCGGTCGAAGTAAGCCACGAACGGCGTCGCGTCCTGCATCACGTCCTTGAGCGTGAGGATTGTGGCGTCCGGGATGGCAAGCATGAGGCGGGCGAGATAGCGGAAGATGACGCTCTGCTTTTGCGTGAGCTCCGCGCCGATAAGGCCGCCGAAAATGTAGTCGTAGAGCTCGATCACGCCGTTCATGATCTGCTCGCGATATCGGGCGTCGTAGCCGCGCACGCGGGCGAGATTGATGTCGAAGAGCCCGAGCGCGGGCGGATGCTCCACGTCGGTCGGATCGATGATGACGAGGCGATCGCGCAGGGCGCCGTGCTCGGGGTGGAACAGCTCGAGGCGGGCGATCTTGGCGAGCATGTCGCCCTGGCTGTCAACGATGACGACCGCCGGAACGGATTCGGGCTCTTGCGCGAGATCATGTGCGATCAAGTGCTGCAGGGTCTGCGTCTTGCCGTGCCCGGTGCCGGCGACGATGTGCATGTGCTCGAAGCGGGCGGCAAGAGGCAGCGAGAAGGGAACAGAGCAGAGAAAGAGGTTGAGGAAGGGCGTGCCCTGCAAATAGGTCTCGGCCAACTCCACGGGCGGAAGCTTGGAAGTGTCCGCCGTGACAAGCGGCTTGCGTGGCTCCTGATCCGGCAACACTCCCGAGGCGCGGCACACGTTTTCCCAGAAGCGCTGTCGCAGCTCGGCGAACAGTCCCGCATCGGCGTGTTCCTGTAGACCGAGCGTGCCAATGATGCGGTCGACGGTGCCGCCCGGATCAGAAAGGAGGGTCATGAGCGGGACACTGAAGCTGGTCCCGGCCGCGGTCTCCGGAAAGGTCGGCAATGCGTCGACAATGCCAGCCAACACGGCGCTCACCGCGCCGGCAAGCATGTCGACCACGCGGTCTTCGTTCGCGAGGAAATGCTGCTGGGCGCGCAAGAAACGCCGCAGATCGACGCGTTCTCTCAGCGAGAGGACGGAGAGATTCACCTCGTGCGGGAAGCAGAAGATCGCGGTCTCCTGCGCGAGCACGTCTTTCAGGCATTTGCACAGCGCATCGAGGACAACGGCAGCCTTCGGAAGATCGGTAGTTGAGGTTACGTCGCGAAGAACAGTCTCACTTAGACGATCGATCGCATCGCTCTGTGCCCAAGGCGAAGAAGCATGCGCCCGCCGGACTTCGCGGTAGAGGGCGAGCGTATCGGCGAGCTCGCGCGCGTGCTCGTCGGTGAAGCGGCGGAAGAAGGGGGTGAAGACGGAGGCGGGCCGGAAGGGAGGGCGCTTAGACTTCATGCAGCTCCTCCCGCGCATCACTGAAGGTGAGCGCGATGCGGAAGTGCTCGGCGACATACTGCGCCGCTTGGTAGATGTTCTGCTCCGCGATCAGGATCTGCTGCAGGTCTTCGCATTCGACGTGAACGCCTTGCGCGAGATCGCCCAAGGTGATGCGCAAGGACAAAGCGGTCATGACGCTTTCCGCGGCGCCGGCCAGATTGTTCCAGAGAGAGGCGGTAAGATCGGCGAAGCTTGGATTCAGGATCGAGACGTTGCTTGCCTGGTCGAAACGCGTGTAGGCCGCATCCGCGTGGCGGGTGAAGGCGTCGCTGTCGTAGACTACGAGCGACTGCAGCCCGTATTTCCGGAAGAGGTGTTCTTCCTCCGCGCTGAGGTCGAGCCGCGCGTCAAGCACGAACATCATTGACGACCAGAGCCATTCGTCGTCGCGTTCAGATCGCTGCAGCAGAATATGCACTAGAATCGCGCGGGGAAGAGAAAGAATTTCCAAAAGGCGACGACGCCGAGCCAAAACAGCAAGCAAAACGCCACCTCTTTGAGGAGACGCACCATGTGCCCAGGATGGGGAACGACAAAGGGCCCGCTCTTTTGGGTCTCACCGCTCATCGAATTCCTGATCAGATGGAATCCGCGCGAGTAGAACGTAATGGCGACTTCGAGATGATTGCGGGCGTCGCTGGGATCGCGGCCGGTGAACATGGCGGAGATCACCGCCGACGTGAAAACCACGATCATCCGGGTGAGGAGCGGTATCCACAACAGGAAGCCAAGGACCGTCCAGAGGACGAGAACGATAGCCGTAATCACACCCGTCAGGAGGCGAATGACTCTCGATGCAGCGAAAGCATCGCGCGGCAAGGGTTGGCTCGTTTGCTGAATAGAATCGGCGGTGGTCATGACAACGGCCCTCCCCCTTGGCCGAAGTTGGTGGTTCAACCCTCGGTAGAATGCGCCGGAAGCCGGATGGGCGTCAATATTGGGCAAGGAACTCGGCAATGCGCCGCTCGACCTGAGCGCGTGGTCGGCCGAAACGGTAACGGCTCAACGCGATCAGCCGCCGCACGCCGCCCCGGTGCGGGAGTGGCGGCGCATAAAGATCGAGCCGTAGCGGGGAAGAGGGGACGCCGTCGAGCAAAAGGCGGGCCCAGGCAGCGAAGTTGGGAAGGTCCAGAACTGCATCCGGATTGGCGATGCCGATTTGGGCCGCGAGCGCAGGTGCATCGGTTGCGCCGGGGCGGCAGACGACGATGGACCCGACATTGCCGAACACGGCCGCGCGCAAACGGTCGGGAAGCTGCTCGAGATACTGGTGGGCGATGGTGAGCGTCAGCGCATACTTGCGCGCTTCCGAGAGAATGAGAGAAAAGCTCTCACTGGCGAACGACTGGAATTCGTCGGCGTAGAGGTGAAAGACGCGCCGTTCAGCGACAGGGGAGTCGGCGCGCGAGAGCGCCGCTTGTGCGATGGCGGTCACGAGCAACGCGCCGATCAGGTGCGCGGTGCTCTCGCCGAGCTGCCCTTTGGAGAGATTGCAAATCACGATCGCCCTCTCGTCCATCAGTCGGCGCAAGGTGATCGTGCTCCTCGGCTGCGCCAGCATGTTGCGCAGGCTCGGTGCCATCAGCGCCTTGCCGATCTTATTTTGAATGGGCGCGATCGCCTCGACACGAAAGTTTTGGCTGTAGCCGGCATATTCATTGAGCCAGAAGGAGCGGACGAGCGGATCGCGCACGTGCCGCTCGACGAGCGCGCGGAACGCGGCGACGATGCCGTCCGCCGCAACCGGTTTCAGTGGCTCCGGGACGCGCGCGAGCGGATTGAACCCAATCGGCCAATCGGCATCGGCCGGGTCGATGTAGACGAGCTCATTGCGGCGCCGGCGCGGCACGTGGGCGAGAGCGGCGAGTGCGAGATCGCCATGCGGATCGAGGAGCGCAAGGCCGTGGTCCGCGGCAAGGTCTTGCGCAATCAAGTTGAGGAGGAGAGTGCTCTTGCCCGTACCGGTCTGGCCGACGAGATGGAGATGGCGCCGCCGTTCTTCCGGGCCGAGTGCGGCGTCGCCGCCCATGACGTGGGCGCCGAGCGAGAGCGGCCTAAAATGGTTCGTCATAGTCGGAAGGGAGCCGGTGTGCCGTGCGCGCCGTCATTGGGATTTAGCGCGGGCAGCACCCGTTCCCTGGGGTGCGCCGGGGCTACGTGGCGTCGCCGTCCTCGTGCCTCAAGTGACGCGACTGCCGAGCCCCCCGCTCACTGCCGGCTCATTTCCGGCCACGATCTGATGGGAAGGTGGCCTTCGTGATTGTACCTCGCCTCGCGGAGGACGCGATGTTGATTAAGGAGCTCGAAGACGTTCTCATCCTCGCCCGCAACTTGCCGGCCGAGTATCAACGCAAATGTGCGCGGGAAATTTTGCGGCTTGCCGTGGACGACGATCTGGAAGAGGCACTGCTCCTCGCTCGAAAAATGCCAGCCGAGCGACAGAAAGGATGTGCCCGCGCCATCATTCGCTTTGTTCAGGATTGGGAAGCTCGGAGCAATGAGCCGCCGATGACTGACACGGAGTGGCACGAATTCCGATCTCGACGGCAGATCGCCCTCCTCCGGCGTCTGGAGCAAATCGAACAGGAGCAAAAACAACCAAGGACTCCGAAACGCTAGAGTCAGGACCAAGAAGCAGTTCTTTGCCGAGCAACCGGGGACGACAGTGGCTTGACGAAGACCAGGGTACGAGCGTTCCTCTCCATTCCCTCTGGTGAGACGAAGCGACATTCCCTCCGGAGCCGACGGCATCGCTCGTGCGCGCCCGCGCGTCGGTCAAGGCCGGCCGCCGGCCGCCCGCAGGGTTGCCTTGACGGACGCGACGGAGGGCGCGCGACAATGGGGAAGAGGGTCGGTTCGATGAGCGCTCAAAGCATGGCCCCGCGGCAACGATCGTCACCCGGAAGGGCCGAGACCCGAAAATGGGGCTCGGTCGCGCGAATGCGCGATAGAGCGTGACGGCCGCAAGGCCGGGCCGCCAAATGGACTGAAGAAGAACGGCGTTGTTTTGACAGGTCGCCATTTCCGTGTCGTAAATCAGAAATTGTGCGACACGATAGAAGGCGGTGGTTGTCAAACCATTTCCTCCCGATCACAACAAGTCGAGAAACTGTTGTCGCGTCAGACCGGCTTGCTGGATGATTGCGGCGACCGTGCCGCGCGGCAGATCGCGGTTGCGATGCGGCACGGTGGTGTGTCGGCGCGTCGTCTCGTTGAACAGCTGGTAGTGACTGCCGGCGATGCGGATGACGACGAAGCCGCCGCGCTCCAAAGCCGAGACCACCTGCTTCGGCTTGAGCGCCGGCAGGCGGCTCATACCCCGTTGGCGATGTTGGCGCTTAGCTGCTCGAAGATCGGCTCTCCCCTGCCCTCTTCGCGCAAAGTGTCCGCCAAGCGGTGGAAGCGCGGGATGACGTCCGGTGCGTCGCTTTCCGGTACTGGCTCGCCGGTTTCCAGCATGGCCTCGATGAGGCCTTCCAGAGCGTCGCGCGCCATCGCGCGCGCCTCCTCCAAGGTTTCGCCGTAGGTCACCAGGCCCGGCAGCGCCGGACAGGTGACGGTAAAGCCGCCCTCGGGCTCAGGGTTGAAGACGAAGGTATAGGTGCGCGCCATGCCGCTGATGGCCTCGACGATTTTCATAAGGCTGATGTGGCGATTGCCACGCGGGCAGTATAGCACACCGGTGTCTCCCCTGCCCCGATGCGCGGCACCGGCCGCGGCGGGATTGATCTCGTCTTCTCGGTTTCGCCAAACGGCCAAAATCCAAAATCGTCAAAATCGTTTTCGCGCGATCGCCCACGATCGCGCGCCGGACAGGTTGAACTTTCGTCGGCCGATGGAGCGCAGTGGTCGAGGGTCGCGCGCGTAGGCGCTGCTGTCCGTTAGACGTGTATGCTGATCAAGAGATCGAGCCACGACCGGCCATCCTACCCGGCCGACTTCGCGGCTTTCCCCGAGGCACGTGACCACACGTGCCGAGGGCGAGGCCGCCGCAGCACCAGCGCGGCGCCGATACAGCTGTAAGTCGCGCGGGCAAGACCGCTAGGTCGACCGTACGTTTCAGATCATGGGTTCTCATGCCGCCCGCCGACCCCGCCTTATCCTAAGGGCGGGGCGTAAGGCGGGGTCCGACGTCCCCGACAGGGTCGGCTGGTCCCAAGGTCCGAGCGCTGAAGGGTTGTGACGGGCTGCCGTCGATCATGAGCTTGAGATAGACGCGATGGTTCGGAAGCTGCTGCAGGTTGTCAGCACTGAAGCGGCCCTGGAATTCGCGCGCGAGATGTGGCGCGTCTTCGGCGCCGATGCGGAAAGCGATGAGGGTCCCGGCATTGCCGAGCACCGCGTACCGGACGTCGGGCTCCAGCTGGTGCAGGTATTGATGGGCGACCGTAAATCCGACCTGATACTTGCGCTGTTCGGAGAGCATGTTCGCAAGCGCAAGCGTGGTGAAGTTCTGGAATTCGTCGACGTAGACGAAAAAGGGTTTCCGCCGCTCTGCGGCCCGTATCGGCGCGACTAAAGCCGGCAAGGCCGATCGTCGTGACGAGGAGGGCTCCGAGAAGGGAAGAGCTATCTTCGCCAAGGCGCCCTTTGGCAAGATTCACCAGGAGTACCTGGCCTGCGTCCATGATCCGGCGGACGTGCAAGTCGATCGTGGGCGCGGTGAGGATCCGGTTGAGCAAGGGATCAGCGAGGAACGCTCCCACCTTGTTCTGAATCGGGGCGATGCCGTCGGCACGGTAGCCGAAGGTGAAGCCCTCGAACTCCTTCTCCAAGAAAGTGCGGACCGCTTCGTTGCGCACGGATTGCGCTACGGTCCTCCGGTAACTCTTGCTGGAGAGAATGCGCAGGACGTGCTGAAGCGTTGCATCCGGCTGTTCGAGCAGCGCCATAAGAACGTTGCGCAGGATGTGCTCCATCCGCACGCCCCAGGCCAGCGGCCAGAGCTTTTTAAAGACCTCCATCATGCCCGAGGCAGCAAGCGCAATCCGGGCAGGACGGACGTGGCGGAGCGGGTTGTAACCGTAGGGCTGCGAAGGATCGGCTGCGTTCAGGTAGAAAACCTGATCTCGCCGCCGCGGCGGAATGCTTTCTGCGACGCGCTCCACGAGATCACCGTGAGGATCGATGAGCGCAAACCCGTTGCCAAGCGCGAGATCTTGGCGCGCCATCGTTTCCAGCAGAGTCGACTTGCCGGTACCGGTCTTCCCAATGATGTAGACGTGCGAGAAGCGATCGTCTTCCTTGATGCCGAAGACGCGCGTGTCTCCTCGGAAATCGACTCGCGCAAATCGAATGGTCGCGCCCTCCCCCGGTAATCGATGCATGCCGAGAGCGTGATCTTGCAGAGGTCGATCGCACAGGCGCGAGACTGAGCGCAGTGGGCATCCACTCTCGGCGCATATGCCCTTGGCGGCACATCTCCGCGCCTTCGTCCATCGTGTTTCAACCTGCAACCTGAGCGCGGTTGAGTTCTTTTCGGCCGCGTGCCGCCGACCGGCTCGCACGCTTCATCCACGCCGCGCAGAGACCATCCAAATTCGCTCCGGCGGATTGCCGTCGTCTGCGCCCACCAAAAAGGAATACGCCTATGTCTCTACGAAACATCCCTCTCTCGGCGCTATGTCCGCCCAAGGACAACCCGCGCCGGAATATCGACCACCGGGCGATCGAGGGACTCGCGGCAAGCATCCAGGCGGACGGCTTGTTGCAGAACCTTATTGTCGAGCCTAACGGCCGTGACAAGTTCAGGATCATCAGCGGCAACCGCCGCTATATGGCCCTCAAGCTCCTGCAAAAGCGCAAGGTGATCGACGGGACATTCAAGGTTCCAGTCGAAATCCGCACGCATCTGGGAAACGGCGATTCTCTCCGCCTTGCAACTGTCGAGAACGTGCAGCGCGCAAACCTCGATCCGATCGACGAGGCAGAGGCCTTCGCGGCGCTTCTCCAAAACGGCGCCTCCCTCGAGGATCTTTCAGCGAAGACGGGGCTCAGTTCGCAAACTATCCGCCGCCGGCTGGCGCTCGCGGATTTGGCCGGCGTCGTGAAAACAGCGGTCCGCAAGAGTGAGCTTACGCTCGGCGTCGCAGAAGCCCTGACGCTCGGCACACGAGCGCAGCAGAAGCAAATCCTTGAGGAGATTCGAGCGGGATCGGATCTCGAAGCGGACGGTATTCGTGCGCTTCTCATTTCTGAAAAACCGTCCGTGGCGCTCGCGATTTTCCCTTTGGAGAAGTACACAGGGACCTTCACGCGCGATCTCTTTGGAGAAGAGGAGACGACGTTCTTCGACGACGTCGAGCTGTTCTGGAGCCTGCAGAAGGAAGCCGTTGAGGCACTCGCCGAGTCGCACCGGCAAACGGCCGCTTGGGTCGACGTGCACAACGTCTATGCGGCGCCCTGGTGGCAATACCGCAAAGCCAAACGGCGCGAACCCGCCGGTGTCGCCGTCAACCTCACGCCGAGCGGCCGCGTGGAGGTGCAAGAAGGCCTCGCCCGCCACGAGGTGAAGCAAGAGGTGGTCGCAGAGACGCGAGAGGCGCCGCAGGCGCCTGCCGAGCGTCCGGCGGTCTCCAATCCGCTGGTGCGCCACGCGGCCATCCAGAAGAGCATCGCAGTGCAAGCAGCGCTTCTCGACAATCCGCGGAAAGCGAAAGAGGTCGCCCTCGTCTACCTGTTGCAGGCATTCGGCACCGGTCACCCGGTCCGCATCAACGTCCATCCTTGCCTTGCGGAAAGCGCGGCCCTTGAGCGACGGCCCAAGGCGTTCACGAAAGTCCGTGCGGAGGCGTCGCGGCTTCTCGGACACGTCCGCACGCACGTCGACGATCATGGGCAGTTGGTGACCTCCGGAGAGAACGGCGATGCGGTCCTGCGCTCGTACAAGGCGGTCCAGCTGCTCTCGGACGAAGACCTGGACCGGCTCTGCATCTTTCTTGTCTGCCTCTCGTTCGGTCAGCGTGACGTGACCGCGCTCGATAGGGAAGAGAGCCTGTTCAATCGCGTCGCCTCGGATATCGGCGTTTCGCTGCGGGCCTGGTGGACCCCCGATGCGGAGTTCTTGTCGCTCCTGCGCAAGGATCAGCTTGAGGAAGCGGCGATCGAAAGCGGCGCGTCGTTGCGACTCGGTAAGCTCAGAACATTGAGCAAGCGGGATCTCATAGACGCCTTGGCTCGGCACTTCGAGCGCACCGCCGATCCAGCGGCCAAGCTCGACGAGTACGATGCCAAAGGCCGAGCATGGCTGCCAGGGGTGCTGGAGTTTCCGGCGCGTGCAACGCCGGCCGTGGCCGACAAAGCCTGATACTCACTACCGCCTCGTTATCGAGGCGGTTTTGTTCTGCGGTCAGGTGCGAGGCCGCGTGCCAAAGCGGCACATTCTCGGCCCTATTTGAATCAGGCCGATAGGCGGAGGATAGCCACGGAGTACGCCTGTCTCGCCTCGATCCGTCTTGCCATCCGACACCCGAACCTCGGGTTTCGGCAGCAAGACGGAGGCGACGAGATGGATGCTGTTCTTCGAGGAATGAAGCTATCAAAGCTCGTGGCAGAGGAAGGATTCGACCCGGTCGAGCAGTTGCTCGAAGCCGCGGCCGCTGACAGCGTATCGCCGGGTATCTGCGTCAATCCAGGCTGCTCCTACACGTGCGAGATCGAGCCGGACCAAGATCGGGGGTGGTGCGAAGCCTGCGACACACCCACGGTTCGAAGTGCGCTCATCCTCGCCGGCCTGCTGTAAGGGGGCCGCTATGGATGGGCAACGGACCGAGGTCCAAAGGATCGCCGAGCTCAACGACGCGTTCCGGACTACGTTTCGCGGCGGCCAGGTGGTCATGACCTCAAGCGTGGCCGATCTGCCTGATTGCGTGAAGGCAACCGCGCTACAGATCGTCGCGCGCTTCGATGCATTCACCGACGAGAATGATCCGCATGGCGAGCATGACTTCGGCAGCTTCGAGCTGGTCGGCCGAACATTCTTCTGGAAAATCGACTACTACGACAAGGAGCTTACGTACGGTTCAGAAGACCCAAGTGATCCCGAGAAGACGACGCGCGTGCTGACGCTAATGCTCGCGGAAGACTATTGACCTCGTCGCCGGCGAGGTCTTTTCCTTGCTACCAACTCTTCCACACTCCCGATGCAAACGCCCGCTCTTCCTCGCCGCTCACGTCACCGTAAATCGCGGTGGTGCGCAGGGAGGCATGGCCAAGCCAGCGCTGCACGATGTGCGGCGGTACGCGCGCCTGGAACGCGGCCACTCCGAACGTATGACGGAGGCCTTTGGGGCTCGCAGCCGGACCGCGGACATCAGCGGCCGCCATCGCTGCCTTCACGTGTCGCCACGCGGTGCTGCGTCCCCACGGCCACACGCGCCGGATTGCCGATGCTGCATCTCGCTGTCTTCTGCGGAGATCAAACACCCGGTCAAGCTCGCCAAGGAGGCGCGACGGCATCGGCACTTGGCGCACCACGCCCATTCTGCGGCGCTTAAGCGTGACGAAGCTGACCACCCCGCTGTCGAGGTCGAACGATGCCGGAGTGAGAGCCAGCGTCTCGGAGATGCGACCTCCGCCCCACATCAGAACGAGGCAGAACAGCCTGACCTTGGTCGGGAAACTGCCAAGTACGCGACGGAAGCGACGGCGTTCAGGTGCGTTCAGATATTTCCGAGAGCCTCCGATCCCGTGCAGGCTCATCGTGGCGCTTGGGCCCTGCGACATCTGCTTCCGAAGCTCCTCCTTGGCCGGCCGAGGCTGGAACCGAATGGCCAAGATGGTGGAGAACGGAAAGCGATTGGATCGCAGGTAGTTACGCCAGTGTCGAGGCAACATACCAGAATTCGAGATGTCTTTTCAAGTTGAATACTAAGGTATTTTAACCCGCGAGCACAATATTGGCCATTTTGTTTCATGCCAATACTGCGGTCTCAAGGCTGTTGTTCTTCGAAATGGGGCATGGTTGAGCGCTTGACTGTCCATACCCCCAGGGACTGCGGAGCTCCGCCAGGGATGCCTCCATGCGAGCTCTGATCACTGGCGCAACGGGAGCAATCGGGGTCCCCCTTGTTCGTCGCCTTCTCTTGGAGGGGTGGTGCGTCGGCGCTCTGCTCCGGCGCGACCTGTCCGGAGAGGAGTATCGACGCCTATTTCAAGGCCACATCGACACGATCGCAGGCGACGTAACGACCCCCTTGTGCGGGGTCGCTCCAGAAGCGGTTGCCGCCCTGCGCGGCCACTTTGACGTGCTAATCCACGCAGCAGGCAAGACCCGGTATCATGAGAGCCTGCGCGAAGAGACCTTCCAGGCGAACGTTGCCGGGACACGCTATGCGCTTGAGCTATCCCGAGCGCTCGACATCCCGTACTTCGCGTACGTGAGCACTTGCTACGTGGCCGGGCGTTCTACGTATCTGGGCGAGAACGAATGCGGGCGCTCCGCCGAGGCGCACAATCCCTACGAAGCTTCCAAGGCTGAGGCCGAATGCCTGGTTAGAGCGCACGAGACCCGAACGCTGATCCTGCGCCTGTCGACGGTGATCGGAGACAGCAAGGCGGGGGAAGTCGCAAATGCGGGCGGATACGCGGCGTTCGTTCGCGGGTTCTGGCTCGCGCGCGAGCGGATCCTACGATATCCGGAGCACCCGTTCTGGGTCGGATTGAATCCGGAATCGACGCTGAATCTTGTCCCGAACGACTGGGTCGCGGAGCACATGTGCAAGGCCATAGGGGCAAGGATGTCCGGGACCATCCACCTTGCTCACCCCGAGCCGGTCCGCATGGGATGGCTGTTCGATCTGAGTGTGCGGAAGCTCGGTCTGCCGCTCACGTATCGGCGTATCGAAGCGGAGCGCACCGCACGTTGGCACGATCCTATGTGGCGCAAAATCCAGGAGAGCATCTCGGAAGGCATTGTCGGCTACTTCGGACCCTACGTGATGCGCGATACCACGTTTGGCCTCGAGCGCGCTGCGCAGATTCCTGGCTTTCGACCCCCGTCGACGATTTCACAGGAGGTTATCGACGCACAGTTGGACTATATGATCAACAACCTGTTTCAGCGAAAGCGCGTTGACCGCAGAGACCGGCTGGTGCGGCAATCCCTGCCGGCGTGAGTGTATAATGGCAGGGTGACTCTCTTCGGCATCAGCCTGATCGGATGGTTTGGACTCCTTATCGCGCTCTCGACCTTTGTCATTTCCTTCCTGAGCCTAGCCCTCGCCAGAAACAGATTGCACGTGGTGTGGGGACTATTCTGCGCGGCCGTTTGCGTGTGGAGCGGTTCGTTCTTCGCGATCGGCCAGGTTCCGGACGCTCGTGCAGCCTTGTGGTGGTGGAAGGTATCGCATATCGGAGTGATCCTCATCCCAGTTTTGTTCCTCCATTTTGTCCTTCTGTATCTCCGGTACCGCTGCCATGTCCTTCTCGTTGGACTTTATGCGGTCGCCTTTGCCTTGATCGCCGTCACTCTGTCCAGCGACCTGATGATCGCCGATGTCCGCTGGGTGTTCGATGAGATGTATTATGACACGCCGGGACCGCTCTACCCGCCGTTCGTCTTTGCCTTCGTTGCACTGGTTGCGACTGCGCTCTTCCTGCTGCGTCGTCATGCCGAAACGCAAAGGGGGGTCGACCGATTGCGCAGCCAATATCTCTTCGTGGCAAGCTCCGTCGGGTTCATCGGCGGTGTGGCCAGCTTTGCTCCGGTCTTCCAGCTTGACCTCTATCCGGTGACGATCCTTACGGTGGCGATCGCGCCGCCGGTCATAGGATACGCGATACTGCGCTATCACCTGTTTGATATGCGCGTGGTGCTGAGCCACTTCCTCAAACTTGCCGCGAGCGCGGCGGCCATCGGACAATTGCTCCTGTCCGAGAGCTCGAAGCAGGCCACATTAAGCGCTGTCATTACCTTGCTTGGATTGATTAGCGCATTCTATTTCATCCGTCAGTTCGACCGGAAGACCAATGAAGATGCTTTGGACTAACTGTTACGCCGGGATCTGCGCCACATGACTCCAAGACGAGCATAGAACAGAAAAGCAGTGCCCATGAAATCGCAATTAGGCCGCGTACTCATAACCACTGAAGCTAGAGCGACCCGCACTCGAGACCAGGAGCGCGACACCGGTCCGGGGAGTGCCAATAGCACATCGCCACCGCTCTTCAGTCCCCCTTTTCAGCACAGCTACTAGCAGCTATCCTGCCGCGCGTTTTTTTAAGTCTCAGCGCCCGATGATCAGCAGGCTGAGCCTCGTTTCCTTATTTACGTGGATCACCTCCTATGCGACACTACCCTGGTAGCAACCCGAGGTGAGCCATGCCAGAGCAATCAGTACAAATTGACCTGAAAGACCTGAACGTTCTGACTGACAAAGTCACGGTCACCGATCCGAGCAAGCAAAAACAGTTGAACGAGGCGGTCCAGAAGGCACAGAGCGCAGCTCCAACGCCGACTTCGATGCCTACTGTCACGATCAAGTGGTAGGCGGCGCGCTGAGGGCGGCGGTATGCGGATTGCCTTGATCAACATGCCGTCGGCCCTTGCCGTTTGCCCTTCTACCGCATTAGGCGCTCTGTCGGCTGCAATTAAAACTTCTTCGCATTTGTGCGACGAAGTTTATGCCAATGTCGAATATGCCGCATTTATAGGATTTGAGCGCTACCATCAGATCTTCAACGAGTATGATTTGCTAGCGGGAAACTTTTTGTTTGCTGCTCAAGCCAACGAAAAGCCCATATGCAAAGATGATTATTATTCCGCGCTATATCAACGACAGGGCCTCGAACGCGACTTTCTGCCCCTTCTAATTTCTTTGCTCGATGAGGTAATTGGTTCATCAGCTCCATTCTTGGAGCAACTTCTCCTGTATCGAGATTGGAGCCAGTACGGAGCCTTCGGCTTTTCCAGCACATTTCAGCAGCAGTCGGCCACGATAGCATTTGCCAAGATGCTTAAAGCGAAATACCCAAATATCCCCATAGTCTGCGGCGGAGCGAACTTCCATGGGGAGATGGGGATCGAGTGGCTACGTAACGTGAGTGCATTTGACTACGTTTGCGTCGGCGAAGGTGAGAACACCTTGATCTCACTCTTGGATAGCCTCGAGGGCGGTATTTCGCTGGCGAACGTCCCAAACTTGGCCTATCGCCATAACCACTGCATAGCCACTACAGCTAAAAGTCGTTATCAATTCAATCGTCTTCTCACTCCAGAGTATGACGCATTCTTTGAGACTGCAACTCGGACTCAAATTAGAGAGCATTTTCTTTGGGAGTATCACCGCCTGCCGATCGAAACATCGAGAGGTTGTTGGTGGGGAGCGAAGCAACACTGTGTGTTTTGTGGTCTTAATGGCTCGGATATGGAATACGAAAGCGCTGCCGACCAAGATACTGTCACTCACATCGCAAGAACCGTATCACGTTACAACGTGAGGCACATCCAGTTCGTCGACAACATTATGCCTAGGACGTATGCTGCAAATGTTTTTCCAGTGCTCGCTGATCGAGGGTACGATTTAACGGCATTTTATGAGATTAAGTCGAACCTTTCCATAGACGAACTGAGGTCGCTGCGAATGGGTGGTATTGTTCAATTGCAGCCTGGTATTGAGTCGCTTAATAAAAAGCTCCTGAGGACCATAAAGAAGGGAGTGACGGGACTACAGAATATATATTTCCTGAAATGGTGTCGCTACTTCGGCATCGAAGTATCTTGGAACTTGCTATGGGGGATTCCGGGAGAAACTTCTGCTGACTACGATCAGCAGACAGAGATGTTCAGGAAGATTGTTCATCTCGACCCCCCTAGGTCAGTACCAGAGATACGTATTCAGCGATTTAGCCCCATGCAGGCAAAGCCGGAGCAGTTCGGTGTAACGGGACTGAGACCGGCTAAGACGTTCGCAGCTTTGTTTCCCGACTTCGAGCAAAGTCATGACAAGCTTACATACTTCTTCGACATCGATGGGCACGTAGGCATTTCGTTGGAGAAGGCGGCGGAGGTTTTTGATGTGGTTGAACAATGGAGGGAGCTGTTCAGAAAGGGCGCGTCCTTGCGCTATGCCCGGCTACCGGGCCGCAAAATAGAAATAGAAGATAGACGGTGGCCTGAGACGAAACAAACTGATGTGTTCGCGTTTCCGGCTTCAATCGTATACGAGCTTTGCTCGTTGAGTATAATGAGTCCGGCCAAACTTGCAGAGCAGGTCGAGTCCGAGTTCGACATTGTAATACCACCAACTGGCTTAAAGAAGCTTCTCGATCAGTTTTGTGAGAGAGGGCTTATGCTCGAAGAAGATGGATTGTACTTGGCAATCGGGGTGCCGGTTACTAGCTATCTTCGGTCCGGTTCGTCTTCCGATCATATGGCCAAATTGAAAGCGTCTTACAGTTCCCGCACACTGTGATTAGCGCCGATGTCCGCCGTGGGTCATACCCAGTAACCCTCAGCGTGAGCATAAGATTTCCGCTCTGCTCGACAGCCGACCCTCCAGGCTTCGTCCAACCGGTTGAGGCCGGCGACAAGGCCGTGCTTCAAGGCTCCAAATTGAGGAGCGACGAATCATGCGCTACGAACTATAAAACACTGCCCACGTGTCGCGACGCGTTACGACATGCCAACTACCTCGGGTTCATCCAGCTTGCGGCCATACGTCATGGCAGCGTGTTAATGAGTCCACGACCTAGCAAGTTGGATTAACAGCTTAGAGACGTTAATAGTCCGCCCCACCTAAGAGCCCCGTCGTGGAGAATCGCCTCTCATGCCTGGCATTTGGAGACCGCAGCTTCCGGTGGAACGGTTGGCCAAACACGCGTAGAATGACGCTTCAACATTCTTATAGGCCGCAATGTCAGTTCCACTTCGGAAAGTCGGAAAAGACGGAACGCTGTATCAGCGCCGGCCCGAGATCGAGGCGCAACTTGATGCTCTCGCGACACTCTTACGCTCGGACCTGGCAGAACGTTGCCAGATTGGCGATCCAGCGCACAAGGATTACATACCCTCGGAGTGCCTTTTGCACCTAGTCCGCGGATGCCGGTCAGACAATTCAGACCGGCATTTCGAAGTGCTCTTTCGAACGCTCCGCCAGCGCGTGATCGGCCGGCTGCCCGCGCCTGAAATCGGATATGGGGCCGATGGCGGGATAATGTTTTCGCACCGGAATACCAGCATTAACGAGGCGGTCATGGACCGCTTCCAGGAACTGCTGGTGAGCGATCGCAGCGGTTACGATGCGCGCCTAGATTATTTCGAAGTCAATTTTGACGCGGCAGTCGCCGCCCTCCGGCAGGACGGCCGAAGGAAGGCTCTGAAGGAGGAGAAGCGATCGGAACCGATATCTTCTGACGACGAAGCGAGCGAACTGAACGCAGAGATCGAGAAGGCGGCCGCCGCCCAAAATCCGATTTCCGACTCGAAATTTGACGATCCGGCTTACCGGTCCCGTATTTATGCGGCGATTGATTCATTACCGGAGGACCAACGTCGCGTGCTTGAGCTCCTGAGGCTCGGAATCCCGATCGACTCCAAGGAGCCCGATGTTCAGACGATAGTCCAAATCCTTGGATGCGTTGAGAAGACCGTCCGGAACCGACGAGACAGGGCTTTTGCAGCGATTCGGAAGGCTCTCGAGGAGGACGAGTCATGAGCCCTGCACATCCCGACACCTTGCTTGAGGACGTGCTTCTGGCGTTCGCCGTAGAGCCCGCGCAGGACAGGGCCACCCTTGAGCGTTATCTGAAGCTCTATCCTCAATATGCCAGAGACCTCATCGATCTCTTGAACGAACTGAGGTTTCCTGGGCGGAAGAGCGCCAACATCGACGAGAACGAAGCTGTACTTAAAAGGGCGTGGCACGACTTCGCGACGACCACGCCGCGGACGGAGAGCGCTGGACCTGCCAAGGATCCATTCGCCGAGTTCCGCGGCACAGCCTTCGTTCACTTGGCACAGACGCTCAGGATTCCACGTTCCGTGCTGGTAGCCTTGCGGGACCGCTTGGTAATTTCGTCCTCGATACCTGCCCCGTTTCTTGCTCGGCTGATACGCACGACCCAATCAACAACTCAAGATTTGCTCGCCTATCTTGAACAGCCGCCCGTTGTCGCGCGCGCTGCCAGCTACAAATCCGATGAAAAGCCGGAAGCACCAGCGAAGATGGACTTTGAGCAGCTTCTCAATAATTCCGGCATGACATCCGACCAGAAGAGAGATATCTACACGTCATCCGACTAATGGATACGATTGAAGTCACGCGCCGAACGGCTGAAAGGCTACATCTCGCGGCGGTCCAGAGGGGGAGCGACCCGTCGCGTCCGTATGAGTTCGCGCGGGCAGAGGCGCTGCGCCATAGCATCGAGGTCGAAAAGCTCCCCAAGGGTGACGTGAGATTGCGCGGCGCCCGCGCGTCCTATGATCCCGACGCTCTCGCCATTCTGCACGAAGATACTGGCGATGATTTCTTGAACGCTTTCCTTGTCGCGCACGAAATCGGCCATGTGGAATTCGGTGGCGATGCGGAAGCAACGCTCTCGTTTGTGGCTGATCCTGCACGTCCAGCTGAAGCGGCGCCGATAGGTGTCGATCGCGTCATCGATTATGGCCGCCGCGAACGACGGGAGGTCCAAATGGACCTTTTTGGCCGTGAGCTGCTTCTCCCCCGGTCAGTCGTTCGGCACCTGCATCTTCAGGAAACCCTAACGGCCTCCGACATCGCGAAGCGGCTTGCGGCGCCCTTCGAGGTCGTTGCGCAGCAGCTCCTTGATGCTCTTCTTCTCCCGGCAACAGAACTGAACAGCGAACCGCCCGCAGAGAAACAACTTGATGAGGAACAACGGCGCGCAGCTCAACATTGGGGCTCGCCTTACCTGCTCGAAGCTGGTCCTGGAACGGGCAAGACCCAAACGTTGGTCGGTCGGGTCGAGTGGCTTCTCGATTACAAGAAGGTGCCACCTGACCAGATTCTGGTGCTGACCTTCTCAAACAAGGCAGCCGACGAACTCTCGGATCGCATTGCGGCGCGGCGCCCTGAGGCCGCCGCCGCGATGTGGATCGGGACCTTCCATTCGTTCGGCCTCGACATCATTCGCCGCCTTCACGAGCGGCTGAAACTCCCCGCGAACCCGCGGCTGATGGACCGCACGGAAGCCATCGATCTTTTGGCAGATCGATTCCCTCATCTAGACCTCACCTATTACCGCAACGTGTGGGATCCTTCGCTCGTCCTCAGCGACATCCTCGCCGCGATTTCCCGCGCCAAGGACGAAGTCGTTTTTCCGCGATGCTACGCGGAGCTTTCTGATGCGATGTGGCAAGCGGCGCTCACAGATGAGGCCAAGGTAGCGGCACAGAAATGCCAGGAGGTGGCCAAGGCCTATGAGACCTATGAACGGGTGAAGGAGGAAGGGCAATGTCTTGATTTCGGTGATCTCGTTGCACTGCCCGTGTGCTTGCTCGAAACCGACGAAGAGGTCCGAACAAAACTCCGTGCTCGCCACCGCCATGTCCTCGTCGATGAATTTCAGGACGTCAATCGCGCGAGCGTGCGCTTGCTGAAAGCGCTTTGCGGAGACGGCGACAATCTGTGGGTCGTCGGCGATCCGAAGCAATCCATCTACCGATTCCGGGGCGCTTCGTCCGTGAACATCGCCCGCTTTGGGCACGACGACTTTTCGGGCGGCACAAGGGGTCGCCTGACAACAAACTACCGCTCCACGGAAGAGATCGTGAGGACATTCATCACCTTCGCATCTCATCACATGAAGGCTGCGGCAGGCACAGACGTCACCCTGAAGGCCGAACGCGGACCGTCAGGAGTGAAGCCCGTGTATCGAGCCGTGGAAATGACCCCCGACGAAATGGCTGCCATTGCCGAAGCGATCGAGGCGAATCGCGCTGCCGGACTCTCGTATCGCGATCAGGCGCTCCTCTGCACCGGCAACGAGCGCCTCGGCAGGATCGCGGTCGCGCTGGAGAGCATGGGCATTCCTCTCCTTTATCTGGGCAGCCTCTTCGAGCGTGATGAAATCCAGCAACTCCTGTCCTTGCTCTCTCTCCTCAATGATCGGCGTGCGATGGGGCTTGCGCGCGTGGGCACCATGCCTGAATTCCAGCTTGCGCTGGAGGATGTCGCTGCCGTGATTGCGCATCTCAAGGAGTATAACGGGGCACCGCTCGCTTGGCTTGCCGATGCGCCCACGATCGACGGCGTTTCCGCAAGTGCCGCTCCGGTATTCGTGCGCTTGCGCGAAGCCCTGGATGGCTTTGGCCCGGCATCACGACCTTGGGAGGTGCTTGCCAAGGTGCTGTTGGACCGCACGCGGCTGGCAGCCGACATTGCGAGCTCGGCGATAGTAGGGGTCCGGGCGCGCGGGGTCGCAATCTGGCAGTTCATGAACTTCGTGCGAGCGCAGCCGGCCGCTGCCGGGCTGCCGATTGCGCGGCTCCTCGACCGCATCCGCCGCCTCGTGCTGCTTGCCGACGAGCGGGATCTCCGAGAGTTGCCGGCCGCCGCTCAGACTATTGATGCCGTGCGGCTAATGACGATCCATGGCAGCAAGGGTCTTGAGTTTCGCGCGGTCCATATTCCAGGCATGAATGCCGACACCATCCCACGCTCGCCTAATCATCTCCGCGGCTGCATGCCACCTGACGGCATGATCGAAGGCGTTTGCGGCACGGGCCTTGATATCCTGCGGGCATGTCATGTTGAGGAACAGGAGTGCCTCTTCTTTGTTGCGATTTCCCGCGCGCGGGACCGGCTCATTCTTTATTCCCCGACCAAGGCGTCCAACAGGCGCAGGCGTGCGCCTTCGGAATTTCTTGGCCGGCTCGGCGCAAGTCTTACATCGACGGTGGCGCAGCCGAAGTTGTCGCTACCTCCAGCGGAGGACGAAGCCAAGATCGAGGTTCACTTCCCGGCCGGCATTGTGCTTACGGGCCACCAGCTCGCACTCTTTCAGCGCTGTCCGCGCCGCTTCTTCTATACGCATGTGCTCGAAGTCGGCGGAAGGAGGCGTGAGACGCCCTTCATGCAGATGCACGGCGCCGTCCGCGCGATCGTGGATTGGCTGACTGGAGATCCATCACTCACGCCGTCCCAACCGGAACTTGACGCGTGCCTGGCCGAGGCCTGGGACGCGCAGAAGCTCGGCGACCACGGCTATACGGAGGATTACCGGCGCATCGCAAAGCAGCTGATAGACTTTTTCGTGGCCTCTCGGGATGGATATGTGCGCGCGTTGCCGGCCGAGATGCGGTTCAGGGTCGGAAGCAGCGAAATTGTGGTGCGCCCGGACGAGGTGCTCACGGCGAAGGATGGCAAGCGGCATATCCGGCAAGTCCGAACCGGCCATGCTGGTTCGAAGGAGCTCGAAACCGTGGCGGCGGCGGTGTTCACGCTCGCCGCCCATCAAGCCTTTCCAGGATGCACGGTCGAGTTCGTGCATCTCGGCGACCAGACGGTGAGCCCCGTGCCGATGTTGGAGAAGGTGCTGGGCAATCGGCGCGCCACGGCGGCCGAAATGATCGGGGAAATCGAAGCGGGGCGCTTCCCGCGCAATGAATCGCCGCGAACATGCCCCCGGTGCCCGGCCTTTTTCATCTGTGGCCCCGTGCCGGATGGCGCGTTCGACAAAAAATTCTCGACGTAGCCTCAGCCCCCTTACCGGTCGGGCTTCCACCCTTCGATTGACCCTTTGAAGGCAGACGCAGGGCCATGCCTTCCGGCGTGTCACCCGGCCGCCAGAGAGCCCGATGAAGTTGCTTCGCGGGGAGGGCCCAGTAACGCGAAAGGACACGGAAACATGACCCTGACTGCCACCAAGCGTGCGCCGCTCGGCACGAGAGCGCGAACCGGCGAAATTTGCCCCGAGAGCGGAGTCTGGAAGGTCGAGAGCTCGCCGAGCACGACCGCACCGATCGCCAAGGGAAACCGGATGCCCCCCTATGACGGTAAGTCCGTCACCTGGGTGCTTATCCAGTATGCCTGAACCGAGCGCCCGCTTCGGCGGGCGTTCGCCTTCCAGAGGAGATACCGATGTTAGGAGATAGCAATAATCAAGATCGTGGTGGGGGCGACGACCTGGGCCGCGTCTCGGTGTAGTATAATTACCGTATATGCTCTGCGCTTTGTCGCAGGACGTTATCAACTTAAGGACATGCATATGAACACTGCAGACGAACAAAAAGAGACAAAGGCAAAGGAGATCACGATCATCGTCAACGGCTCTGAAGAGACGGTGCCCGATGAGACGGTCACTTTCGACGAAGTAGTGGAGCTTGCCTTTCCGGGTCACCCGACGAATCCGGATATCGTGTTTTCGGTTACCTTTGAGAAAGCGGACAGCAAGCCGCACCAGGGAACGCTTGCAAGCGGCGGATCGGTAACTGTCAAGAAGCGCGGCACTGTCTTTGATGTCACACAAACTAATCGATCATAGCGACGACCTGCGGAAGCTGCGCGACGAAGGCTACAACATCGATATCCACGCTGCCCACCTGATAGTGCGCGATGTGCCGTATGTGAACAGCCGCCGAGAGGTCTGCCGGGGCATCCTCGTCACGAGCCTCGACACAAACGGCGACATCGTCAACCGGCCCTCGGACCACACGATTAAGTTCGCCGGCGACTATCCCTGCTCAAGCGAGGGCCAGGAGATTGCCGGCATTCGTCAAAACAGCGATCCAGTGCGGATCAGCGATAAACTGACGACGCAGCACTCGTTCTCGAGCAGGCCCCCGCGTGGGCACTACGAGAGCTACTACGAGAAGATCAAAACATACGTGGCCATTCTCTCCGGACCGGCCGCGCTTCTCGATCCAACGGTAACGGCCCGCACCTATGAAGTGGCGGAGCCGGAGACTGACGGCTCGCCGTTTGAATACCTCGATACGGCGTCCGCGCGCGCCGACATCAACATGATCACCCAGAAACTCGCGGTCGAGCAGATAGCGATTGTGGGTCTCGGGGGCACCGGAGGGTATGTATTGGATTTGCTCGCGAAGGCACCAGTGAAAGAACTCCACCTTTTTGATGGTGACAAGTTTTCGTCGCATAACGCGTTTCGTGCACCAGGCGCGGCGTCTAAAGACGATCTCCACCAGCAGTCCCTCAAAGTGGACTACTTCAAGGAACGCTACGCGCGCATGCATCGGGGTATTGTGGCACACGGCGAAGATGTGGACGCAAGCAATGTGGAGCAGCTGCGAGGCATGGCGTGCGTGTTTCTCTGCATAGACGCGGGTCCGGGTAAGAAGTTCATCGTCGAAAAACTCGAAGAATTCAGCCAGTTTTTCATCGATGTTGGGATGGGATTCTACGCGAAGAATGAGACGCTCGGCGGCATCGTGCGCGTCACGACCAGTGCCGCGGACGGGCGGGCAGCGGCTCGGGCTCGCATGTCGTTTGTCGGCGAGGCCGACGCCAACGAGTACGACAAGAACATCCAGATTGCGGACCTCAACGCCCTCAATGCCGTGCTTGCGGTTATACGCTGGAAAAAAATGTGCGGATTCTACTTTGACCACAAGCACGAGCGGTACAGCAGCTACACAATCGGGGGCAACCTGCTCTTGAACGAGGACCTTCATGAGCCGGACTAACCGCATCAAGGCCGCGTTCGTCGAGTTCATTCCGAAGGCGCTAGAACCTGGCGTGCTCTACATTTCCACCAAATACCAGACCGCCACCCACCTGTGCTGCTGCGGCTGCGGCAACAAAGTTGTTACACCGCTGAAGCCGGGCGGCTGGACCGTGCGCATTCACGGAGACAAAGTGAGCCTCTTTCCCTCAATCGGCAACTGGAGCTTGCCGTGCCAATCCCACTACTGGATTCGGTCGAACCGGGTCGACTGGGCGCCCCAGTGGTCTCGACGTGAAATCGAGGCCGGACGTGTGAGTGACCAGCGGGAACGAGAGGCTTACTTCGACGTCCCGGCTCGAGAGAGTCCGTGGCGCAGACTTCTCAGGCGTCTCTTTGGTTAGGTCTGAATGGGAGTGGCTGTCCGCTTTGAAGTCGAAATCGCTGCTTCTTGATGTCTCGACGGCATAGTCCCGCCTCTAGTAGCGCGCGGTTAGAAAGTACGATCATCGTTATGCCGCGAGCGGCATATCCTCTCGCTGGCATTCTTGATTTTCGACGTTGCACTGCTTGGCCAGCAGACGCCAAATGGGCTTTGCGCGAGTTCGACGTATGCCACGATATGGGTCAAATCAATTTCACACGCCTTGCCATCAGGTGAACCTTGTTGTCCACGGGGACTGAACCTACGGCTACGCGCTCTTCCGTCGCCGGCGCTCGTGCACGAAGCGCTCGAGGGCCACGGCAAACTCGACCAAGGCCTGGAAGGATGCTCGATCGGTTTCCAGAACCCGGTTAAGCAGCAGCTCGATTGCATCTGCGGTGCAGCGAACGTCGCGAACAGGCGAGTGCCGCGTACCGCGGTGTTTCTCCATACTCGCTTTCACTGGGCTGATAATCTCGACCGTGCGTATGATGGCTCGCGAGTGCGTGCGACAGGAGAGGCGCGAAAAGAACCATGCGGATATGCAGTCGGTCCTCGACTGTCCCGATATCCATTTCAATGAGGAACACCGCTGTCGCATCTCAAGACGCACACTCCTTCATTTGACATTCAATGTCGCGCATATATGCTTACAGCACAAATGGCCTTCGGGCTCGAGCCGCTCGCGAGAGCGGCTCAAACATTTAAAAGGTGACTATAGAATCGATCGCACGCGCTCACGGATCGCCTCGTACGTGGGCTCCGGTATCGTGCCGATCTTGTCCAGGAGCCGCTTGGAGTCGAAGAGGCGGATCTGGGACAGAAGCGCCGTGCTGGTGTTCCCGAGAAAGGGAAACGAGTAGTGGTAGCGGCTCTCGCGCGGCGTGGTGGTGAGCGGGATTCCGACGAACACGTGCTTGCTGTATTTCTTGAGAACGAGCACGGGGCGGGCGAACCGGTCCCCTTTGCCGTCCTGCTCGAAGCCGACGTTGGCGCCGATCGCGCACCACCAGACCTCGCGCTCGTAGAAGTACACCGCCAGCTCGGCAGCGTGATGGCGCTTCTTGCGTTCGTTCCACGCGTCGAAGCGCTTCTCCATATGCCCAGAGCATATCACGGCTCACGGGTGTGAACGCGGCATCCTCAGAATGCAAAACCAGTGAGCACTACCGCAGCTGCACTCCGCGCCCATGACCTGAAGCGCTATTTAGCCGCAACAAAGCAAAAACCCGGCGTTTGACGGGCGGGCCTTGCGGATTGTGAACCCGTATCCACGGGCAGGTAGGTTCACTATACGCTCGGATCGTGACGCGTCAATGAACCCTGGTGGAGTACTCTGGCTGACCACGAAATGAACCGGAAAGCCTCGTTTTCCGTGTTTCGGCCATCGTTTACAAGCGCAACCGCTCGCGGTTCAGGAAGCGAATAAGCTGATGGTGCGCCGGACGTCCCGAATGCACCACTGGCATACTCTCGGCTCTATCGGCCACTCTTGGAGGGTGAGAGTATCGTCAGGCCGCGAGCGGCAGACCTTCTCGCTGGCGTTCTTGATTTTCGACGTTGCACTGCTTGGCCAGCAGACGCCAAATGGGCTTTGCGCGAGTTCGACGTATGCCACGATGTGGGTCAAACAAATTCCCGCACCTTGCCATCGGTCGAACCTTGTTGTCCACGGGGAATGAACCCACAGCTATGCGCTCTTCCGTCGCCGGCGTTCGTGCACGATGCGCTCGAGGACCCCTGCAAACTCAATCAAAACGTGGAAGGAGCCGCCTGAGGCGGCGGCTTCAGTCAACACTCCAGACCTGATATAATCCACATCATAATGAAGCGGGAGCCTGGCGACACACGGATTGATGAGCTTTGCTTGTTCGTCAGCGTTATTGCAGGGCTGTACGTCCTCATGCGGTTTGATAATTTGTTTTGGGCGGCGACCGCGGCTTTGCTTACGTTTCTGGCACTCGCAGGCGTCTATTCCGCGATCGCGTTGCTTTTGGGTTGGCCCACTATGCGCATGCGTGCCGTTCTCGAATCGGTGATAGCATTATTCCCGCTGCCTTAAGACTGCTTTTTACCGTGTGCGCACCCACGTGGGTACCGTAGAGGTGGCGAGAGGGGGCGGCTGATACAATGGCGACGGTGGAGCTTGATAGTTCAGGGAGCGCGGGGGTCCGAAGGGATACGGATACGCTGTCTGATTTGGCCGGATGATCGGCGGCAAAGGCCGCCCCGTGGTGTAGTTGTCGTACCAGGTCGTGCCGACTTGACGGCCAACGCGATAAGCTACACCTGCCCCTGCAACCCGTTTGCCAATGTAGGGTGGCCCGATCTTGTCCGCGATCCACCCTGTTCCATAGGCGTAATTCAGGCGGCGATTGTACTGGTAGATTCTCGCGGCTTCCGCGTTCTGCCGCATGCATCTTGAAATATCGGCGGCGCTCCTGAACATCCGGCAATCGATGATGGGAGCTTGACCATAAGCGGTCTCGATCTGTGTAGCAGAGTAGAGAATAGATGCTAAACCAACGATTATGGTGAGCTTGCCGACGGTCGACACTGAACACCCCCTTCAGCTTGCGAGAAGTCAGTCGTACACACGCCAAATCATCGCGTAGCAAGTGAGCGTATGACATAACGCTAAGCGCGGTCAATACGGGCGGACGGATAGGACTATCGAAGCACGCGCGTTTCGATCAGCGATCCTGACCCAGTCCCCTCTCCCGGTCACGTCGAGCGGGTTGCTCGCCGCTAACGTCATGCCATCGACGAACAATAAGAGATTAAGTTCGATCTGCGCGTGTTTGTGAAGGCGCGCTACGCGCTTAGCCCCGGCTCGAGAGAGTCCGTGGCGCAGACTTCTCAGGCGTCTCTTTGGTTAGGTCTGAATGGGAGTGGCTGTCCGCTTTGAAGTCGAAATCGCTGCTTCTTGATGTCTCGACGGCATAGTCCCGCCTCTAGTAGCGCGCGGTTAGAAAGTACGATCATCGTTATGCCGCGAGCGGCATATCCTCTCGCTGGCATTCTTGATTTTCGACGTTGCACTGCTTGGCCAGCAGACGCCAAATGGGCTTTGCGCGAGTTCGACGTATGCCACGATATGGGTCAAATCAATTTCACACGCCTTGCCATCAGGTGAACCTTGTTGTCCACGGGGACTGAACCTACGGCTACGCGCTCTTCCGTCGCCGGCGCTCGTGCACGAAGCGCTCGAGGGCCACGGCAAACTCGACCAAGGCCTGGAAGGATGCTCGATCGGTTTCCAGAACCCGGTTAAGCAGCAGCTCGATTGCATCTGCGGTGCAGCGAACGTCGCGAACAGGCGAGTGCCGCGTACCGCGGTGTTTCTCCATACTCGCTGTGTGTTGGGCTGGTAATGCTCGACCGCGGGCATGATGGCCTAGCTGCGCATACGGCAGGAGGCGCGAGAAGAAGGCGATTAGGGTGGCCTCTCTAGTCTGGACACAGTGAGTTCCGGCTAGGCGATTTAACGCTCTACCATCCATGTGCGACAATAACGCTGTCGCACTATGGATTTGCATGGACTCCGAGCTCAGCACGTACGATCGACCTTCGGCATCTCCGAGATGGACTTTCCGCGCATCCTCACCTTTGTCGACTTCGCGAACGTTAATCACTGGTTTGTGCACGATGACAAAGACGAGAATGGGGATCCGCTCCCGGCCGGATCTCGGCTCACGGTAGACGTGGATAAGATAGCTGACTTTCTCCGCCTCTTCTCAGCCGATACCCGCTTCTATTACGGCCACGATCCGCAGAATCCGAAGTCGCTCGGGTTCACCTTTGTGGCGCGGCGGGCGTTCGGGAAGAACCGCGTCTTCACCAAGCCGATCCAACAGATTCGGCATTACCTTAATCCTGCGGAGATTTCAACCAACACGCGCACGGTATCGACCGACTCGACGGGCGACTACGTGCTCATCCCCAAGTGCAACTTCGACGTAGAGATCAGTGTCGACGCAATTCGACTTATGAACGCGTATGACACTATCTGCTTGCTCTCCTCCGACGCGGACTTCGTGAGCCTACTTAGGTATCTCAAGAGCAAGGGGAAGAAGACCATTCTTATCAAGGGAGGCCGTATAGCGGGTTCCCTTGGCGCCGTGGTCGACCTCAAGATCAACGCCCAGGACCTAACAGGCTGTTGAAGAAGTCTCTAGCGGGATGGTGTTTGACGTGATTCTCTCGTTTCGACTGAATCGGGAGGCTGAGATGCGCGGGTCGGACGAGCAGTCTGGATCACTGTTCAGCTACGTGGACTTGGAAGCGCGGGTTCGCGGCGATCATCCGCTGCGAACGATCCGGGAGATGACGAACGCGGCGTTGAGCGATCTGTCGAGGACGTTCACGGCACTTTATGCGGACTTTGGGCGTCCATCGATTGCGCCGGAGAAGTTGCTGCGGGCAATGCTGCTGCAGGCGTTCTACGGCATCCGTTCTGAGCGCCAGCTGATGGAGCGGTTGGAGTTTGACCTGCTGTTCCGCTGGTTTGTCGGTCTCGGCGTGGACGATCCAGTCTGGGACCATTCAACCTTCTCTAAGAACCGGGACCGGCTGCTGGAGGGAGAGATCGCGGCGAAGTTCCTGGCGGCGGTTCTGGCACAGCCGAAAGTCAAACAGCTGTTGTCGAGCGACCACTTCTCAGTGGACGGGACGCTGATCGAGGCGTGGGCTTCGATCAAGAGCTTCCGCCGGACGGACGGCGGCGATGATGATCGCCAAGGACCCGGCCGCAATGCCGAGCGGAACTTCCATCAGGAGAAGCGCTCCAACGAGACGCATCAGAGCACGACCGATCCGGAAGCTCGGCTCTACAAGAAGGGAGACGGGCAGCCGGCCAAGCTCTGCTACATGGGACATGCTCTGATGGAGAACCGCCACGGCTTGGCAGTCGGCGGCGGTGTCAGCCAAGCGACCGGCACCGCCGAGCGGGACACGGCACTGGAGTTGATTGACAGTCGGGGTGGCGGAAGACGACGGATCACGCTCGGTGCGGACAAGGCCTATGACGTCACGCAGTTCGTACACGACCTGAGAGATCGCTGGGTGACTCCGCATATCGCGATCAACGGACACCTCAGCAAGACCGGCAAGCGACGCAAGACCGCGGTCGACGGCCGCACCACCCGTCATGCCGGCTATGACCTCAGCCAGCGCTGCCGCAAGCGGATAGAGGAGGTGTTCGGTTGGATCAAGAGTTCCGCCGGCCTTGCCAAAGTGAAGCTGCGGGGCCGAGACCGGGTGGACGCAACCTTCACTCTGGCCTTAGCCGCCTACAATCTCGTCCGTCTACCCAAGCTGCTGACGGTGCCGATATGAGCGTGCGGGGCAAGTGGCGCGTCGTAGAAACGCCCGACTACGACATGGCCGGGCCGGCCTCCTACATCCTATTCGCCGAAGATCGTGCCGAGTTCGCCTTGGATTGCCTCACAGGGTCCATTCATGGACCTTGTGAAGGCAATGCCGTTGAGTTCACATGGGACGGCAGCGACGAGATGGAGCCTGCAAGTGGCCACGGCTGGGCAGAACTGCTGGACAATGGAGCCCTCGAAGGTGAAATCTGCATCGAAGGTGGTGACGATATTCCCTTCCTCGCAAGCCGAATGGCGACTTCTTCAACAGCCTGCTAAAGCGCTATTTAGCCGTAACAAAGCAAAAACCCGGCGTTTGACGGCCGGGCCTTGCGGATTGTGAACCCGTATCCACGGGCAGGTAGGTTCACTATACGCTCGGATCGTGACGCGTCAATGAACCCTGGTGGAGTACTCTGGCTGACCACGAAATGAACCAGAAAGCCTCGTTTTCCGTGTTTCGGCCATCGTTTACAAGCGCAACCGCGCGCGATTCAGGAAGCGAATAAGCTGATGGTGCGCCGGACGTCCCGAATGCACCACTGGCATACTCTCGGCTCTATCGGCCACTCTTGGAGGGTGAGAGTATCGTCAGGCAGCGAGCAGCAGGTCTTCTCGCTGGCGCTCTTGATTTTCGACGTTGCACTGCTTGGCCAGCAGACGCCAAATCGGCTTTGCGCGAGTTCGACGTATGCCACGATGTGGGTCACCAGGCGGGACACATGGCAGCTTTGAGAGCTCGCGATAAGGCGACCGTAGCTCAATTACGATGTTTTTCGGGTATGCCCCTAAGTTCGAAGTCGTATTTTTAAGTATTTGGCGTTTTTCGTCGGTGTTTCCCCGTTCGTAGCTTAACCACAACGATTTAATCAGTTCGACAATCTCGTGCATCTGGGCCGCGACGACGTCTCTGTCTACCATAGGACGACTGCGCCGGATCTCGAGCTCTTTCTTCGACATTAGAAGGAGTTCCTTCTTCTGCTCAAACATTGACCGATCGATAGCGCCGTCGATGTAAGCCTCTGTTAATCGACTAACCCTCTGCGTGATACCTTCAAGCTGCATGTCGATAGCCCGGTTCTGCTCCATAGTGGCTGTGGCGTTCTCGGTCCGCCAATCGTCGATCAGTCGGCGCAGTTCATCTGTTTCCGAGTCCGAAAGGTAGACCTTTTCAAAATGAGCTCTGATCTGACTGGCCACGCGTTCTTGGCGAAAACAGATGCCTTCGCACCCTCTCGAATGACATCGGTAGTAGATCCATCCTTTCTGGCGCTCGCCGACAAGGTGTCTTTTGCAGCTCTCACACCGGATCAATCGGCGGTAGAGATGATCGTGCAAGATCGCCTTCGTGTTGATCTTACCGCGCAGAACAGCCTGTACCTGCCGAAAGGTGGAAGGGCTTATGAGCGGTTCATGCCCACCGGTAAATACCTCGCCCGTGCGGCGGATCCGAACGACACCTGTGTAAAATGGATTGTTGAGAATCCTAGATAGCCCGTTCAAGCTTAGCTTTCCACCTCTCCTATTGCGCAAGCCGCGCCGGTGCATTTCCTCGTGGAGCATTCGCAGAGAGAACCGAGCCGAGGCGTACAATTCGAAGGCGTCGCGCACGAAGGGAGCGCGAACTGGATCGAATGTCTTTGCTTTCGCCTTCCCTCGATCGAGGTATCCAAGTGGAGCGGGGAGCGGGTAAAATCCTTGCTTCAGCCGCCCGTAAAAACCTTTTCGCGTTTCTTCGCGCAGGTTTCGGATGTAATCAGCGGCGACGACGGCCTGAATGTCGGCGGATAGTCGCCCGCCGCGAGAATTCAGGTCCAAGCTCTCTGTAGCGAAATGCACCTCGCAGCCGCTGTCCACAAGCTCGCCGAGGTCGGCCCAATCCCGCAAGTTGCGGGCACTGCGATCGATCTTATGGATGATGACGCCCTTTGCTCTGCCGCACCGCAAGTCCGTGAGCATTTGCCCAAAGAGGGCGCGACCGCGTTTCGCCGCCGTTTCTTTCTCCTCGAACCAGCGAACGATGCGAAGCCCGTTCCGTTCCGCGTAGCTTTCTATGGCTGCGCGCTGTTCTGCAAGGGAAACACCGAGACCCTGCTTTGCGGTCGATACACGCGTGTAGGCGAAGAAGTCTCTGTGTCTCGTGAACATAGTCCGACTCTACAGCACTATCGGGGAGCTTGCGAATCATTGGCATGCGCTCGATGCAAACGCAGGTGCATTGCAATCACGATACTCACGAACCGCCTGAAGCTCTCAGCTGCCTCGTGAAGCTCATCCGAGGATGCCTCCGGCATTGCCCGCCGAATAAACTCTGGAATGTCAGCGCTCGCCGTCTGAATCATTAGAGAAGGATACAAAGGATCGGACCGGAGATTTAGAGGAGAAGGTATGTCCCTCGCGGCAATACCTCGCCTCTGCGACTGTGCTTACCGCACAGTAACATCTACTCAATGGACCACTCGCGAAAAAGCACTGAGCAAAGGAGCAGGAGAGAGGTCACGGTCCCCGTGGCCTCGGCAACCTTGGCCGACGGCGCGCTTGTTGAACTCGTGTATGACCCAAAGCGGCACAACACTGCGCTCGCGGTATGGAGAGAAGGCACGGCTGCCCTCGAACAGCGGATTTTGGACGGGGGAAGATATCTCGTACCGTTCTCGGCCGGAAACAATCTGATCAAGAACGAAGTCGTTCTCTTGCCGTCTGAGCCTATCGACTACGAAAGCTCGGAACGACTTCTTGTCGAGATCCGGGCTTTCTTACACCGATACGTGGACCTTACGCCGACATTCGAGACCATTGCGACAGCTTATGTCGTTCTGTCGTGGTTGTATGATGCCTTCAACGAGCTGCCTTACCTTCGGCTCCGTGGCGATTACGGGACCGGCAAGACGCGCGCGCTGCTTGCAATCGGCTCAATCTGCTACAAGCCCGTCTTTGCAAGCGGTGCGGCCACTGTGTCGCCATTGTTCCACACGCTCGACGCCTTTCGGGGCACATTGATTTACGACGAAGCCGATTTCCGCTTCAGCGATGAGCGGGCTGAGATCGTGAAGATTTTGAACAACGGCAACGTCCGCGGGCTACCGGTCCTGAGAACGATGGTGAACAAGGATCGGGAGTTCAACCCGCGTGCATTTCAGGTATTCGGACCGAAGATCCTGGCGACGCGTCAGACCTACCAAGACAGGGGCCTGGAAAGCCGATTTATCACCGAGGACATGGGATCAAGACCGTTGCGCGCTGACATTCCCATCAATCTGACGGACGAATTCAAAGAGGAAGCGCAAGTCCTCCGCGATAAGCTCCTGCTCTATCGCTTCAAGCACCTCTCCCGCACAAGGCTCGATCACAGCCTGAGAGACACCAGGTTAGAGCCGCGCCTCAATCAGATTCTCATCCCGTTGTTGAGTGTTGTCGCCGACCCCCGTCTGCGACATGACCTCCGCGCAATGGCAATGGAGGCTCAGGCCGGCTTGGTTGCCGAGCGAGGCTTGCAAGTCGAAGCCCAGGTGCTCGAGGTTCTCGCCGAACTGATGGCCTCGTCCAATAGGTCCGTCGTCCCTCTGGCCGACATCACGTCGGCCCTGACAGAACGATATGGGACCGAGTACGAACGAACTCCTACCAACCGGTTTGTTGGCGGGGTGCTGCGTCGGCGCTTGCACGTTCGGACGTACAAAAGTCATGGGACATACGTAGTGCCGATGGTCGAACGTCCGCGCGTAGAGCTGTTGTGCACAAAGTATGGCGCAACGCCCCCAAGTTTGTTCCCCAGCCGGGTACAATCGGGGGACGTGGGGACCTCGGGGACGGACTCCCAGCCTCTAGAGCCCGAGTGATGGAGAGTTGGCGATCTCTTCCGAGTGACAGGACGCCTTCGGCGCTCGTCCCCACGTCCCCACATCCATCCGCGAGCAGTTTAGCTACTGCCGTTCTCCAACGTGCCGCTTTGGCAGATACTCGCTCCTGTTTCCGGCACCTAAACTCGGCGACGATTTCGTTCGTCGAGCTTCGTCTGCTCGATTCGTATGAAAACAAGATTCACGTGTTATCTTCGTCCGTACCGACGCCGCTGGGGCTTCACTCAAAAGGAGCTAGCACACCTATTGGGCTGCAAAAGCGGGACTGTCGTGTCCCGTCTCGAACAAGGGCAACGGCGGCCGAGTCTCCGGATCGCTCTGGCCTGCTATGTTATTTTTGATACCTCTCCCCACGAGCTTTTCCCAGGCCTGTTCGGGTACATCGAAGAGGACGTTCTGACGCGGACTTGGGATCTCTACGAGCGTATCCAAGGCAACCCGTCCGCAACGACCCGAGCCAAGCTTGAAGCGCTTGAAGAAGCTATGGCGCGCGCGAAGATTCGTGCTGGCCACACCAGTGTATGAAGATCGCTGCGCGACATTCTTCGGTGTTGGCCGTGTATCTATCTACTCGCGGCTTTGCTTTCGTCCTCTTTGAGGGCCCCTTGTCACCATTCGACTGGGGTGTGCACGACGTACGGGGCGCAAACAAGAACGTGCGCTGCCTGGCCCGCATAAGACATATCTGCCAACGCTATGAGCCGGAAACGCTCGTTACGCAGAATACCGGTCCGGATGGGACTCATCGGACCTTGCGGATACGAAGGCTGAACAGAGCTCTGCACGAAGTAGCCGACGCAAAGGGTTTGCCGGTGTACGCGTACTCTCGCATCGCTGTGCGACAGTGCTTCGGGGCGGCCGCTGCGACGAAGCATTTGATTGCCGAGATCATCGTCAAACACATTCCGTCATTCGAGCGATACCTGCCGCCCAAAAGGAAGCCCTGGATGAGCGAGCACGCGCGCATGGCGTTGTTCGACGCCGCTGCATTGGGACTGACGCATTTCAGAAGCGTCGAGGAGGAGGCGTGATTCGGGAGCAGCCGCTCTAAATTGGATAGAAGGAGTGTTAGGTTGGAGGGTTGAGCGCTGGGTCGCCTAATACCAACCCTTAGGATGACTGACCGATGCTCGCCCAGTCGCGATGTGCGATGGACATGATCTTCCAGGGCTGATCGATGAGCGTATTCCAGGCGAAGCAGCAGTGATCGACGATATCGTCGAAGGATTTGAAGACCCGGTTTGAGAGCCAATTCTGCCGCATGAACTGCCAGATGTTTTCCTGGCCGTTGAGTTCGGGTGCGCGCGGCGGCAGCGGCATGAGCGAGATGTTGCTCGGCACCTTGAGGGCCTTGGCGCCATGCCAGCCGGCTTGGTCGAGGAGCAGGATTGCGTGCGCGCCTGGGGTAACCTTGGTCGCGATCTCATCGAGATGGAGTTGCATGGCCTCGCTGTTGCAGGCGGGCAGCACCAGAGCGGCGCCTGTCCCGCGTTCGGGGCAGACCGCACCGAACAGATAGGTCGACTGGGTCCGTTGATCGTGAATAGCGCGCGGGCGCGAGCCCTTCCTGGCCCAGCGATAGGTGAGCTTGTTCTTCTGGCCGACCCGCATCTCGTCCTGGCACCACACCTCTATCGGTGTGCCGGGCGCAAGCTTCGCCCGGACCTCCGCCACGCGTGCGGGAAAGTTTTTTTGAACGCCTCCATGGCGTCTGGGTCCTGCTTGTAGGCTCTGGGCCTGGCGCTCACATGCGAGAAGCCCAAGTCCTTCAAAGCACGATAGACCGTGTCGTCCGAGACCGAGATGCCAAACTCCTCGTGCAGCCGCATGATCAGATCGCAGGCGCGCCAGCGCACGACGCCGTGGACCGCCGGGATCGGCCCTTCCTCCACCAGCCGAGCGAGAAACGCCTTGTGGTCGTCGGTCAGCTTGCTCGGCCCACCCGGCGACACCTTGTTGACGAGGCCATCCGCCCCCTGCTCGTTGAACCGGATCACCCAGTCCCGCAGCGTCTGGCGGTCCATGCCCCCGATCCTGGCAGCTTCCTCCCGCGAGGCGCCCTCGAGCACAGCTGCGATCGCAAGCAGCCGGCGCGCCTGTCCCGCATTCTTCACCCGCGCAGCCAGCCGACGAAGCTCTTCACTCTTATGGTCAGACCGCACCTCAATGGCTTGCCCCATGACAAACGACCCTCCGTTCGCCACCTTGAATCATTTTGCAGATGATTTGGGAATCCCGCGCGAGTCAGACTTCCTGCGGGTTGGTATAAGTCCCTGCCTGGCCACGCCACACGCGCCGTCAGTCTACGCGCGCATTCTCGAATCGGCGGATGAAGTTCTCGGCGACTTTCGGAGCCTCGACGAGAACGCCGATTTCGCGATTTAGGGCTGCGTCGGCTGGATCAGCCGAGAGCCAATTGAGGCTGGTTACGGCAATCGCGTCGTCGTCCCAGCCAAGCACCTTGCCATGCAGGCGCGGTCGATGGACCGGACGGACCGCTATACCTTCCTTCGCAAACTCGCGCGTAAGCTCTGCGCTGTGAGCGCCAGAAAGCGGACCAGTTGTCCGCCCATAGTAGATTGCAGCTTCAATATCTTTCGCCTTGACTGCCGCAAGAATGGGTAGCAGCGACACTGGTCTCGCCGCGATACCGATGCGGTGACTGAGAACGAAGATCCGCTTCTGCGCGCGGTCGCGAGCCTCGAGGACAAGGCGTGCATGGTCGGGGGCGTAAAGCATGCGCATGGGCACGGTGCGGCCGTTTCCGCGCGGGAGAGCTTCAACACGGCGGCCCAGTACGGCGATCTCAATTGCCAGATCGTGCCAGAGTCCAGGCCGCCCGCGCGAGAGGCCGGCGAGTCTCCGGATAAGCTCGCCAACAAGCACAGGGTCACGCAGTCGGATGGATGCTTCGAAGCTATCGAATTGAGAGGCTAGCCAGTTGCAGGAGCCGACAAGCGCCAGCCATCCGCCTTTCCCGTTATCTGCAACTACGATCTTGGCATGCGAATTCGTCGAGAAGGGATGGACCCTGATCGACTCCGCGCGTCCCGCTTCATTAACTGCCGCCTGCAGCTTGGCGGCAGCCGCACGGGAGGGTTTCGTCGTTGTTCCAACGTCATCCTCTCCCCAAAAAATATCAATGGCGACACCCCTCGCGGCAGCAGTTAGAAGAGCTGGCAAGGTGGCCTGCGCGCGCGAGTCAGTGATGAAAGTAGAGTGAATAATTAGGCGCTCAGTGGCGTTTCGGATGGCGCGGTCGAGCGCGGCCCCATGTGCCGGACCGTCCACAATCAGATCGTCGTGATCATAGAGTGCGTGCCGGGAAACCCAGGGCTCTGCAGGAGCAAGCGGCTCGGGTCGCGCCGGTGCGGCAGGAACGCTTGTGATGCTTTCGGTCGTCTTTGCAATGGTTGCTTCATGGGCCTTCAGCTGGATAAGATAGCGTAGCGCCGAGCTTGCTCGCGACGGCAATCCCTCAATGATGTCATCACGGACGGTCACCACCGCGTAACGCTCGACGAGTTTCTCGGCGCTTCGATCAACGCCAACGATCAGTTCGTCCTCCAATTCAATGGCGGTGAATACCTCGCTGAGCTCCCCATTCGCGTGCGCGGCCGAACCCGGCAGGTGAATCACGATCTGCTCGTCAGAGCTAATTGGCAAGTTACTCGGCGGTCGAATATCCAACTCTCGGCTGCGGAACACGCCCCCGGTTACTTGCTCGATGGCAAAGCCGCGCCACCTCGGCTCAATCACCGTTGCGGCAGGAAGCTGTTCGAGCGGTGCTTGCACTGCCCCAAGTGCAGTGGCGCGAAATGTGGGGCCGCTGGGGGGTGTCATGAGCTCGACCCAACCCGCGCGCATGAGGCGGATAAAAGCTTCAATAATGACCCGGCGGGGGAGCCCGGATTTCGCTGACAACTCGGACGCCGACGCGGGCTGGCGCACGACTGCGTCGAGCAACAAGTGTTCGACCACGCTCCAGCGCCTGCCCTTCTCGATGAAGAAGCGGCGTGTACCGCGAAAAACCGGAAAGACGACTTGGACCGGTTTCATGCGCGGCGCCCCTTCAGCTCAGGCCAGGGGACGATGCAAGCTTCCTTGGCAGCCACGCCTTTATCCAACGCGGCCAAGAACTTCGCCAGGAAGCCGATGTCCTGGTCCGGCAGTTTGTCAGCCAAGGCAACAATGTGCCCGAAAAACGAGAGGCTTCCGATCAGAATCAGGCGCCACTTGGCGCGGCTTAGAAGAACGTTCATACGACGGTTATCGCGAAGGAACCCAAGTGCTTTCGCAGGCGTCGCATGCGCGTTGTTTCGAACCAATGACACGAACACGAGGTCCGCTTCCCCACCCTGGAAGGAATCCACCGTGCCGCAGAACTCGTTTGCCTCGATCGCTGGAGCGAACGCGGCGAGGTGAGCGAGGGTGGTGTCGCGGTCGCGCTGTAGCTTTCGACGAAGCAAATTCACTTGCTCCCAGTAGGGCGACAACACCGCGAGCGAAGGTGGCTTATCCGCCCCGTTTGCGCGGATCAGTTCGAGAGCTGTCACAAGTGCGGCAATCTCTGCTGGATTTGACCAGGGCGGCAGACTATCCCCGCCTCTGCCACCTGGCGCCTCCTCGCGCGCATAGGGCATATCAATAAACACGACTGGGAACTCCGGGAGGCGGCTCGAGTCTACTGAGGTGAACGGCGGCAGTGTGGTCAAGAATTTCTGTTCCTTTTTCGGGTTGGTAGTTAGGTCGCCCTCATAGAAGCAGGCGGACACAATCCGGGCGATTGCTGGGTGCATGCGATGTTGCTCTGTCAGACGCCGTGCGATAGGTGATCCTTTGTCGGATCGCTTTTGCCGGTTGAGCTCACGCTCGACGAAGGTCTCGAAGAGCGTCAGTACCTCTAAGGTGTCCGCGCAGGCGCGCCCGAAGTCGTCGCCGGCCGCTTCAACCTCCCGGAATATCTCGTCCACGGCCGGGTCACGCAGGTAGCGGGAAACGAGCGCGTCCACCAACAAGACGGTTTCCTTCACCCGGTCGGTCGACGCGAGCAGCCTGGAGGTTTTGTCTAGATCGAAGGGTGGCAATTGCTTGTGATCGCCGACCATCAGCCGGCGATGGGAGAGCAACAGAGGCGATAACAATTCGCCTCCGGTCGCCTTGCCGGCTTCTTCGATGATAGTCCAATCAAATAGACCCCGTTCCTCGATGAGCCTTTCTACAGCGCCTGAGTTTGTGGTGGCGAAGACAAGGTTAGCAGCGCGCAGGATCATGCCTTCGAAGGCGCGGAGTTCGGCGGACATGCGCCGGCCGAGTCCGCTAGCTAATCCTGGCCGGCGGCTGCTATTTGTTGCGCCGCGAGCGTCGGCCAGCATTGTCACGCGGGTCCCAATGTGAGGCGAGGCCTCGTTGAGCAAGTCGCTGTCCGCCAACGTCTGAAGTAGGCGATCCGCCTGGACATCGATTTCTAGCTCGCCGGCGGCCTCGTCATCATCAGCCGACCGCGGAGCGCGAACCATCAGCGGGCGATCATCCGGGTCTGTGCCAGCAAAAATTGACTCCACCTCCTTCATTAGGTGGTCAATGGCGGAGTTGCTCTGAGCGGAGAGCAGGATGCGGCTGGTCGGCTCGTCCTCGAAGCGTCGCCGCACGACATCTCCTACGAGGAATGTTTTGCCCACTCCAGGAGGTCCCTGGAGTAGGAACAGCGGAACGATCGCCAGAATCTCGCGCAACGCCTTTTTCTTGGAATCGTCGAGATTTTTGAAAGCCTCCGCGTTTTCATCTAACGGGTCGTGACTCTGGTGAATGCGTTGCCGCTGATCGACGAGCATCTTAAGCAACTCGGCATGTTCACGCAGCGCTGTGAGGGCTTTCAGACGTCGTTTGAACTGCGCGATGCGTCCGATCATCCCGGCAGGCGCAAGAAAACGTGCGCGCTCCTGAGGGGCTGATGGACCCTCGAATTTCAGGCATTCGAGATTGTCGATCTCTTCGGTTCCAAGAAAGCGCCAGCTCGTTGTGCTCGAAGAGCGCTCGCCAAGCGTCCCGGGTTCGGACAACGTCCAAGCGCCTTCCTCCACACCGTCTTCTGCGTTGAGTATCTTCACGAGGCGGATGGCGAGAGGTTCGAGGCCCAATAACTCGGACAGATTCGCCCGGTCCGGGTCATTGCGGGAAACAACATTGATGACGTGCGGGTCAGAACTCGCGGATTTCGAGACAATCTCGACGGGAAAAATGTCGGCAGCCGCGTACGCCATTTCCAGGACGAGCAACAGGGCGAAGGACTGGTGCCTCCGCTCAAGTTCGGATTTCCGCAGCTGCATCTGTTCGGTGCGGCGCAGGTAATCATCCCAGCGTTGCACCTTTCCTCGCCGTCGGGAGAAGGCTTGTGTCGCCTCCTGGTTTCGCACGACCTCGAGCGATCCCGCATCAATCAAAGTGTCACCTTTAATTGCTGCGGGCGCAGGCGCCTCGGCTTCGGCACGGTCGCAATAAGCAAACTCCCAGTCGCCAGCCTCAGTCGAGCTTGGTGGCCGGTAAGGTGCGAGGCGGTAGGTCAGCTTGCGCCCAAGCAGAGCATAGCGGATCGCGCCGGCCGCATCCAAGATCGCGACGAGCTGCGGCTGCGGCCCGAGATCATCAACAATGAACCGGACTTGTTGCGGCTCGTCCGCGATCTCTATTTCGTCGCCGGAGGCCCGGCGAACTGCCTCAGACAGCCGGCTGCCGGAGTTGAGTCGCACGGCGAGACAGAGCTGCGCCTCTTTGCCCGCTACCTCCGCAGTGATGCTGTCCAGAATCTCATCGATGCGTCGGCAAACAAAATCACCATCCAGGCGCTCCACGCGCTCTAGGCCAAGCATTCCGCGCAGGAGCCGGATTTCAGCGGCGGAGGCGTGTTCGGCAACGCGAGATGGAATGATCTTTAGATCGGCGAGGGGGGTGCCCGGAATGTCGAGGAACAGAGCAAACAACAATGCCAGATCGCGCCAGTCGCGCGCAAAGGAGAATGAGTCCTCCACCCGCGGCGTTTGTATTCTTTTGCCCCCCTTGGCGGCTGCGGCGGCAATACGCATCGACCATTCGAACCCAGTGATCCGAAAATCAGATTCTTCGCTTAGCGTCGTCACTACCGCCCACGGATCGAGATTGCGGTGAATCGCTCCTTGCGAGTGCAAGAGTTCAAGGCCTTCTGCGAGTCGTCGGGCGTTGCCCCACAGGATGCGCCTGGAGCGAGGTTGCCGGGCTTGCGCCAGGAGATCTGGCTTGCGGTGCGCCCGAAGAAAAATCTCAAGTGGGCTTCCCTGACGCGGATCAAGAACGAGATAGAAGCCATCTTCATCCTTGCCGCTGGCGATCATCGGCACGAACAGCTCTTCGGAACGTGGGACTGCGGCAAGCCGCTGGAGCTGGCGTATTTCGCTCCGCCAGATGTCCTCCAAGTCGCTATCGTCAACCCCTTTAGCGCGCGGCCAGAATTTCACGACTACATCGCGACCACCTGGATCGCGAGCGCGTATGATGCCAGCGCGACCGACCGCTCGCTCCGGCTTAAGGAGGTACGTGTCGTCTTGCCGGTATTCGGCTAAGAAGCCGGTCTTTTTGGCGCGTCGTGACGCCATCTCCATGATCTCCAAATGCTGTGTTGTAGTATTCGCAGGCGCGCACGCCCGTTGGCATGCGTCCACACGCTCGCGTAGCTAGGAATTTTGGGGAGCCGCCGGACTGCGATTACCGGAGC
This sequence comes from Xanthobacteraceae bacterium, assembly GCA_022844485.1. Taxonomy (GTDB): domain Bacteria; phylum Pseudomonadota; class Alphaproteobacteria; order Rhizobiales; family Xanthobacteraceae; genus JALHLQ01. The sequence goes on from JALHLQ010000007.1 coordinate 183,122, forward strand.
GCAGAGACCTTGACACAGCACGCGGAGCGCTGGGCTACTGCCGACCTAATTGGCAGCTTTGCAGGATCTCCTAGAACGTGTTTCGCCTTTCTGACCGCAGCGTGGCAGCGTGGCGTCTACCAGATTGTGCTCGGGGTGACAAGAGCGAACATCGAGTCGGCACCGATATCGACCTGCCATTACACGCGCGAACCGCATAACGCGGGCACCGCCGCCTATCCGACATGCGCAAGCCGAGCTTTTATGTTGCGATGAGCGGGCTGAGATCGTGAAGATTTTGAACAACGGCAACGTCCGCGGGCTGCCAGTCCTGAGTAGAACAAGGATTGGGAGTTCAACCCGCGTGCATTTCAGGTATTCGGACCGAAGGTCCTGGCGACGCGTCAGACCTACCAAGACAGCAGGGGGCGTTTGGTCCTGACCCGCGAAGAGGGGCCTGGGTTGGACCCCAGGCCCCCGCCCTTTAAGAAGGAGCTCGTAGAGCGCGAGTAGCGATCCTCTCCTCGATCCAGGCTTCCACCTCTTGGGCTACCCACGCCACCCGACAAGCTCCAAGCCGTATCCGTTTCGGGAATTGGCCGGCGGCTTCGAGCCGCGCGATGTGAGCGAAAGAGTACGGGACACCAAAGATCGACTTGAGTTCCTTCTTCGACACCAGTTTCTGCGTCATCGGATTCTCCCTCGAAAGGGAGCATCGCGATGCCCACCAAAACCAGCTAGCGGGCGATCAGGAACATAGAATCAGATACGCGAGCGGGCAACGTGAACATAGATGCGCATAGGCGCACGTGTGGTCCTTACGCGGCCCGCTTGCTCTTGAGCGACCGGGCCCTGAATTCGTCGAGCAGATCCGCCCATTCCTGCAGGAGCTTTACGCGCTCCGGCCAATAGGTCGCGCGGTTGTAGGCGCGGCGGATCTCATTTTCATGCTGGTGCGCCAGTGCCGCCTCGATGACATCCGGATTATAGCCGCGCTCGTTCAGGATCGTGCTCGCGGCTGAGCGGAAGCCATGGGCCATCATCTGGTCTTTCGCGTAGCCCATTCGGCGGAGAGCCGAGTTCATTGCGTTGTCCGACAGCGGCTTCTTCACTGAGCGGATGGATGGCAGCACCAGATCGCCGTTCTCGGAAATCGGCCAAACGTCTTTCAGGATTGCGATCACTTGCTTCGACAGCGGCACGTCGTGCGGCCGGCGCATCTTCATGCGCTCGGCCGGAATGCGCCACACAGCCTTGTCGAAGTTGATCTCCGAACGCCGCATGTGCCGCACGTCGCCTGGGCGGGTCATGGTATGGGCGAGGAGCTGCAGGGCGGCGCGAATGGTGGGCCAGCCATCGTATTCGTTGATGGTGACCATGAGGTGGCCGAGCTGAACTTCATCGGTGATGGCGGCGCGATGGGTGACGATCGGCTTCAAGAGTGCCCGCTGCAGGGGGAACGTCGGATCGTTCGTCGCGCGCAATGTCAGAATCGCGTGGCGGAATACGCTGCCCATGATGCCGCGCAGACGACGCGCCGTCTCGCGTCGGCCGGTCTTTTCGATGCGCTTGAGGATGTGCAGGATTTCCGCAGGCGCGATGTCGGCGATCGGCCGCTTTGCGAGCGGGGCCGCCAAGTCTTCGAGCAGCCACCGGTTCTTGCTGATAGTCGTTTCGGCCGCGCCATTTGCTTTCAGGTTCTCGATGTACTCCGCAGCGACAGCGCCGAACGTGTTCTGCGCGGCCGTCGCTGCGGCGATCTTGTCGAGCTTCTTCTTGACGCTCGGATCTTTGCCCTCAGTCAAGAGGCGTCGGGCGTCTTCGCGCATCGTGCGCGCCTTGGCGAGCGTCACAGCAGGGAAGCGGCCGAACGACAGTGTGTTCTCGCGACCGGCGAAACGATAGCGAAAGCGCCACAGCTTCGCGCCGTCCGGCTTCACCAACAGGTGCAAGCCATCACCGTCCGCGAGCTTCAGCGCTTTGTGTTTCGCGGCAGCCTTGTCGATCGTGAACTGGTTCAGCGGCATGCGGGTACGCCCGAAGAGAGCAAAAACGTACCCTGAAATGTACCCTCATTTTGAGGGTACGTCACCGTTATCTATGTAGGGCTATGTCCAGGCTGAAATCGACTAAACGACTGATTATACAAGTAAATGCTCTTGTATGAACAGCTATGAAAACAGGAGATGGTGCCCAGGGGCGGAATCGAACCACCGACACCGTGATTTTCAGTCACGTGCTCTACCAACTGAGCTACCTGGGCGCCGGTCCCGCAGCGCGGGACATCTCTCCTGTCGCATTCTCTTGCGGCCAACCGGTTGTTGCCGCTTGGCCGGACAATGCTTCGGAGAGCGCGGGTTATAGTGACGGTGCGGTGGCGTGTCCAGGGTGAGCGCCCCGCCGGGAGCGCACACCCTGGAACAAAATCCCCCTCATCCGGCGCGCTCCGCGCTCTGCGCGCACGCCCTGCTCGCTGCGGGCGCGAATGACCCCACCCGGCTGCTCGCTCGCTCGCAGCCACCCTCCCCTTTCAGGGGAGGGATTTTGGGCGGGGGCCAGGTTGAGCGCCGAGAGAGTTGGGACGGGGGGCGGAATACGCTGACGACCATTCCAGGCTACGGCCCCGGGTTCGTCCGGTTAGACGGCTCGCATAGTGCCTCATAGCCCGCGGGCGCGGCCGCGATCGTATTCGGCGATTGCTTCTTCTGCGAGCCGATCAAGCCGCCCGCTTTGCGCGTCGCGCTCGATCCCGCGGTCAAAGCGCTCCGCCTCGAACATGTCGAGCCAGGCGCGGAACCGGGCGAGTTCGTCTGGCGCGAGCTTCGCCACGGCTTTCTCGATGTTTTCAAGCGTCATCATAGGGCCAGCATAGCAGCTACAGCCCGCAGGACGGTCGAAGCGAGACCCCGGGGCGGGCGCTGCGCGCCACACTCTCCCTGCCCGCTTCGGGCGCGAAAGACCCCACCCGGCTGCTCGCCTCGCTCGCAGCCACCCTCCCCTTTCAGGGGAGGGATTTTGGACCGAGCCCACTTCGCCGGGTTTTATGTGCGCGCGATCCTTCCCGAAAACCGGCATCCACTTTTCGGGGATCAGATTCTATTTTTTTGTTTTCGCATTTTCTTGCGGCGAACCGGTT
>JALHLQ010000008.1 GCA_022844485.1 Xanthobacteraceae bacterium
CTGCGGTCGTAACGTCTGCGATTCTTCGCCGTCCACATCGGGTGACCCTCCTCGAATCAGGCCACCACTCTTGAATCACAAACGATCCAAGGGATTCAATATGTTCTCGGACGGACACTTAGGCATGCAGACGTCCGTGCCCGCCGTGTATACACAACGTATGCGATTTTAGACGCCTCCGGCGCGTCGTCAATCGGAGCGGATCGAAGCCGCCGTGGCGCGCGGCGCGCTGTCGCCAGCGGTACCGGTCGAGGAGATCGCGAAAGCGCTGGGGCTTTGAGCAACTTCGGGTTACGGCCCGTCCGAGCGACTCTATTGCCCTCACAGGCCCGGATAGGTCCGCTCGCGCAGAAGCGCGGCCAGATGCGCGGCGTTGACGGCCAGCATTGCCGTCGTCTGCGCCGTCTTTTCGGGCGTCTTGCCGAGATCCTTGTAGTCGGTCCTGCCCATGGCCTCGCCGACCCAATAGGTCGAGCCGCCGGCCGGAATGGTGAAGCCGACGTCGTTCAGCTCCTGAAACAGTTCCGCCGCGACATGGTGGGCTCCATCCTCGTTGCCGACCACCGCTACGATGGCGACTTTTCCGAACGAGGGCATGCGGCTCCGCTCGTCGGTCTCGCCCAGGAAAGCATCCATGCGTTCGAGCACGCGCTTGACCACGCTCGAGGGTTGCCCCAGCCAGATCGGCGTGCCGAGCACAAGAATGTCGGCGGCGAGGATGCGCGCCCTCAGCCGAGGCCACTCGTCGTCCTCCCCTTCGTCGGAGCCGACACCCGGCTTGATGTTCAGGTCGACGACGCGCACGATGTTGCCGGCAATGCCGTGCTTGGCGAGCGCCTGAAGCACTTCATTCAGCAGTTTGTCGGTCGAGGACCCGTTCGGAGAGGATTTCAGGGTGCAGTTGAGCGCAAGCGCAGTGAGCGGCATGGACCGGGCCTCCGAGGACGATAAACCAACCGCCGCCCGCAAGCCCGGTTCCCGGAACCGGCGGCCGCTGACCGTGCTCATCACCGGGTTCGGCGCATTTCCGGGGGCGCGGTTCAATCCGACGACGGACCTGGTCGAGCGGATTGCGCGCCGGCGGCGGCCGCGCCTTTCGGATATCCGCATCGTGGCCCGTGTATTGCCAGTCACGATGCGCGACGCGCCCCGTTCGTTGAGGCAGCTATGCGAGGAATGCCGGCCGGACATCCTGCTGATGTTCGGGCTGGCTGCGCGCACGCCCTATCTGCGCATCGAGACGCGAGCAAGGAATGCGCGTTCGGTGCTCTTTCCGGATGCCGCGGGGGCGCGAGGCCTGGCGACAAGCATCTCAGGAGATGGTCCACGCGAAATGCGCTCGCGCGCGCCGCATGCGGCTTTGCTCAAGACTTTGCGAGAGGCGCGCGTGCCGGCGCGGCTTTCACACGATGCCGGGCGCTATGTCTGCAATCTCGCCTATTGGCACGCATTGTCGCATCTGCGTGGAGGCTCTGACGCTCCGCTCGTGCAGTTCCTGCATGTGCCGACGGTGGCGCCGGCTGCCTCCCGCCGGAGCCGGCGTCACAAAGCCGTGACCATGCAAGACCTGGTGCGCGCCGGCGAAGCGGCACTGCTTTCGCTTGCGGCGGCGCGGAGATGACGACCCCACTTGCACATCCGGCTCTCCCGCCACATTTCGGGCTCAGAGCTTTCCTCATATGGACCTATGCGCCTCCCATTGAAGCCGATCCTCCTCGCATTTCTGGTCGTTTTCATTCTGCCGCTTATCACGCGCGCCGTGCTCTACGCTTTTGATGACCGGCCACGCCGCTGGTCGCAGGCCGACTGGTCGAGCATCGGGTTCCTGCCGCCGGCAGCAGCCGAACCGGAAGCGCGTCTCCTCGTGCTCTCGGGCCGGACCGGCGGGCTCAAGGGTCTGGTCGCCGTGCACAGCTGGATCGTGCTGAAGGAGCAGGGCGCAACGCGATGGACGCGCTACGACAAAGTCGGCTGGGGCTCGCCCATCCGCATTAATGGCTGGGCGCCGGACGGGCGCTGGTTCTCCGATCCGCCGCGCGTGATCGTCGATCTCCGCGGCGCGGAGGCGGCCGCCGTCATTCCGAAAATTCAGGCCGCGATTGCAGAATACCCGTACCGGAATTTCGGTGATTACCGCAGCTGGCCCGGTCCGAACAGCAACACCTTCATCGCGAGCGTGCTCCGGGCGGTGCCGGAATTGCGCGTCGTGCTGCCGCCGCATGCCTTGGGGCGCGATTTCAGCCCCGGCCCGCTGCTCGGGCTGACCGACAGCGGCACCGGCATTCAGGCAAATCTTTGGGGCCTGCTGGGCGTCAAGCTGGGTTGGGCGGAAGGCCTTGAAATCAATGTCTTGGGTCTCGTAGCCGGATTTGACGTGCGTCCCTTCGGGTTGAAGCTGCCGGGTTTCGGACGCCTCGGTTTCGAGCCGGCCTGGATTGCATCGGCCGCCTCCTCCAACGACCAGTTGCCACGATAGTCGCTCCGCGTTCATCACGCGCATGTGTGCAAACGTCATCCGCCCCAGGATGACCGCCGCCTCGGCTCGGGTACATTAGTTTGAAACGGAGACCCCGCTTGGATGCGAGACACTTGGCCCCTGCTCCAGCGCATTGCCTTCCCACCGATCCAGCGCGGTCGGCTCGAGACCCTGCAAGTCAATCTCGGCTATCGCTGCAACCAGTCCTGCACGCATTGCCACGTGGCGGCGGGGCCGAATCGCACGGAAGCGATGAGCGGCGAGACCGTCGACCTGGTGCTGAACTTTGTCCGGCAATCCCAAGTCGCAACGCTCGACATCACCGGTGGCGCACCGGAATTGAACCCGCATTTCCGAAGGCTCGTCGAGGCCGCGCGCGCCGCCGACCTGCGGGTGATAGACCGCTGCAATCTCACCATCCTGGAGGAGCCCGGCTTCGAGGACCTTGGCGCGTTTCTCGCCGGGAATGCCGTCGAGATCGTGGCCTCGCTGCCATGCTATCTCGAAGACAATGTGGACAAGCAACGCGGCAAGGGCGTCTTCGAGCGCTCCATCCGCGGATTGAAGCAACTGAATGCGCTCGGCTACGGACGCGAGGAGAGCACGCTCAGGCTCAATCTTGTCTACAATCCGCAGGGCCCGTCGCTGCCGCCGCCGCAGGACGCGCTCGAGACGGATTACAAACGCGTCCTGTTCGAGCGCTTCGGCATCACTTTCAATCGGTTGTTGGCACTGACCAACATGCCGATCCAGCGTTTCGGCTCGATGCTCATTTCGAAGGGGCAGTTCGACGACTATCTCGCGCTCCTGCGGCACGCGCATCTCGATGCCAACCTCCAAACCGTGATGTGCCGCAATCTCCTCTCCGTGGACTACCGCGGATATGTCTATGATTGCGACTTCAATCAGATGCTCGATTTGCCGCTGCGGCACGACGGCCGCGCGCGCGCCCATCTCTCTGACCTGGTCTCGCAGGACATCCGCGGCAGCCGCATCACCACCGGCGGACATTGCTTCGGCTGCACCGCCGGACAAGGCTCGAGTTGTGGCGGCGCGCTCAGCGAAGGGCCCGCGCAGCCGACGCGTCTGCAAGCTGCCGAGTGACAGGCGCAACGCAACGAGGTGTCACATACTCTCCATCATCGTCCCCGCGCTCGACGAAGAGGCTGAAATCGGTGCCACGCTTCTGGCTTTGAGCCCGTTTCGTGCCCGCGGCGCGGAGGTTATTGTCGCCGACGGCGGGAGCCGCGACCGCACCACGGCCCTTGCGCAGCCTTTGGCCGACTGTGTCATCGCCGCACCGCGCGGACGCGCCTCGCAGATGAATGCCGGAGCCGCCATCGCACGCGGCAAGATCTTCGTGTTCCTCCATGCGGACACGCGCTTGCCTGTCCAAGCGGACCGCCTCGTGCAAGAAGGCCTCGCGCAAGGCAAGCGTTGGGGCCGTTTCGACGTCCGCATCGCCGGCATTCATCCAATGCTGCCGCTCGTTGCCTCAATGATGAACATACGCTCGCGCCTGACCGGGATCGCAACCGGGGATCAGGCGATGTTCATGACGCGCCTGGCCTATGACGCCGTGGGCGGTTTTCCCGATCTTGCGCTGATGGAAGACATCGCCATGTCGGCGCGGCTGAAACAGCTCGGGCCGCCGCTGTGCCTGCGCGAGAAGGCCGTCACCTGCGGGCGGCGCTGGGAAGCGCGCGGCGTGGTGTCGACCATCGTCTCGATGTGGAGGATCCGCCTCGCCTATCGGTTCGGCGCGTCGTCGCAGGACCTGGCGCGACGGTATGGCTATGTTCCGCGTGAGGGCTGAAACGGCGATCGCTATTCTGGCCAAGGCCCCCGTGCCGGGAGCGGCGAAGACACGGCTTATTCCGCTGCTCGGCGCCCATGGCGCCGCGGGATTTCACGAGCGCATGATCGAGCGGACAGTCCAGACGGCCTGCCGCGCGACGATCGGCCCGACCACGGTGTGGGCCACGCCCGACACGCGCCACCCTGCCTTCCAGGAATTGGCTGCGCGATATCCGATAGCGCTGGCCCGGCAACCCGACGGCGACCTCGGCGCACGCATGGCGGCCTGTATCAAAGCCGCGCAGATGCCGACGCTCGTCATCGGCGCCGATTGCCCAACCCTCGCGCCGGAGCACTTGCAGGAGGCGGCGGCCGCGTTGCAGGACGGCGCCGACTGCGTCGTGATTCCGGTCGAGGATGGCGGCTATTGCCTGATCGGCATGGTTCGCCAGCATCGCCCACTTCTTGAGCACATGAGCTGGAGCGTTCCGACCGTGATGGCAGAAACGCGCCACCGCGCGCGCGCGCATGGCCTCGTCTTGCGCGAGCTCCAGACGCTTTGGGATGTCGACCGTCCAGAGGATGTGGCGCGCATGGAAAGGGAGGGAATCGAGGCGTTCGAATGAACCTCAATGGATCCTGATCAACACCAGCCCGGCGACGATCATCGCGGCGGCGCCAAGGCGTACGGCGTGCAACGGCTCCCTCAAAAAGACAACGGCAATCAGCGCCGCGAACAGCACGCTTGACTCGCGCAACGCGGCGACAAGCGCAATCGGCGCTTTGGTCATGGCCCAGATCGCAATCCCGTAAGCGATCAGCGACATGCCGCCGCCGGCTAGGCCGCTTCTCCAGTAAAGACGCGCATCGTGGGTGAAGAACGTGCGGCGGTGGAAGAGGGCGAGCGCCCCCATGGCGATGCCGTCAAGCGTGAACAGCATCATCGTATAGGCATGCGCCGAGCCCGCCATCCGTGCGCCGGTGCCGTCGACGATCGAATAGCCGGTGATCGTCAAGGCCGTGAACAGCGCAAAACCGACCGCGCGCGCCTCGAAGCGGGCGGACTCTTTCCCACCGCGCATCGACATGAGCAAAATGCCGAAGCCGAGCGCCGCGATCCCCGCCCAGGCCAGCGGCTCCAACCGCTCGCCGACGACGACGAAGCTGCCGATCGCCGTCAGCAAGGGCGCCGTGCCGCGGGCTATCGGGTACACCTGCCCCATGTCGCCGTTGCGATAGGCTGCGGTGAGGCCGAGATAGTAGCCGATGTGAAGAATGACCGATGCGATCAGCCAGGGCCATGCGGCCGGTTCCGGCACGCCGAACACGGGAACGAGCGGAAAGGCGATCACGCCCGCGCCGACCGCGATCAGCGCCATCGTCGTGAAGGGATCGAGCCCGAGCTTGATTAACGCATTCCAGCCGGCGTGGCAGGCGGCGGCGACCAGCACTGCCGAGAAGACAAAGACATCCACCTCAGTAGGCCGCGCCCGGCCACAGGGCCGGCGCCGCACGCGCATATTGCGGCGGACGTTTCACGTCGGCGCCGAGTGCGCGCGCCGCATGCCAGGCCCAATGCGGATCGTCGAGAAACGCGCGCGCGAGCGCCACCATGTCGGCTCTGCCTTCGGCGATGATGGCCTCGGCCTGCTTTGCGCCGGCAATGAGCCCGACCGCGCGGGTGGGGATGCCGGTCTCGCGTTTTACTTTCTCCGCGAAGGGCGTCTGATAACCGGGGCCGAGCGTGATCTTTGTGTCGGCGGCGATGCCGCCCGAGGACACGCAGACAAAATCGATGCCTGCGCTCTTCAAGCTCTTCGCGATCGCGACCGCGTCGTCCGGCGTGAGGCCGCCCTCCGTCCAATCGCTGCCTGTGATACGCGCCCCAAGCGGCATTCCGCGGGGAAGGACCTCACGCACCGCCCGAGCAACCTCGAGCGGAAGGCGCATCCGGTTTTCAAAGGAGCCGCCGTAATCGTCGGTGCGGTGGTTTGAGATCGGGGACATGAAACTGTGCAGAAGATAGCCATGCGCCATGTGCAGTTCGACTTCATCGAAGCCGATGCGCGTCGCGCGCCGTGCCGCGGCGACGAACGCATCGCGCACGCGTTCTATATCGGCCCGCGTCATCGTGCGGGGCGCGGGCCACGCAGCCCCGAAGGCAACGGGCGACGGCGCGATCGTTTCCCACGCGCCTTGATCAGGCTTCAACCCAAGCCCGCCCTCCCAGGGGCGTTGCGACGAAGCCTTGCGCCCCGCGTGAGCCAATTGAATGCCGAGCTTCGCCGTCCCGACGCGGCGGCAATGCGCGATGACGCGGGCGAGCGCGCTTTCGTTTTCGTCCGAATAGAGCCCAAGGCAGCCCGGCGTGATGCGGCCGATGCGCTCGACATGCGTCGCCTCCACCACGAGCAGGCCCGCACCGGAATTCGCCAGCATGCCGAGGTGAGTCAGATGCCACTCGTTGGCGCTGCCGTCATCGGCGCTGTATTGGCACATGGGCGACACCGCGATGCGATTGTCGAGTTGGAGGTCGCGGATCTTGATCGGCGAGAAAAGGGCGCTGGTCATGAGGAAGGACCCGATGGACTGCAAGGTGGCCGGAGGCCGGGATGGCGGATGTTTATCGGCGGCGTGGGAGGGGAGCAAGCGGGACCGCAAGGAGTGAAGCCGAAGGGCCGCGACCGCCTCACGCTTTGCTCTGCCGTGCCTATGAGCTACACGGCTTCGAGCCGCGCCACGGCAAGCGCCAGGGTCTGCGCGCGCGGGACGAGGCTCAGGACGTCGATATATTCTTCCGCGGTGTGCGCGCGGCCACCGACCGGGCCAGTGGCGCAGAGCGTCGGGGCGCCAACCGCAGCGGTGAAGCCTGAATCCGCACAGCCGCCGGTGAATTCGTTCGCAATCTCAAATCCAAGCTCGTGACCGCATGCGGCATAGTGGCGGTAAAGCCGCATCCCGGCCTCCGATTCCACCAGCGGGAAGAACTCGCTTCCTACATCCAACGTGGCGCGGGTGCCGGGGACGGAAGCTTGCGCAACGATCGCGCGGATCTCCCGCATGGCCTCGTCCCGATCTTCCGGGCGGATGAAGCGCAAATCGATTTCCGCAAAGGCATGCGGCGCAATCGTATTGACCGTCAGTCCGCCGGATACGGTGCCGATATTGACCGTCAGTCCTCGGTCACGGTCGCTCAATGCGTGCAGCGCCACAATTTTGCGTGCCATCTCCTCGATCGCACTGATGCCCTGGTCGAAGTTCGCACCGGCATGGGCCGCCTTGCCCACCACGTCGAGGCGCATGAACATGCCGCCCTTGCGACCGGTCACGACTGCACCCGAAGGGCGGCCAGGCTCGGCGTTGAAGACCGCGCGCGCGCGGCGCGCCTCTTCCTCGATGATCGGCCGCGAGAAAGGCGAGCCGATTTCCTCATCGCCGGTGTACAGCGCCGCGACGGGCACCGGCGAGCCGAACTTGGCGAATCCAGCGAGCACGAAGGCGTTCATGACCAGACCGCCCTTCATATCGGCGACCCCGGGCCCATAGGCCCGCCCCTCCTTGATGAAGAAGGGGCGGCGCGATGCCTCGCCTCGCGGAAACACGGTGTCGCGATGGCCAAGCAGGATCACGGGTTTTCCCTCCCCGGCTGTCGGGCCGCAACGAAACGCGTCGCCATAGCGCCTATGACGCAAGATCTCGCATGGAAGGTCGTGGGTATCGAGAAAACCGCGCAGGCGCGCGCCGACCAGGTCGACGCCGGATTTATGCCTGCTGCCGCTGTCGATATTCACCAGCTCTTCGAGCAGTTCCACCATGGCGTCGCCCTGTGCCTCCAGCCAATCGAGTAGGACACGTTCGACATTGGCGGAGTTGGGGGACACGTGCATCTCCTTGCGCACTTCTTACGTGTCAATTCCGTCACAAGGGGAGAAGTTGCCCTATTTCGTCTGAATGACCTTCAGGTATGCGATGGCCGCGCCGACCTCGGCTGGGGTGAAAGAGAATTCAGGCATGTCAGGGTGCCCGGTAATCAGCCCCTCAGCCAGGCCTCCTCGAGCGTCTCGACCGGGTAGCGTGTCCCCAGCATCCGAAGCGGAATGGCAGCCCGCTGCGGACTGGGTCCGGCGCGACCGGCCGCATGGCACGCGCCACAGTGTTTGATGAATAATGCTTCCCCACGCCGGACCGCGGACCCCTCTGCGGACAAAGCCGGCGTGACGAAAACAGCAAACAGCAGCGTTGCTAGGCAGCGAACCATGGTTTGAGGAGTTTGCCAGACCTGCACGAACACCCGCGGCGCGTCGAGTGCCGCAGGCACCCATGACACAGATTGTGGCAGCCGAACAGGGCACCGTGCACGTCAGGCGGCGTGGCCCCGTCCCGGAACAAAGCCCGACGGGTGCCGCGGGCTGCCCTGATCATTCGCTGGAACGCCGTTCGGAAAGGCCAAGGCGGCCCAGTTCTCGACCGACTTGACGGTATCGCGCATCAGCGCAAGAAATTCCTGTTCGGTGAAATACCGCCGCCAGCGGCCGCTGTGATAGAGATCAGCCAAGTGGTCCCGCCGTTGCACGGCAAGCGCATACCATTTCCTTGATAGTTCGACGGACATGCGATGCGCACCTTGTTCTGTCATGACAACGCCCTGGTACGATACGCAACGCCGCGGTTTCTTATCGACGATGATTCGTGGCAGCGATCCTCTCACAGGCGGGCGCGTTGCGCGATGCTACGCATGCGCATTTCGCTCGTCTCTGTGGATAGCGGGAAGAGTTGAGTCCGACGGGAACCAAACACCAGTTCCCTGTACCGCGCTCAGAGCCTGATGTGCAACCGGTGTGCAAGCTCTCCGATGACGCCGCGCCGGAACAGAAGCACGACAAAGACAAAGATCACACCCTGGATCACGCCCACCCACTGCCCGAACTCGGCGAGATAATTCTGCATGGCAATGATGACGAAGGCGCCGAACGCCGGTCCGAACACCGTGCCCAGCCCGCCGACAAGGGTCATCAGGACCACTTCGCCGGACATCGTCCAATGCACATCGGTGAGCGAGGCGAGCTGGAAGACGATCGCCTTGGTGGCCCCGGCGACGCCTGACAACGCGGCGGAGAGCACGAAGGCGATCAGCTTATAGCGATCGGTTTTATAGCCAAGCGAGATCGCACGCTGCTCGTTCTCGCGGATCGCTTTCAGGACCTCGCCAAAAGGCGAGTGGATGATGCGATAGATAAACACAAAACACACAAGAAAGATCGCGAGCACCGTCCAGTACATGTTCATCTGGTTGCCGAGATCGATCAGGCCAAAGAGTCGTCCGCGCGGCACGGCCTGGATGCCGTCCTCGCCGCCGGTGAAGGGCGCCTGCAACGCGAAGAAATACATCATCTGCGCCAGCGCCAGCGTAATCATCGCGAAGTAGATTCCTTGGCGGCGGATTGCGAGCGCGCCAGCGACAAGCCCGAGCCCCGCCGCGCCCAATGCCCCGGTGATGATCGCAAGCTCCGGCGGAAAACCCCAGGCTTTCGCGGCATACGCACCGAAATAGGCGGCCCAGCCAAAGAACAGCGCGTGGCCGAACGACAGCAGCCCAACATAGCCGATCAGGAGATTGAACGCGCAAGCAAAGAGCGCAAAGCACAACGCTTTCATTAGGAACACAGGGTAGATAAAGGCTGGTGCAATCATCAGCACCACCACCATTGCGACGAAGGCATAGGTCTCGCTGCGGGTAGAGATCTTGCGCTCGTGGCCGAGAGGGGTTTCCGCTACCCGTTCCATGTCATGCCGTCCGTCCGAACAGGCCCGCGGGCCGGATGAGAAGCACAATGGCCATGACGATGAAGATCACCGTGTTCGACGCTTCCGGGAAAAAGACCTTCGTGAGCCCCTCGATGATGCCAAGGCCAAAACCCGTAACGATCGCACCCATGATCGAGCCCATGCCGCCGATCACCACCACGGCGAACACGACGATGATCAGGTCGGCGCCCATCAGCGGGTTCACGTTGTAAATCGGCGCAGCCATGACGCCGGCGAGAGCCGCAAGCCCGACGCCGAAACCGTAGGTCAGCGTGATCATGCGCGGGACGTTGATGCCGAAGGCGCGGACAAGCGTCGGGTTTTCGGTCGCGGCGCGCAAGTATGCGCCGAGCCGGGTGCGCTCGATCACGAACCACGTCGTGAGGCAGACCACGAGCGAGAAGACAATCACCCAGGCGCGGTAGTTCGGCAGGAACATGAAACCGAGGTTTTGTCCGCCGGTCAGCGCCTCGGGCATGCGGTAGGGCAAGCCGGATGAGCCGTAATAGTAGCGGAAGATGCCCTGGATAATCAGCGCGAGGCCGAAGGTGAGGAGCAGCCCGTAGAGATGATCGAGGTGGTAGAGCTGTTTCAGCATCAGCCGCTCGATCACGACGCCGGTGAAGCCGACAATGATCGGGGCGAGGATCAAGGCCCACCAGTAACCGATGCCATATTCAAGAAGGAAGAACGCGACGAAGGCGCCCATCATATACTGGGCGCCATGCGTGAAGTTGATGATATTCAGCATGCCGAAGATCACCGCAAGCCCCAGGCTGAGCAGCGCATAGAACGAACCGTTGATCAGCCCGAGCAGAAGCTGGCCGAACAGCGCTTGCGACGGAATTCCGAAGATTTCGATCATGCGTTAGAGAACCCCGGTAACCGTCTCCGTTCAATGGAGGGTGGTCGAACGAAGCACCCACCGTGCACTTGCTCGGATTGCAAACGTGGGCACGGCGCTTTGCACGCCTTTGCCCACGCTACGCACTCATCCTTCTCAGAATGAGGGTCAGATCGATCAGCCGCTCACCAGCGGACAATTGCCCTCCCGGAGCGGACGGAACGCCTGATCGGACGGAATTTTGGCGCGCACCTTCATGTAGTCCCAGGGTCCTTTCGACTCGGAAGGCTTCTTGACCTCGAGAAGATACATGTCGTGAATCTTGCGTCCGTCGGCGCGAATGGTGCCCTTGCCGAACAGCGGATCGTCAGTCGGCATCTCTTTCATCTTGGCGACCACGGCTTTGCCGTCGCCGTCGCTCTTGAGCGCTTCGACCGCCTTCAAATAATGCAGCACGGCAGAGTACACGCCGGCTTGCACCATGGTCGGCATGTTGCCCTTGAACTGCGGCGCAAACCGCTTGGCGAAGGCGCGGGTGGCGTCATTGAGATCCCAATAAAAGGACTCGGTGAAGATCAGGCCCTGCGCAACATTCAGCCCGAGCGCATGAATATCGGTGATGAAGACGAGCAGCCCGGCGAGGTTCTGTCCCCCGCGGACGAGACCGAACTCGGACGCCTGCTTGATCGAGTTGATGGTGTCGCCGCCGGCATTGGCAAGTCCGACGATCTGCGCCTTCGAGGCTTGCGCCTGCAGGAGGAACGAGGAGAAATCGGTGCCCGGGAACGGATGGCGGACGCGACCCACGACCTTGCCGCCGTTCTTTTCAACGACCGCTGCCGTGTCGCGCTCGAGCGCATGGCCGAAAGCGTAGTCGGCGGTGAGGAAGAACCAGGTCTTGCCGCCGGTATCGACAATGGCCTTGCCGGTGCCGTTGGCGAGCGCCCAAGTGTCATACGTCCAATGGATCGTGTTCGGCGAACAGGCCGGACCCGTCAAATCGGATGTCGCCGCGCCCGATACCAGAAATACCTTGTTCTTGTCCCTCACGATGTTGTTGACGGCGAGGGCGACCGAGGATGTCGGCACGTCGACGATCACGTCGACCTTGTCGACGTCGATCCAGGTTCGGACGATGTTTGATCCGACGTCCGGTTTGTTCTGATGATCGGCGCCGACGATCTCGACCTTCATGCCCTTGGCGGCGGCGCCAAAATCCTCGACCGCCATGCGCGCGGCGGCAACCGCGCCGGGGCCGGAGACGTCGGCATAGACGCCCGACATGTCGTTCATGACCCCGATCCGGATCACCCCATCGGTGTACTGGGCGTAGGCGGCGTTGCCGGCGAGGGCAGCGACCGCGACGGTCAGGTTACGCAGCAGTTTCATTTGCGCTTTCTCCCTTGTGAGGCTCGTTGCTCGCTTACACGCCTAGGTACTCGTGCAGCGTATCAAGCTTGGCATTGAGTTCCGCATTTGCGAAACCCTCGACCACGCGGCCGTGTTCCATGATGTAATACCGGTCTGCGACGGTCGAGGCGAACCGGAAATTCTGCTCGACCAGCAGTATAGTAAATCCTTGCGCCTTGAGCGACCGGATGGTCTTGCCGATCTGGCGGATGATGACCGGGGCCAGCCCTTCGGTCGGCTCATCGAGGAGCAGCAGCCGGGCCCCAGTCCGCAGGATGCGGCCGATGGCCAACATCTGCTGTTCGCCGCCGGAGAGCTTCGTCCCCTGGCTCGATCCAAGCCGTTCCTTGAGGTTGGGAAAGAGCTCGAAAATCCTGTCCAGCGAAAGACCGCCGGGCCGCACTTGTGGCGGCAGCAGCAGGTTCTCCTCGACGCTGAGGCTCGCGAAGATGCCCCGCTCTTCCGGGCAGAATGCGATGCCAAGGCGTGCGATGGCATTCGACGGCAGGGATATCGTCTGGCGTCCGTCCAGCCGCACCGAGCCCGTGCGCTGCGGTAGGATACCCATAACCGACTTGAGCGTGGTGGTCTTGCCGGCGCCGTTGCGGCCCAGGAGCGTCACCACCTCACCGGGATAAACCTGGAAATTCACGCCGTGCAGGATGTGGGACTCGCCATACCAGGCTTGCAGGTCCTCCACGGCGAGGATCGGCTCGATGCGCGCTCTCTCATTCATCGCCGACCCCCATGTAGGCCTCGCGTACCTCGGGGTTGCCGGATACGCTCTTATAGTCCCCCTCGGCCAGGATGCGGCCGCGGGTGAGCACGGTAATCGTGTCGGATAGCTTCGAGACGACGCTCAGATTGTGCTCGACCATCAGAACTGTGCGGCCGGCGGATGATCCCTTGATCAGTTCGGTGATGCGGTCGATATCCTCATGGCCCATCCCGGCCGTGGGCTCATCAAGCAGCAGCATTTCGGGATCGAGCGCGAGGGTGGTCGCGAGCTCCAGGGCGCGTTTGCGTCCATAGGGCAGCTCCACGGCCGTAATGTGGGCGTAGCGGGCGAGTCCGACGTCCGTGATCAGCGCCATCGCACGATCGTTGAGCGTGTCGAGGACGGATTTCGAGCGCCAGAAATCGTAAGAACCGCCGCGCTTGCGCTGAAGCGCGATACGCACGTTCTCAAGCACCGTCAGATGCGGAAACACCGCCGAGATCTGAAACGAGCGCACGAGGCCGAGGCGCGCCACATCCGCCGGCCGCATCGCCGTGATGTCGTTACCTTTGTAGAGAATGCGGCCGCGCGTCGGATTAAGGAATTTGGTCAGGAGATTGAAGCAGGTCGTCTTGCCGGCGCCGTTTGGGCCGATCAGGGCATGAATGGTGCCGCGCTGCACGCGCAGATTCACATTATTGACCGCCACGAAGCCGGCGAATTCCTTCGTGAGGTCCTCGGTTTCGAGGACGGTCTCAGACATCCAGCAGCGTTTCCCTCAGGTATTATTGTTCCGGCTATTTCGCATTACTGGGAGACAGCGTCTAGCCCTCCCCAGGCTCAATCTGGTCGGATGAGCGCCAAAAGGCTGCGGCGGTTGCGCGCGGAACCGATCGTGACCGGCGCAGTGCTACGGATCAGGGAGTTCAACGGCTCGGCACGGCCGTGCTCGAACGATCGGCCGTGCGGGGCTCCGCGGATCTGGCCGCCTCATAGGCATCTGCGAGCCCAGCGCCGAAATCCGGATCGCGCCTCTTGGGCCCCAAACCTTTTGCTGTCGCCATCAGGATTTTGCGCACGCTGTCCGGGTCCAGTTTGGCATTCCGCTCCATCATCAGCGCGACGACGCCACTCACATGCGCCGCCGCAACCGACGTCCCGGATGATATCTGATAGCTGCGGTTGGGCGCAGGAATCAGAATGTCGACTCCCGGAGCCGCGACGGCGATGTGATTGCCGCGGTTTGCCTGTATGAAAACCTTGTCTTCGGTGTCCGTTGCAGTGACCGCGATGACATTGGGATCGGCCGCCGGAAAGAGCGGCGGCGATTTCGGCCCTGCGTTTCCGGCTGCCGCAACCAGCACGATCCCCTTCTGCCGCGCCGCCGCCAGCGTGCGCTGCAAGGCCGGATCGGCCGGACCGGCGAAACTCATGTTCATTACCCGTGCGCCTTGCGAATACGCCCAATCGAGGCCGCGCAATATATGGAACGTGGTGCCCTCTCCTCCGCGCGCGGATGGCCCGAAGGCGCGCACCGCAAGAATGCGAACGCGCGGGGCAACACCCGTCAGCTTGCCGCGTGAGGCAATCGCACCGGCGACGCCCGTTCCATGCGGATGCGGTTCGTCGCTTCCGCCCAGGAGATCCAGGCGGTCCGCCACCGCCCCGACGAGATCAGGGTGCGACTCATCGATAGCGGAATCGATCACCGCGACGAGTACGTTCTCGCCGGTCGCCACGCGATGCGCTTCGGGCACGCGAAGCTTCGCCAGGGTGTATTGAGCCGCATCGCCGGACGCTCTTTCGTCGCTCTGCTGTTGCAGCGCGTAGAGGTAGTTCGGCTGCGCCGCCGCAATGCGTTGGTCCGAAAGCGAGCGAATGACGGAAGCGACCGGTCGATTGTCGTTGATGCGCCAGCGGAAAAGCTTGCGGCCGGTCAGCGCGAACGTATGCGACTCGAGCCGCGTGAGTCGATTTTGCCGCGCGAGCGCCTCGAGCGTCGCATCAGGCACGTTCGCGGCGATCTCGAGGATCACCTCGTTCGGCACGAAACGGCGTTCGCTGGGCGGGGGCGGGCTGAACCCTTGCCGATTGCCCTGCCCGCCTCGATTGCCTTGCGTTGGCGTGCGCCGCGGCTGGCCAGGCAAGGGATCATCGTTGTCGTCGGTGACAATGTGCGAATGAGGGGGCCCCGGGTTCGCGATGGCCGATCCGATCGCGGGCGCAACGCCGATCGCGATGCCGGCACCGATCCCGCCCCAGCCGGGACCGCGCGGACGCGGGGGCTGGCGGATGCCATCGCCCGTCGGCACGCGGGTTGTGTTGACGCTCGGAGCGCGCATCTGATGATTAAGCGACTGCGCCGACGCAGCCGTCGCCAGCAGCGCCGCGGCGGCCGCGATCGCAGCACCCCGCATCATGGTCCATCGGCGGCTTCGAATGCTCACGATGAATCTCCCTTCGGGCCCACGAACTTCGACTTTCGAAATTCTACTCTACCGGTGCGGCGAAGCGAATGATGTTCGCCTGATCCTGCAGCCGTTTCAGGATCCGGCTGACTTCGTCTTGCGGGAGCTTTGTCTCCGCCAGGCGAACTCTGAAGAGGCCGCCCGCGCGCGGGCCTTCGACGAGCGATAACCTATTCGTATCGAGGAAGCGCGTGATCTCCGCGGCTGTCGCCTGCGGCGCGAAGGCGATCATCGCATACGTGCCTTGCAGCGGCGCGGTTTGCTGCGGAGCCGATGCGGTCTGGAACGTCGCCTCGCGCTCGCTGACGAAAACGCCGAGCAGCAATCCCGCCTGCAGCGCAATCGCGAGCGCGCCCGCCGCCGCGGACCAGGCCAGCGTGCGCGGGCTCAAGCTCGATAGCCGCAGGGCGAGCCAACGGCCGGGATTAATCGACAAAGATTTGCGGCGGGCCGGTTCCGCATCCACGGCGGCCATCAGTTTTTCCATCGCATGCGGCGACGGGGCGCCAAGCTTTTCGTTAAGGCGGATCGTCTCATCGACCTCTTCCCGGATCAGCGAAAACTGGCGCGCAAAATCGGCATCCTCCGAGAGCGCCAGATCTACGCGCGCCGCATCTTTGCGCGAGAGCGTGCCGGCAGCATGCCAGGGCAACAGCGCCTCGATTTCCTGCGGCTCTTTTGTCGGGTCTTTCATCGTCATGGCCAACCTCGATCCACTCCCGCCGCTTTCAGCAGCTCGGATAGCTTCTTCCGCGCATAGAACATTCGCGTCTTGACGGTGTTCTCAGGTATCCCGACAATCTCGGCCACTTCCTCGACCGATTTCTCGTGGTAGTATACAAGATCGATGATTTCCCGGTGATCCGGCGACAGCGCGGTCAAACACTTGCGCAGGATTTCGCTCTTGTCCTTCTTCTGCACCGCGGCCTCAGGATCGTCCGCCGTATCCTCTATCGCCGCGGCTTCCTCATCATCCAATCCCTCTTCCTTCCGTCGCCTGAGCGCCGAGAGCGCCTTGAAGCGAGCAATCGCAAGCAACCAGGTCGTCACCTGCGAGCGCGCCTCGAACTTGTGCGCCTGACGCCAGACGTCGAGGAACACTTCGCTGACCAGATCTTCCGCCTTGGTCGGATCGCCGACGAGGCGCAAGATGAACCGGTAGGCACGCACATGGTGACGCGCATACAGGACCTGCATCGCGAGCTTGTCGCCCGCCGCAATCCGCCCGATCAGTGCTTCGTCAGTGGTTGTCTGCATCGCCGGACGGTCGGCTCATCAATTGGTCGCAGGCACATGAAGAACGGTTCAAATTGGCCGCGAGCACGCCCGTCTGTCGCCAGATGTCTCGCCGCCCGATCCAGCCCGGCATCGCCCCTCCCGGACTGTCTACGGAATCCGACCGGCACGCAATTCCATTGCAAGGGTGCAAGACCGATGCGGCTGCGCCGGCTCGCCAGGAAACTTATTCTTACATAAGATGGACCGGGGTTGCGAAAGGGGGCGGCATTGTCGGGGCTTTCTGATCATGGTTTACGTTTCCTGAGCGCGGTTAACGGTATTTTGGCTATTTTCTTCACATACCTCCTGTTCGCGTTAAGCTTCATTAACCTGAGGGGGCCAGTCTGACAGGCCACGTTCCGCGGCGTGGAACCGCCTCCTCCTATGGGTTCAGGACGGAGGCCGGACTTGCTTGACGCTATTCACGCCCGGGACGGTCAGTCGGTTGACCGTGGGTGGCGCGGGTACTTTGGCCGCAAGCGATCAGCCGGCACCATCCAGCCCCGGCAGGAGCTGCCGCCCGAAAGGCGGCCGGGTCCACCCCGAACCGATGGCGGCACGCTTTTCCTCCATTGGGCTACCGCCAGCACGTTCCTCGTCAGCCTCTTTACAGGCTTGCGAATTGCGGCAGACGCCCCGACCGCCGTCGTCTCGAAGTGGCTTTCTCCCATTCTCCCCGAAGGTGAGATCTGGACCTGGCATTTCCTGGCCGGGCTGTGCCTCTTCCTGTGCGGGTCGGCTTACCTTCTTTTCATGCGGCGAAGCGGGCTTGCGCGGCGCGTTGCGCTGAAGAAGACGCGGGTGTTCGTTCTCCCGACCGCCAGCAAGCTGAAATTCGGCGCGCTCAACGTGGTGCTTCACTGGGCGCTTTACGGACTCGTGGTTGTTCTCACCGGAACCGGCGTCGTCCTCTATCTCGGCTACGGTGGCTGGTGGGTCACAATCCATTCAACCGCAGCGTTCATCTCGATCGGCTATGTCTTTGCCCACCTCGTCTCGCACTACGCGTATGGCGGATGGCAGCAGCTCCTGCGCGTGTTCCGTCCGGCCAGGCTCATACTCACGCGCGCGGCACAGCCGAAGCCGCTCTTGATCGGCGTTCTCGGCGGTGTTGCGCTCGCGGGCGCCATCGCGGCGGCCGATTGGAGCACGCGCGACACGCTGGTGATCGCGCGGGTGAATGCGCCGCCGAAGCTCGACGGCGTGCTCGATGACGCCGTCTGGGCGCGCGCAAGCGTCGTCCGTATCCCGACCCAGCAGGGCGTCGGGCTCGGCGGCACGGGCGAATCCATGGTGGAGGCCCGAGCGGTGCACGACGGCACGAAGGTCTACTTTGCGTTCAAGTGGGAAGACCCGACGCGCTCGATGCGCCGCGTTCCCACGATCAAGAAGGCGGATGGCTGGCACCTGCTGCACGACAATGCCGATCTTGCCGACGTGAATACGTTCTACGAGGACAAATTCGCGGTGCTGTTCGCGGACGTGCCTCATCTGGGCGGTTCCGGCTCGACCTATCTCGGTCCCGACCCCCTGCACGGCAAGCCAAAGTCGTTCCACGGTCGCGGACTGCATTACACAACCGACGGCAGCTTCATGGACTTGTGGCAGTGGAAGGCGTCGCGCGGTGGGCATCTGGGTTACGTCGACGACCAGTATTTCGGTCCGCCGCGCGATCCTACGCCGAACGAAAAGGCGAGCACGGCACGATATCAAGCCGGCTACTGGAACGATCCCGGGCGCGCCTTCTACTCCTACAACTACAAGAGCGAGCCGCCGGGCGGCTATCGAGGACCGGTGCAACTCAACCGGCTGCCGAAGGATTGGCGCGCCACCCTGGCAGCGCTTGGCCGCTTTGATCTCGATCCGGACTCAAACGATGACGAGAACGCGCGCTGGTGGATGACGGAAGCCGAAACGGTGCCCTACTCCGCCGACGTCGATGCCACCATTCCGGTCGGCACCGTCTTGCCGGGCGTTCTCATCATCGGCCCTTACGAAGGCGACCGCGCGCATATTCGTGGGGCAGCGCGCTGGAAGGCCGGGCACTGGCACCTCGAGACGAGCCGCGACCTGCGGACGGGCAGCCAGTTCGACAAGGACTTCATCACGGGCAAGGACCTTTACATGTGGGTTTCCGTATTCGACCACACGCAGGTCCGACACACTCGCCACGCGCGCGCCGTGCGCGTCGTCGTCAAGGAATGAGCAATGACATGCCGGTGCGGGTCGAGGTCGGACGCCCATGAGTAGGAGGTCGGACGCCCATGAGTAGATCGTGCAATCTCGTGATCAACGGCCGAAGCGTTGAGGCCGGGATCGGCGAAACCCTGGTCGATGCGGGCCTCGGCGGCTGGACGGTCATTCCGCACGATTGCTGCTCGGGCCAATGCGATACGTGCCGTGTGACCGTGGTGCGCGGGAGCGTCGATGATCAGGGCACGGCGGAGGGGCGGACCGTGCTCGCCTGTCAGGCCACCGTTGCCGGCGATGCGGAAATCGAGTTCGAAGAGATTCCCGCGATGACGAAGCGCACCGGTGTGGTGAGCGGCATCACCCACCTCTCACCCGATGTTCTGGAGGTCGTTGTCGAGTTGACAACAGGCTTCGAATATCGTCCCGGGCAGTATGCGAGCGTCAAGTTCGCAGGCTTTCCAGCGCGGGATTACAGTCCGAGCCTTCGTTTGGACGGAACGATGCGGCCCGGCGAACTTGTGTTCCATGTCGGGCGGCTTCCGGGAGGCGTGGTGTCCTCGCAAGTCGGCGCAACGATCCAGCCCGGACACCGCGTCCAAGTGCGAGGCCCCTTCGGACACGCGTTCCTGCGCGACGGTGAGGGGCCGGTCGTCCTCGTCGCCGGCGGGACTGGCTGGGCCCCAATCTGGTCGCTTGCCCATGCAGCGAGGACGAGCCAACGGCACCGTGATCTCATCGTGCTGGCTGGCGCAAGGGATCTGCACGAACTCTACATGCGGCCGGCGCTCGACTGGCTGGTGCAGGACGGCGTGCGTGACGTGATCGGCACGTCGGAGCGCGATGTGGTCTGGCCGGTACGACGTGGCCGCCCCACCCACTACCTGCCCTCGCTCGGTCTCGAGGACACGGTGTATGTTGCCGGGCCCAGCGGACTTGTGAACGCGGTCAAGCGCAAGGCATTGGCGACTGCGACACGGTGTTACGCCGATCCTTTTCTGCCCGGGACGCAGTCGCTCTCCTTGATCGACCGGGTGATGCGGATGCTGCAGTCGCCGGCGCGTGAGGCGCGAGCGGCCGTCGGGGTGCGCTCCCCTGCCCTTTCTCCCGCGCTGCGCTCGATCCAAGCGGACCGGATCGTGAGCACGCCAAGCCCATCCGCTGCCGCTTTGACCGGACAGCGGCGGCACACGTCGGCCAGCAATTGAGGCACGCGGTCTTCGAGCGGAATGGGTTTAGCTTTGATCGGGCCTGCTTGCCGGCAATTTGATTTGCGCGCAGCCTTTTCCGAAAAAGAGATCCCTTTCGGACTAACGCACTAAGCGGTCACTTCGCGCAAGAAGCTTTTCACCGTTGAATCGAGACGATGCGCTTCGTCCGCCATGTCGGTCGCCTTGGCGATGACCTTCGTCGAAGCATTGCGCGCCTCCTCGAGTGTCACCTGGAGACGATCAACACTCGAGGACACATTCATCGTCCCGTTGGCCGCTGACGCCATGCTCGTCACGATCTCTCGCGTGGTCGCGTCCTGACGGTCTATTGCGAGCGCGATGACTCTCGTCTGCTGCAGCACGAGGTCGAGCTTCTGTGTGATGTTGGCGACAGCGCCAACCGTTTCATCCGTGGCGCCTCGGCATTCCTGAACCCGGCGTATGATTGCATCATTGGCGGCGCTCACTTTGTCAGCCAGGTCCTTGATCTCCGAGCAGACCGTTTGGATCGAGCTGCCGATCCGACTCTTGCGGCCGGCTATGACCGACACTTGCAATGCCAGGGCGTTCGCCTTAGCGGCAATCTCCTGGATGGAACGAAGCATCGACTCCGCCTCATGCATCCCTTCGGCCAGGCTTTTTGCCTTGGCGGACGTCTTTTCCGCAATGGCCGTGCTCGCGCTCAACACTTCCGCGGTCTGCCGGACCCGTGCGGCCGTTTCAGCCATGGACGCGCTCAACTGCTCTGTCGTTTCCCGGAGACTGGCCACGTTCGACACCGTATGATCGGACACGAACGCCGCCTCGGCGGCTTCCCCTTCCGCAACAATGGATGTGCGCGCCAATTCGCGCGCCGTCTCGTCCATGGTTTCAACTGAATCGCTCACGCTCAACAACACGGAGCGCATCATACGATCGAAACGTCTGATCGCGCCCTCGAGCATTTCACGTCGCTTCTTGGTTTCCTCCGCCTGAGCGACGTCCGAGCGTAGGCGGTCGCGTTCTTCGAGGGAGTGCTGCAGCATAATGACCGCACGCGCGATATCGCCGACCTCATCCTTGCGTTCGGCCCCGGTGACGTCCGACTTCCAGTCTCCGCGTGCAACCGCCCGGACGGCTTGAGTGATCTTGGCCAGGGGCCGACTGATCCGAAGCGAAACGAGGAAAGCGATAAGGGCAAACGAAGCCGTCGATACTGCGGCCCCGATTACGAGCCAAGCAGCCAGGGCGCGACCTTCGGTTTCACCGATGCGAACCATTTCGTCGCGGAGCGAGTGCAGTTCGGATTGCGGAGCAAGCGCGCACATTCTCCATGCCTCAAACAGGGACGTGCAACGCGACCAAAATCGGTCGTCGGTCGATTTCAAGTTGCTCGAGTTTGACACTTCCACAACCGAAGGAGGACTACCTTCGATACCCGCGAAGGAAATCGGCTGGTCGCCCGCGAGCACGACCAATCCCGCACCCTCGAGATACGAAAACTCCTCGAGCCGCTCCTCGTTCATGCGCAAGGACCGATGCGCGACAAACGCGGCGAACACGTCACCGAAATCGTCGAAGATCGGCTCGACGAGGAGAAAACTCATAAGAGCCGGCTTGATCGCACCGATCGCGCCAGCGAGCGAATCGTCGAGTTGTACCACACGCCGAAGCACCGTCCGCCGCTTGCGATCGTTCTCGGTCAACAGCTCCCGCAGTTCGCCTGCAATCGGATGCGAGGCCAGCGCCTTGCTCGTCGCCAGAATGTCGATGAAGTTGCCGCGCGCGGGAGACGCTGCGTTCATCGCCTCGCGGTCGGCCCCCAGAACGCCGAGCTTCGCGTCGACGACAAGAATGCCATCCAAGCCGGCGGAGCGTGCGGCGGGACCGAGAAGATCACTGATGGTGATGCTGTTTCCGGTCGCAACGGCCTTTATGATGTCCGCGCGTTGCGCGATCGCATCGAGCCGCTGCGCACTGCTTGCGAAAAGCTGCTCGAGTCTCGATCGCGCCAAGCGGGCTTCGCCATCCAACTTCTGTCTGAGTTTGTCCTCCGACAGGCGCCCGAGTTCCGTCGCCTGTCGATCGAGGCCATGGTTGAGACGGACAACAGTAAGCGCGAACACCCCGCAAAAAGCGATCGTTGCTGCAGCGACGACGACGACGACGAGCTGCGTAGCGAGTGACGAAAGCCGCTGCAATGGGGCGCTCCTCTACTTCTCGATCGGAACCGCACCGAGGCTCAACAACAATGCCTTCGCCCGGTCGCTCTTCATGTAGGCAATGAAGCTCCGAGCCTCCGGGGTCACTGTGCTCTCTTTGTAGATGAGCGACAGCAGAACCGCGCTCGGATAATCGCGGTCTCTTGGATGCTTGCCATCAATCCGGAATACGATCAGACCCTGCTCGAGCGTGCTCATATAGGGGCCGAAGCCGACAGCGCCCGGCACCGACTGAACCGTCTCGACGCCGTCCTGCGTGGTGGTTGCCGTCTTCGACCTGTCGGTGATGACAAGATCCTTCCAGCCCGGCATGGTGTTGCGCAGCACGTTGTAGGTGCTGTCGACCTCCTCGCGCCGCACGACCTTCACGCGGAGATCGGGCCCGCCCACCTCTTTCCAGTTCGTGATGGCGCCGGAATAGATGTCCGTAAGCTGCCGCGCCGTGAGTGCGCTCACACGCACGGACGGGTGCGCATAGATCGCGGCAGGCAGACGGAAGACGGGCACCGCAATGATGCCTGCTTCCTTTTCCGTATCGGATAGGCCCCGCGCGATGCGGCCAAGCACGGCCTTTTCGGAACCGACAGCGGCTATGCCACCGCTCGAGTGGATGCTCGGGGGCACGATGACTTTCGTTTTCGGATTGGTCGCCGAATAGGCCGCGCCAACCGCGCGCAACACATCGATGCCATCGCCGGTGCCGACGATGGTCAGGTCCGCTGCCATCGCCTGCGTCGAAAGGATGATCAATGCGCAAGGTATCTTGAGAGCAACGTGCACGAGGGCCTCACCATCTTTGATTGTCGCGCGAGCGTTCTAACGCAGAGACATTAAAGGAAAGGTGAGTTAACCCGCGGCCCGGAATCGGCATGGAATCCCGCCTAACTATCGTTAATCGAGGCTAACGAGGTGCGTCCGTTTGCAATTTGTTGACCAGGCTTCCCGAGCCGCATGCGCTGATTTTACGGCTTGTTAGCCTCGTTCTCCGTCTGCCGTGCCAATTAGCGGTTTGACCAGCGCAGGCATGTCTAATCGATGTGGCAATCGCATCGATGACGATGAGATAGCGTGGTGGCGGCGATGATTGCATGGTCTAACCGAGTGCGCCTGTGTGACGCAAAGGCGGCGTCCGCGAGATTATGCGCGTCGGCTGGAGCGATCGTTGCAGTATACGCCATTCCTTCGACGATGCCGCTGGCCTATGCGGCGAGCTCCGGCCGGGCTGCTTCGGCGTCTGCGCCGGCGTCGGACTTTGCAACGGCTCTGGCTATCGCCGCCTTGGTGATCATGTGCCTTGCTGTCCTTGCGGCTGTGACGATCGGGTTGCATCGCCGAGCCGGCCGCGCGGCTGCCGATGTCGGTCGCCTCGAAGCTCTGGTCGACGTTCTCGATGAGGGCATCGTGGTCTGCAGCGGCATGCAGATCGTTGCGGTGAACAAGAGCCTGTGCCGCATGCTCGAGGTTTCCGTCGAACAGATGCATGACTCAATGCTCAGCACCTTCGTTCGCGACGCGGATGCGATTTATCGGTTGTTGTCGACCGATGATGTCCGCATGGAGGTTACCCTTCATTCCGCCACCGGCGCCAAGATCATCGCCGAGGTGACAGCGCGGAATTTCCATTATGGCGGGGCGCAGCATCGGCTGCTTGAAATGCGTGACGTGCATGAGCAGCACGAGACGCAGGAACGCGTTTCCTTTCTCGCCCACCACGATTCGCTCACCAAATTGCCCAATCGAGAAGTTCTTCGGTCGAGACTTGAGGACGCTCTTGCGCGAGCAAAAGCGACCGGCGAGCGATGCGCGGCCATCTGGATCGACTTGGATCGTTTCAAGGAAGCCAATGACGTGCACGGCCACGTTACCGGAGACGCGGTGCTTCGCGCGGTCACGGATAAGTTGCAGTATGAGCTTCCGGCCGGGACGCTGATTGTGCGGATCGGCGGCGACGAGTTCGTTGTCTTGTGCGAGAACATCACCGACCCGCGCGAAGCGCGCCTGACGGGTCAACAGTTGCGCCGGCTTCTCAACCGACCCTTTACGGTCGGGAACGTGACCCTCACGGTCGGCGCGTCGGTCGGTCTGGCCGTCTTTCCGGACGACGCGTCCAGTTCCGACGAATTGCTCAGAAACGCGGATCTCGCACTCAACCAAGCCAAGAGCGAGGGACGCGCGCGGTGCCGTCACTTCACAGAGGCACTTGGCAAAGACCGGCTGCGTCGCGCCGCATTGAGCGAACAGCTTCCGGCCGCAATCGCCAACGGCGAGATTCAGGCGTTCTTCCAGCCGCTCGTGAGCGCAACCAGCCTTCGTGCGACGGGCTTCGAAGCGCTCGCCCGCTGGTTTCATCCGGAATTCGGGTCCGTGCCGCCCAATGAATTCATTCGCGTTGCGGAGGAAACAAGCCAGATCGTCGCCGTCACCGACACCATCATGCGCCAGGCGCTCGCGGCTGCAAGCCATTGGCCGCCTGATACTCGCGTGTCGGTCAACGTGTCGCCGCTACAAATCAATTCGGACCTGGTTGACCAAGTGCGAGCCCTGATCCAATCGACCGGCTTCGACCCGCGACGGCTCGAACTCGAAGTGACGGAGGACGTCCTGATCAACGACTTCGAGCAGGCCGCAAGCATGTTCGCGCGCTTGCGCGGCTTGGGCGTTCAGGTCGCCATGGATGACTTCGGCTCGGGATACACCTCGCTCGGCAACCTGCGGAGGCTGAATTTCGAACGCATCAAGATCGATCGGATCTTCACGAACGATCTGCCTAACCATCGGCGCACGGCGGCGATCGTGCGTTCGATCTTCGTCCTCGCGCGCGAGCTCGATCTCCACGTCACGGTCGAAGGCGTCGAGACTGCGGAGCAGTTCGCCTTCTTGCGGCACGAAGGCTGCAGCGAAGTGCAAGGTTTTCTGTTCAGCCCGCCAAAGCCTTTGGCGCATTGGACCGATCCGGTTTCATTCCAGTTTCCGCCCATCGTGGCGGCGGTGGAAGCACCTCTCGCGCCCGACAATCTCATCGAAATTAAACGGCATCTTTCAAAGCGGAAGTCCTGACGGGTCTCGGACCTGTCAGGTCACACAATCTCGTTCCGCAGCCGGGTTTCGCCTCGCCAGAGGCGATTCAAGTTCTCCATCATCAGGTCAAGCACGTTGTCTTCATAGCGCCGCGTCTCGCCGGCCGTGTGCGGAGTGATGATGACGTTGACCAAGTCCCAAAGGGGAGAATCGGGCGCAAGCGGTTCGTCCCAGGTGCAGTCGAGCGCCGCTCCAGCAAGGCGTCCGGAGTGAAGCGCCTCGATCAAGGCCGGCTCGTCCACCACGCGTCCGCGCGCCACGTTGATCAGGACGGCGCGAGGCTTCATAATGGAAAGGAGGCGGGCGTCGACCAGCCGCTCGGTCTCCGGGGTGAGCGGACAGGTGAGCGCGATGAAGTCTGCTTGCGGCGCGATGTCCATCAGCTTCGCTTGCGGAACGACGAGATCGGCCGCACTGGCGCCGATGTCCGGGTCACGCTTTGTCGCGATCACCCGCATGCCGAATGCATGCGCGTGCGCGGCAAGGCGCGAGCCGATGCGGCCGAGCCCGACAATCAGCAGCGTCTTGCCGCCGAGTTCGTCCTCGCGTTGGCCGAGATCGGAAATCATTCCCCGCCAATGGCGGCGCGCCTGATTGTCGCGTGCGGTATGGAGCTGCCGCGCGAAGGCCAGGATAAGAGCGATCGCATGCTCGGCGACGGCGTGCTCGTTGGCTCCCTGGGCGCTGGCGAGCCGAACGCCCGCAGCGCGCAACGCCTCGCGCGAATACTGATTGGTCCCGGCGCTGATCGACTGGATGAATCGCAGCTTTGGCGTGCGCGCGATCAGCTCGTTTCGCCAGAGGCCGGACACCACCAGGACGTCGGCTTCGCCGATCCGCTGGTCGAGCTCGTCTCGCGTGCGAACCTCAAAGTGGTGCAGCCCCGTGTTCCGCAGCGCGAACTGCTGCGCCATCTGATAGGCCACATGGGCGAAGCCGATCGTGATCTCGTGTTTCGGCGGCAATACCGGCACGGGTGATCAATCCTGACCGAGCACACGCAGGTGCCGGATCGGCTTGCCGGGTGAAATGGCTTGCGCCGCGGCGACGATCGCATTCGCATCGATGCCGTAGTGACGATAAAGGTCCGGGATCGTGCCGGTCTGGCCGAAATGTTCCACGCCGAGCGCGCGGGTGCGATGGCCATGGACGCTGCCGAGCCAGGCGAGCGTCGCCGGGTGAGCATCAAGCACGGTAACAAGCCCCGTGTGCGAGGGCAGCGCCGCGAGCAGCCGTTCGACATGCGAGCGCGCATGCACGAGCCCGCGCTCGCGCGCGCGCTGCGCCGCCGTCCAGCCGGCCTGCAGGCGATCAGCCGAGGTGATCGCGAGCAGGCCGACATCGCGCCGGTCCTCGGCCATCAGTCCGACAGCCTGGATCGCTTCGGGCGCGACGGCGCCTGTGAAGGCAATCGCGACCTGGCAGTTCGGGCCGGGCGGCCGCATCCAATAGGCGCCGTCGATGATGGCCTGGCGCAGCTCCGCAGACATCTCGCGCCGGGGCTGCTCGACCGGGCGGGTCGTGAGCCGCAGATAAACCGATCCGCCGGTCTCGTCGCGCAGCCAGCTTCGCTCGGACGGCTCGCCTTCGCCGTCCTTTTGAATGTAGGCGAAGGCCCAGGCGAGAATGACCGCAAGCTCATCGACAAAGGCCGGCTCGAAGGCGGCAAGCCCATCCTGCGCGATTCCGATCAAGGGCGCGCCGATCGACTGGTGCGCGCCGCCTTCCGGCGCCAGCGTGATGCCGGACGGCGTGGCCACCAGGATGAAGCGCGCCTCCTGGTAACAGGCATAGTTCAACGCATCGAGACCGCGTGCGATGAACGGATCGTAGAGCGTGCCGATCGGGAGCAAGCGCACGCCGTTGATCGCGTGCGAGAGGCCGAGCGCGGAGAGGAGCAGAAACAAATTCATTTCGGCAATGCCGAGCTCGATATGCTGACCCTTCGGCGAAAACTCCCAGTTGAAGGTTGAGGGAATGCGCTCGCTCTTGAAGACGTCCGCCATCGCTTCGCGCGCGAACAGCGCGCGGCGGTTCACCCAGGGACCGAGATTGGTTGACACCGTCACGTCCGGCGAGGTGGTGACGACGCGTTCAGCGAGCGGCGTTTGCGTGCGACCGATCTCATTGAGGATCGCGCCGAAGCCGGCTTGCGTGGACGTGACCGGCTGCGCTGGAACGACGAGGCTTTCGGGCACCGGGACCGAGGCCGCCCGGCCACGCTGCTTCCCGCGGCGCGCGAAAGGCACGGATTCGAGAAAGAGTTGCAGCTCCGCTGGCGGCAGGCTCAGCCCTTCGAAACGGTCCCATTCGTGGCCGGACCTCACCTTCATGGAGGCGCGAAACCCATCCATCTGCGCCGGCGTCATCAGCCCTGCATGATTGTCCTTGTGGCCCGCGAAAGGCAGGCCGAAGCCCTTGATGGTGTAGGCGATGAAGCAGGTCGGCTTGTCGTTGTCGGCGCGCGCGAAAACTTCGAGCAAGGAGGGCATGTCGTGGCCAGCGAGATTGGTCATCAGCCGCGTCAGCTCCTCGTTCGAGCGCCGCTCGATCAGGCGCGTGACCGGCCCCTGATCGCCGATGTCATCAAGCAGGCGCTTGCGCCAGGCTGCACCGCCCTGGAAAACGAGCGCGGAATAGAGCTGGTTCGGGCAGCCATCGATCCACTCGCGCAGCCGCTCGCCGCCCGCCTCGCGAAAGGCCTGTTGCAGGAGCGAGCCGTATTTCAGGATCACCACCTCCCAGCCGAACTCGCGAAACAGCGCTTCGTAGCGCGCCCATAATCCCTCGCGGATCACGGCATCGAGGCTCTGGCGATTGTAATCGATGATCCACCAGCAATTGCGCAGGCCCTGCTTCCAGCCCTCCAGAATGGCCTCGAAAATGTTTCCTTCGTCGAGCTCGGCATCGCCCACCAACGCGATCATGCGTCCCTCGGGACGATCAACGCCCCAGCCATGTGCACGGACGTAATCCTGGACGAGGCTCGAGAAGAGTGTCTGCGCGACGCCGAGCCCGACCGAGCCGGTCGAGAAATCGACATCGTCGGTGTCCTTGGTGCGCGAGGGATAGCTCTGCGCGCCCTTGAAGCCACGAAAGCCTTCGAGTTTCTCGCGGGTCTGGCGGCCCAAGAGGTATTGGATCGCATGATAGATCGGACTTGCATGCGGCTTCACCGCCACCCGATCCTGCGGACGGAGGACGTGGAAATAGAGCGCCGTCATGATGGTTGCGAGCGAGGCGGAGGAGGCCTGATGACCGCCGACCTTCAACCCGTCCACGCTCTCGCGGACGTGGTTCGCGTGGTGGATGGTCCAGCTCGACAGCCAGAGGACCTTCTTTTCCAGCTCGCCGAGAATCGACAGGGTCTTTGGGTCGGCCATCGGGATGGAGAGCTCACGCGTTTGTCCGATATGTACAATAAGCCACTACGCACGTCACCACAGGATAAGTAGCGACATGCGGTTCGCTGACGCTCAATCGGCGCCGCGTGTGCCACGAGAAAGGCCTGCCGGAGAGCTAGGCGTCGCGGAGGCATTGGGACGCACAGCTCGTACGATTGATCGAAACCCGCAGATGGATTACGCACGACGCAACCAAAAACAGGAACGCCGCTGTCAATGCGAGCCTTGGGAGAGGAAACGATGCGGGTTGTCGATCTGTCTCACACCATGAATGTCCATACTCCCGGCTGGGTCGGCTATGCCGGAAACAAGATGTATTACGCGCAGAACCTGCAGACGCAGATGATCGTGGCGCAGCGCATCGAGACCGCGCTGCATGTCGGCACGCATTTCGACGGGGCGATGCATGCCACCGACGGGCGCAAGGGCGACATGGCGTCCCTGCCGCTCGACTACCTGATGAACCGCGGCGTCGTGGTCGACATCTCAAAGCACTGCAAGGATTGGACGATCATCACGCCGGCGATGATCGAGAGCGCGGGCGCCGACATCCGCGACGGCGATATTCTCATTCTGCATACTGGCTGGCATCGTCACTACGAGGGGCAGCCACAGCAGGATCTGGTGAAATACTTCTGTTACCACCCAGGGCCGAACCTCGACACGCTGCACTGGATGCTGAAGAAAAAGATCAAGTGGTGGGGCATGGACACCGGCTCATGCGATCACGCGATGAACACGTCGATCCGCAACATGCGGCCCGATATCGCCGCGCAATTCACAAAACAGTTCGGTAAGCCGCCGGCGGAAATATTCGGCACATTCGAGTACACGCATCGGCTGTCGGGCCGCCGGGTGGTGAGCGACATCTTCCCCTTCCATAATTGGGCTTTTCAAGAGGGGCTGCTGCATGCGGAAAACATCGGCGGCGACATCGAGCTGGTGCTGAACCGGCGCTGCCTGATCGGCGCTTTCCCCTGGCGTTACGAGGGACTTGAAGGCTGTCCCTGCCGGATCGTCGCCTTTCTCGACGCGGGAGAATCGGTCGAGGCGCTCGGACCGGCGGCAAAGGTGTCGGCTCAGGCCTAACGCTCGCGATCGCGCAGGCGCGCGTCGGGCGCGTCGGTTTGCAGGGTCGACTGGATGCTTTCGCGCAGCATGACATAGTCGTGCGCAGGCCAATCACCGACCCGAATATCGGCCAAGAGCGCCGCCGATCGCCCGAACACAAGGATACGATCGCCGACCGCGATCGCTTCCTCGAGCTGATGGGTGATGAGGATCGCGGTCGCGCCGGACTCGCGTGCGAGGGTGACGAAGGTTTCGCGCAGCTCCGCTGCGGTGACTTCGTCGAGATGGCCGAAGGCTTCGTCGGCGAGCAGAATGCTCGGCTGGACAACAAAAGCGCGCGCGATCGCCACACGCTGTCGCATCCCGCCGGAGAGTTCGTGCGGATAGGCCTCGGCAAACCGCGCGAGGCCCAGGCGCTCCAACCATCCGCGGGCACGAAAGGTCTGCTCCTCTTTGGGAATACCCAGGAGTTCGAGGGGGAGTCTCACGTTATCGACAGCGGATCGCCACGGCAGCAGTTGAAAGACGGTTCAGGCTCTCACTTGCGGCAGGCGGCCAACTTTACTAGCCTTTTGCGGGCGCGCAACGCACACCAACACCACCAGCGCGCGATTTCATGGACAGGGGCAGATCATGGACCTTCAGTTGAAAGGCAAGACCGCGCTCGTGACTGGCGGCAGCGAGGGCATTGGCAAAGGGATCGCGCGGGTCTTCGCCCAGGAGGGCATGGATGTCGCGATCTGCGCGCGGCGCAAGGATGCGCTCGAAGCTGCCGCGGCCGAGATAGCAAAGGCGACCGGCCGAAAGATTTTTGCGATTCCCGCCGACCTGACCAAGGACGAGGACGCACGAAACTTCGTGGCGAAAGGCCACGAGGCCCTCGGACGCGTCGACATCATGGTCAACAATGCGGGATCCGCGCCGGGCGGCGTGATCGAGAACTTGTCCGAGGCCGATTGGGCGCAAGCGCTGCAACTGAAATTCATGGGCTATGTGCGCTGCCTTCGCTACGTGTTGCCCATCATGGTGAAGCAGGGCGGCGGGCGCGTCGTCAATTTGATCGGCAATGACGGCGTGAAGCCGTCCTATTGGGAGATTGCGCCGGGTGCGGCCAATGCCGCCGGGCAGAACCTGACGATCTCGCTCGCCGGCCAATATGGAAAGCACAATATCAGCTTCTGCGCGGTGAACCCTGGCCCGGTGCGCACCGAGCGCTGGAGCGGCCTCGTGAAGGCCATGTCGCGCGACATGAAGCTGTCCTACGAGGAGGCCGACAAGCTCGCCCCGGCCTCGATCCCGATGGGCCGCATTGCGGAAGTCGAGGAGGTCGCCAATCTCGTCGCCATGCTGGCCTCGCCGCTGATGCATTTCGTCAACGGGACCATGATCGAGATCGACGGCGGCCAGGAAAAGGCGCTGATGGATCGCGCCCGCGACAAGAGGTAAGCTTCGCGCGCTGCACGAAATTCAGGCACGACCGTTGCTTGACAATGAGCCTGAATGGCTCAGTCTCGGCGGCCAAATGGGAGGTTGAACATGACTGTATTCCGCTCGTTCCGCGTGGCGGCATTGACCGCGCTCGGGGCCCTGCTGGCGACCGGCGCCTCGGCGCAGCAGACAATCAAGATCGGCGAATTAAACAGCTACAAGGCGCAGCCCGCTTTCCTCGATCCCTACAAGAAGGGCTGGGAACTTGCGGTGGAGGAAATCAACGCCGCGGGCGGCGTGCTCGGACGCAAGCTCGAAGTGATTTCGCGCGACGACGGCGCCAATCCCGGCGATGCCGTGCGCGTCGCCGAAGAGCTCGTGACGCGCGAGGGCGTCTCCATGTTGACCGGCACCTTCCTCTCGCACATCGGACTCGCGGTCACCGAGTTTGCCGGCAAGCGGCAAGTCTTCTTCCTCGCCGCCGAGCCGCTGACGGACAAGATCACCTGGCAGAACGGCAACCGCTATACGTTCCGCTTGCGCGCCTCGACCTACATGCAGGTGGCGATGCTCATTCCCTATGCCGTGGAGAGCAAGAAAAAGCGCTGGGCGCTCGTCTATCCGAATTTCGAGTATGGTCAGTCGGCCGCAGGCTGGTTCAAGGACATGATGAAGGCGAAGGTGCCGGACGTGGAATTCGTCACCGAGCAAGCCCCGCCTCTCGGTCGCGTGGACGCCGGCGCCGTCGTGCAGGCAATCGACGACGCGAAGCCGGACGGCATCTTCAACGTGCTGTTCGGCGCCGACCTCGCCAAGCTCGTGCGCGAAGGAACGACGCGCGGCACGTTCAAGAACCGCACGGTCGTGAGCCTCCTGTCCGGCGAGCCCGAATATCTCGATCCGCTGAAGGAAGAAGCACCGGTCGGCTGGATCGTCACCGGCTATCCCTGGGACGAGATCAATACGCCGGAGCACAAGGGCTTCGCCGCGGCGTATCAAAAACGCTGGAACGACTATCCGCGCCTCGGCTCGATCGTCGGATACATCACGATCAAGTCGCTCGCCGCTGGCATTGCGAAAGCCGGCTCGACCGACACCGAGAAGCTGATCTCAGCCTTCCGCGGACTGAAGCTCGACAGTCCGGCCGGGCCTATCGTCTACCGGGCCAGCGATCATCAATCGACCATGGGCGCCTGGGTCGGCGAGATCGCCATGAAAGGCGGCCGCGGCACAATGAGGAACTTCAAGTATGTCGACGGCGCAGCCGTGCTGCCCTCGGATGCCGAAGTAAAGAAGCTTCGGCCAGCGGGGATGTGAGTTCCTCGCAGCCCCGATGATGGAGCCGGACGCGGCGACGTCGGCCGCCGTTCCGTCCGGCTCCTGCCCTGCCCGGCGGCCGCAGGCTGCGCTCGCATCCTCATGACGTGCTAAGCCCCGCTCATGTCCCTCGACGCATTCCTTTTTCAGGCGCTGAACGGGCTGGCTTCGGCGTCCGGGCTCTTCCTGGTCGCCGTTGGACTATCGCTGATCTTCGGCGTCACGCGGATCGTGAACATCGCGCACGGCTCGCTCTACATGCTTGGCACCTACATCGCCTACACCTTTGCAACGAAGATCGGCGGCGGGTTCGGATTTTGGGGAGGCATCATCCTTACCGCCCTGATCGTCGGCCTGATCGGAATTCTCATCGAGGTTCTTTTGCTTCGCCGCATCTATCATGCGCCGGAGCTGTTTCAGCTTCTTGCGACCTTCGCGCTCGTTCTCATCATCAGCGACATCACGCTCTGGCTTTGGGGCCCGGAAGATTTGCTCGGACCGCGCGCGCCCGGATTGCGCGGCGCGGTCGAGGTGTTCGGCCGCAACATTCCAAGCTACGATCTGTTTCTGATCGTGGTTGGGCCGCTCGTTCTGCTCGTTCTCCATCGCGTGCTGGCGACAACGCGGTTCGGGCGGCTGGTTCGCGCGGCCACCCAGGATCGCGAGATGGTCGGGGCACTCGGCGTGAACCAAGCCATGCTGTTCACGCTGGTGTTCGGGCTCGGCGCACTGCTCGCGGGGCTCGGCGGAGCACTGCAAATCGCGCGGGAGCCGGCCAGCCTCGCCATGGACCTGACGGTGATCGGCGACGCCTTCGTCATCGTCGTCGTTGGCGGCATGGGCTCAATCACCGGGGCCTATCTCGCCGCGGTGCTGATCGCCGAGATCAAGGCGCTTTGCATCGCCATCGGGATCGTGAACCTCAACGGCTTCTTTGTGAATTTTTCGAAGCTCACGCTGGTGGCTGAATTCCTGGTGATGGCCGTCGTGCTGATCGTGCGCCCCTATGGTCTGCTCGGCCGCGCGCAAGGCGCGATCCGCAGCGCGGGGGCCATCGACTATCCGATGCGCGCTGCCACGCCCGCGATGAAAACCCTTGCGGCGGCCGTGCTGATTGTCCTGATCCTGCTTCCGCTGATCGCGCGCACATCGCCCTACTCTCTCGTTCTCGGCATCGACGTGCTGGTCGCCATTCTGTTCGCAGCGAGCCTGCACTTCATCATGGGACCGGGCGGGATGCATTCGTTCGGCCATGCCGCCTATTTCGGTCTCGGCGCCTATGGCGCGGCGCTGTTCTTCAAATGGACCGGGCTGCCCATGCTTCCGTCGCTGCTCGTCGCACCGATCCTTGCTTGCGCGGGCGCGCTGCTCTTCGGGTGGTTTGCAGTGCGTCTGTCCGGCGTCTACCTCGCCATGCTCACGCTCGCCTTCGCCCAGATCGTGTGGGCGCTCGTTTTCCAATGGGAGGACGTGACCGGCGGGTCGAACGGTATTGTCGGCGTCTGGCCTACCTGGCCCTTCGACAGCCGCCCCCTCTATTATCTCCTCGCGCTCGCCTTGATGACTGTCGGCGTCCTCTTGCTGCGCCGATTCCTGTTCGCGCCCTTCGGCTATGCGATGCGCGCCGGCCGGGATTCGCCGCTGCGCGCCGAAGCGATCGGCATCGACGTCAAGCGCGTGCATTGGATCGGTTTCGCCATTGCCGGCGCCGTGTGCGGCGTTGCCGGCGGCATCTTCGCTTTCGCCAAAGGCTCGATCTCGCCGGAGACGATCCATGTCGGCCGCTCGATCGATGGACTCGTGATGGTCCTACTCGGCGGCATCCAAACGCTCTCGGGTCCGGTTGTCGGTGCCGCGAGCTTCGCGATGCTGCAGGACACCATCATGCGGCAGACCGAGTTCTGGCGCGGGCTCCTGGGTCTGACGATCCTTTTTCTCGTGCTCGTGTTTCCCGGCGGCATCGTCGGCGCGATTGCGCGGCGGGCGGGCGATTGGAGGACGCGGCTTTGAGCGTGCTCTCGGTCCGCTCGCTCTGCAAATCGTTCGGCGGCGTGCGCGCGGTCGACCATGTCAGCTTCGATGTCGACCCGGGCGAGTTTCTTGCGCTGATCGGCCCGAACGGCGCCGGCAAGTCGACCTGCTTCAATATGATCAATGGCCAACTCGCACCGGACGACGGCGAGATACGCCTCATGGGCCGCGACATCGCCCGTTTGCCGCCGCGGTCGATCTGGCGGCTGGGGGTCGGGCGCACGTTCCAGATCGCAGCCACCTTCGGCTCCTTCACGGTACTCGAAAACGTGCAGATGGCGCTGATTTCGCACAAGCGGGAGGTGTTTCGTTTTTGGAAGCCGGCGGCTGCGCATCACGAGCAGCGCGCTCTCGACCTGCTCGACCAAGTCGGCATGAAGGACTCAGCCGATCGTGCCTGCCGCGAGCTCGCCTACGGCGACGTGAAGCGCGTCGAGCTTGCGATCGCGCTCGCCAACGAGCCGCGCCTGCTCCTGATGGATGAGCCGACGGCCGGCATGGCGCCGCGCGAACGCAACGAGCTGATTGCGCTGGTGAAGCGGCTCGTGGTCGATCGCGGCATATCGGTCCTGTTCACCGAACATTCGATGGACGTCGTGTTCGCCTTCGCCGACCGGATCATCGTGCTCGCGCGCGGCCGGCTGATTGCGGATGGCGACGCCAATTCGATTCGCGAGAACGCGCAGGTGCGCGAGGTCTACCTCGGCACCGGCAAGACCTTCGGGCGCAAACGGGAGACGACGCCGTGAGCGCGCCGATGCTGCAGGTCGAGAATTTGAACGCCTGGTACGGCGCGGCGCACATTCTCTACGACCTCTCGTTCGAGGTCGGGCGCGGCGAAGTGGTCGCCGTCATGGGACGCAATGGCGCCGGCAAGTCGACGACGATGAAGAGCCTTATGGGCCTGGTCGAGAGCCGCTCCGGCCGAGTGCGATTGGCCGGCCGCGACATCTCCGCCTTGCCCACCTACCAGATCGCGCGCCTGGGGCTCGGCTACGTCCCGGAAGACCGGCGGATCTTCACCGAACTCACCGTTCTCGAGAATCTCGACGTAGGACAGCAGCCGGCGCGGTGCTTTGCCGACGGCTCGCCCGCGCCGAGCTGGACACCCGACCGCCTGTTCAGGCTGTTTCCGAACCTTGCGGAAATGCGGCACCGCCCGGGCGGGCAGATGAGCGGCGGCGAACAGCAAATGCTGACCGTCGCGCGCACCCTGATGGGCAATCCTCTGGTCGTACTGCTCGACGAGCCCTCCGAAGGGGTGGCCCCGATCATCGTCGAGCAGATGGCCAAGACCATCGTCGAGCTCAAGACGCAAGGACTCTCGGTGCTCCTGTCCGAGCAGAACATCCATTTCGCCGAAATGGTCGCCGATCGCGTCTATGTCGTGGAAAAAGGTCAGATCCGATGGCAGGGCGCGATGTCGGAACTGACCGGCAGCACCGAAGTGCAGCGCAGTTTCCTCACCGTCTGACCGGATCAGCCTTCAGCCTGATCCTTGAGAATCAGCCGCAAGCGCTGCGGCGAGACCGGCAATTGCGTCACCGCCCCGGGATAGCCGATCGCATCGTCGATCGCCGCCGCAATGGCCGCGCCGACCGCGTTGGTGCCGCCCTCACCTGCTCCCTTGAGTCCGAGCGGATTGAGCGGACTCGGCGCATCTTCCGTGATCAGGACCGAGACGGGCGGCATTTCGCGCGCCGTCGGCATCAAGTAATCGGCGAAGGTCACCGACAGCGGTTCGCCGCGCTCGTCATAGGCAAACTCCTCGAGCAAGGCTCCACCGAGTCCTTGCGCGACGCCGCCGGCAATCTGTCCCTCGATCAGCATCGGGTTCACCGCGCGGCCGACGTCATAGCCCACGATGTAGCGTTCGACATCGACGCCGCCGGTCTCGCGGTCGACGCGTACGATCGCGATGTGTACGCCGTAGGGATAGTTCATGTGATCGATGTGGAACCAGCCTTCCGCGGAGAGGCCCGGCTCGCGGTCGCCGCGCGTGCGCGATGTCGGCAGCAAATGACGGGCGACATCCCCGAACGATATCGAAGGACCGGATGGCGTGTCCTTTCTGATCACGCAGCCTTCAACGATGTCGAGCGCCCCAGCGGGGGTTTGCATCAGCTCGGCGGAAATATCGAGCGCTTTCTGACGCAGCTTCAGTGCGGCGAGGCGCGTTGCTTCTCCGGTCATCACCGTCACGCGCGAGGCAAACGCACCCATCCCGTAGTCGATGCGATCGGTGCGGCCATGGACAACGCGCACGCCGCGGTAATCAATGCCGAGCGTCTCGGCGCAGATTTGCGCGATGACCGTTTCGACGCCCTGTCCCACCGATGCCGCGCCGGTGACCACCTCCACAGCGCCGCCGGTGTCCACGGAGATGCGCGCGAGACCGAAGGGGCCAAGCCCGCTCTTCTCCACGAACATGGCAACGCCCGCACCGACCGCTTCGCCCTTCGCGCGCCGCGCCTTCAGGTCGGCCGTGAGCCGGTCCCATTCGGCATGGGTAAGCGTTTTTTGGAGCAGGCCCGCATAATCGCCCGAGTCGAGCACGACCTCGGTGCCGAGCGTGTCGAGCGAGCGGCGATAGGGCATTTCGCTTGCGCCGATCAGATTGCGCCGTCGCACCTCCAGCGGGTGAATGCCGAGTTTGGCAGCGACCGCATCCATGAGCCGCTCCCGCACAAAGGTGCTCTCGTAGCGGCCGGGCGCGCGGTAGGTGCCTCCGGGCGTCTTGTTCGTCAGCCGAATGCGGCCTCGCGCGCGATAGGCGGGCAAGCGGTAGGGACCCGGCAGCATGGCGGCGGCAAGGTCCGGCACGGTCGCGCCATGCGTGCGCAAGTAGGCGCCCTGGTCGTGGAAGAACTCGTCATCAATGGCGAGCAGGCGCCCGTCGGCATCGACCGCGGCGCGAATGCGATGGCGCTGCTCGCGCGAATGATTAGCTGCAATCAGATGCTCGCGCCGGTCCTCGATCCATTTGATCGGGCGGCCGAGACGAAGCGCAGCGAGGCAGACAAGCACATCTTCCGGATACAATTCCCCGCGAACGCCGAAACCGCCGCCGACATGGCCTTCATAGAGATGGACAGAGGATGGACTGCGTCCAAGCATGCGCGCGATCTGATCGCGGTTCCAGTGCGGAACCTTCGCCGCACCATGCATCTCGAGCACGTCGCGGGCGGCATCATAGCGCGCGATCGCCCCGCG
Organism: Xanthobacteraceae bacterium; assembly: GCA_022844485.1. Classification (GTDB taxonomy): domain Bacteria; phylum Pseudomonadota; class Alphaproteobacteria; order Rhizobiales; family Xanthobacteraceae; genus JALHLQ01. The sequence goes on from JALHLQ010000008.1 coordinate 37,941, forward strand.
CGTCTCGAGCGGCACGGCAGAGTGGCGCCCGATCTTGAGATCCAATTCGATGACGTGAGCGGCCGAACGGAAGGCGGCTTCCACGTCACCGTATCCCTTCTCGATGATCGCGGGCTCGGTCGAGCGGTCTGGTGTGAATTGTCCGATCGGACCCGCCGCATCGAGAACCGGCGGCAGTTCCCGCACATCGACATTCACGAGATCCGCTGCATCCTCGGCAAGACAAGGGTCCTCGGCAAACAGCACGGCGAGCGGCTCGCCGACGTAGCGGAGACGATCGCGCGCGAGGACGTGCTGTCGATAGGGTTCGAGCCCCTCGATCCTGGTCAGGCGGAAATCGATGGGCGGAATCTCCGCAACATCCGCGAAGGTCCACACGGCATTTAGGCCGGGCAGCGCCCGCGCGGCGCCCGTGTCGATGGCGTTCAGCTCCGCGTGGGCGAAGGCCGAGCGGACGACGCGCATATGAAGCTGATGCGGAAAGGAAATGTCTGCTGCGAAGCGCCCCTGCCCCCGGACGAGCGGCTCATCTTCGAGGCGCGGGACGGAGCGGCCGATGAGACGCATTCATCGCGCCCGCGCGTCCGCGGCGACCGCGCGAACCGCCTTGACGATGTTCTGATAGCCCGTGCAGCGGCAGAGATTCGACGCGAGCGCATCCAGTAGGTCGTCGTCGTTGATGCCGGGTTCGCGTTCGAGCACGGCCGTCGCCAGCATCAAGAATCCCGGCGTGCAGAAGCCGCATTGCAGGCCGTGATGCTCCATGAACGCGCTTTGCAGCGCGCTCAAGCCGCCGCCATCCGCAAGCCCTTCGACGGTGCGGATCGCCTTGCCTTCGCCTTGCACGGCGAACATGAGGCAGGAGCGCACCGGCACGTCATCAACAATCACCGTGCAGGCGCCGCATATACCGTGCTCGCATCCGATATGGGTTCCAGTCTGGCCGCACTCTTCGCGGATGGCATCAGCCAAAGTCCGCCGCGGCTCCACGCTGATCGGATAATCCTTGCCGTTGACAGTGAGCGTGATGGCGATCTTTTCGCTCATGCGCCTTTCTCCCGGGCGGCGCGCAGGGCGGCCCGAATGCGTTGCGGCGTGGCCGGACACTCGTCAATCGACACGCCAAACGGACTGAGCGCATCGTTGATCGCATTCACAACGGCGGCTGGCGCGCCGATCGAGCCGCCTTCGCCGAGACCCTTGGCTTTTGTCACCGAGGCGGGCGTCAGCGTTTCAAGATGATGAATCTCGATCGGCGGAATCTCGCGCACCGTCGGCGGGAGATAATCCGCAAGCGAAATCGTGAGCACGTTGCCGGTTTCGTCATAGACGATTTCTTCCAAGAGTGCGTTGGCGATTCCCTGCGCCACGCCGCCGTGGATTTGGCCGTCGGCAATCATCGGATTGATCAGGCGGCCGGCGTCTTCGGCCACGATATATTTCTCGACCTCGGTCTTCCCAGTTTCGATGTCGACCTCGACGATCGCCACGTGGCATGCGTTCGAGAACGTGCCCGGCGGATCGTAGGTCGCGCTCTCACTGATCCCGGGGTCGATCTCGCCCTTGAACTTGTGGATCTCATGATAGGCCGCGCGGGCGAGCGACTCGATAGCCATGGAGCGGTCCGTGCCGACCACCTTTGCATGTCCCGCGTCAAGGACAATGTCCTCCGCCGCCGCTTCGAGCAGGTGGCCGGCAATCTTGAGAAGCTTTGCACGCACCTTGCGCGCGGCGAGCAGCGATGCGCCTCCCGAGATTACGAGCGAGCGGCTCGCGAAGGTGCCCCATCCATAGGGCGTGCGATCCGTGTCGCCATGCACGATCCTGATCCTGTCGGGGGCGATGCCGATCTCGTCGGCGATGATTTGCGAGAGCGTCGTGCGCAGCCCCTGCCCGTGCGGCGATGCGCCGATCCGCGCCTCGATAAAGCCGGACGGGTCCATCGCGATCTCGACCGTTTCCCAGCCCAGCGTGATCCCCATACCGCGCGCTGCAAACGCCGGAGAGCCATAGCCGGTCCGCTCCGAGAACGCAGCAAGGCCGATACCGATGTAGCGGCCCTCAGCGCGCGCCTTGGCCTGACGCGCCCGAAATCCAGCCAAATCCGCGGCCTCGACCGCAAGCTCCAGCGTCTCGCGATACGTCGCCTCATCGAAAACAAGTCCGGTCGCCGACGTATAGGGAAAGGCGGCGATCAGGTTGCGCCGGCGCATCTCCGCTGGCTCGACGCCGAACGCGGCGGCGGCCTTGTCCATCAGGCGCTCGATGGCGAAGGTGATGACCGGGCGCGAGACGCCGCGGTAGGGCGCCATCGGGCAGGTGTTCGTGACCACGCCGCGGGCCACGCAGGCGTATTCGCGCACGTCGTATGGGCCCGGCATTTCCGCCATCGCCATCAAGGGCTCGACGCCGCAGGTCGTGGGATAACAGGAATAGGCGCCGACATTCGCCAACACGTCCGCCGACAGCGCGACCAGCTTGGCGTCGCCATCGAACGCCCCTTCAAGATCGATGTGCTGATCGCGGCTGTGAAAGCCAGACATCAGACTTTCACGTCGATCCTCGATCCACGCGACCGAACTGCGCAGTTCGCGCGCAAGCCAGACGAGAACGACGTATTCCGGCACGAGCGACATTTTCTGACCGAAGCCGCCGCCGACATCCGGCGCGACGACGCGCAAATCGGACTCAGGCATGCCGATCAGGTCGGCGATCGCCGTGCGCATCACGTGCGGGGCTTGCGTCGCGCAGATCAACGTGACGCGGCCGGTGGCGGCATCGAAGGCGGCATGGCCGCCGCGGGTTTCCAATGGCAGCGCGCTCTGGCGATGCGAGCGGACGCGAATGGTCACGATCTTGTGTGCCGCCTTCCAGACGGCGTCGAAGCCCGGCGTGCGTACGCGCCCTTCGACGATGACGTTGCGCGTCGCCTCGGCGTGAAGCGCGGGCGCGCCCTCAGCCATCGCGTCCCGTGAATCGATGACGGCCTGCATCTCTTCGATCTCGAGCTCCACCAGGTCGGCCATATCTTCGGCCTGTTCCGGCGAAGAGGCGACGAGTGCGGCCACCGGCTCGCCGACGAAGCGCACGATCCCCTCGGCGAGCACGGCCTGTCCGACCGGGATATAATTGAATTTGTGCAGCAGCGGCCGGATCAGCTTCAATGCTTTCAAATCGGCTGCCGTGATCATGCGCGCGCCGGGCGGCGGATCCAGTTTCGTGATCCGTCCAGCCGCAACCGGGCTGCGCACAAAACGCACTGCATGCTGCGCGGGAAGATCGCCGGTAAAACGTCCGAGCCCGCGCACCAGAGCATCGTCCTCGACCCGCCGGATCGAACGGCCCACCCAGGTGGCCGGGCCAATGTCCGCCTTCATACGGCCGAACGCTCCAATGCGCGGCGCGTCACGACACGCACAAGATCTCGCCGGTAGTCCTCGGTCGCCTGCAGGTCCTCCATCGGATCGACTGCAGAGGCGGCGGCCTCCGCGGTGGCACGAAAAAGGTCGAGCGAGGGCGCTTGTCCGTCGAGGATCGCCTCCGCCTCGGCGATCCGGCGCGGTGCTCCCTCGGCGCCGCCGACGCCGATGCGAGGTTCGGCGATCTTCCCGCGTTCCAGACGATACGTGGCCAGCGCCATCGCGATCGCATAATCGCCGGCGCGACGGCTGAATTCGTAGAAGCCGAAGCGGGCGTCCTCCGGCAGCAGCGGCAAGCGCACCTCGGCCAGGAGTTCATCTTCGTCGAGCGCAGTCGACATGATCCCCTGGAAGAACTCGTCCGCCCCGATGGTGCGCGTCCCACGCACGCTTTTCGCCACCATGGTCGCGCCAAGCGTCGCCGCTACAAGGCACCATTCGGAGGCAGGATCGGCATGCGCGATGCTGCCGCAAAAGGTGCCGCGCGTTCGGATCGGATAATGGGCGATGTATTTGACCACCGTGCCGAGAAGCGCGCCGAGCGGGCCTTCCACGACCTGCTTTTGAAACGCCATGTGACGGACACACGCGCCAATCGCCAGTTCGCCGCCGTCGACCGACAGGCGGTCGAGGCCTCGCACATTGTTGATGTCGACGAGATGCGCCGGCCGCGCCATGCGAAAAGCCATTGTGGGCACGAGACTCTGTCCGCCGGCAAGAATGCGCCCATCCTGCGGGGCGACTTCCGCCAGGATCGAGAGGGCTTCATCAACGGTTTTCGGAGCGTGATAAGAGAATGGAGCTGGCTTCATTGGGCCTGATCATACATGAGAGCGGGGCATGCTAGCGATGGGATTTCGCTCAAGTCAACGTGGACCGGATTCTTCGGCGCGAAAGCGGCTGAACACCATGTCCGGCGCACTCGTGTTGTGGCGCGATGGCGTCGTGCGCCCGGCCCAGAACTCCACCGCGTTGGCCCCGCGAAAACTCATCAGCGGGGACTCATCCCAGCCTTTCGCGTCCCTGCTGCGCCAGGCAACCCGCGCCACGTCCGCATTGAATTCCGTGACATACATCGAGCGCAGCGCCGCGAAGGGTTGCGTCGCCGGCGTATCTGCGCTGAGCGTCGCGTCGAGCACGATGCGGTCCTGATCGAGGGTCGACAGGCGCAACTGTCCAGAGCCGCCGCCGGCAAAGGTGAAGGCAAAGGTCTTTGTCGAGGGGTCGAACCGTATTTCGCGCAAGTCGACCAGCGGCCGGCCGGACACCTCCACCGGCCCGACAAGGAACGAACTGCCATAGGCCGTCCACTTCATGTGCGCGGGCGGCAACGGGCGCGCGCGCCAGTACCCGTCGGGCGGATACACGACGAGCACTTCCTCGGCGCGCTCCTGATGGCGAACCCAGAGCTGTACGAGATGCAGGCCCCCAATTACCCGATCGCCGACGCGCACCGGCACCTTCGCCGGACGCCAGAACGAAGGATAGATCAGGCCGACGAGCTGCAGCTCCGGCGACTCGTAGATCGTCGCGCGACGCACGTTGGCACTGTCGGAGGGATTGATCGGGATGTCGCAACTCGTCCAATCGGGCGCCCAACGGTCCGCGACGATCGAGCCGATATAGGCCGGGTGAACGGCCTGAATCTGAAATCGCTTCACCTGCGGCGATTGCAGCGAGAGATAGACATTGTCCTTCTCCGCGCACAGCACGGGCTCGCTGTGATTGCGGATCTCGACGGGGAGATCGCGCGTCTGCGCCTGCGCCGAGGTCTGGGCCGCCAGGGCGCACAACATCGAGACAATGGAACAGATCGCTTTCATGTCGGAGGGGCTTTCAGAACCGCATAGACGTCACCGGAATTGGCCTCGTCCGGCAATCGCATGAGGTGGTCGCTCATGTCGGCGGTTGTGACCCATTGCGGGAATTGGAGTTGCTGCGTTTCGCCGAGCGACAAATTGCAGCGATAAGACCCGAGCGAGGTCAGACGCTCGAGGCAGTGCCGGGCCACGTCGCGGGCAATCGTCGTGAATTCGAACGAGAGTGCCGGAAGAGGCATGATCAGTCCCGCCAGAACCCGGTCTTCAAATCCCTCGACATCGATCTTTGCAAAGGCCGGGATGCCATGGATTTCGATCAGCCGCTCAAGCGTCGTCGCGGGAACTTCGATCTCGGCATCCCATATCTGGCCTTCCCAGCCCGCCGCCGCGTCCGCCGCAGCGATGAAGCCAGCGGATGCGGTGGACACCGTCGGGTTATGCGTATTGACCTTCAGTCGCAGCATTCCCTCGCGGTCGCTCACGGCGGCACGGACCAGCGTGACGCGATCATCGCCGCCGTACAAGAGCTCGATTGCGCGCGCAGGGCCGGGTTGCGGCTCGAACGCAACGACACGCGCGCCGAGGCGGCGGAACGAAGCGACCCGATCGCCCACATGCGCGCCGATGTCGAATGCAAGATCGCCGGGGCGGATGAACTTGCCATACAACTGGTCCATGCGGGCGTCGCGTTGCGCGTCCCCGTGGTAGATCCGCATCGAGCGCATGACGGCTCGTATCGTCGCCGCGTCCAAGCCGGGCGTCGCTTCGAGCGCCGCGGCAATGTCCGGCGGATCAGCGAGCATCCGGCGTATCCTTCGCCACGGCGCGTATGATAGCGGGCGTATCGAACTCCTCCGGGATTCCGCACAGCCTGTGCCGGGCGAACCAGGCACCAAGCGCGGGAGATGCCGTCACGACAGCAAACGGAATCGCCAGCACGTAACCGGCGACAAGCGGCAGCGCCCATAGCAGAACCGTCGGTGAGAAGAGCGCAAGCGATCCGCACACATAGAGCCCGAACAGGAGATGCGGCCAAAGCCCGGCGCAGGCCGTCCGCCAGGACAGGCGATAGGCATCCCGCGCCTGCCCGCTCCAGCCGGTGCGCGCGCGACCAAACGGGAGACCGATCATGAACAGGGTCGTGCGGAACGTGGAGACCGCGCCTTGCAGGAAGGCGAACAGCAGCTCGATGAGCACGGCGGCTGCAAAACGCATCACGCCGCCATAACGCACGACTCCATTTGCGAACAGCACATCCAAAACGCCGGCGATCTTCGGCATCAGATACATCACCATGAAGGCAAGATAGACCGCGATGGCCGTACCCGCGGGATAGCCTGGAACCGCGTTCCCTTCGATCACCGCAAAGGGAAGCAGCGCGATCATCAGCGTCCAGGCCGGCAGCCCAACAAACATCAAAATCGCCCACAGCAGTTGGAAGCGGCTCGTCGGCAAAAGGCCGGGCGTGCGCAGCAGATGCACGTACTGCATATTGCCGAGGCACCAGCGCAGATCGCGGCGCACAAATTCGAGCACGGTCGGGGGGTTCTCCTCCCAGCTTCCGCACTCGACGGGCAGCACGCGCACCTCGAAGCCCGCGCGGCGCATCAGCGTCGCTTCGACCTGATCGTGCGACAGCACGTGGCCGCCGAGCGCTTTGCCCGGAAGGATGGGCAGATCGCAATGGTCGCGGAAGGGCGCGATGCGAACCAGGGCGTTGTGGCCCCAGAAGGGCCCGCAATCTCCGTTCCACCACGCGTTGCCCATCGTATAGGGGCGCATGCCATGCCGCATGCCGAACTGAAAGATGCGCGCAAAGGCGCTCGATGACGGCATTCCCACCACCAGGCTTTGCAGAGTGCCGAGCTTCGGGTGTGCCTGCATCACCCGCACGAGATCGACTATCGTCTCTCCTGACATGAGGCTGTCCGCGTCGAGCGGCAGCATCAGATCGAATGCCGCCCCCCAGCGGCGACAGAAGTCGCGCAGATTGCCTGCCTTATAACCGGCATTGTCGGCGCGGCGGCGATAGACGATCTCGCTTCGATCCGCGCGCGCCCAGGCCGAGGCCGCGGCCTCCTCGGCTCTTGCCACATCCGCATCGGACGTGTCGCTCAAGATGAAATAGGCGAAGCGCTCGCCGAATCCGGTCGAATCGATGCTGGCCTTCACCGCGCGGAGCCGCGCAATGGCCCGATCCGGGTCCTCGTTGCGCAGCGTCAAGAGGATCGCGGTGCGGACGTGAACTCGATCGTCCCGACCGGCAGCCACGAGCGGCATGACGGAGGCGAGCCCCCGCTGCGGGCGGAGGAGCAGCGCGAGCCCGATCAAGGCGTTCCAGAAGCCGAGAACGGTCCACGGGCTTGCAACCAGAAAGGCGATGAACATGATCGCGTCGACAAGGCTCCAGCCGCCTGCCGACATTACCGTCGCCATTGCGGCGGCGAGCGCCAGATAGGTGACGGCGTTCAGGCCGAAGACGAACCACCGCCGGGCACGGAGCACCAGAACCGACTGGGCGCCGGTCGGCGTCGCGGGCGCAACAAAGCTCGATTTGGTTAACGAGCGCGCGTTAATGCTGTCGGCCATTCGGATCGGTCGCCCCTGCTCGGCGCGCGTTATAGAGTATTCCGATGAAAGTCGAGAGAGAGACCTTGGCCCAATCCGCCGCAGGCGGGACGACCGCGCTCTGGTATGTGGCGCCGGGCGCGGCCGAGCTGCGCACCGCTCCCCTGCCCGCGCGGGCGACAGGCGATGCGCTCGTCCGGACGCTTTGGTCCGGGATCAGCCGAGGAACAGAACGGCTCGTATTCAACGGTTTGCATGATCCGAGCCACCGCGAGCGCATGCGGGCTCCGTTTCAGGAAGGCCGTTTTCCGTTTCCGGTGAAGTATGGCTACTGCGCCGTCGGCCGCGTCGAGGACGGCCCCTCGCGTCTGCTGGGCCGGACCGTGTTTTGTCTGCACCCGCATCAGGACCGTTTCGTGGCGCGCGCCCACGCGCTCACGGTCGTGCCGGACGACATCCCGGCGCGGCGGGCCACGCTCGCGGCCAATATGGAAACAGCCCTGAACGCGATGTGGGATTCAGGCGCCGGCCCGGGCGACAGGATCGTCGTGGTGGGCGCGGGCGTGGTCGGGTTGCTCATTGCGTTTATCGCGGCGCGCATCCCCGGGGCCGAGGTGTGCGTTCTTGACACGGACGAGAGCCGCCGATCGATCGTCGTGCAGTTCGGCGCCCGCTTCGCGAAACCCGATCACGCGCCGAAAGACGCCGATGTCGTTTTTCACACCAGCGCCAGTCAGACGGGGCTTGCGACCGCGCTCTCCTGCTGTGGGATGGAAGCCGCGGTGATCGAGATGAGCTGGTATGGCGACGCGGAAATCGCGGCGCCGCTCGGCGGCGATTTTCACAGCAAACGGCTCAAACTTGTGTCGTCGCAGGTCGGAGCGATGTCGCCGTCGCGGCGGGCGCGATGGGATTCGGCCCGACGCCTGTCAAAGGCGATCGAGCTTCTGTCCGACGAGAGGCTGGACCAGCTCGTGGAGGCCGACGTGGCGTTCCGTGATCTGCCGGCCGCCTTGCCGGACATCCTTGCGCCGGGCGCCGCGGGTCTTGCTCCCGTGGTCCGGTATGGTTAGACGCCAGCGATCGGAGGGCGTTGATGTATGCAGTGGAGGTTCGCGATCACATCATGATCGCGCATAGTTTTCGAGGCGAGTTATTCGGGCCGGCGCAAGCCTTGCATGGCGCGACGTTCGTCATCGACGTGGCTTTCATGCGCGAGGAGCTGACGGAAGATGGTGTGGTGGTCGATATCGGACGCGCGCATGAGGCGCTGAAGGCGGTGGTGGCCGGTCTGAATTACAAGAACCTCGATGAGGCGCCGCAGTTCAAGGGGCGCAACACAACGACTGAATTCTTGTGCCGTCACATCTTCGAGGCGATGGCCTCGGCTGCTCGCGGAAGAAAGCTCGGCCCGGGTGGAGATGGCGTGTCCCGCATCAAGGTGACGCTGCATGAGTCGCATGTTGCGCGCGCGTGGTTCGAAGGGCCTGTTCGTGCTTGATGTTGCTTTCGCCATCCCCGGCGCCATCGATACGCCGACCGGCGGGTATGGCTACGATCGCCGCTTGATGGCGCTGCTGCCGGGGCACGGCATTCGCGTTCATCCGGTCACCTTGCCGGGTTCGTTTCCGAGCCCGAGCGCCGCCGATCTCGTCGAGACCTGGCAGCGGCTTGCCGCCGTCTCGCAGGCGGCGCTGCTCTTGATCGATGGGCTTGCCTATGGCGCGCTGCCGGCAAGTCTGATCCGGGGGATACGCTCCCCCATCGTTGCGCTCGTTCATCATCCGCTCGCGCTGGAGACCGGATTGAGCGAAGAACGCCGGCGCCTGTTCTGCGATCTGGAGCGCGAGGCGCTGGCGCTCGCGCGGCATGCGATCGTCACGAGCGCGAGCACGGCGGATGTCTTGGTGTCCGAATTCGGGGTCGCGCGCGGTCGCATCACCGCCGCCGAACCGGGCACCGATCCTGCGCCGCGGGCGCGGGGGAGCGGCCATCCCGTGCGGCTCCTTTCGGTCGGCGCGGTGGTGCCGCGCAAGGGTTACGACGTGCTCGTCTCGGCGCTCGCACACACCGCCGATCTGTCGTGGCAGGCTCGGATCGTCGGCAGCCTCGATCGCGCGCCCGAGCACGCCGCGCGGGTGCGAGACATGATCGAACAGGCGGGACTGGGCGGCCGCGTGACGCTGGCTGGACCCCTCGACGCCGACGCGCTCGCCGCCGAGTACGATCTGGCGGACCTGTTCGTTCTGCCGTCCTGGCATGAGGGATTTGGCATGGTGCTCACCGAGGCCATGGCGCGCGGTCTTCCCATCATTGCGACGACGGGCGGCGCCAGCGGGGCAACCCTGCCAGACCGCGCGGGTGTCAAGATCATGCCCGGCGATGTCGATGCCCTCGGCGCGACCATCCGCCGGCTTGTCGAGGATGGCGATGCAAGACGGTGTCTTGGCGATGGCGCCTGGGAGCACGCAAAGAGCCTGCCGCGCTGGTTCGATACCGCGGCGCGCGTCGCCGGAGCGCTCAGGGGCGTGGCGCAAGCTGCGGCGCCGGGATGAGCGGGTTTTCTGTCGGCTGGCTCCGATTGCGCGAATCCGCCGACACCCGCGCGCGCAATGCCTCCATCCGGCAAGCGGTCGCCGACCATTTTGCCGGGCGCCATGAGGTGTCTGTAATCGATCTCGGCTGCGGGACCGGCTCGAATCTCCGCGCGACGGCAGAGGTCTTGCCGCTGCAGCAGCACTGGATCCTGGTGGATCACGATGCGACGCTGCTGGCCGAAGCGTATCGTGCGCTGTCCGCCTGGGCGGGAGCGAGCGAGAGCGAGGATGGCCGCCTCGTTCTCAGGAAAGATGATCGGCGCATTGCGGTGTCCGTCCTCCAATGCGACCTGATCCGTGAGCTCGATGTCGCGCTCGGCCGTCCCGCCGATCTCGTCACCGCGGCAGCGCTGTTCGACCTCGTCTCCGCCTCGTGGATCGAGCGCCTCGTCGAACGACTCGCCAAACAACGCCTGCCGCTTTACGCCGCACTGACCTACAACGGCGCCGAGCATTGGATCCCCGCCGATCCGCGGGATGCGCGCATGCTCGCTGCCTTTTGCGAGCACCAGAAGACCGACAAAGGGTTCGGGCCTTCCGCCGGGCCGGACGCTGGGCGCGTCTTGGAACGCGCGCTCGCAGCGGCTCGTTACGAGGTGCGCACCGGCGACAGCAATTGGCGGCTTGCGAGCGGCGACTCCCGGCTTATTGGCGACATCGCCAAGGGAATTGCGTCTGCCGTCCTGGACACGCGCGCGGTTCCCGAGAACGAGGTAGCCGAATGGCTGGACGCCCGGTGCAAGAGCTCGACATGCGTCATCGGCCACACGGACCTGTTCGCCGTCCCGAAAGACTAGGTCCAACTGGACGGCAGCATCCGCGACAAGACGCCGTCGCGCAGCACGATCGCATGCATTAGCGCCGCGCCGATATGCAGGGCGAGAAAAGCCGCCATGGCGAAGCCCATATAGGCGTGAATGCCGAGCAGGACCTTCGATACCGCTTCGTTCTGCGGCAGGATCGGCGGAAGCTCGAACAGCCCGAAGACGATAATCGCGGCGCCGAAGGCTGAGGTGCCCGCCCAGCCGATCAGCGGCTGGGCGAAAATGAACCCGTACAGCGCGTTGTGGACAAATCTCGACAGCGTTCGCTGCCAGGGCACGAGCGTCGGATGCGGCGGCGGCCATCCTTTGGCAAGCCGCACGGCAAGCCGCAGGACAGCGAGAACGAGAATGAGAAACCCAAAGGAACGGTGCAGATTGAAGATGCGATCCTGCAACGGCCCCTGCGGCAAGTTGACCATCGCGATCCCAGCAGGAATGGTAAACAGAATGGCGCCCGCCATCAGCCAGTGCAGCCACTTCGCGGCAGCCGAATAGCCGGTACGGACGGGATCCAGCGGATATGTCGTCATCCAAATTCCTCTGTCAGGCTACTGCTCCATGTCGGCCATTGTAAGCGAAGGTGCTCATTGAGGCCCAGTAACCCTATGCACTCCTGTAGAATGCGGGCCGGCAAAGGAAACAGTTGACTTCAAAGGCGCATCGTGACCGATGATGCCCAGCAATGTTCCTTCCTATTCGGTATTAAATTACAGTCAGAATCATCATAACTGCCGGGAGATAGCTCCTGCTTCGGCCCTGGAGCCGGCGCGATGCTTATATGACCTTCATGAAATTGTCCCCTTCGAGTGTCGACGCCCCACATTCCCGGGCCCACGCGTCGGTTGAACGAGCCATCGCCGATTTCCGCGCCGGGCGACCGGTGTGGCTGGTCGACGGCGACCAGGCCGCCCTCGTGATCGGCGTCGAGGCCATCGATACACGCATGGCCTCGTGGCTGAACGGGCTCACAGAGTCGTGCCGCCTCGTGCTGTCCGCTCCACGCTTGCGACACGCAGGGCTTGCCCGGACGGCGCCGGGAACGATCCCTTTGCCCATTGTCGAGCCGAAGCGGGTGGAGCAGCTTTCGGTTTCCTCCGATGTCCGGATCGATGTCCCGGTCGGCTGCGCAAGCCTGTTCGATCAGGTGGCGATCGAGCTCGCACGGCTTGCGCTCGTGCTGCCCGCCGTGATCGTCGCGCCCGGAGCGGCCGACGCCACATCGCTCGATCATCTCCTGCGTGTGAACGCGGCCGACGTGCGCGATTATCGCCAAAGCCGGACGCGCTCGTTGCGCATCGTGGGGCGCGCCCCCGTTCCGCTGGAAAAAGCGGGACAATGCGAGTTCGTGGTGTTTCGCGGCGGCGAAGGCATGCGCGATCAAGTCGCGGTCATTGTCGGCACGCCGGACAAGAACAAACCGGTCTCGATCCGTCTGCACTCCGCCTGTTTGACGGGCGATCTGTTCGGCAGCCTCAAGTGCGATTGCGGCGACCAGCTCCGGCACACCGTCGAATGGATGGCGAGTCATGGAGGCGGCGTTCTCCTCTATCTCGACCAAGAGGGGCGCGGGAACGGCATCTCGAACAAGATCCGCGCCTATGAGCTGCAAAGCCAGGGTTTCGACACCTATGACGCCGACGAAATTCTCGGCTTCGAGCTCGATCAGCGTCATTTCGACTTTGCCGCGGAGATGCTGCGGCAGATCGGCGTCACGCGCGTGCGCATTCTCACCAACAATCCGCAGAAGATCGAGGCGATGAAGCGGGCGGGGCTTGATATCGCCGATGAGCAGCGCGTGATCGGCCGGTCGACCGCCGAGAACAAGCGCTATCTCGCCTCAAAGCGAGATCGCGCCGGTCACTTCATCGACTTGGCGGCGCCGGTCGCACGGGACCAAGACTGATCGGCCCCGCTCCGTCACAATCAGTTTCCTGGCCAATCGGATGGGCAGCCGCAATCTACGCGACGGCGTTTGTCCTTATCGGCTGGCCTTGGCTCAGTGGTGCGGTCACGATCCCTTGGGACGCCAAGGCGCAGTTCCATCCGCAGGTCGTGTTCTTGGCGCAATCGCTCGCCAACGGCGTAAGCCCATTCTGGACTCCGAACGTGTTTGCGGGCTGGCCGCAGATCGCCGACCCGCAGTCGCTGATCTTCTCGCCGCCTCACCTTCTGCTTGCTCTTCTCAATGCGGACCCGAGCTTTTGGGCGGTGGACGCGCTGTCCTTCGCGATGCTGTTCGCAGGCGGTGTCGCGATCCTTCTGCTCTTCCGGGACCGATCATGGCATCCGGCGGGCGCGCTGGTCGCCGCGCTCGCCTTCGCCTTCGGCGGCTCGGCGGCGTCGCGCCTGCAGCATACCGGTCAGATCCTGAGTCTCGCGTGGTTTGCGGTCGCGCTCTGGCTTCTGAGCCGAGCCCTGGAACGCCGGTCCGTCTGGCACGGGGTCAGCGCTGGGCTCGCAGCCGGTTTCCTCGCGCTCGGGCGCGATCAGGTGGCCCTGCTCGCGCTGCTTGTCCTCATCGGCTTCGTCCTGGCGCATTGGCTGCAGGGTCCTGGCCTCTGGCGGCGGTTGCGTGAGAGCCTTGCGCCGCTTGCGGCGGGCGGCGTGGCGGGCGCGCTTCTCATCGCCCTGCCCGTCGCGATGACGGCGCTGCTCGCGATGGAGTCGAACCGACCAGAAATCGATTTCATCTCGGCCGGACGCGGGTCGCTGCATCCGGCTCACTTCCTCACATTCGTGTTCAGCGATCTCTATGGCGCCAATGATCCAGCGGTCGATTACTGGGGCCCGGCGAGCTTCACCTGGAATCCGCACGGCTTGTTTCTGGCGCAGAATATGGGGCAGCTCTATCTCGGAGCGATACCGGTGGTCGCCCTGCTTGGCTTGGGACTCGCGGGCAGAAACTTGTGGTCGCGCGAGATCAGAGTCTTCACCGTCGCCACGGTGGCGATGGCGATCTATGCGCTTGGATGGCACACGCCCGCGTTTCGCGTGATGTTCGAGATTCTCCCCGGCGTGTCGCTGTTCCGGAGGCCGGCCGATGCGTCTTTTCTCCTCAGCGCGCTGTTGGCGATCCTCGGCGGCTATTTTGTTCATTGCTGGATGAGCGAGCCGACGTTGCCGGAGCGTGGCGTCTGGATCACGCTTGCATCGATCGCCGGCGCGCTGGTCACCGCGCTTTGGATTGCCGCACGATCCGATGCACTTGTGACCGCCGCGCGGCCGATCGGCATCGGGGCCGTTTCGCTCTTGGCGGCGCTCACGGTCCTAATGTTCGCGCGTGCGCTGTCGCGGGCTCATGCTCTCGCGGCAGCGACGATGATCACCGGCGCGATCGTGCTCGACCTCGCCTGGAACAACGCGCCGAACGAGTCCACTGGTCTTCCGCCCGCCACCTACGACGCCATGCGTCTCAACACGCCCAACGAAACCATCCGGCTGATCAAAGAGAAGCTGTCAACAAACGCGGCGGATCGCCGGGACCGTGTGGAATTGCCCGGCATCGGCTATTATTGGCCAAACATTTCATTGATCCACGGTTTCGACCATCTGTTCGGACACAACCCGCTGCGGCTTGCGGATTTCGCGCGCGCGACCGGCGTCGGTGACACCATCGCCGCCGCCGATCAGCGTGGATTCTCTCCGCTGTTTCCGTCCTACCGCTCGACGATGGCGGATATGTTCGGGCTGCGGTTTATCGCCTCCAGGGCGCCGATTGCTGAGATAGATCGCCGCCTGAAGCCTGGCGATCTCATCGAACTCGGTCGGATCGGCGAAACCTATGTGTATGAGAACCCGCGCGCGCTTCCGCGGGTCCTGATCGCGACGGATTGGCTCAAGGCGGATTTTGGCGAGTTGATCGACACCGGAGACTGGCCGAAATTCGATCCGCGGCAGACCGTTCTGCTCGAAAACGATCCTGGACTCTCTTACCACTCCACCGCTGGCCCAACAGGACAGGCACGGATCGCGCATTACGGCACGGCGACTGTTATCGTCGAGGTCGACGCGGCTCAGGGCGGCTTCCTCGTGCTCAACGACGTGTGGCACCCGTGGTGGCGCGCCAGCGTGAACGGCGTCCCGGCGCCGATCCACAGGGCCAATGTCCTCTTCCGCGCCGTCGCAGTGCCAGCCGGTGCAAGCCGGATCGTGTTTTCATTCAGTCCGTTCGCGGGCGCCGCTTCTCAACTTATATCGCACTTCAGGTGACACATGGGAGCGGCGACGGCGTCGGTCTGTGTGATTTTCTTTTGCGGGCATTTTCATGAATTCCGAAATGACGATCTCCGCCATGCGTCATTCATACTGCCACGAAAAGGCCGGCCGTGACGACGACCAGGATCACCATCGTCACCGCCGAAATGACCGCAACGTGCCGCGACCCGGCGCGCACGATGTCGCTCAACGACGTGGCAAGGCCGAGCGCGCCGATTGCGACGAGGAGGCCCCAGCGCGAGGCCTCGATCATCGCCGTCTTGATCACAGGCGGCACGATGCCGAAACTGTTCACGATGACAAGCGCCAGGAAAACGATCGCAAAGGCCGGCACCGGCACTCGAGCGGGCTGTGCCTGTCCTCCTCGCGCTGAAAAATACCAGCCGATCGCCAGTACCATGGGCAGCAACAGGAACACGCGGAAGAGCTTGACGATCACCGCGTTGTCGCCGACCGGGTCCGACACCGCATAGCCCGCACCCACGACCTGAGCTACGTCGTGGATGGTCGCTCCCAGCATCACGCCGGTCGCCCGTTCGTCAAAGCCGAACAAAGTGCAGAGGGGCGGATAGGCCAGCATGGCCACGGTGGAGAGCGCATTCACGGCCACCACGACAAAAACAGTGTCGGCGTTCTTATTGCGATAGTCGGGGAGAACGGTCGAGGTGGCGAGCGCGGCGGACGCGCCGCAAACGGCCGTTGCGCTTCCGGCAAGCGCGCCATAGGCGTCCTCGCGGCCGAAAAGGCGAGCGATCACGACCCCCGACACCACCGTTACCGCCATCGATACGACGACGATGGCGGCCGTCTCAAATCCAAGCGCATAGATGTCGGCCAACGCGATGCGGATGCCGAGAAGCGCAACAGCGATGCGCAGCAGCCTCTTCACGCTGAAGGCCATTCCCGCTTCGAAGGCGGGACGCGCGGCCACGCGGTTGAGTGCGATGCCGAGCAGCAGCGCGATCACCATGGCCGGCAGCGTGAGCGGCTGGCCGTAGAGGCCAGTCAGCGCGCGTGCCAGCGGCGCTTCGACCCATACGGAGATGACGGCGACGACCGCCGATATCAGAATACCCGGTCCGAGCACGCGTACGCTCTCGGCGCTACGGCGAAGGCCGCTGCCGTTCAGCAAAGGGGACATGGATCGGGGCATGGATCAATGGCGGCCGGAGCAAAGACGCCGGCCGCCATTCCCATCAGGCGCTGCGATAGAGCTTGGTCATCACGAACTCCCGGTGCCCCAGCGCCTCGGCGGCGGTGAGACGTCCATTGGCCGTGCGGCGGACCATGTCGATGAGCGCGTCGCCCGCCTCGTCCAAGGTCATCTCCCGGCGCAGGATGCCGGACACGTCCACATCCACATGCTCCGACATCGTCCGCACCGTGCGCGGATTCCCCGTGATCTTGATGACCGGCACGATTGGATTGCCGATCACGTTCCCCTGCCCCGTCGGGAACGTGTGCACGACATAGCCCGCAGCCCCCATCAAGGTGACGCATTCGGCGGCTGCCGATGACGTGTCCATATAGTAAAGTCCCGGCCCTTTGCGCGGCACCTCCGCCGGCGCAAGCACGTCGATGTAGCGGCACTTGCGACCGATCTTTTCCAGATTGCCGAGAGCCTTCTCCTCGATCGTCGTCAGCCCGCCGGCAATGTTGCCCTTGGTCGGCTGTGATTCGGAGAGGTCGTCGGTCTTGTGCGCTTCGATCACATCGTTCTGGTACGCCGACCAAACCTTGTACCACTTGTCGCCCACCTGCTTGTTGATGGCGCGGGCGCGCGCGAGATGTTCGGCTCCGGTGATCTCCGACGTTTCGCCGAATACCCCGTAAATGCCTTTCGGGATCAGCTTGTCATACATGTTGCCGACAGTCGGGCATGAGGCGAGGCCGGTGGTCGTATCCGACTCGCCGCATTTGGTCGAGATCCACAATTCCGACAGGCCGCATTCTTCGCGCGGCGATTCAGAGGCCCATTGCAGATAATCCTTGGCCACGCGCGAGGCCTTGGCGATCGTGCCAATGTCGCCGGTGCCTTCGATGCCGAAGCCGGCGACCGGCTTTCCGGTTTTCTTGATTCCGTCGACAACGCGCTTGGTCCAGCCGTCCTCGATGCCGATGACGACCACGGCTGCGACATTCGGATTGGAACCCGCGCCGATGAGAGTGCGGAAGTGCAGATCGAGATCGTCGCCGAACTGCAGACGGCCATAGGCGTGCGGCAGAGCAAGCGTGCCCTTGATGTTATTCGCCACCGCTTCGCAGGCGGCGTTCGAGAGATCGTCGAGCGGCAGGATCACCACATGATTGCGAACGCCGACGCGGCCGTTCTCGCGCCGCCAGCCCCAGAACGCGCCGCTCGCCTTGCGCGCGCCGCTCTTCTTCACCGCGGGCTTAGCCTTCAACGCCATCGTCATGTCGATCACCACCGCTTTGTCTTGAGGTTATGGACGTGCACATGCTCGCCCTTCTTGGCCGGGCCGACCATTTTGCCGATGTCCTGGCCATATTTGATCACAGTATCTCCCGCCTTGAGGTCGACGAGCGCCACCTTGTGCCCGATCGGAATATCGTTCCTCACGGTGACGTGAAACGCGGCATTGTTCTCGGTAATGACGCCGAGTGCCTTGGTGCCGGCCGCGAGTCCTTCGACGACGACCACGGCCACGTTGTCCTTCGGGCCGTGTGCCAACACTTGCGGGATCGTCTTCGACCGTCCGGCGCGCGAGCGCTCTTTGGTTTTCGCTTCCGTATCCATCCGTTTGTTTCCTCGCAAAGCACAAAGCTTGATCACGCGGCCGCGCGCGACGCAGAGTCGGGGCCCATGGCGCTTCCTAGAACACAAGCGTGAGCCCAGAGACCAACAGTATTGCAGCCATGACCTGACGGAAATGTCGATCGTCGAGGCGGCCGTAGATCATCCAACCGATCCCCGCCCCGAGCGGCAGCGCAGAGAGCGCGACCAGCAGGAGGATCAGCATCTTGCGATCGAAGACCAGGAAGCCGACAAGCAAGAACGTGGCCAGATGTCCGACCAGGATGAAGGGCTGATAGACCCCGCGCGCCGTGTCCTTCGGCCAGCCCCGCAGTTGCGTCCAGACCGCAGGCAGAACGCCGGAATAGCCGCCGATTCCGCCCAGCATTCCGCCCACCACGCCGACTCCCGCGTCGGCCAGACGGCCTCCGCGCTTTACCAGCGGAAGCTGCGGCAGAACCAGCGCGTAAATGCCGTAGGCCGCAAGGAAGAGGCCGAGCGTCCAGCGCATGAGATCGGCATCGGTTTTGGCGACGACGAAGACGCCGATGGGGACGCCGATCAACGCGCCGGCAAGAAAGGGCCAGAGCCGCGGCCACTCGATCGCGTCACGCAGGCGCCAGATCAGGCCCAAGTGCAGCACGAGACCGCAGGAGACGACGAGCGCCGTCGCCTGCAGCGGTTCGATAACGTGAAGCCAGATCGCGCCTGCGGCGAGAGCGAAAGCAAAGCCAGCACCTCCTGCCGCCACCGCGCCGAAGAAGCTGCCGAGCCAGACGATGATGAAGGTCGTCATCCCCGTCTCAGACGTTCAGCTCGAAGAGGAAGCCGGCGGCAATGACGCCGCAGCGCACCGCAAGCGCAGCATCCGTGCACTCTCGGCGGCAGAACTCGATTGTCAGCACGCAAACAGCTGCCGCCGCACGCGCCGCGCCAGACCCGCACGCGAAGATTCCGCGTCTTGCTCACCGCTGCATGCCCCAAAGCTGCACGGTGCGCGATTCGATGGCGCGGAACACGACGGACTCGACCACCAGTCCGATGATAATGACCGCCAGAAGGCCGGAGAAAACCTTCGCGGTCTCCAATTCCGCGCGCGCTTCGAAAATGTACCAACCGAGCCCGCCGGAGCGCGACGAGACGCCGAAAACCAGTTCGGCCGCGACGAGCGTGCGCCAAGCGAAGGCCCAGCCGATCTTCAACCCCGCCAGAATGGCGGGAAACGCGGCGGGGATCAGAATGAGACCGACATAACGCACGCCTTTCAGCCCCAGATTGCGTCCGCTCATGCGCAAGGTCTCCGGCACGCTGCGAAAGCCGGTCAGCGTATTCAGCGACACCGCCCAAAGGACCGAATGAACGATGACGAAGACGAGCGACGGCGTGCCGAGCCCGAACCAGATCAAGGCCAGCGGCAACAACGCAATCGCCGGCAGCGGATTAAACATTGAGGTCAGCGTGAGCAACAGCACCGTGCCGAGCCGCGTGGCGACCGCGACCGTGGTCAGGGTGGCCGCCAGCAGGAGGCCGATCGAATAGCCGAAGGCCAGCGACCGAAGCGACGTGAGGGTGCGGTCGATCAGCACGCCGCTCCGCAGATCGCGCCAGAAGGTCGCGAGTGTTTCCGTCAGAGTTGGAAATAGCAGCGGATTGCTCAGCCAGGCGGCATAGGCCTCCCACACGAGCGCGAGCACGATCACCACGCCGACGCGCTGCGCCGTCTCGTCCTGAACGATGCGCTCGATCAGCGACAGTGGACGTTCGACATCGCCGATCGGACCCGCGTCGGTGAGCTGGCGCTCGAATTCTCCGCGCTCAGGCCTGGAGGCGGCCGAAGGACGGATGATCATGAGGGGACCCCCTCGCGCGCCGCGCGCTCCTGACCGTCGGAAAACAGGAGACCGTGGATGCGCTTCGTGAACATTCCGAACTCCGCTGCATCCATGTTCTTGAACCCAAACTTTTCGGCGTCGAATTCCGCGCGCACCCGGCCCGGATGCGGCGACAGCACCAGGATGCGCGATCCGATGATGACGGCCTCCTCTATCGAATGCGTGACGAACACGACCGTGAACTGGAGCTGCTCCCACAAGCCGATCAGCTCCTGCTGCATCTGCCGGCGCGTCAGGGCATCGAGCGCCGCGAACGGCTCGTCCATCAGAAGGATGTCGGGCTCCAGCGCCATCGCGCGGGCGATCGCGACGCGCATCTTCATTCCACCGGAGAGCATGTGCGGATAGATATCGAGAAATTTCGTCAGGCGCACTTTCTCGATCACGGCGAGAGCGCGCTCGCGCGCTTCCTTGAGCGGGAATTTTCGCGTCACGCGCATCGGAAACAAGACGTTCTGCAGCACGGTCTTCCACGGCATCAACTGCTCGAATTCCTGGAAGACCATCATGCGGTCGGGGCCGGGTTCCTCGACCGTGCGGCCGCGGATCCGAATCGTCCCCTCGACCGGCAGCATGAACCCGCCCACAGCCTTCAGGATCGTAGACTTGCCGCAGCCCGATGGTCCCAGGATGACGTAGCGGTCCGCCTCATGCACCGTGAAATCGACCTTGTAGGTCGCCGTCACGAGATGCTTCGGCGTTTTGTATTGGAGCGTGACGCCTTCAACTTCAAGAAGAGCCATTGCGAGCCGCTTCAGCTCCCCGGCTTACGCTGCATGTCGTCAAAAAACCTCCTGCCAACTCTGCGGCTTGACCGAAAGCAGCCCGACGCGGTCCATGGATCGTTTCACGCGTTCCTCCCGGCTTCTTTCGGCGTCGAGCGCCAAGTTTGTAGGCGGATCATAGCCCCGTGCGGCGGGAAAGAAAGGCGGTAACGCCTCCTTTCGGAGCGGTCCTGCAATGGGCTATACGCGGCATGCACCGCCGTTCCTTCCATATCCACCTCGACGCCTCATGCGCAATTGGCCAAGCCGGCTGCTCCGCTCCAATCCCTACCTGCTGCTCGCGCTCGCCGGCCTTTGTTGGTCCGGCAACCACGTGATCGGCCGCGCGGTGGCTGGTCAGGTGCCCCCGATCGGCCTGTCGTTGATGCGCTGGCTTCTCCCGGCCCTGATCCTGTGGCCGCTGGCACGGCCATATGTTCTGGAGGACTGGCCGAAAATCGTCAGCCATTGGCGCGTTATCGTTCTCCTGGCGTTCCTCGGCGGGACGCTGTTCGGCATCCTGCAATATATCGGCCTCAACTACACGACTGCGCTGAACGTCTCGGTCATCAATTCGACGGCCCCCGTCATGATCTTCGTCGCGGGAGCGCTTTTGTTCGCGGACCGACTTGGCGCCTTGCAGATGGGAGGCATCGGCACGTCGCTGATCGGCGTGATCGTGATCGTGTCGCGAGGCCAGCTGGAGGTGCTCCGCTCGCTGCAGTTCAATATCGGGGATCTGATCATCCTCTTCAATCAGTTCATCTGGGCCGTATATTCGGCCTGTCTGCGGCTTCGCCCCCCACTGCATTGGATGAGCTTCACCTTCATTCTTTCGATCGTCGCCTCGGTCGCGACTTTGCCGCTTTACGTCTGGGAACACGCCAGCGGCAATACGTTCCATGCGACATGGACGACGATGCTGGCCGTCGGCTACGTCGCAATTTTTCCGAGCGTCGTCGCCTTCGCCTCCTGGAATCGCGGGGTCGAAATGATCGGCGCCAACAGGGCCGGCGCCTTTTTGCACTTGATCCCGCTCTACAGCGCCATTCTGGCCAGCACGTTCCTGGGCGAAGAACTGATGCTCTATCATGTGCTAGGCTTCGCGCTGATCCTGGCCGGGGTCTGGCTGGCGGCTCGCAAAAGCGGGAAAGACACCGGAGCAAGCGCGTGAGCATGATCGGCGACCTCAATCCGCCCCCTCGCCTCTTGATGGGTCCGGGGCCCGTCAACTGCGATCCGCGCGTCTTGCGGGCGATGTCGATGCCGATGCTCGGGCAATTCGATCCGGCCTTCACCGCGATCATGAACGAGGTGATGGCGCTCTACCGGCGTATATACCAGACAAAGAACGACTGGACCTTTTTGGTCGACGGCACCGCGCGCGCCGGCATCGAGGCCATTCTCGTCTCCCTGATCGCGCCCGGCGACCGCGTGCTCGTGCCGGTGTTCGGCCGTTTCGGTCATCTCCTGGCGGAGATTTCCAGCCGCTGCGGCGGCGAGGTCCACACGATCGAGCGCGAATGGGGCACGGTGTTTACGCCCGAGGAGATCGAATCGGCCATCTGGCGGCATCGGCCCCGGGTGCTCGCCCTCGTGCACGGCGACACGTCGACTACGATGGCGCAACCGCTCGAAAACATCGGCGAGATCTGCCGCCGGCACGACGTGATCCTCTCCGTCGATGCGACGGCGACGCTTGGCGGCATGGATGTTGCGGTCGACACGTGGATGGTCGACGCGATGTCGGCCGGATTGCAGAAGTGCCTGTCGGGGCCGCCCGGCTCCTCACCGATCACGCTCAATGAGCGGACGGCCGCCGTCGTCAACCGCCGAAAGCATGTCGAGGCTGGCATTCGCCCGGAAGGGTTCGTCCCCGGGAACGGGCCACGAATCCAGTCCAACTACTTCGACTTGCCGATGCTGATGGATTACTGGAGCGAGAAGCGACTCAACCACCACACCGAGGCCGCCTCCATGCTCTATGCGGCGCGCGAATGCGCCCGGCTCCTCTTGAACGAAGGGCTCTCGGCGTGTTTTGCGCGTCATCGCCTTGCAAGCGAGGCGCTGACCGCCGGCCTGCGCGCCATGGGCCTCTCGCTGTTCGGCGACCAGCGTCACAAGATGCCGAACGTGACCGGCGTGGTCATCCCGAAAGGCGTAGACGGCGAAGGGGTGCGCTCGGAGATGCTGAACGATTTCGGGATCGAGATCGGCACGTCATTTGGTCCGCTGCGCGGAAAGATCTGGCGCATCGGCACGATGGGCTATGTCTGCCGGAAGGAGAACGTGCTCACCTGCCTCGCCGCGCTCGATGCGGTGCTGCGGCGCCATGGCGTTGCGGCCATCGCGGGCGCGGGGGTCGATGCCGCGCTTTCCGCCTATCGCAAGGCGGAGGGGGCGCCGGCGCGAGCGGCGGAGTGATTCAATCCAAAGTTGGGGGGCGAATATCGAAGCCACCGGGTGGCTTTCGTGCAAAATGAGGCCCTTCGGTCCCGCTTGCCGCGCAACTGAGTCTACAATGTCTCTCGATCATTGCCGGGAGATACTCTAACCTCGGTTCCAGACCGCGACCGTCCGCAGGCTCTCGCTCATAGCTCGGCCCCCGGATGCGCAAGGTCAGGAGAGGCCATCACCGGCCCACTGGGGAGTGAATCCGTCCATGAATGCAAGAGCACTGATCTTGGGTGTCGCCGCCCTATGCGCTTCCGTGATGGCGGCGCCTGCGCAGCAGCAGATCGAGACCATCCGCCTCACCATCGGTTCGAGCCATCCGCCTGTGATCCCCTGGGTCATGGCGATGCGAAACACCGTTGTGCAGAAGACCAACAAGGCGCTGGAGGCGAAAGGCTCGAAATATCGCATCGAATGGAACGAGGCCTATGGCGGCGTTCTGTACAATTTCGAGAACACGATCGAGGCCCTCGAGCAGGGCATCGCCGACTTCGGCTGGGTCGGCACCCTGTGGGAGCCGGCCAAGATGCCGCTCCAGAACATCATGTTCGCCACGCCCTTCGTCACCGATGATCCCAAAGTGGCGGTGAAGGTGATGGACGAGCTGATGGCGAAGAACGAGCATTTCAAGAAGGAATGGGAGGCGCAGAAGGTCATCTATTTCTCGGCCACTACGTCCGACTCCTATCAGCTCTTCACCAAATTCCCGATCAACTCGCTCGCCGATCTCAAGGGCAAGAAGATCCTCGCGGCCGGTGCCGTCGGCGCCTGGGTCGAAGGCCTCGGCGCGACTGCGGTGAACGCGGGCATTCCGAATTTCTACAACATGGTGCAGACTGGCGTGGGCGACGGCGTGATCCTGATCCCCTCGGGCGCAGTGCCGATCAAGCTGCACGAGGTCGCCCCGCACGTGACCTATGTGAACCTCGGCACGGTGACCTTCGGCGCGTTCGCCGCCAACAAGCAAAAATGGGACGGCCTGCCGAAAGAGGTGCGCGACACCCTGCTGCCGATTGCGCTCGAATATGCGGCGGAGAACATCCGCATCGTCGAGGAGCGCGAGAAGACCGGCCTCGAGCGCATGAAGAAGGAAGGCGCCAAGATCAACACCTTGCCCGAAGCCGAGCGTCAACGCTGGGCGAATGCGATGCCGAACCTTGCCAAGAGTTGGGTCGAGGCAGCCGACAAGCGCGGGCAGCCCGGCAAGCGGATCATGGAGCAATACATGTCCGCGATGCGCGCAGCCGGCGCAAAGCCCGCACGCAACTGGGACAAGGAACTCTGATCTCCGGATAAGACGAGACGTCCGCGCCACTCCCTGCGCGGCCCTTGTCCTGCGCGTCGCCCAAATCGCGAGCGAAGCCCCGATGGACAGTTCCGCCAAAGAGGCAGCCTCTCCCGCCCTAATCGGTCCGGCGGCGCGGATCGAGGCCGCCTTCAACCTGGCCTTGTCCGTGGTCAGCGCGGTGTGGATCTTCGCCATCATGGCGCTGGTCTGCGCCGACATCTTCATGCGCAACTTGTTCAATGCGCCGATCTCGGGCGTTGCCGAGTTCATCGCGCTTTCGGTGCCGGCTTGCGTCTTTCTGCAGCTGCCGGCGGCTATTGCGCAGCGCCGGCTCCTGCGCGCCGAACTCGTGATCGGCGCGCTCGAGCGGCGCCGGCCGCGCGTGGCGGCGTTGTTCAATCTGGTGTTTGCGCTCGTCGGTCTGTTCGTCTTCTGGAAAATGCTGGTTTGGGCTTGGCCCGATTTCACCAAGTCATACGCGAGCGGCGAATATTCGGGCGTGCAGAGCGTCTATCAAATCCCGGTCTGGCCGTTCAAGCTGGCGCTGATTACGGGGGCGGGGTTCGGTTTTGCGCTGTTTGGGGAGCGCGCGATCCGAGAATTCATGAATCTCGCCGCCCGCGCTTCCGAAACGGACTCCGCGCGCGGCATACGAAGCGGCCTTGAGGATCTTTTGATCGGGGCGGCCTTTCTCGGCGGGGTGATCGCCTTCGTGGCCGCCATGTGGTTCGGCAATCCGCGGCCTCTGACGGTTGGCGCCCTTTCGCTTGCCGCCATGCTGCTGCTCGTGCTGCTCGGCATGCCGATCGCGCTCGCGCTGATGAGCGTCTCCTATCTCGGCATTTGGATCGTGCGCAGCGGCGAGCTGTTTGCGACCAACACGCTGGGCAATGCGGCGTCGACCGGAATCGGCTCCTATGAATTCGGCGTCATCCCGCTCTTCATCATGATGGGACTCGTCTTGGAGAAAGCGGATGTCGGGCGCGACGCCTTCCAGGTAGCAGCCGGATTGCTGCGCAAGGTGCGTGGCGGGCTTGGCATCGCGACCGTGATGGCGAACGCCATCTTTGCCGCGATTGTCGGCAGCTCGATTGCCTCGGCGGCCGTGTTCAGCCGCATTGCCGTCCCGCCCATGGTCGCTCAGGGCTATACGAAGCGCTTTTCCGTCGGCACCGTGGCGGGCTCCTCCGTGCTGGGGATGCTGATCCCGCCGAGCCTGCTGTTGATCGTGTATGGCCTTGTCGCCGAGGTATCGGTTGGACGGCTGTTCATCGCTGCCGTGATCCCAGGCATTCTTCTCGCCATCGCTTTCTCGGTTGCGATTTACGCGATGACCTATCTCACGCCGCAATTCGTCGGCGACGCTCGCGGTGCGAAGAATATCGTCGCGGTGTCCTTCCGCGAGATCGCAACGCGGCTTGCGCCAATCGTTTTGCTCGTCGTCTCCGTCATCGGCGGCATCTATTCCGGGCTTTTTACTCCCACCGAGGCGGCGGCAGTCGGCGCTGCCTTGGCGTTCCTGATTGCATTCTGGAAACGCCGCGTCGGCTGGACGGAATTCAAATCGATCGTGCTCGAAACCTCGTTCGTATCGGCTGCGATCCTGTTTCTGATCATTTCCGCGAATCTTTATACCCGCCAGGTGGCGCTGACGGGCATTCCGATGCACGTCTCGGATTGGGTGATCGGGGCCGGTCTGGACATGGCCGGCTTTCTCGCCGTGTATTTCGTGATCCTGCTCTTGATGGGCATGATCCTCGATTCGGTGTCGATCATGCTGATCATGCTGCCGATCATGCTGCCGGTCCTGGACACGCTCGACGGCGACAAGATCTGGTTCGGTATCGTGACCACTATCGCCATCGAAATCGGGCTGTTGACGCCGCCCTTCGGCCTTTCGGTCTATGTGGTGAAAGGCGTACTGCCGAAGGATTTCGTGACGCTCGCTGACGTCTTCATCGGCGCGATTCCCTTCGTGCTAGTGATGATCGCCGTCACGATTGTGGTGATGGCGTTTCCCGAGCTGAGCCTCTGGCTCCTGCGGCCGTGAGACGCTTATGCGGCGCGGTCAAGCCGCTTCGTTTTCGTTCGAGCCCGCGGGTTTGTCGAAATCCAGCAGCGAAACCGGCATCGGGCGAGCGAACAAGAAACCCTGGGCGTGCGTGCAGCCGGCCGCGCGCGTGAGTTGGAGCTGCTCCTCGGTTTCGACCCCTTCGGCCACGGTTTCGATTCCGAGGCTCCGACCAAGACCGGCAATCGCGCTGACGATCGCTCCGCAATCGCCGCTGGTCGCCAATTCGGACACGAAGCCCCGGTCGATCTTCAATTTATTGAAAGAAAATTGACGCAAATAACTGAGCGACGAATAGCCGGTGCCGAAGTCGTCGAGAACGATCGAGACCCCTAGATTCTGAAGTTGACGCAGGATGGCTAGGTTCTGATCGTTGCGATGAAACAGCACGGTTTCAGTGATCTCTAGCTCAAGCCGCCGTGGATCGAGGCCGGATTGCTTCAGCGCATCGGTGACGACATCGACCAGATTCGATTTTCGGAAATGGACCGGAGACAAATTCACCGCGACGTTGATGTACGAGGGCCAGCTTGCGGCGTCATTACAGGCTTGAGCCAAAACCTGTTCGCCAATGGACACAATCAACCCGATATCTTCCGCGAACGGGACGAAGCTGGCCGGTGGCAGCAGGCCTTTGACCGGGTGACGCCACCGGACCAGGGCCTCCATGCTGGAAATCTGCTTTGTGGCGACGCTGATGATGGGCTGATAATGGAGGATGAATTCTCTTTTCGAGGCGGCGACCTTCAATTCGCTTTCCAAGGTGCGCCTGGCCCGCAAAGCCGTGTCCAGGTCCGGATCGAAGAATGCGAACCCACCCTGCCCTTCCGACTTCGCCTTGTAGAGCGCGAGATCGGCTTTCTTCAGGAGCTCATCGGCATCAAGCCCGTGCGTCGGCGCAAACACGACGCCGATGCTTGCCGCGATCTCGACAGTATGGCCATTGAGGTCGTATGGCGCGCCCACCGCTTCAGAGATTTTCTTGGCGAGGAGAACCGCTTGCTCCTCCGCTTCGGGATGAAGGGATTGAATGACGGCGAATTCGTCTCCGCCCAGCCGCGCCACGACGTCGGCCGCGCTCACGCATTGACGCAGCCTTTTCGCGACTTCAATCAGCAGGCCGTCGCCTACGGGGTGACCCAAGGTGTCGTTGACGTCCTTGAAGCGGTCCAGATCCATCAACAAGACCGCAAAATGCTCGTTGCCGCTGATGCGGGCGAG
This sequence comes from Xanthobacteraceae bacterium, assembly GCA_022844485.1. Classification (GTDB taxonomy): domain Bacteria; phylum Pseudomonadota; class Alphaproteobacteria; order Rhizobiales; family Xanthobacteraceae; genus JALHLQ01. Next base: position 65,829 of record JALHLQ010000008.1, read on the forward strand.
AGACTTTCCGATCTCCTCCTGGAACAGATGACGATTGCCGAGATCGGTGAGGAAATCATAGCGCGCCAAATGATTGATGCGCGCCTCATTGCGCTGCTGCTCCGTAATATCGGTGTGCGTCGTGACCCAACCGCCCTCCGCCATCGGCTGGCGTGAAACCGCGATCGTTCTTCCGTCGCTCAGCCGTTGGACCTGGTAGGTAGCGCTGGTGACGGGCGCCAGCCGCTCTTTCATGTAATCGTCCGGACTGTCGTAAGCGAAAATACCCCGCGCGATCCTGTGCTCGATAATCGTCGCAAGCGGCGTTCCTGGTCGAACCTGTTCCTGGCCCAAACCGTAAAGCCGAGCATATCTCTCGTTGGAGATCACAACCTTCTGGTCCGCATCGAACATGCAGAGGCCCTGGCTCATATTCGCCAGCGTCGTGTGGAGCTGAGCGGACTTTCGTTGAAGACCGAGCTGAAAGCGGAAGGTGAACCAGATCGCCAACATCAGAACGAGCGTGACAAAGAAGGCGATCGCGATCTGCTTGATGCGCTTGCTTTGAAAGACCGCGAATGCCTCGTCTTCCGCAAGGCCAACCAGCACGTGCAGCGGCAGATCCGCGACTTTCCGATAGCCAAAATAGCGGGTCACACCGTCCACGGCGCTTCGACCGACATAGACCCCCGTTCTCTCCTGCTGCAGTCGCTCGAACAACGTCGTGCCGTGAAACGCGTCACCGGTGCCGGCGGAACTGCCGCCCGACGCGCGCGCACGCACAATTCCGTCGCTGCCGACCAAGGTGATCGACCCCCGTGCGCCGATGTCGATCGAGCGGTAGAACGTCGTCAGATAGCCCGGGTCCAAAGCCGCGGTCACCACGCCGTTGAAGCCGCCATTCTTTGCAAGGATCGGACGGGTCAACTGGATCGACCATTTGCCGCTGGTGCGCCCAACGAGCGGTTTGCCGATAAACAGCTCGTCTTTCCTGGATAGTTTGTGCACCTGGATATGTTCACGATCGTTGAGGTCAACCGGGCGCATCACCGGCATTTGTGATGTGCTGATGAGAAATCCGTTACGGTCGACAAGGCCGACTTGGTGAACAATGTCCATCGAGAAGAGACCGCCGCGGGACCAGCGGCTGATGTCGAACTCGGCCGGATTGTGCTGGTACGCGTCCCTGATGACGAGAAGCATCTGGTCCACTGCACGGATCGAGCGCACGATGTGTTCCTCGACCGCAAGCGCAAGATTGGACGCCGTCTGCTGCGTCATGCGGCCGGTTTGCCGCTGCTCCTCGTGAAGATTGTAAAAGGCGCTCAACCAAACCAAAAGGATCGTGAAGGCGCCCAGGAACTTGATCGCGTGCCGCTCAGTGGCAGGCACTGCCAGTTCTGCAACCTTGAGCACGGGCTGGACCCATGCAGGCGGACTTTTGGGCGGCGCTGGTCGGGTTGTCGTCAGGTGTCAGCCCCCGGGCAGGTAATCCGACACCCTAGGTCCAAGTCCCATTACCGCTTCTAAATTGTCGAAGCTTTTCGGTGTTACCGTCGACGGCTGGTTAATTGCTGCACCGCAGCGGATTGCACGCCCCCATACCCAGCGCCTGATACAAGCAGATTACAGCCCGGTCGCTTTTTCGCCGTCACCGGCGGGCGCAAAGACCGACAACTCCGCTTGCGCCGGGGCAGGACACCCCCTCATTCCGCAACACCGGACTGCCTGATCCTTGGCGGCACAGAGCCGAGACAAGGATCTCGTTGGCTTCGCATGCGGCTGTATCTCCTGAGACCTCAAAGGCGCGAAGGTTGGATGGGCCGGGCGGGCCCGATGGTCCTTGCGGTCCGGGCGGTCCCATCTGACCACGCTCGCCCGGTGGCCCTGCGGGGCCCGCGGGCCCAACTTCGCCACGGACGCCTTGCGGACCGGCCGGTCCTTGCAAGCCGGCCTCGCCTTGCGGTCCAGCCGGACCAGGAGGTCCAGGCGGTCCCTGCGGGCCAATCGAACCCTGCGGGCCGGCGACGCCTTGCGGTCCTGCGGGTCCGGCTGGACCCGCAGGCGCCGGTCCGCGCTCGCAACTTGCCAGAGCGAAGGCCGCGAGGAGAACGATTGTGGGCAAAGCAGCATTTCGCATGCCGCCGCGGCGGCCGCCCGCCGCGACGCAAACCCCGATTTCGGAATTCCTGTCCATCGCACCCCCCAGATTGCAGCCCAGTGAATCACAACAACTCAGGAAAGGTAAGTAGGTTTCGCGCGAAACCGGCTGGACGCGGGTCCGGCTTTGCCCCGGCGGCAGGAATGGCTTGAACTTCTTGCAGGGCTCCGCGAGTTCAGAACTCGGTTCCGACCTTACTCGAAGGACTCACTTTGCGTCCGGGACGCTCCCGGGCGGCAGCGAGGCTGCGTGCTCCGCAATCTGCCCCGCCGTCACAAACCAGATCTCGGAGCGCCTTGCAACAATATGGGACAGCGCGCGGCGGAGATGACGCAAGCGGTATGGCTGGCCGACGATATAGGGATGCAGCGCCATGCCCATCACCAGAGGGGTCTTCTTCGACTGCTCAAGCATCTCGTCGAAATTCCCGATGATGATGTCGGCGAAGTCGGCTGCCGTGTCATTGCGGGCGACGATCGCGGGAATATCGTTGACCTCTTGCGGATAGGGCACGCTCAAGAGCCGCCGCCCCGAGCGCGTCGCAAGCCACACCGGCTGATCGTCCATGCACCAGTTCAGCGTATAGGCGTAGCCGCATTCGGCCAGCAGGTCGGGGGTCAGCGCACTCTCGGAAATCCACGGGCTCAGCCAGCCCTTTGGCGGCTTGCCTTCCGCATCAGTGATGACGCGCGTCGCCTCCGCGATCAGCGCGCGCTCGCTCGCTTCGTCCAAAATGCCTTGCCGCTCCGAATTGGTGCGGCCGTGACCGACGATCTCATCGCCGCGCGCCCGGAACGCCGCCATGACTTCGGGGCAGTAATCGTAAATCGCGCTGTTTACGAGAACCGAAACAGGCAGCGCGAGTCCATCGAAGAGATCGAGCAAGCGCCACGCGCCTACGCGGTTGCCGTAGTCGCGCCAGGCATAATTCAACACGTCCGGCTGCGGTCCTCCGGGCGCAAGCTCCGCACCCAATCCTTCGCCGAAAGCGAAGTGTTCCAAATTCAGCCCGATATAGACAGCAAGGCGCTTATCGCCCGGCCAGACGTAATCCGGCCGGTCTCGCATGCCGCGATAGGCGTAGCGACCGTGCTGCCGGACACGGAGCAGCGGGGTCCCGGTTTCGATAGCGGGTTCGGAACGGTATTGTTCGTCGGGCAACCGGCGATGAACATGATGCGTGCAGCGCGCCTGGGCTTTGCAGAAAGCACCGACGATGTCATGGGCTGCGGCCGCCGCTTCGGTAGCTTGCGCATTCGCAGCGTCGAGCCGCTCGGCCGCCTCGAGCGCGCGGCTTCGCAGGCGATCCTCATCGAGCGTCAGCATGCGGCCTTCATGCAACACGAGCTTCCCATCGATCATCACGCTGCGAATGGCCGCGCCGTTCTCCGAAAACATCATCTGCATGATGGGCGCGCGCAACGGCACATAATGACAGTATTGGGCATCGAGCATAACGAAATCGGCGCGATAACCGACCGCGACGCGGCCGATGTTCTCGAAACCCAAGACCTGCGCGCTGCCGACCGTCGCCATCTCAAAGGCCGCTGCCGCCGACAGCCACGCCTCCGGGTCCGGATCGGCGATACGCGAAAGATAGGCCGCAAGCCGCGCAGTCTCGAACATGTTTTGGCCGTCGGAGGTGTTGCTCGAGTCTGTGCCGATGCCGACGGCGAGTCCGGCCGCGCGCATCTTTCGCGCCGGAGCAACGCCCGATCCAAGCCGCAGATTGCTCATCGGATTATGCGCGACGCGCACCCCGGCGTGCGCCAGACGGGCAATGTCGTCGTCGTCGATCCAGATGGCGTGAGCGGCGCTGAGGCGATCGGACAAAAAACCGATGCGACCGAGATGCGCGACCAGACTCTTGCCGTATTTGCGCAGCCCGAGCACCGCCTGCGTTCGCGATTCCGCAAGATGCGTCTGGATGCCGATATCCATGTCGCGAGCGAGCGTGCTGCAGGCTTTGAGAAAGTCGTCTGAACAGTGCAGCGGGATCGTCGGCGCGATTCCGGGGCGAATTTGGTCACGGTCGAACGGCCAGGATGCGAACGCCGCCTCGCAGGCGCGGATGCTCGTCTGGTAGGGCGCAAGCGCCAGCTTTTCGACGCGTTCGCGCTGGGCGCCGCTGAAGGCGTCCATCAGCCCGGGCAACGCTTGATAAAGGGTCTTGTCGGCCATCATCGGCGCGACCACCGCGCGCATGCCGACATCGGCATAGGCCTGGGCCACGGCGTGCAGGCCATCCACGGAGGGGGCCGGGTATTCGACGAAAAGGTCGTAGCAGGCGGTGCAGCCTTTGCGGACCATCTCAACGGCCGACAACGCGGCGCTCAGATATTTGTCTTCGAGCGTCCGGCTGGCATTGATCGCGACCGAGGCATTGAGAAATAGTTCGAGATTGACGCGGTCGCCTACGGCCCCACGGCCGAGAGCGCCTTGCGCATGCGTATGCGCATTCACGAGCCCGGGCATGATGAGATGGTCGCCGGCGTCGAGTGTTTCGGCATCGGAGGGGCGTTCGCCACCTGGCGGCTTCAGGGCCACGATCATGCCGTCGCGAATTATGATATCCGCAGCAACCACGTCAGTGGTCAGCGGGTCCACAATCTTCCCATTGGCGAGAACGGTCGGACGGCCGAGCATTGGGCCTCGTCGAAGGTACGAAGGGACGGCCGGTTCAGCCGCCCCTTTCACATCAATGCCCCAACCCTAGTTCGAAAGGAACTTCATTTCACGCTCTTGTCGCGGTGGCAGGAAGGAGCGGTCGAACACTTCCGAGGGCGCCGGGGCGCGCGGCAGCTCGTAGCCTTCGACGACGATCGCGATCGCCGCCGCAAGCCGATCGTCCTTGAGGTCGCCCAGGCCGACCTCGCTGTTCTCCGGAGAGACCATCAGGTTCGACAGCGAGAATTTCAGCCGCCGCGTCTCGACCGGGATGTCCACGAGATTGTCATACCGCGCAACCGCCTCCATGGCCGTCTTCTGGTCGGCAGCGACCTCAATCGCCGCGCGGTTGACGGCACGGACGAGGCCGGCCACCGCCTTCGGGTTCCCCTTGATCAGCCGCCGCGAGACCATGAGTCCGTTCGAATAGAGGTCCAGGCCGTGATCGCCGAAGGTGAGCCAGCGATAATCCTTGTCCGGGTCCTGCCGGTTCTGGACGAGGTTGAAGTAGCTCGTGATGTTGAACACCATGGCGGCGTCGATCTGATCGCGGATCAGCATCGGTTCTTGCAGGTTGGGCGCCATGTTCTGAAATTTCACTTTGCTGATGTCGATGCCGTTCTTCTTGGCGAAAACTGGAAACATGCGCGTGGTCGGCGTGCCCTGCGCGCCGCCGACCACCCGGCCCTCGAGATCCTTCGGTGACTTTATCCCGCTGGTCGCTTTGGTGACGATGGCGAAAGGCGGGCGGTTCCACATCTGGTAGACCATTACGGGCGATTCGTTGGGCCGCGTGGCCGCGTTCTGAATGATCGCATTCATGTCGCCGAACCCGGCGTCATAGGCGCCGCCCATGATGCGCGTGACCGTCGCCGCCGAACCCTCACCCTGGTCGATCGTGACATCGAGGCCCTCGCGCGCGAAGTAGCCCTTGTCCTTGGCGACGAAGAAAGCTGCGTCGCTGCCCTGCGTCTTCCATCCGAGCGTGAACTTAATTCTCGTCGGCTCCTGCGCGGCGGCGGGCGCCGCGTAAGCGAGCGCTGCAAGGAGCGCGACGATCAGGCTGAACATCCGTGTCATGATTTTCACCTCTTGGCAGAATGATCGGTTATGGGCCGACGCTCAGACGACCGCGAACTCCGTCTTGCGGTGGGCCCATCGCGTCGTGCGCCGTTCGACAAAGGAAAAGGCGACATAGAGAACGACCCCGAGGCCCGCGAGAATGAAGAGACCAGCGAACACCAGCGAGACGTTGAAAGACGACGAAGCGGTGATCATCATGTTGCCGATGCCCCGATTCGAGGCGACCGTCTCGGCGATGACCGTGCCGACGAAGGACAGCGTCACTGCGACTTTCAGCGATGCAAAGAAGTAGGGCGCGCAGCGCGGCAGGCCGACATTCCAGAGAATGTCGAGTTTGGAGGCCTTCATCGTTCGCAGCACGTCTTCGAGCTCCGGCTCGGTGGTCGCAAGCCCCGTCGCGACGTTCACGACGACGGGGAAGACTGCGATGATCATTGAGGTGAGCACGGCCGGAACGGTGCCGGCGCCAAACCACAAGACGAAGATCGGCACGACCGCCACTTTCGGAATGGACGAGAAGCCGACCAGCAGCGGATAAGCGACGTCATAGGCGAGCTTCGAGGAGCCGATCAGAAGGCCGAGCAGAACGCCGGCCGACACGCCCAATGCAAAGCCGACGAGCGTGGTGGCGAGCGTCTGCGCGGTGTGCGGGAGCAGCGCCGGGGCTTTATCCCACAGCGTGGTCGCCACTTGGCTCGGGCGCGGGAGCACGAGATCGCTCACGCCGAGCATCAGGCAGAGCAATTCCCACAGCACGAAGAAGCCGACGAGCAAGGCGAGCGAGGCGGCGCGATGTTTCACCCCCTCGCTCACGCGGCCGCTCCGAGCCTTACGGTGGATCCGGCGCGTGCGCCCACGATCAAAGTCCGGAGGCGCTGGTTCAGAGCAGTGAACGAGCTCTCATAGGTCATGTCGATGGTACGCGGACGTGCGAAGGGAACGGCTTCGTCGACGAGAATGCGGCCGGGGCGCGCGCTCATGACCATGATTCGGTTGGCCAGGAACGCGCTTTCGCGCAGGTCGTGCGTCACGAGCAGAACCGTCGGCTTCCTCGCAAGCCACAGCTCCTGCAGCGTGGCCCAGAGCTCTTCGCGTGTGAATTGATCGAGCGCCCCGAAGGGCTCGTCGAGCAACAGCAAGGTCGGGTCGTGGATCAGCGCGCGGCAGAGCGAGGCGCGCTGCTGCATGCCGCCTGAGAGCTGCCAGGGATAGCTGTCGCCAAAACCGGCGAGACCGACTTGCGCAAGCAGCGCGTCCGCCCACTCGCGATACTCGCCGCGCTTCTTGCGCGCCCAATCGGCGCGAAACGGCTGCACGATTTTGAGCGGCAGCATTACGTTCTGACGGACCGAGAGCCACGGCAAGAGGGTCGGATTCTGAAAGGCCATGCCGATGCGGACATCTTCGGCCCCGACCTCACGGCCGGCAACGAAGACATAGCCGCTCGTCGCCGGGATGAGTCCGCTGACCAGCTTGAGAATGGTGGACTTGCCGCAGCCCGATGGTCCGACGAGGGCTACGAAGTCGCCCTGCCCGATCTCGAACGAGGTCTCCGCGAGCGCGTGCACAGCGGACGCGCCGCGGCCATAGGCGAGCGTCGCCGCCTCGAACTCGATCAGCGCCGGTGTGACCTCGTTCGGGGCATACGTGACAGCATCCATGGCTTGGGCAGGCGAGACGGGTTTCACGAATCTCCTCGCGCGAACGGCTTCTGCCGATCGGATCGCCGCCCGATGTCGGCGTCCGGGCAGCCCGCGCATCCGGCTTGCAGGACGCATGCCAGTTCTTAGGGGCCGAGAACGGGGACGATGCGGAGCGATCGGTGCGGGCGTGAGCCGCGTTCGCTCAAGAAATGATCAATCAATGAGGTTTTCTGCGCATTTATGGAGCAGCGGTGCTTATCACGCCAGAGCGCGAAGACCATCCCGCGAAGCTGCCGGCGATGAGTTCGACATGGACATGCGCCACTTCGCCAGCTCCTGCAATTCCACTATCGGTTGCTCGGACACGACGTGCAGCCGTCCGGCAAAGACCGCTCCCTCGTCGCCGTCGATCGATATCCAATCACCCTCTGCGATCGGGACCTCGCCCAGCACGGCGCGACGGAGCGACTCGTCGACAATCAAAGACGGGCAACCCACGACGCAGGGTTTTCCCATCTGCCTAGCCACCAGCGCGGCGTGAGCCGTGCGGCCGCCGATTGCGGTGACGATGCCGGCCGAGACCGAAAACCCTTCCACATCGGCCGTGCTCGTATCCGGACGCACTAAGATCACCGAGTCGCCACAGCTTGAAAGCCTCTTTGCCGCCTCCGAATTGAACGCCGCACGCCCGACCGCGACGCCGCCGGAGACCCCCAGCCCGCGCGCGGCGGGCTCCCGCCGCTCGGTGAAACGGGTGATCGCCAACGAGTCGAGATCGAGGCTTGCCAGCCGGCGCAAAGCCTCTTCCGGCGCAATCATTCCTTCTTGAACGAGATCGATGGCGATCCGCAGCGCGGCACGCGGACTGCGCTTGGCCGCGCGCGTTTGCAGGATCCAGAGCGCCCCATCTTCGATCGTGAACTCCACATCCTGGATGTCGCGATATTCGTGTTCCAGCCGCGCGAGAAAGCTGTCCAACTGCCCCGCGTAAGCCGCCAGCGCGGACGCGCCGAGAGGCTCCGGCGTCCGGCGTCCGGATACGACGTCCTCCCCTTGCGCGTCGATCAGCACCTCGGTCACAGAGTGCCGCGCGCCGCTCGATGGATCACGCGAGAAGGCGACCCCGGAGCCGGAGGTCAGCCCACGATTGCCGAAGACCATCGCCTGCACGGTCACGGCCGTGCCGGCGAGGTGCTGCAGATTCTCAAGTCGCCGATACGCGCTCGCCCGCTTACCGGTCCAAGAAACAAAGACGGCATGGGCGGCTGCCGCGAGTTGCTCCGTCGCCTCATCGGGCACGTGCGCGTCCAGATCGGAGAGGAACGCAACATACATGGACGCAAGCCGCTCCAGAGCTTCGCTGTCCAGATCTTGATCGCTCGCCGCTTCCTCTTGGACAATGAGACTCTGCAGCCGAGCCGAGAACAGCGCCGGGTCGAGACCCAGCACGGACTCGGCATAGCCTTCCAGAAAGCGGCGCCGGCAGTCCCACGCGAAACGCGCGCTGCCGCTCTGGCGAATGAGCCCGCGCGTGGCCGCGGATGTGCATCCGACATTCAGCACCGTGTCCAACATGCCCGGCATCGACCGCGCTGCGCCCGATCGAACGGAAACCAAAAGAGGGTTGCGGCGATCGCCAAAGCGCCGGCCGGTTTCCGTTTCCAGGAACTTAATGCCTGTCTCCAGCGCATCGTTCATGTCCAGCGTCGCGCGCCGGTCGCCTGCGACGATTGCGGCGCACAGCCCAACTGGCAAGACAAAGGCTGGCGGCACCGGCAAACCGAGCTCGGCCATCCGAGCAAGATTCGCCGCCTTGGCGCCGATCTCTTCAACGGTTGCTGCCGCCGGAAAACCTGCTCGAATGCGCACAATCTCGACCATCGACTCTCCTCAGGCCGCCAAGTCGGCCATCACGTGCTGCTGCAGCAGATGTCCGAGGCCGGCGAGATGGTCCGTGGCACGTTCCAAGGCCCGGGCGAGTTCAAGAACTGGCAGCGCCGCGCGGGGATCGCAGTCTCCGCGCAGGACGCAAGCCGTCGCAGCGCGCTCGGCGGCGTCGGCGGCGTGTTCGATATCGGTGAGGTGCGTTGTCGCTGCGAGCGCATGATCGGAATCAGCCCGGTGTCCTTCGGGAACCTCGGCCGCCGCGTCGACTCCGGATGCTGCCGCTTCGCTGCCGCGCACAGCGTGGCGGCAGAGATCGAGCACCGGCTGCAAGATATCCCCAGGGACGGTTTTCGGAAGCAGCGACGCGATGAAAGCCGCCTGTTCGAGATCGTCGATCGTATCCTCTGCAGCGTTGGACAACCGGCCGACGACCGGATGGGCATTGAGGCGCGCGACCTCGTTGCGAGCATCCAGCGCGATGCGATCGGCCTTTTCTTCTATTCGTTTTGCTCGTTCCGTCAGGCTCGCGCCGTCAACAGGCCTGCCAGCGTGCAGGTCAGCCACGTGCTGCGCGATCTGAGCTGCAATATCGCGCGCAAGACCCAATTGACGCACAATGGTGGCAAGCAATGCATTGTCGCCGCGTCCAAGTCGCTGCAGGAACTCGGCAGCGACAGCGTCGCGCGCCAGGCGAATAGATCGGCCTTCCAATAGAGATTGCGCGCATATCCGCAGAACGCTCTTCAGGAACGTAATCGCACCCTCCTTTCCGAGTACGATGTCGAGCCTCTCGCCGAAACCGATCCGAGCGGGCGCCGCATGGCGGATCGCAGAGGCGACCAGTTCCGTCCCTCCGAGCTCGAGAAATGCGCGGTGGCCAAGCCTCTGGCGCGCCGCCCATTCGAGAATCTGAATCGCATCAGCCTTTCCGGCGAGCGGACGGAGCGCCTTGCGGGCCTTATTCCAATCGATCAAAAAAACGAGCGCCGCGCCTACTGCCGTGATGAATGCATCGCGCCTGCCCGTGTTGTCCGCATCCAGTCGACCGGTCACGAGATAGAAGACGCTCTCTTCCAGCTCGTCGGCCCGGTCACGCTCGAGTCCGCTCCAGTGCGCCGAAAATCCGTCAAACATCGAAACAAAAAACTTGGCGCGCGGACGATGGACATCGGTGTAGGTGACCGTCGCAGAATTGCCTTCGACGCTCACGACGAGAACATGGGCGTCGGTTGTTCCGATATCATTCTGGATCACAAGCCGCTGGTCGACGCGTGTTGCCGTTGTGTCGAGCCCGGGGTGATCGAATTTCAAAGCGCGCGTGCTTTCAATGCCCCGCATGAAAGCCTCGAGCACGTGCCGATCCTCGACGGACAGTCCGAATGCGCGCGCCCCGGCGACACTTTCCTCCGCGCAGCCGGCGGCAAGGCGATTGAGCGCCTTGTGGAGATCCATAACCAACCTATGGACGCTGTCGCCATCGATTCCGGATATCGCGGTCAGGCGCACGATCTGCGCACGCGTCATCTCACCCGTTTCCGACAAAGCGAGCTGTGAGGCAAGCGCGGCCATTCTGCCCGACGCCGCCTCCCCCTCTTCGGCACTGCCGTTTTGAACAGCGCGGATCATCGTTCGCAAATCTTGCGCAAGGGCCTCGGTCAACGGCTTCAACCCTGGCGCCGATATGACATCGCCGATCGTGAACTTCGCGCCCGAAACGAGCACGCGTATATCGACGGGATCCACCCCGGCGGCCCGACACTCAGACCCAAGGTCGATTGACGTCCCGGCCGGGGAGCCCGCGCGGTGGGCCGCAGCTTGCAGGGCGCTCATGCGCACCTTGGCGCGATCGTTAGCCGCAAGCCCCTCGGCCACGAGGTTCGGCAGCAGAACGCCGGTCTCTCCCAAGTGCTCGACGATAAGGGATTTCATGGCCCATTGCGTTGTACAGAAACGCCGTCCGATGGCATGGTCGTATGACAGTCATGTTACAATGTGGATATCTCGTGCGCTTGGCTCGCGCTTCAGTCTTCGCGCCAGGCGCGTGATATCGCTTCAGTCATCGGCTGCATCAAGTATTCAAGCGCTGTTCTCTCGCGTTTCTTGATGAGGACGTCGGCGGGCATGCCCGGCTGCACGGTCTCTGCGAAAGGAAGCTGTTCGACCGAAGGAAGCTCGATGCGGGCCAGGTAGAACGGCTGACCGGTGCGGGAATCCGACAGCCTATCCGCCGAGACGTAGGAGACGCGGCTCGTGAGGGTGCTCGCCATGCGCTGCTTGAGCGCCGTTAGACGGACTTCAGCCTCCATCCCGACACTCACATTGTCGATGTCGGTGGGTTGAACTTGCGCCTCCACGATTAATTTCTCGGCCTGCGGCACGATCTCCAGGATCGTCTCGCCTGCCTTGACGACCCCGCCTACGGTATGCGCGGACAGGCCGACGACGATCCCAGCCGCCGGCGCACGAATGTCGACATGGCCGAGCGTCGTCCGCGCGGCCGTTACCCGTTCTTCCAAGTCCGCAATCTGCGTTTGAACATCGCGGATCTCCTTCACGACATTCTCACGGAACGCTCTTTCAAGCTGCATGAGTTCCAGCTTGGTCACGCCGATGCTGACTTGTGTGCGGGCGATCTCGGCCACGCGCTCGCCTCTGGTGCCGTGCAGGCGCGCCGCATCGCGCTCAAGCGCAAGCACGCGCGTTTTCGGCGTGATGTTCTTGCTGAGCAGATCGCGGAGGCCTTCAAGCTCCTCTTCGACAAATCCAATCTGCTTCTCGAGAGCGACTTGCTGAGCCCGCAGTCCGGCGATCTCCTGGTCGAACTGAGCGACACGCTGGCTGAGAATCGACTGCTGACCGAGGAGGGAAGACCTGCGCGCCTCGAACACCATTTCCTGCGCACGGATCATTTCCGCCAGTGTATGTTCGCTGCGGCGCTCCTCGAGGTCATCCGGCCAGCGCATGGCGCTGCCGTCGCGCTCCGCCTTGAGTCGCACTTCGAGAATTCGCGCCGAATCGAGCGCAGATTGCACGATGCCAAGCGTTGCGCGCGCGCGGGTATCGTCAAGCCGGGCGAGCAGGGTTCCCGGCTCGACTCGCGTTCCGTCTTGAACCAGGATCGCACGAACGACCCCACCTTCCAGATGCTGAACGAGCTTTCGGTTGCCCTCGACCTTGATCACACCCGGCGCGATGACCGCACTGGCAAGCGGCGCGAAACCAGCCCACCCGGCGAGTCCGCCGATCGTGAACGCGATGACGACGAACCCGCTCAGGATTGCCGGCCGCGTGTCAGTTTTCGCGATGCTCTCGGAAGGCGGGGGACGATGAGCCACTGCCATCAGCGTGCCCCCACATTGACAACCCCGACCCCGGCGTCGCGGAGCGGCGACACGGGTCGCGTCACCTTCGCAAGAACCTCGCTGCGGGGCCCGCACATCTCCACCATACCATCGCGCAACACGAGAAGGGTGTCGACCGCCATGGTCAGCGTTGGACGATGGGCGATCACAATAACCGCCGCGCCGTGCGCTTTGATGGCGAGAATACCCGCTTTGAGCGCCTCCTCGCCTTCCGCGTCCAGGCTGGAATTCGGCTCGTCCAGAACGACAATAGCGGGAACGCCGTAGAAGGCGCGTGCGAGCGCGATCCGCTGGCGCTGCCCGCCAGAGAGCGCCTCACCCTCGGCACCGATACGCGTGTCGTAAGCCTGCGGCAGCCGCAAGATCATGTCGTGGACGCCGGCAAGGCGTGCGGCAGCAATGATCAAATCAGGACTCGCGGCTTCGTCGAAGCGGGCAATGTTGTCAGCCACCGTGCCATCGAACAACTCGACGTCCTGGGGCAGATAACCAATGCGCCGACCCAGATGGGCGGGATCGAAATCGCCAAGAGCGGCACCATCGAAACGTATGTCGCCCGACAGAATCGGCCACACGCCAACGAGGGCGCGCGCCAAAGTCGATTTGCCGGCTGCGCTGGGTCCAATGACGCCAAGCGCCTCGCCTCGCGAGAGTGCGAACGAGACGCCTTTCAGGATGGGTTTCACGCGCCCAGGCGGCGCGACGAAGATGCTCGAAACCGCAACCTCGCCGCACGGGTCCGGCAAGCGCATGCGCTCGGGCCTTTCCACATGTTTCGACAAGGCTTGGCTGAGCCGCGTATAGGCACCGCGCGCCAAGCCGTAGCTGCGCCACGACGCGATGGCGCCCTCGACCGGCGCCAGCGCTCTCGCCATCACGATCGACGCGGCGATCATCGTTCCGGCGGTGATGGTGTTATCAATCGCAAGCCAGGCGGCGGCCGAGAGCATGCCGACCTGCAGAAACAGGCGCCAGAACTTGGCAAACGCGGTGAAGTGGGTGGAGACATCGGCTATCCTTGCCTGACCGCGAACCGCCCGGTTGTGATAAGCGCGCCAGCGCCCGCGAATGCCCGAGCGCATCCCCATCGCTTCAATCGCTTCGGCACTGCGCAATGCGGATTCCGCGAAACCCGTGGCGACAATGGCATGGTTCGTCGTCTCGCGCGCAGTCCGCTTCGTCAGCGTCTCGTTTGCAAGCGCGGTCAGAAGCAGAACGAGGGCGCCGAAAACTGCAATCCATCCGAGCCAGGGATGCAGCAGGAATATCACGGCAATGAACAATGGCGTCCATGGCGCATCAAAGAGCGTCGGCAGCGCACTGCCGCTGACGAACGATCGCACGGTATCCAGGTCGCGGATCGATTGAGCGGAGGGCTCGGACCGCTTGTGAACCCTGTCGACGACGCAAGATGCAAAGACCGGATCGCCCAGCTCGCGATCGAGCATGGCGCCGACACGGCCAAGAATGCGCGAACGGAATAAATCAAGGAGTCCCAGAGCCGCAAGAAGCGCGACCGCCAACCCCGTCAACAAGACAAGCGTCGGCACACTGCGCGAGGTCAAAACATGATCATAAACGTGCAACATGTGCAGAGGCACGGTCAGCAGCAGCATGTTCATGAAAAAACTGAACATGCCGGCCGCAATAAGCGCGCCGCGCATGCGGGCCAGCACGCGAACGAGTGGATTGGTCCGATCGGCCATCGTTGATGCGTTGATGCGGCTCGCTGGGCCGGAGCCAAAGCTGTCCCGGAGCGGGAGCGCTGTGGTTCCGATCGTTCTTCGAGGGCCGCGGGTAGGAGAAGATTACGACAGCTGAATGACATCCCGCCATTCGGTTCGCCGACAGACAAGGCTCCTGTGAACAAGTGAGAAAAGCGGACCGGGCGTCGCGGCATGTTCATTCGGAGGTCACCGTTCTGTTACCGATCGAAGCTAGGGAGCGCCCGTGATGAACAAAACAGGGAGCTCCTCTCATGTCGAAGGCATTGATGGCGGGTGGACCATTCGGCTTTGGCCGATTCAAGTTTGGCACCGATCGAGATGACATGCTGCTTGGATCGAACGCGAATGAGTGGTTTTTCGGTTTCAACGGTCACGACACGATTTTCGCGCGCGGCGGCAACGATCATGTCTTCGGCGGCCGCGGCCATGATCGGATCGACGCCGGAGCCGGCAACGACTGGGTGTTCGGCGGCGACGACAATGATGGCATCGTGGGCGGCGAGGGCAACGATCACCTGTATGGTGACGAGGGCAATGATCTGCTGCTTGGCGGCGCGGGGCGCGATGTTCTGAACGGCGGCGAGGGCAGCGACAAGTACATGATCCGCGTCGGCACGGACGTCGACACGATCGAAGGTTTCGAAGCCGACGACAAGATCGACCTGCGCGCGTTCAACTTCGCGTCGGCGCAGGCGGTTATCGACGCGTTTCAGCAGGTTGGCCAACACGCCATTCTCAACCTGGGTGGTGGGGATCAGATCATCCTGCGCCACACGCGGGTGGACGATTTGCATCTCAATCAGTTCATCGTGTCGGATGCGGAAACCGGCCCCAGCAGTTCGGCTTCGCCCT
Source organism: Xanthobacteraceae bacterium (assembly GCA_022844485.1). Classification (GTDB taxonomy): domain Bacteria; phylum Pseudomonadota; class Alphaproteobacteria; order Rhizobiales; family Xanthobacteraceae; genus JALHLQ01. The sequence continues at coordinate 81,190 of JALHLQ010000008.1, forward strand.
ACGTCATTGGCGTCGATCCGAACGTCTCGACCGTATCGCTGCTCACGGTCGGCGACCAGGTTGGCTTCAAGTCTGACGGCGTGACACCCTGGAAGATGGTCGGCATTCCGGACGGGCTCGGCGCGTTCGACAATGGCGATGGAACGTTCACGGTTCTGATGAACCACGAGCTTCGCGGCGATGCCGGCGTTGTGCGCGAGCACGGCGCGAAAGGCGCGTTCGTGTCCAAGCTCATCATCGACAAAACGACACTGCAGGTCCTGGAAGGATCAGACCTGATCAAAGACGTCTATCTGTACAATTCCGCGACAAATTCCTTCTACGATCCGCTGGTCGGCGGCGGCCCGCTGACCTCGCCCGCGATCGGCCGGCTCTGCTCGGCTGATCTGCCAGAACTCTCCGCCTTCTACAATGCGGCGAGCGGCAAGGGGACGATGGAGCGCATCTTCATGAACGGCGAGGAGGTCGGAACCGAAGGCCGCGCCTTTGCCCACATCGTGACCGGCGCGGAAGCCGGGGATTCCTATGAGCTCGCCTGGCTCGGCAAGTTCTCGTGGGAGAATTCGGTCGCCAATCCTTACACCGGTGACAAGACCGTGGTCGCCGGGCTCGACGACGTCACCGATGGACAGGTCTACTTCTACTTCGGCGACAAGACGAATACCGGTCTCGCGATCGAGAAAGCCGGCCTGACCAATGGAGAGCTGTTCGGCTTGAAGATTCACGAAATGGCGACGGAGAGCAGCGCGCCAAACCCGCTCGGCCTAGACAACCGGTCGGTCTTCAGCCTGGTTAATCTCGGGGACGTGAGCGGCCAAACGGGCGCCTCTCTGGAGACAGAGAGCAATAGTCTCGGCGTGACGCGCCTTCTCCGCCCCGAGGACGGCGCCTGGGATACCGTGTCGGACGACAGGTTCTACTTCGTCACGACGGCGAGTTTTACCGGACCCAGCCGGCTATGGGCGGTGGATTTCGAGGACCCCTCGGACCCGACCAAAGGCGGTACCGTCTCGCTGCTGCTCGACGGCACAGAAGGACAGAAGATGATGGACAACATCACCGTCAACAAGGAAGGCAAGGTCATCATCCAGGAAGACCCAGGTAATCAAGATCATCTTGCCAAGATCTGGGAATATGATCCGCTGACGGACCAGCTGAAGCTGCTCGCGCAGCACGACCCGGACCGTTTCGATCCGACCAATGTCGGCGGCGAGCCCTTCCTGACACGCGACGAGGAATCGTCGGGCATCATCGATGTCACCGACATTCTGGGTTCAGCCGGACAGAAGGCGTATCTGCTCGATGTCCAGGCCCATTACTCGATTCCCGGCGAACTGGTCGAAGGCGGACAGCTCCTCGTCATGTATCAGGATATGGTCTGATCCGGCGCGCTCTGCATCGGACGAGTTTCTTCAAGGTCCGCCGATTGCTCGGCGGACCTTGTCTTTGTGCCATGATCAACGAGTGACCGCCGCAGTCTCGCCGCGGCCGCCCCACCAGCGAAACGGCCGCTCGCACAAGGAGCTATTGTAATATTGGGGCTGCCCGGTCACTTCGGCTCCGATCCAATCCGGCGTTTCGAACCGCTGCTGCGGGTCACGCAATTCGATCTCCGCAATGACGAGGCCGCTGTTCTCGCCGGCAAACACATCGACTTCCCATGCAAGGTTGCCCCACGGAATCACATGGCGCACCTTGTCGATGACAGCGCCTTCCCGAAGCTGTAGCAGCGCTTCGGCCTCAAGGACCGGGATGCTGTATTCCAGTTCGAGGCGACGGAGATCTGGTGCCCGGGATTTGATCGTAAGAGTTGCGGTGGTGGCGTTCTTGATGCGAACCCGGATCGACGCCTTGCCATCGGTTTTCAAATAGGCTTGGCGGATGACGGCTTGCTCGGTCGCAAGCTCTCGCCACGTGTCTCCGCACACCAAGAACTTGCGCTCGATTTCATACGCCATGCCGTCGCTCCGTATGACCTGCGGCGCTCAATTATCCGCCTTGCGCGCGAGGAGCGCATCCGCGCTCTTGGTGATCCCGAGAGCGAACTCCTTCGCGGGCCCCGGCTTGAGGGCGTAGGCCGATTGCCCCGGCGTCTGGTGATCGAAAACCACGAGCACGACGCCATGGCGTTCCGCATCGGTGGTGACCATCCACTTCTTGGGCACTTTCACCGTAACCGCCTTCGGATCTGCCGCGCTGCCGCTCTTATCAGCCGCAGCCTGCGGCATCGGCTTCGGCACGGCGGGCTCGGCGCGCGCGCCTGCTGAGGCCTGGGTGAGCGCGGCAATGACCTGTTCTCGGCATTCGATCGGCATCACGATTCTCATGTCGCCGACATATCTGGTGGCAAGGGTCAGCGTCAGCTCGGCGCCGTCCTCGGAGATCTGGCATGCCTTTACGTCGGTGATGGAAATCGAAGACATCGAAAAGCGCTTTCTCAGGACCAGGATGGGGCTTGGGACATCAGCGTCGGCTAACGTCTATCAACCCCCTTTGTTGCAAACCAGCCGAAGCGTTCGCCGGAAAAGAGCATGAAGCTCTGGAATCCGCAAACGGACGCGACCCAGCGCGTGGTCCGCGGGGCCCCCGACGTTACTTGCAAACGCAAGAATTCGGTGAAAGGCTGGGGCCTGCGGGAGGAAGCGCATATGAGGATCGCGGTCCTCGGAGGCGGAAATGGCGGCCATGCCGCGGCGGCGGACCTGACCGACCAGGGCCATGAGGTCGCGTTCTGGCGCCGCGACGCCGCGGCGCTCGCACCGTTCAATGAAGGCCGCGTGCTCATCCTCGAGGATTCCCGAGGGACCCGCAACGCAACGCCGAAGCTCGTCACCGCCGATCTCGGCGCCGCCGTGCGCGGGGTGGAGCTCATCGTCATCCCCTCGCCGGCTTTTGCGCAGGGCGACATTGCGCGCGCGCTCGCGCCGCACCTGTCCGGCGGTCAGATCCTCTTTCTGCCGCCGGGCACGTTTGGCAGCTACGCCATGGTGCAAATCCTCCGCGACGCAGGATGCCGGGCGCGCGTCGCCATCGCCGAGACCGGGACGCTGCCTTATCTCACGCGCAAGCACGGACCCGACACGGTCGCGATCACGATCCGCGCCAAGCGGCTGCCGACAGGCGTGTTTCCGGCGGTCCTGCACGAGCAGGCGATGCGCACGATCGCGCAGGTTTATCCGGCCGTCGAACCGGTCGAGGACGCCCTGTCGGCAGCATTGATGAATGCCGGACCGATCATTCATCCGCCGCTGATCCTGATGAATGCCGGGCCGCTCGAGCATTTCGAGCGCTGGGACATCCACAATGAGGGCACGCAGCCTTCCGTGCGGCGCGTCATGGACGCGCTTGACAATGAGCGGATCGCCGTCCGCGAGGCGCTGGGCTACAAGCCCTACCACTTCCCGATACGCGACCATTACGCCACCGACCATTGGATGTACGGCGACGCGCATGATCGGCTCGTCGTCAGTGGAGACTGGCGCGAGAGGATTGTGCTCACACAGCACCGCTACATGACGGAGGACGTGCATTACGGCCTTGCTTTCCTGGCGTCGGTCGCCGACTGGGCCGGTGCGCCAGCGCCGGTCGCGACCGCGCTCCTCTCGATCGCGTCGGCGGTCTGCGAGCGCGACTTGCGGCACGGCCCGCGCACGTTGGAGGCGCTGGGGCTTGCCCGGATGAAGCGCAACGATTTGCAAAGCCTCCTGCGCACTGGAGAGCCCCTATGAGCGCAATGCATGTCTCCTGCCTCGGTGCCGGACGGATGAGCCGCGGAATTGCGCTCGCCTTCGCCTTGAAGGGGCATTCGGTCGGCCTGCTCGATGTCAAGGCGCGTTCGCAAGAAGAGGCGCGGGCGACGCGCGAGGCGGCCTTTGCGGAGATGGCGACCGATCTCGCTGCATTCGCCGAAGCCGGCGAGGATTTGGCGCGCGACGCCGCAACGGTGCTATCGCGCGTCGGCTACGTCCGTCCGGACGGCGCGCGCGCGGAGCTTGCGCAAGCCAGCGTCCTGTTCGAGGGGGTCCCGGAAGTTCTCGACGTCAAGCGCGCGGCGTTCAACACCATCGCCGCCGATCTGCCGCCCAGGCTCATCATTGCGTCCACCTCGTCGACGTTCTTATCCACCGAACTTGCGGCGATGGTCGGAAATCCCGGCCGGTGCCTGAATGCGCATTGGCTCAATCCGGCCTACCTCATTCCGCTGGTCGAGGTGTCGCCGCATCCGCAGACCGATCCGGCGGTGACCGATGCGCTGATCGCCATTCTCGAACGGATCGGAAAAGCGCCGGTGCGCTGCGGCGTGAGCCCGGGCTATATCGTTCCCCGCCTGCAATCGCTGGTGATGAACGAGGCCGCTCGCATGATCGAGGAAGGCGTGGCCACGCCGGCCGATATCGACCGCGCCACACGCTTCGGCTTCGGCCCACGCTTCGCCGGAATGGGCGTCATCGAATTCATCGATTTCGGCGGGAATGATATTCTTTATCACGCGAGCCGATACCTGGCGCGGGAACTCGGCGATGCGCGTTACGCGAGCCCCGCGATCGTCGAGCGGCACATGACAGACAGGCTCAACGGCATGCGCGACGGCAAGGGGTTCTACGACTGGTCCTCGATCGACCCGGCCGCCTACCGAGCGAGCCTGCTGAAGCGGCTGCGTGCGCTGATCGAGGCCGGCTCACGCGGCAATGGATTGGAAGCGGCGCGAGAGCCGCAACGCAAGCGAACGTCGGACTGACATTCGCGAAACAGGGAGAGAAAACGCCATGCCGAATCCGAACGCGATGCTTCGCATGCTGATCGCGCTCGCCGCGACGATGCCCATCGCCAGCGCTACAGCGCAAGAGCCGCCGACGCTTCGAGTCGGCTGGACCATCCCGGCGGAAGAAACGAAATACCTGATGATGCGCCGCCCCGAGCTGTTTCCGGAGCTCGGCAAGTCCTACAAGATCCAATGGATCCAGTTTCAGGGCACCACGCCGATGGTGCAGGCGATGGTGGGCGGCGCGCTCGACTGTTCGACGCAGGCTCCGCTATCGCTGGCGCAAGGCGCACTGAACAGCGGCCTCAAAGCCATGATCGTCGCGCAGCATGTCGGCGAAAAGCCCGGCCAGTTCTCCGTCTATTGGGCGGTGAAGGACGACTCGCCGATCCGTTCGGTGGCCGATCTCAAGGGCAAGACGATCGGCATCAATGTCTATGGCTCCGGCATCGCCGGCCCGCTCGCGCTGCATCTTCGGCGGCACGGTCTCGATCTCGATAAGGACGTAAAGCTGGTCGAGACCGGATTTCCCGGGTCAGAAGACGCCATCCGCTCCGGCCGCGTCGACGCCGGGGTGCTCAACCAACCTTTCGCGTCGCGCGCGGAAGCAAAGGGCGGCCTCCGGCGGCTGTTTTCGCTTGCCGACGAGCAGAAGGACATCGTGCACATCATGGAGGTCTGCAGCGCCGGCATCGTCGAGAAGGATTCCGCGCTGGTGCGCCGCTACGTGCGCGACCTGACATCAGCGATGTCGCTTGTGCTTGCTGACCGCGACCGTACGATGAAAGTCGTCTCCGAGGTCACCCGCGCGCCAATCGAGGTTCTCGACACGTACCTTCTCAAGCAGAACGATTTCCATCGCGAGGCGGGCGCGAAACCCAATCTGACCGGCATTCAGGCGATGTTCGACATCTATACGAAAGCCGGCATGATCAAGGACAAGCTCGACGTGACAACATTCGCGCGAAACGATCTCATGGCGCCGATCGGGCCGTGAGCAAACCGATCCGGCCGGCGGAGGTTGGGCGCAGCGCGGCCGGCGCCGCCGTGTCCGTGCGCGGCATCGGTAAGACCTTCGTCGTTTCCGGGCGGCCTGACCACGTGGCGCTTTCGGATATCTCGTTCGACGTGGCGCCCGGCGAATTCGTGTCCATCATCGGGCCGTCGGGGTGCGGGAAATCGACACTCCTATATATCGTCGGCGGGTTCATCGCGCCCAGCTCCGGCGAAGTCTTGACCAGCGGCAAGCCGGTGCGCGGACCGGGACCCGATCGCGGGCCGGTCTTCCAGGAATTTGCTTTGTTTCCGTGGAAAACGGTGCTGGGCAACGTCATGTACGGACCTCGTCAGCAAGGGATGGGAAAACGTGCCGCGCAGGCGCGCGCCCGCGAGTTGCTGTCGCTCGTGCACCTGTCGCGTTTTGAATCGTACTATCCGCGCGAGCTGTCCGGCGGCATGAAGCAGCGCGTCGCCATCGCGCGCACGCTCGCCTATGATCCCTCGACCCTGCTCATGGACGAACCGTTCGGATCGCTCGACGCCTATACCCGCACGGTGATGCAGAACGAGTTGCTCGCGATCTGGGAACGCGATCGCAAGACGGTGCTGTTCGTCACGCATGCGGTGGAGGAAGCGGTTTTCCTGTCCGACCGCGTGATCATGATGTCGCGTTCGCCCGGGCGCGTCAGCGAATCGATCGCGATTGATCTGCCGCGCCCGCGCGTGAGGGACGCGCTGCTGCTTAATTCGCGTTATCAGCATCTCGTCTTGCGCATCGAGACCTTGATGCGGCAAGCGCATGCGGAGGATCAGCGATGATCGCATCAGCGCGATCCCGCGTTCCGCCGGCCCGATATGCAGGCCTCATGTCGTTGCTGGCGGCCGCCGTGCTGCTTGTCTTGTGGGAAGTCGCCGCGCGCGCGATCGCGCTCGACGCCTTCCCGCCCGCCCACCAAGCGATTGCGGAGCTCCCAGCCCTTGTTCGGGACCGCGAGGCGCTTGCCGACATCGGCGGATCGCTGTGGCGCATGGCGGCGGGTTTCGCCCTCGCCGTCTTCATCGCAGCCCCGCTCGGCATCTGCATGGGCCGCTCGCGCGCAATTGCGGCGGCCGTGAATCCAGTCGCCGCCATATTCTATCCGATCCCGAAAGCAGCACTTATGCCGCTACTGCTCCTGTGGCTCGGCGTCGGCGACGCCTCGAAGGTGTTCGTGATCTTTCTCGCCACGAGCCTTCCGCTCCTTTATCACAGCCAGCAGGGCGCACGATCCGTCGACGAAAAGATCGTGTGGTCGGCGATGGCGATGGGAGTTGGGCGCATGGCGCGGCTCTTTCGTATCATCCTCCCCGCCGCCCTGCCGGAAATCCTGATCGGCTGCCGCGTGGCCCTGACCATGTCGCTGATCGTCATGGTGACATCGGAAATGATCGCGCGCGAATCCGGCGCGGGAAACATTCTCTTCAACTCGCTCGACATGGCGATCTATCCGCTGGTCTATGCGATGATCCTGATCATTGGCGTGATCGGATTCCTGATCGATGCCGCCTTCGAGCGGGTCCGCGCGCATCTCGTGCGCTGGGCCGAGAGCGCGGAAGCCGGCGCCCTGCCCCTGTTTTCCTCCGGGTAACATCCGTGCGCATCCGACTTTCAGGAGATTTTCTCACCGGCGCCGTGTCGCTGCTGGTTCTTTTCGGCGTCTGGCAGACGGTTGCCGCGGCCGGGCTCGTCAGCCCGCATTTCCTGCCCTCGCCGCTCGCGGTCGCCCGCCGTCTCATCGAGCTTTTGCCCACTCCACTGTTCCTGAGCCATCTCGGACAGACGCTGATCCGGCTGTCCGCCGGATTCGCGATCGCTCTCGTGCTCGGCGTCGGACTCGGCCTTGCTGCTTCACAAAGCCGGACGGCCACCGCTCTTCTGCAGCCGCTCGTGCGCGTGCTCGCGCCGATCCCGAAAATCGCGCTCTATCCCGCGTTGATCCTGACGCTCGGCTTCGACCATGCCTCGAAAGTGACGCTGGTCGCCGCTGACGCGGTCTTCCCGATCCTGCTCGCTACCTTCCACGGCGCCCGCCTGGTCGAGCCAAAGCTGATTTGGTCGGCGCGCTCCGCCGGTTGCCCGCCATGGCTCGTGCCGTTCAGCGTCGTTCTCCCGGCGGCGCTGCCGATCATCCTGGTCGGCTGTCGCATCGGCCTGATCATCGCCTGTATCGTCGTCTTCCTCGCGGAGATGATCTCGTCCTCCGACGGGCTCGGCCATTTGCTGGTGCGCGCCGCGCGATCGTTCCAGACGACCGACATGTTCGTGCCGCTCGTCTTGATTTCCGCCATCGGCCTCATGGCCAGCGCATTGATCGAAGCCTTGCGCGTGGGACTTGTCGGGGAATCAGGCCGCGGCGCATGAGGCACGAAACCCAACGCTACGAGGGCCATGACCGGTTCATCCCCTATCTCTTGAACCGGGTGGTTCTGAAATTGAACGCCGGATTCCAGCGCGAGCTCGAGGCGCGCGGCATGACGCTGACGCATTGGCGCGTGCTTGCGTTTCTGAGCCGGAGCGAAGGTCTGCCGATCACCGCGCTGGCCGAAGCCACGGTAACGAAAACCTCGACGCTGTCGCGCGCTCTCGTCGCCATGGCGCGGCGGCAGTGGATTTCGAGACATCCGGTCAAGGCCGATAACCGGGCCGTGGTCATCCGCATCGGTGAGAAGGGCCGCGTGCTGTTCGACGAGTTGCTGTCGATCGCCTTGCAGCTAGAATGTCGGGCGCTCGCCGGCCTCTCATCGACCGCAATCGATGCGATGCGGCGCTCGCTCGGCCGGATCGAGGCCAATCTCGACCGCCGGCCCAGCCGCGCGGCAGCGAAAAGCGCCGACGTTTCGCGCCGACAATCCAGCGCCAAACACAAGCGGAGCACCCGATGATCCTGGAACTCGTGCTATTCAAGAACCCGCCGGGCATGACACGCGACGCGGAGATGGAGGCGGCGCGCGCAGTCGTGCCGAAATGGCTCGCGAACAAAGACCTCCTGCGCAAGCATTTTATCCGCTCGGACGATGGCTATGGCGGCGGGGTCTATATCTGGCCCTCGCGCGAGGCCGCGCAGGCGGCGCATGACGAAGCCTGGATGCAGTCCGTCGAGCGGCGGACCGGAGGGCGCCCGGAGATCCGCTATTTCGACCTGATGATCGTGCTGGATACCAAGACGCAAGAGGTGAAGGAGTTTGCTTGACCTCATCCCCGTTCCGGGGAGGCATCGCCTGCAAACTTGCGCTTTTGCGGCAATTGGGCGAGGTTGCGCGCACTTCCATGACGGTCATCAATCCCAACCCGTTCACGACGCGTCCCGAAATCGAGGGCATGTTCGGCGTTGTCACGTCGACGCACTGGATCGCCAGCGCTATCGGAATGGCCGTCTTGGAGAAAGGCGGAAACGCCTTCGATGCCGCCGTCGCCACCGCCTTCACGCTGCAGGTGGTCGAGCCGCATTTGAACGGCCCGGCGGGGGACGTGCCCGTCATCCTCTACGATGTGCGGCGCGGTAAGCCGGAGGTGATCTGCGGACAAGGCCCCGCGCCCGCGGCCGCGACCATCGCTCGCTATCGCGACCTCGGACTCGACATGGTGCCCGGCACTGGCCTGCTCGCCGCCTGCGTGCCCGGAATGTTCGAAACCTGGATGCTGCTCTTGCGAGACTACGGGACGATGCGCCTCGCCGACGTGCTGACGCCGGCCATCGCCTATGCCGGCAACGGCCATCCGCTGGTCGAGCGGGCGAGCGCAACGATCGCGACGGTCGAAGACCTCTTTCGCGCCCACTGGCCGACCTCGGCCGCCATCTATCTGCCGGGCGGCAACGTCCCCTCCCCCGGGGCGACGTTTCGCAACCCGGCGCTGGCGGCGACCTACGCCCGAATCCTCAAAGAAGCGGAGTCCGCCGGTGCGGATCGCGTGCGACAGATCGAGCGCGCGAGAGAGAGCTGGTCGCGCGGTTTCGTCGCCGAAGCAATCGACCGGTTTTGCCGGACGCAGGACGTGATGGACGTGAGCGGCGCGGCGCATCGCGGCCTGCTCACGGCCGACGACATCGCAAAATGGCAACCCGGGGTCGAAGCGCCGCTCACCTACGATTATGGCCGTTATACCGTGTGCAAAGCCGGCGTCTGGAGCCAGGGGCCGGTGATGCTGCAGCAGCTGGCGCTGCTCAAGGGCTTTTCGCTCGAGGGCGTCGATCCGTGCAGTCCCGACTTCGTGCATCTGCAAGTCGAATGCGCGAAGCTCGCCTATGCCGACCGCGAGAAGTTCTATGGCGATCCCGATTTCGTGGATGTGCCGATCGCAACGCTGCTGTCGGACTCCTATAACGCCGAGCGGCGAAAGCTTGTCGGCCGCCACGCCTCGCTCGAATTGCGCCCGGGTTCGGTCGAAGGGTTTGGCGCGCTGGTGAAGCTGCGGAACGAGGAAGGCCAGCGGCTTGCCGTCGGCGCGATGGGCGCCGGCGAGCCGACAGTCGGCAGGCTCGGTCAGGTACGCGGCGACACTGTGCACTTCGATATCGTCGACCAAGTCGGAAACATGGTCTCGTCTACGCCGTCAGGCGGCTGGCTGCAATCCTCGCCGGTTATTCCCGAACTCGGCTTTTGTCTGGGCACGCGCGCGCAGATGTTCTGGCTCGAGGAAGGACATCCGGCGGCGCTGGCGCCAGGCAAGCGCCCGCGCACGACGCTGTCGCCGACACTCGCGATGCGCGACGGCGAGCCGTACCTCGCCTGGGGCTCTCCAGGCGGCGACCAGCAGGACCAATGGACGACACAGTTTTTTCTGCGTCACGTGCATGCCGGCATGACCTTGCAGGAGGCGATCGACGCGCCGGCTTGGCATACGGAGCATTTCCCGATCTCCTTCTGGCCGCGCACGGCGCGTCCGGGCGTGCTTGTGGTCGAGGGCCGCCTGCCGAACGAGACGATCAGAGAGCTTGAAGGGCGCGGCCATGTCATTGAGGTTGGACCCGAGTGGTCCGAAGGCCGCCTGACAGCCGCCTCTCGGGATGGCGCGCGCCGCCGCGCCGCCGCCAATCCACGCGGCATGCAGGCCTATGCGGCTGGGCGTTAAGGCTTTCGAGGGAGACGCATGACCTGGTCGATCATCGCGCGCGACGCATCCGGTCGTTTCGGGATCGCAGTGGCGACCCGGTTCTTTGCCGTCGGCGCGCTCGTTCCGCATGTCAAATCAGGCGTCGGCGCGGTCGCCACGCAGGCGCTGGTAAACCCGTTTTTCGGCACGGAGGGCCTGTGTCTTTTGCAGGACGGCAAGAGCGCGCAGGCGACGATCGCGACGCTCGTCGCCGCCGATGCGGGCCGCGATCACCGGCAGGTGCATGCAATTGACGCCCAAGGGCGCACCGCCGCGCATACCGGGACCGCCTGCGTGACCTGGTGCGGGCATATTGCAGGCGACCAGGTGTCGGTCGCCGGCAACATGCTCGCGGGCGGGCGCGTGATTGATGACACGCTGTCGGCGTATCGGGCCCACGATGCGCTTTCGTTTCCGCGCCGCCTGATCGCGGCGCTGCGGGCGGGCGAAGCGGCCGGCGGCGACAAGCGCGGCAAGCAATCAGCCGCGCTCGTCATCTGCGGCGAAGAGGACTGGCCCGATCTCGATCTGCGGGTCGATGATCACCCCGATCCGCTTTCCGAACTTGAGCGGCTCGAACGGGTGAGCCGCGACTATGCCGTGCCGTTCCGGCGTTTCCTGCCAAGCCGCCGCGATCGCGTCGGGGTGACCGATCGTCGCGTCATCGAGAGCGAAATCGCCAAGGCGCTCGCCGCCGAAAGCCCGCCATGAGCGGCGCGCCGCTGCTCGAGATCGACAATCTCAGGGTCGTCTTTCACGGCGACCGCGGGCGCAAGACGCATGCAGTCGACAGCGTTTCGTTGACGGTCCGGCCGGGCCAGACACTGGGGCTGGTCGGTGAGTCCGGCTGCGGCAAAAGCGTCACCGCGCTTGCGATCATGGGGCTCCTGCCGAAAGCCTCCGCGGAGGTCACCGGCAGCATCCGCTTCGAGGACACGGATTTGCTTCGACTTCCCGACAGCGCGATGCGTGACCTGCGCGGCGATCGACTCGCGATGATCTTCCAGGAGCCGATGACCTCGCTCAATCCGAGCTACACCATCGGCAACCAGATCGCGGAATCGCTGATCCGCCATCGTGGCCTGTCGCGGCAGGAAGCGCGTCGACGCTCCATCGCACTCTTGCGGCAGGTCAAAATTCCCTCGCCCGAACAGCGCGTGGACGATTATCCGCACCGGCTCTCCGGCGGCATGCGGCAGCGGGCGATGATCGCGCTCGCGCTTGCCTGCCATCCCAAGCTCTTGATCGCGGACGAACCGACGACCGCGCTCGACGTGACCATTCAGGCGCAGATTCTCGATCTCCTGCGCGAACTGAAAGCCAATACCGACGCCGCCATCATTCTCATCACCCATGACCTCGGCGTGGTTGCCGAAGTCTGCGACGAAGTCGCGGTGATGTATGCGGGAGAAATCGTCGAGCGGGCGCCGGCGGAGGCGCTGTTTGCCTCGCCGCAGCATCCCTACACCATCGGCCTGCTCGGATCGATTCCGCGGCTCGACCGCCGCGCGGAGACGCTCGCCGCCATCGAAGGCATGGTGCCGAGCATGGCGAGGCCGCCATCGGGCTGCCGCTTCGCGCCACGCTGTCCGTTCAGACGCGAGATGTGCGTGAGGACGTCGCCGCAGTTTGCCACCATCGGCCAAGACCACGGAACGCGCTGTCTGCGGGCGCCGCTTGAACAGGTGTTCGCATGAGCTCGCCGCTGCTCGAGGTCGAAGCCCTCACCAGACATTTCGTCGTGCGGCGCTCCCTGTTCGGCCGTCCGACAGCGATCGTAAAAGCGGTGGAGGCGGTGAGCTTTTCGCTGGAGGCCGGCAAGACGCTGGCGCTGGTCGGCGAGTCCGGCTCCGGGAAATCGACTATCGGCCGACTGGTGCTGCGGCTGATCGAGCCGACCAGCGGCCGGATTCGTTTCGAAGGACGCGATGTCACCGCGCTCGGAGAGTCCGAATTCGCACCGCTGCGGCGCAATGCGCAGCTCATCTTCCAGGACCCCTATGCCTCGCTCAATCCGCGCATGACGATCGGGCAAATCCTCGCCGAGCCGCTTGCGCTTCACCGCATCGTGCCCGCCTCCCACCGACGCGAGCGTGTCGCGGAACTGCTGCAGCTGGTCGGCCTCGACCCGCGCGCGGCTCGCCGCTACCCGCACGAATTCTCGGGCGGCCAGCGGCAGCGGATCGCGATTGCGCGCGCGCTGGCGGTCGAGCCGAAGCTCGTCGTTTGCGACGAGCCGGTGTCGGCGCTCGACGTGTCCATTCGCGCGCAAGTGCTCAATTTGCTGCGCGACCTGCAAGCGCGCCTCGGCCTCGCCTATATCTTCATCTCTCACGATCTCGCGGTGGTGAAGCACATTGCCGACCGTATTGCGGTAATGAATTTCGGCCGTATCGTGGAAATCGCAACGAACGAGGCGCTGTTCGGCGAGCCGCGGCACCCCTATACGCGGGCGCTGCTCTCGGCGATTCCGGTGCCCAATCCGGCCGCGCGGCGGGAAAGGATCATGCTGCGCGGCGAGATGCCGAGCGCGCTGCAGTCCCCGGCCGGATGCAGCTTCCATACCCGGTGCCCGTTCACGATAGCGCGCTGCGAGACGGAGCGGCCGGCGTTAAGCGGCGGCCCGCATGCAGCCGCCTGTCACCGGGCGCACGAATTGCCGTCCGCAGCCGACATCGTTCCGCGCGAGGGTCGCTTCTCACCGCATTTGGAACGCCTGGTAAATGCATTTCGGCATAAGAGCGATGGGCAATCGGGATTGAGAGATGATAACGTGCAGACAGCCGGACCAACGAGCATTCGCGCTCAAGTGGATTGAGGGAGGACAAGGATGAGAGCGTTTCGCCTCGCGGCTGCAGCCGCGCTTGTGTTCGCATCGAGCAGCATCGGCTCGGCGCAGACCACGTTGCGGATCGGCCTGGCCGAAGACCCCGATATTCTCGATCCGACTCTGGCGCGCACCTATGTGGGCCGCATCGTGTTCTCGTCGTTCTGCGACAAGCTCTTCGACATTGACGAGAAACTCAACGTCGTGCCGCAGCTTGCGCTCAGTCACGAGACCTCGCCCGACGGCAGGACAGTGACGATCCGGTTGCGCCCGAATGTCACCTTCCATGATGGCGAGAAGCTCGACGCGGAAGCCGCGAAATTCTCGCTTGACCGGCACATGACCATGACCGGCTCGTTCCGCAGGCCAGAACTCGCGGCGGTGGAGCGCATCGAGGTGGTCGATCCCCTCACGATCCGGCTCATGCTGAAAACGCCCTTCGCACCGCTCATCTCGCAGCTCACCGATCGCGCCGGCATGATGGTCTCGCCGAAGGCGGCACAGGCGGCCGGGGACCGATTCGGGCTGCGCCCGGTTTGCGCCGGGCCATACAAATTCGTCGAGCGCGTGCAGCAAGACCGCATCGTCGTCGAGAAGTTCGCGGATTATTGGAACAAGGACCAGATCCACATCGACCGTATCATCTATCTGCCGATCGTGGACGCAACTGTGCGTCTCGCCAACCTGAAAAGCGGCGGCCTCGATCTGATCGAGCGCCTGCTTGCGACCGACATCAAGGACGTGCGCTCCGATCCGAGGTTGCGGCTGTCGACCGCGCTCGAGCTCGGCTATCAAGGCATGGACATCAATGTCGGCAATGGCGAGCGTGCCAAGGGGCCGCTTGGCAGCTCGGCAAAAGTGCGCCAGGCACTGGATTTGGCGATCGACCGTCAGGCGCTTAATCAGGTCGTGTTCAACGGCGAGTTCGTTCCGGGCAACCAGTGGGTCAGTCCCGAACACCCTTATTATCAGGCGGCCTTTCCGGTGCCGAAACGGGACGTGGCCCGGGCCAAGGCGCTGCTCAAGGAAGCCGGCGTGACCACGCCCTTCGAGGTCGACTTCATGGTGCCGAAGGGGGCAGAGACGCAGGCCGTGGCCGAGGTGATCCAGGCGATGGCGGCAGAGATCGGCATCACCATGAAGATCCGCGTGACCGAATTCGCCACCTCGCTCAAGCAGGCGGAAGCAGGCGAGTATCAGGCCTATCTGCTTGCCTGGAGCGGCCGCACTGACCCGGACGGCAATCTCTACATCTTCCACAAGTCGAAGGCGCCGCAGAACTATCCCGGCTATTCCAATCCGGAAGCGGACAAGCTGCTGGACGAGTCGCGCATTCCCTCCGACATGGCGCAGCGCAAGGCCATCTATGAGAAACTCACGAGAGTCATTCTCGCCGATGCGCCAAAACTCTATCTTTATCATCGGCGGGTGCTGATCGCGCATACGGCGCGGCTGGAGGGCTACCGGCAAATGCCGGATGGACTCGTGCGGGTCGTCGGCTTGCGCCTGAAATAGCGTCAACGCGCGATGCTGACCTTTCTCGGCAAGCGGCTGCTGCAGCTCATCCCGACGCTTTTCTTCGTGTCGGTGATCATCTTTTCGCTGCAGCAGCTCCTGCCGGGCGACCCCGCCGTGGTGATGGCGGGCGAGGAGCGCGACCCCGAGGTCATCGAGCAGATTCGAAAACAATACCGCCTCGACCAGCCGCTGCCGGTGCAATACGTGTTTTGGATCAAGGGCGTGCTCTCCGGCGATCTGGGCGAATCCATGCGGATCAAGCAGCCGGTCCTCTCGCTGATTGCCGAAAAGCTGCCGGTTACGATGCAACTTGCATCGATGGCCATCGTCATTGCGCTCTCGATCGGCGTCGGCGCCGGCATCGTGTCGGCGGTGAAGAAGGACAGCGTCTGGGACTATGTGGCGAACGGATTCGCACTGTGGGGCATCTCGACACCGAATTTCTGGCTCGGCATCATGCTGATCTTTCTGTTCTCAGTGAAACTCGGATGGCTTCCGGCCTCCGGCTATGTGCGGCTCTCCGAAGACTGGCGCGCGAGCCTCGCCTCCACCATCATGCCGGCCTTCGTCCTCGGCAACGCGATCGCGGCGATCCTGATGCGGCATACGCGCAGTGCCATGCTGCAGGTCTTGGAAAGCGATTACGTGCGCACGGCGCGCGCCAAGGGCCTGCTCGAGCGGACGGTTATCCTCAAGCACGCGATGCGCAACGCGCTGACGCCGGTGATCACGCTGGGCGCGCTCGAATTCGGCACGCTGCTGTCGGGCGCCGTTCTCACCGAGCAAATCTTCAGCATTCCGGGATTCGGCAAATTGATCGTGGATGCAGTGTTCAATCGCGATTACGCGGTGGTGCAAGGCGTCGTGCTGGTGACGGCGACGACGTATATCATCCTGAATCTGCTGGCGGATGTGGCCTATATTCTGGTCAATCCGCGGCTGCGCGGGTGAGGCGATGGCCGACGTGACGCTTACTGCGGCGCCGCCCGGTGGAGACGACGAGACAATCGAGACGCCGGCGTGGCGAGCATTGCGGCGGCTGTTGCGCCGCAAAGGCGCGGTGTTCGGCCTTTTCGTAGTCGGATTGCTGGTCGCGCTTGCGCTGTTTGCACCCTTGATCGCGCCGCACGATCCAAATCTCCAAACCTGGAGCGCCGTGCGCAAGCCGCCCTCGCTGCTCTATTGGTTCGGCACGGACGATGTCGGACGCGACGTGCTCTCGCGCGTGATCTATGGCGCGCGCGCCTCGCTCCTGGCGGGCGTGATCTCTGTTGGAATCGCGCTCTGTGTCGGCGTGCCGCTTGGCCTGATCGCCGGCTACACGGGCGGATTCGTCGACGCGCTACTCGGGCGCATCACCGACGCGATGCTCGCCTGCCCGTTCCTCATTCTGGCGATCGCACTCGCCGCCTTTCTCGGTCCAAGCCTCGGCAATGCCATGATCGCCATCGGGATCACGACGACGCCGATTTTCGTGCGGCTCGCGCGCGGACAGGTGATGGCAGTGAAGGTGGAGGATTATGTCGAGGCGGCGCGCGCCGTCGGCAATCCGCACTGGCGGATCGTCCTCGTGCACATCCTTCCCAACATTCTGCCGGCACTGTTGGTGCAGGCCACGCTGTCGGTTGCCGCCGCGATCATTGCGGAAGCCGCCTTGTCGTTTCTCGGCCTCGGCCAGCAGCCCCCGGCCCCCTCGTGGGGCAGCATGCTCAACTCGGCGCAGCGCTTTCTGCTCAACGCCCCGTGGATGGCGGTATGGCCGGGTTTCGCTATTTTCCTCGCGGTGCTCTCGTTCAATCTCGTCGGTGACGGATTGCGCGATGCGCTCGATCCACGCTCGCGGTGACGCCCACTCTCGTGTTGAGACGGTTGCCGTTTTGAGGCGTGCTACCCCGTTTGCCTGAGCGTGGGAGATACCTCAGTACCTCAGCGTGTCACACGGCCGTAATGAGCCGACCGCAGGTCCCGACGTTTTCTCACCACAAGGTACCCATGTCTGCGGTATGAAACGTAACCTATGTGTCTGGAACGGACCGTTGCAGGCTGGCTGGCGACTGAGTGTGGATCGAACCCGTCTCGTGGGCAAAAATCCCTGCTAACAGGGAATTTTGCAGGGAGTTTCTCGTGTTCGGCTAATTTTCCGGAGCTTGCAGAGTCCAGAAGCAACGCTGCCAGGGAAGATTCTGCAAATTCCCTACCTAACTGAACAGGGAATTCTGGCTCTCGAACAGCGAACCCCAATTCGCCTATCAGAGGGCGACCTTATGTTGAGTTGACGAATGAGGTCGGCCGGCTGGCGGCGGGCCTGTCGGATCTCGGCATCAAGAAGGGCGAGGCGGTCGGCATCTACATGCCGATGATTCCCGAAATGGTCGTTTCCTTTCTCGCGCTCTCGCGACTTGGCTGCATCGTGCTGCCGTTGTTTTCAGGATTTGAAGCGGACGCAATTGCGACCCGGCTGAACGATGCCGAGACCGTCGCCGTAATCACCTGCGACGGCGCGCTTCGGCGTGGCCGCTCTGCAGATGCGATCGAGCGCGATCTGAGGCAACTCGGCGTCGCCTGCGAGCGCATTCGCGGACGCGACGGCTTGGGCGATCACATCGTCGCGCGATATATCGCCCCCGGCGTCAGCGGCGCGCCCGTGCTCGTCATGGGACACATCGATACCGTGTGGAATGTCGGTACGCTGGCGCAGCGTCCCGTGCGTGTTGAAGGCGACCGCGTTTACGGCCCCGGCATCTATGACATGAAGGCCGGCTCGTATCTCGCTTTCTACGCGCTGAAGCGCATCGTCGTGGAGGATCGCGTGGCGCCGCGACCAATCGTTGCGCTTTTCAATGCCGACGAGGAGATCGGCAGCCAGACCTCGCGCAAGATCATCGAGCGCGAGGGTCGGCAGGCCGCGTATGTGCTGGTGCCCGAGCCTGCCATTGCCCCAGGTGGCCGCCGTCACCTCGCGCAAGGGCTGGGGGCGTTTCCGCATGAAAGCCTTCGGACATCCGTCCCATGCCGGCGGAAACCACGCCGAAGGCCGCAGCGCCATCCGCGAGATCGCGCGGCACATTCTGGAACTCGAGGACATGACCGATTACGAACGCGGCATCACCGTCCGTCAATGTCGGCGTTGTCCGCGGCGGAACGCTGCTCAACGTGGTGCCGGCTGAAGCAGAGATCGAGATCGATGTGCGTGTGCCGAACGAGGGCGACGCGGAGCGCATGGCAATACTTCTGCATCGACTCAAGTCGCACGATCCCGATATCCGCGTCGAAGTGGACGGCGATTGGAATCGCCCACCCTTCGCCAAGACCGAGCGCGGCGCGCGCTTGTGCCAAGCTGCGGCCGAGCTCGCTCGAGAGCTCGGCTTCGAATTGCCTGAACCATGCGCGGCGGCGTCTCCGACGGCAACTTCACTGCAGCACTCGGCCGCCCGACGCTCGACGGGCTCGGCTGCGGCGGCCACGGTGCCCATGCCGAGGACGAGCACATCCTGATCAGCTCGATCGCCAACCGCGCGGCATTGATGATCAATATGCTGGCCTCCGCCGATTTCCAGCAGCGGGCGCTTGGGCCCGAAAGCTGAGCCAGGGCGTGGCCATCCTCCGTACAGGTCGACACCGTGGAGTTTATCATCCAGACGGTATTCCAGTGCTTTGTGTGCTGAAAGACCGAATTCCGACGCCAACTGTTTCTTGGCCGTGACCTGAGAAATGGCGGAATCAAAATCCGCTGCCTTACCGCTTGGCTGCGCCCAAGAAGGCGTGTGAGAGCGCGAATCACCCAATTCGCTCCGCGCTCCGCCGCGCAATCGACGCGAATACGGACGCGACTGCGGCAGCCAGCGCGAGCAGCAGGAACGCCGATCTATAGCCGCCGAGCAGCGGCGCCGCCATCCCGAACAGCGCAGGGCCGACGAACACGCCGAGATAGGTGAGCGACAGAATGATCCCGGTCGCCTCTCCGACGCGTCCGGCGGGAGCGAGCCGCGCCGTCTCTGCCAAAAAGACGCCGTTCCAGCCGATCGCGGTTGCCCCCAGCAGCGTCAAGACAACGACGGCAAGCGAGGCTGACCGTGCCGCGAAGGCCAGCACCAGCGCGAGCGCGACGATCACGACGCCGATCGCCAGCAGAGTGCGCAAACCCTGATGCGTTGCGTCGGCTGCAAGCCCCCACCCGACGCGTCCGATCACCCCCGCGACCTGAACCAAGCCGAGAACCATCCCTGCCATGACGATGGACAGCCCGTAATCTTCGACGAGGAGGACGACCAGAAAGGTGACGAGGCAGACCTGAACCGCAGCGAGAAGGAAGCCGATGGCGCAAAGATGTCGCAGCGGCGCGACTGCCAGCATCGACCAGATGCCCTCGAGGGGAGCGCGGAAAAGCGCATGTGAAGCGTCTCGGTCGTCATCCCACCGCGCCCGGGCGAACGCGAAGACGAGCGCAATCGATGCCGCCGCAAGCGCCGTCGCGAGGAGCGGCGCCCGCCAATCCACGAGTTCGGCGAGCGCCGGCGCGGTCAGGCCAGCGAGCACCCCGCCCAGCGGCACGCCGGTCTGTTTCAGCGAAAAGACGAAGTTGCGCCGATGCGCGGGGGTAAAGCGCATCAGCAGATGGGATGCGGCCGGATTGGGGAGCCCATAGCCAATCCCCATCAAGATCGAGCCAACCGCGATCATTGCGAGCGACGCCGTCGCCGAAAGCGTAAGGCCCGCCGCCGCCAGGAGAAGCGCGATCTGATTCGTGCGCACGGGTCCGAACCGCCGCACGAACCGGCCGCTGACGAGCGAAATCGCCGTCGCGAAGGCATACATCAGGCTGACCTGGAACCCGATCAGGGCGGAGGGCACGCCGAGCGACGCCGCCGCACGCGGCGCAATCGCCGGCAAGATCATCGTGGCCATCGAGACGAGCGCCTGCACGGCCGTCGCGGCAGCGACGATCAACGCGGTGCGCGCGCCGAACCGTGGATTCGTCAGGGCTCTCACGAAAATACGGGCGCAGAGATCGCGCGCTCCTCCTCCGTCTCGGGTACGGCTGCAGCCGCAAGACACAGCACCTCCTGCACCGACGCGTTGCCGATGCGCGAAACCGCACGCGCTGATGCACGGCAGCGGGATCCTCGCTTCTCAAGCATGTCCCGCGGCGCGCGGCGGCGCACCCGTATCGACGAACTCGGCGGTATGCTCGCCGAGCAGCGGCGGCGGAGCGAATTCCGGTTCGCAGCCGGCGATCTTGAACGGCGTGCCGACCAGGCGAAGCGCGCCATCCGGCGTCGGAATGGTGACGACCATGTCGCGCGCCGTCGTCAGGGGCGAGTCCAATGCCTGATCCAGCGTCTCAACGCCGGCCACCACAATGCCGAGCGGAGCAAGCCGACTAACCCAGGCGTCCGCCGTCGCGTTCTTCAGCAAGGTTGCGACCTCGCCAAGGACCAATTCGCGATTCTCCGAGCGCCCACGCATGGTCGCAAAGCGCGGGTCGGAGAGCCAGTGCGGTCGATCGACCTCGGTCGCGAGCCGGCGCCAAAACTCGTCGTGCGAAACGAACATGGCAAGATAGCCATCTGCGGTCGCGAATATCTGTGCCGGCACGATATAGGGATGAGCGCCGCTTTCCTGGCGGGCCGGGCGCTCGCCGGCATTGAGAAAGGCGCTCGCCAGATAATTCATCTGCGAGAGCATTACGTCGTAGAGCGATACATCGATCTGACCGCCGCGCCCTTGATAGATCAGGGCCAAAAGGCCGAGCGCGCCCATGATGCCGGCCGAATTGTCGACCACCGAGTAGCCGGTCTTCGTCGGCGGCCCGCGGGGGTCTCCGGTCAGCGCCATGATGCCGGCGAGCGCCTGGATGACGTAGTCGTAAGCCGGGCGGTCCGCGAACGGCCCCTCGAGGCCGTAGCCCGTCAGCGCGAGACAGGCGATGCTCGGATTGATTTGGGCAAGCGCTTTATGCGTGAGGCCGAGCTTGTTGATGGCCGAAGGACGGAGATTGGTCAAAAGCCCCTGCGACTGCCGCACCAGCTTTTCAAAAGGCCTGCGCCCTTCGGCCGACGCGAGGTCGAGCACCACGCTCTTCTTGTTACGGTTCAGGCTGGCAAAATAGGTGTTGTGTGGCCCCACCATGTGCGGACCGACCGAGCGCGCGATGTCGCCCGAACCCGGCGACTCGATCTTGATCACGTCGGCGCCAAGGTCGGCCAGCAGCATGCCGCAATAAGGCCCGGCGAGCATGTGGCCGACTTCGATGATGCGCACACCGGCGAGCGGCCGCTGGTTCATGTCGCGAGCTCCTGTGCGATCGTCTCGACGACGTGCTCGATCCGCATGTCAGCGGTAAAGACGCCGCGCACCCCGGCACCCGTGAGTACGGCATGGTCTTCGGCCGGAATGGTGCCGCCGACGAACACAATAATGTCCGCGCCGTCGAGCGCCGCAAGCGCTTTGATCGTCTCGGACACAAGCTCGTTGTGACTGCCGGATAGGAGGCTCAAACCGACCGCGTCGACATCTTCATCGACGGCGACGCGGGCGATGAATTCCGGCGTCTTGCGCAGGCCGGTGTAGATCACTTCGGCACCGGCGTCGCGCAACGCGAGCGCGATCACCTTCGCACCGACGTCGTGACCATCGAGCCCGGGCTTGGCGATCAGGATGCGCTTGCCTCGCAGACTCGGTGCCTTCATGGCTCCGTTCTCCAAGAGAGGGATGAGTTTTGGTCGAATCGGGCTACCTTGCCGAACATTCTGATTTGCGCGTGATCTTTCCGAAATCCGGTGTCCACCTTTCGGGATCATGCTTTTAGAGCCTGATCGGCTCTTGGAATTCGCCCCAGCAGCTCTTGAGGACCGACACCATCTCGCCGACGCTGGCATAGGCGTGACAGCACTCGATCAGGATCGGCATGAGGTTCTCATTGTCCGTTTGTGCGGCAGCGCGCAGCCGCTCGAGCCCCACCGCAACACACGCCTGGTCACGTTTCACACGCGTCGCGGTGAACTTCTCGACCACGCGACGCGCCGCCTGCGGATCGATACGGAAGACTTCGCCGACCTCATTCTTCTGGTCCGGCCGCCGGAAATGGTTTTGGCCGACGACGACCGTGTGGCCGCGATCGATCGCTTCCTTGCGCGCGCGGGCGCGCTGGGCAATCCGCGTCTGCAAGTAGCCGTCCTCGATCGCCCTCTCGACGCCGCCGTAAGCGTCGATCTCCTCGATCACGGCGCGCGTCTCCTGCTCCATCTTGTCGGTAAGCCACTCGACGTAATAACTGCCGCCGAGCGGATCGACCGTGCGCGCGATTCCGCTCTCGTAGGCGACGATCTGCTGCGTGCGCAGCGCGATCTCGGCGGAGGTTTCGGTCGGGATCTGAAAGGCCTCGTCGAAAGCGCAGGTGAAAATCGATTGCGCGCCGCCGAGCACAGCTGCCATGTTCTCGATTCCGACGCGAACGATGTTGTTGAGCGGCTGCGCCGCAGTGAGCGAGGACCCGCCGCAGACGACGCCAAAGCGGAATCGCTGGGCCTCCGGATCGGTGATCCCGAAGCGCTCCTCGACAAGCTTGGGCCACAGCCGCCGCGCGGCGCGGAATTTGCAGACTTCCTCGAAGAAATCCATGTGAACATAGAAGAAGAAAGACAGACGACGCGCGAAGCGCGTCGCATCGCCACCACGTCGCAGCAGTTCGGCGACATAGGCGAGCCCGTTGGCGAGCGTGTAGCCGATCTCCTCGACGGCGGTGGCGCCGGCGTCACGCACATGCGCACCGGCGATCGAGATGGGATTGAAACGCGGCGTCTCGTCCGTCGAGAATAGAACGGTGTCGGCGATCAATCGCATTGACGGGCGCACCGGAAAAATCCAGGTGCCGCGGGCGACATATTCCTTGAGGATGTCGTTCTGGATCGTCCCGGTGAGCTTGGCGCGCGGGACGCCCTGCGTGTCGGCTACCGCGCAATACATCGCATAGATGATTGCCGCCGTGCCGTTGATGGTAAAGGAAGTCGAAATCTTCGACAGATCGATGCCGTCGAAGAGGACTTCCGCTTCGGCAAGACTTGAGAGTGACACGCCCACCTTGCCGACCTCGGGCCGCGCGATCGGATCGATCGGATCCAGCCCGCACTGCGTCGGGAGGTCGAGAGCGACCGACAGGCCGGTCTGGCCAGCGTCCAAGAGGAAGCGGTAGCGGGCGTTGGTGTCCTCGGCACTGCCGAAGCCGGAATATTGCCGGATGGTCCACAGCCGGCCACGGTATCCATCGGGAAAGATGCCTCGCGTGAACGGCGGCTCGCCGGGGTGGCCCGGATCGAGATCGTGCGCCATTACCGCGTCGACCACAGCCGGCACCTCGATGCCCGACGGGGTCACGGCGGAAAGCTGCGGCGCAGGCAGATTCGACGGCAAAGACTCAATGATTTCCCCAGGGCTCGCTGCAGTTGCGACTTTGCTCATTGTGCGCTCCGGCTGAGGATCTTGTGAGCGGCCGCCCAATGGTCCTCGTGGACCCAGGCCTCGGCGAAGCCTTTTGTCTCGATGTCTTCAAGCTCGCGGCGGCTCGCGCCGCATCTGTGCGCCACGGCCAGAGCCTTGAAGGCAGCCAGGACCTGACGCGGCTGCGCGAGGAACGGCGTGATGAAGTGATCGATGGCGGTCGCCAGCGAGGTGTCCGAGCTTGCGACGTCGTCGATCAGGCCGAGCGCCCGCGCGTCTGCGGCATCGAGCAGGTCAGCCCGGGCAAGCAGCGACAACGCCTTGCCGGGGCCGACAAGTGCGCCGAGATCGATGCCGCCGCCCCAGGCGGTGGTGATCGCGAGCTTGCCTTGCACGAAACCGATCCGTGCATGCGGCGCTGCAACTCGGAAGTCGCACGCCACCGCCAGCTCCGCGCCACCGCCGAGCGCATCGCCATTCAGGGCCGCGATCACCGGCACAGGAAAATGGCGGATAACGTCGAGAACGCTGCGCGTCTCCCGCGACATCTGCTCTGCGGCGGCGACGGTGCGGATGCTGGAGAGTTCGATCAGATCGCCACCTGCCGCGAAGCTCTTCTCGCCGGCACCACTCAAGACCGCCACCTTGATCCGCTCATTGCCGGCGTGAGCCGCGAACGCCTCTTTGAGCAACGCGAGTGCTGGCCGGCTCAGCGCGTTGCGCTTCTCCGGGCGATTGATCGTCACGTCGAGCCGAGCTCCGTCCCGGGCGACGAGAACGAGTTCGCCTTCTCCGGACGCCACCGAGGCAGAGGAGGGCATGCCACGCGAGACCCTACTTGTTTCGGTATTCTGAATATGCTTTCCTATAGCTGAAAATGGCGGGGCCGGTCAACGAAATTGAGTGCGCCCTCTGGCTAGGAACGGTGCAGGCAGCAGGCGATGAGCGGCCAGGATCTGGTGAAGGCAGCGGCACGGACATTGGCGCTGTTCGAGGTGTTCGCGCGCACGCGCGCGCCGATGTCGCTGACCGAGCTCGCGCAGCAGATGAAGTCGCCGATTTCCAGCTGCCATGCGCTGGTGCGAACGCTGCAGGCGCGGGGCTATGTGTATGTGCTCGACGAGCGCAAGCGCGTTTATCCGACCAAGCGGCTTGCGGTGATCGCGCAGGCGATCGCCGCCCATGATCCGGTGATCGAGCGCCTCTCGCCGATCCTGCGGCGGTTGCAGAACGTCACGGGGGAGACGGTGCTGATGGGGAAGCGGCAAGGCGACGCGGTCACCTATCTCGAGGTGATCGAAGGCGTGCACACGATCCGCTATGCGGCGCAGCCGGGAGACACCAAGCCCCTGCATTCAAGCGCCATCGGCAAGGCGATGCTCGGGGCACTTGACGAGCAGGAGCATCGCCGCCTTCTTCAGCGGCTGAAGCTGCCGCGAGTCACCGATCGCACCATCACCGATCCAGAGGACTTGCGTGCCCAGATCGCGGCGAGCCGCAGGCGCGGTTACTTCGTCACCCGCGGCGAGAACGTGCCGGACGTGATGGCCATCGCTATCGCTCGGCAGATCAACGACCAGCCTTATGGCATCGCCATCGCGGGGCCTATCGCGCGCATCGAAGCGCGGTTCGATGTGTGCGTCACCGCGTTGATGGACGCGGGAGCTGCTATCGACCGTCTCGAAACGCGCCTGCGCGGTGCCGCGTGATTAACGTGCAAACGCCCCCCCAAAACGCCAACCGGGAGGAGATGGAGCGATGAACAGGACCGGGGTATCGGGCCGCATGATCTTGGCGCTGGCATGCTTGCTTGCCGTGGCCACGTCCGCCGCTGCGGACAAATATCCGTCGAGGACGGTGAGGATCGTCGTGCCGCAAGCGCCCGGCGGCGCAACCGACGTGTTTGCCCGCAAGATCGGCCAGGTGTTGAGCGAACGCTGGGGTCAGCCGGTGGTGGTGGAAAATCGGGCCGGCGCGGGCGGGGTGGTCGGGACCGACGCGGTCGCGAAATCGCCGGCCGACGGCTACACTCTTCTCGTCACCTATGCGGGCTCGCAGGCGATCAACCCGAGCCTCTATCCCAACATCCCGTTCGACTCGGTGAAGGACTTTCAGCCGATTGGGACGATCGCAGTGACGCCGTTCTTCCTGATCACGGCGCACAAGCTGCCGGTAAAGACCGTCGCGGAATACGTCGCCATGGCGCGCGCCAAGCCGGAAAGCATCACCTATGCGTCGGCGGGCAATGGTTCAGTGAACCACCTGCTTGGCGAAATGCTCAAGATGGAAGCCAAGATCAAGATCCTGCACGTTCCCTATCGCGGCGCCGCGCCCGCGATCACGGATGTCATCGGCGGACAAGTCGATTCCGCTTTCGCCAGTGTGCCTTCCGTGATTCAGATGGTTCGCAGTGGCACAGTGCGTGCGCTCGCAGTGAGCAGCGCGCAGCGCGTCGCCGTCGCGCCCGACGTGCCGACGATTGCGGAATCCGGTTATCCGGATTTCGACGTGAACCCGTGGTGGGGAATTTTCGCCCCGGCCGGCATCGATACGGCTACCGTGCGCAAGATTAATGCGGAGGTCGGCGAGATCCTCCGGACGCAGGACATGAAGGACTTCCTTGCAGCGCAGGGCGCCGAGCCATTCATCCGCTCTCCGGAGGAGTTTCGCAAACTGCTGCAAGCCGATATCGCAAGGTGGGCCAAGGTCGTAAAGGCCGCGGGCGTCACACTAAACTGAGCCAAGCGGGACCGGTCAGCTGCGTCGCCTCGGCCCTTCAGCTGGCTTTGGTGATCATACTCGCGCGCGTCTTCGTTGCACACGCATTTGCTCTTGGGTGAGATCGAGGCCATTCGCCCAGGCTGCGGGTACGACGATCGCACTGGTCGGATTGGCCGTCGCGGCAAACGCGGCCTTGTAACAGACCCGGTAGCGTCAAACGGGCGAAAAGACCGGCTGATTCAATTTTCGACCGGTATCAGTGCTTTCCAACCGACCCCCAAGCAGCAAATCCGGACATCGAAGAGACGTGACCAGACAAAGACGCGGAGAATCTGCGCATGCGGCCAAAGCAAACGGGGCAAACCACTGCAGAGACCGGCTGAAGCGGCGCTAACCCGCGGAACTGTTGCGCGTTCTCTGAAAGAACAGAAGCCGCCGCACAGCGGGCTGCTGCCGGCTGGCTGGGGCGCCAGGATTTGGGACGGCCGCCAGCGAGCGCACTCAGCCGACAAGGCGCCTCGGCCTACCTGAGAATAACCTTTTGAGTCGTCCGTTAAGAAGCTGATTGAGCATTGATTGGATTGTGAAGGCGCACAGGAGCGCGTTCCGGATCAGGCGCAAGAGAATCCTCAACTAGGCGAGGACGAGGCGGAGATTGTGTCCGACGGCTGTGAGGATGGCGTTTGCGGCGTCGCCGGCGCAACCCTTGAGATAGCAACGGCCGAGGTGACCATCGGTCTTCATGTGGCCGATCACGGCTTCGATGGCGAGCGACGTCGCAGTTCGCGTTTGATGACACCGAACACGCCGCGCTTCTGCCCGGAGATGAAGACGCGGCGCGGGTTCTCGGCGTCGTGACCGCGGTATCTCTTGTCGACATAGGCGCGCTCGATCGGGCAGCCGGTGAGCTTTTCGGTGGCTTTGATGACGGCGCCGAGCGTATGGCCGTCATAAGGATTGCCGGGCAGCGCCTTGGCGTGCAGCACGAACTGGCCGCCGGGCGCGCGGGCATTGCTGGTGACGATCGAGGCCTTGACGCCAAACTCATAGGGCGCGCTGGCTTTGCCCTTGCCGATCCACTCGACCTCGGAAGCATGGAAGGAATAGAGCTTCCAGCCGCGCTGGCGCTGCTTTCGGGAGCGGATCTGTGATGCGCGCGCGAGCGGGATAGCGAAGGCCTCCTCCAGCACCGGCTGCCCCGCGATCTTGCGGCGGATGTCGCGGATGATGCGGCCGAGCCGTGTGCGCAGGAGGCGCAGTTCTCGTAGTCCCTGCTTCCTCGCCAAGCGGTTCAATCCTTTGATCGCGGCATGCAGCAGCTTGGCGTCGGTCGGGAAGCTGATCGCCTTGGGCTGCACTGTCGTGTCGACGGTCACCCGCTTGAGGTCCTTCGTCTGCAGCGCGCCGCTTGCATGCGCGATCCGCAGGCTCTCGGCCAGCAAAAGCTCCAGCCTGTCGCCGAGACGCTTCCGCCAATGGCTGAGGTCGGAGCGCTCATGCGGGAAGGCATGCTGGAAGAACTCTTCGCCGGTGAAGTACTGGAAATAGGGGTCGTGGACCCAGCGCTCGCACACCGCCTCGTCA
The DNA here is from genome assembly GCA_022844485.1 of Xanthobacteraceae bacterium. Classification (GTDB taxonomy): domain Bacteria; phylum Pseudomonadota; class Alphaproteobacteria; order Rhizobiales; family Xanthobacteraceae; genus JALHLQ01. The sequence goes on from JALHLQ010000008.1 coordinate 109,168, forward strand.
GACAGGGCGTAGATGTGCTTGAGCAGCAAGAGCCCGATCACGAAACGGGTCTCGATGCCCGGCCGCCCCTTGTTGCTGTAGAGCGGCGCGATCTCACCGTCGAGCCACTCCCAGTCGACCTTGCCGGCAAGCTGCACCAGCTCATGTTTCATGTTGATGATCTACTCGAGCCTGGCCCGGAACAGATCGTCTGATCCTGTCGTCTCGCGCTGTCTCGGTCGCATCGTCCCCTCCGACGCGACAACAGAATCATGCTTCGCAGGACAAGGGAATCGCGAAAACGAAATTGCAAGGTTCCGAGCATCACGCCCGCAAAACCCTGCAATCTTAAACCCGCCAAAAAAGCAAAAATCGACTCTCGATCAGCCGCTTAAGAGTTCTTCACAGACGACTTTTGAGGCTCCACGTCTATGCACACGCTTGGCCGGAGGCTTATTCACTCTCCATATGCTTTCGTTCGAACTCCCAGACGCGTTCGAATCCCATAAGCTGCGAGAAGTCGGCGAAAGAGTAGAGTTCGCCACCCCATGCCTTGCTCGAGCCTTTCGCGCGGATTTCTCCGTAGACGGATCGCAAGGCGGCGCCCATCGCGAGAAAGCCGGAGGCCGGAAAGATGGCGACCTTGAAGCCGAGCTTTTCGAGTTCGGCGCGATCCAGAAGCGGCGTCCGGCCACCTTCCACCATGTTAGCAATGAGCGGAAGATCGAATGCGCGCCCGATCTGCGCCATCTCCTCGACGGTTTCCGGGGATTCGATGAAGAGCAGGTCGGCGCCAGCTTTCGCGAAGGCTTCCCCACGCCGCAACGCTTCATCCAGTCCGAGCGTCGTCCGCGCGTCGGTGCGCGCAATGATCAGGAAGTCCCTCGACGTGCGGGCCTCGGCGGCGACCTTGACGCGCCGGACGGCGTCTTGCAGCGGCACGACGCGCCGTCCGAGCGTGTGCCCACACTTCTTCGGAAACTCCTGGTCCTCAATCTGGATCGCCTGCGCGCCCGCCGCTTCGTAGCCTCGCACGGTGAAATCGACATTGAGCAATCCGCCGTAACCCGTGTCGCCGTCCGCGATCAATGGCGTCGTCGTGCTCTGCGCGATCTGCCGTACACGGCCGACCATATCCGTATAAGTCGCAAGTCCCGCATCGGGTAGCCCGAGATAGGACGCAACGACTCCGTAGCCGGTCATGTAGAGCGCATCGAATTCCATTTTGTCGGCAATCTTTGCCGAGATCATGTCGAAAACACCGGGGGCGGAAATCAGGCCCGGCTGCGTCAGCCGCGTCGAGAGCGAATTGATCATGGTCCTTCCATATGATTCATGGCGCCACACGATGGTGCAGCCGGTGATCGAGCCAAAGCAGCACAGCATTGGCCGATACGGCGACGACCGCGAGCAGCAGGATCGTCGCCATGATCGCGGCGACGTCGTGCAGGCCGATGGCGTTCATGATCAGGTAGCCGAGTCCACGCTGTGAGGCGAACATCTCGCCGATCAGGACGCCGAGCAGCGTCAACGAGAAGCCAATCCGAAGACCCGACACGATTTCCGGCAGCGCGCCGGGAATGACGATGGTGAGGAGCGTCTGCGCGCGGGAGAGATGCAGCACGCGCGCGGTCTTCAGGTAAACCGGCGAGAGATTGCGCACGGCGTTCATGGCGAAGATCGCAATCGGAATGATGCCGTGAATCGTCCCGAACGCGATCTTGGCCGGCAGGCCCAGGCCGAAGATCAGAAGGATGACAGGGTAAAGCGTGACTTTCGGCAGACTGTAGATCGACACGAGCATCGGCTCCGCCACCTGCGCGCCGGTGCGGTTGAGTCCGAGCATCAATCCAAGGCCGAGCCCTCCTGCGATGGCGAGCAGGAGAGCATAGACGAACGCTTTGGCCGTTTCTGCGGCATGCGGCCAGAAGCGGGCGCTGTTCACCATGCTCCAAGCCTTGGCCACGGTATCCGCAGGCGAAGTGAGCGCAAACGGCGCCGCAAGATGAAGCGCGTGCCAAACTGCGAGGCCCGCCGCCACGAGCAGAACGAGGTCAAAGCTTCGGCGCATCGCTCAGCGTCCCAGCCGACGCAAAAGGTGCTGCTCATAAGTGTGAAACAGCGCGTTCACGACTGTCACAAGCAGGATAACGAAGAGCATCAGGGCGTACATTGTCGCATTGTCAAAGTTGTTGAACGCATAAGCAATCGAGTAGCCGATGCCTGATGAAGCCATGATGAATTCGGCCGCAATGACACCGATGAACGAATAGGCGATCGCGAGCTTGATGCCCGTGAACAGGTACGGAACGGCGCTTGGAAGCTTAATCTGCAACGCCACCGCGATGGGTCCCATTCGATACATCTTCCCAGTCTTGACCAGCACACGCGGGATCCGGTCGAACCCGTTTAGCGTGGCGATGATCATCGCAACGATGCCGAACAGGAATCCAATGGCGACGATCGCGCCGCGGCCAAGACCGAACAGCACGATGAACAGCGGGTAGAACGCGAAGAAAGGCAAGGCGTAGTAGCTCGCGAGAAAGGGATCGACCGCGCGGCGTACACGCGGAAACGCATGAACCGTCGCGCCGATCACGAACCCTCCTGCAACAGACATGACGAAGGCGAGCGCAACATTGCCGAGCGTCTGAGTCATGTCGGCGTTCGCTTCGCCGCTCGCCAGGATATCCCAAAGCCGCCCCGTCATGGCCGAAGGCGCGATCAGGATGCGCGGACTGATGATGCCCGCCTGACAAAGACTCTCGAGGGCGAGAACGAAGCCTGCGACCACGATCAGCCGCAACACACCGACGCGACTCATCGGCCCGCTCCCTGGCCGATCGCCTTAAGCGACTCCTCCCGAAGCAGCGACCATAAACGTGTCGTGACGGCTCCGAATCGGGCATCCGCGGCGATGCGCGAGTCGCGCTCGCGCGGCCAGCTCGTCGCGACTTCCTCGATGATGCGCCCTGGCCTCGCTGACATGACGCCGATGCGGTCCGACAGCATCGCCGCCTCGTCGAGTGCGTGCGTGATCAGCAGCACCGTCGCCCCGGTTTCACGCCAAATCTTGAGGAGCTCGTCGCCCATGATGAGCCGCGTCTGCGCATCGAGCGCACCGAACGGCTCGTCCAACAGGATCAGCCGCGGCTGGGTCACGAGCGTGCGGGCGATGCAAACTCGCTGGCGCATGCCGCCCGATAACTGCGCCGGATAGGCCTTGGCGAAATCAACAAGACCCATGAAGCGCAGCGCATAGTCGACACGCCGCGCGACCTCGGCCGCTTCGAGACCGGCGCGCCGAAGGCCGAATGCGATGTTGTCGGCGACGGTGAGCCAAGCGAAGGACGCGTCCTCCTGGAACACGACCCCAACTCCGTCTGGCACGACGGCTCCAACGACCGCGCGCCCCTCGAAACTCACTTGCCCCGAGGTGGCAGGCGACAATCCGGCAAGCACGTCGACGAGTGTCGACTTGCCGCAGCCCGAAGGCCCGATCACAGAGAAAAATTCACCACGCCGCAAGACGAGATCCACGCCCGCGAGCGCTTGCACCCCTGGATTTCCATCGATTCCTGCATACACTCGCACGACATCGCGCATTTCCGCATGCGCATCGGCCATCGTGTGGTCCCGCGCTATACGATCGCGCGGAACCGGAGTGACGCTCATTTTAGGTAACTCGTGTCGACGACCTTGCTCCAGTCGACCTTGCCTTCCACCTCGCCGACGATCTGCAATCCCTTGATCATGTTGTCCATGGCTTCGTATTCGAACTCGCCGCCGCTCCAATACTTGAGCGCGATAAGGTTCTTGATTGCGGTGAGCGCAATGGCCTCTTCGATCGCGTAGTGCTTGGACACGATCTTGGCCGTCTCTTCCGGATTGGCGTAGACGAAGTCGACCCCCTTCTTGCGCGCTTGCACGAGCTTGCGCAGCTTGTCACCGTTCGCTTTTGCGAATTCGGTCGTCGTGACTCCCACGGTCTGCACCATCGGCGGCAATTCTTCGCTGACATGGAATACGGGCTTGAACTTGCCTTTCATCCTCGCCCAGATCGGGTCCATGATCGGGGCCGCCGCCACCGCCTTCTGCTCGACCATCGTGAGACCAGCGCCGATCCCGCCAGCCGCCACAGGCTGCGACTTGATGCCATGTTTCTCGCTGACCATGATGAGCAGCATGTCCGTGACGGACTTCGGCGAGGTGATCGCGACTTTCTTGCCCGCCAGATCTTTGATCGACGAAATTCCGGAGTCGGGCGTTGTCACCCACAGGATTTCGCCCGCGGTGCGCACGCCGCTGTGGATGATCTTGAGATCGATCCCTTGCTTCATCGCCGCCACGACAGCCGAAAGCGCAACTTCGCCGTACGGCATATCCGCCGCCACCACATTGCGCATCGTGGTGCCGCCGCCCTTGGAGGTCAGCACGCCGTCGATGTCGAGGCCGCGCTCCTTGTAAAAGCCCTTCTCGATCGCAACAGCGTAGGGAGCGCCATACATCAGGACGCCCCAATGCGTGACAGTGATTTGCTCAGAACGGGCTTGGCCTGCTGCGAGCAGAGCAACCGCTGCTGCGATCACCGCGACCGACTTGAGAATGCGCATCGAATCCTCCCTCGCGCGCTTGAAGCACAGCTGCATAAAAATGATGAGCGTTAAATGGTAGCACCATGTTTTATCGAATGAAATAAGGGAAATCGCAAATTTCGAGCAATAACAAGTTCCCGACAACGCGCCCGCGCGCTCTCGCAGAAGGTGCAAATTGAGCATCGACCTCTTGTGGCCACTTGTGGGGACAGGCCGCGCTGCATTTCTGTGCACGAGCACGGAGGGGGCATCCGTAAGCTAACCTGGGTGCCAGAACCTCCGGAAATCCGGCGCGCGTTTCTGCGAGAACGCATCAAGGCCTTCTTGCCATTCCGCGGGCGGTACATCCTTGAGGGTGGCACGCACTCGCTCCCAATCCGTTGGAGCGTGTCCATAGTGCGCGCGTTTCGCGGCTGCGATCGTGCCAGGTCCAGTTTGCGAGACGATTTGGGATGCCAGAGCGACCGCCGCGTTCACAACGTCGGCGGGCGCATCGACCACTTTGTTGACGAGACCAAGCTTTTCGGCCTCTGCGCCCGTCAGGCGGCGTTGCGTCAAGATCAATTCTAGCGCGACACGGCTGCCGACAATTCTTTGCAAGCGTGCTGAAGCCGTATTCGGGATGACGCCGACCCCGACTTCAAGAGACTCGGTCGTGACTCGCTAACGCCCGGACAACTCGTGATATTTCCCACGTGGTTGAGCCGAGGAACGGAGACCGCTCTGGCTGGCTGGGGCGCCAGGATTCGAACCTGGGAATGGCGGAATCAAAATCCGCTGCCTTACCGCTTGGCTACGCCCCAATGCCGACAGGCACAGGCGGCGGGACCATACCGGCCGCTCCCGAGCCAATCAACGATCTCGTCCGTGGCGAGCTGTGTTGCGGGGGCATGAGGCCAGGGCTATAAGTCCGCCGGCTAGTCGGAGTGTAGCGCAGTCTGGTAGCGCACCTCGTTCGGGACGAGGGGGTCGCAGGTTCAAATCCTGCCACTCCGACCATTCCTTGAATGCTGTCCAGCAGCACATCGCATCGTTGAACGGCAGTCGGGCCCGGCCTCCCAACCGCCTTCGCGCCCGCCGGCCCGGTGCGCCCCACAGCGAAAAGGCGCATCGCCATTCCCGATGCGCCTTTTTTCGAGCACTCCGGCGTCATTCGCCTGGCGCCAAGCCTCAAGCCCGCTTGCGCGAGGCCGCCTTGCGCTTGGACTGCGTCTTGCGGCCGGAGGACGAGCTCTTGCGGCCGGTCGACGCCGAGCGCCGTCCGCCGCCGGACTTGCGCGCCGCCGCCGCCTTCTTGCGGGAACCGCCGCCGCTGGCGCGCTTGCTGCCGGAACTGCCGCTCCGGCTGCCGCTTGCCTTCGGGTTCACGCGGCTCTCGGCCATCTGGTTCAGCTTCTTGTCGGTCGCCTTCTCCTGCTCAAGGATTTCCTTGAAAAGCTTCGCCACGTCGCGCCGTTTCATCTCCTGCGCCCAGGCCGTCATCGTGCCGTAGCGCGTGATCTCATAGTGTTCGATCGCCTGCGCGGCGCCCACAATGGCGACATCGCGCAACTCGGGATCCTGCACCTCCTGCATGACCTCCTGGCCTTCACGGATGATGCCGTCCATGGCCGGGCACTCCTTGCCCCTCGGTTCCTGACCGTGCATCTCGAACACTTTCTTAAGCCGCTCGATCTGGCCTTGCGTCTCCTTTTGATGCTGCTCGATCATCTGCTTCAGCTTCGGATTCGAAGCCTTCTCGATCATCTGCGGCATCGATTTCAGAATCTGATTCTCAGCGTAGTACATGTCCTGCAGTCCGTGAAGGAGCAGGTCTTCCATCGAAGCGATCTCGCCCTGCGATCCAGCCATTACAACCTCCTGGAATTTTGGCTATGCAGCGAGACAAGCTTCCAGCGCAACCAAGGTTCCCGAGCGAGGCCGCATGACCCCGTTTTTGCACGTCCCCGTCGACATCCTTCGCGCGCAGATCGCCATGATCCTGCGCGCCTGGGGCATGCCCGAGGACCAATGCGAGCAAACAACCGAGGCGCTCGTCACCGCCGACCTGCTCGGCATCGACAGCCACGGGCTCGCGCTGCTGCCGCTCTATGAGGAGATCCGCCGCTCCGGAAAGCTCGTGATTGCGCCGGACATCCGCGTCGTGCGCGACGTCGGCGCGGTCGCACTGGTCGACGGCGGAGGCGGCTTCGGCGAAGCGCCGGCGACGCGCGCGATGGACCTGGCGACCGCGAAGGCCGCAACGCTCGGCATCGGCGCCGTCGCCGTGCGAAACTCGAACCATTACGGCGCCGCCGGCGTCTATGCGCTCCGCGCGGCGGAGCGCGGCTTTATTGGCATTTCGACCTCGGCCACGTTCAACACCGCCGTCGTCCCGACCTTTGGCAAGGTGCCGATGCTCGGCACGAACCCATTCGCCTTCGCCGCGCCGGCGCGGCGCAACCCGCCCTTCCTGCTCGACATGGCGACCAGCACGGTGGCGATCGGCAAGGTGAAGCTCGCGCTGATGGCCGGACAAAAGCTGCCCGACGGCTGGGTAATGACCAAGGACGGCTCCTGGCAGCACGATCCCGCGACGGCCCTGCTCGACCGCCTGCTCACGCCGCTCGGCGGCGACCGCCTGCATGGCGGCCACAAGGGCTATGGCCTCGCGGTCATGGCGGAAATCCTCTCCACCGTGCTGGCCGGCGGCAGCTTTACTCCGTTGCGCGCGCCGGATGCGGACCGCTTCAATGTCGGCCATTGCCTGATCGCCCTCAATCCGCGCCTGTTTCGCGACGACGGCGGCTTCGAAGACGACCTCGACGCCATGCTGGATGCTCTGCGCGCCACCCCGCCGGTCGACCCCGCGCGGCCGGTGATGACGGCCGGCGATCCCGAGCACGCGAACCGAGCCGAGCGGGGGCGCAGCGGCATTCCGGTTCCGCGCAAGCTGGCGCAGGCAATTCTCGGCTTGTGCGAAAGCGCCCGGGCCGATTACCTTCTCGGTCAATAAGGCGCGCGGGCCGATCGCGCGTCACAGGGAGGATTTGATGATGCGACGCCTCTTTTCCGCTTACGCTTTGGCCGCGCTCGCTGCCGCATTCGCGGGGCCGGCTCATGCCACCGACCTGAAATTGATGACCGGCCCGCAAGGCGGGGTGTGGATTCCGCTCGGCGGGCAATTGAAGGACATGTGGGAGAAGGCGGTCCCCGGGCTCTCGGTGCAGGCCTTGCCCGGCGCCGGCATCGCCAATGTGCGCGGCGTCGAGGAAGGCAAGGCCGATATCGGGTTCGGCAATTCGATCTCGACCGTGGACGCGGTGATCGGCAATCAGCCTTTCACCAAGCCGCACGAGAATGTCTGCAATGTCGCAACCCTTTATCCGCAATATTTCCAGGTCGTGGTGCGGGCGGACGCCGGCATCAACTCGGTGAAGGATTTCAAGGGCAAAGGCGTCAGCACGCAGCAGCGCGGCAATACCGGCGAACTCATCACCCAGCATCTCCTGCGCGTGCATGGGCTCTCCTACAATGACGTGAAGATGAGCTTCGTCTCCTATACCGACTCGGTGTCGCAGCTGCAGGACGGCCACGCGCATGTGTTCACGCTGGGCACGACGATTCCGTCCGGCGCCGTGATGGACCTCGCCTCGGCGCGCGAGGTGAGGCTGCTCGACTTGAGCGACAGTCTCGAGGGCATGCGCAAGATCAATCCGGGCTACACCTTGGTCACCGTGCCGAAGGGCACCTATCCGAAGCAGGACAAGGACGTGAAGGTGATCGGCTACGCGACGCACATCGTCGCTTCCTGCAAGCTGCCGGCCGACACCGTCTACACCATGACCAAAGCCATGGCGCAGAACATCCCGACGCTCGCCTCGGTCAACAAGGCGATCGCCGGGCTCACGCCGAAGGACATGGCGGAGGATATCGGCGTGCCGTTCCATCCCGGCGCCGCCCGCTTCTACAAGGAGGCGGGGATTCAGGTGAAGGCCAGGTGACCTTCATCGCTCCCCCGACGGGGAGCCCATAGAATGCGTCATCGAGATGATCCTCGATGCGCGTGCTCGCCGAATGCCTCCACTGCGGCGCGGAGCCTGTCATCAAACGGCGCTTCGCGCCGATCAGTCGGCGATGCCCCATCCGAGAAGGGGATGAAGTAAGGTCAACCGATGAAGCTCGACCTCAGCTATGGCGGGATTGTGCGGCTCACCGTCACGGCGGTCGGCGTCGCCATGGCGCTGTGGCACATGTGGATCATCGCCACCGGGCCGCCCGAGGCGATTATCTTTCGCGGCACGCATCTCCTGTTCGCCCTGGTGCTGACGTTCCTGATCTATCGCCGCACCGCTTCGCAAGCGGGACAGCCGCCGACCGTCCTCGATCTCGTAGCGCTGGCGCTCGCCGCCGCGCCGATCCTCTACCTGTTCTTCAACTACGAATACCTCGTCAACCGCATCTTCTACATCGACGATCTCACCACCGCCGACATGGTGCTCGGCGTCGTCATGATCGCGATGATCATCGAGGGGACGCGGCGCGTCATCGGCTGGGCCTTGCCGATCACCGCGCTGGTGTTTCTGGCCTATGGCCTGTTCGCGGCCCGGCTCGAGCCGATGCGGATCCTCGATCAGCTCTTCATGACGACGGAGGGAATCTTCGGAATCCCGCTGTCGGTGTCCGCTGCTTACGTGATGATCTTCGTCCTCTTCGGGAGCGTCATGGAGCGCACCGGAACCGGGCAATTGTTCATGGATTTCGCCATGGCGCTGACCGGACACACCGCGGGCGGCCCCGGCAAAGTCTCCGTCGTGAGCTCGAGCCTGTTCGGCACGATCTCCGGCAGCGCGGTCGCCAACGTCATGGTCGACGGACCGATCTCGATTCCCCTGATGAAGCGTTCCGGCTTTCCGCCGCATTTCGCCGCCGGCGTCGAGGCCACCGCATCGACCGGCGGCCAGATCATGCCGCCGATCATGGGCGCGGCCGCCTTCGTGATGGCCGAGTTTCTCGCCGTCTCCTATGGCCAGGTGGTCGTCTGGGCGCTGATCCCGGCCATCCTCTACTATGTCGCCTGCTTCGGCGCGGTGCATTTCGAAGCCAAGCGGCGCGGCCTGATCGGGCTGCCGCGATCGGAACTGCCGCGCATGCGCGTCGTGATGCGCGAACGTGGACACCTGTTCATTCCGGTCGTGCTGATCCTGGCCGTCATGTATTCCGGCTATAGCGCGCCGCTCGCCGCGCTCATCGGCACCCTGTCCTGCTTTCCAGTGGCGCTGATGCGCTCGTCAACACGCGGCTACGTGACGATCGAGAACATGATCGAGGCGATGGCGGACGGGGCGAAGAACGCGGTCGCGGTCGCGCTCGCCTGCGCCTGCGCCGGCATCATCATCGGCATCGTCACGCTGTCGGGACTCGGCATCGTTTTCACGCAATTCGTCGTTGGGCTCGCCAAAGAGACGCTGCTCGCCGCGCTCCTGCTCACGATGGTGGCGGGCATCGTGCTCGGCATGGGGATGCCGACGACGCCGGCCTACATCATCATGACCGCGCTCCTGGTTCCCGCGATCATCAAGCTCGGGGTGGTCGAGCCCGCTGCACACATGTTCGCCTTCTATTTCGCGGTGCTCTCGGCGATCACGCCGCCGGTCGCGCTCGCGGTCTATGCGGCGGCCGGGCTCGCGAAATCCGAGCTTTGGGCGAGCGGCTGGGCGGCCGTGAAGATCGGCGCCGCCGGATTCATCGTTCCGTTCATGTTCGTCTATGAGCCGGCGCTGCTCATGATCGGCGAGTGGCCGAAAATCATCTGGAGCTTCGGCACCGCCTGCATCGGCATTCTTCTGTTCGCCGCCGGGCTGCACGGATTCCTGATCACCGCCGCATCGTTCTGGCAGCGCGCGCTCCTGATCGTCGCCGGGCTCTCGCTCGTGGACCCCGGCCTCTATACCGACCTGCTCGGGGCGGCGCTCGCCGGAATCGTGATCGCCGCGCAGGTCTTCGAGCGGCGCGCGGCCACAGCCAAGCCCGCAGGCTGAACGAGGCAGGGCGATGAACAGTGACAAGGAGACGATGATGGTTTCGCGTCGGCAAGTATTGATGGGGGTATCGGGACTGGGCGCGGCTGTGGCGTTCGGCACGGGCCGCGCATTCGGTCAGCAGGATTACCCGGCGCGCCCGGTGCGCTGGATCGTGCCCTACCCGCCTGCCGGCACGACCGACATCCTCGCCCGCATCATCGGCCAGCACCTGTCGGAAAAGCTCGGCCAGCAATTCGTCATCGAGAACAAGCCGGGAGCAGGCAACAATATCGGCACGGAATTCGTCGTGAACGCGCCGCCCGACGGCTACACGCTGCTCCTCGTCAATCCCGCCAACGGCATCAACGCCACGCTCTACAAGAAGCTCTCCTTCGTGTTCCTACGCGACATCGCGCCGGTCGCGGGCCTCGTGCGCGTCCCCAATGTGATGTCGGTCAATCCGAACTTTCCCGCCAAGACGGTCGCGGAGTTCATCGCCTACGGCAAGGCCAATCCCGGCAAGATCAACATGGCCTCTTCCGGCAACGGCACCTCCGTCCATCTGTCGGGCGAAATGTTCATGGCCATGACCGGGATCAAAATGACCCACGTCCCCTATCGGGGCGCGGGGCCGGCGCTGATCGACCTCATGGCCGGCACGGTGGATGTGATTTTCGACAACATGCCCTCCTCGATCGAGCACATCCGCGCGGGCAAGCTGCGCGCGCTGGCGGTCACGACGGAAAATCGCTCCGATGCGCTGCCCGGCGTGCCGACCGTCGCTGAAACCGTGCCGGGCTACGAGGCGAGCGCCTGGTTCGGCATCGGCGCACCGAAGGATACGCCGCGTCCCATCATCGAGAAGCTCAACAAGGCGGTGAACGAGGCGCTGGCCGATCCGAAGATCAAGGCGCGGCTCGTCGAGCTCGGCGGGACGCCGCTCATCGGCACGCCGGAAGATTTCGGCAGCATCGCGAAGGCGGAAACCGAGAAGTGGGAAAAGGTCGTGAAGTTCGCCGGAGCGTCAATCGACTGAGATTTCCCCCTTTCACCAGGCGGGAGAAGCAAACGCGCATGCGGATCACACCCGTAGGCGCTTTGCCCATGCCTTCCGGCTCAGAGTATTGTCCCCTCCCATGACAAAGCGGAAAATCCCCACTGAATTGCGCAGCCATCGCTGGCTCGGGGTGCAAGACTTGCGCGCCTTCGGCCATCGCTCGCGGCTTCGCCAGTCCGGCTTCGACGCCGAGGACTGGGGAGGCAAGCCGGTCATCGCCATCGTCAATACCTGGAGCGACATCAATCCCTGCCATGCGCATCTGCGGACGCGGGCGGAAGAGGTCAAGCGCGGCGTGCTGCAGGCGGGCGGCTTCCCCGTCGAGTTGCCGGCCATGTCGCTTGCGGAAACCTTCGTGAAGCCGACGACGATGCTCTATCGCAATTTCCTCGCCATGGAGACGGAGGAACTGTTGCGCTCGCATCCGATCGACGGCGCGGTGCTGCTCGGGGGCTGCGACAAGACCACGCCAGCGCTGATCATGGGCGCGATCAGCATGGACCTGCCGGCGATCTACGTGCCCGCCGGGCCGATGCTGCGCGGCCATTGGCGCGGGCAGACGCTCGGCTCGGGCTCGGACGTCTGGAAGTACTGGGACGAAAAGCGCGCGGGCAACATCACGGAGACCGACTGGAGCGAGATCGAGAACGGCATTGCCCGATCGTTCGGCACCTGCATGACCATGGGCACCGCGGCGACGATGATGTCGATTGCCGAGGCGCTCGGCCTCACCTTGCCCGGCGCCTCCTCGATCCCCGCGGCCGACTCCGGTCATCCGCGCATGGCCAAAGCCTGCGGCCGGCGCATTGTCGAGATGGTGTGGGAGGACCTGACCCCCTCGCGCATTCTCTCGCGCGCATCCTTCGACAACGCCATCACGGTGCACATGGCCCTGGGGGGTTCCACCAATGCCATCGTGCACCTCGTGGCGATGGCGCGCCGCGCGGGCATCGCGCTCGATCTCAAGCGCTTCGACGAAATTTCGCGGCGTGTGCCGGTGGTCGCGAACCTTCGGCCGGCGGGCGCCTATCTGATGGAGGACTTCTTCTACGCCGGAGGCTTGCGCGCGCTGATGGCCATCATCGCAGACAAGCTCGACCTCACCTGTCCGACCGTGACAGGTCAGACGCTCGGCGAGGGCCTGGCGAGCGCGCAAGTGCATCTGCCGGAGGTCATCCACCCGCTATCGAAGCCGGTCTATGCGGAAGGCGCGACCGCGATCCTCACCGGCAATCTCGCCCCGCGCGGCTGCGTGATGAAGCCGGCCGCGGCCGAGCCGCGCTTCCTGCGCCATCGCGGACCGGTCCTCGCCTTCGAGGACTACGACCACATGGCGCGTGAGATCGAGCGCGACGACCTCGCGGTGACGCCGGACCACGTCCTCGTGCTGAAAAACGCGGGGCCGAAGGGCGGCCCCGGCATGCCGGAATGGGGCATGCTGCCGATCCCGCGCAAGCTCGTGCGCACCGGCACGCGCGACATGCTGCGCATATCCGACGCGCGCATGAGCGGCACGAGCTACGGCGCCTGCGTCCTGCATGTCGCGCCGGAGAGCTTTGTCGGCGGGCCGCTCGCGGTCGTGCAAACGGGCGACGAGATCGAAGTGGATGTCTCGTCGCGCCGGATTCACCTGCATGTGAGCGAGGAGGAACTGGCGCGCCGTCTCGCCGCCTGGCGCGCGCCTGCGCCGCGCTATGCACGCGGCTACGGGGCGATGTTCTCAAGCCATATCGGTCAGGCCGATGAAGGCTGCGATTTCGATTTCCTCGCCGCGCCGGGTAAGATTCCGGAGCCGGACATTCATTGATCACCGCGCCGGCGCGCGGCGAACAGCCAGCCGGCGCGCACGAGGGCGGCGGCGAGCGCGGTCTTCACGAGATCGCCGAGCAGGAACGGCAAAAGGCCGACGGCAACCGCCTTCTCGAACCCGATCCCGAGGCCGGAGGACGTTTGCGCAAGCCAGGCGAGCCAAGCGACGCCGCAGATCATGACCGCCGCGCTGCCGGCGAGCATCGCCGCGAAGAGGCGGATGACGCTGCGGTCGGCACCACGCTCGGCGAGAGCGCCGACGATCGCAGCCGCCAGAACGAAGCCGATCAGATAGCCCCCCGTCGGGCCGAGCAGATAGAGCGGGCTCGCCGCGGCGGGCGGCGTGTTGGTGAACACCGGAAGCCCGAGCATGCCCTCGGCGAGATAGAGCAGTACGGTGGCCACCGCGAGACGCGACCCGTAGCTTGCGGCGAGTATCGCGAGCGCGAGCGTCTGCAAAGTGGTCGGCACGGGATAGAACGGAACCTTGATCTTCGCTGCCAGCGCCAGGAGGGCGGTCCCGAGCAGCGCGAGGATCACAAGACGCAGCAGACGGCTCGAAAAGCTCCGCCGCATCTCCGGCCACAGCGCGCCGATCAACGTGACAGGCGGTTCCAATACGGTCGCTTCGCTGCGCATGGCCGGTGTCCCTCGCTTGTGGGCGGCGGTGTTTGGGGCCGGCCGCCCATGTCTTTAGTCCGCTTCGTATAGGTCCTTTGGCCTGCTCCCTCAAGCATGGGCTCCAAGCATGGGTTCACTGTGCGCTCATGAAGACTAGCAACAAGGACAGGCCGACCAGGTTGATGGCCCAGCCAATGGTGAGCCAGCGCGCAAACCAGGACCAGACCTGCGGATCGACGCCGAACGGGCGGCCGCTGATGTTCTCCGCGCAGCGCCACACACTCACAAGAATCCACACCGTATAGAGGGCCAGAAAGACGAGCAGGACGATGAGGACCGGAATGCTGATCCAGTTCAAGAGTCCGAGAACGGCGATGGCCGCAGCAATCGCGAAGCTGGCGGCCACGCCGTAGACCCAGAAAATCTTCCATAGCGGACCATTGCCGGACCAATAGGACCCCACAAACGTCATTGCAGACCTCCGCGCGAATGATCCCTTTTTTTCATTATGGACCTGGGCGCGAAGACTGTGCAAAAAGCCGAGGCATATCAGGTGCCCCGAAAGCGAATGGTCGGAACCCTCGCTTCGTCCCGCTTTGCGTTGCACAAACGTATCAAGTCGGCGTGAGCCGATGCTCGCCGCCGCGTGCGCAATCATCCACCAATCGAGACATCACGGCCGATGACCGACGACATTCCTTTCGACAAGCGCTTCGACCTCGAACCTGGCGAGGTCGAGCAGGTCATGCCCGGCGTGCGCCGGCTGGTCGCCCGCAATCCGGGGCCGTTCACGTTCAAGGGCACGGTGACCTATATCGTCGGCCACGGTCAGATCGCGATCGTCGACCCGGGGCCGGACGATCCAAAGCATCTCGATGCGGTGCTCGACGCCGTGCGCGGCGAGACGGTGACGCACATCTTCGTCACCCATACGCATCGCGATCATTCGCCGGGCACGCCGCGCATCAAGCAGGCGACCGGCGCGGCAGTCTTGGCCGAAGGGCCGCATCGCGCCGCGCGTCCGCTACACATCGGCGAGATCCATCCGCTCGATTCGTCCGGCGACATGGAGTTCCGTCCCGATGCCCTCCTGCGCGACGGCGACGTCATCGCCGGACCCGGCTGGACCATCGAAGCCATCGCCACGCCCGGCCACACCGCCAACCACCTGGCATTCGCCTTTCGGGAGGCGGACGCGATCTTCGCCGGCGATCACGTCATGGCCTGGTCCACCTCCATCGTCGCCCCGCCTGACGGCGCGATGAGCGACTACATGGCGTCCCTCGAACGCATCGGGCGGCGCGCCGAGAGCGTGTATTTCCCCGGACACGGCGGGGCGATCAAAGACGCGCCGCATTTCGTGAAGCACTACATCGCGCACCGCCAGGCGCGCGAGGCTTCGATCCTGCACCGGCTGCACAAGGGCGAGGCGGACATTCCGACGCTGGTGCGCGCAATCTATATCGGGCTCGATCCGCGGCTGTCGGGGGCCGCAGGCCTGTCCGTGCTGGCGCATCTCGAGGACCTGGTGGCGCGCGGTGTCGTTGCGACCGACGGCCCGCCCTCGATCGCCGGCCGCTACCGCTTGGCGGGCTGAGCGCCCTTGGCCGGGGGCTGCACGCCCTTGGCCTGACGCTGCTGCGGACGCGGCTTTTCCTCTTCGCCGAGCGTCTCATCGATCGCCTCCGACAATCCGCGGATGCGTGCGGCATTCGTGCCGAAATCGCTGCGGCCATAGCGCGATGCGGAGCGGAAATCGATGCGAGTGCCGTCGGGCACCGGACGGATGCGCACGACCACGTCGTCACGAAATCCGAAGATCAGCGTTCGCGCCACCGCCTCGATGCGGCCTTCGCGCCGGTTCGCCTGCGGCGGGCGCGCGTCAACCACTCGCCATTTGAGCTTGTTGATCACGTTCATCGCGGCGTCGAACGACTGCTGCGGCGTCGAGCCGACGACGAGGGGCTCGATCTCGGGATAGGCAACGCGCTGCAGTTCAGCCGCCGTGAGGCCGGCATAGGCGGCCGGATTGGCATCCCGCGGGCGAAGCCGGGCAATCGCCTCGAAGCGAGGCGGATCGAGCGGATCGGTCGTCACGTCGGTAATCTGCGGCAGCTGGTAGGCGCGCAGGCCGAGATAGGACGGATAGGCGAGCAGTGCGACGCCGATGACGAAAGCGGTCAGGGCAATCCCGATACCGGGATTGCCGGAGCGCCAGATGATGATCCCGGCCGCGAAGGACAACACAATCCCGATCACCGCCATGATCAGCGCCGCGCCGATCGTGGCGAGCGTCGGCCCGATGTCAAAGAATCCGCCGCGCGCAATGAGGATCGCCAAGAGCATGATGGCGACGGCAAACAGCGCCACCCGGCGCGCCCAGATGGCGGTCTTCGATGTCGGCTCCGCAGCAGGGCGGCGACGCAGCATCACGGTCCCGAACAGATGCGCTTGAGCGCGGACCATTCCTCCGCACTGAGCAGGGGTCTTGGCGAACTTTTCGAGGCCGCCGCGTCGATGGCGGCCACGCGCTCTTTGGTTTCGGGATGGTCCAACAGGATCTTCACGCCGGGATGCGTGGCGCCGGAAACGCGCGTGAGAAACGCGCCAAGGGCTCTGGCATCGCCGCCGACGGTATTCATGAGCGCCACGCCGTAGCGGTCGGCCGCCGCCTCCGCCTCGCGCGAATAGGAAGCGTTCAAGACCGTCTTCGCTGCGATCACCACCGCGCCCCCGCCGACAAAGTCCCCGAGCAGAATGCCAAAGAGGAACGACAATCCGGCCGTCTGCAGCACCGCGCGCGTACCGTCGCGGTTGGCGACGTGGCCGATCTCGTGCGCAATGACGCCGGCGACTTCATGGCCGTTCTCGGCTTTGTCGATCAGCCCTTGGAACACGTATATATGTCCGCCGGGCAGCGCGATGGCATTCGCTTCCTTTCGCCGCACGACCACGAGATGCAGCGGAATGGAAATCTGCGCTCCGCCTTCGAGCTGCGCCACGAGCCGGTCAAGCGCCGCGCGCCCTGCCCGCTCGCCTGGGGCCGACCCGCACTCGAATGCGCGGTTTGACGGGCCGGTGTCCAGCATCGTGCGCACCTGCGCATCGACGGCTTCGCCGAGCCAGCGCTCGACGCCGAGCGGCACGTAAGGCGCGATGCGGTCGGCGAGCGCCGGCAGGCCATAGATGCCGACGAGCACAAGCGAGACGACGGCTGCCATGCTCAAGGCGACGATCTTCTTTCGGCCCTTGCGTTCGGTCGCGCCGCCGCGATCCACGGGCACCGACTGCTCATCAATCGCATGCGCGAGATCGATGTCGCGAATCTCCAGCCGCTCCAGCCTGCGGCTTCCCGTACGGCCGAGACGCAGAACGCCCTCCGGCGCGGAAAGATGCACAAGTTCGCCATAGGGCCAGCGCTCGAACACCATGTCGTGCTCGCCCATGATGCGCAGCGCGGCGACTTCGAGATAAATCGAGACGACATGCCGCGCGCTGGTCACGCCGTCGAAATACACGCCGTGTCCGGACTTCGCCATGAGGCTCAGATTCCTCCGACCTGCAGTGCATCGGCGAGGCCTTCGCCGACGGCCGAGCTTGGTTCGCCGCGCGCGCTCACGGTCTCGAGCACGCCAATACCTGAAAGTTCGATCGTCTCGAAGCCGAGCCGCCAGAGCCCGAGCTTGATGGTAGCCTGATAGATGGTCGAGTAGGCGAGCGCGACGACGACATAGCCGCCGACGAGCAGTGCCGTGGCGGCGATTTCGGCAGTTTGCGATTGCTCGGGCGCAAAGCCAAAGAGCCACGCGGCGATGCCGGCGGCAAGGCTTGTCGCGACGGCTAGCACGATCGCGTAGCCGAGGAAGCGGAGATAGACCTTATAGACCTGCCCGGTTCCCAGCTTAGAAGCGACGGCGAGCGGACCGAAGCGGATGCCGGACGCCCACCAGCGCAGCACCACGGCTTGAAACGCCGGGTAGAGGACCGCGGCCGCAACGATGGCCCAGACAAAGGCGATCGTGCCGATCGCGAGCGCCGAGGCGAGACCGGGGCTTGCCCCTTCCAGCCTCGCCATCACGTCAGTGCCGCCGCGGCGGAGGATGCGCGCCGCCGCTCCCCAATCGACCATGCCGATCATGATCAGGAGCCCGATGAGCAGCGGGCCCATGACGACGAACCAGAGGAAGAAGCCGCGGAAGAAGAGCCGCCAGCCAGAGCCGTCGAAATGCGCGCGCAAGTCGCCGTAATGCGTGTGATACATCTTGTAACGCTCGAGGCTCGCCTGAGCGAAGGGGTAAGCAAGGCCGAGCGTGACGATAATGGCCGCCCACCAGAGGAGTGCGCGGATCGCGTAGCGCCATGCCGACCCGGTCTGATGAAAGCGGATGCCGCGAAACACCGTTCGCGTCAGTCGATAGCGGCGTGCGCGATAGACGGCGAACTGGCCGAGCAGCGCGAGCAGCACGAAGGCGAGCAGGCCGGAAAGGCTGCCGAGCACGCCAAGATCGAGCGCCGCGACGAAAAAGGCCAGATTGACCGGCACCAGCAAGACGATGGCGATCAGGAAGCCGATCAGGAGCTCCCGCGCCGTCCCGGTGTATTCGAGCCCGTCACCCGCGATTTCGGTGTTCGCCCAGAGAAAACGGCGGACGTCGGTCGCCAGCCAGAAGCGGTAGATGCCGAGCGTGAAGAGGAGCCGCACCGCGCCGCGGACAAGGATGTTCCAGAACGCGGGCGTCTCGCCGACGAACCGCGCCCCGCCGGCGCCTGGGGGCGGCGGTTCCTGCGGCGCAACCTCGACAGCTTCGACGGCGCTCATGCGCGGCCCTGGTTCGCGATGGCGGGAAAACGGCAGGACCTTATCGCACCGGCCCCGCCACGCGACAACTCCCCGCCCAGCAGGATCCGGAACTTACTCCGCCGCCTCGGCCGTCGGCAAAATGTAACCTTTGAATTGATCGCGCAATGTCATCTTCTGAATCTTCCCGGTAGCCGTGTGCGGTATTTCGTCGACGAACACGACGTCGTCAGGCATCCACCACTTGGCGATCTTCCCCTGCATGAAGGCAAGGATCTCATCCTTGGTCGCGGTCTGCTCTTTCTTCAAGACGACGACGAGGAGCGGCCGCTCGTCCCACTTCGGATGAGGGACGCCGATGACGGCGGCTTCCGCGACTTTTGGATGACCGACCGCGAGGTTTTCGAGATCGATCGAGGAAATCCATTCACCGCCCGACTTGATCACGTCTTTCGAGCGATCGGTGATCTGCATGTAGCCGTGCGGGTCCATGGTGGCGACATCGCCGGTATCGAAGAAGCCGTCCTTGTCGATCGCGCTTTCCGCCTCCTTGAAATAGGCGCGGGCGACTGACGGCCCGCGAACCTTGAGGCGGCCGAAGGTCTTGCCGTCCCAGGGCACCTCACGGCCGTGATCGTCGGTGATCTTCATCTCCACGCCGAACGGCGCGTGGCCCTGCTTTTGCTGGATGTCCAGCCGCGCTTCGCCGGAGAGATCGGCATAATCGGGCTTCAGCGTGCAGACCGTGCCGAGCGGGCTCATTTCCGTCATGCCCCAGGCATGCATGACCTCGACGCCATAATTGTCCTGGAATTTTTGCGTCATCGCACGCGGGCAGGCGGAGCCGCCGATCACGACTTTCTTGAGATAGGGCAGCTTACTGCCGCTGCTCTCGAGAAATTGCAAGAGCATCAGCCAGACTGTCGGAACAGCCGCGGTCACGGTCACCTTGAAATCGTTGAGCAGCTCGTAAATGGAGGCGCCGTCGAGCTTTGCACCCGGCATCACCATGGTCGCGCCCATCATTGGCGTCGTCAGCGCAAGCGACCAGCCATTGGCGTGGAACATCGGCACCACCGGCAAGACGACGTCGCGCGAGGAAATGCCCAGCATGTCGGGCGCGCTCGCAACGAGCGAGTGCAGCACGTTCGAGCGGTGCGAATAGAGCACGCCCTTCGGATTGCCGGTCGTCCCTGACGTGTAGCACATGCCCGCGGCGGTATTCTCGTCGAAGAATCGCCATTCGAAATCGCCGTCCACGGAGCCGATCCAATCTTCATAGGCGATCGCGTTCTTCAACGAGGTCTGCGGCATGTGCGCGCCGTCGGTCAGGATCACGTAGCGCTCGATCGTGGCGAGCTTGCTTGCGATCTTCTCGAGGATCGGCACGAAGGTGAGATCGGTGATCATGATCCGATCTTCAGCATGATTGACGATCCAGGCGATCTGATCGGGAAAGAGCCGCGGATTGACGGTGTGATAGACCGCGCCGATGCCGAGGATGCCGTACCAGGCTTCGAGATGACGCCAAGTGTTCCAGGCCAGTGTCGCGACGCGGTCGCCGAGCCGGATGCCCTCCTGGTCGAGACGCTTGGCCACTTTCAGCGACCGCGCACGGATGTCAGCATAGGTCGTCGTGTGGATCGGACCTTCCACCGAGCGGCTGATGACCTTGCGCGTGCCGTGGTGGATCGCCGCGTGATCGATGATCTTGTAGGACAAAAGGGGCCAATCCTGCATCAGGCCGAGCATGGTTTCCTCGTCGTGGTTCAGCCGGGTTTTCGCCCCGGCCTGTTGGCCAGTCTCCTGGCGGACAGAACTGGGGCAAACATAGCGCAGCCGAACGATCCTTTGAACCGCCCAGGGGGCCTTGCGGTTGCATTCGGGCGGGCGGCGTTTTCGTCCAGAACCGCGTTTGCTGTTGAGGAGGTCTGCCCCGGATGAGATTCCTCTGCGCCGTCGCTGCCGCTCTCGCCACGACCTTGGCGGTCGCGGACGCGCAAGAGTTTCGGCCCAAACCCGCGCGCGCCGGCGCGACGACGCAATCCAGCCTGGCCCCGCCGCTTCCTCGGCCGCGGCCGTCGGTCCGGGGCGAGCGGGAACGATCCGCAGCAGCTCCGGCCGAACAGCCGCCCGTCCCGCCCCCTTGCCTCACCGCGCTCTCCGCTATCGCCATCGTGCGCGCGGCCTCCGTCAATCAGGGCGCGTGCGAGGTCAGCGATGTGGTCGAGATGAGCGCGGTGATGGCGACCGGCGGCGGCCGTGTGTTGATCACCCCGCCGGTGGTCTTGCGATGCGCGATGGCGGAGGCCGTGGCCGGCTGGCTCCGCGAGGAGGTCGCAGCTGCCGTGCAGGCGATTGGCGAGCAGCTGCATGGCGTGGTCTCGGCCGCCTCGTTCGAATGCCGCCCGCGCAACCGGATCGATGGCGCCAAGCCCAGCGAGCACGGCAAGGCCAATGCGCTCGACATTCGCGCACTGGCACTGACGAACGGCCGCATCCTCGCACTCACCGACATCGCGGCGGACAAGACCGTGCGCGACGCGCTCAGGCGCAGCGCCTGTGCGCGATTCACGACGGTGCTCGGTCCGGGGTCCGACGGCTTTCACGAACACCACGTGCATGTCGATTTTGCCGAACGGCGCAACGGCTACCGGTTGTGCCAATGGGACGTGCGCGACGCCACCGACGTTCCAGTCCCGCGCGAGCGGCCTGCCTCCGCCCCGCCGCATATGAGCAGCCGATAGGGCTTCCCCAGCTCGGAAAAGGGAGAAAGGGCGATTAGCCATTCCCATTTCCTGCCAGCCCGGCATGATGGGGCGTCCTTGACACGGAGTCGCCCGATGCTGGCCGGATATCTCGCGCTGACCTTCGCGGCGGCTTTTGCCGGCGCCGCTTTCTATATCAACTTCGCCGAGCATCCGGCGCGGCTCGAGCTCGATGCCCGCGCGCTGCTCACGCAATGGAAATTCGCCTACCGGCGCGGCTTCCTCATGCAGTCGACGCTCGCGGCGCTGTCCGCCGTGCTTGGCGTCCTGGCCGTCTTCTTCGCCGACAGCTGGTGGTGGCTCGGCGGCGCGATCCTGATCGGCGCGAACTGGCCCTTCACCTGGTTCGTCATCATGCCGACCAATCGCGCCTTGATGGAAACGCCCGATACGGATGCCGATGACACCGCGCGCGGGCTGATCGAGCAATGGGGCCGGCTGCATGCGGTGCGAACTGCGCTCGGTGTGCTCGCCGTGATCGCTTATCTCCTGGCGTTGCGCTAAGGGCAGCGGGATCGATCATGACGGGCGCCCTGCCGCCATCCTCGAGCGGACAGACCGGCGCGGTACGCCCGCTTGGGATGTTGGGCTCGATCGCCTACGCCATTCTCGCCATCGCCGTTCAATACGCCGTCACCGCCTTGGTCGTCACGGCATGGAATGCGGTCTCGCCCGGCGGCGTGGAGCAACTGCAAACGATTGCGCCGACTTCGCCGGTCATCTGGTTCGGCATGATGCTGGCGCTGCCTTTTCAGATCGCGGTGCTTTTTTCGGCCGTGCGGGAGCGCGGCGGCTTTCGCGCCTATCTCGCCGTCGAAGCCCCGAGCAGGGCGGCGCTTGTTTTCGGCCTTGGCCTTCTCGCCGCGCTGGTTCCGGCCTTCGACGCCGTGACCTATGCGCTCGGCCGCGATGTCGTTCCGTCTTTCTTGATCGAATCCTATCGGTCCGCAAAGACCGCCGGCGCGCTGCCCGCCCTGTTCGTCGCCGTTGTCGTCGCCGCTCCGATCGGCGAGGAGCTGCTGTTTCGCGGCTTTCTGTTCCGCGGCTTTGCGTCGCGTCTTGGGCCGCGGCCTGCCATTGTCGCGACCGCGCTGGCCTGGGCCGTTCTGCACGTCCAGTATGACTGGTTCGGGGTCGTGCAAATTCTCCTGATCGGGCTTGTCTTCGGTTACTTGCGGCTGCGCAGCAGCTCGGTGCTTCTGCCCATGATCCTGCATGCGGCCGCCAACCTCTATGCCTCGGTGCAGACGGTCATCAAAGTCGAATGGCTGTCGTGAGCCTATCGGACGGTTGAGGGCGAGCCAGTCCGTGCTATGAAGCGCCCAACCCATCCGGCAAGAGAGACACCAATGGCCCCGCTCAGCAACCTCGCCACCCGCGCGATCGAGACCCTGATCCACCCCTACACCAACCTCGCGGCCTTTCGCGAGACGGGTCCGCTCGTGCTGGAGCGCGGCCAGGGCGTGTGGCTCTATGCGAGCGACGGGCGCGCCTTTCTCGAAGGCATGGCGGGGCTGTGGTGCACATCGCTCGGCTATGGCAACGAGGAACTGGTCGAGGCGGCCGCAGCGCAGATGCGCAAGCTGCCCTATCAGCACGTCTATTCCGGCAAGAGCCATGATCCGGCGATCGAACTCGCCGAAAAGCTCAAGGAAATGGCGCCGGTGCCGATTTCGAAAGTCTTTTTCTGCAATTCCGGATCGGAGGCCAACGACACCCAGGCGAAGCTCGTCTGGTACATGAACAACGCGCTCGGGCGGCCGAAAAAGAAAAAGATCATCAGCCGCATGAAGGCGTTCCACGGAGTCGGCATCGGCTCGGGCTCGATGACGGGCCTGCCGGTCAATCACATGGACTTCGATCTGCCGATCCCGGGGTTCCTGCACACGACCGCGCCGCACGCCTACCGGCTCGCCAAAGACGGCGAAAGCGAAGAGGATTTCGCGTCCCGCCTGGCGCAGGATTTCGAAGACCTGGTCCTGAGAGAAGGACCCGACACGGTTGCGGCCTTCATTGCCGAGCCCGTGATGGGCGCGGGCGGCGTCATCGTGCCGCCGCGCACCTATTTCGAAAAGATCATGCCGATCTGCGCCAAGTACGACATCTACATGATCGCCGACGAGGTGATCACCGGTTTCGGCCGGCTCGGCACCATGTTCGG
Organism: Xanthobacteraceae bacterium; assembly: GCA_022844485.1. Taxonomy (GTDB): domain Bacteria; phylum Pseudomonadota; class Alphaproteobacteria; order Rhizobiales; family Xanthobacteraceae; genus JALHLQ01. The sequence goes on from JALHLQ010000008.1 coordinate 132,958, forward strand.
AAGCGAGAAAGTGAATTATCGCCCGGACGGCATGTCGGTCGCGAAAGCGCTGTCCTCCGCGTATCTGCCGATCGCGGGCGTGATGATCAACGAGGCCATGTATCAGACCTTGCTCGCCGAGAGCCGCAAGCTCGGCACCTTCGGACACGGCTTCACCTATTCCGGGCATCCGGTGGCGGCAGCGGTCGCGAACAAGACACTCGATATCTACAAGCGCGACAAGATGCTCGAGCAGGTGAACAAGAAAATTCCGCGTTTCCAGGAGCGGCTGCGCGCGCTCGGCCAGCATCCGCTGGTCGGCGAGGCGCGCGGCATGGGTCTGGTTGGCGCGGTCGAACTTGATGCCGACAAGAGGACGAAGCGTCAGTTCGACCTGAAGAAGGGAGTCGGCGCGATGGCCGTGCGCCTTGCCGAAGACGAGGGCCTGATCGTGCGCTCGATCTACGGCGACATCGTCTCGATCTGTCCGCCGCTCGTCATCTCGATCGCGGAAATCGACGAACTGTTCGACCGGCTCGGCCGCGCGCTCGACAAGACGCTCGACTGGGCAAAGCGCGAGCAGCTTCTCGCGGCCTGAGACCGCTGCCCTTCGCGTTCTTGCCCGGATCCGGTTCCATCCGATCCGGGATTCAACTCCGAAAACAACAAGGCGCTAGGTTGCCCCCAGCGCCTTGCCGTCACCCAGCCCCTGTAGAACTCTGTCCTAATCCGCGGCGTGCATTCAGCTCCCCTGCATCGGGGTCGACGCCATGCGCGGATTCATCGGAGAATCCCCCTGCCCCGGCCCGAGCACGACGACCGGTGCACCCATTCGCATGCGGTTATAAAGATCAATTATGTCTTCATTCGTGAGACGGATGCAGCCGGACGAAATTGCCTGCCCGATATATTCGGGCTGATTGGTCCCGTGGATGCGGAAGAGCGTGTCCTTGTTGCCTTCGAAGAGGTACAGCGCCCGCGCGCCCATCGGATTGTGCGGTCCGGGACCGACATGGTCCGGGATGTTGCCGAGACGTTTCTTGATGTCGGCGGTCGGCACCCAGTTCGGCCACTCTTCCATGCGCCCGATCTTGGCGACGCCCGACCAGGCGAGCGCTTCCTCGCCGACCGTCACGCCGTAGCGGATCGCCTTGCCCTCGGGCAGCACATAGTAAAGATAGCGCGCGTCGGTATCGACCACGACCGTGCCCGGCAATTCGCGGCGATGATATTTGACGATCGCCCGCTGATACGCTTCCGGGATCATCGGCTTGGCATAAGGCGCATTCGCCAGGAGCTGGCGGTCGCGGGGCTTGAGATTGGCGTCGGATGCCGGCTCGAGCGTGGACTGCATGCAGCCGCCGAGGGTTACTGCAACAAGCACAATCGCCAGGGTCCGGGCTGCCATCGCTGTTCCGCCGCCTCGTGTCGTTTGTGTCCGTCTGTACCGTCTCAACAGACCTTGTTTGGTAACCGAAAGCCGGGAGGCAATAAAGAACGTTCGCCGTTTTGCCCCGAAAGCATTCCAATCCTGTTGCAGGAATGCCGCACTTTTGCTCCGGAAGCGCGAAAGAAGGTCCCAGCGCGAGGTCAATCAACTGTTTACCGTGCGACGTTAAAGGAGATGCGCGAGGCGGGGAGCGCTTCGGACGAATCAGCCGCAGGACAAACGGACGCGGCGTCGGTGATTCCTGCTCAATTCCACGCCAACATAGGGTCACGACGGCACCGCATGTGCGGTGCCCGATATTGATGGGAACAACGATGAGAAACGAGCACTTCGCCGCAGACCACCGCCGTGATCGCACGGAGGCCGGGGCGCGATTCGGGACGATCGGGATTTCGGCCGTGGCGGCGGCGCTGCGCTATCGCGGCGATGTCCGCAACCCCGCCTATGCGCCGAGCAGAACCGCACAGGACCGGCACGCCGACGAGCGCGCCGCTTAGGAAGGCGCTCGCGCCCCTGCTTCGGGCCATAGACGCTCGGCCGCCATCGGGCTACCCATAGCGCCCCTGACAAGGCAGCTCCGATGCTCTCCGTCTATGTGCCCAAGGGCGGTTCGCTTCACCGTATCGCCGTCGAGAACGGCGCCGCCATCCCGGCCGGCGCCGTTTGGTTCGACCTCGTAGCGCCGACGCTGGAGGAGGACCGGCTCGTCGAGCAGGCGCTGGGCATCACCATTCCCACGCCTGAGGAGATGCAGGAAATCGAGGTCTCGAGCCGCCTCTATGTCGAGAACGGCGCGCGCTACATGACGGCGACGCTGATGTGCCACTCGGACTCGCCGGCTCCCAAACACACGCCCGTCACCTTCATCCTGTCCGCCGACAAGCTGGTGACGGTGCGCTACGACGAGCCGCGGCCCTTTGCGATGGTGAGCGGAAAACTGGCGCGCGCCTGCCCGGCCACCATCACCGGCGAACTGGTGCTCATGGACCTGCTCGAGGCGGTGATCGACCGCGCCGCCGACATTCTCGAGCGTCTGTCCGCCGAAGTGGATCTCGTCTCGCGCCGCGTCTTTGAACCGGCAGGCAGGCGGGCGGGCGACAGCCAGACCTACAAGTCGATCCTGCGCACCATCGGGCGCAAGGGCGACCTCACCTCCAAGGTGCGCGAGAGCCTGGTTTCGATCGGCCGCGTCCTCCTGTTTCTCGCCAACGAAGCGGATGCGATGAAGTGGGCGAAAGACTCTCGCCTGGAACTGAAAAGCATGCAGCGCGACGTGCAGTCGCTGTCCGATCACGCGACCTACATCACCAACAACATCACCTTCCTGCTCGACGCCCTGGTCGGCGTCGTCGGCATCGAGCAGAACAACATCATCAAGATTTTTTCCGTCATGGCCGTCGCGCTGATGCCGCCGACGCTGGTCGCCTCTGTCTACGGGATGAACTTCCGGCACATGCCGGAACTCGAATGGACCTACGGCTATCCGCTGGCGCTGCTCGTCATGGTCCTGGCCGCCATCCTCCCCTACATGTTCTTCAAGTGGAAACGGTGGCTGTGAGCCGGCGTGCTTTGGCGTTCGCCTGCCGGCGCGGCGTGGACTTTCCCAGCCGGCGCCGCCGAGGCGGCGCAACGCGTCGACCTCCCGCGAGGCGCTTTTTGCCTCCGGGGTTTGCGATTGTCCCCCCTCGAGAAACAATGAGGGGGGCGGAGCGCCGAAAGGCGCGTAATCGTAACGTGTGGCCTGCGCTTGCGAGGCGCTGGCCGCGCGCTTGTGCGAAAGCGCGCTCGCCTGTCGGCGCTCCACCGCGGCGTTTTTTTAGCCCCGGCACCGTGCTTCCTGGGACGAGGCGGATCGGCTCTTCGCCGCCCTGAGCACGGAAGCTTTCGGCTTCCGCTCACCAGTCGCCAGTCCAGCCATTGAAGGCAGAACCCCATAATGGGCCCGGACGGTTGACGCCGAGGCCTCCCGAGTGCCCAGGCTGACGAGGCCCAAGCCCGCAGGCGCCGCATCTCGCTCCATCTTCCGAACGTCACCGGTTGACGCCCCTCAGTGAGCAAGACGCATGGATGGAAGCAAAGCAGGTGGGGCGTGCGCAAGAGATACGAAAAAATTTTCCTGGACCCTCGCGAACGCATTTTCAAACGCATCGTGTCCCGGGCAAGCGGAGCAACGCGGAGCGCGACCCGACCCAGCGCAAAACCCGCGCAGCGCCGTGGTGAGCGTAGGGTGGGCGAAGCGCCGAAGGCGCGCGCCCACGCAAGCAGGAAACGCGTGGGCTTCGCGCGGCGAAGCCCACCCTACGGCGCTCGCTTCGGCCGGGGAACGGATTCATTACACACCGCGTGTCCCGGGCAAGCGGAGCGCGACCCGGGACCCCAGCACAAAACCCGCGCAGCGCCGTGGTGAGCGTAGGGTGGGCGAAGCGCCGAAGGCGCGCGCCCACGCAAGGAAAGAAAAGACGTGGGCTTCGCGCGGCGAAGCCCACCCTACGATTGACATTCGCATGATCGAGATCGGTAGGGTGGGCGACGCGCCGAAGGCGCGCGCCCACGCAAGCAGAAGACGTGGGCTTCGCGCGGCGAAGCCCACCCTACAGCGTGTCAATCATTCGGTGCGCGGGCAAAGGCGCCGGCTATACGTGCTGGCCGCCGTTGATATGGATCTCGGCGCCGGTGACGTAGGACGAGGTTTCCGTGCACAGCACGTAGATGATCTTGGCCACTTCGTCGGGCGTGCCGAGCCGGTGCAGCGGAATCTGCTCGACGATCTTGTCCGTCCCGGGTGAGAGAATGGCCGTATCGATCTCGCCCGGCGCGATGGCGTTGACGCGAATGCCGTGCGGACCGAAGTCGGCCGCCATCTCGCGCGTCAATCCGGCGAGCGCCGCCTTCGACGTCGCATAAGCCGCGCCGGCAAAGGGATGCACGCGCGAGCCAGCGATCGAGGTGACGTTCACCACCGACCCCTTCGCTGCTTTCAACTGATCCAGCAACCCGCGCGCCAGCATGATCGGGGCGAAGAAATTCACCTGAAACACGTGCTGCCAGACATCCAGCGTCGTCTCGAGCGAGCCGAGGCGCTTGCCGCCGTCGGCCTTGGGCGAAATGCCCGCATTGTTGACGAGCGCGTTGAGCTGTCCCTCGGGCAGCCGGCGCTTGATCTCGTCGATCGCCTCGAACATGTTCTTGGAATTGGCGAGGTCCACCTGGATGTGGTCCTCGGGACCCGCTTCCCAGGGGCAGTTTTCGGGGAAAGCATGGCGCGAGCAGGTGATGACGCGCCAGCCGGCGCTGGAAAAGCGCTTGACCGTGGCGTGACCGATGCCGCGGCTCGCTCCGGTGAGAAGCAGCGTGCGGCGCGGCTGTTGTGGATCGTTGGCGACCATGCGGACAATCTATCTCACGGGTAGAGGCGCGTCTTGACCCAAGCCTCGTTCTCCCGCCGGAAGACGATGCGGTCGTGCAGGCGGAACGGCCGGTCGGCCCAGAACTCGACCGACACCGGGACGATGCGGAAGCCGGACCAGTGCGGCGGCCGGGGAATGGAGCCCATGCCGAACTTCGCCGTGTAGAGCGCCACCGCCTTCTCGAGCGCGAAGCGGCTCTCGAGCGGGGCGGACTGCTGGCTCGCCCAGGCGCCGATCTGCGCGCCGCGCGGGCGGGTGGCAAAATAGGCGTCGGCCTCGCTGTCGCCCACCGGCTCCACTTGCCCGCGAACCCGGATCTGCCGGTTCAAGGACTTCCAGTAGAAGACGAGGGCGGCTTTCGGCCGTTCGCCCAGTTCCTGTCCCTTTTGGCTGGTGGTGTTGGTGTAGAAGACGAAGCCCCGGTCATCCAGTCCTTTCAAGAGCACCATGCGTACATTCGGCATCCCGTCGGCATCGACCGTGGCCAGCGCCATTGCGGTCGGGTCGCGCGGCTCGGACTTCGTCGCCTCATCAAGCCACTCGCCGAAGAGGCGAAACGGCTCGTCGGCTTCGGTGAAATCACCAGTCGTTAACCCGGGCTGGTGTTTCATGGAGAGCACTCGGGATTGGAGGAGTTTGGTGTTCGGCGTCGCAGCAGGCCGGCAGAGTACCCTTCCTTACAATGGATGGCGGGCCCTGCGCCACTGGTGCGCGATGGAGGCCGTCCGTTCGGTATGCCTCATCGCCCTGGTGCTGGCGAGCGCCGGCTGCTCCTATCGCATCGGCTCGCTGATGGGGCACGACGAGACGCCCGAATATACCGCAAGCCTTGGCGCTTCGAAGCCGGCCGCTTCGGCCGGCGCGCAGCTGGCGGACAGCGATGTCGCCATCGCCAAAGCGGCGGCGCTGGACGCCGTCAGCCGCGGCCAGGATGCAAGCCTGCCCTGGGAGAACCCGGCGACCGGCGCGCGCGGCACCGTCACGCCGCTCGCCAATGCCTACACCCAGGACGGGTTCACCTGCCGGGACTTTTTGGCGAGCTATGTTCGCGGCGGCGCGGAATCCTGGCTGCAGGGCGAGGCCTGCCGCGTGCATCGGGGGCAATGGGAAGTGCGCCAGATGCGGCCCTGGAAGCGGTCGTAGGCGGGCAAAGACGCGTGCTCCCGTCCCGTCCTTGAGCGCGCGTTCGATTGCGCAATTGCTGCATTGCCCCCACATTGGGCATGAACAGCGGGCGAGTCGGTCCCACACACATTGACGCGGAGATTTCCCCCTATGCGCGACCCCTATGAGGTCCTCGGGGCGTCTCGGGGAGCGAGCGCGGACGAGATCAAGAAATCCTTCCGGCGTCTCGCCAAGAAGCTCCATCCGGACGCCAACAGGAACGATCCGAAAGCGGCGGTGAAGTTCGCCGAACTGAACGCCGCCTATGAAATCATCGGCGACGAGAAGAAACGCAAAGCCTTCGACCGCGGCGAGATCGACGCGGAAGGCAAGCCGCGCTTCCAAGGATTCGAGGGTTTCGGTGCCGGGCCGGGCGCGGGCGCCGGGCGCGGCGGGTTCGGCCAGGAAGGCGTCTTCGAGACCTTCACCTTCGGACCGGAGGGCCTCCGCCGCTCGAGCGGGCGCGGCGGCGGCGCGCGCGGCTTCGAAGATGTCCTGAGCGGCATTTTCGGCGGCGCCCGCGGCGGCGCGCGCGGCTTCGATCCGTTCGACGCCGCCGACTTCGCGGCCGCGCAGGCGGGACGGGACATCGCCGCGCAGATGACCATCTCGCTGGAGGAGGCGGCGAAGGGCGCGACCAAGCGCGTGCAGCTTCCGACCGGCAAGGATGTCGAAGTCAAAATCCCGGCGGGCCTGACCGACGGCCAGCAGATCCGGCTCAAAGGCCAGGGACAATCGCTCGGCGGACCGCCGGGAGATCTGCTCATCACCGTGGGCATCGCCCCGCATCCGCTGTTCAAAGTCGAGGGCCAGAATCTGCGGCTCGATCTGCCGATCACGCTCTATGAAGCGGTGCTCGGCGGCAAGGTGCGCGTGCCGACGCTCGATGGCGCTGTCGATCTCGCCATTCCCGCCGGAACGAATTCCGGCCGCACATTCCGGCTGAAGGGCAAGGGACTTTCGGCGAAAGGCGGGGCCGGCGACCTGTTCGTGACGGCCCGCGTCGTTCTGCCGGATGCGCCGGACCCCGAGCTCGAGACGCTCATGCGCAAATGGCGTGAGGCTAAGCCCTATGATCCGCGGAGCGGGGGGACGTAAGCCGCGCGGGGGCGAGGGAGCGTTCGGCTATCAACTCCATCGCGGCATGCGGCGCCGCGCTTGCGCGTTCGGACAAGGCGATCTTCTCGGCGCCGATCGTCACACGCCAGACGAACCCGCTTGGCTCGAAGGAAAGCGACACGTCGCCTTCGAGCGTTTTCGCCATCCGCTCGAGAACGGCGTGGCCGAAGCCGCGATGCCGCGGCGGCTCCACCGGCGGGCCGCCCGCTTCCTGCCAGGTGAAGCGAAGTTCCCTGCCTTCCCTGCCATACTCCCATGAGATCAGGACCGAACCCGCAGGCACCGACAGGGCGCCGTGCTTCACCGCATTGGTTGCGAGTTCGTGCAAGGCGAGACCCAGCGTCTGCATCGCCTCGGGGACCAGCGCCACGGACGGCCCTTCGGCCCTCACGCGCTGGCCGACTTCCGCAAAGGGCGCGAGCTGCAATCGGATGAGATCCGCGACGGCGCCGCCGCGCCATTCGCTCTTCACCAAGAGATCGTGGCAATGGGCCAGCGCCTGCATGCGTCCGGCGAAGCGCGATTCGAAGTCGTCGAAGTCGCTCGCCTGACGTGCGGTCTGCCGGGCCATCGCTTGCACCACCGCGAGCAGGTTTTTCGAGCGGTGCGACAGCTCGCGCATGGTGAAGCGAAGGTGCTCCTCCGCTCTGCGACGTTCGGTGATGTCACGATGCACGGCGCAGACGCCTTCGAAATGTCCCTCCTTGTTGAAGATCGGCGCGTTGCTGATCTCCACCTCCACGAGGCTGCCGTCCTTGCGTCGGCGCACGGTTTCCAGGCGCGTGCGCTTGCCCTGCATCGCCCGCGACCAGAGCCTCTTGCGCTCGTCCGCCGTGCCTTGCGCCGCGATCAGATCGAGCGTCTGGCCGACCGCCTCAAGGGCGGAATGGCCATAGAGTTTCTCGGCGCCTTCGTTCCACGTCCGGAAGACACGGTTGCGGTCGGTCGAGAACATCGCGTCCGGCGACGACGCGACGACGGAGGCAAGCAGCGCATTCAGATGCTCCGCCTGCTTTCGCTCGACATTGGCCTCGGCTGCCCGATCCAAAGCGCGGTTGATCTCGGCGATCTCGCGCAGGCGAGCCGGCGGCGGAACACCGGCTTCTCCCTTGGCGATTGCCGTCGCCGTGTTTGCAAGCGCGCGGATCTGGCGCGTGATCCACCAGCTCACCGTCGAGGAGAGCGCGAGCGTGAGCGCGGCAAGCCCCGCCAGGGTCCACATCAGCCGGTCGAGCGCCGCCTGCAGCGGCGCGTTGGCGATTGATTGCGGGATGAAGGCCACGGCCGTCCAGCCGGAGGCCAAGCGTTGCCATGCCGTGTAGACCGGGAGATTATCCAGGCTGACCGTCGGTTTCCATCCGGCCGGGGCCGACTGTGTCAGGGCCCAGAATTCGGGTGAGGCTTGCCTGCCGACAAAGGCGTCCGGCGCCTCGGTGCGCGAAACGACGGTTCCGGCGCGATCGAGAACGGCGATGGTCCAATCCTGCGCCACCGCGGTCCGCAACAGCGCCGTCAGGTAGGCCGGCTCGAATCGCCAGCTCACGACGCGATCGCCGGCGGCCGGCAAGGACACGCTGACGAGCGGACGGCCATGGGCGGCGCCGACAAAAAGGTCCGAAATCCGCCGCTCGCCCGTGCTGGCGACCGATCGCAGCTGCGGCGCGTCGGCTGCGACCGGCAGCTCCGCGCCGAAATCAAACCGCGTGTTGAGGAGTTGCGCAGCCTGCGCATCGGTGACGATGATCCAGCCCTCATCAGGTTTGATCGCCGCGCGTGCCTGGTCGTAGAACGCGCGGAAATCTCCGCTGGCCAAAGACGGGGAACTCGCCAAGGTCGTGAGCTGCGCCACGCGGATCGAGAGATCGCGTTCGATCATGCTCGCGACCTCGCGCGCGAGGTGGCGCGCCTCGGTCTCGGCGCGCGACTGCAATCCGGCATGCAGGCTGCGGTACTCGTGGACGGCAAAGAGCAGGCCCGGAAGGAGCACGCTGGCAACAAGCGCGATCAATGCCGTGCGGACACGGATGGTGCGAACCGGCCCGGATACTGGCCGCTCCTTGGCAAGGTTCGCGCCGCCGCTGGCTGTCGGACTAAGCACGCAAATGGCCTTCGCTTTGCCGCGTTCGTCTCGATAACGGCACTCTCAGGTCAGCAATGACACGCGACAGCTCCCCATGCGAAGCCTAGCGGCGCCGTGCGGCGGGCTCAAGCATCTGCATGCGCCCCTCTTGGCGCGTGCCGCAAAGGGGAACACGTCGCGCAAGGACGAGCAGCGCCATCCGTGCTCGCCTTGAAGGCCCCCTCCCCCTATGCCATACGAGGCCCGCAGCCGGCGAAGACCGCCAGCGGGGGACCGGGTATGGCGGAAGCGGGATTGATGCGCGGCAAACGTGGCCTAATCATGGGGGTCGCGAACAACCGCTCGATCGCCTGGGGCATTGCCAAATCAGCGCACGCGCACGGGGCGCAGCTCGCCTTCACCTACCAAGGAGACGCCCTGAAGCGGCGCGTCGAGCCGCTCGCCGAGGACGTCGGCGGGCTCGTCGTCGGCCATTGCGATGTCACCGAGCCGGCAACGCTCGACGGCGTGTTCTCGCATCTGCAATCCGCCTGGGGCACGATCGACTTCCTCGTCCATTGCATCGCCTTTTCCGACAAGGATCAACTTGACGGTCGCTATATCGACACGACGGCGGAGAACTTCTCCAGGACGCTGTCAATCAGCTGCTACTCGTTCACATCCATCGCGCAGCGCGCCGAGAAATTGATGACCAATGGCGGCTCGATGCTCACGCTCACCTATTATGGAGCGGAGAAATGGATGCCGCATTACAACGTGATGGGCGTCGCCAAGGCGGCGCTGGAGGCGAGCGTGCGTTACCTCGCCGCCGATCTCGGCGCGAAGCGAATCCGCGTCAATGCGATTTCGGCGGGCCCGATCAAGACGCTGGCGGCCTCCGGCATCGGCGACTTCCGCTACATTCTGAAGTGGAACGAATACAACGCGCCGCTGCGGCGCTCGGTGACGATCGAAGAAGTGGGCGAGGCCGGCGTCTATCTGCTCTCGGACATGTCGAGCGCCGTGACCGGGGAGATCCATCACGTCGATGCCGGCTATCACATCGTCGGCATGAAGAACCCGGACGCGCCCGACATCAGCGGCGTGAAGGATTGAGGGTCGCGAAAAAGAAAACGGCCGGACGAAGGCCCGGCCGTTCCTGCATTCCAATGCGCGCGCGTCAGGCGGCGATGCGATAGAGGATCACGTTCTCGGCCTTCTTCGCCTTCTTGGCCTTCTTCTTCTTGGCGGCGGAGAGATCGTCGCTGACGATCATTTCGGCCTTCTTCGCCTTCTTGGCCTTCTTCTTTTTCTTCGCGGCGGACAGATCGTCGCTGACGATCATTTCGGCCTTCTTCGCCTTCTTGGCCTTCTTCTTCTTGGCGGCGGAGAGATCGTCGCTGACGATCATTTCGGCCTTCTTCGCCTTCTTGGCCTTCTTCTTTTTCTTCGCGGCGGAGAGATCGTCGCTGACGATCATTTCGGCCTTCTTCGCCTTCTTGGCCTTCTTCTTCTTGGCGGCGGAGAGATCGTCGCTGACGATCATTTCGGCCTTCTTCGCTTTCTTGGCCTTCTTCTTTTTCTTCGCGGCGGAGAGATCGTCGCTGACGATCATTTCGGCCTTCTTCGCCTTCTTGGCTTTCTTTTTCTTCTTCGCGGCGGAGAGATCGTCGCTGACGATCATTTCGGACTTCTTCTTCTTCGACGCCTTCTTCTTTTTCTTCTTCGCAGCCGACAGCTCGGTCGAGAGCTCGGCCTTCTTCATCTTCTTTGCTTTCTTCTTCTTCGCCGCCGAGAGCTCGATGCTCTTGTCGGCGTCGATGGCGGAGGCGGCAACGACCGGCGTCAGGCTGGTGGAGCCGAGGAAGCCGAGTGCCGCGATGATCGCAGTGACTTTGCGCATGTGTGTGAAACCCTTGTGTGAACCGTGATCGCCTGCCGACAGGAGCTGACTGGTGGGTCAGAGGCGGCCTGCTCACCGAGGCTCCCCTAGCCGGTGCGACTCCATATCGCAGGAACCATCATCTTTCAATTGGGCTCAGTGGAAAAAACCCAATAAATTCCGAAGCTTAACAGTTATTCAGGTTGCCATTAACGCGCGTTCAGGTAACTGAAGGCGGGTTCACCGGGATAAATCGGAGTTCAGGGTTCCACCCTCCGGCGGATGATCGACGCTGCCTTCGGCAGGCCTGCAACCGGCCGACGGTGAGGCCGTGGACCTGTAAGCCTTCCCTTCATTGACCCGTTATAGGCTCGGGGTCTAGGACACCAAAGAGCGCGCAAACCGATGTCATTCAATACCTTCGGCCACATGTTCCGGGTGACGACCTTCGGCGAGAGCCACGGGGCGGCGATCGGCTGCGTCGTCGACGGATGCCCGCCGCGCATTCCGCTGGAGGCGTCCGACATCCAGCGCGAGCTCGATCGGCGGCGGCCCGGCCAATCGCGCTTCACCACGCAGCGGCGCGAGCCGGACGAGGTGCGCATCCTCTCCGGCGTCTTTGCGGATGAGGGTGGCGCGCAGGTCACGACCGGCGCGCCGATCGCGCTTTTGATCGACAATGTCGATCAGCGCTCGAAGGATTATTCCGAGATCAAGGATGCCTACCGGCCCGGCCATGCCGATTATGCCTATGACGCGAAATACGGCATCCGCGACTATCGCGGCGGCGGCCGCTCGTCGGCGCGCGAGACGGCGGCGCGCGTGGCCGCCGGCGCGATCGCGCGCAAGATCGTGCCCGGTTTGCGCGTGCGCGGCGCGCTGATCCAGATGGGGCCGCACAGGATCGACCGCGCGGCGTGGGACTGGGACGCCGTCGAGCAGAACCCCTTCTTCTGTCCCGACGCCACGATGGCCGAGCGCTATGCGGATTTCCTCGACGGCGTTCGCAAGACCGGGTCGTCGGTCGGCGCGGTGATCGAGGTGCTCGCCGAAGGGGTGCCCGCCGGGCTCGGCGCGCCGGTCTACGGCAAGCTCGACGCCGAGCTTGCGGGCGCGCTGATGGGCATCAACGCGGTGAAGGGCGTTGAGATCGGCGACGGCTTCGCCACCGCGGCGATGAGCGGCGAAGAAAACGCCGACGAGATGCGCATGGGCAATGACGGCCGGCCGCGTTTCCTCTCGAACCACGCAGGCGGCATCCTCGGCGGCATCTCGACCGGCCAGCCGCTCGTCGTGCGCTTCGCGGTGAAGCCGACGTCATCCATTTTGACGCCGCGCGCGACCGTCGACCGCTTCGGGCGCGAGACGGAGATTTCCACCAAGGGCCGCCACGATCCTTGCGTCGGCATCCGCGCCGTGCCGATCGGCGAAGCCATGGTCGCCTGCGTCATCGCCGACCATTTCCTGCGCCACCGCGGACAGGTGGGCGAGCAAGTGGGGTGGCCGGCCGAGGGGGCCGGCGGCGGCGGCCCATGAGGTTTCGTTAACGGCCAAGAGGCGCTATCTAGCGTTCGGGTCTCGGTTGAGGCCCAAGGACCCCCTCACCCGGCTTCGCGGCTTGCGCCGCTCAGCCGCCCTCTCCCGCAAGGGGAGAGGGAACGAAGAGAGACCCGTGCTCGACACCAACCACCATATCGATGCCGTGATCGAGGCCTTCGCGCGCGGCGAGGTCGTGGTCGTGACCGACGACGACGACCGCGAGAACGAGGGCGATCTGTTCGTTGCCGGCTCGCTCTGCACGCCCGAGAAGATGGCCTTCATCATCCGCAACACCTCGGGCATCGTCTGCGCGCCGCTTTCGGCGGAGGAGGCGCGGCGGCTGCGGCTCGACCCGATGGTGGCGGCGAACGACGCCCCGCTCGGCACCGCCTTCACCGTCTCCGTCGATTTCCGCCACGGGCTGACCACCGGCATCTCCGGCGAGGAGCGCACCAATACCGTGCGCGCGCTGGCCAACGGCAATACCGGGCCGGCCGATTTCGTCCGCCCGGGCCACGTGTTTCCGCTGGTCGCGCGCGACGGCGGCGTGCTGATGCGCTCGGGGCACACGGAAGCCTGCGTCGATCTCTGCAGGCTCGCCGGCCTGCCGCCGGTCGGCGTGCTCGCCGAGCTGATGAACGACGACGGCACCGTGATGCGCGGGCGCGAGATCGCCGCCTTCGCTGAACGCCATCGCTTGAAGCGCATCTCGATCGCCGACCTGATCGCCTATCGCCAGGCGCGCGACAAGCTCGTCGAGCGCGTCGGCGAATTCCCGGTGCAGAGCGAGATCGGGCCGCTCAAGGGCTATGCCTATGTGACGCCCTTCGACAAGGTGCATCACATGGCCTTCGTCTATGGCCGCATCGCCGACGGCGAGAACGTGCTCGCGCGGCTGCATCGCGCCGATGTCGTCGGCGACGTGTTCGGCGGCGCGAAATCGATCCGCACGGCGCTCGCGCGCTTCGCGCAGGAGGGGCGCGGGGTCATCGTCTACCTGCGCGACGGCGCCGCGGGCGTGCCGACGACGGAAATCCCCCATGGCGACACGGCATCGGAGGCCGCGCGCTCGCAGCAATGGCGCGAGATCGGGTTGGGCGCGCAGATCCTCAAGGATCTCGGCATTTCGTCGATCCGGCTCCTGTCCTCCTCGCACCGCACCTATGTCGGGCTGGCTGGATTCGGCATCGAGATCGTCGCGACCGAGAGACTGGAATCCTAGCCCGATCGCCGCGGCAGCGGCCAAAGGTTGTTTCCGATCCACAGCTTAGACCCCCGAAACCCCGAAAAATGGGAACAAAAGGTACTTAGCTTGCGTTGTCATGCGCGGCGTCGGGGGCGAGGACTGTCTGAGGTGTTTCACTATCCCACTGATAAGTCTATCAGAATGCCCCAGCTTAGGCGTGGTATCGCGGGCCGGCAGGGGGCGACGTCGGCGCTTTCGGGCCGCCCGCAGGAGCCATTGGGCGGCGGCATGCGCAGCCAGCGCGCCGGCCGCACTGGCCGGGGCAAGGCGCGCCGCGGCGGCCGCGACGAGCTGATCCGAGAACTGACCCATCGGGCCAACAACCTCCTCGCCGTGATCTCCGCGATTGCGGAGCAAAGCCTCTCCCGCGGCCCTCTTGAAGAAGCGAGACACGCCTTTCTGGAACGCCTGCACGCGCTGTCGCGCGCCAACACGCTGCTTGTCGAATGCGACTGGCAGGGCGTGCAGCTCGCCGATGTCGCCTTTCTCGAAATCGCCGGCTTGGCGCACCGGGTCGAGGTCGAGGGGCCGGATATCGAACTGACGCCGACGGCGGTGCAGAGCTTTGCGCTGATCGTGCATGAACTCGTCGCGAATGCGAGGCGCTACGGATCGCTCTCGAAGCCGGCCGGAGACGTGACGCTGCGGTGGACCGTCCGGCCGCTGCGCGCCGGGCCCACGCTGCAGCTCTCCTGGCGAGAGCACGGCGGCCCCTCGCCCAGCGCGGAGCCGCGCGAGGGTTTCGGACTGAGGCTCATCCGCCGAACCGCCGAACAGTTCGGACGAACGCGGCTCGATTTCGATCCCGACGGTTTTTGCTTTGCGCTGTCGGCGCCGCTGACAGGAATCGCCCCAGCCAAGAGTTGACAAGAGAACGCGCTCTGCCGCGCTCCGCGGCAGGGCGTTTTGAGGCTCTTCATCGTCGTCCTCTCTGCTACACTCGCCGCATCGAGCGGGGAGCCACGATGCGCATCGGCGTGCCGAAGGAAATCAAAGACCACGAGTATCGCGTGGGCCTTGTGCCCTCGACCGTCGCCGAACTGACGGCAAAACGGCACGAGGTGCTGGTGGAGGCGCGCGCCGGCGTCGGCGCCGGAATCAGCGATGCCGATTACGTCGCTGCCGGCGCGACCATCCTCCCCGACGCGGCCTCGGTGTTCGACGCCGCCGAGATGATCGTGAAGGTGAAAGAGCCGCTTGCGGCCGAGCGCAAGCGATTCCGCCGCGGGCAGATCCTCTTCACCTATCTGCATCTCGCCCCCGACCGCGCGCAAACGGAAGATCTGGTCGCCTCCGGCGTCGCCGCCATCGCCTATGAGACGGTGACCAGTCCGCAAGGCGCCCTCCCCTTGCTCACGCCGATGTCGGAAGTCGCCGGCCGCATGGCGCCGCAGGCCGGCGCGCATTGTCTGGAGAAGGAGATCGGCGGGCGCGGCGTCCTGCTCGGCGGCGTGCCGGGCGTGCCGGCCGCCGACGTGCTCGTGCTCGGCGGCGGCGTGGCGGGAACGAACGCCGCGCTGATCGCCGTCGGCATGGGCGCGGATGTCACCGTCGTCGACCGCAATCCCGAGGCGCTGCGGCGGATCGCGGTGCAATTCGGCAACCGCGTGCGCACGATCTTCTCCACGCGCAGCGCCGTCGAAATGCTATGCCGCCGCGCCGATCTCGTGATCGGCACGGTGCTCATCCCCGGTGCCGCCGCGCCGAAGCTGATCACGCAGGACACCGTGCGCGCGATGAAGCCGGGCTCGGTGATCGTCGACGTGTCGATCGACCAGGGCGGATGCGCGGACACGTCGCGCCCGACCACGCATTCGAACCCGACCTATCGGGTGGACGAGGTGGTGCACTATTGCGTCACCAACATGCCGGGCGCGGTCGCGCGCACCTCGACCTTCGCGCTCAACAACATGACGCTGCCCTTTGTGCTGGCGCTGGCCGACCATGGCCTCAAGGCGCTGCGCGACCCGCATCTGCGCAACGGGCTGAACGTGCATGAGGGGCGCGTGACGCATAAAGCGGTGGCCGATGCGCTCGCGATCCCATTCACCCCCGCCGACGAAGCACTGAGGCTCTGACCCATGCTCTATCTGATCGCCAAGGCCGCACTGTCCGGCGTCATCATCGCGATCGTCTCGGAGATCGCGCAGCGCCGGCCCGGCCTCGGCGCGCTGATCGTCTCGCTGCCGCTGGTGTCGATCCTGTCGATCCTCTGGCTCTGGCGCGATGGCGCCGACACCGGGCGCATCGCCGCGCATGCCGAGGCGACGTTCTGGCTCGTGCTGCCGACGCTGCCGATGTTCCTCGTCTTTCCCGCGCTCTTGCGCGGTGGCATCGGTTTCTGGACCGCGCTCGGCCTGTCGATCGCCTTGACGATCGGACTCTATCTCATCACGGTCTGGTTACTGGGCAAGATCGGCATCGCCATCTGAACGCACGCGCCGCGCTTCCTAAAACCGGCGTTCCGTGTCAGCATCGCCTTGTCGTGCACCGGAGCGTCCATGCGAATCCGTCTGCCGGTCATCGCCGCGCTCGCGCTTTGCTGCGCGCTCGCCGCCGGGCTTGTGCTGGCCGCGCCCATGGCGCCGCGCTTCGCCGATCTGCCGCGCGGCGGGACGGAGGTGGATGTCGAGCTCGTGCTCGCCGTCGATATCTCCTACTCGATGGATTATGACGAGCTGGCGCTCCAGCGCGACGGCTATGTCGCCGCCATCACGTCGTCCGAATTCCTCAATGCGCTGAGACAAGGAATGCACGGCCGCATCGCGCTGACCTATGTCGAATGGGCGGGCGCGGCGGAGCAGCGCGTGGTCGTGCCCTGGCGCGTCATCGACGGAGCGGCCAGCGCCGAGCGCGTCGCGGCGGAGATCGCCGCCGCGCCGCTGCGGCGCGCCTATCGCACCTCGATTTCCGGCGCGCTGTTGTTTTCCGCAAAGCTGTTCGAGACCAGCGGCTACCGCGGCATCCGGCGCGTGATCGACGTTTCCGGCGACGGCGCGAACAATCAGGGGCAGCTCGTCGCGGTGGCGCGCGACGAGGTGCTGGAGAAAGGCATCACCATCAACGGCCTGCCGATCATGCTCAAGCGGCCGAGCGCCTCGACCATGGATATCGAAAACCTCGACATCTATTACGAGGATTGCGTGATCGGCGGGCCGGGCGCGTTCGTCGTTCCGATCCAGGAGCGCGACAAGTTCCGCGAGGCGATCCGCACCAAGCTCATCCTGGAGATCGCCGGCCTCGCGCCCGCGCCGCGCGTGGCCCTGGCCGCCTCCAAGCCGCGCATTTCCTGCACCATCGGCGAGCGGCTGTGGAACGAACGCTGGGGCGGGATGGAGTGGCGGTAGCATTGAAAGTCGTAGGGTGGGCAAAGGCGCGGAGCGCCGTGCCCACGTTCAAGCATCGAGCAATGACGTGGGCATGCGCCTTCGGCGCTTTGCCCACGCTACGATGTTACCGATGCAGATGGAGTCACCGCACGAATTTGCCGACCACCTCCACATGCGCCGAATAGCGGAATTGATCGACCGGCGTGACGCGCTCCAACCGATAGCCGCCGTCGATCAGAAGGCGCGCGTCGCGCGCAAAGGTCGCGGGATTGCAGGATACGGCCATCACCAGCGGCAGGGAGGAGCCGGCAAGCTCGCGCGCCTGCGCCTGCGCGCCCTGCCGGGGCGGGTCGAAAAGCGCAAGGTCGAATGCTTTCAGCTCGGCGGGCACGAAGGGGCGGCGAAACAGATCGCGCACCTGCGTCTCGACCGGCTTGAGGCCCGGCGTCTTCGCCGCCGCGTTCAGCGCCGCGACCGCCTTCGCGTCGCTGTCGGCGGCCATGACGCGCATGCGTTCGGCGAGCCGCAAGGCAAAGGGGCCGACGCCGGCAAAGAGATCGGCGGCGCGTTTCGCCTGACCGGCATGCTCAATGACGAGACGCGCCAGCGTCTCTTCGCCGAGCGCGGTCGCCTGGAGAAAACCTGCCGGGGGAAGGACGACGGCGGCAGAGCCCATGCGCAGGCTCGGGCTTGCGTGCTGCGCGACGAGTTCCCCGTGCCGCGTGAGGCGCGCAAGGCCGCCCCGCTCGGCGACCTGCGCCAACGCGCGCATGCGCTCGGGCGACAGGGGGCCGGAGCCGCGCACGTCCACGTCGAGCCCGCCCTCCGTGGCCGTGACCTGGATGTCGAGCGGCTTCTGTTCGAGCTTGAGCGTTTCGGCGACCGCCCAGGCCACGCGGATCGCGTCGCGCAGGCTCGGCGCCAGCACCGGACAACGGTCGATATCGACGATGCGATGCGCGCGCAACGCGGCAAATCCGACTTCGATCACGTCATGCGCGCCGCGCCGTGCGTGAAAGACGGCGCGCCGCCGGCCCTCTCCGTGCGCGTCGACAAGGCCGTCGACCGGCGCCTCGATCCGCTCGCTCGCGAGCGCGCGAATGACCAGCCCGCGCTTCCACTCCCGATAACGCGGCTCGATCCAATGCTGGACGGCGCAGCCGCCGCAAACGCCGAAATGCGGACAGATCGGCGCGACACGCTCGGCGCTCGGCTCCTCGACGCGCAGCAGATGCCGGCGGTCGGGATGGCCTTGCACGGGCTCGGCTTCGACGAGTTCTCCCGGCAGGGCGTAGGGCACATAAAGCGGTCCTTCCGCTCCATCGGCGACACCGTCCCCGCGATGGCCCATGCGTGCGATGCGGAGCCGCTCGATCATGTTTAGATTTTTTCCTCGAGCAGCATGATCATGCTCCTTTGTTCGAGCATGATCTTGTCCGAAAACCGCTTAGCACTTTTCGGGGTCATGCTCTTTTGTTCGAGCATGATCTTGTCCGAAAACCGCTTCGCACTTTTCGGGATCATGCTCTTTTGTTCGAGCATGATCTTGTCCGAAAACCGCTTAGCACTTTTCGGGGTCATGCTCTTTTGTTCGAGCATGATCTTGTCCGAAAACCGCTTCGCACTTTTCGGGATCATGCTCGGGTCACGATCGCGGGCAGATAGCGGCGGCGGGTCAGGGCGTGAAATCGCATCAGGAGGAGCGACGCATAGGCCGCAAGACCGAGCGACAGGCCGATCCAGATCCCATAGGCGCCGAGCGAGGCCGAAAACCCGAGGAGATAGGCCGCGGTGAATCCGACGCCCCAGAAACCGATGACCGCGAAAACGAGCGGCACGCGGGTGTCGCTCAGTCCGCGGAGCGCGCCGGCCGCGATCGTCTGCACGCCATCGAAGATGAAGAAGCTGGCGCCGAGCACGAGCAGCGACGCCGCCAGCGCGATCGCGGCGTCGGCTTCGCCCGGCGCGGGATCGATGTAGATCAGCGGAATCATGTTGCGGCCGAGCGCGACGATCACCACCATGGCGCCCATGAAGGCGGCGCCGAGCGCAATCGCGATCCATCCCGAGCGCCGCGTCCCCGCCGCGTCGCCCCGCCCCACTGCGTGCCCCACGCGCACGGTCGCCGCCATGGAAATTCCGAAAGGGACCATGAACATGACGGAGGCCACCTGCAACGCGATCTGGTGCGCGGCGAGCTCGACCGTGCCGATCCATCCCATCATCAGGGCGGCGACGGCAAACAATCCGAATTCCACCGCATAACCAAAGGAGATCGGCGCGCCGATCACGATCAGCTCGCGCATCATGCGCCAGTCCGCGCGCCAGAAATTGCCGAGCACACGATATTTCTTGAAGGGCGCCTGCGCGTAGCAGACCCAGATGGCCGCAAGGCACATCCCGATATTGACGAGCGTGGTTGCGATTCCCGCGCCAAAGACTTCGAGCCGGGGCAGGCCGAAGTCCCCGAAGATCAGCGCGTAAGCAAGCACGGCGTTGGCGGGAATCGCCGCGAGCGTGATCCATAGCGCCGGCTCGGGGCGATTCACCGCGCCCATGAAACTGCGAAACGCCATGAAGCACCAGGCCGGGATCAGGCTCCAGCCGAGGCTGACGAGGTACTGGCCGGCCAGCGAAGCCGCTTCGGGCGTCTGCCCGAGCGCAAGCAGCGCCGCTTCGCCCCACATCTGCGCAACGCTGAAGGGCAGGCCGAGGGCGACCGAGGCCCACAAGCCGACGCGAAGCGCCCGGCGCACGAGACGCGGTTCGCGTGCGCCGAAGGACTGCGCCGCCAAGGGGGCAACGGCCGCGACCATCCCCATCCCGAACACGAAGGCGGCGAAGAGAACCGTGTGCGCGAGCGCGGTGGCGGCCACCACCTGCGGACCGAGACGGCCGAGCAGCATGAGGTCGGTCGTCATCATCGCGATCTGGCCGAGCTGGGTCAGCGCCATCGGCCAGGCGAGCTTCACCGTTTCGGCGAGCTCCGCACGCCAAACTCCCTTGTCCGCCCGCATGCGCGCAGCGGCGGCGATCTCTTCGGCCATCATCGACATGGCCCGCAACATAACGAGGCTTGCGACAAGAGGAAGACAAGAGGCGCGGAAAACCGTAAATGGCAAGGAAGGATCGCCGTGCGGGATGCATCCGGCATTTTATTGCCAGGGCCACACCGCCCGCGGCTTCGGCTTTATGTCCGCGAAGCGCCGAGCAGGAACTCGCGATTGCCGCCGGCGCCGGGAAGCGGCGACTCGATGATGCCCGCCACGGCCCAGCCGAGCGACGCCGCGAGCGCGGCGATTTCCTTGCAGACGGCTTGGTGCACGGCGGGATCGCGCACGATGCCCTTCTTGAGATGCGCGCGGCCGGCTTCGAATTGCGGTTTGATGAGCGCGATGAGCATGAGTTCCACGTCTGCGCTTCGAGGAGATGCGACGAGCGCCGTCGCCGCCGGCAGCACGGCCCGGAGCGAGATGAAGCTCACGTCGATCGTGACGAAGGCCGGCACCTGGTCGAAACGGGAGGGATCGAGCGCGCGGATATCGGTCGCTTCCATGGCGGCGACACGCGCGTCGCCGCGCAAACGCGCATGCAGCTGGCCGGCGCCGACATCGACCGCAAAGACCTTCGTCGCCCCGCGTTCGAGCAACGCCTCGGTGAAGCCGCCGGTCGAGGCGCCGACATCGAGGCAGACCCGTCCGCGAGGATCGAAGCGGAAATGGTCGAGCGCCGCCGCCAGCTTCACGCCGCCGCGCGAGACATAGGGATGCGCGGGCGCGCCTTCGAGCGCGGCGTCGAGCGGGATTTCATCCGAGGCTTTCTCGATGCGCGCGCCGTTCGCCGTGACGAGCCCGGCCGCGATCGCGGCCTGCGCCTTGGCGCGGCTTTCGAACAGGCCACGTTTCACCAGCAGAAGATCGGCGCGCAGGCGGGTCATCGGCTGTCCCTATTGCCCTCTCCCTCGCAGGCACGCGCTCACTGCAAACGGTAGCCCGGACTTGCGCGCCTTTGCCCACCCTAGCGCGAGGCCGTAGGGTGGGCACGCGAAGCGTGCCCACGTTTTCATGACGTGGGCACGGCGCTTGCGCGCCTTTGCCCACCCTAGCGCGAGGCCGTAGGGTGGGCACGCGAAGCGTGCCCACGTTTTCATGACGTGGGCACGGCGCTTGCGCGCCTTTGCCCACCCTACCTTGCCGTCATAAGAGAGATAATGGCGCTACGCCCTCAGTCCGCGCTGCACGGCCGCATCCTTGCCGAGCGCCTCGAACACTTTCGTCACGATGCCCTTGGCATCGAGGCCGGCTTTTGCATACATCGCCGCCGGCGAATCCTGATCGATGAAGACATCGGGCAGAACCATCGCCCGCATCTTCAGGCCGCGGTCGAAGGCGCCGGCTTCGCTGAGCGCCTGCATCACATAGGAGCCGAAGCCGCCGATCGCGCCCTCCTCGATGGTCACCAGCACCTCGTGTTCGCGCGCAAGGCGCAGGACGAGGTCGACGTCCAAAGGCTTGGCAAAGCGCGCATCGGCCACGGTCGTCGACAGGCCGAGCGCTGCGAGCTCGTCGGCGGCCTTGAGACATTCGCCGAGCCGCGCGCCGAAAGAAAGCAGCGCAACCTTGTGGCCTTCGCGCAGGATGCGGCCCCTGCCGATCTCGAGCGGCCTGCCTTCGTCCGGCATCTCGACGCCGAGACCCTCGCCGCGCGGATAGCGCAGCGCCGACGGACGGTCGTCAATCGCCGCCGCGGTCGCGACCATATGCACGAGCTCGGCTTCGTCCGCCGCCGCCATCACGACGAAGCCGGGCAGACAGCCGAGATAGGCGACGTCGAAGGAGCCCGCATGCGTCGGACCATCGGCGCCGACGAGGCCCGCGCGGTCGATCGCGAAGCGCACGGGCAGCGACTGGATCGCGACATCGTGCACGACCTGGTCGTAGGCGCGCTGCAGGAACGTCGAGTAGATGGCGGCGAAGGGCTTGTATCCTTCGGCGGCGAGCCCGGCCGCAAAGGTCACCGCATGCTGCTCGGCAATGCCGACATCGAAGCAGCGCGCGGGAAACTTCTCTTCGAAGAGATCGAGCCCGGTGCCGGAGGGCATCGCCGCGGTGATGGCGACGATCTTGTCGTCCTTTTCGGCTTCCTTGATCAGGCTCTGCGCGAACACCTTCGTGTATTGCGGCGCGTTGGATTTGGACTTCGCCTGCGCTCCGGTTGCGACATCGAACTTGACCACGCCGTGATATTTGTCGGCCGAGGTTTCCGCCGGCGGATATCCTTTGCCCTTCTGCGTTACGACGTGGACGAGGATGGGACCGATCTGCGCATCGCGCACATTGCGCAGGATGGGCAGGAGATGATCGAGATTGTGCCCGTCGATCGGACCGCAATAGTAGAAGCCGAGCTCCTCGAACAAGGTGCCGCCCATCACATAGCCGCGCGCGTGCTCGACCGCGCGGGTGATCGCGCGGTCCAATCGCTTCGGCAGGTGCTTGGTCAGCTGCTTGCCGACATCGCGCAGCTTCAGATAGGCGCGGCCCGAACCGAGACGCGCAAGATAGGCCGACATGGCGCCCACCGGCGGCGCGATCGACATGTCGTTGTCGTTGAGAATGACGATCAGGCGCTCGTTGCGCGCGCCGGCGTTGTTCATCGCCTCATAGGCCATGCCCGCGGACATCGCCCCGTCGCCGATGACGGCGACCACATTGTTCCTGCGGCCGTCAAGATCGCGCGCCACCGCCATGCCGAGCGCGGCGGAAATCGAGGTCGAGGAATGCGCCGCGCCGAAGGCGTCGTATTCGCTTTCGGCCCGCTTGGTGAAACCGGACAGTCCGCCGCCTTGCCGCAACGTGCGGATGCGGTCGCGGCGGCCGGTCAGGATCTTGTGCGGATAGGCCTGGTGTCCGACGTCCCAGATCAGCCGGTCGCGCGGGGTGTCGAAGATGTAATGGAGCGCGACGGTGAGCTCGACCACGCCCAGTCCCGCGCCGAGATGGCCGCCGGTGACGGCGACGGCATCAATGGTCTCGGCGCGCAACTCTTCCGCCGCCTGCTTCAACAGCTCGGGGCTCAAGCGCCGCAAATCCTCCGGCGTGTCGATCTGGTCCAGAAGCGGGGTTTTTGACGGCACAATCGGTACCCTGTGACAGAGACAAGACAGGCTTACACCAGATGCAAGCAGGGGGGCAAACGGGCAAGGGGCGCGCCCATGCGCGCCTTCCAAATCTTTATGCCTCCCTGCCGGGGGAAGAATAAAGAATGGATCAATCCGGCAGCGGTATGAATTCGGTCTCTCCCGGCACGCTGTCGAAGCGGCCGGTCTTCCATTCCTCTTTCGCCTGGTCGATGCGATCCTTGCGGGAGGAGACGAAATTCCACCAGATGTGGCGCGGCCCATCCATGGGCGCGCCGCCGAGGATCGCGATGCGCGCGTCGGTCAGCGCGCGGATGGCGATGCGGTCGCCGGGCTTGAACACCAAGAGGCGGCCCGGCTGGAAGCGGTCTCCGGCAATGTCGATCTCACCCGACACGATATAGACCGCGCGCTCCTCGTAATCCGCATCGAGCGGCAGCGTGCTTGCGGCCTTGAGCTGCGCGTCGACAAAAATCGTGTCCCATTCGGTCCTGACCGGAGACGAGAGCCCATAGGCGCGACCTGCGACGACGCGAACGGCCTTGCCCTCGGCATCGGCCGTCGGGAGGTCCGATGCGTCGATGTGCGAAAACGCGGGCGGCATCTCTTCGCTCGCCTGCGGCAAAGCCACCCAGCATTGCAGCCCATGCAGCGCCCCGCCCGCGGCGCGACGCTCCCCGCCGGTCCGCTCCGAATGCGCGATGCCGCGGCCGGCCGTCATCCAGTTCACCTCGCCGGGGCGGATCGGGACGACGCTGCCGAGGCTGTCGCGATGCATGATCTCGCCGTCGAAGAGATACGTCACCGTTGCAAGCCCGATATGCGGATGCGGCCGCACGTCGAGGCCGGCGCCCGAGCGGAATTCGGCCGGGCCCATCTCGTCGAGGAAAATGAAGGGGCCGACCATGCGCCGGCGCGCATTCGGCAAAGCGCGGCGGACCTCAAAGCCGCCGAGATCGCTCGTGCGCGGCAGGATGATGAGATCGATGCCGGCGCAGGCGAGCGCATCGCCTGGCTCGGGATCTTTCGCAGGAAAAAAGCTCATCCACTCGTCCTTCCGATCTTGACCTCTCCGGGCGCTGCCCCCGCCTTAACCCAATCACGAAAAGGCCCGTTTCGCACCCGAGAAGGCGCGCTCCAAAACCCAAAGATCCGTATAATCGCCGCCCAGGGGTTCGTCGTCCATGAAACGCATCGTTCTTGCGCTGCGCTCGTTTTGGGCCATCGCTCTTCCATTCTTCCGTTCGGACGAGCGTTGGCGCGCGCGCATGCTCCTCGGCGGCGTGATCGCCGCGGAGCTTGGCATCGTCTATGTCGCGGTCGCCGTTATCCAGTGGAACGGGCGTTTCTTCAATGCGCTCGAAAGCCGCAACTGGGCCGCGGTGAAAGCGGAGCTGATCGTCTTCGGCTTCATCACCGCGGGCGCGATCGCGGCCGGCATGTGCCAGTACTTTTTCGGGCAGACCTTGCAGATCCGCTGGCGGCGATTTCTCACCGAACGCTATGTCGCAAGCTGGATGTCGGCGGGCCGGCATTATCGCGTCCGGTTCATCGCGCCGGATGTCGACAACATCCATTTGCGCATCGGCAACGACATTCTGCTCTTCGTGCAGCGAACGCTCGAGCTTGGGACCGGTCTGTTGGGCAGCACGGTCGCCCTGTTTTCGTTCGCCTATATCCTGTTTGGACTGTCGGCGATGACGCCGCTGCCGCTGTTCGGGATGAATCTGGCGTTTCCCGGCTACCTGATCGTCATCGCGCTCGCCTATGCGACGATCGGAACGGTGTTTGCGCATGTGCTCGGCTGGCGGCTGATCGGGCTGAATTTCTACCAGCAGCGATACGAATCCGATTTCCGCTTCGCGCTCGCGCGCGTCACCGACAATGCGGAGCCGGTGGCGCTGATGCGCGGAGAAGCGGTCGAGCGGCGGGACATCGACCGGCGCTTCATGACGCTGGTCCGCAACTGGACGGCGCTGGTCGCCCGGCAGACGCGCCTTGTGGGGTTCGTCGCGGGCTACGGACATATTTCGACGGTCTTTCCCATCCTGGTCGTGACGCCCGCCTATCTCTCCGGCGCGATCACGCTCGGCACGCTGATGCAGGCGCATCTTGCGTTCCAGCGTGTCGAGGGCGCGTTCGCGTTCTGCATCGGCGCCTATGCGAAGATCGCCGAATGGAAGGCGATCCTCGACCGCCTGACGCAGTTCGAAGCGGCCATGGCGGCCGTCACCCGCCATGATCTCGTGGCCGAGACGGCGAATGCGGGACTGGAAGCGGACGGCGCGCTGCGCGTGGACGATCTCGTGCTGCGGCTGCCGACCGGCGAGGTGATCGCGTCGATTCCGGCTTTGACGCTTGGCGGCGGCGAGCGTCTGCTCGTGCAGGGGCCGTCGGGGTCCGGCAAGTCGAGCTTCTTCCGCGCGCTCGCGGGCCTCTGGCCGGCGTCGCAGGGGCGCATCGCGCGCCCGGAGAACGGCGCCTTGCTCGCGATCCCGCAACGGCCTTACTTTCCGCTCGGCACGCTGAAGCAGGCGATCGCCTATCCGAGCGCGGCCGAGGCCTATGACGATGCGACCGTGCGCGACGTGCTCGACGCCATCGGGCTGACGCATCTCACGCCCCGGCTCCAGGAGGAGGCCGAATGGAGCGCGGCGCTGTCGGGCGGCGAGCAGCAGCGGGTCACGATCGCGCGGGCGCTCCTGCGGCGGCCGGCGGTGCTGCTGCTCGACGAGGCGGTGGCGACGCTCGGAGACGGCGAAGGCCGAGAACTCTACCGCCTGCTGGCCGAGCGGCTGCCCGACACGATCGTGATCTCGATCGGACGAAGCGGCGTGATCGGCGACTTCCACCATCGCGAATTGGAGATTGCGCCGCAATCGACGATCAGCGAACGGTCCAGGGAAACCGCGCTGTCCGGATACGGACAGCCTTGAGGAGGCGCTCGACATGGCGACGATGAACTATTGGACCGACAAGTGGGACCTGATGGAAGACGTCTGTCCCTGCGACGTCCACTTCAACGATTGGGCCGCGCACGAAAAACTGACGAACAAGACCATCTACCACTTCGGCACCGGCACGCATCACGTCGTCGGCAAGACGCAGGCGGAAAACGGGTCCGGCAACACGGTGTTCGGCATCACGGCCTCGGTCGAGGAATACGATGCCTATGTGAAGCTCGTCACGGGCAATCCGAAGGTCGCAAAGAACTACTACGCCTATTTCGGCGACATCTACCTCACCAATCCGAAGCTCCTGCCGGACTTCGACGTGGTGACGCTGTTTCATCTCTGCGAATTCTTCTTCCCCAACACGGCGAGCCCGGACTATGGCGGCGTCACCGATCTCGCGCTCACCGCCCTGCTGACCGACAAGACGCGGCCGGGCGGACACATCCTCTTCTATACGCGCTCGATCGGCTTCGATAAGGCCAAGCCCGTCATCGCCGAATGGGAGACGCAGCGTTCGGTGACGCGCGTCGGCGAGTTCAAGACGCTGCTCGTGTATCGCAAGTCGTCGTAACCCCCTCTCCTGGAACGGATCATCCGCCAATCCCCATGACCCGCGCGAGGGCCGGCAGCCGCCGGCTCCCGCGCAAGCGGTTGGGCGCCAAAACACGAAAAGAGGCGCGGAGGGCGATCGGCTTAGCGGCTATGGGTCGCCAACCTTTCGATAACCTCAGTTACGCGAGAAAACGCTATCACTGGCGCGCCGACTTGCAGCAAGTTCAAATCAGCGGGAGACCATTCGTCCTCGTCGTCATACACAATCCGTTGCATCAGTTTTGGGTCTTGGACGGCCTTCACATCCAGATTTGCCACCACTCTTGCATTAATCGAAGAAGCTTCGTTGCTGACAGGATCAATAATCAGCCGTCGGCCTTCCTCAAGAGTGAGCACATTCGCAAACTTGTGCGGCTTGTTTGAATGGCCAACGATGACAGTGTTATGCGTGACGCGATCATCGAATTTCTGCATCAAAAACTCTGTGAGAAGAGCCTTGAAATCACGACTGCGCTTTATCTTTGCGTGGTCAAACATCCACCGCGCTGCTTCTTGAGCGGCGTTTGCGACAAGTAGCACGGCCAACGGTGCGGCCTCGATAGGCATTCGAGGGGTGACGATAACGCCGTCCGAAATTGACACGCCGTGCGCCTTGATAACGTGTGTCAGTTGTCGCGTGTAGTCCCTGTCAATCGGAATTCCGGCCGCGGTCGCCTCTTCCATCGCGCCCCCATCGTCCGAAGCAACAATGGTCTCGCCGCCGCCGCGCACAAATACGCGCACCAAGCCGTTCGATGGGTACATGCAATGGGTAGTCACCATCACCCCATCGGCAATAGCATTCACGTCCGCGATCTCTGCGAGACCGCGAGAAAGCAAAACCATAAGATGGCCACCGACCGGGTAACTCATATCAAGCGATCTCTAGGTGGCAGCGCGATCCGGTGCGCTGGTGGAAGAGAATCTATATTCGTGTCTGCACAAAACCAACGGAGTGCAGCATCAAAAGTTCGGGCCGCTTCGTCGTAGGGGACCGCATCATGCAACTCAGGAGCTTTTGTGACGCCTCGAAAGAAGCGGCGATTGATTGGCCAAGAGTGGTAGTGCGGCCCCTTCACAATTGGGGGTACCAGACCCGCCCTGATGCCATCAAGCGAGTTAGGGTGTGTTTCGTCAGTGTAGTCGAGGCGACGCGGAGGTATTCCTCGCCCTTGACTTCGGTCGGTCGACCGAATTATAATTAGTCCAGTTAAACCAGAATCCGCACACCCCGGGTTCGACCATGGCCGGCGATGCCGGCGCCACAGCTAGGGAGATATCGTTATGGGCGGCATCTTCTCCGTTCTCTACGGCGCGACCGTTTATGTGCTTTTCCTCGGCACGTTCCTCTACGCCATCGCCTTTGTCGGCAATCTGCCGGTCCCGAAGACGATCGACAGCGGCGAAGCCGGCGCCTTCGGCCCGGCCTTGCTGATCAACACCCTGCTGCTCGGGCTGTTCGCCGTTCAGCACAGCGTGATGGCCCGCCCGGCGTTCAAGCGCTGGTGGACGAAGTTCGTGCCCTGGCCGATCGAGCGCACGACTTATGTGCTGCTCGCGAGCCTGACGCTCATCCTCTTGTACTGGCAGTGGCGTCCGATGCCGCAGCCGATCTGGTCCGTGACGCATCCGGCGGGGGTTGCCGTGTTGCACGCGATTTTCTGGACCGGCTGGGCCATGGTGCTCGTCAGCACCTTCCTCATCAATCATTTCGAGCTGTTCGGCCTGCGACAGGTTTGGGCCCGGCTGCGGGGCCACAAGCTGCCGGCGCCGGTATTCAAGACACCCTTGTTCTACAAGCGGGTTCGACACCCGATCTATCTCGGCTTCCTGCTCGCCTTCTGGGCAACGCCGACCATGACGGCGGGGCACCTGCTGTTTGCGATCGCCACCACCGGGTACATCCTGATCGGCATCCAGCTCGAGGAGCGCGACCTGATCGGGCTGTTCGGCGATCAATACCGCCGCTACCGCAGCCAGGTGGGAATGCTCCTGCCCCGGCTCGGCCGCAGCGCCAAAGAACCCGCCGCCGAAGAGCGCCCGTCGCTGACTTTGAAGCAAGGGTGACTCCAGCCCGCCCGCGCGGCTGACCGAGACGCCGACATGTTCCGTTCCGTCACCCTCTTGGCAGCGGCCTGCACATGGTGGATCAATTGAAGCCGAACGCTGGAGAACCAGGAATGGCGCGCGCGCTGACGAAGAAGCCGGAGACGAGCACGACGCTGCTCGAAGCGGCGAAGAAGGTGCTGCGCCAGAACGGCTATTCGGGGCTGTCGACGCGCGATGTGGCCACGGCCGCGGGCGTACCGTTGAGCCAGATCCACTATCACTTCGGCTCTAAGCAGGGGATGATGCTGGCGCTGTTCGAATACCTCAATGAGCAGCTGCTCGATCGACAGGATGCCCTGTTCGGCGACACGGCGCTCAAGCTGTCCGAGCAGTGGGATCGGGCCTGCGCCTATCTCGATGACGATATCGCCTCAGGCTATGTGCGCGTGCTGCAGGAGCTGATCGCCGCGAGTTGGGCCGACCCCGCGGTCGCCAACGTCATCCGCGCCGGCCTGATGGAATGGGTCAAACTGATAGCGGGCCTCGCGCGCAAGGCCGAACGCGAGTTCGGCGGCCTCGGCCCGTTCTCTCCCGAGGAGGTCGGAGTCCTCATCGCCAATGCCTTCATCGGCGCGGAGAGCCTCTACCTGCTCGGCCTCGAAAAGAAAGACGCGCCCGTGCGCCAGGCGTTGCGGCGCATCGGCGATCTCATCCGTATTGCCGAAAGCAGGTGATCGGCGAGGCGATGGCATGCGCGCAAAGCTCCCCAGCACAGAAGGCTTCGTCGAGCGCGACGGCGTGAAGCTCCATTACGAAATTTACGGCGAAGGCCCTCAGACCATGGTCTTCCTGCCGCCGTGGGCCATCGTTCACTCCCGCGTCTACAAGGCGCAGTTGCCGTATTTCAGCGAGGAGTTTCGCTGCATCGCTTACGACGGCCGCGGCAACGGCAAGTCAGACCGGCCCTGCGATGCGAGCGCCTACACGCTGGACAATTACGTCGCCGACGCGCTCGCGGTCATGGACGCCACCGAGGCGGGGTCCGCCATCGTCGTCGGTCTCTCCTTTGCCGGCCTGATCGCCTGCATTCTCGCCGCGCATCATCCCGAGCGCGTCAAGGCCACCGTCCTGGTCGGCACGATGGCGAGCATCGGTCCCGGCTATCCGTACACGAAGATGCAGCATTTCCGCGCGCATCGGGAGCGGTTCGAAGGCTGGGACAAATTCAACCGCGAATACTGGCTGACGAACTATCCCGATTTCGCCGAGCACTTCATCGGCAACATCTACTCCGAGCCCCACTCGACCAAGCAGATCGAGGACGGCATCGGCTGGGCGCGCGACACGAGCGGACAAGTGCTGGCGCTGACGGTGGAGGCGCGCGCCCACCCGCCCGAACTCGATGTCAGCGAGGCGATGTACCGCAAGATCCGCTGTCCGGTGCTGATGATCCATGGCGACAACGACCAGATCCAGCCGCATGCGCGCGCGCATGCCGTTGCCGAGCTCACCGGCGCCGAGCTTGTGACCGTCGCCGGCGGCGGTCACAATCCGCTGGGCCGCTTTCCCGCGAAGTCCAATGCGCTGATTGTTGATTTCCTCGATCGTAGGCTTGGCCTTGCCGGGCGGAAGACGAAGACGACAGGCGGCGCCCGCAGGGCCAAGAAAGCCCTTTATCTTTCCTCCCCGATCGGCCTCGGACACGGGCGCCGCGACATCGCAATCGCGCGCGAATTGCGCAAGCTGCATCCCGACTTGCAGGTCGATTGGCTGGCCCAGGATCCCGTGACGCGCCTGCTCGAGGTCAGCGGGGAGCGCATCCATCCGCTCAGCGCGCGGCTCGCCAGCGAATCGCGGCACATCGAGCTGGAATCGGGCGAGCATGATTTGCACGCGTTCCAGGCGATCCGGCGCATGGACGAGGTGCTGATCGCGAATTTCATGATCTTCCAGGACGCCATGCAAGAGGGCGGCTATGATCTCGTGATCGCCGACGAAGCCTGGGATATCGACCATTACTGGCACGAACACCCCGAGCTGAAAAAGGCAAAGCTCGCCTGGTTCACCGACTTTGTCGGGTTCGTGCCGATGCCTGCGGGCGGCGACCACGAGGCCTTCCTGACGGCCGACTACAATGCCGAGATGATCGAGCACGTCGAGCGGCGCCCGGGCGTGCGCGACCTCGCCATCTTCGTCGGCTCCCCGGAGGACATCGCTCCGCTGTCGTTCGGCCGGGACCTGCCGGCGATGCGCGACTGGGTGCCCAGGCATTTCGATTTCGCCGGCTACATCATCGGCGAGCATCCCTGCACGTTCGGCAGCCGCGCGGAGCTGCGCCGGAGCGTCGGCTACCGTCCGGACCAGCGCGTCTGCATCGTCACGGTCGGCGGATCGGGCGTTGGCGCGCATTTGATCCGGCGTGTCCTGCAGGCCTATCCGTTGGCCGCGGCAAGGCTGCCGGAGCTGCGCATGATCGTGGTGGCCGGGCCGCGGATCGACCCCGCCTCGCTCGACCCGCCGCAGGGCGTCGAGGTGCGCGCCTTCGTGCCCGACCTCGACCGCCATCTCGCCGCATGCGATCTCGCCCTCGTGCAGGGCGGTCTCACCACCTGCATGGAGCTCACCGCCGCCGGAACGCCGTTCCTCTACTTCCCGCTCAAAAACCATTTCGAGCAGAACTTCCATGTGGCCCACCGTCTCGACCGATACGGCGCCGGCAAGCGCATGGACTACGTCACCTCGACACCGGACATGATCGCCGAGGCGATGGTCGCGGCGCTGCAAACGCCGACCCGGTTTAGTCCGGTCGAGACCGACGGCGCCGCCGTCGCCGCGCGGATGCTTGCAGACCTCATCTGAAACGAAAGCCGATCGGCGCGCGAGCGCCCTTTGCGGCAATCGCGGTCCGCTTGGCCGGACGATGCCTTAAGTGTCCTTCGGGTCCAACGGCTCGGTGCCGGCCGGGCGGCCGGCCGTGTCCAGCGTGATCTTCTCGACCCGCTCCTCGGCCTGGTGCAACAGCTCGTCGCAGCGGCGCTTCAGCGCCTGGCCGCGCTCATAGATCGCGACCGATTCCTCAAGGGCCACATCGCCGCGCTCGAGCCGCTGCACGATCGTTTCCAGTTCGGCGAGCGCCTTTTCGAAGGAGAGCGCCTTCACGTCGTCCGTCGCCTTGTCGGCCATGGTTGTCCCGGTTGTTTGTCTGGGGCGGCATAGCATTGGGCGGGAGCGCGGCGCAAACGCCGCGGGGAATATAAGGTCAGCCCCGCATCAGCGTCATCACATGCGCGGCGACCGAGCGCGCAAGACCTTCGAGGTCGTAGCCGCCCTCCAGGAGCGAGACGAGGCGGCCCTCGGCGCGCCGGTCGGCGACGTCCATCAGCTTGCCGGTCGCCCAGGCGAAATCGGCTTCCACCAGATTGAGGTTTGCGAGCGGGTCGCGCGTATGCGCGTCGAACCCCGCGGAGATGATCACGAGATCGGGCTGGAAGCGATCGAGGCGCGGCAGGATGGCCGTCTCGAACGCCTCGCGGAACCTGTCGCCGCCATCGCCCGCGCGCAAGGGCGCATTGACGATCGTGTCGTGCTCGCCGCGCTCGGAAAGCGAACCGGTGCCGGGATAGAGCGGCATTTCATGGGTCGAGCAATACATCACGCTGCGGTCGGCCCAAAAAATCTCCTGGCTGCCATTGCCGTGATGCACGTCGAAATCGACGATGGCGACGCGCTCGGCGCCGAATTTCTTCTGCGCGCGGCGGGCGGCGATCGCGGCGTTGTTGAAGAAACAGAACCCCATGGGAACGGCGGTCTCGGCATGATGGCCGGGCGGGCGGGTCGCAACGAAGGCGTTGGCGGCCTTCTTTTCGAACACCTCGTCGACCGCCTGCACCGCGCCTCCCGCCGCGAGCAGCGCGGCCCTGAAGGTGCCGGGCGACATCGCCGTGTCCGCGTCCAGCCGCACGAGACCTTCGGCGGGCGAGGCCTCTTCCAGCGCCTCGATATAGGCTTTCGGATGCACCCGCGCGATGTCCTCGACATCGGCCAGTGGGGCCTGCTCGCGCACGAGCTGCTGAAACCTTTCCTGCTCGAGCACCCGGTCAATGGCGCGAAGACGGTCGGGCCGCTCCGGATGGCCGAGCGCCGGCTGATGCTCCAGGCAAGCGGTGTGCGTGATGAGAAGCGTGGACATCGGAGTTACATCAATGACGAATATGCTCCGGGCGCGTGGCCCGGACTCGCTCCAGCAAACACCGCTGGCGCAAGGATCAGGTCAGGCTAACATAGCCGCCGCAGGTTTTACCAAGAAGATAAGCGGGAGGGTTGGTCATGGGCTTTAATTGGAAAAGGTATCTTGCTGCGGCCGCGCTTGTCGCGGGAGGATCCCCAGCCCTGGAGGCGCAGACGCCGCAACCGGTGTCGGTCATCGTGTTTCCGGGCGGATTCAATTGGCCCATCTGGGCGGCTCAGGAGAAGGGGTTTTTCGTCAGGAACGGCGTCGAGGTGAAACTCACGCCGACGCCGAATTCCGTGTTCCAGCTCACCAACCTGATCGAGGGCAAGTTCGATATCGGCGTCACCGCCATCGACAATGTCGTCGCCTATATGGAAGGACAGGGCGAAGCGCAGGTCTCCGTGCAGCCGGACCTGTTCGTGTTCATGGGCGGCGACAACGGCCTTCTCAGCCTGGCGACCGTGCCGGAGGTGAAGTCCTATGCCGATCTCAAGGGCAAGACCGTATCGGTCGACGCCATGACGACCGGCTATGCCTTCGTGCTGTTCGATCTCCTCAAGCGGAACGGATTGAGTCCGGACGACTACAAAGTGGAGCGCGCCGGCGGCGTGCTCTCGCGCTGGGAGGCGCTGCGCGAAAAGAAACATGCGGGCACGATGCTGCTCACGCCGTTCGACATCGTCGCGCAGGCGAACGGCTTCAACATCCTGCAGCGGGCCATCGACCTTTACGGCAACTATCAGGGGCTGTCAGGCGCCGCGCGCCGCGCCTGGGCGAAGGAAAACCCGGAAAAGCTCCAGGGCTACATCAGAGGATATCTCGCCGGGCTCGGATGGCTCTTCGATCCTGCGAACAAGGACGAGGCAATCGCGATCCTGCGCAAGAACCTGCCGCAGATGTCGCCGGAGGTTGCCGCGCAAAGCTACGCGCTTCTCGTCAATCCGAAAGGGTTTGCGCCAAAGGGCGAGCTCGACATCGCGGGCGTGCGGAAAGTGCTCGAGCTGCGTTCCGAATACGGCCGGCCGCAAAAGACGCTGACCGACCCGATGAAATACTACGACCCGCAATACTACCAAGCCGCGATCCGGTAGGTTTTCAACCCCTCGGCTTTAGAAGGAGTTGGTTCAAGCTCGCCCGAGAAAGGCCTCGATGTGCCCCGCCACCTTTCGCGCACTTGTCCGATCAAGCGTTCCCGCGCGGCGAACCACTCGACTCGGATCAATGCAGGCGATCTTGGCAGGCCGTATCACTGACCGCGCGTTCAAGCCCGCAAGATCAACATCAGTGATCGGGACGTCGCAGGACCAGGGCTCGTTCTCCGCGCTGGTGATCATGGCCACCCAAACGAGACCGTGACGAAACAGACGCCGGGAGGAAACGACCAGCGCAGGCCGACGCTTCTCTGCTCGACGATCGCTATAGGGAAAAGGAACAACGACCACGTCCCAGGTGTCGAAAGGGAGATCAGAGGTCGGCATAAGCCTTTTCGTCGGCATCGCCAGCCCATTCAGTAAAGGTGGCGAAAGGATCATCGCCTTCCTGATCCACCGACTTTTCGAGCAGGACACCCTCTTCGGTCATCACGTACCGGAGCGTATCGCCGGGCCGAATCCCGAGGCGATCGCGGACCTCGCGCGGAATTACAGTCTGGCTCTTGACCGAGACCTTCGAGAACGCCGGGCGAGTAGGCTTGCCAACCATATTGCTCATCATAACTTACCGTCTTACGTAAGTCAACTTACGGCTTGCAAGCTGACCGCCTTCGGCGGCGGCATGTCGTCAGGGACAAAGAAATCCGGGGCGAGCGGTTGGGCCGGATCCACGCGGTATTTGTCGAAGTCGCTCACGCCTTCGCCGGCCAGGAAGGTGTCGTCGATCAGGAAGCGGCCGGTAAAGCTCTTGGCCGGCTTGCCGAAGATCGCATAGGCCGCGTCGGCAAGGATGTCCGGCGTGCGGGAGGCGCGCATCATGGCATCGCCGCCAAGGAGGTTTCGCACCGCCGCGGTGGCGATCGTCGTGCGCGGCCAGAGCGCATTGACGCCGATCTTGCCGCGCGTCTCGCCGGCGAGCCCCAGCACGACGAGACTCATGCCAAACTTGGCGATCGCATAGGCGGTGCGCCCGGCAAACCATTTTTCCTGCATGTCGAGCGGCGGCGAAAGCATCAGAATATGCGGGTTCGCGGCGTGTTCGAGATAGGGCAATGCGAACTTGGAGACCATGAAGGTGCCGCGCGTGTTGATCGCGTGCATCAGGTCGAAGCGGCGCATATCGGTCTGCGCGACCGGGGTGACCTGGATGGCGCTGGCATTGTTCACGACGATGTCGATGCCGCCGAAGGCTGCGGCGGTCTTGTCGATCGCGTCCTTGACGGCGTCATCGCTGCGCACGTCGACGACAAGCGGCAGCGCCTTTCCGCCGGCCGCTTCGATTTCTTTGGCGGCGGTGTGGATCGTGCCGGACAGTTTTGGATGCGGAGCGTCCGTCTTGGCGGCAATCGCGACGTTCGCGCCGTCGCGCGCCGCGCGCAGCGCGATGGCGAGGCCGATGCCCCGCGAGGCGCCGGTGACAAAAAGCGTCTTACCCTTGAGCGACATGAACTTCCTCCATCCCGCCGCACCCCACCCTTTTTTGGGTGCGCGCGTCAACTCCCCGCATCCGCGCAAGGTCGGCTTGCGGCCAATGACCTCCCCTCCCCGGGGGCCGCCGCCTAGATGATCCGCACACGGAGGCGACCCATGCAATTGACCGGCATCCACCATCTGACCGCCGTCTCGGCCGACGCGCCGGGCAACAAGGCTTTCTACACGGACGTGCTCGGAATGCGGCTGGTGAAGAAGACCGTCAATCAGGACGACACCAGCGCCTATCACCTCTTCTACGCCGACGGGCTCGCCTCGCCCGGATCGGACCTGACCTTTTTCGATTGGCCGGTCGAGCGCGAGCGGCGCGGAACGCATGCGATCACCCGTACGGCGCTGCGCGTCGCGGGGATGGACTCCCTCGCGTGGTGGCGAAAGCGGCTTTCCGAAAAAGGCGTCCCGGTCGGCGACATCGGCAAGCGCGACGGCCGCCACACGCTCGACTTCGAAGATCCGGAGGGGCAGCGCCTGAGCTTGGTGGACGACGGCGGGATCGGCGAAGCGCATCCTTGGACGCGCAGCCCAATTCCCGCAGACCGCCAGATCCGCGGGCTCGGACCGATCACCATGAGCGTGCCGAGACTCGATCCGACCGACATGGTGCTCACGCGCCTCATGGCCATGCGGACGGTGCGCGATTATCCGCATCCCGAGAACGAAGCCAACCGCGTGCATGTGTATGAAATGGGCGAGGGCGGACCGGCGGCCGAATTGCATGTCGCCGTCGAACCCGATGCGCCGATGGCGCAGCCGGGCGCCGGCGGCGTCCACCATGTCGCCTTCCGCACGCCGGACGACCAGCAATATGCCGCCTGGGCGAAGCGCCTCACCGATCTCCGCGTTCCGAATTCGGGACCGGTGGACCGCTTCTATTTCAAGAGCCTTTATTTCCGCGAGCCCAACGGCATCCTGTTCGAAATCGCAACCGACGGGCCGGGCTTCGCCACCGACGAGCCGATCGAGGCGCTGGGCGAGCGGCTGTCGCTCCCGCCGTTCCTCGAGGAGCGGCGCGCGCGCATCGAAGCGGGTCTGAGGCCGCTGTGACGATCTTCATTGCCCCCTTCAAAGGGGGCAATGAGCGCCTACTTCTTCCGCTTGAGAAACGCCTCAAAGGCCGCGCGCGCTTCCGGCGACTGCAGGCGGTGCTTGAACTCGTCCGCCTCCTCGTCGATGCGGCGGACAATCTCCTCGACATCACCGCGCATCAGGCGGCGTGCGGCAAAGACCGCTTCCGGCGGCAGCGCCGCGATCGCGCGGGCGGCCTTCATCGCTTCGTCCTCCACCTCGCCCGGCGAGACGACCGCGTTGACCAATCCTGCCTCCTTCGCCGCGACGGCGTCGAGCGGGTGACCGAGCACGAGCAAGGAGAACGCCCTGGCATGCCCCATGAGGCGGGGCGCGAGCAGGCTCGATGCCGCTTCAGGGACCAGGCCGAGACTGACAAAGGGAGTCGAGAGCCGCGCGCCGATCCCGGCGACCACGTGGTCGCAATGCAGCAGCAGGGTGGTTCCGACACCGACGGCCACGCCCTGGACGGCCGCCACCATCGGCGTCTTGCGGCGTGCCAGCGCGTGAAGGAAGCGGATGATCGGCTGCCCAAGCCCCTCCCCGCCCATCGCTGCCTTCAGAAAATCCTGCAGGTCGTTGCCGGCGCAAAACGCGCCCGGCGCCCCGGCGATCAACAGGCAGCGCAGCGCGGGGTTCCGGTCGGCGTCTTCCAGCGCCGTCGCCAGCGCCACGTACATGTCGTGCGTGAGAGCGTTCTTCTTTTCCGGCCGGTTCATCCGCACGGTGCGGATCGGGCCGTCGTCGGAGACGAGAACAGTGTCAGCCATCAATGCCCCTTGATCCCCTCATGGCCCGCGCCTACCGGCTCAAATTCGGGGACTTGCGCCCGCGTCTGCAATCCGACGATGCAAAGCGGCCGAAGTCAACCGCTCCGATCGCAGCTCATGCGACATTCAGCCGACTCCCGCACCGCAGCGGAACCAATTATTTGCCTCTTTGCTTATGGCCCGGTGAATGGGGGCGTTCGGGCCCACATATTTCTGGAGTGCCAAATATGAGAACAATCAACATCATCACCCTGATCCTGATCATCATCGGCGGGGTGAACTGGGGCCTGGTCGGGTTCTTCAATTTCGACCTGGTCGCAGCGATCTTCGGTGGCCAGACAGCA
This sequence comes from Xanthobacteraceae bacterium, assembly GCA_022844485.1. Taxonomy (GTDB): domain Bacteria; phylum Pseudomonadota; class Alphaproteobacteria; order Rhizobiales; family Xanthobacteraceae; genus JALHLQ01. The sequence goes on from JALHLQ010000008.1 coordinate 170,914, forward strand.
GCCTTGTCGAAGATCGTCTATATCCTGGTCGGGCTGTCGGCCTTGTGGCAGCTCTATCCGCTGTCGATGGCCTTCTCCGAAGGAGAGGTCCGCGCCGAGCGCGGCACGACGACGCGCTACTAGAATCGCGTATGCGACGCTCCGGTCCGGGTCCGGTCGCCCACCGGGCCCGGGTTGTTCTGTCTTGCTCTTCGGCCGCGCCGCTCCGCTAGTGGTCCGATTCTAACATTCGCATCCCGTTGCGGCAGGCCATTTTGCGAATGTTAGAATCGAAGGACCACTAGCAAATTCAAATTGCTAGTGGAGTTTTGGATTTGACATTCGC
>JALHLQ010000009.1 GCA_022844485.1 Xanthobacteraceae bacterium
ATCTCTACAATCACCACAGGCCGCACGGAGCCCTTGCCGGCCTCACGCCCTCCGAGTACCTCAAACGACGCCGAGCCAACGAGACCCCCGCGTCTCATATGTGCTGAGCCCGGACACCGATTTGACAGCAGGCAGCAAGCTTTCTATCTAGCCGGCTCGAATGGGAGCGCGGTCGTTCCGCCAGCTCACAGGAATTACCGCCATGAAAGTTCGTAACTCGCTGAAATCATTGCGCGCGCGTCATCGTGCGAACCGGCTCGTGCGGCGCAAGGGTCGGGTCTATGTGATCAACAAGGTCCAGCGACGCTTCAAGGCCCGGCAGGGCTAGCGCCGGGGTTCGTCCTGTTTTCACGCAGCATTGAAGCGGAGATTGTTGCGCTCTTGCGCGGCTGAATTACATTGCCGCTATGCGCGCGGCATTCGCATCGGCGTTGCTTCTGGTCGCGGCTTCGCTGGCGATGCCGGTGAATCATGCAGCGGCGCAAGCCGATCCTCACTCCGGCCAGAGGGGCTGGGCTGCTCCCGAAGGCAAGCTTCCGCGCGCCGCTCGAGGGGATCGGACCAAGAACCTCGATTATCTCTTCGAGGCGCTTAAGGCGGCTCCTGACGCCGACGCGGCCAAGCATGTCGAGGATCGGATCTGGGCTCTCTGGGTTTCGTCCGGGAGCGACACGACCGACCTCCTGATGAGCCGCGTGAAGGCCGCCACCGACCGGAAAGATCTCGACCTCGCGCTGCGGGTTCTCGATTCCGTCCTGGAACTAAAACCCGATTATGTCGAGGGCTGGAACAGGCGCGCCACAATACACTTCATGAAGAAGGATTTCGGGCGTTCGCTTGCCGATCTGCGCCAAGTGCTGGCACGCGAGCCCAGGCATTTCGCCGCCTTGTCAGGTCTTGGCATGATCCTGCAGGAGATCGGCCAGGAGAAGCGGGCACTCGATGCTTACCGGCGTGCGCTTGAAGTCCACCCGCATCTGCAGCGGCTTCCGGACCTGGTGAAGACCCTGACGGAGAAGGTCGAAGGGCGCGATATCTGATTGTCCTGAGGTGGTTTGCGAAAACCGGTTCGGTTTTGGGCCTCTTTCGCTCCGGAGCGCGTTCGTTCACACGTCGCCGATGACATCAGCGCCGACAAAGGCGATGCGCACCATATTGGTCGCGCCGGGCGTGCCGAGCGGCACGCCCGCCACGATGATGATGCGTTGCCCCGCTTTGGCGAATCCATCTTTGAAGGCCATGCGGCATGCGCGTTCCACCATGTCGTCCTGATTGCGCGCGTCCTCGGCGACGATGCAGTGCACGCCCCATACCAGCGAGAGCCTGCGGCCGGTCGAAACGTTGGGAGAGATGGCCACGACGGGCGGCTTCGGGCGCTCTCGCGCCACGCGCAGGGCCGTCGAGCCAGAACTCGTCCAACAAACAAGCGCAGAGAGATCCAGCGTTTCGGCGACTTGGCGCGCCGCGGCGGCAATCGCGTCAGCTCCTGTGGCCTCGGGCTCGGCGCGTTGCGCCTGAATGATAGCGCGGTAGTTCGGATCTTTCTCCGTCTCTTCGGCGATTCTGTTCATCATCGTGACCGCCTCGACCGGGTAGCGGCCTGCGGCGGATTCTGCGGACAGCATCACGGCATCGGCGCCCTCGTAGATGGCTGTCGCCACGTCCGATACTTCCGCGCGTGTCGGCACCGGATTGGTGATCATGGATTCAAGCATCTGTGTCGCAACAACGATCGGCTTTCCGGCGCGCCGGCCGATGCGTGTCATCTGCTTTTGCAGGCTCGGTACTTTTTCCAGCGGCATTTCAACGCCGAGATCGCCGCGTGCGACCATCAGCGAGTCAGTCAGGTCCATGATCTCGCCGAGATGGGCGATCGCCTGCGGCTTCTCGATCTTGGCCATCACCGCGGCGCGACCGCGGGTGATCTTCTTCGCCTCGGCGATGTCCTCCGGCCGCTGAATGAAGGACAAAGCGATCCAGTCGATGCCGGCATCAAGAGCGGCCTCGAGATCGGAGCGATCCTTCGGTGTGAGCGCACCGTAGCCGATGGTGGTATCGGGAAGGCTGACGCCCTTGCGCGCGGACAACGGTCCGCCGACCTCGACGCGCGTCGTCGCATGCCGCGGCGACGCTTCGGTGACGGTCAAACGGATTTTTCCGTCGTCGAGCAAGACGGTGTGACCAGGCTCCAAAGTTTCCAATATTTCCGGATGGGGCAGGTGAACGCGAGTCTGGTCGCCTGGTTTCGGATCGGAATCGAGCACGAAACTCGCGCCTTGCGTCAGCTGAACCTTATCCTCCAGAAACGTGCCGACGCGCAGCTTGGGGCCCTGCAGGTCGACGAGGATGCCGATCGGTCTCTCGTACTCCTTCTCCACAGATCGTATCACGGCAATGAGATCACGCATCTTGTCATGCGCCGTGTGGCTCATGTTAATGCGAAAGACGTCCGCCCCGGCCGCGAACAGCCGGGCAATCATCGCGCGATCGGATGACGACGGCCCAAGCGTGACAACGATCTTGGTACGCCGATGACGTCTCACCGCGTCTGCCCTCGCGGCTGGGCGGGCGCGGCTGCGGGGGGCGTCGGAGCGAGCGGCGCCGGCTGCGGGCTGACGGCCCGTGCGCCGGTCTCGGCGGAGTCGGTCAATTGCACCGTCCAGGAGCGTTGCTCCCCGGTATCCACTTCGAAGAAGCCGGTCCGATCAAAACCACGGGCGAGACAGTCTTCGATACCGCGGATCGTGAATTCCTTGTCGCGTGTGCACATGTAAGCCTTGCCTGACCATTCGCCGCCGCGGTCGTAATCAACGGCGTAAACGTAATAAAAGCGCGCGACAAGGGCGCCGCGCATCAGAGTGTCACAAGATCGGGCCGATAAATTCCACCAACCTTCGGTAGTCCAGCCGTCGCCGTCCTTGTAGCCGACAGCAACCCCGACGCGGCTGCCGGTGTTGTTGCACAGCCTGAAGTCCGCAAGCGCCGCACTCGCCGAGTTCGTTGCGAGGGCGAGCGCCAAGAAGGCCGCGCGCGCAACGGTCATGGACCATGTCATGGTGTGGTCTTGCTTCAAGCAGGCGGTGTCGTTTGCGAGGACGGACGATACTTTGTTGCGCCGGTTTGCAAGTCAGTCAACACCGTGGCGCAGGCGCTAACGACGGGGCTCGATTGGCGAAATAAAGGCGCGCGCAGGCTGGCCAGTACGTGGCCGCGCCACCGCGATGCCGGCAAGGATCATGGCGCCGCCAACAGCTTGCAAGGCGCCGAGCGCCTCGCCGAGCACGATCCAGCCAAAGGCTGCGGCGGCGATCGCCTCGATGAAAATGACAAGCGCAGAGAAGGTGGCGGGCAAGGTTCCGAGAGCCACTGCGAGCAACCCTTGGCCGCCGACCTGGGAGATCAACGCCAGGCCGAGCAGGATCGCCACGCCATTGAGCGTGCGGGGCAAGATCGTCGGCTCGAGCCAAAGCGCAACCAGCAGAAGACAGGCCGACGTCACCGCGGTCGACAGGAAGGTCAGTTGCGCCGGGCCTTGAACCGAGCGTCCGGCGCGCATCGCCAGCATATAAGCTCCGAAGAAGAACGAAGTGATCAGGCCGAAGACGTCGCCCGTGATCCGCTGCGGGGCAAAGCTGTAGCTGTCACCCACGAGGGCGAATCCGCCAAGGAAACACAGGACCATTCCTATAAGCGTGCGCAGGCCCAGAGATTCCGAGAGGAGAAGCCATGCGCCGATCGCGACCCAGATCGGGGTCATGGTGGCGAAGAACGTCGCGTTGGCCACGGTCGTACTCAGGATCGCCAAGTGCCAGAAGAAGAGATCGCCGGCGAAGAAGAGACCGGCGAGCACGACCGGCAAGGCAAGCCGCGGCGGCACACGCGTCTTGCGGATTTCCAGCCGCGCCCAGGCCCAGAGAAACGGAAGAGCCAGGGCGGTGCGCCAAAAGGCGCTCGCGTAGGGCCCGACATCGGCCAGCCTGACGAAGATCGGCGACGCGCCCATCGCCACGGCTCCGAGCACGAGCGCCAGCAAGGCGGGGGCGAAACTCCGACCATCCTGGATCTTCATCGTCGCCCCATGATTGCCACGAAGCCCTCCGCATCGGGGCATGGAGCGCTCCGGACCTTGTGTTCCATCGTGCGGCGAATGGGCGGCGCTATTGCCTAAGCGGCATCATGCGTACCATGATTGCCCGTGCTGTGCTCAGCCGCGATGTCGGATCATCGGCAGGCTTCAATATTGAGAACCGGCCGCCCGTTGGGACACGCCGGCGACGACTGGAAACGCAACCGAAGGAGGGCCGTATGGCCATTTCGTTCTCTGTCAATGGCAAGGCCGTCAGCCTCGCGGTTGAGGCCGATACGCCGCTGTTGTGGGCGCTGCGCGAGCATTTGAAGCTGACCGGCACAAAGTATGGTTGCGGAGCGGGGCTCTGCGGAGCGTGCACGGTACATCTGGACGGCAAGGCTGCACGCTCATGTCAGACGACCGTCGGCCAGGCACAAGGCAAGAGGGTCACGACCATCGAAGGGCTGTCCGAGAACGGACTGCACCCGCTGCAAAGAGCATGGATGAACGAGCAGACGCCCCAGTGCGGATATTGCCAGTCGGGTCAGATCATGCAGGCCGCGGAGCTGCTGGCGACGAACAAGAAGCCGACGCGCGAACAGATCATCCAGCACATGGACGGCAACATCTGCCGCTGCGGAACCTACCCACGGATCGTGCGCGCCATCGAGCGCGCGGCGCAGGAGGGTTGAGCCATGACGCTGCGAGACATGAATTCGATCGGACCGCGTCTGAATCGCCGCGAGATGCTGGCAGGCACGACGGGGCTCTCCTTTGCGTTTGCAATCGGGGGGACGCTTGATCTCGGCCCTGAAACGGCGCTTGCAAACACCGGCGGCAAACTAAACGCGTATGTGCACATCGCCCTGGACGGAACAATCACCATTACGTGCCCGGCGGCGGAAATGGGACAAGGCGTCAATACGTCTTTGCCGCTGATCGTCGCGGAAGAATTAGATGCCGACTGGTTGAAGGTAAAAGTGCAGCAGGCCCCGGTCGCGCCGGTTTACGATCACCCGGTTCTGCGGTCACAGCTCGTTGTCGCGAGCCTGAGCGTGCGCGGCTATTGGATGCCGTGCCGCATGGCCGGCGCGCAGGCGCGCCGCGTGCTTATCGATTCGGTGGCGAAACGCTGGACCGTGCCGGCTTCGGAATTGACGACCGAGCCCAGCATGGTTGTGCATGCGGTGAGCGGTCGCAAAATCGGCTACGGCGAAATCGCGGCCTTTGCCGAGGTTCCCGACAAGCTGCCCGAGATCAAACCGGAGGAGCTGAAGCCCATCAGCCGCTTTCGCTTGATTGGCAGGGACGTTCCGCCGGTCGACATTGCTGAGAAAGTGACCGGCAAGCTGATCTATGCGAGCGACGTGCAAGTGCCGGGAATGCTTTACGCGACGCTCGCTCGCGCGCCGGTACGAGGTTCGGGCCCGAAATCATTCAACCGCGACGACATCAAGAGCCATCCCGGCATCGTCGAGGTCATTGCTCTGGACCACGGCGTCGGCATCATCGGTACGACCGTCGAAGCCGTCTTTGCCGCCCGACACAAGCTTAAGGCGGAGTGGCGGGATGCGCCGGGCTCGGGCGTAAACTCGGAGAAGAACCTGCAGGAATATCTCGCGCATGTGCGCGACCCTGCGGCAAAGGGCGTTGTCGGACGGCAGACCGCAGATGCGAACGCAGCGATCGCTGGCGCGGCGCGCACGCTCGCGCGCGATTACACGACGGACTATGTCTATCACGCGCAAATGGAGCCGCACAACTGCACGGCCTGGGTGAGGCCAGACGGCGTCGAGGTTTGGACCGGCACGCAGTGGCCGACGAAGGCGGTCGCCGAGGCGGCGAAAGCGGCGGGCGTCGCGCCCGAGAAAGTGACCTTCCATCACCTGCCGATGGGCGGCGGTTTTGGACGAAGGGCCTTCGTCGAATACGTGGTCGATGCCGTGCTTCTGTCAAAGGCGGTGAGCAGGCCGGTCAAGATGATCCAAAGCCGCGACGACGACGTCGCCTGCGGCCGCTTCCGGCCGATGACCGCGCAGCGGATCGAAGCCGGGATGGATGCAAGCGGAAAGGTTCTCGGCTGGCGGCATCGGATCGCCGCCGATCCGGTGGTTCCGTATCTCTACGGGCAAGCGCGGATGGACGCCCAGAAGGGCGTCGATCACATCGTCTTCGCGGGCGCCGATCTGCCGCACTACGATGTTCCCGCACATGTCGCCGACCACATCTACGAGGAGCGCGGCGTCCGAGTTTCGGCCTGGCGCGGGATCGGCTTCGGCCCGACCAACTTCGCCGTCGAGGCCTTTATCGACGAGCTTGCGCAAGATGCCGGACAGGATCCCGTCGCGTATCGGCTGGCGCTGCTGAAGGACCCGCGGGCGAAGCAGGTCGTCGAGAAGGCGGCGCAGATGGCCGATTGGGGCCGCAAGCGCGAAGGCCGCGCGTTGGGCATTGCCTTCGGCAAGCTCGGCGCGCCTCCGGTCGGGTTTTCGCTGGTCAGCTCGGTCGCAGAAGTGTCGCTCGACCGCGCAACCGGCAAGATCCGCGTGCACGATGTGTGGTGCGCCGTCGATGTCGGTCTGCCCGTGCAGCCGGCCAATATCGTTGCCCAAGTCGAAAGCTCGTTGATCTTCGGGCTGGGCAGCGCGCTGAAAGAGCGGATCACGATCAAGGACGGGCTCGTGGAGCAGCACAATTTCCACGACTACCAGGTTCTGCGCATGTCCGAAGCGCCGCAGATCCGCGTCGAGGTCATCAGGAGCGGCGAGATGCCGCTGCCGGTTGGAGAGGTCGGCGTCCCGACCGCCATTCCGATGGTGTCGAACGCTGTCTTCGCGCTCACGGGCAAGCGGCTGCGCAGCGCGCCTTTCACCGCAGAACGTGTTTTGGAGGCGCTTCGCGGGTAATTCAGGGCTGGAGAGATGGCTCGCCGCGGCTGCGGCGGGCCTTATCTCGTTTGCGAGAAGCCTGTGGAAGATGCCGGGCTTCGCGGCTATAGAGAACAGCCGATGGAGGCGACGTTGGACGAGAAAACCAGGATCGAACTCGAAGCCGCCGTGTACCGGCGCCTCGTCGAGCACTTGCGCGAGCGCAGCGACGTGCAGAACATCGATCTCATGAATTTGGCTGGCTTCTGCCGCAACTGCCTCTCCAATTGGATGAAGGAGGCAGCCGACGCGCGCGGTCTCGCCATGAGCAAGGACGCAAGCCGCGAGATTGTTTATGGCATGCCCTACGAGGAATGGCGCGCCAAGCATCAAAAGGATGCGACCGCCGAGCAGCGCGCTGCTTTCGCCAAGTCGCATCCACACCAGCACTGAACCCGCCGCGTGAGGGCTGTGGACGGTCGAGCCTCCGGCTTGACCCGGACGTCCATTTTTTCCAAGCAGATGGCCCGGCGCGCCTGCGTCGCGGTCCCCATTGTCAGGAGTGCTTGCCCGATGACAGCCGCAGCCCGCGTCGCCAAGGATCAACTGAAAGCCTTTGTCGAGCGTATCGAGCGGCTGGAAGAGGAGAAGAAAGCGCTCTCCGACGACATCCGCGACGTCTATGCCGAGGCAAAAGGAAACGGGTACGACACCAAGGCGCTGCGCACGGTCGTGCGGCTGCGAAAGCAGGATGCCGAAGAGCGGCAGGAGCAGGAAGCGATCCTCGAGACCTATTTGCAGGCGCTCGGCATGACCAAGTGAAACGAGCCTCGCGGGTCAGTGCAGCGTCGCGGTGAGCTGGCCAAAACTGACGGTCGACATGAAGTTCACCGCGGAGCCGGTGAACCGGGTGGATGTCATCCCCAAGTTTGGGTCGGCGGAAAAAACCATCGCTACGACCGTGCTTGGCTTGTGCATCAACGGGCGGAGCTCGCGGTAGTCAGGCGACCCGAAGACCGCCACGCTCATGGAATAGTGAACACTCGGCGCCACGATGACTCCTCGCAGCCAAGGGTCGTTATAGCGGTGGCCAACCTTCGCCGTAACGGCGGGGAGCGGTGAGAAGGGCAGGGCTGCCGCTGGCTGCGGTGCGGGCCGCGAAGGGGGCTGCCAGGCCGGCCGCGGCGTTCCCATCGGGGAAGCACGCGTCACGGGCACGTCCCCTGGCACGTTTGCGGCGTAGGCGAGAGCGATATCGGTCGGCACGCGATCCGGCGCATCGCTATGGTCGCCCGTCGGCCAGCGCGCGACGCTGGCTGTCTGGTCCGGGTCCAGGGGGTCGGTCCGGATCCGGATCGGCGCGGGTGGGCGGTCAACGGCACGGCCTTCCGGGCCTGTCTGCCATACGAGACGCTGTCCACTCGTACCGGTCGGCTGGTCCGGTGAAGCCGCCCCGCGCCAGAAGCCACGTGCGTCGATCACATCGGAGGGCGTCTGCGGTGCTGAAGCGGGCGCTGATGCCGCCGACGCGAGCGTAAACTCGGCGGTTGGATGCGGGCGTGACGGCGGAGCCGGCGCAAGGGTTGCCGACACGATACGAGGACGGGCCGGCGGAACCGGTATCGCCGCCGCAACCTGCTTGGAAGCCGCCGGCCGCGTTTCCACCTCCTCGTCATCCTCTTCGGATTCGAAGCCGAAGAGCTTTGCAAGGAAGCGTTTGGATTTGCTGGCGAGACTGGAGCCGGAAGACTCCTGGGTCTCCTCCACTGTCGCGCGCGTCGCCGCGTCACCGCGGCGTTCTAGATCCGCCAGAGCCAAGGTGTAGTTCGGCATCGGTCCTTGGGTCGACAGATGCACCGTCCGGCCGTTCGGGAAGACCTTCGCAAGCTGGTCCGGAGTCATGCGCGGCCAATGGCGGACGCTCCCGGTATCGACGTGGACGAACGGCGCACCGGAGGTTGGGTAGTAGCCGACCCCCCCGCGTTCGAGTCGCAAGCCGGCGGCGCGAACCTCCTCGAGCGGCGCACCCGGGATGAAAAAATCCATCGCCTTGCCGGCCATGTGCTGACTTTGCTTGGCGACGCCGCGCCCGCGCCGTCGCAGCATCGCGTTCGTCTGCGGGGAGCGATAGGCGGAGATGATGTGCACGCGCTCCTTCGAGCCGAGATCGCGGTGCAGCTCCCACACAATGTCGAAGAGTTTCGGGTCCATTGCCGTCTGCTCGTCACGGCGCCAGTCGCGCAGCAGCCAATTGAGCTTCTTCAGCCCGTCCTCATCGTAACGTCCTTCGCGCTTGAACGTGACGGTGAGCTCTTCCTTGGTGTGAATATGATGGAATGCGAGGGAGCGCGTGTCGCCGTTTGCGATGGCGTTCTGCAATCTCGCGGAGGTCAACGGGAGCATGATAGCCGCGACGCCGGCGCACGCGAGCGCCCGAGACGCAAAGCGAGAAAGATCGGCCTTCCGCGCGCTTACAACCGGCACCGATGATCTTCCGTTAGACTTCGCAAGACCCGCGGCATCCCCACCGCGGAAGAAGAAGGCTGTCGAGGTCTAGACCGGGACCGGTTAACGCCGGTTTAGCGTTTCCCCATCCCCCCATAAGTCATTGGGTAAGCATTGAATGTGGCGAAAACGCGCCAGGGGCGAAGCGCCCCCTGGAGAAAACAGCTAGCGCTGCAGCGAACGGTTCCGGCTTACCTGAAAAGGCCGAAGAACGATGGTTCGCGATAGTAGCGCTGCCCGTTGATCGCGCCTGGAGGCCGACTGTAACCCAAGCCGTTGCCAAAGAAGTTGCCATTGCCGAATTGTGCATAGTAGGCGGCGCGCGCGTTCGATGTCGGACTCTGGCGTTGCGGCACCGCGATGTCGGCAACGCGACGATCTTCGTCACGCAAGGCGGCCTGGAGCCTTCCGTCGATGCCATAGAGATCCTCGCGGATCACCAGCGTGCCCGCATCGTCCACATACGCGTTCATGTACGTGATGTGCACGGGGACAAGAGTCCGGAACTTGAGCTGGTGCTCAGTCGTCCCATACATCTGCTCCAATCGAGCGGCGGTATATCCCTGGCCGGGCAGGGCGTGTGAGAGGAGCACCTCACCGAACATCGAGGGATTCTGGATTCGCATACAGCCGTGGCTGTAGGAGCGCTTGTCGTGCGCAAAAAGATGCTTGTCCGGCGTGTCGTGCATGTATACGGCGTGGCGGTTCGGGAAGTTGAACTTGATGCGCCCCAGCGCGTTCTTCGGCCCGGGTGGTTGGCGAATCGCGATCGATCCGTCCGCATTCTGGTCCATCTGCAGACCCATGCGCTCGAGCACCGCGGGATCGCCGTGCATGGCCGGCAGGTATTCGCCGTAGATGATCGATTCCGGCACGTGCCAGGTCGGATTCACGACGATGTTCTCCATTGCGTCAGAAAACACCGGTGTCGGCGTCGTCGGCTTTCCAACGACAACGCGCGTCTGGAACGTTGTCTTGCCCCCGTTCACAATACGCACGGCGAATTCGGGGATGTTCAGCATCACATAGGTCTGGCCGAGATCGCGTGGCAGCCAGCGCCAGCGCTCCATGTTCGAAATGATGATGCCCGCGTCGCGGTCCCGGCGCGGCCCGTTGAGCGCATCGATCGTACCGTTGCCGATGATGCCGGTCGGCTTCATGCGGGCACGTTGTTGAACCGCCTTCACGGCTTCGACGAGCTTTGCGTCATAGGTCGTGTCGCCGTTGTCCCCCCGTCCAAGCTTCTCGCGGATGAGCGGGATTCTCTCGTCCTTTGTGCCGGGGCGAATCTGCGGCCCGCCGGGAATCTGCGAGCCCTTGTCGGAGCTACGCCCGCGCACGTCGGCGAGCTTCGCCCGGAGCGCCTTGTAACCGGCATGTGGCGGATTGAATTCCTCGAGCGCCGCAGCGACGTCCTTGGCTTCGGCGATCTTGGCGAGGATGTCTGTGGGCTCCGGAACCGGCGGGTTCACGTCGATGCCGGTGTTGCTGGCGAAACGCGACGGATGCACACGGCCAGACTGGGCGTGGCGGGCATAGGTCAGGGCGGCGAGCGTCAGGCGAATTTCAGCTTCGGCGAGTTGCTCGGGCCGGTCGCCGAAGTCCGGGATCCGGTAATCGGACGGATCAAGGCCGTCGGCGTCTGCCGCCTTCAATCGGGCGATCGCCGCCTTGGCACGCGCATTGGCTGCGGTGTTCTCGATCCACAGTGGGGCAAAACCGCGGGCGACATAAAAGGTTTCGATGGCCGATCGCTCCTTGCGGCGGTCGGCCAGCCGGTCGAGTCGGCCGGTCACGACGTCGCGGAGCTTCTCGGCCACGGGCAGGTCTGCCGCCGACAGGCTCGACGCAAGCGCCGGGCGCGTGTCCTTTGCGGGTTCCTGGGCGCGCTGCGCTGGCGCCGCTGGAGTCGGCGCCGCCGAGCCTGTTGGCGCGCCGATGTTGGCGGGAGTCAGCAGCGGGACATCGGCCGGCTCGGGGAGAGGGACGCGCGCTTCTATGGCGGCGGCGCTTTCGTCAGGCGCAGTCGCCAGTGCGGACGTTACGGTCGCGATGAGCACTAGAGCAGTGCCGCACAAAATGCCACTGCCACGACGGCTGCGCATGAGGTCCTCCTAGGGTCCGAAACGCCTGTACCACAACGAAACAACACGTCTGTTGTTCGCGGATCTCGCGAAACAGTCATCAGTACACACGAGAACTTGGCCGCGCGAGGGCTTTCAACGCGACATAATGCACATTCCCGCGATTTGGAACCGGGTGTCACCGGCCAGACACGATCTCTGAATCCGGGGCCGCCAGATTGCCCGATTCGAACCCCAAATCCTTCAATTTACGATAAAGTGTCGACCGGCCGATCCGCAAGCGGCGGGCGACCTCCGACATCTGCCCACGGTAATGGGAGATGGCGAAGCGGATCGTATCCGCCTCGATCTCTTCCATCGGGCGCATTTCGCCCTGGGAATCGAGTAAGAGGCTATCAAGCCCCGCATGGCGTTCCGTTAATCCCGGCGCAATGGCAGGACTATCCAGAATGATCGGTGCAGCTTTCGGCGGTGGCTCGCCGCCCGCGCGAACTGCTGCCTCCTCCTGTGGCCGACCGCCAAGCTGGGCCTTGATCTGGGGGAATTCGGACAGGCTGATCTCGTCGCTTTCGGCGAGCACCACGGCGCGAAACACCGCATTCTCGAGCTGGCGGACATTGCCAGGCCAAGCGAACGACGAAAGCACCTCGACCGCGTCCGCGCTCACGGAGCGCACGCGTTTGCCCTCCTCGGCCGCAATGCGGATCAGAAAGTGGCGAAGAAGTTCCGGGATGTCGCCGCGGCGTTCGCGAAGCGGCGGCACGGTGATGGGAAAGACGTGCAAGCGGTAGAACAAATCCTCGCGGAAAGCGCCTTGGCGCACCGCCTCCATGAGACTTCGATTGGTGGCCGAGACGACCCGCACGTCCACCTTCACGGACTTGCGGCTTCCGACAGGGTCCACTTCACCCTCTTGTAGCGCCCGCAGCAGCTTGACCTGCGCAGAGAGGGGCAGTTCACCGATTTCATCCAGGAACAGCGTGCCACCCGAGGCTTCGACGAACTTGCCCGGATGGCGCTCGCTTGCTCCCGTGAAGGCGCCCTTTTCGTGTCCGAACAGGGTCGACTCGACGAGGTTCTCCGGGATTGCCCCGCAATTCACTGCAATGAAAGGCTTTGTCCGGCGCGGCCCTGAGCCGTGAATCGCGCGCGCAATGATCTCCTTGCCGACGCCGGACTCGCCCTCGATCAGGACGGGAATTGTCGAAGCGGCGGCCTTCTCAGCGAGGCGCAACACGCCCGTCATCCGCTCGTCGGTTGTGATGATATCCTCGAAGGCGAGCGTGCCGGAGCGGCTTCGCTTGATGCGCGTCACCTCGGTCTCGAGCGCGCGCTTCGACAGGGCGTTCTGAAGCGATACCTGCAGGCGTTCGGGTCCGACGGGCTTCACCACGAAATCGACCGCTCCGGCGCGCATCGCAGAGACGATGTTGTCGAGCCCGCCATGCGCGGTCTGGACGATGACGGGCTGCGTCAGTCCGGCTTCCTTCATTCGCGCCAAAACGCCGAGGCCGTCGAGGTCGGGCATGACCAGATCGAGGACGACAAGCTCGATTCGACTCTGGGCATCGCTCAGGGCTTTGATCGCAGCCTCCCCGCCGTCGACGAGCAGAGGCTCATAGCCGAAACGCCGAACCATGACGTCGAGCAGGCGGCGTTGCACGGGATCGTCGTCGACAACCAGAATCACTTTCGGCATTACGGTTCCTTCGCGGACGGCGTACCAAATCGGGCCACCTTCGCTTGGCGAGGCTTAATTCCCTGTTAAGCGACGATGCCTGTCTGCGGACGCGCGTTGGTTTGAATTCGTTAACCGTCGACCCTACCTTCCCGCCATGACCTCCGCCTCCATCGCCCTCGAAAGGACTGCCGCCGCTCCGAAGCCGGAACTGGGTGCTCTGCCTGAGTGGAATCTCACCGACCTCTATCCCGGAATCGACTCGCCGGATGTGGCGCGCGATCTCGAGCGTGCGGAGAGCGAATGCGCGGCCTTTGAGGCCGCCTATAAGGGCCGGCTTTGGGAATTGGCCGAGCGGGTGGACTCAGGCGACGCGCTGGCCGAGGCGGTTCGCCGTTTCGAGGCGCTCGAGGATCTGATTGGGCGGCTGATTTCCTATGCAGGTCTCGTCTATGCGACGAACACCGTCGATTCCGTGCATGGCAAGTTCTACGGCGACGTGCAGGAGCGAATCACGGCGGCCTCCTCGCATCTCCTCTTTTTTACCCTGGAGTTGAACCGCATCGACGATGCGGCGCTCGATCGCGCCATGACCAACCCCGTGCTTGGGCACTACCGGCCATGGATCGAGGATGTCCGCAAGGAGAAGCCCTACCAGCTTGAAGACCGCGTCGAGCAACTCTTTCACGAGAAGTCGATCACCGCTCGAACCGCCTGGAATCGGCTGTTCGACGAGACGATGACGTCGCTGCGTTTCGAAGTCGACGGGGAACGGCTTGCGCTCGAGCCGACGCTGAATTTTTTGCAGGACAAGAGGGCGGAGAAGCGCGAACGAGCCGCGCATGCGCTGGCACAGACTTTCGGCGAGAACCTGCGCACCTTCGCGCTTATCACCAACACGCTGGCCAAGGACAAGGAAATCTCCGATCGCTGGCGGGGGTTCAGCGATATTGCGGATTCGCGCCACCTCGCCAACCGTGTGGAGCGGGAGGTGGTCGATGCGCTTGCGAGCGCGGTGCGCAACGCGTATCCGCGCCTGTCGCATCGCTATTACGCATTGAAAGCGCGCTGGTTCGGAAAGGACCGCCTGCCGCATTGGGATCGCAATGCGCCGCTGCCGCAGGTCGAAACGCGGACGATCCCCTGGAACGAAGCGCAAGAGACCGTGCTCTCCGCCTATCGCGGCTTCGCTCCGTCGATGGCCGAGATCGCGGAGCGTTTTTTTGTGCGGCGATGGATCGATGCACCTGTGCGTCCGGGCAAGGCGCCCGGCGCCTTCTCCCACCCGACCGTGCCGTCCGTGCACCCCTATGTGATGCTCAACTACCAAGGCAAGCCGCGCGACGTGATGACGCTCGCGCACGAGCTCGGTCACGGCGTGCACCAGGTGCTGGCCGCGCCGAACGGCGCGCTGATGGCGCCGATGCCGCTGACGCTTGCCGAGACTGCGAGCGTGTTCGGCGAGATGCTGACCTTCGACGCGCTGCTGAAGCAAACACGCGAACCGAAGCAGCGCAAGCAGATGCTGGCCGCCAAGGTCGAGGACATGATCAACACGGTCGTGCGGCAGATTGCGTTCTACACCTTCGAGCGACGGGTGCACATGGAACGCAAGGCGGGCGAACTCACGCCGGAGCGTCTCGGACAGGTTTGGCTCGAGGTGCAAGGCGAGAGCCTCGGGCCGGCCATCGAGCTTCGCGAAGGTTACGAGACATTCTGGACCTATATCCCGCATTTCGTGCATTCGCCGTTCTATGTGTACGCCTATGCCTTCGGCGACTGCCTCGTGAACTCGCTCTATGCCGTGTACGAGCGGGCCGACGCGGGTTTTGCCAAGCGCTATCTCGAGATGCTGGCCGCGGGCGGAACCAAACATCATTCCGAACTGCTCAAGCCCTTTGGCCTCGACGCGCTCGATCCTGACTTCTGGGACGGTGGTTTGTCTGTGATCGAGCGGCTGATCAGCGAGTTGGAGACCATGGAGGACTGATCGTCTTCCGGCGGATTCGCGGTTCTTCGGATTGACGCCCACCCTCAGCGGGTAAACTGAGGCAAGGCAAGCAACAGACAAGACAGATGGCTGCCGATCAACGGTTCTTGCAATCCTTCTTTTGGCCGTGGCTCGCGGCCGCCTCGGCGGGCAAAGCCGCGGCTTCCGCCATGACCGAGTTGGCTCAGCGCGCGGATGCCCGAAACGGCAAGTCCAAAATCGAAAGACCGCAATGGACCACCGGGAACGCAGTCGCGCTCGAATTGCCGACCATGCAGTTTCGGGATTTCTCCTCCGGGCAAGCCGGCGTGCCGACTGTCATCTGCGCACCCTTCGCCCTTCACAATTCCGTCATCGCCGATCTCGCGCCCGGCCACAGCCTCGTCGCCACGCTCCGCAAGGCGCGTCACGAGCGTCTGTTCGTCACCGACTGGCGCTCGGCGACGCCGGACATGCGGCTGTTTTCCATCGATACCTATCTGGCCGATCTCAATGTAGCGGTCGACGAGGCAGGCGGGCGGGTCAACCTGATCGGAATCTGCCAAGGCGGCTGGATGTCGCTCCTCTTTGCAGCGCGCTTTCCAGGCAAGGTGCGTCATCTTGTGCTTGCGGGCGCGCCTCTCGACATCGCCGTCGGCGTCTCGACCCCTTCGCGTCTCGCGAAAAATCTGCCCATCGCCGCGTTTCAGGAACTGGTCAATGCCGGGGACGGGCGTGTTCTCGGACGGCACTTGCTCGAGTTCTGGAGCCCACAGCGTCCGAATGAGGCAGAGGTCCGCGACATTCTTCAATTCGACGGGGAATCCTCCAAACGCGAGCAGGAGGCGCAGTCGCGATTCAACATCTGGCACGAGTGGACCGTCGATCTTCCAGGCGCCTTCTATCTCCAGGTGGTCGAACAGCTCTTTCGAGAAAACCGTTTGGCCGAGGGGCGCTTCGTTGCGCTTGGCAAACAAATCGATCCGAAAAACATCCGCGTTCCGCTCCATCTTCTGGCGGGACGAGACGACGACACGGCTCCCGAAGGGCAAGTGTTCGGAATCGCTCGGCGCGTCGGCACAAGCCGGAAGCGGATCAAGACGACCACAGCGCCGTGCGGTCATCTTGGGCTTTTCCTGGGCGCCAAGACGCTGAAGGAAACGTGGCCCAAGATCGGGCGTTCGCTCGCCGGCTCCAAAGCATGATCTTGAATCGTGCGCTTGCGACCGTGCGCCGCGCGCTGGACATCGGCGTTCCGATGGTTACCTAAGTAGCGCAATCATCGGGGCCGTTGAATGAAGGATCGCGAAGCAAACCGTCTGTCCGCTCGCGCGGCGCGCTATGCGCGCGTGGGCGCGAATATGGGCGGCGTCGCTGCGCGCATCGCCGGCTCTCGCCTCTTCGGCATCGGTCTCGACCGCTCACAGAACGCGGCGGACCTGGCGGCGGCGCTCGGCGGGCTGAAAGGGCCGATCATGAAGGTCGCCCAGCTCATGGCGACCATTCCCGATGCGATCCCGCCGGAATACGCCGCCGAATTGCAAAAGTTGCAGAGTGAGGCGCCGCCGATGGGTTGGGCCTTCGTGAAGCGAAGGATGACTGCCGAACTCGGCGTCGGCTGGCAAAAACGGTTTGCGAGCTTCGAGCATCAGCCCGCGGCGGCGGCTTCGCTCGGCCAAGTGCACCGCGCTCGCTCGCTCGACGGCGCCGAGCTTGCGTGCAAGCTGCAGTATCCGGACATGCAGTCGGCCGTCGAGGCTGACCTCCAGCAGCTGCAATGGATCTTCGCGATCCACCGGCATATGGATCCGGCGATCGACACGACCGAGATCGCGAAAGAAATCGGCGCGCGGGTGCGCGAGGAGCTCGACTACCATCGCGAGGCGAAACACGTCGCGCTCTACCGCCAAATGCTCGCCGGCAGCGAACAAATCCATGTTCCCGTGGCATGGCCGGAACTGTCGACCAAACGATTGCTGACGCTCGATTGGCTCGAAGGCGCGCCCATTCTCAACTTCAGAAAGACAGGGCTGGAGACCCGCAACCGCCTCGCGCGCGCGATGTTCACCGCCTGGTGGTTTCCGTTCAGCCGCTTCGGCGTGATCCACGGCGATCCGCATCTCGGCAACTATACGGTTTTCGAGCGCGACGGGGAGCCCTCGGGAATCAACCTGCTGGATTATGGGTGCATCCGTATTTTTCCGCCGAAGTTCGTCGGCGGCGTCGTCGATCTCTATCACGGGCTCCTGCGGGACGACCGCGAGCTCGTGGTGCATGCTTACGAAACCTGGGGGTTCAGGCACCTCAGCCGGGAGATGATCGATATCTTGAACATCTGGGCGCGATTCATCTATGGCCCGTTGCTGACCGACCGCGTTCGGGCCATCGCGGAAGGCGTGAGCCCCACCGAGTATGGCCGCCGGCAAGCCTTCGAGGTGCATCGCGCGCTGAAGGAGCGCGGGCCGGTCACCGTGCCGCGCGAATTCGTGTTCATGGACCGGGCGGCCATCGGGCTCGGCGGCGTCTTTCTCCACCTGCGGGCCGAACTGAACTTCTATCAGCTCTTCAACGAAGCCATTCAGGACTTCTCGGTCGCCACAGTCGGGAAACGCCAAGGCGAGGCGCTTGCCGGGGCCGGGCTCGATTCCAGCCATCACTGAGCTGCGGAAGCCCGGTCTGGTCGAAGTTCCCCGCATTGCCCTTGCGTAGTAATTGCGCTAATCCCGCTGCCGGTTTTGGTTCGCCGGAGAGCGAGAATGGCCGAGCATGATGTGACCTATGGGCAGGCGTCGGGCAACGATTACCCGGAGCATGAGCGCACCTACAAGGCGTTCGTAACGCTCACCAAATGGGGAATCATCATCGTCGCGGCGCTTCTGGTTCTGATGGCGATCTTTCTCGTTTGATCAGCGCTTTGCACCCCCGCACTGATCGTTGAAGGGGCTAGATTCTGGGGATTGCCTGCCGAACCCCGTCGGCCGGGCGTTGTGGAGGCAGCATGAAAATTGCGATTCCGTCAGAGATCGACGAGGGCGAGCCGCGCGTCGCAGCGACTCCGGATACGATCAAGAAATTGAAAGGTCTGGGCGCCGACGTCGTCATCGAGGCCGGCGCTGGGGTTGCGTCGGGAGTTCTCGATTCCGAGTTCGAGGCGGCTGGCGCAACGATCGCGCGCACCAAGGCGGATGTCTTGAAAGATGCCGACATGGTGTTGCGCGTCAGGCGACCCAGTACGGCGGAAATGGCGCTCTACAAAAAGGGCGCGCTGGTGATCGCGATCATGGATCCGTACGGGAACGAGGCGGCGCTCAGCGAACTGGCGAATGCCGGCGTGACCGCTTTTGCCATGGAGTTGATGCCGCGCATCACGCGCGCTCAGGTGATGGACGTCTTGTCGTCTCAGGCCAATCTTGCGGGTTATCGCGCCGTTATCGACGCCGCCGCCGAATATGGCCGCGCAATACCGATGATGATGACGCCGGCCGGCACGGTCCCGGCGGCGAAGATCTTCATCATGGGTGCGGGCGTTGCCGGACTGCAGGCGATAGCGACTGCGCGGCGGCTCGGCGCCATCGTCACCGCCACCGACGTCCGCCCCGCCGCAAAGGAGCAGGTGCAGAGCCTCGGCGCGAAATTCGTCGCGGTGGAGGACGAGGAGTTCAAGCAGGCCGAGACCGCCGCCGGCTATGCCAAGGAGATGTCGAAAGAGTATCAGGCGAAGCAGGCCGCTCTGGTCGCCGAACATGTCAAGAAGCAGGACATCGTCATCACCACCGCGCTGATCCCTGGCCGGCCTGCGCCGCGTCTCATCAGCAAGGCGATGGTCAAGTCGATGAAGCCGGGCTCGGTCATCGTCGATCTCGCGGTCGAGCGCGGCGGCAATGTCGAAGGGGCGAAGGCAGGCGCGGTGGCGGATGTGGGGGGGGTCAAAATCGTAGGCCACCTGAACGTGCCCGGTCGCCTTGCCGCCAGCAGTTCCGGTCTCTACGCGCGCAACCTATTCGCCTTCGTCGAAATCCTGATCGACAAGAACACGAAGACAGCAGCCGTGAACTGGGATGACGAAATCGTGCGCGCCACCGCGCTCACGCGCGACGGCGCGATCGTGCATCCGAACTTTCAACCAAAGACAGCGGCCTGAGGGGGACCATCATGGCGACAGCAATCTCGCCCCAAGAGGCGATTGATCGTGCTCAGGCGGCGGCTGAAGTCGCGCGTCAAGCGGCCGAAGCGGCCCAGGCCTACGCCGATGCCGCCGCCGCCGCGCTGGCGACGGCGGCGCATGCGACCGGAGCGGGCGGGATCGATCCCTTCGTTTTCCGCTTCGGGATTTTCGTGCTTGCCGTGTTCGTCGGCTACTACGTCGTCTGGTCGGTCACTCCGGCCCTGCACACGCCCTTGATGTCGGTCACGAACGCGATCTCGTCCGTTATCGTCGTCGGCGCCTTGCTGGCGGTCGGAGTTGAACTCGTGCGCAATGACGCAGGGACGTTTTTGGCGCGCGCGCTCGGCTTCATCGCGCTCACCTTCGCATCCGTGAACATATTCGGCGGCTTCCTGGTCACACAGCGCATGCTGTCGATGTACAAGAAAAAGAAGTGAGGAGCGGGCAATGACCTTGAATCCCAATATCGTGGCGCTCCTGTATCTGGTTTCGGGCGTGCTCTTCATTCTTTCGCTGCGCGGCCTGTCGAGCCCGGAAACGAGCCGGCAAGGAAACCTGATGGGCATCATCGGGATGGCCATCGCGATCGTCACCACGCTGGCTTACAGCCCCCCCGCCGGCATCGGATCGTGGATCATGGTCCTGCTCGGTCTGTCGCTCGGGGGCGGGGCGGGCGCGGTGATCGCGCGCCGCGTGCCGATGACGGCGATGCCCGAACTCGTCGCCGCATTCCACTCGCTCGTCGGTATGGCGGCCGTGCTCGTCGCCGCCGGGGCGCTTTATGCGCCACGCGCGTTCGATATCGGCACAGTCGGCGGAATCCACCGCGCGAGCCTGGTCGAAATGGCGATTGGTTGCGCAATCGGCGCCGTCACGTTCACCGGCTCGGTGATCGCATTCGCGAAGCTGTCGGGGCGGATGAGCGGCGCGCCGATCATCCTGCCGGCCCGGCATGCGGTCAATATCGCGCTGGCGGCGCTGCTCGTCCTCTCGATCGTCTGGTTCGTCAGGACCGAGAGCTATCTCGCGTTCTGGATCATTACGCTGCTGTCATTCGCGCTCGGCGTGCTCATGATCATCCCGATCGGCGGCGCCGACATGCCCGTCGTGATCTCGATGCTGAACTCCTATTCGGGATGGGCCGCCGCCGGCATCGGTTTCACGCTCGGCAACATCGCCTTGATCATCACAGGCGCGCTGGTCGGCTCATCGGGCGCAATCCTGTCCTACATCATGTGCAAGGGCATGAACCGGAGCTTCATCTCCGTCATCCTCGGCGGGTTCGGCGGCGAAGTCGCGGGGCCTGCGGGCGGGGGAGAACAGCGGCCGGTCAAGCTCGGCTCGGCAGAGGACGCGGCCTACATGATGAAAAATGCCGCGAAAGTGATCATCGTGCCGGGATACGGCATGGCGGTCGCGCAGGCGCAGCACGCGCTGCGCGAGATGGGGGATATGCTCAAGGCCGAGGGCGTGGAGGTCAAGTATGCGATTCATCCCGTCGCGGGACGAATGCCCGGCCATATGAACGTGCTGCTCGCCGAAGCCAACGTGCCTTACGACGAGGTGTTCGAGCTCGAAGACATCAACTCGGAGTTCTCGCAGACCGATATCGCCTTCGTCATCGGGGCGAACGACGTCACCAATCCGGCGGCGGAGGACGATCCGACCTCGCCGATCTACGGCATGCCGGTGCTGCAGGTGTGGAAATCGGGCACGGTCATGTTCATCAAGCGCTCGCTTGCATCGGGCTATGCGGGCATCGACAACCCGCTCTTCTATCGCAGCAACACGATGATGCTGTTGGGCGATGCGAAGAAGATGACCGAAGGCATCGTGAAGGCGCTGGGGCATTAGGCCATGGCGCGATGCCGCGGCAATGACAAGTCAGAGACGGACCGAATCAGGTCCGGCCACGATGCGGATGCTCACGCTGTCTCGAATTGCAGCTTTGCGAGCCGCGCATAGAGGCCGCCTTTCGCGACAAGGCTCTCATGCGTGCCTTCCTCGACAAGCCGCCCTTCGTCCATCACCAGGATCCGGTCACAGGATAAAACCGTTGCGAGGCGATGCGCGATGATGAGCGTCGTGCGCCCCTGCGTGAGGCGCTCAAGCGCGGCCTGCACGAGCTTCTCGCTTTCTGCATCGAGCGCCGATGTCGCTTCGTCCAGCAACAGCAGAGGCGCCTCTCGCAGGATGGCGCGGGCGATGGCGATCCGCTGTCTCTGACCGCCGGACAGCGTCACGCCGCGTTCGCCAATCATCGTCTCGTAGCCTTTCGGCAGCGCCCGGATGAACTCGTCGGCAAGCGCAAGTTCAGCGGCGCGCTTGACGTCGGCGTCGCTCGCATCCGGCCGGCCGAAGCGAATATTGTCGGCCGCGCTCGCGGCAAACACCGTGACATCCTGCGGCACGAGCGCCGTGCGCCGGCGTACCTCCGCAGGGTCGGCATCCGCGAGCCGAACGCCATCCAAGGTGATCGCTCCGGACGTCGGATCGTAAAACCGTAAGAGCAAATGAAAGACGGTGCTTTTCCCCGCCCCCGACGGCCCGACGATTGCCACCTTCTCGCCCGGGCGAATGTGGAAGGACACGTTCTCGAGCACGCGCGCGCCTGCGTTGGTCTCGTAAGTGAAGCGCACGCGGTCGAAGGCGACTTCGCCGCGCGCGGGACGCGGCAGGGCCACAGGATGAGCCGGTTTCTTGATGGCCGGTTCGATGGCGAGAAGCTCGGACAAGCGTTCGGACGCGCCGGAGGCTTGGGAAATTTCACCCCAGATCTGGCTCAGCTCGCCAAGCGCGCCTGCGGCGAACACGGCATAGAGCACGAACTGGCCGAGGCGGCCTGCCGTGATACGCTCCGCCATCACGTCCTGGGCGCCGACCCACAAGATCAACACCACGCTCGAGAACACCAGAAAAATGACAATGGCGGTAAGAAAGGCGCGCGCCTTGGTCGAAAAGCGCGCAGCGGCGAAGGCCCGGTCGACCGCTGCCGAGAAACGGGTGTTTGCAAGTTTCTCGTTGGTGAAGGCTTGCAGCGTGCGCATCGCGCCGATCAGTTCCGCCGCATAGGCGGAGGCCTCCGCCAGCGAATCCTGGGCGGCGCGTGAGCGTCTGCGAACCATGCGACCGAACGCCACCAGCGGCAAGACGATCACCGGGATCGCCACCAAAACGAATCCGGACAGGCGCGGGCTCGTCACCACCATCATCGTGCTCGCGCCGAAAAACAGCACAACATTGCGCAAAGCCACCGACACCGAGGAGCCGACAGCTGCCTTGATCTGGGTCGTATCCGCCGTGAGGCGCGAGACAAGCTCTCCGCTCTTGGCGGTGTCGAAGAAGGCCGGCGACAGCATCGTGAGATGCTCGAATACGGCTGCGCGCAGATCGGCGACGACGCGCTCACCGAGCACCGTCACGAAAAAGTAGCGAAGCGAGCTTGCGATCGCGAGCACCGCAACGACAGCGATCATCACCGCGAAGTAGTCGTCGATAAGCTCGGCGCTTTCGGCCGAAAATCCATGATCGATCATGCGGCGGACCGCCACCGGAACGGCCAAGGTGGCAAGAGCCGCGAGAAGCAGCGCGCCAAGTGCTGCCATGACCAGCCCGGGATAGCGCCGGACAAAGGGCAAGAGCGCCCAAAGCGGCTTCAGTGACGGCTTGGACCTCCGGCCGGAGGACGCAGCGGCGTCCTCCCTGGGCTCGTTCGCGGCCGTCTTGATGTCCTCACGCGTCACAGCATCCATACTCTACGATTTCCTTGCATCGTGCCGGTCTTGGCTGGCCGAAGGCGGCCTTTCGTCGCTTCTGTGAGGGCGCGCGCGGCTTGTATCAGCTTTGGCTGTGATGTATAGAGCCGCAACTTTCCGAACGACAGGACCGAATTGCCGCCTCGGGCGGGCCGCCCCAATCTTGCTGGATCAAAACCATGAAGCCGGACATCCACCCCAAATATCACGCCGTCAAAGTGATCATGACCGACGGGACGGAGTTCACGACCCGTACGACCTGGGGCAAGGAAGGTGACACGATGCGCCTCGACATCGACCCTAAGTCGCATCCGGCATGGACCGGGGGGCAGCAAACGCTGATCGACCGCGGCGGGCGATTGTCGCGTTTTCAGAAGAAGTTTTCGGGCATCATCAAGAAGTAGTTCGAGCGCTCCATTAGCGCTCTTCTCGCTTCATCGGGCTCCGCGTTCGAACGCGGCGCGCAGCATGCCGAGCTGCCTCTCGACAGGATTGCTTCCGGGCCGCGCCTCCCCCGCGTGAATCGTGGCATCGAGACGGCGCACGCGGTCCTGCAAGTGCAGCGAGCGCTCGATCAGTTCGCGCAACTCGATCGGCAAGAGCTGGACGGCTTCGTTGTCCAGCGTGTCTCCGGCCGAGAGGCGGACCTTGCGCTTCTCCTGATTGGCTTGAGGGAGCGACATTTCCCCTTCGTGCACCGCACGGTGAAGGAGCAGCCAGGATGCCATCTGCATCAGCCGCGTGGTGAGGCGCATGCTTTCGGTCGCGTAGGCGAGGGCGGACGAGCGCTCCAGGTTTTTCGAGTCCCGTCGCCCCGCTCCATCCAGGTAGCAGGCGGTTTCTTCAACCAGCGCCATGCCTTCGCGGAACAGCGCCATGAAACCTTGCGAACCCGTCAGATGCTGGCCGAACGGGACGGGGCCGTCAGCGGACGTGGACTTGTCGGACATCGTTTACGCCTCGCAAACTCGGGCAAGCATATTGCGGCAGTCCGGCTTGTCTAGCGCCGGTGGGCAACAATGAGCGATATTCTTGCAGCAAAGTTCGAGCCAGTCGCGCTGGCCCGAAATGGCACAAAAAAAAGAGCCGCCAAGACGGCGGCTCAAAGGTGATAACAGGGAGGCGTCAAACAGAGTGGACAGGAGCCACTCGATGTCCAGAAGCTGGACAACATCACTAATGGCGGAGAAAGCTTAATCGTTGGTTAACGTTGGCGGCCATGTTGCACTTTTCGCGTCAACTGCACGGCAGGGCATGAGGCGGCGAGAGGGCGGGTTTCAGCGCTTGAAGAACTGGTTCGCGGCCGAGCGCGAAGCCTGCTTTTTCCTGCAATCGGCTTCCAGGCGGGCGATTTCTTCCTTCAAAAGCGCGATGCGGTTCGAGAGCTCCTCGACCGAGAGCAAGGTCAGGTCCTGGCCGATCTCGTGGACCGTTTTCTTCCTCGGACGGTCCTCATCCATGCTCATTTGGCCCGCCTCCGCTCCGGAGCCGCCCGGTTGAAAATCCGAAGCACGTCGCCGGACGATGCACCCAACATTGTCATAGCGCGCGGAGAGCACTAGACAAGAGCCGAGATTGTCTTCGTTTTTCGGCGTAACCGGCATGACCTCCGTTCCGTCCCGCATGACAGCCATTGCCATCCGCGCGCCCGGCGCGCCGGAGGTTCTGGTGCCGGAGGAACGTGAGGTGCCTCAGCCGGGTACGGGCGAAATCCTGATCAAGGTCGCGGCGGCTGGCGTCAACCGGCCTGACGTGATGCAGCGGATGGGGCTCTATCCGCCGCCGCCCGGGGCCTCCGACATTCCGGGCCTTGAGATCGCAGGCGAGGTCGTGGCGAGGGGCCCGGGCGTCACGCGCTGGCAAATCGGCGACAAAGTGATGGCCCTCGTCTCGGGAGGCGGTTATGCCGCCTATTGCCCGGTCCACGAGACGAATGCGCTTCCCGCTCCCCCTTCGCTCAGCCTCGCCGAGGCGGCGGCCATTCCGGAGACCTTCTTTACCGTTTGGCACAACGTGTTCGAGCGCGGAAAGCTGCAAAATGGCGAGACCTTCCTCGTCCATGGCGGCTCCTCCGGCATCGGCACGACGGCGATCCAACTGGCGCGGGCTTTTGGCGCGCGGGTCTTCACCACAGCCGGCAGCGAGGAGAAATGCGAGCAGTGCCGAAAGCTCGGCGCCGAACTGGCAGTGAACTACAAGGCGTCCGACTTCGTCGCGGCGGTCAAGGAGGCGACTTCGGGTAAGGGGGTCGATCTCATTCTGGACATGGTGGGCGGTGATTATATCGCCCGCAATTACGAGGCGGCTGCCGTCGAAGGCCGCATCGTCCAGATCGCATTCCAGGGCTCCCCCAAGGCCACGGTGGATTTCCGCCGGCTGATGCTCAAGCGTCTCACGCATACGGGGTCCACGCTGCGCCAGCGCTCGGTTTCGGAGAAGGCGACCATCGCGCGTGCGATCGAGCAGCATGTGCTGCCACTGATTGTGCGCGGTGAGGTGCGCCCGGTCGTGTTCAAGACCTTTCCCCTGCGCGAAGCCGCGGATGCGCACGCGCTCATGGAGTCGAGCAAGCATATCGGCAAGATCGTGCTGGTGACCTAATTTCACTTTCGTGCGTTGTGCGCAGAACCGTCATCGTCACTGGAGGATAGTCATGATGTCATTGCAGTCCCTTTCGCGACCGCTGGCCGCCCCTTGCATCGCGGCCGTGCTTTGCTCAACCATCGCCTTTGCGCAGCAGGCGCAGCCCTTCGAGCCGCAAGTCGGTCAGGCGGGCAAGGACGTTATCTGGGTGCCCACGCCGCAGGCGCTGGTCGACAGAATGCTCGATACCGCGAAAGTCACCGCCAACGATTTCGTGATCGATCTGGGTTCCGGCGACGGTCGCATGGTCATCACGGCGGCCAAGCGCGGCGCGCGGGCGCACGGCATCGAATACAATCCGGACATGGTCGAGCTGTCGAAGCGCAATGCGGCGAAAGAGGGCGTGAGTGAACGCGCCACCTTCGAGAAGGCGGACATCTTCGAGAGCGATTTTTCCAAGGCGACCGTGATTACGATGTTTCTGCTAACCGATATCAACCGGCGGCTGCGCCCGAAAATCCTCGATCTCAAACCCGGGACCCGGGTTGTCTCCAACACTTTCGATATGGGCGACTGGCAGGCGGACGAGAACATCCAGGTCAGCGAAGGCTGCACCTCCTATTGCCGCGGCTATTTCTGGATCGTGCCCGCCAAGGTGGAGGGCACATGGAAAACGCCGAACGGCGACCTTACCCTCGAGCAGAAATACCAGGTGGTGTCCGGCACGTTGAAGAGCGGCAATGTCGTTGCGCCGATCGTCGACGGGAAGCTCGTTGGGGATCAGATCACGTTCACAGCCGGGGCCACGGTCTATACCGGCAAGGTCGACGGCAACGCTATCGAGGGCACGAGCCGGACTGGCGAGAAGAAAGAGGCATGGAAAGCCACCCGGGGATCGTGAGCATGTCCAGCCCGGATCGGGCGAGGCAAGATCCGGGGTAGTGTTCCAGGATTTCGCTCGGTTCAATCCAGGGCTACAAAGCCCGCTGCCATGCTGATTCTCGCGCGCTTTCTGATCGGTTTCGTCGCTGTCGTGACCATGGTGGGCTCGAACGTTTCGGACTGGAACAGAACCCACGTGTTCAGCGAGCTTTGGTCGCCGCATGCGCGCATGCACGGAGTATGGCTCGTTTTCTTGCTGACTCTGCTTTCGATCTTGTCGCTGTGGCTTGTGTCGGCGCGCAAGGCCCAACCGGATCGCAGCCTTATCGCGTGCCTGATCCAGGGCGTGCTGTGGGTTTCTTTTTTTCCTGCGCTGCTCGTTCCTGGCGCAACCACGCATGATCCGAGCCGGGCGCTCTTTCCAATCTTCGGGATCGAGCTCAACGTCTATGGCGCGGCCGCCAATATCATCGTGCTGGCGGCGGCGTTGGTGATGATCCGACGGTCTCGATCTTCAATCGCCCCACCGTCGCCACAGTCCTAAGCGAGGCGAATTCCATTGCCCTTCGTGCATCACCTCGTTACTCATCCTGAAGCACATTGAGGCGGGCTGCGGAGCCGGGAGGGTTGCCGTTTTGTTTCGTTTGCGCGCCGTTTTCGCGGCGGCACTTCTCGTCGTCGCGTGGGGTGGAGGGGAGGCCAGAGCGGTCGAAGCGGTGAATGTCCGCATCGATGCGCCCGCGATTGATTTGACTGACGCCATCGAGCGCCAGCGCACCGAAACCGATCGCATCCAGGTCTCGACCGCGCCAGGCACCGACGGCATCGTCCGCCGCATCGAAGTGCGCGCCCGCGAAGGCAGCACGAATTGGGCCGTGTTTGCGCTCGTCAATAACAGCGACGAGCAGATCGACCGCCTGATTGTCGCGCCGCATTACCGCATGGTGGACTCAGGGCTCATTTGGCCCGATCTCGGGCTGTCGCGCATCGTCAACATCACGCCGAGTTCAGGCGAACGGCCGGACCGGCAGGACTCCGCCAGCGCGGACATCTTCCGGATCACCCTCGACCCAGGCTCGATCATCACGCTGGTCGTGGAACTTCGCTCTGACAGATTGCCCCAGCTCTATCTGTGGGAGCCGGAGGCTTATAAGGACAAGATCAATTCCTTCACCCTCTACCACGGGATCGTCATCGGCATTGCGGGGCTGCTCGCGCTTTTCCTGACTATTCTGTTCGTGGTGAAGGGCAGCATCATGTTCCCCGCCGCCGCCGCGCTCGGCTGGGCCGTGCTCGCCTATATCGGCACTGATTTCGGGTTCTGGGGAAAGGTGTTCGACTTCTCGGCCGGCGTCGACAGGGTGTGGCGCGCCTCCGGCGAGGTGATCCTCGCGGCGACGCTGATCGTCTTTCTCTTCGCCTATCTCAATCTCAATCGCTGGCACGTGCGATACGTGCATATTACCGCGGGCTGGCTGGTGTTTCTGGGCGCGCTCGTCGCGGTCGCGCTTTTCGATCCTGCGGTTGCGTCGGGCATTGCGCGCGTCTCGCTCGGCCTGGTCTCGGTGTTCGGATTCGGCCTGATCGTCTATCTCGCAACACATGGTTTCGACCGCGCGGTGCTGCTCATACCGACATGGCTTCTGCTTGTCTTCTGGGTCTTCGCAGCGGCGCTCACGGTCAATGGGATGATTACGAACGACATCGTGGCGCCGGCTCTACTCGGCGGCCTTGTGCTGATCGTGATGCTGATCGGGTTTACAGTGATGCAGCATGCCTTTGCCGGCGGCAACGCCACTGGCATCGTGTCCGACATGGAACGGCGTGCGCTCGCACTCACCGGCGCGGGTGATCTGATCTGGGACTGGGATGTCTCATCGGACAAGGTGTTTACGAGCCCGGAAACAGAACACCTGCTCGGATTGAAGCGCGGCGCGCTGGAAGGCTCGGCGGCGAAATGGCTCGATGTGTTGCATCCGCTCGATCGTGACCGCTTCCGCACCGCACTCGACGGCATCATCGATCAGCGGCGCGGGCGGCTGTCGCAGGATTTCCGCCTGCGGACTGCGGACGGCCATTATTTGTGGTTTGCACTGAAGGCGCGACCGGTGGTCGGAACCGACGGCGAAGTGGTTCGGCTGGTCGGCACGCTTGCGGACGTGACCGAGGTCAGAACGGCGGAAGAGCGGCTGCTCCACGATGCCGTGCACGACAATCTCACCGGCTTGCCCAACCGTGAGCTTTTTCTCGACCGCCTCGATGCGGCGCTTGGTTTTGCCAAAGTGAACCCGGTGATCCGCCCGACGGTGATCGTGATCGATCTCGACCGTTTCAAGCAAGTCAATGATTCGGTCGGAATGGCGGTGGGAGATTCGATTCTCCTGACGCTGGCGCGGCGGCTCGGACGGCTGCTGAAGGCGCAGGACACTTTGGCGCGGCTCTCGGGCGATCAGTTCGGCCTGCTCCTCCTCTCCGAAAGAGAGCCGGAGCGGATCACCGCCTTCGCGGACACGATCCGCAAAGCGCTCCGCGCGCCGATGGCCTTCAACGACCGCGAGATTCTGCTCACGGCCTCGATCGGACTCGCGCTCGCCGATGATACGGCGAAGAAGGACGAAATACTCAAGGACGCCGAGCTCGCGATGTACCACGCCAAGCGCATCGGCGGCGATCGCATCGAAGTGTTCAAGCCGGCCATGCGAGCGCGAAAATCCGACCGCCTATCGATGGAAACCGATTTGCGGCGCGCCCTCGAACGCAACGAATTGAGCGTGCTTTATCAGCCGATCGTGTGGCTCGAGGATCGCTCGATCGCCGGTTTTGAAGCGCTGGTCCGCTGGGATCATCCCAAGATGGGACGTCTGTCGCCGTCGGAATTCATTTCGCTCGCCGAAGAAATCGGAGTCATCGTCGAACTCGGCGTCTTCGTGCTCGATACGGCCGCCCGACAGCTTGCCGCCTGGCAACGAGCGGTCCGCAGCCGCTACCCGATCTTTGTCAGCGTGAACGTATCGTCGCGGCAGCTTCTGCGGCATGACTTCATCCAAGACCTTCGCACCGTGCTTTCTCGTACGGCGCTCGCGCGCGGGACGCTGAAGCTCGAGCTCACGGAATCGCTGGTGATGGAAAATCCGGAATATGCCGCACAGATGCTCGCCCGCATGCGCGAACTCGGGGCGGGCCTTGCGTTGGACGATTTCGGCACAGGCCATTCATCGCTAGCCTATCTGCAGCGCTTTCCGTTCGACACGATCAAAATCGACCAGTCCTTTGTGCGGATGAGCGGGAAAGGAAAACGGCCGGTGATCCTGCGCTCGATCATCGCCCTCGCCCATGACCTCGGGATGGAAGTCGTGGCCGAAGGGGCGGAAAGCGATTCCGACGCGATCGAGCTCTACCAGATGGGCTGCGAATACGCCCAGGGTTACGCGTTCGGTGAGCCGATGACGGCGGAAGAAACCATGAAGCTGCTCATGGTCGACCACCATGAACCCGTGCGCGAGCAGCTTTGAGCGGGATTGGTCAGGCGTGTCCGGCTTGACTGGACAGCATTGCGAGGTCGACGCCGAGCTTACGCAGCGCACGCTCGTACTTGGTCTCGGGTCTCGCATCGAAAATGAGGTCGGCGTCAGCGGAGCAGTGGAGCCACCCGTTCTGCTGGATTTCGTTCTCCAACTGGCCTGGAGCCCAACCGGCATAGCCCAGGGCAAGGACGGCGCTGGATGGGCCCTCGCCGGTGGCAATCGCCTTGAGAATGTCGAGCGTCGCCGTGAGACAAATACCGTCGTCGATCGGCAAGGTCGAACTTTCGATGAAAAAGTCGCTGGAATGCAGCACGAAGCCGCGCCCCGTTTCGACCGGTCCGCCTTTCAGCACCTTGACGGTTTCGGCACGCGAAGGAAGCTGGATCAGCCTGGTGGCAGGAATAACTTCAAGCTGAACAAGAAGATCAGGGAAGGTAATGTTGGCCGCCGGCTGGTTCACGACGATGCCCATCGCGCCCTCAGAGGAGTGGGCGCAGATATAGATCAACGTCCGGCTGAAACGGTCGTCGCGCATGCTTGGCATGGCGATGATCATTTGACCGTCAAGGTAGCCGCGCACAGTCGGCTCCCCGCTTTCGATTATCGGGCGGATCGCTTTCATCAAGGCGACTCTACTCCGAAACGCTTAATCCTGAGAAATGAAACTTAAGTAAGCTTCACCCACGGATCACGACGTTTTTAGTGGTACGTGTCCTCAGAGCAAATTATTCGAGCCCATATGGTTCCCGTGAACGTTACCAAGATTGTTGGCATGCTTTGTGCCGCGGGCGGTTGCTGGGGCTTTGCCCTCTTCGCGCCCGATTTTGCGCGCGCCGCGGATGCCTCCGCGTGGGTGGGCGATCAGCGCGCCGCAGTGCGTCTGATCGCGGGCCGGGCAGGGGCGGACGGCGGCACAGTCGTTCGCCGCGCCGGGGTCGAGATGAAGCTTGCCCCGGGCTGGAAGACCTATTGGCGCTACCCCGGAGATGCCGGGATGCCGCCGCGCTTTGCCTTCGATGATTCGGAAAACGTGCAGTCGACCACGGTCTTGTGGCCTGCGCCGCTCAAGTTCTCCGATGCCTCGGGTACTTCGATCGGTTACAAGGATGCCGTCATTTTTCCCATTCGTGTATTCCCGCGCGATCCGGCCAAGCCGGTGCGCTTGCGGCTCGCGCTTGATTACGCAATTTGCGAACAGATTTGCGTTCCGGCGGAAGCAAAGCTCGAACTCGTGCTCGGGACCGGCGGCTTCGCGGAGGCTCTCGCCGCAAGCGAGGCGCGGGTGCCGCGGCGGGCCAAACTCGGAGACAGCGACCCCTTGTCGATCAAGCGCATCGGCCGCGAACAGGGGCCGAGCGGTCCGCGCGTGACAGTCGACGTGGTCGCGCCTCGATCCGCGCGGGTCGAACTCTTTGCCGAGGGACCGAACCATGGCTGGGCTTTGCCTGTCCCAGCGCTCGTCGGGGCCGGGGAGAGCGGTGTGCGACAATTTGCCTTTGACCTCGATGGGTTACCGGCGGGGGCCAAGGCCGATGGCGCGGTACTGACGCTGACCGCGGTTGCGGGCGATGACGCTATTGAGGTCTCGGCCCCGCTCGACTAAAGGCACAAGCTCGGTTTCTCTGGAAGCCAGCCTTCCGCTCAAAGCCATCTCAACAAGCGAGGAATTGTGCCATGACGATCAAGGTCGGCGACCGCCTCCCCGAGGCGACATTCCGGGTGATGACGCCCGATGGACCGGCTCCGAAAACCACCGACGAGTTGTTCAAAGGAAAGAAAGCCGTTCTGTTCGCGGTGCCGGGGGCTTTTACCCCGACCTGTCACAAGAACCACCTTCCCGGGTTTCTGCAGCAGGAGGCCGAGTTCAAGAAGAAGGGGATCGACACAATCTACGTGACCGGCGTCAACGACGTGTTTGTCATGGACGCGTGGAAGAAAGCTACGAGCGCCGAGGGCAAGATCGAGTTCTTGTCGGACGGAAACGGCGACTTCGCGAAAGCCATCGGGCTCTTCCTCGATGCCTCGGGCGCGGGTCTTGGGCTGCGTTCCAAACGCTATGCGATGCTGGTCGACGACAAGGTCGTGAAAGCGGTCAATGTCGAAGACGCGCCGGGCAAGGCTGACGTCTCCAGTGCGGACAACCTGCTGAAGCAATTGTGATCCGCGGCAAGGGAAGGGCGGCGGATCAGGTGCGGCTCCCTTTCCCAACACGGGACCCAGGCTGCTCTGCCTTCCGCGCCTCCTTGAGGCCCTCGCGCGCCAATTCGTCGGCGCGCTCGTTCATGTCGTGGCCGGCATGGCCGCGCACCCAGTGCCAGTGCACCTCGTGATGGTGAAGGGCCGTATCCAGTCGTTGCCATAAATCGGCATTCTTGACCGGCTTCTTCTCCGCAGTGCGCCAGCCGTTGCGCTTCCACGTCTTGATCCAGGACGTGATCCCGTTGCGCAGGTATTGGCTGTCCGTGTGAATGTCGACCGCGCAGGGGCGCTTCAGGCTTTCCAATGCGGAGATCGCGGCCATCAGCTCCATGCGGTTGTTGGTCGTGTGTCCTTCGCCGCCTTTGAGCTCCTTCTTGTGATCGTTCCACTCGAGGATCGCGCCCCAGCCGCCGGGGCCGGGATTGCCCGAGCATGCGCCGTCCGTGTGGATCGTGATGCGCTCGCTCACGCGTCAATCCCATAATCGCGGCAGCTTTCGACCGATTGATGGAAGCGCAGCTTGCGGAAATATTCGAGCGGGTCTTTGGGTTTCACAAGCGCCCCCAGAGGGACGTCGAGCCAATCGACAAGGCGGGTCAGCAAGAAGCGCAAAGCCGCGCCGCGCGCGAGCACCGGCATGGCATCGCATTCCTCGGCCGAGAGCGGGCGCACCCGCATGTAGCCCGACAAGAGGGCTTTGCCCTTGGTGACGTTGTAGGAATGGTCCGGCTCGAAGCACCAGGCGTTGAGGCAGATCGCGACATCATAGGCGAGCGTATCCGTGCAGGCGAAATAGAAATCGATCAGTCCGGACAGCGCGCTGCCGAGAAAGAAGACATTGTCCGGAAAAAGGTCGGCATGGATGACGCCCTCGGGCAGCCCGCGCGGCCAGCGCTTTTTCAGAAACGCCAGTTCGTCTTCGATGGTCTGGCGCAAACTCGGCTGCACGCTGTCGGCCCGTTCGGCACAGGCATCGGTGAGCGGGGTCCATCCCGCGAGCGAGAGCGCGTTGACGCGCCGGAGCTTGAAATCCGCGCCGGCAAGATGGAGCTTGGCCAGCGCTTCGCCGACAGCTGAGCAGTGGGCTGCATGCGGTCGCCTGATCCACATGCCATCGAGAAACGTGACAATGGCGGCAGGCCGCCCGGCAACCTTGCCGAGCATCTGGCCTTTCTTGTTCTTGACCGGTTGCGGGCAGTTCAACCCGCGCGCGGCCAAGTGCTCCATCAGTCCAAGAAAGAACGGCAGGTCCTCTGCCGAGACCCTCTTTTCATAGAGCGTCAAGATGAAATAGCCGCGGCTTGTGTGCAGAAAGAAATTGGAGTTTTCGACGCCCTCGGCGATGCCCTTGTAGGCCAGCAGATCGCCGATGTCATAGCCGGCGAGAAAGGCGGACAAGTCCTCCGAGGCGACATCGGTGTAAACCGCCATGCGATCTCCGATCGTATCGTACTGGCGCTAACGCGCGCGCGGCGGGCGCGTCAACCGAAATCCGGCCAGAGCTCGACCCAATCAGAGCGAATCGGGTGGGGGCCCTGGGCGCGGTCTCTGTCGCATGGTTTTGCGCCGTCCTGCCCCACCTGGCTGGGCCATGCCCTATTGCGCCGGCGTGGGATCGCGGAGGCGGCGGGGCAGGGGGAAGAACACGCTCTCGTCGGCGGTGGACACGGTTTCCACCGAGACCGCATAGCGGGCGGCGAAGGCGTCGATGATTTCCTCGACGAGGATTTCCGGCGCGGACGCGCCCGCCGAAATGCCGAGCTTGCGAATATTTCCAAACTCAGACCAGTCGATGTCCTCCGCACGCTGCACCAACACGGCATTGGCGCAGCCTGCGCGCTCGGCGACCTCTTTCAAACGCTGCGAGTTGGACGAATTCGGCGCGCCAACAACGATCATGGCGTCGATCTGCGGGGCCACGCGCTTGACCGCCTCCTGCCGATTGGTGGTCGCGTAGCAGATGTCTTCCTTGTGCGGGCCGACGATGGACGGAAATCGGGCTTTGAGGCAGGCGACGATCTCCGCGGTGTCGTCAATCGAAAGCGTCGTTTGGGTGACATAAGCAAGCTTGGAGGGATCACGGGGGATGAGTGCCGCGGCGTCGGCGACGGTCTCGACAAGCGTCACGGCGGCTTCGGGCAACTGCCCCATCGTGCCGATCACTTCCGGGTGCCCGGCGTGGCCGATGAGGAGAATGTCGCGCCCGCGGCGGTGGTGGATTTCAGCTTCGCGATGAACCTTGGTGACGAGCGGACAGGTCGCATCGATGGCAAAGAGCTTTCGCCGCTCGGCGGATTGCGGGACCGACTTGGGTACGCCATGGGCGGAGAAGATTACCGGAGCATCGGTGTCGGGCACCTCATCAAGCTCTTCGACGAAAACCGCGCCCTTGGCTTTGAGCCCTTCCACCACGTAGCGATTGTGGACGATCTCATGCCGGACATAGACCGGCGGCCCGTATTGCGCGAGTGCCCGTTCCACGGTGTCGATAGCCCGCACCACCCCCGCGCAGAAGCCGCGCGGCGAGCACAGCAGGATCTTCAGCGGCGGTTTCGGCACGGTCATGGCCGGCCGGACATGGGGCTCGGGTGCCGGTTGTGTCAAGCGCTTGGGCCTGTCGACGGGGTTGGACAGCCGTCCCGTAAGCCCTTATATACGGGTCACTTTCCCGTCATCATGGATGACAGATTGCTTCGCCCGCTGGGGGCGGGCGGAGCGCGAGGAGATTTTGCCATGACGAACGCCCCGCTGATGCCCAAGGCGACAGCCGTCTGGCTCGTCGAGAATACGTCGCTCTCGTTCGATCAGATTGCCGACTTCTGCAAGTTGCACCCGCTCGAGGTGAAATCGATCGCCGACGGCGATGCCGCGCAGGGGATCAAGGGGCTCGATCCCATCCTGACCGGTCAGCTCACGCGCGAGCAGATCGAGCGGGCCGAGGCCGATCCGAGCGAAAGGCTCGAGCTTGCGAACCCGAAGGTCCGGCTGCCCGAGGCCAAACGCAAAACCGGGCCGCGTTACACGCCGGTCTCGCGCCGGCAAGATCGCCCGAATGCCATCCTCTGGCTCCTGCGGAACCACCCTGAGCTGAAGGACAGCCAGATCATGCGGCTCGTCGGCACGACGAAGTCCACGATCCAAGGCATCCGCGAGCGCACCCACTGGAACGCGGCGAACCTGGCGCCGATGGACCCCGTAACGCTCGGCCTGTGCTCGCAGCTCGAACTGGACCTCGAAGTGCAGCGGGCGGCGAAAGAGAAGCCGGCGCCGGCCGATCGCGGCTCGACGCTTCTGCCAGCCGAGGTCACGACGGCGCCGGATGCCGAACCGGAGCCGACCAAGCCGGGCGGGGAACTGAACGTGGAAGCCGTTTTCGCCAAGCTGAAGCAAATCGGCGGCAAGGGCGAACGCGAGGAGGAGCGCTAGCTTTTCGGAATCGCGCGCTAACCCATCGCGTCTTCGTTCACCGGCACGGTGTAATTCAGCCCGAGCCTGCCGCCGTCCGGATAGATCGTCTGCCCGGTGATGTAGCTTGCCTCCTTGGAGGCGAGGAAGCAGGCGACCGCGGCGACTTCGTCGGGGTCGCCGATGCGCCCAAGCGGCGTGCGCGACAGAAGCCGGTGCTTGGCGTCGCGATCGGTCATGACGGCCTGCAAGATCTCGGTCATGATCGAGCCGGGACCGATGGCGTTGACGCGAATTCCGTGCGGCGCCAACGACAGCGCCATCACCTTCGTGAGTTGATCGAGCCCGCCCTTCGAGGCGCAGTAAGGCGCCTGGTTGGGGATTGCGACCACCGCATTGATGGAGCTCATGTTGATGATCGTGCCTGGCGGTTTACCCGCCTCGACTTGACTCACCATCTGCCTGGCCGCGGCTTGGCCGACCAGAAACGGGCCTTTGAGGTTGACGCGCAGAACCCGGTCGAAATCAGCCTCCTTCAGTTGCAGGAAGTCGGCCGCGTGAATGATGCCGGCATTGTTGACCAGAATGTCGAGATCGCCGGTGAAGGCGGCGCAGGCCTCGGCGACCACGTTGCGCGCGTCGAGCAGTTCACCGACATCGGTGGCGACGAAGCGGCACCGGCTCTTCTCCAGGCTTGCGGCCGCTTTCTTGCCGACACCCTCGTCGACATCGGCGATCACCACGCAGGCGCCTTCATCGACGAAGCGCTTGGTGATGGCGTAGCCGATCCCCTGCGCGCCGCCGGTCACAATCGCGACCTTGCCCTCCAGCATGCCCATGATTGCACCTCTCCTTTTACTCAGGCGCCTTGATTGCGGCGGCCAGCTCACACGCGGCGCTCGCTTCGTGCTTGCATTTGAGAGCCGTTTCGATAACGAAATCAACCATGGCTCGCGTGGTGTGATGAGCGAGAACATGCTCCCGCGCGGCTGATGCCATGCGGCGCAATCTTGCCTTGTCGGAGAGCGCCGACTCGACGGCGCGAGTCAACCCTCCCGGTTCGATGTCGTAATGGAACAAGTGCTCGCCGTTTCTGAGCGGCCAGTGGCGCTCGACGGTCGGATTGCTCACGAGCGGGACGCACAAGCACTGCGCGGCTTCCCCCGTCCGATAGCATTCCCAGCTGAACCCGGCAGGCGACCAGGCGAGCCAAGCGCGCGACAGGCGGCGGTAGAATTCTTCCGGAGGCAGCCGTTCGCGCGGCGCGTCGACGACATAGCCGCGATCCGCTATGGCCTTCAGTTCCGGGAGCCCGGCGCGGCGCACCCAGGAGTTCTCGACAATCTCTCCGCTGAAGAAAACGTCCACGCTCTTCTCCGGGGAGTCTCCCTCCCAGAGTCCGGTCGTTTGCACGAGCGGCATCGGCAAGGAGAGCGGGCGGATCTTCGCCAAGCGTTCCTGCCAGCGCTTGCGGCGACGGATGCGGCGCGTCGGTACATTGGCATGTGCTGATCCGCACAAGACATGCCAGCGATCCGCCGGAAGCTCGCGCTTGAAGAACACGTCCGCTTTGTCGAGGAGAAAGAAGCCGTGTCGTCCGATGACAAAGGGATCGTTCATGTCAAGCGCAACCAGCGGCACCGGTACGTCGACATAGCGGAGCCATGCGACGCCGAAGACGCGCGTTGCGGCCCGTAAGGGCGCCAGTGGCTCGTGGCCGATCGAACGCAGCCAATTCAGCGGGTGCCAGGCCGATCGCAGACCCACATAGCAAACAACGAAATCGTACCCCCCTTTGCGCAGATCACTCATCGCCTGGCGAAAGCGGCGAGGCGTACAATCGGCATATTCAGATCGGGCCAGATCGCGGGGGGGACGACGCCCCGTCCAAAGAAGCGTCGTGCGCTCCGGGTACTCCGATTTCACGTAGAAGAAATCGCCGATTTCCAGGATGCGTGGCCCGGAAACTGGCATGGGCAGTACTCCTGTTTGTTGCCCGCGGTGAGTAGCAAGGCCCCCGCCGGGCCGCAAGGAAAGCGCCCGCTCAGCCGTGCTCCAGCGAGCGCACAATGTGCTCGCGCAGGCGCTCGGCCGGCGCGGAGAGCGGGGAGGCGACCAGAAGCGCGATCTCGGTGTCGTGCAGGTCGGGAAGTCCGTCTCCGCAATCGATCA
The DNA here is from genome assembly GCA_022844485.1 of Xanthobacteraceae bacterium. Classification (GTDB taxonomy): domain Bacteria; phylum Pseudomonadota; class Alphaproteobacteria; order Rhizobiales; family Xanthobacteraceae; genus JALHLQ01. The sequence continues at coordinate 37,858 of JALHLQ010000009.1, forward strand.
CCAGCAGGTCCTTGAGAACCATGTTCTTGGGCAGAACCGTCACTCCAAGTCCCGCTTTTACCGCTGCCTGCGCGCCCGCGAGCGAGCCGCAGGTATAGGCGATGCGCCAAGGTCGTCCCGCGCGGTCGAGGGCTTCCATTCCACGCTTGCGATACACGCAAGGATGCGGCGAGACAACAAGCGGCAGCGGCGCTCCGGCGTCGATGTGGCTGCGATCGGACGCAGCCCAGACAAGCGGCTCACGCCACACGCGCGTGCCGCCCAGGCCGCCGATCGGCTCGCGTTTGATGAGCGCGAGATCGTATTCCCCCGCGCGAAACCGCTCGATCAGGTTGAGGGTGAGATCGCAAGTGACTTCGAGCGCGACCGCCGGATGCGATTGTGCAAATCGCGACAGCACCTGCGGCAAGTGGGTCGTGGCGAAATCCTCGGGCGTGCCGAGCCGCACGACGCCCCTCAGTTGCGGCTCCGAGACGCGGGATACAAGCTCGTCATTCAGCGCCAAAATGCGCTTCGCATAATCGAGCAGCAGTTCGCCTTCGGCCGTGATCCGCACCTGGCGAGGATTGCGATCCATCAGCGTCGCGCCGACGGCTCCTTCCAACCGCTTCATCTGCAGGGAGATCGTGGACTGATTGCGTCGCAGCCTCTCGCCTGCCCGGGTGAAGTTCCCAGTTTCAGCAATGGTGGCAAAGGTCCGCAGAAGATCAACGTCCAGATTTTGCTGCATGGAACAATGATAGCATCATCATTGAATTGTTCAATTATGATTATTACAGCAATGAATTTTGCAAATGACCAAAGCTCCGGTACGAGGGTGACTGCAACCCGATGGATGGAGGCTCCGATGAACGTGAAGGTCAATGTGAAACCCGCTGTGAGGTCGAGCACTACGACGGTGCCGGTCACGGTCGCCTATGGCGACGGGATCGGCCCGGAGATCATGACCGCCTGCCTGAAGATTCTGACCGCCGCCGGCGCGCGCATCGCGACGGAAGAGATCGCCATCGGGGAGACCGTGTATCTGAAGGGCAATACCGCCGGCATCGCGCCGGAGGCGTGGGACAGCCTGCGGCGCACGAAAGTCTTCTACAAGGCGCCGATCACCACCCCACAGGGCGGTGGCTTCAAGTCGCTGAACGTCACCGTGCGTAAGACGCTCGGCCTCTTCGCCAATGTGCGGCCCTGCGTGGCGCTCGATCCCTTCGTGAAAACCAAGCATCCCGGGATGAACGTCGTGATCGTGCGGGAGAACGAAGAGGATCTTTATGCCGGAATCGAGCATCGGCAGACCGATGAGGTCTATCAATGCCTGAAGCTGATCACCCGGCCGGGCTGCGAGAAGATCGTGCGCTATGCTTTCGACTATGCGAAGGCGAACCGGCGCAAGAAGGTGACCTGCTTCACCAAAGACAACATCATGAAAATGACCGACGGCCTCTTCCACAAAGTGTTCGACGAGATCGGCGCCGAGTATCCCACCATCGAAAAGGAACATTGGATCGTCGACATCGGTGCGGCGAAGCTCGCCGCGAACCCGACGCAGTTCGATGTGATCGTGATGCCCAATCTCTATGGCGACATTCTTTCCGACGTCGCGGCGGAGATCGCGGGTTCGGTCGGTCTTGCGGGCTCGGCCAATATTGGCGAGCACGTTGCGATGTTCGAGGCGATCCATGGGTCGGCGCCGCGCCGCGCCGGGCAGGATCTCGCCAATCCGTCGGGCCTGCTCATGGGCGGCGTGATGATGCTGGTGCATATCGGACAGGCCGATGTGGCGGAAGCCGTGCACAATGCCTGGCTAAAGACGATCGAAGACGGCATTCACACCTACGACATCTTCGCCGAGGGCGTGTCGACGCAGAAGGTCGGCTCCCAAGCTTTCGCCGATGCGGTGATCGGGCGGCTTGGGCAGAAGCCGGCGAAGCTGAACCCCGCCGTCTATGACAAGTCCGGCAAGCCTCTTGCCGTGCCGGGCTACACGCGGCGCACGCCCGCGCAGAAGGACCTCGTCGGGGTCGACGTGTTCGTGAATTTCGTCGGCGAGGCGGACGATCTCGCGCCGAAGCTACAGGCGGCGCAGAACGGCGCCTTCGAACTGGCGATGATCACGAATCGCGGTGTGAAGGTTTGGCCGCACGGACTGCCCGAGACCTTCTGCACCGATCATTGGCGCTGCCGCTTCCTTGCCAAGCCCGGCAAGCAACTGAACAAGGCGATGATCGCGGGCCTGCTGGCAAGACTAGCCGCCGATGGCGTGGACTTCGTCAAAACCGAGCACCTGTTCACCTTCGACGGCGAGCCGGGATACTCCCTCGGACAGGGGCAGTAGGACCTTCGGTTGCCAGCACCGCTCACGATGCCGGACCGGCAACGGAATTGGCAATGGCGCGGTTCGGGTTCCTCAGCACGACGCAAGCGCCACCCGAGGCGCGGAGCTTGGTGCAGAGGCTTTCGGCGGCTTCCCGCGACTGCTCGGCGATGCGGACGAGATGGCGGCTCGCACGAGGGCCGGCCTTGACCCGCACGACCAGAGGATCGCGTCCGCGCAGCAGCGCGTGCTGGCTTTGCAGCTTGCGGTAGCTGGCTCTGGCTCCGACCTCAGTCCAGTCCCCGGCCAGTTGGACGCCCCAGGGCGACCAGACGGTCGGCGCCCGCGGGCGTTCAGGCGCGGGCCGCGAGGGGGGCCGCAGGATCATGCGCGCCAGCTGGAGGCAGCCGAGGTCGCGCGGGAAACCGAGATCGTCCCAATCGGGCGGCTCGGATGAGGCCCATTCCTCGGCCGCCAGGCCGGTGATGATGCGGACATAGGCGCGAGTCTCATTCGGCAACTCGCCCCGCCTGTCGAGCCAGTTTCGCACACGGGCAGGCCCACCATTGTAGGCGGCGGCGGCGAGGCCAAGATTGCCGAATTGCGAGCGCAACTCGCGCAGCCAGTCAGCCGATTTGCGCAACGCTTCAACGGGATGGAACGGGTCCACCAGCCCGCGCCAGTTCGCGGTGCCCGGCATGAACTGCGCGATCCCCTGTGCGCCCTTGGGGCTGAGCGCGTGCGGGTCGAACCGGCTCTCCTGCCAGATCAGGCGGGTAAAAAAGGAGACCGGCAGCCCGTTCTCGGCCGCGGCCTCCTCGATGGTGCGGCATATCTCTTCCTTGGTAATGCGGATGAGCGGCTTTGCCTCTGGCGGGGCGGTTTCGGCCGGCGCCTGCTGTGGATTGTCGGAGGAGGTTGAGGCCGGAAAAGGTCCGGTGGCGAGGATGACAACAAGGCCGGCTGTGACAAAATTCTGCATCGTCCCTACGCCCTACGTTGAAACCTCAGCCAAAACGCAGTTCGGCAGAAAGGGTTGCGTTCCGAGCCGGCCGGCTCTCCTCAATAGCCGCGTGTCCCGGCCAGGGCGGCTTTGTAGCGCGCGACGGAAATTTCGAGCACGGCCTTCGCGCCGGCGGCGATCACGCGGTCGAAATGATGGCCGTAGATCCTGTCGAACGCGAAGGGCGCAAGGGCGGTGGCGATCGCATCCACCTCGCGCGCGGACAGCGGGATCAGGTTCGGATAGCTGCGCATGAACGTGAGGTGCTTCCGATCGGTCGTGACGGTGAGGATGTCGCCGGAACAAACGATTCCGCGCCCATCCGCGCCGCCTTCCAATGCAGCACGGTGCCGCCGGGGAAATGGCTGCCGCAGCGCACCAGCGTCACCCTGGGCAGGAGCTCTTGCGTTTCGCCGTCCCAGAGGCGGATGGCGGGATCCGGCCGCATGATCCAGTCGCGGTCGGCGGCATGGAGATGCACCGGCACGTCGCCCAGGGCGCGGCTCCACTCGACCATGCCGGTGTAGAAATGCGGGTGCGAGATGGCGATGGCCTTGATGCCGCCGAGCGCCGCGATCAGGGTCACAGTCGCGGCGTCGACGAAGGAGATGCAGTCCCAGAGGATGTTGCCGGCACCCGTGCGCAACAGGAGCGCGCGCTGGCCGATGGCGAAGGTCGGCTGCGTGCCGATGCCGATGACGCCCCGGTTCGTGCTCGTGGAAGGCGTTCATGTGCGTCACGCGCAACGCCTCGAGCGTCGTCCAGGTCTGTCCGCGCAGCGGCACGTATTGCCGCTCGTCCTCGCAGGTCGCGCAGTGTTCCGGCGGCTTCGCGCTCTCCGCGAATTGCGCGCCGCAGGCGGTGCAGATGAAATGGGGCATGACTTTGCCTTGTCGCGCAGTACCCTCCATGCATCGTCATCGAGGCGCAGGCCCGACACAAGGCCCGGCCTTGACGTTCCGTGTTACAAGGGCCCACGTGATCTGTTCGCCCAGTCCCGTTCAACACGCTGGTTCCGATGATGTCGAAATCCCTTGTCGCGTTGTGGCGCGGCGACATGGAACTCGGGCGCGCGTTCTGGACCTACGCGGTCACTGTGGGAACTCTCGTTCATCTCCTGGCGACTCTCGTCGCGTTCATCGTGCTCGCGGCGGACGGGCCGGGATGGCTTGCGGTCGCGATCTTTTTGTCACCGGCGCCCTACACGCTGCTCGCGGTCGTCGGTGTGTGGCGCAGTGCGGCGCGCCACAAGGGCGACGCCAGATGGGCCGACGCCGCACGCATTGGGGTCGTCATCTGGGCGGTGGTGGCGACGGTGATCTAGTTCCCCTCGCCGCTCGCCTCGCTCGCGATCTCTCCCCGCAAGCGGGAGAGATGGCGCGGCACCTAGGCGCCCACGCCGTGCTCCTTCAATGAGGCGCCGATCTCGTCGAGGATCGCCGGATCGTCGATGGTCGCGGGCATGGTCCATGAATCGCCGTCGGCGATCTTCTTCATCGTTCCACGCAGGATTTTGCCCGAGCGCGTCTTCGGCAGCCGCGCGACGGTGATGGCGAGCTTGAACGCCGCCACCGGACCGATCTTGTCACGTACGAGCTGTACGATCTCGCGCTCGATCGCATTCGGGGCGCGCGCGACGCCGGATTTCAGGACGACGAAGCCGCAGGGCACTTCGCCTTTCAGCGAATCCTTGATGCCGATGACGGCGCATTCGGCGACATCGGGATGCGAGGCCAAGACCTCCTCGATGCCGCCAGTGGAAAGACGGTGGCCGGCGACGTTAATGATGTCATCGGTGCGCCCCATGATGTAGAGATAGCCATCCTCATCCTTGAAGCCCGCGTCGGCGGTTTTGTAGTAGCCGGGAAACTCCGTGAGATAGCTTTCGCGGAAGCGCGCGTCCTGCTGCCAGAGCGTCGGCAGGCATGCGGGCGGCAGCGGCAGCTTGATGACGATCGATCCCATCTTGTTCGCCGGCACGGGCTTTGCCGCTTCGTCGACGATCTGCACGTCGTAGCCGGGCATCGGCACGGTCGGCGAGCCGTGCTTTACCGGCAATTGCCCAAGCCCCATCGGATTGCCGGCGATGCACCAGCCGGTTTCCGTCTGCCACCAATGGTCGATCACCGGCACGTGCAGGAGATTCTCCGCCCATACGAGCGTGTCGGGGTCGGCCCGCTCGCCGGCGAGGAAAAGCGTGCGGAATTTCGACAGGTCGTAGCGGCCGAAGAACGTGCCTTGCGGGTCTTCTTTCTTGATGGCGCGAAAAGCGGTGGGCGCCGTGAATAGCGCGACTGCGCCGTGCTCGGAGATCACGCGCCAGAAGGCGCCGGCGTTCGGCGTGCCGACCGGCTTGCCTTCGTAGAGGATCGAGGTCGCGCCATGGAAGAGCGGCGCATAGACGATGTAGGAATGGCCGACCACCCAGCCGACATCGGATGCTGTCCACCAGACTTCGCCGGGATCGATGCCATAGAGGTGCTGCATCGACCATTTCAGCGCGACCATGTGGCCGCCATTGTCGCGCACGACGCCTTTCGGGATGCCGGTCGTGCCGGAGGTGTACAGGATATAGAGCGGATCGGTCGCGAGCACCGGCACGCAGTCGGCGCTCTTGCCGGTGCGCTTGGCCTGCTCGCGCAGCGCTGCCCAATCGTGGTCGCGGCCTCCGATCATGGCCGCTTCCGCCTGCGGTCGCTGGAGAATGATGCAGGCATGCGGCTTCGATCGCGCAAGCTTGATCGCTTCATCGAGCAGCGGCTTGTAGGGTACGACGCGGCCGACCTCGATCCCGCAGCTTGCGGAGAGGATGAGCTTGGGTTTTGCGTCGTCAATGCGTGTCGCCAGCTCGCGCGCGGCGAAACCTCCGAAAACCACCGAATGCACCGCGCCGATGCGCGCGCAGGCGAGCATTGCGATTGCTGCCTCCGGCACCATCGGCATGTAGAGAATCACGCGATCGCCCTTGGTCACGCCGAAATCTTGCAGCGTCGCGGCGAGGGCCTTCACCTCGTCGAGCAACTCGGCATAGGTGAAGCGCCGCTTCGCATTGGCCACGGGCGAATCGTAGATGATCGCCGTCTGGTCCGCGCGGCCGCGGGCGACATGGCGGTCGAGCGCGTTGTAGCAGGTGTTGCAGACGGCTCCGGTGAACCATCGGCCGTACACGCCCTCTTTCGGGTCGAAGATCCTTTTTGCCGGCTCGATCCAGTCGATCTCGCGCGCGGCCTCGGCCCAGAAACCTTCCGGGTCCTTCTGCGCGCGCGCATAGACCTCGTGATAGCGGCTCTGCGATTTCACATCCATGGACAGCCTCCCGGACGGATTCTTGATCGGGGTGTTGCACGAACACTGCGCTTCGGCGGGAGGGGATGCAAGACGACCATGGTCGGAGGCTCGCCGGGGTTCTCGCAAGCCGGGCTTTGACGGCACTGCGCATCTGTGGTTCACCGCTCGCTCGTCTTGCTGTTCCCCTCTTCCGAGTCGGCTCCCTTGATCACCGATCCTGTCTTCTACGCCTTCGCGCTGCCGGCGATCTTCTTTCTCGGATTGTCGAAGGGCGGCTTCGCCGGCGCGGGTCTGCTGGCGACGCCGCTCGTTGCGCTCTATCTGCCGCCCTTGCAGGCGGCTGCGATCATCCTGCCGCTCCTCATCAGCCAGGACATCATCTCGGTCTGGGTCTACCGGCGCGATTGGGACGCCTGGAACCTGAAAGTGCTGGTCCCGGGCGCGGTCATCGGGATCGGCATCGCCTGGGCGCTCGCGGCGTATGTATCGGACTCGCATGTGCGGTTGATCGTCGGCCTGATCGCGCTCGCCTTCGTGCTCAATGCCTGGTTCGGGCGGATACCGGAGAAGGTGACGCCGACGATACCGCGCGGCATTTTCTGGGGCGCGCTGTCTGGCTTCACCTCGACGCTCATCCAGGCCGGTAGCCCGCCTTATCAGGTTTATGTCATGCCGCAGAACCTGCCGAAGATGACCTTCGTCGGTACGACGGCGATCTTCTTCGCGGTGATCAATCTGTTGAAAGTTGTGCCCTATTTCGCGCTCGGGCAATTTTCGGCAGAGAACCTTGCGACCTCTGCGGTGCTCCTGCCGGCGGCCTATGCCACCAACATGTTCGGCATCTGGCTCGTGCGGCGCACGCCCACCGAGCTTTTCTATCGCATCGCCTATCTGCTCGTCTTCCTGGTCTCGCTCGAGTTGATCCGTGGCGGGGTTATGGGGATCTGGCGCGGGTGAGTTGCGCGGGAGGCATGCTTCGCTTAGATTCATGTCATGGTAGAAAGGCCTAGCCAATGAGCGGAAAGGTAAGATTTCGCGGCAAAGTTGTCCGGCTCGAGAAAGAAGGCTTTGGCATCGTCGAGTTCGACCAGGCCCTTGGCGCCAATACGCATGGGGTGTTCTCGAATACAATCAGCGAACCCGGAATTCCCTTCCGGGAACTGACGCCCGGCGTGCTGGTGGAGGGGACGGCCGATGTCGATGACCGGGACCTTGCGGCCGTGAAGACGCTGCGCGTTGAAACAGCACGCTGACCTCTGCGCGTGAGCCAGGTTCTCCTCGATCCCGGGACGGTGGGTTCTCCGGCCGATGTCATCTCGATCCCGGTCCTGCCGCGAAAGGTGAGGGATTTCGGTTTCGTTCCCAACTTCCGGAAGTGCCAGCCTGGCGACCTGATTCTCTTCTCCGAGGTCAGACCAAGCCCGACTGGCCGATTTATTGCGTGCGTCCAGAACAAAGCTGGATTTGATGATGCGAACTGCCGCTGGACGCATGCCGGCGTTTTTCTATACGACGATCTGATCGTTGAAGCGGTTCCGGTCAGAGGCGTTGTTCAGCGATCCTTGTATTCGGACATTCCTGATCAAATCATGCGCGTGAGACGCCGCACGACGTTGTCGCAAATCGATGGACACAAGATCGCGCTGCGGGCATTGAGCATGCTCGGGAGCCGTTACAGTCATCCCGGCGTAGTCGCTCTGGGCTGGGAAATGCTTAAAGGTCTCTGGTCCAGGCCCGCCCTTTCGGCGCACCGTCATATCGTCATTTGTAGCGAAGTGTTCCACGATGCCTATACAGAGATTACGCGGAATCTTCTTGCCGGCTGCCCAGTCAACACTCCTGTAACCCCGGCGCATCTGAGTGCGACGCCGGACTTGTCAGACGTCGACATAGGCTGGCTGAAGCTGATCTAGGAGCGAGCGTACCAATGGCCAGCACGCCTTACGATATTGATCTCGATCGCAATCCGGCGAATTTCCAGCCGCTGACGCCGCTCACGTTTCTCGACCGCGCGGCGGCGGTGTTTCCAGCGCAAACCGCGATCATCCATGGGCCGCTGCGCCGGAGCTACCGCGAGTTCTACGCGCGCGTGCGCAAGCTCGCCTCCGTGCTCGCGAAGCGCGGCATCGGGCGGGGCGACACCGTCTCGGCGATGCTGTCCAATACGCCGGCCATGCTCGAATGCCACTACGGCGTGCCGATGACGAAGGGCGTGCTCAACACGCTCAACACGCGGCTCGATGCAGCCGTGCTCGCTTTCACGCTCGATCATGCGGAAACCAAGGTTCTCATCATCGATCGCGAATTTGCGCCGACGATGAAAGCGGCGCTGGCAATGACCAAGGTGAGGCCGCTCGTCGTCGATTACGACGATCCGGAATATTCCGGCCCCGGCGACCGGCTCGGAACGATCGAGTACGAGGAGTTCATCGCCGACGGCGATCCGGACTACGCCTGGCACATGCCGAACGATGAATGGGACGCAATCTCGCTGAATTACACCTCAGGCACGACCGGCGATCCGAAGGGCGTCGTTTATCACCATCGCGGCGCTTATCTTCTGGCGCAGGGCAACGTGCTGACCGGCGAGATGCGCAAGCATGCGGTCTATCTTTGGACCCTCCCGATGTTCCACTGCAACGGCTGGTGCTTCCCCTGGACGATCTCGGTCGTCGCCGGCACGCATGTGTGCCTGCGCTGGGTGCGCGCCTCGGCCATGTATGACGCGATCGCCGCGCATAAAGTGACGCATCTGTGCGGCGCGCCGATCGTGATGTCGACGCTCCTCAACGCGCCGGCGAACGAGAAGAAGCCGCTGCCGCACATGGTCGAATTCTTTACCGCCGCCGCGCCGCCACCAGAAGCCGTGCTTGCCGCGATGAAGGACGCGGGGTTCAATGTCACGCATCTCTACGGCCTCACCGAAACCTACGGCCCAGCCGTGGTCAACGAGTGGCACCGCGCGTGGGATGCGCTCGATCCGGCCGGACAGGCTGCGGTCAAAGCGCGTCAGGGCGTGCGCTACCTTCCGCTGGAGGGGCTCGACATCATTGATCCGGATACCATGAAGCCTGTGGCGCGGGACGGTGAGACACTCGGCGAAGCCATGTTCCGAGGCAACGTCGTCATGAAAGGCTATCTCAAGAACAAGCCGGCGACGGACAAGGCGTTCGAGGGCGGCTGGTTTCACTCGGGCGATCTCGGCGTCATGCATCCAGACGGCTACATCCAGTTGAAAGATCGCTCGAAGGACATCATCATTTCCGGAGGCGAGAACATCTCATCCATCGAAGTCGAGGATGCGCTCTACAAGCACCCGGCCGTGCAGGCGGCGGCGGTGGTTGCGAAACCGGACGACAAGTGGGGCGAGACGCCGTGCGCCTTTGTCGAGCTGAAGCCGGGACAAACGGCGAGCGCGGACGAACTGATTGCCTGGTGCAGGAAGAACCTCGCCGGCTACAAGGTGCCGCGCCACATCGTGTTCGCAGAACTGCCAAAGACATCGACCGGGAAGATTCAGAAATTCAGGCTGCGCGAGATGGCGAGGGCGGGGTGAGAACCATTGCCAGACTATCGTGCCAGCTTCGAATATTACTGCGGCCGGTGCACCGGACGCGATTGTCAGCCAAGACGTCGCTAGCTCACTCAACCGCCGCAAACACCGCCCCACTCGGCTGCGTTCGGAACGAAACCGGCGGCCGCATGCACGGCCGCCGGGCAACAAAATTCTCTCTCGCTCCCGCGCGCGGAAGCCGCCGCATCTTCAAACTGATCGGCGATCGATCGCGATCAGTGAACCGTCTCTGCAGCCCGACCTTGCAGGCGGGCCATCTCATCCTTCAATTTCAGTTTGCGCCGCTTCAGCTCCGCTATCCTCAGGTCGTCGGTCGACGGGTGGGCGATGGCGTCGGCAAGTTCGTCTTCAAGGGCCCGGTGCCGTTTCTCGAGGTCTGCAAGATGCGATTGCATGGACATATGAGAAGTCTCCTCACGTCAGATTCTCAGCCTGACGTATGAATTGTGACATGACCACTTTCGCAAGTCGATGGAGGTCCGACTTTGCGGTGCAAAAATATTGAGAGAATCTTCCCGCGTGCCGCCGGAGCTTGAACACGAAGCAGGAAAAAGCAATAATTCTCAACGCATTCGCCCATCCTTGGCGGGCTCAATTCGACGAAGCGGCCCAATGACGCAAGAGGAAGAACGCGAGCTCCGGGCGCTGCTTGCGCGCCTGCAGCAGGAGCACCGCGACCTCGATGCTGCGATCCTGGCCCTCGAAGGGGCGCCCGGAAAGGATATCCTGCAAGTTCAGAGACTGAAGAAGCGCAAACTCCAGTTGCGCGACCGCATCATCAGCATCGAAGATCATCTGACGCCGGACATCATAGCGTAGCCGCGGCCTTCCGCGCGGCCTTGCGCACATACATCGCTGCGTCCGCGCGGGCAAGCGTGTCGACGGGGTGTCCGCACGCGTCCAGCATGGCAATTCCGGCGGAAGCTCCGACGCTCACGTCGTGTTCGCCAATCGTGACGCGCGTATCTGAAATCGCGATCTCCAGCATCTCCGCCTTTGCGGCGGCATTGGCCTCGCTCACGTTCCAAAGCAAGGCGACAAACTCGTCTCCTCCGATGCGCGCAAGCGTGTCGGAGGCGCGGATTTCGCCAAGGATGCGCGCCGTCACCGCCCGCAGCAAGGCGTCGCCTGCCGCATGGCCGTGGCGGTCATTCACCGGCTTGAACTGGTCGAGATCGATATAGACGAGCGCGGCGCGAGCGCCATAACGACGCGCGTAAGCAAGCGAGCGGGAAAGCTCGCGCTCGAACCCGCGCCGATTGTAGACGCCGAGCAGGGGATCGATCTCGGCGGCGGCCTCGAGGTCCCTCATCCGTCTGCGGGCAGACTTGAGTTCGTGTTTGAGCGTCTCGATTTCGGCCAAGAGCTGAATGGCCACCGCGCGCGGCTTCTTGCTCGGCGCCGCGACGGAGTCACGCTCGCCGGCAGTGCGCCGCTGCCGCATGTTGGGCTTCAGCGAACCGGCTGGCTTGGCGGAGAGGGTCTTGCGGCCCGCGATTCTCGGCATCGGTTTGTTAAGCGAATCCTGTTAAGCCATGCAGCATAAGGGAACCGTTTTGCCTTGCTACTGCAAGACCCCAACCTATAATCCCCACCTTCTCTTCACGGTGAATCGACGCATCAAAGGCCGAAATGCCGTCAAAACCCGTTGCCATCATCATGGGCAGCCAGTCCGACTGGGCGACGATGCGGCATGCCGCGGAGACGCTGGATGTGCTTGGCGTCGCCCATGATGATAAAATCATATCCGCGCATCGCACGCCCGAGCGGCTCTATGCTTTCGCGCGCGGCGCGAAAGAGGCCGGGTTCAAGGTCATTATCGCCGGGGCTGGCGGGGCCGCGCACCTGCCCGGAATGACGGCGTCGTTGACCTTGTTGCCGGTCTTCGGCGTGCCGGTCGAATCCGCCTCGCTCCTTGGGCAGGACTCGCTCTACTCGATCGTTCAAATGCCGCCCGGCGTGCCGGTCGGGACGCTGGCGATCGGCAAGCCGGGCGCGATCAATGCCGCGCTGCTTGCAGCCAGCGTGCTGGCACTCTCGGATGCCGCGCTTTCGGAACGGCTCGCGCAGTGGCGCAGCCGACAGACCGAGGCGGTGGCCCAAACCCCTTCCGACGGACCCTCGGCTTGACTCTCCCGCAACCGCGAGTCCTAGCCCCGGGTGACACGATCGGCATTCTGGGCGGCGGGCAATTGGGGCGCATGCTGGCGCTTGCGGCCGCGAAGCTTGGCTTGCACGGCCACATCTATGCACCGGAGCCCGATTCGCCTGCCTTCGACGTGGTCCGGCGTTCAACCCGCGCCGACTATTCTGATGAAGGCGCGCTCGATCGCTTCGCGCGCGACGTTGACGTTGTCACCTATGAGTTCGAGAACGTTCCCGCTTTCGCGGCGACGTTTCTTGCGGCGCGCGTGCCCGTCCTTCCCGATCCGAAGGCGCTGGCCGTGACGCAGGACCGCTTCCCGGAAAAGAGCTTCGTCGCCGGCCTGAGCATTCCGACGGCACAATTTGCGAGCGTCGAGGATTTCACCGGCCTGGAAGCGGCAGCAAGAACGCTAGGCCGCCCCTGTGTCCTCAAGTGCCGGCGTTTCGGCTACGACGGCAAAGGACAAGTCATCATTCGCGACGGAGCCGATCTTGCGGCTGCGTGGCGCGAAGTGGGCGAAGCGCCCTCGATCCTGGAAACCTTCGTGCCGTTCGAGCGGGAGATCTCTGTCATTGCGGCTCGTTCGCTCGACGGGCGCGTGGAATGCTTCGATGTCTGCGAGAATGAGCATCGCAACCATATCTTGAAGGTCACGCGCGTGCCGGCTCGGATACCTCCGGCGCTGGCCGGGAAGGCGCGCGCGATCGCGGATAAAATCGCCGTTGCCTTCGACTATGTCGGCGTGCTTGCGGTCGAGATGTTCGTTGTACGCGAGCGCGGCGAAGAGACCGTGCTGGTTAACGAGATCGCCCCGCGGGTCCATAATTCCGGCCATTGGACCCTTGACGGGGCGTCCGTCTCCCAATTCGAGCAGCATATTCGGGCGGTCGCCGGGTGGCCGCTCATGCGGCCGCTCCGGCATGGGCGCATCGAAATGACGAACCTCATCGGGACGGAGGTCCGGGACGCGGCGAAGCTGCTCATCGAGCCCGGCGCCTCGCTGCACCTCTATGGCAAGCGCAGCATCCAACCGGGGCGCAAGATGGGGCATGTCACACGCGTGTTCCGGGAGGGGACCTGACCGCTAAGGTGGACTTTCGGTGCTGATTCTGCTAAGGGCCGCGGACTTCGGCGCTTCGCGCTTTCTGCGCGCCGGGTGGCCGGAACCGCAATTCCAAACTCGAAGAGATCGAAGGGACCATTAGGTGCAGGTGCTCGTTCGCGACAACAATGTCGACCAGGCTCTCAAGGCGCTGAAAAAAAAGATGCAGCGCGAGGGCATTTTCCGGGAAATGAAGCTGCGGGGGCACTATGAAAAGCCCTCTGAGAAGAAAGCTCGCGAGAAGGCGGAAGCGATCCGCCGCGCGCGCAAGCTGGCACGCAAGCGTGCGCAGCGCGAAGGGCTGATCCCCGGCAAGCCGAAGCCTGCCCCGACCACGCGTACGCCCGGCGGCCGTCCGGCTTTCGGCGGCGGGGGCGGCCGCTAACCTCTTTGCTCCGGATGATTTGGCTCAGGCGCGGGCGGCAGCCTGCGCCAGCCTCCCTGTATGGGCAGACGTCCCAAGATCGCCGTAAACTATCGCCAATCGAGCGCCGAACACAGGGCAGAGGCCGTCGAATGGGGACCATGCCGTCAAGGAGCGCGAGCGCCGCGGCACTTTTTGCCATGATGCTTGCGTTAGCCGGCTGCAAGGCCGTAACGGTCGCGACCTCGGAAGACGAGGACGCGACTTTCGCCGCTTCGCCGACGAACGTCGCCTCGCTGACAGAGGTGATCCAGCGCAATCCAAACGATCCGCATGCCTACAACATGCGCGGAAGCGTGCTCGGACGCGCCGGGCGTCGCCAGGATGCGCTGGTCGACTTCAACAAGGCAATCAGCCTCGACCAAAACTACGCGCAAGCCTATGCCAATCGCGCGCTCGTGTATCGGCAGATGAACAAGTTGGATCTCGCTCTCGCCGATTACAACCGGGCGATCGAGATCGACGCCAATTATGCAGTGGCCTATGTCGGGCGCGGCACTGTCCATCGGCTGCAGACCCAGCCGCTGAAGGCTTTCGAGGATTTCAACAAGGCCATCGCCCTGCGTCCAGACAATGGACAGGCCTATTACAACCGCGGGCTGCTCTATCAGGGGCAGAAGCAGCATCAATATGCGATCGATGACTTTACGACCGCCGTCGGCCTGTCGCAGCAACAAGCCGAGCCTCTGATCGCGCGCGGCTTGAGCTACATCGCCATCAACGATTTCAAATCGGCAGCAGGCGATCTTGATGAAGCCGTGCAGCTCGAGCCGCAGAACCTCCAGGCCTGGACGGGACGCGGCCTCGCCTATGAGCGCATGGGCGACAAGGAAAAAGCAGCCGGTTCCTACGCGCGCGCCTTGAACATCAAACAGGACTTCGACGCGGCGAAGCAGGGCTTTGCGCGCGTCGGCGGGAAGTTCGGCCAGACCTACCAGACATTTTGAAGCGTCCGGCGCTATTCCTTCGTTTCCGACAGGAACGCCTTGGCGGCGGCCAGCGCGCCGTGGGCGTCGAGATCGTTGTGGTCGCCGTCACGCAATCTGACGAAGCGCTTGGGCGACTGGATGCGGGCGTAAAGCCGCTCGCCAAAACGGATTGGCACGATGCGGTCCCGCTCGCCATGAATGACGAGGATAGGCGCGGCTATCTTGCCGATGCGCTCGTCGCTGCGGAACTGATCCCACATGAGAATGCGGACGGGTACGAACGGGTAGGCGGACGCGGCAATGTCCACGGCGGAGCTGAACGGCGACTCGAGAATGATGCGGGCCACGGGCCGCTCAGCCGCGAGCGCGACAGCCACGGCGGAGCCGAGCGATTCGCCCCACAGCATGAGCCTCTCAGCCGGATAGTTCTTCACCGCAAACTTGTAGGCGGCTTGCGCATCCAGAACGAGCCCCGGCTCGGTCGGCCGTCCGCTCGATCCGCCATAGCCGCGATAGGACAGCGCGATCAACCCCGTGCCATCCGCGGTCAGCGCACGAAATCGCTCCACCCGCCAGCGCAGCGCGGCGCCATTGCCGTGGAAGTAGAGGACCACCGGCCGCCCTTCGCCGGGCGCGACGTGCCACACGATCACGCGCTCGCCGTCGATCGTTGGGAGCACAACCTCCCGCGCTTGCGGAAAGCCCGCCGCGGCCGGCGGCGTTCGCGCGCTTTCCGGGAAATACATCATCGACCGCTGCGCGGCATAGAGTAGCGCGACGAGCGCCGCATAGCCAAGCAGCACGGTGATGATCACCCATTTCAGCGTTTGCATAAATCGGACCTCAGGATCGAGGCGCGTGTGCCCAGGTCATTCGGTAAACGGGGCGTCCGGAATTCGGATTGGTGCCCTCGCCTGTGATCGAGAAGCCGTGTCTCTCGTAGAAGGCAATCGCCCGGACATTGTCGGTGTTCACGTGCAGATCGATGCGGTTTGTCGAGAGCTGCTTGGCCGAATCCAGCAGTCTCGAGCCGACGCCCCGGCGTACTCGGTGCGGTGCGACGGCAAGCTGATCCAGATATCCGGTCGCGGTATCGACCGTGACAAAGCCGAGAACGGCGGATTCAATGGCTGCCACCAATGTTCGCGCGCCGGCGACGCGGATCTCGGCGAAGTGCTGCGCAAACCACGGCCGGCGTGCGGCGAAGTCGATGTCCGGCATGGCGGCCTGCCAGGCGGCGACCCACAAGTCCGCCAGCACAGGCAGATCGGCTTCGACATAGTCGCGTATCACAAGGTCGTCGTGCCGGTCCTGTGTCACCGCTCGGTCAGCTTGAGCTCGATACGCCGATTGCGCCGGAATGACTCTTCGCTGCGATCGATGTCGAGCGGCTGGTACTCGCCGAAACCGGCGGCCACGAGGCGCTGCGGAGAGATTCCCCGTCCGATCAGGTACTGCACGACTGAAATCGCGCGTCCCGCCGACAACTCCCAGTTGGAGCGAAATTGCGGGCCGGCAATCGGACGAATGTCGGTGTGACCGTCGACGCGCAGCACCCAGGGAATGTCGCTCGGGATTTGTTTTTCGAGTTCAAGCAGCGCCGTCGCAAGCTGGTCGATTTCGGGAAGGCCTTCCGGCCGCAAACCTGCCGAGCCGGTGTCGAAAAGCACCTCGGACTGGAAAACGAAGCGATCACCGACAATGCGAATGTCCGGCCGCGATCCCAGAATCGCACGCAGGCGGCCGAAGAAGTCCGAACGATAGCGGGAGAGTTCCTGCACCCGCTGCGCCAGCGCCAAGTTCAGACGCGACCCAAGATCGGCAATCCGCGTCTGTGCGTCCTTGTCTTTTTTCTCGGCCAATTCCAGCGCGCCCTCGAGGGCCGCGAGCTGTTTGCGCAGAGCAATGATTTGCTGGTTAAGAAGCTCGACTTGCGCGATCGCGCGGGCGGACAACCGGCGCTCGATCTCGAGCGCGGAGGCGAGTTCACCCACCTTGCCCTGCGCGGCCGCGGCGCCAGGGCCAAGACTCTCGTAAAGACCCTTGAAGCGATCGCGCTCTCCTTCCGCCGCCCCGAGGTTCGCGCGCAACTGCGCGAGGGTTTCCTCCAGAGTCGTCTTTCCCGTCTTTTCGAGCGAGAGAAGCTCGCTGAGCTGTGCGATCTGCGCGTTGAGCCGCGCCAGCGCCGTGTCCTTGCCCGTGACTTCCTGCGACAGGAAGAACTGGATGATCACGAAGACCGAGAGAATGAAGATAATGGCGAGGAGCAACGTCGAGAGCGCGTCGACGAAGCCCGGCCAATAATCGATGCCGCGCTCGCGGCGGCGCGCACGGGTGAGAGCCATGACCTACCTGTTTTTTGCGACTTCGCGCATCTCGCGCGGGTCCTCGTGCGCGATCCGCTCCAAGAGGCGCTTGACCTCGCGCTGCTGCTCGGCTTGCGAGTCCGCCCAATCGCGGATCATTTGCTGCTCCGAGCGCATATGGTTGACAAGGCCGTGAATGGCCTCCGCCAGATTGGCCATCGCGTTGGTCGCTGAGCGGTTTGCGCCCGTCTCCGCCATCAATTCGTTGATACGGTCGAGCGCGTGGCGAATTTCACCGCTCGCTCCCGGGGTGGGCGCAGCCGCGGCGCGCGACTCCGGTTCGACATTGAGGTCGCGCACTGTGGTCGACAGCCAATCTTCCAGGTTGGTGTAGAAACGGTTCTGCGCCTGGCTCATCTGCAGGTCCAGGAAACCAAGCATCAGCGAGCCCGCAAGCCCGAACAGGGACGACGAGAACGCGATCCCCATGCCGCCGAGCGGCGCGGCCAGTCCGTCACGCAACGCGTCGAAAAGCGCACTCGCATCGACGCCGACTTTCAGCCCCTCGATCACGTGGCGGATCGAACCAACCGTTTCGATCAAGCCCCAGAAGGTTCCGAGCAGCCCGAGAAAAACAAGCAATCCTGTCATGTAGCGCGAGATATCGCGCGCCTCATCGAGCCGCATCGCGATCGAATCGAGAATTCCACGCATCGTTTGCGCCGACATGGCCATGCGGCCCATGCGATCGCCGAGGATCGCGGCCATCGGCGCGAGCAGGGCAGGTGGACGCGCAAGCGCAAGGCCGGGGTCCGCGAGGCGGAAACTGTTCACCCAGTTCACTTCCGGGAACAGCCGGATCACCTGACGGAAAGACATCAGAATGCCGATGACCAGCACGCCGAAAATCAGCGCGTTCAATCCCGGATTGGCAAGGAACGCCACCCAGATCTGTTTGTAAAGAATGAAGCCGACAAGCGCGCATAGAATCAGAAACACCAACATGCGCACCAGAAAGATGCGTGGTGATGACAGTCTGAAAGGGTCGACGTCGCGCGGCACAGCAGGTTTGTTCATCGGGCCCAAACTCGATTCTCACTATGGCATAGACGCGGCAAAAGCGCACGAGCGAGGTTTCGCCGCCGCGCCGCCACGATTCACTTCTTTGCGGCGGCTTTTACGCTGTCAAGCAACTCTCTGTGAAGCCGCTCATTGCCCGCCACGACATGTCCTTTCACGAGCATGGCATCGTTGCCGTCGCAATCGGTGACGAAGCCCCCTGCCTCGCGCACGAGAAGGAGACCGGCGGCCATGTCCCATGGAGATAATTCTCTCTCCCAATAGGCATCTACCCGGCCCGCGGCCACCCATGCAAGATCGAGCGCAGCCGAGCCAAAGCGGCGGAGACCCGCCACTTTCGCTTGCACGATAGCGAACTCTTCCCGAAACAGAGCAAGGTCGCCGCGCCCGATATGCGGAAGTCCGCAGGCGATCACGGCGTCTGCCATGCGATCACGGCCCGCCACGCGGATACGCCGTTCATTGAGGAAGGCGCCTTTGCCGCGCTCGGCCGTATAGAGTTCGTCGGTTGCAGGGTTATAGATGATTCCCGCCACGATCGTAT
Source organism: Xanthobacteraceae bacterium (assembly GCA_022844485.1). Taxonomy (GTDB): domain Bacteria; phylum Pseudomonadota; class Alphaproteobacteria; order Rhizobiales; family Xanthobacteraceae; genus JALHLQ01. The sequence continues at coordinate 56,565 of JALHLQ010000009.1, forward strand.
TGTCTCGTTCGAGGCCGATCGAAACCGCAAATTGCGGAATGCCGTGCAAGAAGTTGGTGGTGCCATCGAGCGGATCAACAATCCAGCGGTGCGTCGCGTCCGAGCCCTGTCGCGCGCCGCCTTCCTCACCCAGAAAACCGTAGCCCGGCCGGGCCTTCTCAAGCTCGCGATAAACAACTTCCTCGGCGCGGTGATCCGCAGCGGTGACGAAATTTCCAGGACCTTTGCGGGAGACCTGAAGCTTCTCGACCTCGCCGAAGTCGCGCTTGAGGCCGCGCCCCGCCTTGTACGCCGCCTGGACCATGACATTGATGAGAGCGGAGCGGAGCATCGGGCTTGTCTCGACGGCGCGGGGGAGCTTTGGGGCGGCGCGTCATGTGCGCCGCGAACGATGCAGACGTCAAGTGCGTGGCGGAAGGGTCGCGAGCCACGTCTTGACGGCCTTTTCGGCCGTATCGCGCTCGTTCGGCTTGAGCTTGTGGACGAAGTCGTCGAGCCAGGCGTCCGAGGCGCCGCCGGCTTTGGCAAGGATATGCCATTTGGTGGCTGCGACCGGATCGCGCGTCAATCCGCGGCCGGTCGCCAGCACGCGTGCGAGTCGGTTCTGCGCAATAGGGTTTCCTTTGTTCGCGGCTCTGCGCAGCAAGTTGGCGGCGGCATTCTCGTTCTTGGCGACGCCGGTGCCGTTGAACAGCGCGATGGCGTATTCCACTTCGGCATCGGTGTTGCCGGCCTGCGCTGCCGCGGCAAGCCAGCGGGCGGCTTCAACAAGGTCCTTGGGCACGCCTTGGCCTTCCTTGTAAAGGGTCGCAAGCGCGTATTGCGCTTCCGCCGTCCCGCGCTCGGCCGAAAGGCGAAACAGCTCCGCAGCTTTCGCAAAATCCTGCGGGACGCGCTCGCCCTCGAGATAGAGGAGCGCGAGATTGTAGGGCGCCACTGCGTGGCCCAGCCGGACGGCTTGGTTGAGGAGACCCATGGCGGCTTCCGTGTCGCGACCTCCCGCGCGGCCCATGAAGCGGAAAACGGAGAGCGCAAATACCGCGTGTGGATCACCGCGGTCGGCTGCGAGCGAATACCACGCGGCCGCCTTCTGATCGTCGCGCGGAACGCCGTAACCATTCGCGTAGAGTTCGCCCAACAGCGTCATCGCCTGCGGGTTGCCGCTATCCTCCGCGAGGCGTGTGGCGAGCGCAAACGCGGTCAAAAAATAGCCTCGCTGAAAGGCGCCATAGGCGAGATCGGGCGCGGGTTCGGCCGGGCTCCTTGCAGCGGAAGCCGCCGGCGGAGGCATTACGCCGCCCTTGGCTGGAGTCGCGGGCGGCGACTTGGCGGCGGCTCCGACCGGTTCTTTCCTGGGAGCGGCAGGGGGCTGCTTCTTCGCGGGCGTGTTTGCGGGCGGCTGCGATACGCCGGGCGGGGTGATCGGGACTGGGGCTTGTCCGAGTGCATGCGTCACCCCGACGGCGAGCAGGGCACCGCCCCCGGATAGCAGCCGCCGAGCGAGGCGCCATGCGTTCATGCCGCCGATTCCGTCAGACGGTTCTGGGCCTCGCGCAACGCCGAGGCCGGACCCTGTTCATGCGTCCACACGACATCCCCCACGGCAACGAAGTCGGCACCTGCTGCGGCGAGTGCGCCCGCTTCCTCCAGAGTGGAGGCATAGCCGACGCACGGAATCTCGAAGACTTCGGCCCACCACTCCACCCGTTCGCGCACCGCTTGGAAAGAGGGGCGCATGCCGAGCGAATCGGGCTCGCCGAACAGGACATAATCCGCGCCGCCTTCTGCGGCCAGCATGGCATCGTGCCGCGTCGTGAGGCCGCCGCATCCGGCAATGCGGTCGGGCTTGAGCAAGGCCACCGCATCTTCGAATGCCTCGATGCCGATCAGATGTGCGCCGTCCGCTCCGGCGCGGGCAACGATTTCCGGATGAGACTCGATGAGAAGCGCCGCGTCGCGTTCCTGCACGATGCGCGCAAGCGCCTTCACGCGGTTGACGAGCGTGCGCTCGTCGGCCTTGTCGAGCCGCAGGAGCACGGCCGCGACGTCGGCGGACTGGAGACCGTCGGAGAGGATCGGCGAGAACGCGGCAACGTCAGCCAAGAGTGGCGTCACAAGGTAGATCCGCGGCTTGGAGCGGATGGTCTCGCTTTTCGAAGCCATGCCGGTTCGATGCCGGCGCAATCGGGCGGAATGGGGGCGGAGCGTTCTTAACCTTACCTCTCCCCGAAAGGAGCGAGATAGGCCTTGCAGGTGACGATTACGCTGCCTTCTTCTCGAGATCGGCCTTCCATTGTCCGAGCGAAGCCAGGCCGTTCATCATCGCGCGATGTGCGAAAGCGCGCTGCGCGGCGGCGACGTTCTCAGCTTTTCCGGACCAGGCTTTTTGCGGCGCGGCCTGGAGCGCACGACCATATGAAAACGTGAGCTTCCAGGGCAGCGGGCCGAGCTTGTTCATGGCGTCGAGGTGCGCGGTCGCCTCCTCGTCCGACTGGCCTCCTGAGAGGAACGCGATGCCGGGCACCGCAGCCGGAACGCAGGCCTTCAAGAGGCGCACCGTCTTTTCGGCCACTTCCGCAACGGATGCCTTTTTCGTGCTCCTCTTGCCGGGCACGGCCATGTTCGGCTTCAGCACGATGCCTTCGAGCGCGACGCTTTGATAGTAGAGTTGCTGGAAGGTTTCCTTCAGCACCCATTCAGTGACCTGGTAGCAGGCATCGATATCGTGCTCGCCGTCCATCAGGACCTCCGGCTCGACGATCGGGACGATCTGCGCCGCCTGGCACAGCGCCGCGTAGCGCGCGAGCGCATGCGCATTGGCCAACACGCAGCCGTAGCTCGGCATTTTCGGGCCGATGTCGATCACAGCTCGCCACTTCGCGAAACGCGCGCCTTGCTCGTAATATTTCGGCAGCCGATCGGCGAGTTTGTCGAGGCCGATGGTGACCACCTCGCCGGGGAAGCACGGGAGGGGTTTCGTGCCCTCGTCCACTTTGATTCCGGGGATGGCGCCGGTTCTGCGGATCAGTTCGACAAGGGGCGTGCCGTCTTTCGCCTTCTGCCAGATCGTCTCGTCGTAGAGGATGACGCCGGAGATGTATTTCGACATAGCCTCGTGTGAGCGGAAGAGGAACTCGCGATAGTCACGGCGGTTGTCTTCGGTCGATTCCACGCCGATCGCGTCGAAGCGCTTCTTGATAGTGCCTGAGGACTCGTCCGCAGCGAGGATGCCCTTGCCGGGCGCGACCATGGCCTCCGCCACCTTTTTCAGCTCTGCGAGATTCATCGGACTCTCCATCATCGTCATGCGCGGAAAAAATCAACTTGCCCTCAAGATCTCGACCCCGGGCAGCGGCTTTCCCTCCATCCATTCGAGAAACGCGCCCCCGGCCGTCGAGACGTAAGTGAAACGATCGGCGACGCCGGCCGCGTTCAGGGCGGCGACGGTGTCGCCTCCACCGGCCACCGAAACGAGCTTTCCGGCTTGCGTCAGCTCAGCCGCGGCTTCAGCCGTTTCGATGGTGCCGGTGTCGAAAGGCTCGAGTTCGAACGCGCCAAACGGGCCATTCCAAACGAGCGTTTTCGAACGCGCCATGACCGACACCACGTGTTCGACCGAACGTGGGCCGATGTCGAGAATCATGTCGTCGTTGCCGACGTCGTCCACGGCCACGACGCGCGAGGGCGCACGCGCCTCGAATTTCTGCGCCACGACGGCATCGATTGGGAGAATGATCTCGCATTCGCGCGTGCGCGCGCGCGCGACGACTTCGCTCGCGGCGGTCACTTTCTCCTGCTCGCAAAGCGACCGTCCGACGGGCTTGCCGAGCGCGGCCAGAAACGTGTTCGCCATTCCGCCGCCAATGATCAGCGTATCCACTTTCGAGACAAGATTTCCGAGAAGGTCGAGCTTGGTCGAGATCTTTGCGCCGCCGACGATGGCGGCAACGGGCCGCTCCGGCTGTTCAAGCGCGCGCGTCAGGGCTTCGAGCTCGGCCTGCATGGTCCGACCGGCATAGGCGGGCAGAACATGGCCGAGCCCTTCGGTCGATGCATGCGCGCGATGCGCGGCCGAGAAGGCGTCATTCACCCAGAGATCCCCAAGGCGCGCCAGCAACGCCACGAAGTCAGGATCGTTTGCTTCCTCTCCGGGGTGAAAACGGGTATTCTCCAGACAGAGGATATCCCCGGGCTTCATCCGTGCGACGGCGTCCTCGGCAACAGGTCCGACACAGTCCTCCGCAAAGGCGACGGGGCGGCGCAGGATTTCGGATACCGCAGCTGCCACAGGCTTGAGCGAGTGTTTCGCATCGCGTCCCTTGGGACGGCCGAAATGCGACAGGAGAATGACCTTGCCGCCTTTGTCGGCGATGTCCTTGATGGCCGGCGCGACGCGCTGGATACGCGTCGCATCGCTCACGCGGCCATTCTCCATCGGGACGTTGAGATCGACGCGCAGGAGAACGCGCCGGCCGTTCACCTGGACATCATCGAGCGTGCGAAACGCGGGCATGCGAGAACCGACAGTTCAACCGAGTTTCCCCATGGCGACGGCGGTGTCGAGCATCCGGCAGGAGAATCCCCACTCGTTGTCGTACCATGCCATCACTCGCACGAGATTACCGTCCATGACCTTTGTCTGGTCCATGTGGAAGGTCGCCGAATGCGGATCGTGGTTGAAATCGATCGAGACATTGGGGCGCTCGGTATAGGCGAGAACGCCTTTGAGCTGCTGATCCGCAGCGCGCTTCACAGCGCCATTGATTTCCTCCTTCGAGGTTGCGCGCTTGGAGACGATCTTCAGATCGATCACCGAGACATTCGGGGTCGGCACGCGAATCGCCACCCCGTCGAGCTTGCCGGCGAGTTCAGGCAAGACCAGGCCCACCGCTTTGGCGGCACCGGTGGAGGTCGGAATCATCGACAGGGCCGCGGCGCGCGCACGGTACAGGTCCTTGTGCACCTGATCGAGCGAGGGTTGGTCATTGGTATAGGCGTGAACGGTCGTCATGAATCCCTTCTCGATACCGACGGCGTCGTTGATCACCTTGGCAACCGGGGCAAGGCAGTTCGTCGTGCACGAGCCGTTGGAGACGACTTTGTGTTCCTTCGACAACTTGTGATGGTTGACGCCGTAAACGACGGTCAGATCGGCGCCATCGGCCGGGGCGGACACGAGCACGCGTTTGGCGCCGGCCGTCAAATGAGCCGAGGCTTTTTCCTTCGCCGTGAAGATGCCGGTACACTCCATTGCGATATCGATGCCAAGATCCTTCCAGGGGAGCTGCGTCGGATCCTTGATCTGTGTGACGCGGATCTTTCCGGTCCCCACGTCGATCGAGTCCCCGTCCGTCTTGACCTCGCCTGGAAAGCGGCCGTGCACGGAGTCGAAGCGCAGCAGATGTGCGTTGGTCTCGACCGGAGCGAGGTCGTTGACGGCGACGATCTCGATGTCGTGCCTGCCTGCCTCAACGGCGGCGCGCAGGATATTGCGGCCGATGCGGCCGAAGCCGTTGATGGCGACACGGACAGTCATTGGTTCTCTCCTCTTGGCGCGGCTTCTCGGAACCGCAGCGTGCTCCACGTATGACTAGGAACTCACAGCCCGGCGCGGGCGCTCCTGTTTGAGCATCTCCAGCGCCGCATCGGCGACCGCCTCCGGAGTAATGCCGAAATGGCGATAAAGGTCCTTATAGGGAGCACTTGCGCCGAAGCCTTCCATTCCAATGAAAGCCCCGTCGGTTCCGATGATGGAGTCCCAGCCCTGGCGGACGGCCGCTTCCACCGCGATCTTCGCCGGCGCATCGCCTATCACGGCGCGGCGGACATCGGCGGGCTGCGCGAAGAACAATTCGAAACAGGGAACCGATACGACACGCGCGGCGATCCCCTGGTCGCCAAGCAGCTTGCGCGCCTCTACCGCGATCGCGACCTCCGATCCGGTTGCAAAGATCGAGACCTCGGTCGTGCCGTGACCGGAGGGCACCAGTTCGTAGGCGCCCCTCGCGCAGCGGTTCGTTTCCTCCTCGCCGTGGCGGAGTTGAGGAAGATTCTGCCGGCTCAAGGCGATGATGCTTGGACCCCTCTTCTCCTCCAAAGCAAGCTGCCAGCACTCGACGGTTTCCACCAGGTCGCAAGGACGGAACACGCGAAGGTTCGGCATGGCGCGGAGCGAGGCGAGATGCTCGACCGGCTGATGGGTCGGCCCATCCTCGCCCAAGCCGATGGAGTCATGCGTCATCACGTGAACGACGCGTGTGCCCGTTAGTGCGGCGAGCCGGATTGCGGGGCGGCAATAATCGGAAAACACCAGGAACGTGCCTGAAAAGGGAACGATGCCGCCATGCAAAGCCATGCCGTTCATGGCGGCTGCCATCGCGTGCTCGCGCACGCCATAATGGAGGAAACGGCCGCCAAAATCGGCCGCGCTGATCGCCTTCATGTCTTTCGTGCGCGTGTTGTTCGAGCCTGTCAGGTCGGCGGAACCGCCGACCAATTCGGAGAGCGCGGGGACAAGCGCCTCGAGGACAATCTCGGATGCCTTGCGCGTGGCGACCTCCTGCTGCTTCGCCCGCGCGCTCGCCTTCACGGTGCGCACGGCCTCCAGGAGACGTTCCTTCGGGATGTCTCCGCGGCAGCGGCGGGAGAATTCAGCGGCCGATTCGGGCGGGAGCGCCGTCAGGCGATCGCTCCAGGATTTGCGGGCAGCCCGGGAGCGAAGCGCAGCGGCGCGCCAGAGCTTACGCACGTCGTCCGGGATCTCGAAGGGCTCGCTGGTCCAGCCAAGCTTCTGGCGCGCACCGGCGATTTCGCCGGCGCCGAGCGGGGCGCCATGGCTTTTTTCAGAGCCTGCCTTCGAAGGCGCGCCATAGCCGATGACCGTCCGGCACGCGATCAGGCTCGGCCGGTCGGATCGCTTTGCTCGCTCGATCGCAGCAGCGAGCGCCTCGGGATCGTGTCCATCGACGCGCGTGGCCGCCCAACCCGCCGCCTCGAAACGCTTGATCTGGTCGACCGAGTCGGTGAGCGACAAAGGCCCGTCGATCGAAATCCCATTGTCGTCGAAGAGCACGATCAGCTTTGCGAGCTGCAGGTGGCCCGCCAGCGCGACGGCTTCCTGGCTGATGCCCTCCATGAGGTCGCCATCGGAGGCGAGCACGTAGGTATGATGATCGACGATCTCGGAGCCAAACGTCGCCGCAAGGTGACGCTCCGCGATCGCCATGCCGACCGCGTTGGCGAAACCTTGCCCGAGCGGGCCGGTGGTCGTCTCCACGCCCGGGGTCACGAAGTTTTCGGGATGGCCGGGGGTCATCGAATTCAGCTGCCGGAAGTTTTTCAGCTGCTCTGTCGTCATCGCCTCGTAACCGAGGAGATGCAGCACGGCGTAGATCAGCATCGAACCGTGGCCGGCGGAGAGAACGAAGCGGTCGCGGTCGGGCCAGTGGGGATCGTTGGGGTCAAACTTCAGAAAACGCGCAAACAGGACGGTCGCAATGTCGGCTGCGCCCATCGGGAGGCCTGGATGACCGGATTTTGCCCGTTCGACGGCATCCATGGCGAGGGCTCGGATGGCGTTCGCCATGCGGTCATGATCGGCGCGGGAAACCATTATTCATCCTCATGCGGAGAGCCGCACGGCCGGCATCATCTGCCGGTGCCAGGGCGTGCCGGCGCGCCGAAACCCGCGCCATTGCAATGAATTTGACGGGCCCGCCGTCCGGGCGCGGACTGATAGCACGGGGCCTCCTCCAGTCAAAGGCTGTGGGCGTCGTTTTCCGCAGGCGTGGAGAACAGCCGCATTTGGTGGGGAGACGTTGACGCGAATCTGGAACCGGCCTTAAGGTCTTTGCTCCAAGTTCCTGCCAAAACGGCGGTTTTGCTCGGTGGGAACAGAAGCCTCGGGCGACGGAAGCGGGAATGAGCGACTTGGACCGAGTCCGGGACGATGGAAACGCAGTCGACGCCGCGGTCCGCAGGCTCGTCCACGCGCTGGATGCTCTCGAGGCGGCCGTCGAGCGGCGGCGCGAAGCCGATCGCGGCAAAGAGGATTTGGCCGCGCAGTTGCAGGCGTTTGGGACGGATCGCTCGCGTCTCGCCGCTGAACTCGACATGGCGGCGGCGCAGACTAAACAGGTCGAAACCACGAATCGCGAGATCGCCCGACGGCTCGACATCGCCATGAGCTCGATCCGTTCCGTGATCGAAGCGCACGATCGCTAGAGGGCGCGCCGCCGCATGTCGCACGTCAACTTCACCATCAATGGCCGGCAGTACCGGATGGCCTGCGAGGACGGGCAGGAGGCGCACCTGCTCAAGCTCGCCAAAGACCTTGATGGCCGCATCGGGCAATTGCGCTCACGATTTGGCGAAATCGGCGATATGCGCCTGATTGTGATGGCGGCACTAACCATCTCGGATGAGCTCGCAGAAGTTCAACATGAGGTGCAGCTCGCTCAAAACGAGCTTGGTTCCTTGCGCGATGCAGGCGAAAACGCTGCCGAGCATCAGAAAGCCACCCAGACGGCCATCAGCCATGCACTGCTTGCGGCCGCCGAGCGCATCGAGAAGGCGACCAAGAGCCTCAACCAAAGTCTCGTCAACGGGATCGTCATCGGTTGATGCGGGCGGCTGGGGTGGCGCGTCGCCTCCTGGCGCACTAGATTATCTGGGCGAGGCTGCGTGGCGCGTCGGAGTCACATATCCCCGGGGCCTTATCGATCCTAACGGGAGCTGTCCCTGTCCGAGCTCGTGGGTTCGGACACATGGCGCCCACCTACTTCGTAGGTTTCCCGGGATCGATGCTCTGACGGCCGTTGCGGCTTCGCACTGACCTTCGGTTCCCCGTATGCTGATGCCCAGAAAGGCCGAGCTCCGCCGGGAGGCCATCGCGCGGCGGGATGCGCTTTCACCGGACGACCGCGCGCGGGGGGCGGAGACGATCGCAGCCCGGCCGTTTCCTCTCCCCGTGCTCCCTGGAGCCGTGGTCAGCGGCTTCTCCCCGATGAAGACCGAGATCAATCCGGTACCGTTGATGCGCGCGCTGGCCCGATGCGGCGCGCGGCTCGCGCTGCCTGTGGTCGCAGGAAAAGGACGGCCACTCACGATGCGATCGTGGAATTTCGGCGAGCCTCTAACGGCAGGCGTCTGGGGCATACGGGAGCCTACGGCGGAGGCCCCGGAGGTTGAGCCGGACATCCTGCTCGTGCCGCTTCTGGCCTTTGACCGCGCCGGGCAGCGGATCGGCTATGGCGCCGGGTACTACGACCGGACCCTGAACACGCTGCGCGCACGCAAGCCGGTCACAGCTGTCGGACTGGCGTTCGCGGCTCAGGAAATCCCTGCCGTCCCCGCCACCGAGCGCGACGCGCGGCTCGACTTCGTGCTAACCGAGCGCGAGGCCATCGACTGCCGCGGAGCGTCTTGCTGATGCGTTTTCTGTTCGTTGGGGATGTGGTCGGGCGCGCCGGGCGAGCCGTCGTCCAGAGCCGCCTGCCGGGCCTGATCGCCGACTGGAAGCTCGATTGCGTCATTCTCAACGGCGAGAATGCCGCCGGCGGCTTCGGCATCACCGAGCAGATCTACCAGGAATTTCTGGATCTCGGCGTCGATGCCGTCACACTTGGAAACCATGCCTGGGACCAACGCGAAGCTCTCGTGTTCATCGAGCGCGCGCCGAAGCTGATACGGCCGATCAACTTTCCGGAGGGCACGCCCGGGCGCGGCGCGGCGCTCGTCGCGGCGAAGAACGGCGGGCGCGTGCTAGTCCTGAACGCCATGGGCCGCGTTTTCATGGATCCCATGGATGACCCCTTCGCGGCGATCGAACGAGAGATCTCGGCATGCCCGCTGCGTTTGGGCGCGGATGCCATCATCATCGACATGCACGGAGAGGCGACCAGCGAAAAGCAGGCGCTCGCGCACCTGGTCGACGGACGGGTCAGTGCCGTGATCGGCACGCACACGCATGCGCCAACAGCCGATTATCGCGTGCTCGGGAATGGAACCGCTTTCGTGTCCGACGTCGGCATGACGGGTGACTACGATTCGATCATAGGCATGGAAAAGGCTGAGCCGATCATGCGCTTCGTGCGGAAGATTCCCTCCTCGCGCTTCGAACCGGCGGGGGGGCCGGCGACATTCTGCGGGCTTGCTTTTGAGACCGACGATGCGTCAGGGCTTGTGCGGCGCGTAGCGTCGGTGCGGCTCGGCGGGCCGTTGGAGCAGGCGCGGCCGGCGTTCTGGGAATAGTGGGTAGGTTCAAATTGGACGCAGTCAGCAGGCCCGATGCGGCTCTCGAGATGCGGGCGAGCGACTTGTTGGCGCGCCTCGTCGGGGAAGCAACCGGCGAGACCATTCCGCTGCGCGTCATTGCCGATGCCTTTGCCGAGCGGACCTATGGTCTGTTGCTGATCATTTTGGGCCTGATCAGCGCGTTGCCGGTTCCAGGATCGGGAACGGTCGCCGGCGGACCACTGCTGCTCGTTGCCGGTCAACTTGCGATTGGATTGCACCGGCCCTGGTTGCCGCGGTGGCTCCTGAACAAGGAGATCGATCGCCGGGCGTTCGCGCGCGCGATCGAAAAGGCCATGCCGACGCTCAAGAAGGTCGAAGCGATTTGCCGGCCGCGCCTCGTCGGCCTGTTTGCATTTCGTATCGAGCGCCTGCTCGGCCTCTTCATGTGCCTGCTCGCGCTTTCAGTGCTCATCCCGTTGCCCGGGAGCAATCTTCTGCCCGCTCTCTCGGTGGTGCTCATGTCCATTGCTCTCATCGAGGAGGACGGCTTTGTGCTTGTGGCCGGCATTGCGCTTGGTCTTGTCGGGATTGCGGTCACGGGCCTGATAGGCGGCGCCGTGATCGGCGCGGCCTGGATCGCCGCAGCGCGCATGATCGGGTTCTGATCTATTTTGGCGATCTCGGTCCGGCCGCGCCAAAAACCGGCATCCACATTTTCGGTTCCACGTGCTGGATTTCGTACCGAAGCCGTCCTATAGGCTCCATTTCCATCACTGATTAAGGGGGCTTCGTCACGCCGTTGCGGCGAAGGGGCTGCATTCCATGGCCGGGCATTCACAGTTCAAGAACATCATGCATCGCAAGGGCCGCCAGGACGCGGTCCGCTCGAAGCTGTTCGGCAAGCTCGCGCGCGAGATTACGGTCGCGGCCAAGCTCGGCCTGCCCGATCCTTCGATGAACCCGAGGCTGCGCGCCGCCATGCTCGCGGCGCGCGCGGAGAACATGCCGAAGGACAATATCGAGCGCGCGATCAAGAAGGCGATGGGCAACGAGGCGGAGACCTATGAGGAGATCCGCTATGAGGGCTATGGGCCCGGAGGCGTCGCCATCATCGTCGAGGCGCTGACCGACAATCGCAACCGCACGGCCTCCGACGTGCGCTCCTATTTCGCCAAGAACGGAGGCAATCTCGCGGAGACCGGGGCGGTGTCGTTCATGTTCGATCGGGTCGGCGCGATCGAATTCGACGCGAAGGCTGCAAGCGCCGACGCCATGCTCGATGCAGCGATCGAGGCGGGCGCGGAGGATGTCGCCTCCGGGGCGGATGGCCACATCATCAACACGACGCCGGAGTCTTTGCGCGAAGTCGCGAAAGCGCTGGAGACAAAATTCGGCGAGCCGCGAAAAGCCGCGCTCGTGTGGAAGCCGCAGAGCACGGTTGCGATCGACGACGCGCAGGGCGAGAAGCTCTTCCGCCTGATGGAGAGCCTCGAAGAGCACGATGACGTGCAGAACGTCTACGCCAATTTCGAGATGTCGGACGCGCTGATGTCAAAAATGAGCGCGGGGCATCAAGCCGGTTGAGGAGGCCGCACTGTTCGCGCGAAGCGGCGGCCCTACTCGCCGAATTGCCGAACGGAGATACCGGAAGCCGAGTTCTTGGCTTCGAGCTTCACTTGCGCCAACACGGCGTGGATTTTCTCGAGGTTGCTGGCCACGGTTCCGGCGGGCAGTTCGAGAACCGCACTGCTGCAGCGGAGAAGTCGGTAGCGCCTCGTCCATCCTTCGCGATCCTGGCAGACGATGTAGCCGGCCCTTCTGTCTTCGGGTTCATAGAGCAGATGCGCTTCACGTTGGAATTCAGCCATTAGCGCGGCAATGGACGATGTGAGATCGTCCTTATCGAGCCCGGTCATGCCGGCGAAGAAGTCATCTCCCCCGACGTGGCCCAGAAAGACGCTTGGTCCGCCAAGATGCCGCCGCATCAAGGTGGCGAACAGAACAATGACGCGATCGCCGCGGGAGAAACCATAGCGATCGTTGAACGGCTTGAAGTCGTTGAAATCGAAATAGCAGAAGTGACGGTCCTGCTCGCCGCTGAGGCAATGCGTTGCGACGTAATCGGTAATCGGCAGATTGCCGGGCAGTTCGGTGAGAGGGTTTTGGTCTTGCGCTTGTTGAACCTGTTTCTCCTGAATCAGCGCAAGCAGTGCGGGGGCTGAGAGCACTCCGATATATTTCATGTTCTGGGTCACGATCACGCCATCGGTGGCGTTGGAATGCGCGAAGACGTCGAGAATGGATTCGGAATCCGAATCGACGTCCACGATAGGGCAGGCGCGTACAAAGGATCTCAGACTCTGCCGAAAAGAAGGGTTCTTCAGGAGGTCGCGGCCGTAGGGCATATAGATATATGGTTTGAGATCGCGCTCGTGAACGATGCCCTCAGGCTCCCCTGCGGCGTCGACGACGGGAAAAAAACTCTGTTCCGGCTCTGTGCGGAAAAGCTCGAAAACGTCGTTCAACTCGGTCCCGTTCACGACCGGTGTGATCGGGGCCATCTGATTTCGAACCAAAAGCTCGTCAGAGCTCCTGTCGCGCCGCATTTTGGCTCGCGTGGTGACCACGAGAGGATAGGCCGGCAGGAGTTCGCCGATGTCGCGCGTCGGTCGGGCAACGAAATAGCCCTGCACGAGATCGCAGCCCGCTTCCCGGCAGGCCGTGTACTCCGCTTCCGTTTCGACGCGTTCGGCGATTACACGAATTCCAAGCACGTGGGCGAGCTTGGTGAAATTGGTGACCAGCAGCCGCTTGCGCTGGTTATCGGCGATGCCGCGGATGAAATGTCCATCGATCTTGATGTAGTCGAGGCCATAGTCGCACAAGGTCTTTAGTTCCGAGATGCCAAGACCAAAATCGTCGATGGCAAGGCGGATGCCATGCCGTCGGATCGATTCCAGCACGGCGCCGAAATCCGAAACCGTTCCGTAATCATGCTGCTCGGACAATTCGAAGCAGATCGCGGAGGGCGAAATACCGTGCTGCTTCAAAGCTGCAAGGCCGGACGACAGCACTGTTTCCCCGGAGGACAACGTGCGGCCGTCCAGATTGATGAACAGTTTTTTCGCTTCGATAGCCGGCAAACTTGCGAACTTGGCTATCGCACGCGCATGCAGCATGCATTCGAGCGCGACGATCGAGTTGGATTGTGCAGCGGTGTCCAGAACATCGCCGGGCGACGGAAGATGCAGTTGCTCGTGGCCGCGCATCAGCGCTTCGTAACCGTAAACGTAGCCAGTATTGATCTCAACGATCGGCTGCAATGCGTAATCGATCGCGAGCCGCGTGAGAGCGACAATGTGGTCACGCGCCGTGCTCGGCAAAGCAAGGGCGTGCGGGCTCAGCGCTCGAATTTTCTTGGTAGCAGTCACGGTATTCCTTCGGGAAAAATGCCGAGCGCGAACTTAGGGTGAAGTGCTTAGCGGCGGGTATTTGCAATGTGACAGTTTTTTGAACCTGCCAAAGAGGTTTACAGGCTCTTACCGTCCTGGGAGGCATTGCGGCGCCGGTCGAGAAGAACGCAGCGGAGGGTGATCTGCATGGCGCTGCGACAAGCCCGGGCTGCCTTAGCCCGCCGCCGGCTAACCGCATTCGCAGAAGGGCTCTTAAAAACAACGATCCCCAGCCCCGGGACGCGCATGCCGAAGTATAATCGCTGACGGGCGAATCATGCTCCAATCGTCTTTCTCGCACGGCGCTCATGCACAATGCGGTCCGCATCCTGGGAGTGGATCCCGGCCTTCGCCGCACCGGGTGGGGCGTGATCGAAAGCGCCGGCAATCGGCTTGTTTTCATCGCCTGCGGGTCGATCGAGACGAACGAGCGCGCGGCTTTGGCCGAACGGCTCGTATGCATCCACGAGGGGCTCGCGCAAGTGATCGGCGAGTTACGGCCGGACGAAGCGGCGGTCGAGGCGACATTCGTGAACAAGGACGCCACGGCCACGCTGAAGCTCGGGCAAGCGCGCGGCATCGCGCTGCTTGTGCCGGCGAAGGCAGGCCTGAGCGTTGCCGAATACGCGCCGAATTTGGTGAAGAAGACGATCGTCGGCGCGGGACACGCAGAAAAGGCACAAATCCGTATGATGATCGGCGTGCTATTGCCGAAGGCCTGTCCGCAGAGCCACGATGCGGCGGACGCGCTCGCGATCGCGGTGACCCACGCCCATCATCGGACGAGCGCGGCCCTGAGGGTGGCGACATGAGTGGCTCCCGGGGAGATTCCGTCATTGCGGGAGGGTGCATGGTCCCGTCACGCGATGAGGCCGTATCCGTGCGAGGGCCACGATGATCGGCAAGCTCAAGGGCACGCTCGATTCCTACGGGGAAGATTTCGTCATCGTCGATGTACAGGGGGTCGGCTATCTCGTGCATTGCTCCGCGCGCACGCTCCAGGCATTGCCGACGCAGGGCGAGGCGGTGACGCTGGCGATCGAGACGCATGTGCGCGAGGACCAGATCCGGCTGTTCGGTTTTCTGAGCGACGTGGAGCGCGAGTGGTTTCGCCTGCTGCAGACCGTGCAGGGCGTCGGCACGAAAGTGGCGCTGGCCATCCTGTCGACGCTGAAGCCCGCCGATCTCGCCTCCGCCATCGCGACGCGCGACAAGGCGATGGTGGCGCGGGCGCCGGGCGTCGGGCCGAAGGTTGCCGAGCGCATCGTCACCGAATTGAAGGACAAGGCGCCGGCCTATGCCGCCGTCGATCCGGCGGTAATCCGCCTGTCCGGCGCGCTCGAGGAGCGGCGGGCGCCGCAGCCGGTCGCGGACGCGGTCTCGGCGCTCGTCAATCTCGGCTATGGTCAGCCGCAAGCGGCCGCCGCAATCGCCGCGGCGGCGCGCAGTGCCGGCGAGGGCGCAGAGGCGGCCGTGCTGATCCGGCTGGGGCTGAAGGAGTTGGGGCGGTGAATCGGGTTCGAGGCGGTCCCACACATTTCTTTCTCCCCCTGAAGGGGAGAGTTCTGTCGAGTTTTTCGCCATGACGCCCCGCCTCCTTACCGCCGCGCGAGGCGAGGAAGACCTCGCGGAAGCGAGCCTGCGGCCGCAGCGGCTGTCCGAATTCATCGGCCAGCAACAGGCGCGGAGCAATCTCGCGGTGTTCATCGAGGCCGCGCGCGCTCGCAAGGAAGCACTCGACCACGTGCTGTTCGTAGGCCCGCCGGGGCTCGGCAAGACGACGCTTGCGCAAATCGTCGCGCGCGAACTCGGGGTCAATTTCCGCGCCACCTCAGGCCCGGTGATCGCCAAGGCGGGCGACCTCGCCGCGCTCCTCACCAATCTCGAAGAGCGCGACGTGCTCTTCATCGACGAGATTCACCGGCTTAGCCCCGCGGTCGAGGAAATCCTCTATCCGGCAATGGAGGATTTCCAGCTCGACCTCATCATCGGCGAAGGGCCGGCCGCGCGGTCGGTGAAAATCGACCTCTCGCGCTTCACGCTGGTCGGCGCGACGACGCGCGCGGGGCTGCTCACGACGCCGCTGCGCGATCGCTTCGGCATTCCGGTGCGGCTGAATTTCTATAGCGAGAGCGAGCTGGAAGAGATCGTCCATCGCGGCGCGCGCGTGCTCGCCATCGCGATCACCGCCGAGGGCGCGAATGAGATCGCGCGGCGCTCGCGCGGCACGCCGCGCATTGCCGGCCGCCTGCTTCGGCGCGTGCGCGATTTCGCGCATGTGGCGCGCGCGGAGACAATCGACCGCGCGGCGGCCGACCGCGCGCTCGTTGCTCTCGAAGTGGACGCGGCGGGGCTCGACGCGATGGATCGCCGTTACCTCACGACGATTGCGCTGAACTACGGCGGCGGGCCGGTGGGGATCGAGACGCTGGCGGCGGCCCTATCGGAGCCGCGCGACGCCATCGAGGATATCATCGAGCCCTTCCTGCTGCAGCAGGGCTTCATCCAGCGCACGCCGCGCGGACGGCTCCTCACCTCGCACGCCTTCCGCCATCTCGGGCTCGCCGAGCCCGCGCGCGAGGCAGGGCAGTTTCAGCTGTTCGGGTCGGCGGACGAGGAACAGTAAGCTCGCGCCGACATTGTGAAAGTGCTAGGAGGGGGCATGACGACAACAACCGAAAAAGCCGCCGCCGCGTTGGAGCTTTTGCCCGAAGAAATGCGAGAGCCTGCCGTCGCTTATTTAATCGAACAAGCCGAGAAATATCGCGCGCTGAAACAGGAGCTTGACAAAGGGTTGGATGACGTGCGGGCAGGCCGGGTGAAAGAGTGGGATTTTGCGGAATTTCTCCGCAGGGCGCGGTTGTCTGCTCCGCGCTGACCACGACGCATGAAGGTCTTCATTTCGGATGCCGCGGAAAATGACCTGCTGCACATCATTCGATATCTGTCAGATAATAACACAGCGGCCGCAGGGCGACTGGCGCGCGACATCAACGAGAAGTTCACGGACCTTGCTCAATTTCCATTCATCGGGCGAGAGCGTTCAAGTCTCGGCGATGGTTTGCGCAGCGTTGTCGCCGGCATGCATGTTATTTTCTACGAGGTCCAGCACGAGCGAATTGTGATCGTGCGCGTGCTCGACGGACGTCGGGATATCGATGCGGAATTTCAGCGATGACAGAGGGCTCAGTCTGCCTCGACGGCGAAATCCGTGGCGGGCGGCATACAATGCCGATCCGCATCTATTACGAAGACACGGATTTCACGGGGATCGTCTATCACGCAAGCTATCTGCGCTTCATGGAGCGCGGGCGCACGAACTATCTGCGCCTGATCGGCGCCGATCACCGCGCGCTGTTCGAGGAGACGGCAAGGGAAGCTCCGGGCTTCGCCTTCGTCGTGCGCTCCATGGGCATCGAGTTCCTGAAGCCCGGCAAAATGGACGACGTGCTGCTCGTCGTCACCGAGCCGCAAGACGTGAAAGGCGCGTCGGTCACCCTGCGCCAGCGCGTGATGCGCGGCGAGGACACGCTGGTCGAGGCGTCCGTGAGAGTGGCGTTCGTCTCGGCGGGCCGCGCGCAACGCATCCCAAAGCCGCTGCGTATCGCCATGCAGGCGGATCGGGAGCGGACCAGCGCCGCGTCCTGATCGCGAAGTGGAAGGCCGGCATCGACGCGGCGGCCGGACTCATGTAAGAGCCATTCACATGACCTGGAAACCTGGCGGTCGCTGGGGCCCGCGCGGCTACCACCACGGCAATCTCAAGGAAGCGCTGATGCGCGCAGCGCTCGAGCTGATTGCCGAAAAAGGGCCGGCCGGTTTCACCTTTGCCGAGGCGGCGCGCTCGGCCGGGGTGAGCCCGGCTGCGCCCTACCGCCATTTCCGCGACCGCGACGAGCTCTTGGCCAATGTCGCCATGCGCGGCTTCGCGCAGTTCGAGGCGGCGCTGGCGAAAGCATGGGAACACGGCCGTCCGCATCCGTTCGCGGCCTTCGAGCGGCTTGGTCGCGCCTATCTTCAATTCGCCCGCGACGAGCCCGCCTACTATTCGGCGATGTTCGAAGCCGGCGTGCCCGTCGATTCGAGCCCGGAACTGCGGCAGGCGGGCGAGCGCGCCTTTGGCGTTCTGCGCAATGCGACCGAAGCGCTGATCGCGCTCATCCCCGCGAGTTCGCGACCGCCCGCCATGATGGTGGCGCTGCACATCTGGGCGCTCTCGCACGGCATCGCGTCGCTCTTTGGCCGCGGCGATGCCGCACGGCGCTCATTGCCGATGACGTCCGAAGATCTTCTGGAGGCCGGCATGCTCGTCTATCTGCAAGGGCTCGGCTTTCCCGACGACGCGCGCGGAGAATTGAAGAAGGCCCCTTGACGGCCGCCGGTTTTGCACTAATGTAAATGTTATAAACATTCACGAGGAGGCCGCTTCGCCATGACCCTCACTGCCAAACTCGACGAACTTGGAATGCCTGCCTGGATTGCGCTGATGGTGATGGCCTTCATCGTGTTCTGGCCATTAGGGCTCGCAGTCCTCGCCTATCTGATATGGAGCGGAAGAATGGGATGCTGGAAGAACAGCCGCCATGGCGGCTGGAAGGCCGAAATGTCGCGCATGCGCGACGGCGGCTTCTGGGGCGCGCAGCGCACGAGCGGCAACCGCGCCTTCGACGAATATCGAACAGAGACGTTGCGGCGACTGGAGGGGGAGCAGCGGGAGTTCCACGACTTTCTCGCTCGCCTGCGCATGGCCAAGGACAAAGTCGAGTTCGACCAGTTCATGGCCGAGCGGCGCTCGAAGCCAGAGCCTGAGTCCCGCGCGCAGCCTTAATGCCTGCTGCCGATACGGGGCAGATGCCAGCCGTCCGTCTCGATCGAGGCGGGCGGCTTCGTGCGTCTGCAGCCGGAGAAAGACGGCTTCGTGTGCCCCGCTTGCCCGCTAACGATTCGTTAACCGCAATCGCCTCTGGTTGGAGTCGAGAGACCCGCGTGGAGGTGCCCTAGTTTGGACAAATTCAGCGCAGAATCCGTCCCCTGCCGCTGGCGGACGGCTGGGTTCTTCGCGAATGTCGGGATGAGTCGGGGGCGGGTCGTTCTGCCTTCACGCTCACGTCCGGCTCTGGCGCGCACTGGTGCGAACCATCCATCCGCGGACAGCCGAGAGGGTGCCGCTCATGAATCCTGCCGACGTAGCGCAGTCGGCGCTGCCGCTCACGTCCTCCGATTTGTCGCTTTGGGGGCTTTTCTGGTCGGCGCATTTCGTCGTCAAGGCGGTGATGCTCGGGCTCGTGATCTGCTCGATCTGGGTTTGGGCGATCGCGATCGACAAAGTTCTGCTCTATGGGCGCACGCGCCGCGCCATGGATCGCTTCGAGAAGGTGTTCTGGTCGGGACAGTCGCTGGAAGAGCTGTATCGCCAACTTTCACCGCGCCCCACGCATTCCATGGCGGCACTTTTCATTGCCGCCATGCGCGAGTGGAAGCGCAGCATCGAGGGCCAGGCGCGCTCGTTCGCGGGCTTGCAGATGCGCATCGAGAAGGTGATGGACGTGACGATCGCGCGCGAGGTGGAGCGGCTCGAACGGCGGTTGCTGGTGCTTGCGACGGTGGGCTCAGCGGGACCCTTCATTGGACTCTTCGGCACGGTATGGGGGATCATGACCAGCTTTCAGTCGATCGCCGCGTCAAAAAACACCTCCCTCGCCGTGGTTGCGCCCGGCATTGCGGAAGCTCTCTTCGCCACCGCGATCGGCCTCGTGGCGGCCATTCCGGCGACGATTTTCTATAACAAGTTCACCTCCGAGGTGAACAAGCAGGCGCAGCGGCTCGAAGGATTTGCCGACGAGTTCGCGGCCATCCTGTCGCGCCAGATCGACGAGCGCGACTGAGGAAAGAAACATGGGTGTGAACGGACCCGGCGCAGTCCCGGTCGGCAAGCGGCGGCACCGCCGGCGGGCTGTCATGAGCGAGATCAACGTCACGCCCTTCGTGGACGTGATGCTCGTGCTGCTCATCATCTTCATGATCTCGGCGCCGCTGCTGACCGTCGGCGTGCCGATCGATCTCCCGCAGACGCAAGCAAAAGGACTCGATCAGGATCGCGAGCCCTTGACGGTTTCGGTGAACGTCAAAGGCGAAGTCTACTTGCAGAACTCAGAGATCAAGGTCGAGGACCTCGTGTCCAAGCTGAAAGCCATCACGGAAGCGCGTGGCGGGCTCGACGAGCGAATCTATGTCCGGGGCGATCGTAAGGTAGATTATGGGACCGTGATGCGGGTGATGGGGCGGCTCTCGGCCGCCGGCTTCCGCCGCGTCGCGCTGGTGACGGAGGTCGAGCAGGGCTCGTGACGGTCAGGGGGAGATGAAAACCGGGCTCACCATATCGGCGTCGGCGCACGCCGCGGCGCTTCTCTGGGGGCTCGTGACGTTCTCGACCAAGCCGTATGAAACGGCTCCTGTCGATTCGCTCCCGGTCGACATCATTTCGGATTCGGAGTTCTCGCAGCTCACGGCCGGCAGTAAGACCGCGCAGAAAATCGCAGCGCCGCAGCCGCTGGTGGAAAAAATCGCGCCGCCCAAGGTCGTCGAGAATCCCGTCCCCAAGGTGGTCGAGCGGCAGGAGGTCATGACCGAGCAGGCCGTACCGACGCCGCCCGCTCCTCCGGAACCCAAGGTCGTCGAACAGCCGCCTGCGCCGACGCCGCCGCCGCGCCCCGAGCCCAAGCAGGCCGAGACAAAGCAGGAGCCAAAGAAAACCGATCAGATCGCCGAGGCGCTGAAGAAGGAGGATGCGAAGCGGCCCGAACCGAAGAAGGATGCAACGACGCCGGCGCCGAAGCCGGTGCAGGCGCAGCCGAAGTTCGACGCCAATCGAATTGCGGCGCTGCTCGACAAGCGCGAGCCGCAGCGGCAAGCCGCAACCGGCGACGTGGTGAACTCCACGGCCTCGCTCGGCAGCCCGCTCGGCAATGCGCCGAAGCTGTCGCAGAGCGAAATCGACGCACTGCGCGCGCAAATCCAGGCCTGCTGGAATCCACCAGCGGGCGCCGCCGACGCCAAGGATCTGATTGTCACGGTGCGGCTGCAATTGAAGCTCGACGGGTCGCTCCATGCCGATCCGATCCTCCTCAACCGCGGTGGAAGCCAGTTCTTCCAGATCGCCGCGGAAAGCGCGTTGCGCGCCATCCGCCGATGCCAGCCCTATCGCCTGCCGGCGGCGAAATACCAGGCCTGGAAGGATGTCGAGGTGACATTCGACCCCCGCGACATGTACCGCGGCTGACGCGGGCAAAAAACGAGACGATCATGAGCGAGAATGACACGTGCAGGTTACCTCACCTCAGCCCAAAGAGGAGTTGTGGAGTCTTGGTGACGCGCCGTTCATTGATGTTGGGCGTTGCCGCTGCAAGCATGCTGGGCGTTCCGCGCGCCGCGCGCGCGCAGCTGAAAATCGACGTGACGCAAGGCACGGTCCAGCCCTTGCCGATCGCGCTGGTGGATTTCGTGCCTGCGAGCGGGGGAGATGTCGACGTCGCGCGCGGCGTCACGCAGGTGATTACGAGCAATCTCCGCCGCTCGGGCCTCTTCGCTCCGATCGATCCGGCGGCCTATATCGAGCGCATCACAAACATCGATGCTGTGCCGCGCTTTCCCGATTGGCGCGCGATCAATGCGCAGGGACTCGTCACCGGGCGGATGACGCGCCAGGGGGACGGGCGGCTGAAGGCCGAATTCCGCCTGTGGGATGTTTTCGCCGGACAGCAACTGATGGGGCAGCAATACTTCACGACGCCTGAGAACTGGCGGCGCATTGCGCACATCATCTCGGATCAAATCTATCATCGGCTGACCGGCGAAAAGGGCTACTTCGATACGCGGATCGTGTTCGTCGACGAGACCGGTCCGAAGGACCGCCGCGTAAAGCGCCTGGCCATCATGGACCAGGACGGCGCGGGCGTGCGCTATCTGACGCGCGGCGAGGATCTTGTGTTGACCCCGCGCTTCTCGCCGACGACGCAGGAAATCACCTACATGTCTTACGGAGGAGCCGATCCTCGGGTCTTCCTGCTCAATATCGAGACGGGCCAACGCGAGATCGTCGGCAATTTTCCCGGAATGACGTTCTCGCCACGCTTCTCACCCGACGGACAGCGCGTCATCATGAGCCTGCAGCAGGGCTCGCACTCGAATATTTTCGTCATGGACTTGCGGTCGAAGGCGACGACGCGGTTGACGGACACGCCGGCAATCGACACCGCGCCGTCCTATTCGCCGGATGGCGCGCGCATCTGCTTCGAATCGGACCGCGGGGGGCGGCAGCAGATCTATGTCATGGGCGCGAACGGCGGAGCGGCGCAGCGCATCAGCTTCGGCGAAGGTTCGTATTCGACGCCGGTCTGGTCGCCGCGCGGCGACGCGATCGCCTTCACCAAGCAGCACGGGGGCAAGTTCGCGATCGGCGTGATGCGGCCGGATGGGCAAGGCGAGCGCATCCTCGCGGAAGGCTTTCACAACGAGGGCCCGACCTGGGCGCCGAACGGGCGCGTGCTGATGTTCTTCCGCGATCCGGGCGGCAATGCCGGGCCGGGTCTTTACACCGTCGATGTCACCGGGCGGAACGAGCAGCGCATTCCAACGCCGAGCTTCGCCTCCGACCCGGCCTGGTCGCCGTTATTGTGAGGGTAATCCGCCACAATTGACTACCGGATCGCGATCCGTCCTCATTACGGGAATATTCGACCAATCAACCGAGCTTAAGGAGCATCCAATGACGTCGTCACCTTCTGCCGGCGTGCTGCTGATCCTCGGCCTCGCAGGAGCCAGCTCGGGGGCGCTCGCCGCGGACGCCTTCGGTCCCGTCGGCGCTAAAGCGACAATCAGCGTCGAGTATTTGTACGAGTCGGAGGGCAGCAAGGCGCCGGAAAAGTACGATAGCCGCGTATGGCGCGTCCGGCGCAGCGTGACCATAACTGGCGAACTGGCCTCGCATGCCGCGACGGCGGTTCCAACCGTTCAGCCGATCGACGCCAATCAGATGGCGCAACTCAAGGGTCTGGAAGCCAAGAGCCAACTGATGGCGGGCCAGATGGCGCCAATGATGGGCCATATCGAGAAGATTATGGCGAAGTGCGGTCATGACGAGGCCTGCATTACGCGCGAGACGCAGAAACTCGGCTTCGGCATGCAAGGCACGCCGGACATGGAAGCAGCCCGCAAGACGCAAAAGAATCTTCCCGACCTGCAGCCCGGCGCGCCTCGTTATCAGGCTTGGCGACAGACCGCGCAAAAGGGCAGCTACGCGATCGATGAGACGGTGCACATTGTCTTCGGCGATCCAGTCTGCCCAGATTTGCGCTGCACGCGCGATGAGACGCGCAAGGGCGGGGGCGATCTCCCGCTAAGGCCGCCGAGCGGGTCGGACAAGGAAAAGGCTGCTGCTGCCGTCGGTTTCTCGGCCATCGAGGTGGACAATGTCAGAAAAACGCTGTCGCTCGTGCTGCCGGCTCCGTTACTGCCGCTGCCGTTTACGGAGATTGTGAAGACCAACCTACCTCAATCATCCTCCATGACGGGCCAAACCGGTCTCCACGCGCCGCCCAGCACACAGCAGAAGCTGCACAGTTTTCGCTTGCCGCCCGAGAGCAAGCCGGACAAGCCTTTCACCGTGCCGATCAAGGGCGATTGGCGCAGTCAGGCGGGCGAGCAGGTCGCGCATCTGAAAGGCAATTTCGGCGAAGCCGGGAAGCTCACTGTGCGCTGGCGCTTCCAGGTGCAGTGATACGCGATTGCGTTCACATGACAAGCCGGCTACCGGCCATCCATCGCGACTTGATAGCGCCAAACGCGCTTTCTCGCCTCCGAGGTTAAGCGCATTCGTTGCCCGTTTGGGTCTTGGTTGACGTCGTTTCGTAACGTTGCGGCACAAAATCAGAAGGGGCCCGAAGGCCCGTTTTCGATATCGTTTCAGCACTTGCCGGCTGCGTGGTCGCGTGGTTCACAGGGACGATTGCCGCTGCTCGGCGCGCCGCTCTGCGTGCCGCCGCCGCCAACGCCGCCAATGGTGCCAGCGCTGCCGCTGCTGCCGTTACCGCCGCCCGCCCCCTGGGCGAGGGCGAGACCGATGTTTCCGGCAACCAGCATCGCCGCCAAAGCGCCCATCGTCAGCCATCTCAACTTCATTCAGGCCTCCTCAGTTGTTCCCAACGCCGAAGTGGCGTTGGGTGAGGCCAACGAACCGCCAGAGAAGCCGTTCCGGATCTGGGGAGATTTTGTGGGCTCGCGCCGAAGCGCAGGAACCTGACCAGAAGCCGCCGCATTCAGGGCGCATTAACCATTCGAAAAGGTTTAGGCCGATTCCGCCCCTTAGCGGGGTCGGCGCAAGGCCCCATCAAGGTTGACGGAACGTTCGCTTAAGAAACGACCGATAGACCATTGGGCAGGTCCGGCAATGCTGGGGTTAGGAGGCACCGGAATGATCAGTCTTCAAGGCACCTTTCGCGCGTCGCGTTTCGTGGGCGCGTTCATGGCAGCGATCATGCTCGCCGCCTGCGCGGCCAATCCGAATGCGGATCAGGTGGCAGCCGGAGCATCGGGCTCAGCCGCTCCGGGCAGTCAGCAGGATTTCGTCGTCAATGTCGGCGATCGCGTGTTCTTTGAAACCGATTCGTCCGAACTGACAACGCAGGCGCGCGCCACGCTCGACAAGCAGGCGCTCTGGCTGCAGCAATACAATCGCTACCCGTTCACGGTGGAAGGACACGCGGATGAACGCGGGACGCGCGAATACAACATTGCGCTCGGCGCACGCCGAGCCCAGGCCGTGCGCGACTACTTGGCGGCGCGCGGGGTCGAGGCCAACCGCATACGGACCATCTCCTACGGCAAGGAGCGGCCGGTCGCGGTTTGCGACGATATTTCGTGCTGGTCGCAAAACCGGCGAGCGGTGACGGTGCTCAACGCGAGCTCGTGACGGCCGTCCATGACCGAAGTTCGCCGGCGCCATAAGGGGCGCCGGTTGCGTTTTCGGCGATCGGTCGCCGCTTCAAGGGCGCATAGAGCGCGAGTTCCCTGAACGGCTGCAAAAGCGGTAGAATGCTTCCATGACCCGATCCGTCCGCTGCTTACCGATTGCCGCTGCTCTGTTGGCGGGCATGCTGATCTCGCCCGCTTCGGCGCAGATGTCGTCCACCGACCTGATCGTGCGCCTGGAGCGCCTGGAGAATCAGGTTCGGCAACTTACAGGCGCCATCGAGCAGTTGCAGTTCCGCAATCAGCAGCTCGAACAGCAACTCAGGCGCACGCAAGAGGATGCCGAGTTTCGTTTCCAGGAGCTTGGCCAGCAGCGGGGTGGAATTCGGCCAGGCACGCAGGGGCGCCCCCCGCAGGCGCAGCCCGGTGCGATCCAGCCGGCCGCTCCGCCCGGCGCGCTCATGGCTCCGGGAGCAGCGCCTCCGCTTGGACCCGTCGCCGCTCCGCCGCTGCCTGCGCCCGCGCCTGGCCCGACAGGCCGCCGGTCTGACGCATTCGACCCGGCACAGGACCCAAGCGCGCCCGGGACGCCGCGCACCCTGGGGACGCTGGCAGGCCCGACCGGGCGGCTGATCGATGACGACCCGGCCGATCTCCCGCCACTGGGGGCTCCCGGCGGCCGGGGTGCCGGCGCTCCGCTCGATCTGGCTACACTCTCGGCCCGCCAGGGCGGCGAGCCGCCTGCGTCACAGCCGATGCCTCCGGG
Source organism: Xanthobacteraceae bacterium (assembly GCA_022844485.1). GTDB lineage: Bacteria > Pseudomonadota > Alphaproteobacteria > Rhizobiales > Xanthobacteraceae > JALHLQ01. The sequence continues at coordinate 81,984 of JALHLQ010000009.1, forward strand.
GGGGCTGGCGATCCCACCGGGCTCCGCCGGCCCGTTGCCCCCGCCGCCGCCACGAAATCCCAACGCGACTGGCGCGCAGCCCCAGCAAATGACGCTCGCGCCCTCGAATACGCCAAAGGACGAATACGACCTCGCCTATGGCTACATGCTGCGGAAAGAATATCCGCTCGCTGAACAGAGTTTTCGGGAGTTTTTGAAGAAATACCCAAGCGATCGGCTGGCCTCCGACGCAACCTATTGGCTGGGTGAGAGCCTCTTCCAGCGCCAGCGCCACCGTGACGCCGCGGAGCACTTTCTGCACGTGTCCAGCAAACACGCGAGTTCGGCGCGCGCGCCGGATTCCCTCCTGCGGCTCGGCCAATCGCTCGCCGCCCTGAAGGAGACCCAGGCGGCCTGCGCGACTTTTGCCGAGATCGGGCGAAAATATCCGCGCGCTTCGCCGACTGTGCGTCAGACGGCGGAGCGGGAACAGAAGCGTGTCGGCTGCTGATGCGCGACCCGTCTCCGACGAAGAGGCGCGCGAGCTGTTTGCCGATCTCGCCGCCGCGAAGAGCGTGATCCTCGCGGTCTCCGGAGGCCCCGACTCGACCGCGATGCTGGTGCTCGCCGCGCGCTGGCGCGCATCGCTGAAGAGCGGCCCGCGGCTTTTCGCCGTGACCGTGGATCACGGCCTGCGGCCGGGGTCGTCGCGCGAAGCCCTCCTGGTCAAGAGGCTGGCCGGCCGGCTCGGCGTGGCGCATGTCACGCGCCGCTGGATCGGGCGCAAGCCAAGGACAGGCATCCAGGAAGCGGCAAGGCGGGTGCGCTACCGGCTCTTGGGGGAGGCGGCGCGAAAAGCGGGCGCAAGCGACGTGCTCACGGCGCATACGCTCGACGATCAGGCGGAAACTGTGCTGTTTCGCCTGGCACGCGGAAGCGGTTTGACCGGTCTTGGCGGCATGGCGCGCCGCACATCGTTGCATGGCGTCACCATCCTGCGCCCATTTCTCGGCGTGCCAAAAGCACGGCTCGTCGCGACATTAAAAGCGCACGGGATTCCGTTCATCCAGGATCCTTCGAACCGAGACGATCGTTTTGCCCGTCCGCGGTGGCGGCGGTTGATGCCGGCGCTTGCGGCGGAAGGACTGAGTGCCGCGACAATGGTGCAACTCGCTCGCCGACTTGCACGGGCCGAAGCAGCGCTGGAGTTCTATGTTGACCAAGCCGTCAGTGACGTCTCATTGCATCCTGCAACGGCGCGGGGAGCCATTGATCTCGACGCGCACAGGTTTGCTTGTCTCTCTCCAGAGATTGGCCTGCGGGTGCTCGCCCGCGCGATCGACCGCGTCGGCATTGAGGGGCCGGTGAAGCTCGGCAAGCTCGAAACCTTGTTCGATGCGCTTGTGGCCGCGCTGCGCGCGGTTCCGCCAGACCGCTTCCGGCGAACGCTGGCCGGAGCCGTCGTGTCGCTCGCGCCGGGGCGAATCGAGATCGCAGCGGCTCCGCAGCGGCGGAGTGCGGCAAAGCGCCGTTCACCAATTCAGCGTAGGTTGACCTAGTTTCGACCCATTCCCTTGGCAGGGGAGTGGCAGGACCCTACATTGCCCGCTATGTGGCTTTCCGGGTGGCCGTGCCGACACGAACGGCCTCCGATAATCGCGCTCCCGAATGCAGGAGCGTGAAGGACGTGGGATGAACGCAAATCTGCGCAATTTTGCCCTCTGGGCCATTATTGTTTTGCTTCTGCTTGCATTGTTCACGCTGTTCCAGAATCCGGGGCAGCGGGCGGTCTCGCAAGACATTCCGTTTTCCCAGCTCTTGAGCGAGGTCGATCAGGGCCGCGTTCGGGAGGTCGTCATTCAAGGCCCGGAAGTCACCGGAACCTATACCGATGGCCGGCATTTCCAGACCTATGCCCCAAACGATCCGAGCCTTGTCCAGCGCCTTTATGGGAAGGGCATCCAGATCACCGCGCGCCCGCCGGGCGAGCAGGTGCCGTGGTTCGTCTCGCTGCTCGTCTCCTGGCTGCCCTTCCTGGCGCTGATCGGCGTGTGGATTTTCCTGTCGCGGCAGATGCAAGGCGCAGGCGGCAAGGCGCTCGGTTTCGGCAAGTCGCGCGCCAAGCTGCTCACGGAAGCGCACGGCCGCGTTACCTTCGAAGATGTCGCAGGCGTCGACGAGGCGAAGCAGGACCTGCAGGAGATTGTCGAATTCCTGCGCGATCCGGGTAAGTTCCAGCGCCTCGGCGGCCGCATTCCTCGCGGCGTCTTGCTGGTCGGCCCGCCCGGCACGGGCAAGACGTTGATCGCTCGCGCGGTTGCCGGCGAAGCGAACGTGCCCTTCTTCACGATCTCGGGATCCGACTTCGTCGAGATGTTCGTCGGCGTCGGCGCGAGCCGCGTGCGCGACATGTTCGAGCAGGCGAAGAAGAACGCGCCGTGCATCATCTTCATTGACGAAATCGACGCTGTCGGCCGGCATCGCGGCGCCGGTCTTGGCGGCGGCAATGATGAGCGCGAGCAGACGCTGAATCAGCTTCTTGTCGAGATGGATGGCTTTGAGGCGAATGAGGGCATCATTCTCATCGCAGCGACCAACCGTCCCGACGTGCTCGACCCCGCTTTGCTGCGTCCGGGCCGCTTCGACAGGCAGGTCGTCGTACCCAATCCGGATGTGGTCGGCCGCGAGCAGATCCTGAAAGTGCATATCCGCAAGGTGCCGCTCGCGCCCGACGTGAACCTGAAGACGATTGCGCGCGGCACGCCCGGTTTCTCCGGCGCCGACCTGATGAACCTCGTCAACGAGGCGGCACTGATGGCCGCGCGGCGGAACAAGCGCATGGTCACCCAGGTCGAGTTCGAAGACGCCAAAGACAAGGTCATGATGGGCGCCGAACGGAAGTCGCTCGTCATGACCGAAGAAGAAAAACTCCTGACCGCCTATCACGAGGGCGGCCACGCCCTGGTCGCGCTGAACGTGAAGGCGACCGATCCGGTGCACAAGGCGACAATCATTCCGCGCGGGCGCGCGCTCGGCATGGTCATGCAGTTGCCCGAGCGCGACAAGCTCTCGATGAGCCTTGAGCAGATGACCTCGCGCCTTGCCATCATGATGGGCGGGCGCGTCGCCGAAGAGCTCGTGTTCGGCAAGGAGAAAGTGACCTCGGGAGCGGCCTCGGACATCGAGCAGGCGACCAAGCTGGCGCGCCTGATGGTGACGCGATGGGGACTTTCCGAGGAACTCGGCGCGGTCGCTTACGGCGAGAACCAGGAAGAAGTTTTCCTCGGCTATTCGGTCGCCCGGCAGCAGAACATCTCGGAATCGACCTCGCAGAAGATCGACAATGAGATTCGCCGCTATGTGGAGCAGGGCTATGCCGAGGCGACGCGCATCCTCAGAGAAAAGCGCGACGATCTCGAGACGCTCGCGCGCGGGTTGATCGAATACGAGACCCTCAGCGGCGACGAGATCAAGAATTTGCTCGCCGGGATGCCGCCGTCGCGGGAATCGACGGTCGATACGCCGACGCCTCCGCGTTCGTCCGCGGTGCCGAGCGCCGGAAAACCGAGGCCGCGCCCGGAAGGCGGATTGGAGCCGCAGCCGCAAGCGTAAGCGCAGGCCACAAAGGTTTTGGTAACGAACGCCCGCCGCTTGGCGGGCGTTCTTGTTCGAGCCTGCAAAAAGTCAAGCTTGGCCGCTGCATGGTCGGGCATGATCGCACGGCGGGCCCACAAGCGGATCGATACGATGAATGCAACCGCGGCACAGCGGCGCGAGTACACGGGACCGGCGCTGTTCTCCCATGGCTTCCGGCTGTTCTTCCTCGGCGGGTCACTCTGGGCAGCGCTGACGGTAGCGCTCTGGCTGCCGCAGTATTTCGGCGAACTCTCGATTCCTACCGCGTTCACCCCGACCGATTGGCACATTCACGAGCTACTCTACGGCTATCTCGGTGCGGTTGTCGCAGGGTTCCTGCTGACGGCGATCCCGAATTGGACCGGCCGCTTGCCCGTGAGCGGCGTGCCGCTCGCGGCGCTTGCGGCCATGTGGGTGGCCGGACGCATCGCAGTCGCCTTGTCGGCGGTCGTCGGCGCGGGGCTTGCGGCGGCGGTCGACGTTGCCTTCCTGCTCGGGCTCACGGGCCTTGCTGCGCGCGAGATCGTCGCCGGGCGGAACTGGCGCAATCTCCGCGTGCTGGCAATCATCCTTGTTCTCGTCCTTGGCAACGTCGTGTTTCATGCCGAGGTGCGGGCGAGCGGACACGCGGAGTTCGGGATCCGCCTGGGCTTTTTCGCTGCGATCGGTCTCATCATGCTGATCGGCGGGCGTATCATTCCGAGCTTCACGCATAATTGGCTGGCGAAGCGCGCGCCCGGACGAATGCCCATCTCGTTCTCGCGGCTCGATGCCGTGAGCCTTGCGGGCGCTGCCTTGGCCTTTCTGCTCTGGCTGATCGCGCCGCTTCACGCTCTCAGCGGTACGCTGCTGATGGCTGCCGGGCTCCTGCATGCCGTTCGTTTGTCCCGCTGGGCGGGCGAACGGACGTTCTCGGAGCGGCTGGTGATCATTCTGCATGTCGCCTATGCCTTCGTGCCGCTCGGCTTGCTGCTTGTCGGCGCCTCCATCATCTGGCCCGCGCATGTTCCGCTCAGCGCCGGGCTGCATGCCTGGGGCGCGGGAGCGGTCGGGCTGATGACGCTTGCGGTGATGACGCGCGCGAGCCTCGGCCATACGGGTCAGCCGCTCGCGGCGTCGGCCGCGACGCAAGCGATCTATGCGCTCGCGATTGTCGCCGTGCTGGCGCGACTCGCGGCGACGTTCGGCGGAACCCTCGTCCTGTTGCACATCGCCGCTATTGCATGGTTTGCCGCTTTCGCGGGCTTCGCTATCGTCTACGGCCCCGCATTGCTGCGCTCGAGGACGTGATCAACAACCCGTAGCCTACGCTGTAGCGTCAAGCGAAATCCGGGAAGGTTGCCCCTACGGTAGAAGACTACGGTGTGGCGTTGAGCTCTTTCAACGCCGCTTCAATCTCCGCCTTCGTGCCGTCGGTGGGTTTCAGCTCCAGCGCTTTACGGTAGTCGGCGATGGCGTCATCCCGGCGCTTGAGGGCTTTGAACACATCGCCGCGTGTTTGATAGGCCGCGATCCGCGGGCTGAGCGTCACCGACTGATCGGCATCGCTCAGCGCACTCGTAGGATCACCTTTCTTGAGTCGGGCTCGCGCCCGAGTGTCGTAGGCGCGCGCATTCTTCCCGTCGAGGCGGATCGCTTCGTTCGCATCGGCGATCGCGCGGTCGGCGTCGCCGCGCTGGTACCAGTACCAAGCGCGCGAGTTGTAATGGCCCGACGATGGCGAAACGCCGATTGCGGCCGTCAAGTCCGCAAGCTGCCGGTCCTTGTCGCCCTTGAGATCGTAGACGGCCGCGCGGTTCACATAGGCCTGCGCGTATTTGGGATCGAGGCGCACGGCCTCGGTATAATCGGCGATGGCGCGGTCGTGGTCGCGCTTGCGTTGCCAGACCCAGCCGCGGATGTTGTGAGCGGCCGCAGTCGGCTCGAGCCGGATCGCCTGGTCGAGATCGGCGATGGCGCGATCGAACTCGTTCTTGTCGTCGTAGATGTCGCCGCGCTGGCGGAAAGCGAGCGCATCTTTGGGGTTGAGGCGAACCGCCTCGGTGTAATCGGCGATCGCCTTGTCGAGGTCGCGCTTCTTGCGCCAGAGATAGCCGCGCAAGTTGAAGCTCGTCCCGGCGGCGGGGTCGAGGCGGATCGCCTCGTTGACATCGGCCAGGGCACGGTCGGTGTCGCCCTTATCGTCCCACACGTCCCCGCGGTTGCGGTAGGCCAGCGCATAGCGCGGACTGATGCGGATCGCTTCATTGAGATCGGAAATCGCGCGATCATAGTCGCGCTTGTCCTTCCATACCAGCGCGCGATTGTTGTAGGCGATCGCCAGCTGCGAGTTGAGGCGCAGCGCTTCGTTATAGTCGGCGAGCGCGCGATCGAGATCACGCTTGCGGCGGTAGATATTGCCGCGATTGTTGAGGGCGTGGAAATATTTCGGATCGATCCGGATAGCCTGATCGCAATCAGGCAATGCGCGATCGAGGTCGTTCTTGACGTAATACGCACGGCAGCGGTTGTTGTAGGAATGCGCGTCCTTCGGGTCGAGCCGTAAGGCGTCGGTGCAATACGGAATCGCCCGATCCGGATCGTTCTTCTCCATCCAGGCATGGCAAAGATTGGTGTAAGGCGACTTGTAGCTCGAGTCGGTGCGTATCGATTGCTCGTAGTCGGAAATGGCGCGCGTATAGTCGTCTTTCTTCCCGAACGAAATTCCGCGGTTGTAGTACATGATGGCAAGATTGCGCCCCTTGTGCCGTCCCGACGTGATGGCTCGCGTGCAGGCCGCAAGCGCCTGATCGGGCAACGAGGACGGACTGGAACAAACCTTGTCGTCGCTGGTTTGCGCAAGCGTCTCGGCGGTGCCAAGCGCAAAAAGAGCAATTGCGAAAACCAGGCAATGCCTTAAAAACTTGCAGGTAACTTCTAACATGGGTCCCCCTCCCACGGCCGTCGAAATGCCGGGCATGGTAGGGTGCCCGCCGCCCTGCGGCAATGGCGGCAAGCAAGCCGCTAATGACGTTCGCAGGGAGATGGTCGGGTCAGCATAGGAATGGAGATGGTCCGCAAGTATTTCGGAACCGATGGCATTCGCGGCCGCGCCAATGGCGTGATCACGCCGGAACTGGCGCTCAAGGTCGGCCAGGCGGCCGGGCTTCTGTTCCAGCGCGGCGACTACCGCCACCGCGTGCTGATCGGAAAGGACACGCGTCTCTCCGGCTACTTGATCGAGAACGCGCTGACGGCCGGGTTTGTCTCGGTCGGTCTCGATGTCTTTCTTGTCGGCCCGATGCCGACGCCGGCGGTGGCGATGCTGACGCGTTCGATGCGTGCCGATCTCGGCGTCATGATCTCCGCTTCGCATAATCCCTACGACGACAACGGCATCAAGCTCTTCGGCCCGGATGGATACAAGCTGTCCGACGAGTTCGAGAGCAAGATCGAGGCGATGATGGAATCCGACGTTTCGCGAACGCTCGCGAAATCGCCGGATCTCGGGCGCGCGAAACGCATCGAGGGGGTGCATGCGCGCTATATCGAGTTCGCCAAGCGAACGCTGCCGCGCAACCTCGAGCTCGAGGGTCTGCGCGTGGTCGTTGATTGCGCCCATGGCGCGGCTTACCGGGTCGCACCGGAGGCGCTATGGGAACTCGGCGCGGAAGTGATCACGATCGGGGCCGAGCCGAACGGATTCAACATCAACAAAGAGTGCGGGTCGACGGCGCCGCAAGCCCTCATCCGGAAGGTGAAGGAGATGCGCGCGGACATCGGCATCGCGCTCGATGGCGACGCCGATCGTGTCGTTCTCGTCGACGAGCGCGGTCATCTGGTGGATGGCGATCAGCTCTTGGCCGTCGTCGCCGAAAGCTGCAAGGAGGAAGGGCGTCTTGCCAAGCCCGGCATTGTCGGGACGGTGATGTGCAACCTGGCGCTGGAGCGCCACCTGGCGGGCTTGGGGCTCAAGCTCGAACGCACGCAAGTCGGCGACCGCTACGTGCTCGAGCACATGCGCGAGCACGGATACAATGTCGGAGGCGAACCGTCGGGCCACGTGATCCTGACCGATTTCACGACAACGGGAGACGGCTTTGTTACCGCGTTGCAGGTGCTGGCCGTGGTCAAGAAGCATGGAAAGCCCGTGTCCGAAGTGTGCCAACGCTTCGAGCCGCTGCCGCAAGTGATGAAGAACGTCCGCTACAAGGGCAAACCGCTTGAAAATCCCCGCGTGAGCGCGACCATTGCGGATGCCGAGAAGCGCCTTTCCGGCAAAGGCCGGTTGGTCATCCGCGCCTCGGGCACGGAGCCCGTCATCCGCGTCATGGGCGAGGGCGACGATCGCGCGCTGATCGAGGGGATCGTCGAGGAGATCGTCGAGGCGCTGACGCAGGCCGCCGCCGCTTGACGCTTTCTTAACATGCACGGTTAAGGGTTAAGGTTAAACCCCGCTTAAACAATTGCTGGCAGGGTCTGTCCGTGGGTTTACGGGCGGGCCGCTCGCATCGGCTCGTCGGAGGAAAGGACGAAGCCATGCGACGTGCAAGAGTGATGATGATCGCAGCGGCGGCCGCGCTCGCGGCCGGCGCGGCGGACGCGGCGGATCTGCCGCCTGTCTTCTACAAGGGGCCGCCCGTACCGATCGAGGAGTTCGGCGGCTGGTATCTGCGCGGCGATATCGGCATGACGAACCAGCGCTTGAAGAACATTCATGACGTTCAGATGGATACGGCTGTGAACTTCCGCTGGCTGGACAAAGGCGGCTTCGACAGCGGCTGGCTGTTCGGGCTTGGGTTCGGCTACGAAGTCAATCGATGGCTTCGCGCCGACGCCACCGGCGAGTATCGCGGCAAGACGGCGTTTCATGCGCTGGATGCGTATGGTCCCATTGGGGGTTCGCCGCCGGCAGCCGGCTCCAACGAATACACCGCACGCAAGTCAGAGTGGCTGTTTCTCGCCAATGCCTATGTGGACCTTGGCACCTGGTGGCATCTCACGCCCTTCGTCGGCGCGGGCGTCGGCTTCTCCCGCGTGACGATCAGCGACTATCGCGATCACAATCCGATCAGCAATCAATTGGCATACGGCCCCGAGGCATCGAAATGGAATTTCGCCTGGGCGCTGCATGCCGGCGTCGCGTACAAAGTCACGCCCGGCTTCACGATGGAGCTCTCCTATAGGTACGTCAGCCTTGGGGACGGGACAACTCGGGATGTCGTTCTCTGGAATGGCGTCAGCAACATCTACAATCCGGTGGCCTTCAACAACATCGCCTCGCACGACATCAAGCTCGGCATGCGCTGGATGCTGATGGATATGCCGGTCTATGCGCCGCCGCCGTTGGTCACCAAAGGCTGAGCCTGGCGATCGATCTGACTACCCAATCAAACGGCGCGGCCTTGGCCGCGCCGTTTGATTTACTGGCGCGGTTCGCGCGGCACGTTAACGCGAGTGGTTAAGCGCAGTTAATTGTTAAGGTTAATCCGCCCTTTACCAGTCCATGCCATCCTTCGCGCGAATGCCGGCATGCGCCGCGTTTGTTGCGTCTTGAAGGAGTCGAGCATGCACAAGTCCAGTGTTGCAATCAGTGCGTTCGCCTTGCTTGCATCGATCGGAAGCGGGCAGGCGGCCGACATGCCGCCGATCATCCAGCAAGCGGCCCCCATCTTCGAAGAGTTCGGCTCCGGTTGGTATCTGCGCGGCGACATCGGCTACCGGTTTCATCGCAAGCTCGATGCGGTCCTCTCCAATGGCGTGGCGATTGTCGCGAGCGATTTCGAGGATGTCTTCCTCGTCGGCGTCGGGGCGGGGTTCAAGGCGAGCTGGTTTCGCATCGACCTCACCGCGGATTACGCGACCCAGGCTCGCTACACGGCGGTCCTCAATCCGTATGTGACGACGAACATCGACGCCGTGACCGTTCTCGTGAATGGTTACGTCGATCTCGGCACCTGGCACGGCTTCACGCCCTATGTCGGCGCCGGCGCCGGGGCGGCGCTCACGCGCACGTCGGATTACATGCCCGTTCCTCCGGGGATTGTGGCCGGGGCGGTGAAGGACACGAACTTCGCTTGGGCGCTGATGGCGGGCATCGGCTACAATGTCACGCCGAACGTCACGATCGATGCCGGCTACCGCCATGTGAGTCTCGGGGGGGCGCGCGGTGGAGGTCTGGGCGCCTTGCCATCCGCCGCATTCGATACGATCAGAGGTCACGAGGCGCGGCTCGGCGTGCGTTACCTGATCGACTGATCGCGTCATGAACACTGCGCACCTTTGCTGATGGTGAATTCGCCGCTTGACGGCGGCAAGGCCCTTCCTTATGCCCGCCGGCGGGATACCCCTCCCCACCGAGGGGCGCCTATCTGGAAGGGTAGACAGCATGACAATCGCGACGCCCGGCCTGCGGCCGGTGATTCCGCACTTTTCGTCCGGCCCCTGCGCCAAGCGCCCCGGCTGGAGCCTCCAAGTTCTCACCGACGCCGCTCTCGGACGCTCGCACCGATCGAAGATCGGCAAGGCGAAGCTCAAGCGCGCCATCGATCTGACCCGCGAGGTGCTCAAAATCCCTGCGGCTTATCGGATCGGGATCGTGCCCGCCTCCGACACCGGCGCCGTGGAGATGGCGCTCTGGTCCTTGCTCGGTGCGCGGCCGGTCACGGTGCTGGCCTGGGAGTCCTTCGGCGAGGGCTGGGTGACCGACATCACCAAGCAGCTCAAGTTGAAAGATGTGGGCGTGATGCAGGCGCCCTATGGAGAGATTCCCGACCTCAGGTCCGTCGATATGTCCACCGACGTTGTCTTTACCTGGAACGGAACGACATCCGGCGTGCGCGTGCCGAATGCGGATTGGATAGCCGACGACCGGGAAGGACTCACGATCTGTGATGCGACGTCGGCCGCCTTCGCACAACCTCTCGATTGGCCGAAACTCGATGTCGTCACCTTCTCGTGGCAGAAGGTTCTTGGCGGCGAAGCCGCACATGGGATGCTGATTCTGTCGCCGCGCGCGGTCGCGCGGCTCGAGAGCCACAAGCCCGCCTGGCCCTTGCCGAAGATCTTCCGCCTGACCAAAGGCGGCAAGCTGATCGAGGGCATTTTTGAGGGCGAAACGATCAATACGCCCTCGATGCTTTGCGTCGAAGATTACATCGACGCCTTGCAATGGGCGAAGTCGATCGGCGGCCTGAAAGCGCTGATCGCGCGCGCCGACGCGAACACGAAGCGCATCGCCCAGTGGATCGCCCGAACGCCCTGGGCCGAGTTCCTCGCACGCGATCCGGCCATCCGCTCGAACACGTCCGTGTGCCTGAAGGTCGCCGATCCGGGCATCACCCGGCTGCCCGCGGACCAGCAGGCCGCGTTCGCGAAGAGCCTGGCCGCCGCACTCGAGAAAGAGGGCGTGGCCTACGACATCGCCAATTACCGCGACGCGCCGGCGGGCCTGCGCATCTGGTGCGGGGCAACGGTCGAGGAGCGCGACATCGAGGCGCTGCTGCCATGGCTCGATTGGGCCTTTGCGAAGACCCACGACGCCTTGCCGAAAGTGGCGTGAGCCAACCCGACCCGTTGATCATCGACCCCGAACTGAAGGAGCCGATCATGGCCCCGCGCGTTCTCATCTCAGACAAGCTCTCGCCTGCCGCCGTGCAGATCTTCAAAGATCGGGGCGTCGATGTCGATGTAAAGCCGGGGCTCGACAAAGACGAACTCGCCGAACTCATCGGCACCTATGACGGCCTGGCCATCCGCTCGGCGACGAAGGTTACCGCCAAGCTGCTCGAACGCGCCAAGAACCTGAAGGTCGTCGGCCGCGCCGGCATCGGCGTCGACAATGTCGACATTCCGGCCGCGACGGGCAAGGGCATCATCGTGATGAACACGCCGTTCGGCAATTCCATCACGACGGCGGAACACGCGATCGCCTTGATGCTGGCCTTGGCGCGTCAGATCCCGGAAGCAAATGCATCCACGCAAGCGGGCAAATGGGAGAAGAACCGCTTCATGGGAATCGAGATCACGGGCAAAACGCTCGGGGTGATCGGGTGCGGCAACATCGGATCGATCGTCGCCGATCGCGGGCACGGCCTGAAAATGAAGGTCATCGCCTTTGATCCGTTTCTCTCTCCGGAGCGCGCGTTGGACCTCGGGGTCGAAAAAGTCGAGATCAATGAGCTCTTCAGGCGCGCCGATTTCATCACGCTGCACACTCCGCTCACCGACAAGACAAAGAACATCATTGATGCGCGCGCTCTCGCATCGATGAAAAAGGGAGTGCGAATCATCAATTGCGCGCGCGGCGGGTTGGTCGACGAGGCCGCGCTGCGGGCAGCGCTCGATACCGGGCAAGTCGCGGGCGCGGCATTCGACGTGTTCACGGTTGAGCCGGCCACGGAGAATCCCCTCTTCGGCCATCCCAACGTTGTGGCGACACCGCATCTTGGTGCGTCCACCGCTGAAGCGCAGGAAAACGTCGCGCTGCAGATCGCCGAGCAGATGTCGGACTATCTCCTGCGCGGGGCGATCTCGAACGCCGTGAACTTCCCGTCGATCACCGCGGAAGAGGCGCCGCGCCTGAAACCCTTCGTGCGGCTCGCCGAGCAGCTCGGCCTGTTCGCCGGTCAGGTGACCGAGACGGGGCTGAAGGCGGTAAAGCTCACTTATGAAGGTCACGTCGCCGGGATGAATACCAAGGCGCTCACATCGGCGGCCATTTCGGGTCTGCTAAAGCCGCTCCTGCAAGACGTGAACATGGTGTCGGCCCCGGTGATCGCGCGCGAGCGCGGCATTGCCGTGGAAGAGACCAAGCGCGATGCAGAGAGCGACTACGAAAGTCTCGTCACGTTGACCGTGGTGACGGAACGCCAGGAGCGTTCGATCAAGGGCACGGTGTTCGCCGACGGACGGCCGCGCGTTGTCTCGATCAAGGGCATCCGGATGGATGCCGAGTTCGGGCCTTGCATGCTTTACATCACGAATGAGGACAAGCCGGGTTTCATCGGCCGTTTCGCGAGCCTGCTCGGCAATGCGGGCATCAATATCGCGACCTTCCATGTGGGCCGCGACAAGCCGGGCGGGGACGCCATTGCGCTTGTTGAAGTTGATGGTGAGGTTCCGCCGGAAGTCGTGGAACAGGTCAAGAAAATCCCCCATGTGCAGCGGGTGCGTCCGCTGCGGTTCTAGTCGAGCACTCACGGCTCTTGTGCCGGTTTCCCCGCAGGCTGGAAATCCCAGCTTAGGCAGTTGAATTAGCGAACGTTTTGGGGCTTTGTTGCGATCGGGTGCGGCACGCAGTAGGCGATGGCGAGCAAATCCACGCCCAAGAAGAGGGCTTGATGGCGAACGTGGTTGTGGTCGGCTCGCAGTGGGGCGACGAGGGCAAGGGAAAAATCGTCGACTGGCTATCCGAACAGGCCGACATCGTCGTTCGCTTCCAGGGGGGGCATAACGCCGGACACACGCTCGTCGTCAACGGAACGACGTTCAAGCTTTCGCTGTTGCCATCCGGGGTCGTGCGGCCGGGCAAATTGTCGGTCATCGGCAACGGCGTCGTGCTCGATCCTTATGCGCTGGTTGAAGAGATCGAGCGCGTTTCGGCGCAAGGCGTGGCGATCACGCCCGACACCTTGAGGATCGCCGAGAACACGACGCTGATCCTCTCACTGCATCGGCATCTCGACGAGTTGCGCGAAGGGTCCAATTCCGGGACCAAGATCGGGACGACCAAACGCGGCATCGGACCCGCTTACGAAGACAAGGTTGGGCGGCGTGCGATCCGCCTCATGGATCTGGCCGATCTCGAATCGCTGGACGGCAAGATCGAAGGGCTTCTGGCGCACCATAACGCGCTTCGGCGCGGTTCTGGTCTGCCGGAAATCGGAGCCGGGACCGTACGCCAGGAATTGACCAGGATCGCGCCGCGTGTGCTTCCCTACATGGATCGCGTTTGGGCCTTGCTCGAGGACAAGCGGCGCGAAGGAAAACGAATCCTGTTCGAGGGGGCGCAGGGTGCGTTGCTCGACGTGGATCACGGCACCTATCCCTTTGTCACGTCCTCCAACACCGTCGCGGCGCAAGCGGCCACTGGGTCGGGTGTCGGTCCGGGAGCGCTCGATTACGTGCTCGGGATTTGCAAGGCTTATACGACACGTGTCGGGCAAGGCCCGTTCCCCACGGAACAGGACAACGATATTGGACGTCGAATCGGCGATCGCGGCCGTGAGTTCGGGACGGTTACCGGCCGCCGGCGGCGTTGCGGATGGTTCGACGCCGTGCTGGTGCGGCAGACCGTTCGCACCAGCGGCATCCGCGGGCTCGCCCTCACCAAGCTCGACATCCTTGATGGATTTGATGAAATCCAGGTCTGTGTCGGCTATCGTCTGCACGGGCGTGAGCTCGACTATCTGCCGGCGAGCGCCGCCGCGCAGGCGAGCGTCGAGCCCGTCTATGAGACAATCGAGGGATGGCGCGAGTCCACGGCGGGCGCGCGATCCTGGGCGGAGCTTCCGGCAACTGCGATCAAATACGTACGGCGAATCGAAGAACTGGTCGGTTGCCCAGTGGCGCTTTTGTCGACGAGTCCGGAGCGTGATGACACAATTCTGGTACAAAACCCATTCGAATCCTAAGTGAAAGGAAGCGGGCGTCTACGACGCAAGCAGGGAATGGCTGATTACTACCCGCTAATCGCTCGAGCCGTATCCGGGCTTGAGAAGAACACTGGGGAGGCTCGTCGCGGCCTCTATGAGCGCGCGCGCGCCGCGCTTGTCGCTCAACTTCGTGGCGCCGTTCCGCCGATGTCGGAGTCCGACATCACCAAAGAACGTCTCGCGCTCGAAGAGGCGATCCGCAAAGTCGAAGCCGAATGCGCCCGCAGAGCGCGAGAGGCGCAGCAAGCCCCGCCGCCGCCCGCGCCGCCGCCCGCCCCTCCTGCAACACAGGCCGCGGAGAGCGGCAAGCCTGCTCCGGCAAGATCTCTCCCCTCGAGCACCCAGCCGAAGATCATGCCGCGGCCAGCAACGGCGGAGACTCCGACCGAGCGCGCAGGCGGGCAGCGCCGTCCATTGAGCGATGACGGCTTGAAAGGATTTCGGGACGTTGTTGCCGGAGCCGAGGACCTTGGAGAAGCCACGGCGCAGGCCTCACGGACTGCGCGCGAAGCTTACGCGGCCATGCCGGCACCCCATGCCGAGTTTGAGCGGATCGAGCCGCGGGTCGAGCCGGAAGGGCTGCGTTCCCCGGTTCGTGAACAATCGATGCCGCGCAGTCTCGAGCCATCGATTTTCTCGGACTCCGCGCCGGTCGCATCGTCGCCTCGGCAACTCCTCAGGCCTCCTCCGATTGATCTTCGCGACCACAAACAGCAGTCAGGCCGGGGGCTCTTTGCCGCACTGGCGACCGTTCTCGTGCTGATCCTGATTGGCGCCGGCCTGTTCTGGCAGCGCGACCGGGTCGCCGCGACGCTCAGCACTGTGAAGAGTACGGCGGTGCAGGAGCCGCGGGATTCAACGGCGCAGCGCCCGAAAATCCCAGACCGCGTCGGCCAGCCCTCGCAGGAGGCATCGACCGCGCCGGACCCGCGGGGTGGGGCCGGACAACAAGTGGCGCCGGTTGCGCAGCGCGTCGTCCTCTATGAGGAAGATCCGACGGAGCCTGCGGGCAAACGGTATATCGGATCAGCAATCTGGCGGACGGAGATGATCAGCGCCGGACCTGGACAGCCCGCCGACCTTGCCATACGGGCCGACGTCGAGATCCCCGAGCGCCGCATCAACATGGCGCTCACGCTGCGGCGGAACAGGGATCCCGCACTGCCCGCAAGTCACACGATCGAGGTGATGTTCAACTTGCCGGCCGATTTCCCGTTTGGCGGCATTTCGAATGTGCCAGGCATCCTCATGAAGCAGGCCGAACAGACGCGCGGCTTGCCCTTGGCGGGCCTGGCGGTGAAGGTGACCTCCGGCTTCTTCCTGGTCGGCCTGTCGGCTGTCGAGGCCGACCAGCAACGCAATCTTCAGCTCCTGAAGGAACGGTCCTGGTTCGACATCCCGATCGTCTACGGCAATGGGCGGCGGGCGATCTTGGCGGTAGAGAAAGGCAATCCCGGCGACCGCGTCTTTGCCGAGGCGTTCGCCCGATGGGGAAGCGGCGGCTGAGGGCGCCCATCTCAACAAAAAAAGGCCCGCTTGAGCGCGGACCTTTTTTCTTTCTCACGCCGGAGCGCGATCTTGCGTTCAGCAGATCACGCTCAATGCGCCATGGCCGGGGTTTCGATGGCGGCCACCCGGCTGCGCACCGCCTCCTGAACCTTTTCGAACGCGCGCACCTCGATCTGGCGGACGCGCTCGCGCGATACACCAAACTCTTCCGCGAGTTCTTCAAGCGTGATCGGATCGTCAGCCAGCCGACGGGCCTCGAAGATGCGGCGCTCGCGATCATTGAGCACGGTGAGCGCCTGCGCCAAGGCTTGACGGCGGTTGTCCAGTTCTTCGCTTTCCGCAAGACGCGCTTCTTGATTGTCGCTCTCGTCGACCAGCCAATCCTGCCATTCGCCCGCGTCGCCCTCCTCGCGGATGGGCGCATTGAGCGAAGCGTCGCCGCCAAGGCGGCGATTCATGTCGATGACGTCCTGCTCGGTGACGCCGAGACGCTTGGCGATGAGCTTCACCTGATCGGGATGCAGATCGCCTTCCTCGAGGGCGGAGATCTTGCTCTTCGCCTTTCGCAGGTTGAAGAAGAGCTTCTTCTGGTTCGCCGTCGTGCCCATTTTCACGAGCGACCAGGAGCGCAGGATGTATTCCTGAATGGCGGCCTTGATCCACCACATTGCATAGGTGGCGAGGCGGAAGCCCTTCTCCGGCTCGAAGCGCTTCACGGCCTGCATCAGGCCGACATTGCCTTCGGAGATGACTTCGGAGATCGGCAAGCCGTAGCCGCGGTAGCCCATTGCAATCTTCGCAACGAGGCGCAAATGGCTCGTCACCAGGCGGTGTGCGGCGTCGCGGTCGCCATGCTCGCGCCATCGCTTGGCAAGCATGTACTCTTCCTGCGGCTCCAGCATCGGAAACCGCCGGATTTCCTCCAGATATCGTGACAGGCCGCCTTCAGCGGTAATTATCGGCAAGGCCGCGGTGCGGGCCATTGTAGCGCCCTCCATTTTGTGCCCCCATTCGGCGGGCAAGTGCGCCGTCGCTTTCCAAGCCGGCGGCGCAACCATTCTTGCGACGCACAACGTTCATCGCAGCCGCAGCATACAGCGATAGCGGGGGCGATGGGAAGATTTCTGCCCACACGATGGTGTGAAAGCTGACCAGACCAACGTCGGTTGATCCCACAAGTTCCTGAGCAACATACGTTTTCAGGCCGCCTTGCGACGCCCTGACGCGCCGTCCTCACGCGCGGGCCAAGGCCAGGCGCAACCGCGCCAGGTCCGGCGGAAAATCCGAGCGGAACTCCAAAGGCTTGCCGGTCGTGGGGTGCTCGAACGCGAGCAAGTTCGCGTGGAGCGCTTGCCGACCGAGGGCGCGCAATGATTCGCGCGCCTCCGGCGACAGATGCGCCGCCTTGGTCCGGTAGCCGGCACCGTAGACCTCGTCGCCAAGCAGCGGATGTCCGATATGCGCGAGATGGACGCGGATCTGATGGGTTCGCCCGGTCTCCAGCCGGCATGCCAGCAGCGCCGCTGCGGGTTTGCCGTCGGATCCGGCATACCGTTCTCGAAGCTCCCAATGGGTGATCGCCCCTCGCCCGCCGGCCCTGACGGCTTTCTTGTCGCGTGCGCGTGGATGGCGGTCGATCGGGGCGTCGATGGTCCCCTTGGGACGGTCCGGTGCGCCCCAAACGAAAGCGAGGTAGCCGCGGCGCAGCAGCCCGGTCCGGCCGTGATCGGCAAATTGGGCGGTCAGCGAGCGATGGGCTCGGTCGGTCTTGGCGACCACCATGAGGCCGGAGGTATCCTTGTCCAGCCGATGCACGATCCCCGGCCTGCGCTCACCGCCGATTCCCGAAAGGCTGTCGCCGCAATGGGCGATCAGCGCGTTCACCAGGGTTCCCGTCCAGTTGCCGGCGGCGGGGTGCACGACGAGCCCCGCCGGCTTGTCGATGACGATCACCTCGTCGTCTTCATAGACGATGTCGAGCGGTATGGCCTCGGCGCCCGGGGCTGCCGGCTCTGGCGGCGGCTCGCCGATGGTGATCCGCTCGCCCGCGTTGACCCGGTGGGCGGGATCGCAGATGGTGCGCCCCTCGATCGTAGCCTCGCCCGCCAGGATGAGAGCCTTCAGGCGCGACCGCGACAGATCGGCCAGGCGGCGGGCCAGGACGCGGTCGAGCCGGTCCCCGCCGTCCTCCGCCAGAACTTCCAGGGAGCGCGAAGCTCGTTCACTCATGAGCGCGAACCATGCCGGATGACATGCCCCTCGACGAGGCCGGACAAGCGGTCCTCACCCGGATTCGCCGGATCATGTTTGTGTCGCTGGGCTTCACGTTTCTCGCGCTGGCGATCGTGCTGGCCATCATCGGCTATCGCGTTTCGCGCGGGGATGGAAGTCCGGCGCGAGCCGCGGACATGACGGCAACCCTGCCGAAGGGCAGCCGCGTCGTGCAAACCGCCGTGAGCGAGGACCGCATCGTGGTGACGATCGAGGCCGGAGGCGCCATCGAAATCCGAACCTTCGATGTGAGGACGCTGCGCCCGGTCGGGCGTTTGGGCTTCGCGGTTGAGCCGTAACGCAACGTCCGGGAAAACGGGAACCGGTTCACCGTCAGACGATGCGAGAGGATGAGCGCGCTTGCGCGGTCCGCGCTTCGCGGCTATCTCACACAAGCTGCTCCCTTCGTCTAGCGGCCCAGGACGTCGCCCTCTCACGGCGAAAACAGGGGTTCGAGTCCCCTAGGGAGCGCCACCTCCGATATTGGCAAGCGCTCGCAAAACCAGTTCAGCCGAAGCCGGTGGCGTATAGTGTCACGGAGCAGTGTCACGGAGCGCGTCGATGCACGCTCTCAGCGGTCTGAAAAAGTTTCTTGTTCGCACCATCAGGCCAGCGCCGTCGACGAGGTCAACGCGGCCGGCAAGCGACGTCTATGGCTTCGATCGCGGCACGCCGCTCGATCGCTATTACATCGAGGCGTTCCTCGCCTCTTATGCCAACGACATTAAAGGCCATGTTCTCGAAATGCAGGACGACGGCTACACGAGACGCTTCGGCCAAGGCGTGACAAAAACCGACGTCTTGGACAGGTATGCCGACAACACGCGCGCGACAGTCAGGGCTGATCTTGCCGCGGCTGACGCTATCGCGTCGAATACGTTCGACTGCTTTGTGCTGACGCAGACGCTGCAATTCATCTACGACGTCAAGGCTGCGCTGTTCCACGTGCACAGGATCCTAAAGCCAGGAGGCGTGCTGTTGGCGACCGTTCCAGCCACCGCCCGTGTCGATCCGGAGCTTTATGCGTCAGATTATTGGCGATTCACGCCATCTGCCTGCCGCCGCTTATGCACGGAGTGTTTCGGCGAGGGACATGTGACCGTGACGAGTTTTGGAAACGCGCTGAGCTGCGCCGGACACGTGAACGGCCTCGCGAGCGAGGAATTCTCGAAGCACGAGTTGGATCCCGTGGACTCCTACTTCCCCTTGATAGTCGGTATTCGAGCCGTGAAAGCCCGCCAGGCCTAAAGCGGCCGGGACCCTTTAGGACAGGACGCCGAACAGCCAAAGCAAAAGGATGATGGGAATCGGAATTCCGATCAGCCAGAGAAGCAAACCGCGAGCCATGTTGACCCTCTTAACGCAAGATCACCTTCTCAACGTTCTTAGCTTTGGGTAGTTCCGCGACGGGCTTGCGCGGACGTGCATTGGGTTTGACCTTCGAAAGGAACAGGATGGGACAGGTTTCTTTGACAGCCTCCGATCAGCACCGGCTGGGCGCGTATCGCGCCGACCCGGCCGGACAACCGCGCGGGGGCATCGTGGTGCTGCAGGAGATTTTCGGCGTCAACCGCCATATCCGCAGCGTCTGCGATCGACTGGCCGCGGCGGGTTTTGCGGCGATCGCGCCGGCCCTGTTCGATCGCTACGTGCCGGATTTCGAGTGCGGCTACACGCCGGACGAGGTGGCCAAGGCGCGGCAGATCATCCCGAAGCTCGATTGGGATGCGCTCGTTCGCGACACGCAGGCGGCGGTCGAGGTGCTGCGTTCAATCGGTCCGGTGGCGACGATCGGCTTCTGCATGGGCGGATCGGTCGCTTTTCTCTCGGCAACACGCATCGCGGGCGTGGCCGGTGCGGTCTGCTACTACGGCGGCCAGATCATCCGGTTTGCCGACGAGACGGCGCGCTGCCCGGTGCAAATGCATTTCGGCGCGAAGGATGATCATATCCCGCTAACGGACGTCGAAGCGATCCGCACGAAGCAGCCCAATGCTGAAATTCACGTCTATGCCGGCGCGGGTCACGGCTTTCATTGCGACGAACGGGGAAGCTACCAGGCGGAGAGCGCGAAGCTCGCGTGGTCGCGCGCGATGGCGTTTCTCGACACAATAGCCAAGACGGCTTGAACGAACGCTCAGCGATCCTTCCGATTCGTTTTCGCGATGAAGGCGCGGACGGCCGGGAGCACGTCCGGAAGCAGCGCGCGCACTTCGTCGGGCCGCATGCCGGGCCGGACGCGCGGATGATAGAGAATGTTCAAGATGTGCTGGTCGTAGATATCGAAGAAACCTTTCTGCACGTCGTCATTGAACATCGTCCAAGGCACGGTCGAATCATCGTTGATCGGGCCAAGGGCCTGCAGGATTTCCTCATAGGCGCAATCGTAAAACGTGAAGTCGTCGACATCGGTCACCAGAATCACGTTCGAGCGCAAGATCTGGAACCCGGCATCCTTGCGGAAACCGGACAGACATTGCGGTTCGAGCGAGCGCAGGATCAGACGGCTCTGCCGGCCTCCATACAAGCCGCGTATCGTGCGCCCCAGCTCTCGCTCGCGCACGAGCGTGATGAAGAAATTTGCGCTCTCGCGTTTTTCGGCGAGGTCGAAATCGAGGTTGGCGATGAGCGATTTGATGTCAGCGATGACGCTCCGAACCTGGCTCGAGCGGTCCGGTTTTCCCCGGTTCTCGATGAAGACGCGAACCGGCCTGTCGTATTTCCGTATCCGGTCGACGCGGCCGCCACGATGCATTTCCGCGCCGAACGCCAGCTTGAAGAAACCGTCGGCAATCTCCTTGTCGGTGAAATCCGTCCGCTCGGTCGAACGCCGTGCCTTGATCTGCGCGTTCTCTGTTCCCGCGGGGGCGGCCGCGACTTCACAATGGCCAAGAGCGGCTGTCCACAGCGCAAGGAGGCCAAGAAGGGCCCGGCCCAGCATGGCCCTCAAGTCGCGGAGCTGAGGCGCGAAGCACGCGACTGCAACGCGCGGATGCGATCCGCGAGACTGCCGGACGCGTCGTCCGCCGGCTGGCCGGAGGCAGGCCGAGGTTGCGTCTTCTTCATCCGTTCGCTGTCAGCCAGAATTTGCTCGATCGGCGATCCCGGGCCCTCGAGCACGGAGGTGAGACGCGCGACTTCCGCCGCCACATCATTGATGCGTTCGCGCAACAGCGCATTTTCGACGCGCTCGCTCGCCCAGCTTGCTTCGGCCTCGCGTTTCATTCCGGCAAGCTCGCGTTGAAGCTTGGCGCGATCCTCGCGCGCCCGCTCGAGCTGATGGTCGAGGGCCGATTTCTCGGTGCGGGCGGCTTCCATGGTTGCATCGTATCGGCGGTCCAAAGTTGAGAGCTCTTCGCGCAGATCAGCTTCGATCCGGCGCGTCGCATCCAGTTCGAGACGAAGCTGATCGCGCTCGCGGACCCGTTCGGCCAGCAGCCGGCTCTGGTCGGCAAGACGGAGCTCAAGATCCGCGACCCGCCGGCTCAGCACCTCGGCTTCGGCGGTCTGCGCTGCGAGCTGCCGCTCAAGCTCGGCCACCCGCGCACCCAGCTTCTGCACCGTGCCGCGCTCCTCCGAGAGTTCCTGCGCAGCGTTCTGGTGATCGAGCTTTTCACGGGCGAGGCGGGACTCGGTATCCCTGATTTCCGTCTCGAGACCGGCGACCTGCTCGCGCAGCGCGTCGACCTGCGTTCTGAGCGTAATGATTTCGACGCGCTGACTGTCGTTCGTCAGCGAACGCTCGTTGAGATCGGCCGTGAGCTTGGAGAGACGCTGCTCCTTCTCGGACAGGAGCCGTTCGGCCTCCCGCAACGAGCCGGTCTTGGTCGAAAGCTCGTCTTCGGTCGCCCGCAACTGGTCTTTGAGCGCCTTCTCCCGCGCTTCGAGCGAAAAGATCGTTGCCGTCTTCTCACCCAGCTCGAGACGCAGGCGATTGATGGCGTCGGTTTTCTTTCCAAGCTCGGCGAGCTGGTTCGTCGTCTTGGTCTTCAGCTGATCGACGCTCATTTCGAGCCGGCGCGTCGACATCGCGAACTCGGCGCGGAGCTGATCCTTGTCAGCCTGGATCTCAGCCATCGATAAGGGGGTGGAGGCGTCCAGCCGGCGAACGGTGAGGCGAACGGCGCGCGCGTGCACCAGCGGGAGAAACAGAACCCAAAGCAGGCTCGCGCTCAAGAACCCAAGCGCAAGAAACATAATCGCTTCGATCACTGAAAACGCCTCCGGGACCCGAACGCATGCCCCTTACAAGAATGACACGGCCCGCGACGCGCCGCTACATCGCGATTGGATTTCTTAGTGCCAGATGAACGGTTCGTTGCGAGCGAACCGCAGGCGTGAAAGGCCTTTGATCAGAACGGGTTCCAGGTCGGGCTCGGAGTAAATTTCAGGTAGCCGACATTGGCCCCGAGACGCACGCCCACCCCGGAACGGATCGGCACCAGAACGATCCTGTTGGCCGTCAGCACGGTCATCCCAAAGCCGCCGACCAAATAGGCTGAGCCGTCGACCCCGCCAAATCTTTGGTAAACGGCTTCAGTGGCCGGAAGATTGTAGACCAGGATCATGGTGCGCGCGCCATCGCCGCCAAAGTCCCAGCCGAGCGTAGGCCCTTGCCAGAACACGCGCAGGTCGCCTGCATTCTTCGTGTACAGGGTCCCTTCACCGTAACGCAGGCCGCCGATGAACGCCCCGGTGCCTTCTTGTCCGAGAATGTAGCCATTCGGCTGCCCCCATCGGCTTACCGCCCGCTCGATGATTTGAGCGAGCCCGCGCGAAACGCCGCCAAAGAAGCGATGGCCGGTATCGATGAGTTCGTTGGAAGAATAGCGGGCCGGTGGAGCGGCACCTTGGGCCAGCAATGCGCCCGGGCTCAACGCCACAAGCAGGACCGCGCTCAAGACGATAGTTCGTAACCCCGCACGCATGGTGCTCCCCTCTGTTCTGCCTCGCTCGGCGCGTTTGCCGGGGCTTGCGTGCCTCTGTTTCGGCACACGACCCGACTTCGGCATTGAGGATTTACCGGTTGCTCACGAGCGCTGCGGTAGGTTGGACGGAACGAATCAGGGCCTGTCGGCAAAACTATGGCTGTCTCGGGGCACGGGTGGAAGTGGGCGCGGGCGACCGTCGCGGCAGGCTTGCTCCTTTGCGTCCTGGCTCCGGCGCAATTATCTGCAACCGAGCGTTTCGTCCAGGGATGGCACACCGGACTTGCGCTGCATGGATTTGATCCCGTCGCCTACTTCACCGATGCCGAGCCGAAAATGGGGCGGCCGGACAATGAAGTCGCCCATGCGGGAACGGTGTGGCGATTTCGCAACGAGGGCAACCGGGCGGCCTTTCTGGAGCGGCCGGACATCTATATGCCGCGGTTCGGCGGCTACGATCCGCTTGCCGTCGCCCGCGGCGCTGCGGCGCCAGGACATCCACGGCTTTGGTTCATCTTCCGCAATTCATTGTACCTGTTTCAGAATGCCGACAGCCTGAACGCCTTTACCGCAAACCCCGATCGGGCGCTTGCGGCGGCCGAGACACGCTGGCCGGACGTTTATCGCGGCCTTACACCCTAATTCTTCGAAGCTCGGGCTTTGAAGCGCGCGTTTGCCTTGGCAGACCGCCTGCACCCGTTGTATCACCGCGAGCGGCGCGAATCGATCGCGTGTCTCTGTCTTTCCCTGAACTTCGGAGGCCAATTGAATGTCGGATGCAGCCCACGTCGATGATCTCGACCTTGCTGCGCTCCTGTGTTCTCGCATCTGTCACGATCTGATCAGTCCGGTTGGGGCGATCGTCAACGGCCTCGAGGTGCTTGAAGAGCAAAACGATGAGGAGATGAAGACGTTTGCGCTCGACTTGATCAGAAAGAGCGCGCGTCAGGCGTCGGCGCGATTGCAATTCTGCCGGCTTGCATTCGGCGCCTCGGGTTCGGCAGGCGCTTCCATCGACCTGGGTGATGCGGAAAGCGTGGCGCGCGGGTTTCTCGAGGACGACAAGACCAAGCTGAGCTGGTCGCTGCCGCGTGTGCTGTTGCCGAAGAATCGCGTGAAGCTGATGCTTAATCTACTCATCTTGGCCGGGCAGACGATCCCGCGCGGCGGCACGATCACGGTTGAACCGGTCGGGCAAGACGAGAGCCTGGGTTTCAAGGTGAGCGCGCAAGGTCAGAACGCGCGTATCCCACAGGCCCTTCCCGGGCTCTTGTCCAGGGCGAACGGAAACGGCATCGATGCCCATGCGATCCAGCCGTTTTATGCTACCTTGCTGGCCAAGACGTGCGGCCTTGCGATCACCGTCGCGGCCGAAGGGGACGTCATCGTCCTGCGCGCGACCTAGTTCAGCACTACCACGCTGCCGTATCGCACACCGTTAGAGTGCCAGCGGTCGCTTTTGCTGGTTTGGGCAACAAAATCTTAAGTGCTTCCTCGCAGAATGGCCACGCTCCAGTTGCGGGCGCGCGGTTGGCTCGCGCCCAGTATCGGTGGTTTATTCATGGACGACCTGCTTCGTGAGTTCCTGACAGAAACGACTGAAAGCCTCGATGTCGTCGACGTCGAGCTTGTCCGCTTCGAACAGGAACCGAATAACGCTAAGATTCTCGACAATATTTTCAGGCTCGTTCACACCATCAAGGGGACTTGCGGCTTCCTGGGACTGCCGCGGCTCGAGGCGCTCGCGCATGCCGCCGAGACATTGATGGGGAAATTCCGTGACGGCATGCCTGTCACGGGTGAAGCCGTCACGCTCATTCTGTCCACGATCGATCGCCTGAAGGCCGTGCTCGGCGATCTCGAGCAGAACCAGCAGGAGCCTGAAGGCTCCGATGCCGACCTCATCAGTGAACTCGAACGCCTGGCGATGGAGGGGAGCATTCCGGCTGCCCAGCCGGCCCCCCAAAAAGAACCTGGAGCGGCATCCGGCACGCTGGTCCACCAGGTTCTGGAACGACCTTTGCGGCCGGGCGAGGTATCGCTCGACGATCTGGAGCGGGCGTTCCGTGAAACCACCGGCCCCGAGTCGGCCTCGCCCGCGAAGGCCGCCAAGACGGAAAAGCCGCGCGGCGCGGGCGCCAACAATTCGAACACCAGCAGTGCCGCCTCGGAAGACGAAAAGATCGAGAGCAAAGTCGCCAGTCAGTCGATCCGCGTCAACGTGGAGACGCTGGAAAACCTGATGACCATGGTCTCGGAGCTGGTGCTCACGCGCAACCAGCTGCTCGAGATCGCGCGCCGGCACGAAGATTCTGAGTTCAAAGTGCCCCTGCAGCGCTTGTCGAACGTAACAGCCGAGCTGCAGGAAGGCGTCATGAAGACGCGCATGCAGCCGATCGGCAATGCCTGGCAAAAGCTGCCGCGCATTGTCCGCGATCTTGCGAGCGAGTTGAAGAAAGACATCGAACTCGAGATGCACGGCGCGGATACCGAACTTGATCGGCAGGTGCTCGACCTGATCAAAGATCCGTTGACGCACATGGTCCGCAACTCGGCGGATCACGGGCTTGAATCCACGGAAGAACGACGCGCCGCCAAGAAACCCGAGAAAGGCACGATCCGGCTTTCGGCCTATCACGAAGGCGGTCACATCATTATCGAGATCGCCGACGACGGCCGCGGCCTGAACACCGAGAAGATCAAGGCGAAAGCAATCGCGAACGGGCTCGCCTCCGAAGCCGAAATCGACAAGATGAGCGAGGCGCAGATCCACAAGTTCATCTTCGCGCCGGGCTTTTCCACGGCCTCCAAGGTGACCAGCGTCTCCGGACGCGGCGTCGGCATGGATGTCGTGCGCACGAATATCGACCAGATCGGCGGCACGGTCGACGTACGGTCGGTGCCAGGCGAAGGCTCGAGCTTCATCATCAAGATTCCGCTCACACTCGCCATCGTGTCGGCGCTCATCGTCGAGGCGGGGGGCGACCGGTTCGCCATCCCGCAGCTTTCGGTGATCGAGCTCGTCCGCGCGCAAACCAATTCGGAGCACCGGATCGAGCGTATCAAAGAGACGCCGGTGCTGCGCTTGCGCAACAAGCTGCTGCCGCTCATCCATCTCAAGAAGCTGCTCGGCATCGAAGAGGGCGACACCGAGCCGGAGAATGGCTTCATCGTGGTGACGCAGGTCGGCACGCAAACCTTCGGCATCGTGGTGGACGGCGTCTTCCATACCGAGGAGATCGTCGTCAAGCCGATGTCCACGAAGCTCCGGCACATTTCAATGTTCTCGGGCAACACGATTCTGGGAGACGGTTCGGTGATCATGATCATCGATCCGAACGGGATTGTGCAGGCGCTCGGAACCTCGGCCGCCCACGATCAGCGTGAGGACGAGGCGGAAGCCCAGCGCAGCACCGGCGGCGACAAGGCCGTCTCGCTGCTCGTGTTCCGCGCCGGCTCGCCGGAGCCGAAGGCTGTGCCGCTCTCGCTTGTCACGCGGCTTGAAGAGATCGACTGCAAGAAGATCGAGCTTTCGAACGGCCGGTATCTCCTGCAGTATCGCGGACAGCTGATGCCGCTCGTTCGCGTCACCGAGGACGTGCGCGTGCGCAGCGAAGGAACGCAGCCGCTGCTCGTCTTTTCCGATGGCGGGCGGTCGATGGGCCTCGTCGTCGACGAAATCGTCGATATCGTCGAGGAGCGGCTGGAAATCGACGTTCTGAGCGATGTCCAGGGCGTGCTCGGTTCCGCAGTCATCAAAGGCCAGGCGACGGAAATCATCGATGTCGGCCACTTCCTGCCACTTGCTTTCGAGGACTGGTTCCGCCGCAAGGAGATGAGCAAGGAAGCACTGACGCGGTCGCTCCTCCTGGTCGACGACTCCGATTTCTTCCGCAACATGCTTGCACCCGTGCTGAAGGCGGCGGGCTACGACGTAACGCCGGCTGGCGGAGCGGCGGAAGCGCTCTCGCTCTTGAAACAAGGTCATCGCTTCGATGTCATCGTCTCCGACATCGAAATGCCGGGCATGAACGGGTTCGAATTCGCCGAGGCGGTTCGCGGGGACGGTCGCACGGCCGCCACCCCGATCATCGCGCTCTCGTCTTTGTCGTCGCCGGCAACAATCGAACGCGGGCGCCAAGCCGGCTTCCATGATTTTGTCGCAAAGTTCGATCGGCAAGGCCTCATCGCCGCCTTGAAGGAGTCGACAGTCGAGTGGGTGCAGGCGGCGTAAAGGACGGAGACGATGGCAACGGAAAACGCAAGCGAATACGTGATTGAATACGTCACGGTGATGATCGACGATCAATTGTTCGGGCTGCCGATCTCGCGCGTGCAGGACGTGTTCATGCCTGATCGCCTGACGCGAGTGCCGCTCGCCGCGCGTGAAGTCGCCGGTGTACTGAATTTGCGCGGACGCATCGTGACGGCAATCGACATGCGCCGCAGACTTGGTCTGCCGCCACGCGAAAACAATAGACCGCCTATGGCGGTCGGGATCGAGATCAAGGGGGAATCTTACGGGCTGCTCATCGACAGCGTGGGCGAAGTGCTCAAGCTTGCCGACGCGACCCGCGAGGCGAATCCGGTCAATCTCGATACGAGGCTTGCGCGCGTCTCCGCCGGCGTACATCGGCTCGAGGGTCAGCTCCTGGTCATCCTCGATGTCGACCGCGTGCTCGAAACCGGCAGCGAAGCGATCGCCGCCTAGGCTGCGGACTGAAGAGTGGGACCGGCTGCAATCCCGCAGTCGGTGAGTAGAGCGAGTGATTGAGTCATGAAGACCTGTTTGGTCGTGGACGACTCGAGCGTAATCCGCAAAGTGGCCCGCCGGATTCTTGAAGGCATGAACTTCGAGATCATCGAGGCCGAAGACGGTCAGCAGGCGCTCGATGCTTGCAAGACGTCGCTCCCGGATGCCGTCCTGCTCGACTGGAATATGCCGGTGATGGACGGTTACGATTTCTTGAAAGCTCTCCGCCGCATGCCCGGCGGCGATCGACCGAAAGTCGTATTCTGCACGACCGAAAACGACGTCGTGCACATCGCTCGCGCCCTGAGCGCAGGCGCGAACGAGTACATCATGAAACCCTTCGACAAGGACATCGTCGAAGCCAAGTTCCAGGAAGTGGGGCTGATCTAGAGGGTGACGAGCGTCGCCTTCCGGATATTGTTCCCGCAAGTCCCGCACCGAGTACCGAGTTCATGAGCGTCGCCCTTCCTGCTGCTTCCGTTCCCGCTGATTCGGGGCCGGCGCCCATCCGAGTCATGGTCGTCGACGACTCCGTCGTCGTGCGCGGACTCGTATCGCGTTGGATCTCCGAGACGCCAGGGCTTGAAGCCGTCGGATCGCTGCGCACGGGCCGCGACGCCGTCGAACAGATCGGGCGCATCGATCCGGACGTGGTCGTGCTGGACATCGAGATGCCCGAGCTAGACGGGCTGTCCGCCTTGCCCTTGCTCTTGGCCAAGAAGCGCGATCTCGTCGTGATCATGGCGTCGACGCTTACGAGGCGTAACGCCGAAACCAGCCTTCGTGCGCTTTCACTCGGGGCAGCCGATTACATCCCGAAGCCGGAGACAAACCGCGAAGTCACCACCTCCGCGACATTCCGGCGCGATCTGATCGACAAGATCCAACAACTCGGCGGCCGGATGTCCCGCAAGCGGGGGCGCCTACGGGCGGCGTCAGCAGTTGAACGGACCGCTTCAAGTCCGCTCCTTCCAGAATCGTCCCCTCCACCGCAGAAGATCAAGCTGCGCCCCTTCACCAATGTGATCCCCAAAGTTCTTGCGATCGGCTCCTCCACGGGCGGGCCGCAGGCTCTGATGAAGATCATTGCGCAGCTCGGCGCGCTTCCCAAATCCGTCCCGATCCTGATTACCCAGCACATGCCGCCGACCTTCACGACCATCCTGGCAGAGCATCTCGGGCGAGCAGGGCAACGACGCGCCCATGAACCGGTCGACGGTGAGCCGATTGTCGGAGGTATGGTCTATCTGGCGCCCGGGGGCCGTCATATGCGCGTCGCGCGCCGTGATGGCGTGCCCGTGATCACACTCGACGATGGGCCGCTGGTGAATTTTTGCAGGCCTGCCGTCGATCCGCTGTTTTCATCGGCGGCGCAGGTCTGGGGGCATCACGTGTTGGCTGTGATTCTGACCGGGATGGGATCGGATGGCACACGGGGCGCGGCGGAGATCGTTGCTGCCGGCGGAAACGTGATTGCACAGGACGAGGCGACCAGTGTCGTGTGGGGGATGCCAGGCGCGGCCGCGCAGGCCGGCGTCTGCGCGGCGGTCCTGCCGCTCGATCAAATCGCACCAAAAATCGTCCGGACCTTCTCGGGAGACAGAACGTGACCCCACTCGATTTCGAATACCTGCGTCAATTGCTCAAGCAGCGGTCCGGGCTGATCGTGTCCATGGACAAGCAGTATCTCCTCGAGAGCCGATTGATGCCGATCGCCCGCAAGGCGGGCGCGTCGGGCCTTTCCGAGCTCGTGCAGAAGATGAAGGCGGCGGGTGCGGAGCGGCTCGTTGTCGATGTCGTCGAAGCCATGACCACGAACGAGTCGTTCTTCTTCCGCGACAAGCTGCCCTTCGAGCATTTCCGGGACATCATCATGCCGGCCATGCTCGCCACGCGGGAGCAGGTCAAACGCATGCGCATCTGGTGCGCGGCGGCGTCGACGGGGCAGGAGCCCTATTCGCTGGCGATGATCCTCAAGGAGATGGCGCCCAAGCTCGCCGGCTGGCGGGTCGAAATCCTCGCCACCGACTTGTCGCTGGAGGTCTTGGAAAAGGCAAAGGCCGGAATCTACAGCCAATTCGAAGTCCAGCGCGGGCTGCCGGTGCAAATGCTCGTGAAGTTTTTCACTCAGACCGGAGAGCTGTGGCAAGTCGTGCCCGAAATCCGCTCCATGGTGCAATTTCGGCCGTTCAATCTTTTGGACGAGTTCGCGCCACTTGGACGATTCGACATCGTTTTCTGCCGAAACGTTTTGATCTATTTCGATCTCGACACCAAAATGAACGTGTTGAACCGCATCGCGCGGGCGATGGAGCCTGACGGATTCTTGGTGCTTGGCGCGGCGGAAACGGTCGTCGGACTCACGACGTGCTTCAAGCCGCTGTCGGACAAGCGGGGCCTCTACGTTCCCGATGCCGCTGCTGCAAAGCCCGTGATGGGAACGTTGGCGGGCGCGGCGCCAAAGGTCGCGAGCCTTGCCGGCGCGCGCTGAGGCCGATCGCATCGCTATCGTCGACGGGACCGAAGGGAATACAGACCGTCGGCTCTTGCATTTTCTGCCATGCTGACTATTTCTGACGCTTCGCGGGGCGGGTGACGATAAGGACATGTGGTCGCTCCGGATTCCCGCGGTCGTAATCTCATCCTTCAGATGCGCCGAAATGCCTGAGGATGGATTGGCCCAGGCGGCGATCACTGCCCGGCGGCGGTGGTTTTCGGATTATGGATTTTGATCTTCTCAATCAGACATACGATCGCATGAGCGCCATCGGCCAATGCGACGACACCGAGACAATCAGCGAGCTGGTTGAGCAGACGGCATACAGCATAGGCGCGGTCTCATTTGCCCTGTTCGATCTTCGATCAACGGCAGAGGGGGATGGGCGTGTTGTCCTGGCCTCGTCGGGGTCGTGCTTTGCGGATGGCTATCGGCAGCTTGGGAAGGACGGGCTGTCTTCGGTGCGGCACGCCTTGAAGCGCTTGAAGCGCCCTGTCAACCGCGAGGTGCTGGCGCGGGAAGAGCAGGGCAGCGAGACGTTGGGCGCTTTCTTGAACGAGATCGGCGCGGAGGATTTCTGCATTGCTCCGGTTCTGAAGGACGGATCCGTGGTGGGCGGCTTGGGCTTTCAGTTCGCGTCGCGCCCGTCGACGCCCGTTGCGGCCGGCATTGCGGGACTCGTCGCCCCCGTCTTGTTCGACGCATCCGAAAAGATCGTCGGACGGGGAGAGCCGCCGGCGCCGAAAAACCCCCTCACCCCGCGCGAGCTCGAATGCCTCATCTGGTCGGCCGATGGAAAGACGAGTTGGGAGATCAGCGAGATCCTCTCGGTCAGCGAGCGGACGGTGAACGCGCATCTCGGCCGCGCCATTCGCAAGCTCGGGGTGGTCAGCCGCACGCAAGCGGTCGCCGCAGCCATGCGGCGAGGCTTGTTTCGCTAGGCTCCGTGGTCTCGCCGCTGCCTGGACAGAAAACGCCGCAAAAAAGAAACCCCGCCACGAGGGCGGGGTGTATGCGTAAGGCAGTTGGCCGCTCAGGCGGGGATTTTGGCCTCGTCGTCGATCGGCTCGCGGAGCACGTAGCCGCGTCCCCAGACAGTCTCGATGTAATTCTTGCCTTCGGAGGCGTTGGCGAGCTTCTTGCGGAGCTTGCAGATGAAGACGTCGATGATCTTCAGCTCCGGCTCGTCCATGCCGCCATACAGATGGTTGAGGAACATTTCCTTGGTGAGGGTGGTGCCTTTGCGGAGCGAAAGCAGCTCCAGCATCTGGTATTCCTTGCCGGTGAGGTGCACGCGCTGCCCATTCACCTCGACGGTCTTTGTGTCCAGGTTCACCACGAGATCGCCGGTTTGGATCACGGATTGGGCGTGACCCTTCGAGCGGCGCACAATGGCGTGGATGCGCGCGACCAGCTCATCCTTGTGGAAGGGCTTGGTCAGATAGTCGTCGGCGCCGAAGCCGAGACCCTTGACCTTGTCTTCAATGGCCGCAAGGCCCGAAAGGATCAGGATCGGCGTCTTGATCTTTGAGACGCGCAGGGTGCGGAGCACCTCGTAACCCGACATGTCCGGCAAGTTCAGGTCGAGCAGGATGATGTCGTAATCGTAGAGTTTGCCGAGATCGACTCCCTCTTCGCCGAGATCCGTCGTGTACACGTTGAAGCTCTCGGACTTCAGCATCAACTCGATGGACTGCGCCGTGGCGCTATCGTCCTCAATCAGCAAAACGCGCATGCCAGTCCCTTTCCTCGCCGCTCCGGGCTTAAGGTCGGCACGCCGCAACGGCGGCCTTCTGGTAACGCCTTGGGGACAAAACGATTCGGCACCCTACCGAACCTATCGTTAACAAAAGCTGATTCACGTGTCCAAACAATCTCTGGGCGAAACTGCACGAATCGCTCTAAGATGCTGGACACAAGTAGCTTTTGTACAACAGTACAGTTCATGTTTCACTTTAACGAATGGGTATAACCGACTCACGCGACTCGGGGCCTCCCATCCTGGCGGCCTGATGTCGCTCCCCGTCCCAAGGACGTGAGCCAATGATTAACGAGCCGAGTAAATGCCGGGTTAAGAGCGAGCCATTCGGTGTATAAAGGCAGCTCATGAAAGCGCTGGCCGAGCAGATTGCCGAACTCGACGGGATCGAGGTCTATGGCCGGGTGGTCGGAGTCCGTGGGCTGCTCGTCGAGGTGGCGGGGCCCATCCAGGCCATGTCAGTCGGCGCAAGGGTCTTGATCGACTCCGGGAGCGGCCTCTCGATCCCTTGTGAAGTGGTTGGGTTCACGGGCTCGAATGCCCTGTTGATGCCGTTCGGAGCGCTCGAGGGCGTGCGCCGCGGCTGCCGGGCGGTCGTGTCCTCCGTCGCCGGTGCCGTGCGGCCATCCCCCGGCTGGCTTGGGCGCGTCCTCAACGCGATGGGCGAGCCAATCGACGGCAAGGGCCCGCTGCCGCCCGGACCGTCCCCTTACCCCTTTCGCAACCCGCCGCCCCCGGCGCATCTGCGCCACCGCGTCGGACCGGCCCTCGATCTCGGCATCCGGGCCCTGAACACATTTGTGACGTGCTGCCGCGGCCAGCGCATGGGCATCTTCGCAGGCTCCGGTGTCGGCAAATCCGTGCTGCTGTCGATGATGGCGCGCAACGTGGTCGCGGACGTGTCGGTGATCGGGCTGGTCGGCGAACGTGGCCGCGAAGTCCAGGAGTTCCTCCAGGACGACCTGGGCGACGGCGGATTGGCGCGGTCCGTCGTCGTCGTCTCGACTTCCGATGAACCGGCGCTGATGCGGCGCCAGGCCGCCTATCTTACCCTGACGATTGCCGAGTTCTTCCGCGACCAGGGACAGGACGTGCTGGTGCTCATGGATTCGGTGACGCGCTTTGCCATGGCGCAGCGCGAGATCGGACTGTCTGCCGGAGAGCCGCCTACGGCCAAAGGCTACACGCCGACCGTGTTCACGGAACTCCCGCGCTTGCTGGAACGTGCCGGCCCCGGCGTCGAAGCGGGCAGCATTACCGGCCTGTTCACGGTGCTGGTTGAAGGCGACGACCATAACGAGCCGGTCGCCGATGCCGTGCGCAGCATCCTCGACGGGCACATTTTCATGGAGCGTTCCATTGCTGAACGCGGGCGCTACCCGGCCATCAACGTGCTGAAATCGGTGTCACGCACCATGCCGCGTGCGGCGGATCCCCAATATCTGCCCGCGATCAGCCGGGCCCGCCGGATCATGGCGACCTATGCGGACATGGAGGAGTTGATCCGGTTGGGCGCCTATCGGAAGGGCACCAGCGCCGAGGTCGACGAAGCCATCCGGCTGCACGAGCCGTTCGAGACCTTCCTCGGCCAGGCCAAGGAAGAAAGCACGAGCCTTGCCGAGGGCTACCAGAGGTTGCTACGCATTGTCGACTCGGCGGAAACGGAAAACTAACGGTGTGCTGGCACAGTCTCATCTCCGCACAGCAGGTTGTTGAGCGAGACGGAACGCTGCGTACCGAGCACGACATTGTGGGGCTTCGGGGAGTTCAGAGTCGATGAAGTCGCGTGAGACCCTTATTCGTTTGAAGAAATTCCAGGTTGACGAGAAGCGGCGGCGTTTGGCCCAGATCGAGGCGACGATCGCTGAATTCGACCGCATGTCGGCGGACCTCGATCGGGAGATCGCCGCCGAGCAGGAGAAGGCCGGCATCCACGACCCGGGGCATTACGCCTATCCCACTTACGCCAAAGCGGCGATCACGCGCCGAGAAAACCTGCGGCGGTCGGCCGCCGAGCTGAAAACCCAACTCGATCAAGCGCGCGAGGCGCTGGCGGATGCGTTCGAGGAATTGAAGAAAGTCGAACTCCTCGACGAGCGGGATCAAATGCGCGAGCGGGCCGCCGATGGCGCGCGCGAGCAGGCGGAACTCGATCGCATCGGCTTGTCGGTCGTGCGAGCCTAGTGTGGCCGTCGGCTGGCCGTATGCCGGCAACGCTGACCTGCGACTCAGCTGAGGACCACGCGCGGTAGCTCCACGTTCACGTCAGGCGTCGTGAAATCCGTCTGCATCTGGGCCCTTGCGTCGAACGCGTGGCGTTCGTGCGACAAAAACAAGTTCGCTGTCGAGAGAATGGCGTGGGGTCTCCTGTTGCATGGGAACCCCTGATGTCGCTAAACAGGACCTCCTCGCGTGGGGCGTTAGGGGGTCGCGATGACGACAAGCGGTGAACTGGTCTGGCTTTTGGCCGCCGTGTCGCGTGGGGATCACGAGGCCTTCCAACGACTATACGCTGCGACCAGCGCCAAGCTCTACGGCGTCGTGCTTAGGATCCTGCGGCGCGGCGATCTGGCCGAGGAGGTTTTGCGCGACACTTATCTCCGCGTATGGCGGGGGGCCTCCGAGTTCAATCCGGCAGAAGCCACCCCCATCACCTGGATGGTGGCGATGGCGCGGAATCAGGCGCTTGATATCGCACGCAAGAAGTCGAACGTGGGAATGGGCGAGGAACCGCTCGGCATGGATAGCGGATCGGACATGCCGGAGCCGCTGGTGCGGCGTGAAATGACCGATGACCTCAAGCGGCTCCTGGCCTGCATGGGCAATCTCGAAGAGGAGCGGCGGCGTCTCATCCTGCTTGCCTATTACAGCGGATGGACGCGCGACGAGCTTGCCACACGTTTCGACAAGCCCGCGAACACAATCAAGACGTGGCTGCGGCGCGGCCTTCTGCAAGTCCGGGAGTGCCTCGAAGCATGATCATCGATGAAGAAAAGGAGGCCCTCGCCGCCGAATACGTTCTCGGCACCCTGGATCAGGACGAGCGCACCGAAGCGCAGGCTGTGATGGGGACCGATCCCGCCTTCGCTGCCCTGGTCGCGGGGTGGGAGCGGAGGCTGGGGGAACTCAACGTGCTGGTGGCTGCGCAAGAGGCCCCGCCACATCTGTGGGAGACGATCAAGAATCAGGTCGCGGCCATGTCCCCGAAAGCCGCATCCGAGGTGCCGTCCGAAACGGACGCGGGCGCGTCATTCTCCAGCGGCGTCGAATCGCTCACAGGAGAAGTGGAAGCGGTGCTCGCCGCCAAAGCGCAGAAGCGGAGCCGCGCACCGAGCTTTGCCGCCGCGATGACGCTGGTCGCGGCGGTGTTGGGCGGGCTCATCGTGGCGCGCGAGGTGCGCCCCGACCTGTTGCCGGAGCCGCTTAAACCCAGTCCGGTCATCCGCACGATTGAAGTGGTGAAAACGGTCGAGGTTCCCTCGCCGCGGCCGGCGCAGTATGTCGCGGTGCTGCAACGCGACGAATTCGCGCCCGCATTCGTCCTGACGTTCGATCTGGAGCGCCACCTCGTCTCCGTGCGTGCGATGCAGGCGGAGCGCCAGCCCGGACGCGCCTACCAGCTCTGGCTGATCTCCGAGAAGCTCCCGCGCCCGCGGTCGCTCGGGGTCATCGGATCGCAGGAATTTACGATACGGCCCGCGCTCGCAGCCTTCGACACCACGACGCTCAACAGTGCGACCTATGTCGTTTCAGTCGAACCTGAGGGCGGTTCGCTGACCGATGCGCCAAGCGGCCCCGTCCTCTATACCGGCCGGCTCATGCAAACGACGCCCCCCGGATTCCCGGTCGAGATCCCCTGACCAAGAAGAGGTGGGAGTCGCGGCCAGCAGCCGAGCGATATCAGCGGATCGCCGTCGTCTCGCGTCCGGTGAAGAGGGTCGCCTTTTCAGCCTTCACCAGGGTGGGCGCCCTGACGGCGGACGTTGAGACAGGAGCATCTCGCAGATGCGTGCCGATACCCGCGAGGACCACGCCAATTCCCAGCACGAGCGAGAGCACGACAATCTTGATATGCGTGCGGCGGTCGGCGGTGACAAGCGAATAGTTCATCGAAGGTCTCCGGCTGCTCGTTCTTTTGTCGCGAGCAGGCGCCAGGCGGTTCATTAGCGGGATTGAGTCCGACACTCCCCGGGGGGCTGGGGGAGGGGGAAAGGGGAGTGCCGGACCCGTACCACTGTTACGCAGATGGGCCGGAAAGGTTCCGGAAAAAGACGCAAACAATTTTTCGGCGATCACAAGAGCGTGCCGCGCTTCTCACGCGCTATCGCGATTCCGTGAACGAGGACGGACCGCGCCAAGCCGAGGCGTGCCCACTGGGCCGCAAAGGGCGCTAAATGCTGCCCACCGTCTTCAGCCGCGCGCGCGGGTGAATTTCCGACTGCGACAGCACCGGGGTCTGCGAGCGGAAACGTTCTACGATGGAACGGACGAACGGCCGCGCCGCCGGCGAGGTCACGAGCACCGGCGCTTCACCTTCCCGCGCGGCGTCCTCAAAACGGTCGCGGATCAGCGTGATGAATTCGGTGAGCTTTGATGGTTGCATGGCGAGGCTTCTTTCCTCGCCCTGGCCCACGATCGATTCCGCGAATGCCTGCTCCCACTTGGCCGAGAGCGCGATCAGCGGCACGTAACCGTTCGGCGAGAGATGCTGCGCGCAAATCTGGCGCGCAAGCCGTGCTCGCACATGTTCCACCAGCATCGCCGGGTTGCGAGTGATCGCGACCGCGTCGGCGATACCCTCGAGGATCGTCGCGAGGTCCCGGATCGAGATCCGCTCCGCGAGAAGATATTGCAGCACGCGCTGGATGCCCGACACGGTGATCAGCGCCGGGACAATGTCCTTCAAGAGCTCGGATTGATCCTTCGGCACCTCCTTGAGCAGTTTCTGCACCTCCGCATAGGACAGGAGATCGGCCATATTGATCTTCAGCGCCTCGGTGAGGTGCGTCGCGAGCACGGTCGCCGCATCGACGACGGTGTAGCCCTTGATCGAGGCTTCTTCTTTCAGCATCGGATCGACCCAGGTTGCCGGCAGGCCGAAGGTCGGCTCGGCCGTATGCACGCCGGGCAGTTCCACCTGACCGCCGGCCGGGTCCATCACCATGTACTGGCCGGGCCAAATGCGGCCGGAGCCTGCCTCGACCTCCTTCACCTTGATGACGTAGCTGTTGGCCTCGAGTTGCACGTTGTCGAGGATGCGGACGGCGGGCATCAGGAAGCCCATCTCGATTGCCAGCGAACGGCGAAGCGCCTTGATCTGCTCGGTCAGGCGATCGGAGCCGTCGGGTGAGTTCACAAGCGGCAAGAGCGCATAGCCGAGTTCGATCTTCAGGTCGTCGATTTTGAGCGCGGCCGCGATCGGCTCTTCGGTCGGCGTTGCCTTTGCCTCGTTCTCGGCTTGGCGCACGGCAGCGGCCGTTTCGGCCCGCGTGCGCTTATCGATCAGAAAGGCCAGCGCGCCGGCTCCGCCTCCGAGCAACAGGAAGGGCAGCATGGGGATGCCGGGAAGGAGCGCAATGACGCTCATGACCGCCGCCGACATGCCGAGCGCTTTCGGATAGCCGGACAGCTGCTTCAAGAGAGCCTGATCGGCAGCGCCGGTCACCCCTGCTTTCGACACCAGCAGGCCGGCGCCGGTCGAGACGATCAGCGCCGGCACCTGGGTGACGAGACCGTCGCCCACGGTCAGCACCGTGTAGGCGCGCGCGGCGTCGGCAAAGCCCATGCCCTGCTGGGCGATGCCGATGATCATGCCGCCGATAATGTTGATAAAGACGATCAGGAGACCGGCAATGGCGTCGCCGCGCACGAATTTCGAGGCGCCGTCCATCGCGCCGTAGAAGGCGCTTTCGTCTTCGAGTTGCTTGCGGCGGCGGCGGGCTTCGTTTTCCTCAATGAGGCCGGCCGAGAGATCGGCGTCGATCGCCATCTGCTTTCCGGGCATGGCATCAAGGTTGAAACGGGCCGCGACCTCCGCAATTCGGCCCGAGCCCTTGGTGATGACGACGAAGTTCACGATCACCAGAATCGCGAACACGATGATGCCGATCACGAAGTTGCCGCTCATCACGAAGTTGCCGAACGCCTCGATCACGTGGCCGGCAGCCGCCGTGCCCTCGTGCCCGTGCGCAAGGATGAGGCGGGTCGAGGCGAGGTTGAGCGCGAGCCGCAGCATGGTCGAGATAAGCAGAACGGTCGGGAAGGCGGAGAACTCGAGCGGGTGATGGATGAACAAGGCCGTCATCAGGATCAGCACCGAGAGAATAATCGAGACGGCGAGAAAGAGGTCGAGAACAAGTGGGGGCAGCGGCAGGATCAGAACGACCAGAATCGTCATCACGCCGGTGGCGAGCGCGAGGTCGCCCCGCTTGAAAAGCGCGCCGAAGTCTTTGATTCCGAAGGTGAGGCCGGGGCCGGCCGTGATGTCGGTCATGTTAGGCAGAATTTGCCGGGTTCATGGTTAGCGAAGGGTTAACGGCAGTCGCGGCGTCTGATGAAAGGGGGATTGCCAGGCAACCGGGTGAGGGACAGCGCTTGCAATCGGTCTGCCCCGCTACCCGGCTCCCATTGTCGCGGAGTTCACCTTTGGTTGCCCCCGATGGCTGGATGCTTGCGAACCTCTCCCACCGGCAGAGGCAGCTGTCCTGGGCTACGCCACCCCGCGCACTTCGCCGCCATGGGGGGCGGGGACGTTGACGCCCTCGGCCGCATATTCGTTCAACTTGTTGCGCAAGGTGCGGATCGAGATGCCGAGGATATTGGCCGCATGGGTGCGGTTGCCAAGGCAGTGCTTCAACGTCTCCAGGATCAGATCGCGCTCGACATCGGCGACGGTGCGTCCGACCAGTGCGCGGGTCACCTGTTCGGCGGCGAGCGCAGCATGCGCCACCGCAGGCATCGCGCGCTGCTCGTCAAGCCGTGCTCCATCGGGCGCGATGATGGCTTCCGGGCCGATTTCGTCGCCGAGCGCCATCAGAACGGCACGGTGCATGGTGTTTTCCAGCTCGCGCACATTGCCGGGCCAGCGGTTGACGGCAAGGGCCCGGCGCGCTTCCGCCGAGAGCGGGCGCACCGGCAGGCCGTTCGCCTGCGAATACTTGCGGACGAAATAGTTGGCGAGTTCGAGCACGTCGGCAGGGCGCTCGCGCAAAGGCGGAATCTTCAGGTTGACGACGTTCAACCGGTAGAGGAGGTCTTCACGGAAGGTGCCGTCGCGCACGGTCTCGGCGAGATTACGGTTCGAGGTCGCGATGACGCGGATGTCGACCGGCACAGGCTTTGTCCCACCCACACGGTCGATCACGCGTTCCTGAAGCGCGCGCAGGAGCTTTGCCTGCAGGCGCACATCCATTTCAGAGATCTCGTCGAGCAGGAGCGTGCCGCCCGTCGCCTCCTCGAACTTCCCGATGCGACGCGCAATCGCGCCGGTGAAGGCGCCTTTCTCGTGCCCGAACAATTCGGACTCAAGGAGGTTTTCGGGGATGGCGGCGCAGTTGACTGATATGAACGGCGCGCGTGATCGGCTCGATCGCCCGTGGACGTAGCGCGCAAGCACTTCCTTGCCTGTTCCGGACTCGCCGGTAATCAGGACCGAGGCGTCGGACGGCGCGATCTGCTGCGCGAGCTTCACCACCAGTGCCATGGAATCGTCGCGATAGATGAGTTCGCGCGTATCGTCGGCAACGGCGGCGAGGACCGCTGCAATCATTTCCGGATCGGGCGGCAGCGGGATGTATTCCTTGGCGCCGGCATGGATCGCCGCAACGGCCGCCTTCGCATCGGTGGCCGTCCCGCAGGCGACGACCGGCACCGAAAAGCGTTCCGCTTCCAGCCGCTTGATCAGGTCGCGAATGTCGATCGCCACGTCGACCAAGAGAAGGTCGGCGCCGCGCCCGGCGCGCAGGACCCTCAGCGCCTGTTCGGTGTCTTCCGCATGGATGACGGCCGCCCCTTTGTCCATGGCGATTTTCGTCGCCGCAGTGAGCTGCCCCTTCAGGGTGCCGACGATGAGAAGGCGCATGATCCCGATCCTTTCCTATTCTCTCGCATCCGGTCCGCCGGAGCCTGATCCGATCGGACGGGGCAAACGCATCAGTTCCGTTCCGCCTTGATGATTTCCGTCATCGTTACGCCGAGCTTGTCTTCGACCAGCACGACTTCGCCGCGCGCAACGAGGCGGTTGTTGACATAGATATCGATGGCTTCGCCGACCTTGCGGTCGAGCTCGAGAACGGCGCCCGGTCCAAGCTTCAGCAACTCGCCGACATCCATACGGGCGCGGCCGAGAACGGCCGAGACTTGCACCGGCACATCGAAGAGGGCCTCGAGGTCGGACGCGGTGCGACTCACATTCTCTTCACCCCTCGCGACCGGCTGCGTCTCTTCGCCCGGCACCATCTGCACGTCCCCTTCCAGATCGGGGAGGGGGACCTTGGGATCGTTGTCGCTCATCGCTCAAGCCCTCCGGATTGGGGTGCATCGCCGTGGCGTGCGGCAACGTATCGGGCCACGAGTTCGGCAATGGCCGAGTCCGCCGCCGCGCGATCTCGAACCAATCCGCCGTCCGCCCATTCGATGCGGCAGTCGCCCTCGGCAAGGTGCGGCT
Source organism: Xanthobacteraceae bacterium (assembly GCA_022844485.1). Taxonomy (GTDB): domain Bacteria; phylum Pseudomonadota; class Alphaproteobacteria; order Rhizobiales; family Xanthobacteraceae; genus JALHLQ01. The sequence continues at coordinate 122,615 of JALHLQ010000009.1, forward strand.
CGGCCAAAATCACGAGACGTCCGTCGAAGCCGGTGCGGCACGCCAGCTCTTCCAGCCGTTCGCGCGCGGCCAGATACAGCGAATCCGCAATGCGGATGACCACATGCGGAGCCGAGACGAACTGGGCGAAGCAATTTGCTGCAAGCGTCTCAATCTCGGCTAGCGGTTCGCGCGCAATCAGGGCGGACGAAAGCTTGCGACCTACAGCGACCGCCACATGGACCGCTTCCGCTTCGATCTTCTCTTCCACCGACGACAGATCGGCGGAGAGACGCCCCAGTGCCTCGGCCACCCGCTCGAGCGCCATGGCGCCGCGCCGATCCGTCTCCGCGCTCGCGGCGGCGAATCCCTCGCGGTAGGCGGCCGCGCTCTTGTCGGCGACGATCAGTTCGTGGGCGGCGATCGCAATCGAAGGCTCGGTCTGTTCCGCGCGCGCGGTTCGCCCGAAATCCGTGTCGAAAAGGAATTTTGCCGGCGCGCTCATCCGCTCCTCAATAAACCAGCTCGTCGTCGCCGCGGTTCTTGGAGATCATGATCTCGCCTTTGGCCGCCAGATCCTTGGCGAGATTGACCAGAAGCGCCTGAGACTCGTCGACGTCGCGCAGGCGCACGGGTCCGAGCGCGCCCATATCGTCGGCCAGCATCTTTCCGGCGCGGGTCGACATATTGGAGAAGAAGAATTGTCGCACGACGTCGGAGGCGCCCTTCAGGGCGATTGCGAGCTTGTCCTTGTCGACATAGCGCATCAGCGTTTGCGCGGAGGCGGTGTCGAGCTTCACAAGATCGTCGAAGGTGAACATCAAGGTCTTGATGCGCTCGGCGCTCTCGCGGTTCTGCTCCTCCAAGGCGGTGATGAAGCGTGTCTCTGTCTGGCGGTCGAAATTGTTGAAAATCTCCGCCATGACCTCGTGCGCATCGCGCCGGCGCGTCTGCGACAGGCTCGACATGAATTCGGTGCGCAAGGTCTGCTCCACGCGCTCGAGCACCTCCTTCTGCACCGCCTCCATCTTGAGCATGCGGCTGACCACGTCGAGGGCCAGATCCTCGGGAAGAATGGCCAGCACGCGCGCGGCGTGTTCGGGGCGGATCTTCGAGAGCACGACGGCGACCGTCTGCGGGTATTCGTTCTTCAGATAGTTCGCGAGCACCTGCTCCTGAACGTTCGAGAGCTTTTCCCACATGTTGCGGCCGGCAGGACCGCGGATCTCGTCCATGACGAGGTGGACGCGCTCGGGCGGGAGATATTGCTGCAGCAACCGCTCGGTCGCGTCGTAGGTGCCCATCAGCGCACCGGAGGCCGAAAGCTGGCCGACAAATTCCAGCATCAGGCTCTCGACAGACTCCGACTCCACCGAGCCGAGCTCGGACATGGCGATCGAGACCTGACGCAACTCTTCGTCGTCGAGCAGCTTCCAAACCTTCTCCCCGTACTGGTCGCCGAGCGCGAGCATCAGCACCGCGGCGCGCTCGACCCCGCTCAGGGAATGGCGGTCCGTCGTTTGGGCGGTTTGCCGGCCGGCGAGGGTGGCGACGAGATCGGCGATCTCGGAACTCTTGTCGTTGGTCTTGGCCGCGGCTTTGGCCATGGTCAGGCGCCCCGGCTTTCAAGCGCCGGCTCGTTCAGCCAACTGCGAATAATCGCGACCGTTTCCTGCGGATTCTGCTGCGCGAGTTCGCCGACGCGCTGCAACGACTGCGCATGCACCTGCCCTTGCACCTTGGCGATGTCGATCATCTTCGCGGTGTGGTTGGTCACGACCGGAATGCCTTCGGGCACCGCCTCGCCCGGGGCGAGGCTCGGAATGGCGGCAACAGGCTGGGCCACTGGATGATCGGGCGAAATGGCGCGGCGCACGAGCGGGCGCACGACAAACAGCACCACCATGAGCGCCAGCAAGGCCATGACCGCGAGTTCGACCGCGCGAAGGATGTCCTCCTTGGTGAACTGGAGGTAGGCCATGAGCCCGCTAGGCTCGTTGATCGGGTTCGGCTGCACTTCCGCAAAGGGCAGGTTCACGACCTCGACCTGATCGCCGCGCTTCTGGTCGAAACCAATGGCCGAACGCACAAGCGTCGCAATTCGATCGAGATCTTCCTTCGAGCGCGCCTGGTAGCTCAGTTCGCCGGCTGGATTGCGCGCATAAGCGCCATCCACCAGCACCGCGACGGAGATGCGGCTGACGCGCCCGCCTTCCGTCACTTCGGTCTTGGTTGTGCGAGAGATCTCATAATTCGTGATTTCTTCGGATTTCCGGCTCTGCTCGCGGGCGGCGGAAGCGTCTTGGCGGCCGCCGGGCAATTCGTTGCCGACCGTCACCTGACCTTGGCTGTCGGCCGTCGCCGCCGATTCCTCCCGCGTCTGGCTTGATCGGAGGACCCGGCCGTCCGGATCGAACCGATCGGTCGTTTGCGTTACGCGGTTGTAATCGAACTCGGTCGTGAGCTGCACGCGTGCCCGGTTCGGCCCGACCACGGAGGTGACAATCGCCTCGACCTGTTCGCGCAGGCGGCGCTCATAGGCCAGCCGGCGCTCGTCGGCTTGTCCGGCCATGCCCCCCAGCGAGTCGTTCGAGGCGCCGTCGGCCAGGAGCCGTCCGGCTTCGTCCACCACCGAGACGCGCTCAGGCTTGAGGCCGTTCACGGCGGATGCCACGAGGTGGCGAATCGCGCGCACCTGCTGGCTCTCCAGGGCTCCGCGCACCTTCAGCACGATCGAGGCCGATGGCTCCGGCTTGTCGCGCGAGAACAAGGGGCGTTCCGGCAGGACGAGATGGACGCGCGCCGCCTGGACGCGGTCGAGCGCGCGAATGGTGCGGGCAAGCTCGCCCTCGAGCGCGCGCAGGTGGTTGATGTTCTGTACGAAGCTGGTCGTGCCGAGCGCGTCGGACTTGTCGAAGATCTCGTATCCGACGCCGCCGCCTTTCGGCAGCCCGCCCTCGGCGAGCTTCATGCGCACGCGTGTCACGCGGTCGCGCGGTATCAGGATAATCGCGCCTTCGTTCCTGATCTCATAGGGGATCGCCTGGCGATCGAGATCCTTGACGATGGTCGCGGAGTCTTCGATCGAGAGGTCGGTGAAGAGCGGCGTCATCTGCGGGGCGGTGACCCGCAGGATCATGAAAGCGAACAGTCCGATCAGGGCGGCGGTGACCGCGCCCATGGCGGCCAGCCGCGCCGCACCCAAAGACTTGAGAAAATCCGTGAAACCTTGCACCGGAGAGATCGCCCACGACCGACGGCAGCCGCCGTTCACTAGGCAAGAATTTCCCAGTTGTTGGTTTCGAAAAGGTTAACGCGTGGCATTGTCGAGGGCGCAATCGCGCCGCCCGCACCACGGCCCGTTTGTCAGCGCGTTGGAAGGAGGAGAGCCGTTCAGGCTATTGGCGGTATTGCTGGATGCGCGTCGTGCGCAGGCCGGCGAGGCCGTGCCGGTCGATCGAGTATTGCCAGGACAGGAATTCCTCGACCGTCAGCGTGTAGCGGCTGCAGGCTTCCTCAAGCGACAGAAGGCCCCCGCGCACGGCGGCGACCACCTCCGCTTTCCGGCGAATGACCCAGCGACGCGTCGAGGGCGGCGGCAAATCCGCGATCGTCAACGGACTTCCATCCGGTCCTATGACGTACTTGACCCTCGGACGATAGGGTTCGTTCATTTCACTCTCACAGGAACGCAGCACTTACTGCCGGCCAAAATACCCGTGCCGGCTTAAAATTTGGCTAAGCAAAACTGTGGAGAAAGGAAACGAAAGGTTACTTTCGCCAAGGCCGCGATGCCGCAGGCTGCCCGCGATTCCGCCTCAAAGGGGGCACCGCAATCGCGGGCGGATGCCCGGATGTGCCGGGCTAGAACACCGATGTGTTGGGGCGCACCACGCGCTTGATCTTCGCCAAGGTGAAGCTCTGCCCGCCGACGAAGAGGAGCGGCGGGTCCTGCGTGAGGTCGACGCTGTCGACCACCCCCTGCACTTCGGTCGAAATGCTCACGTCCTTGCCGGCCTGGTCTTTCGCCGTGACCGCGATGGTGTAGTCGCCGTCCGGCAGCTGCTGTCCGCTCGCGTTGCGGCCGTTCCACACGTAACTTTGATTCCCTGCGGTGAGATTGCGGTTTTCGGAAAAGACGACGGCGCCGGTCTTGTCGCGGATGTTGATGGTCGCAACCGACTGTGCGGTGGGATTGAGGCTCCAGCCCGCCTGGCCGTTCTTGAGTTTCGCCGTAGCGCCGTCGACGGTGACGGTGGATCCCAGGAATCCGAGCGCCGCTGAGGTTTGCGTTGCTTTCTGCACGGAAATCAGCGTCGCCATCTGCTCGTTCATGTTGATCTGCTGCTCGACCTGCGCGAACTGAACAAGCTGCTGCGTAAACTGGTTGGTGTCGAGCGGCTCGAGCGGGTTCTGGTTCTTCAGCTGCGTCGTAAGCAGCGTGAGGAACGTGTCGAAGTTCTTTGCGAGCGTGGTCTTGCTCACGCCGGAGCCGGCGCCCGATGTCGTGGCCGCGGGCGGGGTGATGGCGGAAGTGACGGTCATGGGTGTCTCTGCTGCAATGATCTTTGGCTAGAGGGCGCCGCATTCCTTGTCCGAAAACCGAGATCGATTGTTCGGCTCACGCGCTAAACACTGATATCGAGACCATTGCCGAGTCCGATCAGCCGGCCGTAGCCGCGTCTCGCCGCATCGACGGGCGGAAGATCGTCATCCTGCAGAATCGCCCGCACGGTTTCGGCACGCTCATTGCGCTGCGGGTCTTGATCGCGCTGCGCAAACGACTGGTCGCGCAGCGAAAACTCGAGCGCGCCTTCGTTCGTTTTCAGTCCCGCCGATTGCAGGGCCTTCTCCAGCGCCGGCGCGTCGCGGCGCAGCAGATCGAGCGTTTCCGCCCGTTCCACGATGAGCCGCGAGGTCACGGCACCGTTCTTGTCGACGTCGAGCCGCACGTCGATGCGGCCGAGTTCCGGCGGATCGAGCCTGATCTCGAAACGATGCTGACCGTCCACAGCGCGCGCGGCAATTTCGATCGGCACGCCGGCGAGCGGAACCGGCGCGTCCTGTCTCGCCGCATTGGCCGCATGCGCCGCAATGAGTGCCGGAATGGCGATCGGCGCGTGCGGAACGGCCGTCAGCAGGCCGGGCGGGGGAGCGGCTTGGGGCTGATTCGCTGGCGCCGGTTGAGCATTGTTCTGCGCCGTCGCGGGGGCATCGGCTTTTTGCGGCTCTGCGGCGGCGTGCGGTCCTGGCTGCGCATCGGCCGCCGGGCTTGCCGCGGCCTTCGCGTCAGGCGCGAGAACGGATGCTGAGAGCGGCTCCTTCGCAGCCGCCATATCCCGCTTGCCTATCGCGGAAGCGATCGGCGCCGCGTCGGGAGCTTTCGGCCGCTGCTCGGGCGCTGCCTCCTTCTCGGACGGCAGGGCGGGCTGATTGCTGCTTTGCCCGTCGTGCGAGAGCGCATGCGGCGCGATGGCCGGCGCGGTCTCCGCGGAGAGTTTTGGAGCGTCGGCGGTCAGCACATGCGGTGCCGCCGCGGCGGCGGAGCCATCCTTCGCGCGAGCGTGCAGAGCCGATTGGCCTTTTGGCTGCGACGGCAATGCCGCGCCGGGGATCAATTCGGCGTTGGCATCGTCCGGCATTGTGTCGAGGGGAAGGGGGTCGGTTTGCGTCACCGCGGCCGGAGGGTTCACCGAAGCCGCGGCTTGCGGTTCGGCGGCGGCCACATCCGCATTGAGGAGATCGGTCTTCGCTTCGCCATCGACCTGCGTTTCGTCGTCGCCCTCTTCGACGGCTTCGCCGTCGGGCGCGCCGGCCGCGGAGGCGAGCGCGGCGAGCAGTTCGTCCTCGGCGCTGGCCGCGGGCGCGACTGCCGCTTCATCCTCGTCGTCGGTTGGACAGCGGCAGAGCGCGTCATCGTCGCTGACATCCTGCGACGACGGATCCGACGGCGCGCGCGGCGGCAACGGATCGGACGGGTCGCGCGCCGCGTCTGCGTTCTTCGCGCGGGCGAGGCGCCCGGTCTCGGAGCCGCGCGCGGGAGGCATGTCCTCTTGCGGCCGCGCCGCGTGGTCGGGCCGCCGGCCCTTGTTCGAAGGCGAGGGCCCGCGCAGGCGATCCGCAGGGGGCTCGGCAGAATCCAGGAGCGCCTCGAAGGCGGGGCCTTGGGCGCCACGGCCTTTCGCATGTCCTTTGGGCGCGCCTGACGGTGGCACGGGAGCTTGAAGCAGAGAAGCGTCTGACACACCGACGGTCACCGAATTGCCCTTCAGACGGAGTGAGCCTGGCCCTTGCGGTAGCAAGTGCCGGGCCACTGCGATCCGCATGTAAAAACAAAGACTTGCGCGCCCGTCGGGGCCGGCGGCCCGGGCGATCCGGCAGCCTTGTCTGCCGGCTTGGGCAGGATTTGCCTATTCGGGGGTGCGCGTTCTCGCGTTGCGCGGCCGCAGCGCCGTCTATACCTATAGACCCGCCGGGCGAGGGTCCCGGACGCCCGAGCCAGACGCCGCAGAACGCCGATGCGCAACAGCCTTGATCTCGAAGGACGCCCGGAAGACACGCGCGTCGTCGTCGCGATGTCGGGCGGCGTCGACTCGTCGGTGACGGCGGCGCTGCTCAAGGCCGAAGGCTATGACGTGGTCGGCGTCACCTTGCAGCTCTACGACCATGGCGCCGCGACCCATCGCAAGGGGGCCTGCTGCGCGGGGCAGGATATCTACGACGCGCGCGCAGTGGCCGAGCGGATCGGCATTCCGCATTACGTGCTCGATTACGAATCCCGCTTCAAGGAAGCGGTGATCGATCGCTTCGCCGAGAGCTATGTCGCCGGCGAAACGCCGGTGCCCTGCGTCGACTGCAATCAAGCGATCAAATTCCACGACCTGCTCATCACCGCCCGCGAGCTCGGCGCGCAGGCGCTCGCCACCGGCCATTATGTCGTGAGCCGCCGCCAGGCCGACGGACGGCCTGCGCTCTTTCGCGCGCGCGAGGAGGAGCGGGACCAGAGCTATTTCCTGTTTGCGACCACGCGCGAGCAGCTCGAGCAGGTGCGCTTCCCGCTCGGGGATCTCACCAAGGGCGAGACGCGCGAACTTGCGCGCCGCTTCGGGCTGCCGGTCGCCGACAAGCACGACAGCCAGGACATCTGCTTTGTGCCGGCGGGCCGCTACACCGACGTGATCGAGCGGCTGAAGCCGGGCGCGGCGGAAGCCGGCGAGATCGTCGATCTCGGAGGCCGCGTGCTCGGCCGGCATCACGGCATCATTCATTTCACCGTGGGACAGCGGCGCGGTCTCGGCATCGCGGCCGGCAGTCCGCTTTATGTCGTGCGGCTCGACGCTGCGGCGCGCCGCGTCGTCGTTGGCCCGCGCGAGGCGCTGACCACGCGGCGCATCGCCTTGCGCGACGTGAACTGGATCGGCGAGGGCGCGATCGAGGCGGCGCTCGCCGCCGGCCGCATCGAGACATTCGTCAAAGTGCGCTCCACGCGGCCGCCGCGGCCGGCCTGGCTGCGGCGCGTCGCGTCAGGATACGAGGTCGATCTTGTCGATGGCGAAGACGGCGTCTCGCCGGGACAGGCCTGCGTATTCTACGATGCGCCCGAAGGGCAGGCGCGCGTCTTGGGCGGCGGCTTCATCCGCAGCGCGGCCGCGCTCATCGAGCAGATGCCGCCGGCGCGCGAGGCCGAGTTGCGCGCCGCCGCGCGCGGATAGCGCATGATCCGGCGAAGTGGCCGCCGGTTCGCCGACAAGATCATGCGCAAGAGCAAAATGTTGGGGACACTTCTACCCAAATCCAACTCGCTTGAGTAATTTGCGAGCGGACACCGTTGGGGGCGGCATCTTGAGTCAAAGCGAACTCGATCGGGACACCATCGCCAAGGCCTATGCGCGGTGGGCGCCGGTCTATGACCTCGTGTTCGGCGCGGTGTTCGAGCGCGGGCGCAGGGCCTCGATCGCCGCGGCTGAGCGGATCGGCGGGCGGATCCTCGAGGTCGGCGTCGGCACCGGCATCTCGCTGCCTGACTACAGCCGCGCGAACCGCATCGTCGGCCTCGACATCTCCGAGCCGATGCTGCGCAAGGCGCAGGAGCGCATCAAGGCGGAGAACCTCACCCATGTCGACGGGCTCGCGGTGATGGACGCGCAAAAGCTGGCGCTGCCCGACGCCAGCTTCGACGTGGTGGTGGCGCAATATGTGATCACCACCGTGCCCGATCCCGAGGCGACGCTGGACGAGTTCGCGCGCGTGCTCAAGCCCGGCGGCGAGATCGTTCTCGTCAACCACATTGGCGCCGAAACGGGGCTTCGCCGCGCCTTCGAGGCGTGGTTTGCGCCGGTGGCGCGCAGGCTCGGCTGGCGGCCGGAATTTCCCTGGGCGCGGCTGCAGCGCTGGGCCGAACGCGCCGGAGGGATCCGGTTGATGGAACGACGGCCGATGCCGCCGCTCGGGCATTTCTCCCTGATCCGCTTTGCGAAGGAGGAGAGGGGGGGAGGCGAAGGCGGCGCGCAGCGCGGCGGGGCCGGCTTTGCCTTGAAGTCGGAGAGGGTTTGGAGCCGCAATCCCGACACGCCGCCCGCGGGTCCTGCACCAGCGCCGATTCGGCGCGCGATGATCGCCCGGATCGGCTGGTGCGCGACGCAGACCCGAGCAGGCTTGTGACGCCGGTCCGAGCAGGCTCACGACGCGTTGCCTTGCTCCGGCTTCCAGCCTATATCGAGCCCACTTGGCGGCCCGCCGCGGATGCGCGCGGGCTCTTCTGCGGGGCGGAGTAGCTCAGCTGGTTAGAGCAGCGGAATCATAATCCGTGTGTCGGGGGTTCGAGTCCCTCCTCCGCTACCAAGATACCACTGTCCGACCCGGACACATAGGTGACAGATTGTACCTAAGACATGGGTGACAACCTCGTGCCGAGCGGGTTGTCGAACGGGTTGCACAAAGATCGGCCAAAACATCGGTCAATTTCCTGGTGTAGAGCTATTTTTGTCTTTATATTCAAGCGTGTGATAATCGATGGATTCGGCCAGAATGGCGCTCGAAACCTCCAACGCATTGAGCCGGCGCGGCCTGAGGAAGCGACCGAGGCCTTGAGCGATGCCATCGCGGATCTCGTCGCCGCGGCGACCAGGCTTGGACAGGCGCTGCATCCGCGCACCGGCGCCAACCTGGCGGACCTCGTGCGGATCGCGAAGGCGCACGTTCGCCTTCAGGCCGAGATCAATCGCTTGGCGGTGGAAGGAAAGCTCGGCGAGGCGGCGGACCCCGATTTTGTGCGTTGGCTGCATTGCGAGTTCTACACGGATGCGACCGAGGACATGCTGCGCGTTCGAGGCGCGGGCCGCGAGTTCGTGATGACGCCAGGCGAATGGCGTTCGCGTCCGGAGCACGACGTCGCCGTTGGCCGGCACCAGCCGCCATCCAGTGAACACATTCCCGACTTCATGGCGTACTTCGCAGAACGCTATCGATTGGGGCCGCTCGGCACGGCCGGACGGCTGATGGCGATGGCCGCTGCGCATCACCGGTTCAACTACATCCACCCGTTTCCGGACGGCAACGGACGCGTGAGCCGATTGATGAGCCACGCGATGGCTCTCATCGCCGGGATCGGTGCGCACGGCCTCTGGTCAATATCGCGCGGCCTTTCGCGCGGGCTCGAAAGCCGCTCCGAGTACAAGCGGATGATGGACTACGCCGACACGCCGCGGCAGGGCGATCTCGACGGGCGCGGCAATCTTTCGCTTCGCGCGCTGAACGAGTTCGTGCTGTGGTTTCTTCGCGTCTGCCTCGATCAGGTGAATTTCATGTCGAGCCTGTTCGAAATCGACGTGCTCGCGAAGCGCCTGCGGACCTATGTCGAGCGAAGCGACACGCTCAAACCGGAAGCGGCGCGCCTGCTCGAGGAAGCGCTCATTCGCGGCGAATTCGAACGGGGCGAGATCGCGCGCATCACCGGGTTGCCCGAGCGCACCGCACGGCGCGTGTTGAAGGACACCATCGACGCCGGCCTTCTCGCCTCGGACAAGCCCAAGGGCGCGGTCTCGCTTCGTTTTCCGGCGGACACCTTAGACGTTCTGTTTCCCCGGCTCTTCGCCGAGGCGTGATTCACGACAATGATCCTGAGGGGGGCCGTCGGAGATCCTGAGGGGTCCGTCAGAGCGGTTTCCGCTTCGATACACGGAGCTCTCTATTCCACGGCGTCGATGCCCCCAAAAAGAGGAAAAAGTGGTCTCCGGACCAAAATGTCACCTAATCTCTCAGGTCAGACGTTCCGAAACCGATGCGGCGTGACGCCGTCTTGCTCGCGGCCGCGCCGGCGAGGCGGCCGAGAGCAACCGCGGTAAGCAACCCATTGCCGGAGAGATAGCCGCGCGCTGAGGAGCCCGAGACCCCGCAGGCCGCGCCGCCGGCAGCAAAAAGATTGGGCAGCGGCGTGTTATCTTTGCGCAAGACGCGCGCGTGGTTATCGACCACGAGACCGCCTTGCGTATGAAAGAGGGCGCCGGTTACCTTCACGGCGTGGAAGGGCGGGGCGAGCTTTTCTTTCGGTTCGAACTTGCGGCCGTAAGCGTCCTGCCGGCGCTCGGCTTTCAGCGTCTCGACCTCGCTCATCGTTTGCATGAATTCGGACGCCGGCACGCGCATCTGTAGAGCCAGCGTTTCAAGATTCCCGGCCGTGAGGATTGCGCCTGACGTTTCGGCTTGACGGAAATCCTCAAACTGGCGCGCGACCCCGGCGATGCGTTCGTCAAACACCGTCCACGCGATCGCATCCGGCTGTTGCAAGACGACGGCGGCCTGTTCGGAATAGCCTTGCGTCTCGTCGGAGAAGCGCAGGCCTTCCGCATTCACCTGCACGCCGCCTTCCGTGATCGTCGCCCACGTGATGAGGATGCCGTGCGGATGCGCGACCGAGCCGTGACCTTGATAGCCGGAGAAATGACGCATCGCTGCGCCCAGCGCCTCGCCCCACAAGATCGCATCGCCCTGATTGCCAGGATGGCCGAAGTAAAGCGCATCCGCGAGTTCGGGTATGTGGCGCGCGACCAGTGCGCGATTTCCGCCATAGCCGTTGCACGCAAGAATGAGCGCGTTGCATCCGACGCGCTCGCGCGACCCGTCGGGATGCGCGAGCTCGATGCCGCCCACACGCGCATCGGCGTCGGCGAATAAGGTCGTGACGTGAGACTCGCAGAGAAGCTCGACGCCGGCCGCGGTTGTGGCCTCGCGCAAGCGGTCCATCAGTTCCGCGCCGAAGCGCGTCGGCAAGCCGTGCATGCGAAAGGCGGAATGGCCGGGATAGCGGAAATTGTCGATGACGGAGAAGGGAAAATCGTATCGATCGGCGAGCCACTCCAGTGCTGGGCCGATCGCTCGTGTGACGGTTGCAACGAGCGCGGGATCGGGCTCGCCCTTCGCTTTGAGCATGATGTCCTGCGCGAACATCTCTGGGCTGTCCTCGATGCCGGCGGCGCGCTGCCAGCGTGTTCCGGCTGCGGGGATGAGTCCGGCGGACAGCGCGGTCGAGCCGCGCGGAATTTCGTCGCGCTCGAGCACGAGAACCTCTTGGCCCAAATCGCGCGCCGTGAGCGCTGCGACGAGCCCGGCTGCGCCTGCGCCGACCACCACGACTGGAAAGGCGATATCGAAACGGACGCCTTCGGCGCTGAGCACGGTCATGATGAGGCGCTCACGGGACGGCTTGATCTTGCGCAGGCTGTAACGCGCGAGGGGGCTTCGCCAGCAAGGACATCAGTGCGCGGAGACCGGCCGTGTTCTCGATTGCGTCAACGGCGCTCGCAATCATGCGCGCATGAGATGCACCCCAGACCGGTTCGCTCATCTCGGCGAACTTCTCGCGCACTTCTGTTTCGCTATAGGGATCCTCGGCGTCACCCTTGTTGGTCCAGGCTTCAGCGGCGAGCATGCGTCCATCCTTCAAAGTGATGCGCAGCTTTGCGGGGCGCAGGCCCGGAAGTTTTGCGGTGAGCGAGGGGTCTTCGCGCACGCTTACGCGCTTCGCGAGATCGCGCGCAGTCTCGTTCGCGCGAGCGCTGTCGCGGAACGCCTTGACATCGGCGATGCCATTGACGATCGCGGTGGCCAGCGCGAACGGAAGCGAGAACTTCGCGGAAAGCATGTTTCGTGGCTCCGCCCAATCGAGCTGCGCCGCCCAAACATACGTGTCGAGTTCAATGCGTTCGATCGCGGCAGGATCGAGCTTTCCGCCTTCGCGCGCGCTGATCTCCGCCAACGCATCGAGCGCGCCATGCGCGTAGCGGCAGGCGGCGTGGCGCTTGAAATAGTTGCGCGCGATCTCCCACCGCTCACCGAGCTGGGCGACCATTTCATCCGGCCTGAATTGATCGGCGATGATGGAGTCGTAAACCGTGCCGACGCCGTCGCTCTCGCCGGTGAACTCCGCGCAGACGAGATCCCATGCAGTGAGACCGAGCTGATTCGAGAAGCCGGCATACGTGTTTCGCACCGTGCCGCCTTCCAGCATCGTGCGACGGCTCGTGGCAAGCGCGAGCGAAGCGGAGACATTGATCGCTTCAATGAGCTGCGCGGGAGTCGCCTCGTGCAGCCTCGCCGTTGCAACCGCCGCACCGACCGTGCCCCATGTCCCATGCGGATGCATGGTGACGCGCAGCTTGGAGGCGATCCCGATGCGCGCGCCAATTTCGTAACCGAGCACGAGCGCGAGCAACAAATCCGCGCCGCTCTTGCGCAGATGATCCGCGGTCGCGAGTGCTGCGGGCATGACATGGATGCCCGGATGACCACGCGCATATTGATTGCCTTCGTCAAGCTCGAGCGTGGTGCCGGCGGTGCCGTTGAGCATCGCTGCGGCGGGGAGCGTAATGCGCTCGCCCCCGCCGATGACGACGCCGCCACGACCCGTGCCGTCACGTGCGGCAAGACGCGCGAGGAACGCCTGCAATTCGGGTTCCTGCATCCCGGCGGCAATCGCGCCGATGCAATCGAGCAGTACGAGCTTGGCGCGCGCCACGATGTCGGCGGGCAGGTCGGTGAATTGCGTCGCCGCCGCGAAGCGGCTCCATGTGTCGAGCCACTGCGGTCGGCCGCTTGCGACAAGCACCGAGGCAGGAATGATATTGGGCGTTGCGATCGTCATGGCGAACCTCACATGCCGAGATAGGTGCGCTTGAGATTTGGGTCGTTGCGGATCTGCGCGGCCGCGCCGGACAGCGCGAACACGCCGTTTTCGAGAATGTAGGCGCGCGAGGCGAGTTCGAGCGATTGCATGACGTTCTGCTCGACGAGCATGACTGGGAGACCGTCGGCGTTGAGCGTTTTGATGAGCGCGAACAGTTCTTCGACGAGCAAAGGTGAGAGGCCGAGGGAGGGCTCATCGAGAAGAAGCAAGCGCGGCTCGGCCATTAGCGCGCGGCCGATCGCCAGCATCTGTTGCTCGCCGCCGGAGAGAGTGCCGGCGATTTGCGTTGCGCGCTCTCGCAGGCGCGGAAAAATGATGAACACGCGCTCGAGATTCTTTGCGCGGTGCGCGCGGGCGCGGCGATAGCTGCCGAGCTCGAGGTTTTCGCGCACGCTCAAATTCGGAAAGATCTTGCGGCCTTCCGGCACGTGAATGAGCCCGGCCTCGACAATTGTCTTCGGCGCGGCGCCGTCGATGCGCTTTCCGTCGAAGCGGATCTCGCCTGCGCGGCAGCCGAGCACGCCGGAGAGCACCTTGTTCAGCGTCGTCTTGCCGACGCCGTTGGAACCGAGCACGGCGACGATCTCTCCGGCGCCGACCGTCATGTCGATGCCGCGGAGCACTTCGGTGCCGCCATAGCCGGCGCGCAGATCTGTGACTTCAAGCATGCGCCACCTCGCCGGCCTTGAGGCGTGCGGCGGCGCCATGGCCGAGATAGGCTTCGATCACGTTCGCATCGGCGCAAACCGCGGCGGGGGAACCCTCCGCGATGAGGCGGCCTTGCGCGAGCACGTAGACGTGCTCGCAAAGATTCATCACAGCCTGCATTACGTGCTCGATCATGAAAATCGTCACGCCTTGGTCGCGGATCGCGCGGATCACCGGAACGACATCGCGAATTTCGGATGGATTGAGTCCGGCAAGCACCTCGTCGAGCAGAAGTAGCTTCGGCTCGGTTGCGAGGGCGCGGGCAAGTTCGAGCCGCTTACGCCCGGCGACAGTCAGGCTCGACGCCGGCTTGTCGAGCTCGGCGGCAAGGCCGACGCGGCGCGCGACGGACTCTGCCCGCGCAATCGCGTCGGCGCGTTTGGGGTGCCTGAGATAAGCGCCGACCGCGATGTTGTCGCACACGGAAAGACCGGCGAAGGGCTGTACGATCTGAAACGTGCGCGCGATGCCTCGCTTGGCGCGCACATGGGTTTCGTCACTCGTGATGTCGCGGGTCTCGAACGTCACGCGGCCTGCAGTGGGTTTCAGAAAACCGGATACGACGGCGAACAGCGTCGTCTTGCCTGCGCCGTTCGGGCCAATGAGACCGGTGATCGAGCCTTGCGGCACGGAGAGTGAAACCTCGCTCACGGCGTGCAGGCCGCCAAAGCGCATGGTGATGGTCTCGATCCCGAGCATTCACGCCTCCGCCGCGCGCTTCGCGCGCGTGGGGGCGAGCTTGGCTTTGAGGCGCCGCAGGAGACCGAGGATGCCGTCCGGAGCGAAGGCGACGGCAACGATTAAGAGCGCGCCGAACACGACGAGATCGATGCCGGGAATGCGTCCGGCGAAGGTCTTCGTCAACTCGCCAAGTCCGTGCAGCGCGAGCGCACCGACGAGCGGACCGAACACGGTGCCGATGCCGCCGATGATCGGCGCGAGCAGGGCTTCGACCGAGATCCACGGCCCGTAGGCGATGGCTGCATCGAGGTAGAGAAAGTATTGCGCGTAGAGGCAGCCGGCGGCGGCGGTGACGGCCGCGGAGAGCGCGATCGCGCCGAGCTTGACGCGCAGCGTATCGACGCCGAGCGCCTTGGCGGCGTCCTCGTTTTCGCGCACTGCGATCAGTTGCGCGCCGAAGCGCGAGCATTCGAGCCAGCGCGTGGTCACAAGCACGATCCCGACAAGCACGAGCGCGATCCAAAAGAAAGCCGCGCGGCTTTCGAATTGAAAGTTCTCGGGCCGCACGTCGAGCTTGATCAGGAGACCTGCGGCGCCGCCGGCGATTGCGGAGGCATTGGCGAGGATGCGCAAGACTTCGGCGAAGGCGAGGGTGACGAGCGCGAAGTAGGAACCGCGCAAGCCGGAGCGGAAGCTCAAGTAGCCGATGATCCAGCCGACGAGCGCGCCCGCGCTGATGCCGATCGCAAAGCCGGCCCACGCATTCACGCCGTAGCGCATCTGCAGGACGGCAGTGACGTAGGCGCCGGTGCCGAAAAACGCGGCATGGCCGAAGGAGAACTGCCCGCCGAAGCCGCCGAGGATATTCCAGCCTTGCGATGCGAGCGCGATGATGAGTACGAAGACGAGAAAGTTCAGCACCGTGTTTGAAGCGACGAATAGCGGGATCGTCGCGAGCAAAGCGATCGCGAGCGCGATCGGAACGAGATTGCGTGCGCTCATGCCTTCACTCCGAACAGGCCTGTCGGGCGAAAGAGAAGCACGAGAATGAAGATGAGGAAGATGCCGAGTTGGCCCAGCGAGTCGCCAAGGTAGAGTCCGCCAAGCGACTCGACGACGCCGATGAACAGGCCGCCGATGAGCGCGCCGGGAATCGAACCCATGCCGCCGAGCACGACGATGGTGAACGCGACGAGCACGAAGGCATTGCCGACGCGCGGATTGACATAGAAGGTCGGCATCAAGAGGCCGGCCGCAATCGCAAGACAGGCGCAGCCTAAGCCGAACGTCACGGCATAGATGTGTGCCACGTCCACGCCGACAAGGCTGGCGCCGAGTTTCTCCTTCGCGACCGCGCGAATGGCTTTGCCGGTATCGGTGCGCGAGAGGATCAGCCAGAGGACGACGGTAACGAGGACCGCGCCGGCGAAACCGATCAGCCGCGGGCGCGAGAGAAGAAGAGGGCCGACTTCGACAACCTGAAACGCGGCGTCGCCGCCGATCGTGCGCGTGTCGGAACGGAAGATCGCGAGCATTCCGTTTTCGATCGCGATCGCAAGCCCGAGCGTCACGAGCAGGATATTGCCATCGTCGCCGTGGCTTGCAGGGCCGATGACAAGACGCTGCAACGCATAGCCGAAGAGGAAGAACAGCGGCGCAAGCCCGACCATCGAGACGTACGGATCGAGGCCGAAGGCAGCGTAGGCGGCCCACACGCCAAACATCGCGACTGTCAACAGCGCGCCATGCGCGAAGTTGATGATGTGCAGCACGCCATAGACGAGCGTCAGACCGAGGGCGATCAGCGCGTAGACGGCCCCGGTCATGAGGCCGTTGATCATCGCTTCGATGACGATCGCAGGCGAGTACACCTCTCACCATCTCCTCGCTGCCGGCCGTGGCCGCGCGGACAATGGCATCTCCCTTACGCCTTGACGGGGAAGATCGGCTTCGCGTCGGCGAAGGCTTCGGGGAATATTACCTTGATGTCATTGTCCTGCACCTGCGTGTTTACGGGGGCAGCGCCCTGGTTCTGGCCGTTGACGAACTTCACCTCGCCATAGGGCATGATGTGATCCTTGAAGCCCGAGGTCGCCGCCAAGGCCTCGATGATCTTGCTGCGATCGACCGATTTCGCGCGCTCGATCGCGTTCGCAACGAGCTTCACGCAGGAATAGTTGAGCGGAACGTTGTAGGCCCAGAGCTTGCCGCCGCCCTCGACTTGCTTTCTGAGCGCAACCGCGCGCCCGTTGCGCGGGTCGTGCCAGTGGTTGCAATCCATGACGTTCGCTGCGGCCTCCGGCGCTTCGCGCACGAAGCGCGGGTTCGACGCCGCGCCGTTCAGCACGGCATAGACGCCTTTCGGGCGGATGCGCTGCTGCTGCATAGTGCGCGCGAGCAAAACGAACTCGCCGTAGTAGCTCGATGGGATCACGAGGTCCGGATTGAGCGAGCGGATGCGCAGCGCAACGTTCGACATGTCACGCGCGGGAGTGGGGTGCGCGATCGTCTCCATCACTTCGAAGCCGCGCTTCGGAAGCTCGGCCTGCATCAGTTTCGCAAGGCCCGAACCGAACAAGCCATCCTCATGCACGAGCACGACGGTCTTGGCGGGCTTGCCGGCGGCGTCGTTGATCTTCGCGAGATTGCCGAGCGCGATCTGGGTCACCATGCCGAAGCCAGGAGCGAATCGGAAGGTGTTCTTGAGGCCACGTGCGGTGATCTGATCGGAGACGCCGACGTCAACGATGTAGGGCAGGTCGTAGCGCGAGGCGGCTTGGCTGGCGGCCAAGCAGATCGGGCTTGCGAAACCACCGACGATTGCGGCCACGCCCTCGGACTGCATCCGCTCGACTTCCTGCGTGCCCGCTTCCGGGTTCGAGCGCGCGTCGCCGAACACCATTTCGAGCTTCGCTCCGCCGAGAGACTTGATGCCGCCCGACTTGTTGATCTCGTCGAGCGCGAGCTCCGCGCCCATGCGGCCGAGCTCGCCATCCTGCGCGAGCGCACCCGTCACCGGCTGAAGGATGCCGAGCTTGACTGCGGGCGCGCTTTGTCCGCGCAACACGGCGGGCGAGGCGAGAAGGGCAGTTGCAGCGACGCCGCCTTTCAGGACGGCGCGGCGGGACGTGCGTGTCTCGATCATAGTGACGCTCTCCTCTGGCGGCTCGTCCGTTGCGGGCGAGCCTTGTTGTGGGTGGATGTCGGTGGACGCATGGCCGGGACCGGGTTCCAGCGGCGGTCGCCGATCTCGCCGGAGCGCACAAGGTCCATGTGGAACGAGTAGCGATCCGGCTGATACAAGGCATGCAGGTGCTCGACGCCGCGATCCGCCCGGTCGAACACGACGCGTCGCATCGAAAGAAGCGGCGAGCCGACTTCGACGCCGAGCGCGGTGGCGGCTTCCGGGCCAGCGAGCGTCGCGCCGATCGTCTGGCTTGCGCGTTCGGCATAGACGCCGGAGCGCTCGAGCAGTTCAAGCAGCGGCGTTGCGGCAAGCTCAGCTTCGGAATAAGTGAGCCCCACGCGTTCGGGAACGTGGGTCGTAAGATACGAAAACGGCTGGCCGTCGATGAGCCGCACGCGGACGGAGCGCTGGGTCCGTTCGCCGGGCTTGAGTTTCAATGCCTCGGCGACAGACTCGGGCGGCGTAACATAGGCAAAGGACAAGAGCCGCACGCTCGTCGAGCGCCCCATGTCGATCAGGTGTGCGAGGATGTTCGAGAGGTCCGCGACGATTGGGCGAACCCGGCGCTCGGACACGTAGGTTCCGGCCCCGGGACGGCGCATGACGAGGCCTTCGCCCGCGAGCTGATCGAGCGCGCGACGGACGGTGACCCGCGAGACGCCATGTTCCGTTGCAAGGTGAGATTCGCCGGGCAGTCGTGCGCCTGGTTCCAAATCGCCCGTCGAAATGCGATCGCGCAGGAGAAGGTAGATGCGGCGCGCTTTGAGCGGCTCGGCAGCTGCGTCCACGACGTCTCACCCGCGAGAGGCTGTCGTTTCATGCGACAGCTAGACGTCTAGTTTATAAGACAGCAGCACGCCGTCAAGCAGCCTCGCCGAGCGACCAGGGCTCCGAACTCGGGTTAACGGCGGTTTGCTCCTTGCGGGAAGTCTGATTCCCTGGGTGGGGTTGATTCGGAGCCGCCACCATGAGCCTTACTGTTTTCGATTTAGCCGAGAAGC
>JALHLQ010000010.1 GCA_022844485.1 Xanthobacteraceae bacterium
AGGGTGGCGCGCGATCGCCCCCCGGGTGGGGTCGTCGCGAAGAGCCCCCACCCCGGCGCTTCGCGCCGACCCTCCCCCGCAGGCGGGGGAGGGATAAGAGCTGTTGAGGGCCGTGGCTTGAATTGCACTCTTATCTCGGATGTCGCTTCGCTCCATCCAGGCTACAGCGCCGTAGCCCGGTTTGAGCGCAGCGAAAACCGGGGCGGCAGATCCCGGATGTCGCTTCGCTCCATCCAGGCTACAGCGCCGTAGCCCGGTTTGAGCGCAGGCGAAAACTTAGTCCCTCCCCTGAAAGGGGAGGGTGGCGAGCGATAGCGAGCCGGGTGGGGTCGTCGCGAAGAGCCCCCACCCCCGGCGCTTCGCGCCGACCCTCCCCCGCAGGCGGGGGAGGGATAAGAGCTGTTGAGGGCCGTGGCTTGAATTGCACTCTTATCTCGGATGTCGCTTCGCTCCATCCAGGCCACAGCGCCGTAGCCCGGTTTGAGGTGGAGTGATCTAGGCTGCCCCCTTGAGCCGCTCCAAGGCTTCCGCGATCTTGGCCCGGCGGGCCTCCGCCTCCTCGCGTTTCTCGCGTTCGCCCTCGACCACCTCGTCCGGGGCGCGGGCGAGAAAATCAGCATTGCCGAGCTTGGCGTCGATGCGGGCGATATCGGAGGCGACCTTGGCCGCTTCCTTCTCCAGCCGCACGCGCTCCGCCGCGAAATCGATGACGCCCTTGAGCGGCAGCGCCGCGATCTCGCCGCGCACGAGAAGCTGGACCGAGCCGGCCGGCGCGGCGTCGGAAAAGGAGATGCCGGACACCCGCGCGAGGCGCTGCACGAATTCCGCCCAGCGCTCGGCGCGCGCTCGCGTCTCGCGCGACGCGCCGGCAAGCACGAGCGGGATTTGCGGGGCGGGCGGGATGTTCATTTCGGCGCGGACGGAGCGGATGGCCGTGACCAGATCGACCACCCAGCCGATCTCGGCTTCCGCGCTTTCATCCTCCAGGCCTTCGAGTTGCGGCCAATTCGTGAGCGCAAGAAGGGCCGGGCGCGACGCCGTGACCGCCCACAATTCCTCGGTGATGAACGGCATGAAGGGATGCAGCAGCTTCACGATTTCGTCGCGCGCCCACGCCGTCGTCGCGCGCGTCTCGTCCTTGGCCGGACCATCCGCTCCCATGAGCACCGGCTTGGCCAGTTCCAGGTACCAATCGCAATAGACGTTCCAGACAAAGCGATAGGCGGCGCCGGCGGCCTCGTTGAACCGGTAATCCTCGATCGCCGCCGTGATCTCGCGCGCCGCACGCGCGGTCTCGTGCGCGATCCAGCGGTTGAGCGTGTCCTTCGCCCCGCGCGGATCGAAACCCGGCACGGTGACGCAGCCGTTCATCTCGGCGAAGCGCGCGGCGTTCCAGAGCTTGGTCGCGAAATTGCGGTAGCCTTCGACGCGCGAGGCGGCGAGCTTGATGTCGCGCCCCTGCGCCGCCATCGCAGCGAGCGTGAATCGCAAGGCGTCGGCGCCGAAGGCGTCGATGAGATCGAGCGGGTCCATGACGTTCCCCTTCGACTTCGACATTTTCGCGCCCTTCTCGTCGCGAACCAGGGCGTGGATATAGACGGCGCCGAAGGGGACCTCCTTCATGACATGGAGGCCCATCATCATCATGCGCGCGACCCAGAAGAAGATGATGTCGAATCCGGTGACGAGCACGTCGGTCGGATAGAAGCGCTTGAGCTCCGCCGTCTCGTCGGGCCAGCCTAGCGTCGAGAAGGGCCAGAGCGCGGAGGAGAACCAGGTGTCGAGCACGTCCTCGTCGCGGTGCAGGTACTCGTCGATGAAGGCGCGCAGCCGCGCGGGATCGGCGGCAATGTCGTGGCCCTCCTGGACGGTGATCTCCTCGATCTCGGTATAGTGGACGAGCGCTTCGGTCGCGACCTCGTCCTCGGTTTCGCCGACGAACACCTTGCCGTCCGGACCGTACCAGGCGGGAATCTGATGCCCCCACCACAATTGCCGCGAGATGCACCAGGGCTGGATGTTCTCCATCCAGTCGAAATAGGTCTTCTCCCAGTTCTGCGGGACGAAGACGGTGCGCCCGTCGCGCACGGCCTCAATCGCCTCCTGCGCGAGCGTCTTTGCGTCGACGTACCACTGATCGGTCAGGAACGGCTCGATCACCGCGGCCGAGCGGTCGCCGTGCGGGACCATGTGCGTGTGCGGCTCGGTTTTTTCGAGGAGACCTGCGGCTTTCAGGCGCTCGACGATCTGCTTGCGCGCCTTGACGCGGTCCATGCCGTGCATCGCCAGCGTAGCGTCGAGCTCGGCCGACGGCGGCAGGTGGCTGAGGAAGTCCTCGTTGTCGCGCAGGTCGAGCCGCGCTTCGCGGTCGAGGATGCTCACGAGCGGCAGGCGGTGGCGGCGGCCCACGTCGAAATCGTTGAAATCGTGCGCCGGCGTGATCTTCACCGCGCCCGATCCCTTCTCCGGGTCGGAATATTCATCGGCGATGATGGGAATGCGGCGGCCGACCAGCGGCAGGATGGCGTGGCGGCCGATCAGCGCGCGGTAGCGTTCGTCATCCGGATGCACCGCCACCGCCGTGTCGCCGAGCATCGTTTCCGGGCGCGTGGTTGCGACGGTGATGAAAAGGCCGGGCAGCCCTTCGATGGGATACTTGATGTGCCAGAGGTGACCTTTCACCTCGACCTGCACCACCTCGAGGTCGGAGATGGCGGTGAGCAGTTTCGGGTCCCAGTTGACGAGCCGCTTGTCCTTGTAGATGAGGCCCGAGCGATAGAGCTCGACAAAAACCCTGATGACGGCGCGCGAGAGCCCCTCGTCCATGGTGAAGCGCTCGCGCGACCAGTCGCAGGAGGCGCCAAGCCGCTTGAGCTGGCGCGTGATCGTGCCGCCGGACTCGGCCTTCCACGCCCACACGCGCTCGATGAATTTGTCGCGGCCCATCTCGCGGCGGCTCGGCTGCTGGCGTTCCATGAGCTGGCGCTCGACGACCATTTGCGTGGCGATGCCGGCGTGATCGGTGCCAGGCTGCCAGAGCACGTCGCGCCCGCGCATGCGCTCGAAGCGGCAGAGGATGTCCTGCAGCGTGTTGTTCAGCGCGTGGCCCATGTGGAGCGAGCCGGTCACGTTCGGCGGCGGAATCACGATGCAATAGGGCGCGGCGTCGGCGCGCTCCGGCCGGCCAGCGTGAAAGGCCCCTGCCCTGTCCCACGTGTCGGAGATGCGGCCTTCGACCTGCGAAGGCTGGTAGGTTTTCTCGATCATTCCTCGCTCCGGAGCGGCGGTAGAGAGCCCATGGCCCGCCGCCCTGTCAACCTGGAGCGCGCCCTGTTCCGATCGGATCATGCTGGCAAGGCTGCGGGCCATGCAAATGCGCGGGCTGGTCAGGCCGGAGCAAAACAGCGCAATGTGGGAGGCCCACCACGGAAATCGGTTCGCCGGCGGTCGCCGGCGATGACGAGATGACGCCTGCCCCACCGACCCGCGCGATCGCTCTTTTGGCCGTTGCAGGCTTCGCGGGCCAGGCCATGGTGCGCGCCTCGGATTCGCTCCTGCCGCAAATCGCCGCCGATCTGGAGGTGACGATCGGCGCCGCGTCCATCGTGGTGACGAGTTACGCGATCATGCACGGCTCCGTGCAGCTCGTGATCGGCCCCATCGGCGACCGGTTCGGGAAATATCGCACCGTCGCGATCGCCTGCACGCTCTCGGCCGTCACCGTTTTCGTGTGCGGGCTTGCCGGCTCGCTCGGCGCGCTCGCGGCGGCGCGTCTGGCGTCAGGGGCGACGGCGGCCTGGGTCATCCCGCTTTCGATGGCCTATATCGGCGATGTCGTCCCCTATGACCGCCGGCAGCGGGTGCTGGGTCGCTATCTCTCCGGACAGATCAGCGGCCAGCTTTTCGGACAGGCGGCGGGCGGCATCATCGGTGATCATTTCGGCTGGCGCGCGGTGTTCTTCGTGCTGGCGGCGCTCTATGCGGTGGCCGCGGTCGGCTTGTGGAGCGAGCTTCGCCGCAATCCGACGACGCGCGCGCAGCCCGTCAACTCCAAGGATCGCGCGCTGATCGCCGATTACGGCATCGTGCTGCGCAATCCCTGGGCGCGGCTGATCTGCCTGTTCGCTCTCCTGGAATCGGCCCTCGTCTTCGGCGCATTCGCCTATGTCGGCGCGGATCTGCACCTGCGCTTCGACCTGAGCTTCACGTTGATCGGCATCGTCATCGGCACATTCGGCGTCGGCGGCCTGCTGTATGCCGCGAGCGTGACCATGCTGGTGCGGCGGCTCGGCCAGCGCAGACTGGTTCTTTCCGGCGGCCTGCTGCTCGGACTGTCTTTCCTTCTGCTGGCTTTGGGACTGGCCTGGTGGGTGGCGCCGATCGCGGTCACGGCGATCGGGCTTGGCTTCTACATGCTCCACAACACGCTGCAGACCAACGCGACGCAGATGTCGCCGGACGCGCGCGGCACGGCGGTCGGACTGTTCTCGGCGGCGATCTATATCGGGCAGTCGTTCGGGGTCGCGGCGGCAGCCCTGGCCGTCGACCGCGATGGCGCCGCAACCGTGTTCGTCGCAGTCGCCGTGCTGGTTCCTCTGCTCGCCTTGTGGGTGGCGCACGCGCTCAGGCGGCGGCCTTCGGCTTGAGAGAGCGTGCTAACCCATCCGGCCGCGCGAGACCCGCTCGATCTCGGCACGCACGAGCCGCTCGACCAGCGTCGGCAGATTCTCGTCAAGCCAGCCCTTGAGCAGCGGCCGCAGCATCTCTTTCACCAAGTCCTCCAGGGTCTTGGCATTCTGGATGAGCACCGTCTGCGCGAGCGAGTTGAACGCGGCATCGACCGCGGCCGTCGTCGTGGCCGACAGGAGAGCCGAACTGTCCTGAGGTGCTGCCGCGCGCGCCGCCACCGCCCGCGGCGCCGGCGGCTCTTCGGAAAAGAACACGTCCGGATTCGGGTCGATCTTGCGGAAGGCAGCCGGTTCGGCCGGCGGCGGGGGAGCCGGCGCGGTCATCGCCTCCGTCAGGTCGAAGACGTCGGGCGTGTCGTGTTCCTCTTCTTCGGGGGCACTCTCCCCGGCGGCGCCGCCACCACCACCACCGCCACCGCCACCGCCAGAGAGCATCGCGTCGATGTCCGCCTGGCTCATGGCCGCGGCGTCCTGCGGTGGTGCCGGTGGTGGAGGGGGCGGCGGGGCGGCTTTGGGAGGCGGCGGCGGAGCGGCGGCCTGCGGTTTCGGAGGCGGCGCATCGGCCGGCTTTGCCTTCGAGCCGTCATCATCGGCGATGATCCGACGGATCGAGGCGAGGATTTCCTCCATGGTGGGCTCTTGAGCCTTGGCCGCCTGCGCCATTGCCGCATCCTTTTGAAGACCCGCGGATCCGCGGGGCCGCTTCGGTCGATCAGCCGCGACCACGCTCAAGCGAATCGCGCTGCGCGATCATCGGACTGATAAGACGCGCAAGTATCGCATGCGCGTTCTTGAAGGCAAGCAAGGCCCTGTGGACAGGGCCGCCAGAGGCTACCAAATGTTGGGGATTTTGCCGCTCAGCGGCCATCCGGACTACGGACGCCGAACCACTGATCGCGCACTTGATAGTAGTGGGTGCGCGGATCGTAGAGTTCGGACGCAAGGCCGAGCCGGTCTGCCGTCATGCGGCCGATGGATTGGACGACGTTGTAGGAAGCAACCACCCGGTCCCGCTGCGCGGTGACCAGGGCAACCC
This sequence comes from Xanthobacteraceae bacterium, assembly GCA_022844485.1. Taxonomy (GTDB): domain Bacteria; phylum Pseudomonadota; class Alphaproteobacteria; order Rhizobiales; family Xanthobacteraceae; genus JALHLQ01. The sequence continues at coordinate 5,725 of JALHLQ010000010.1, forward strand.
GCGCGTTCACGAGCTCCTGCTGCGCGTTCAGCACGTCCAGGGTCGTCCGCTGGCCGACGCGGGCCTCTTCACGGACGCCGTTCAAGGCGATCTCGGCTGCCGTAACCTGCGCCTGCGCCGCCGTGATCTGCGCGCGGGCGGCCTCGAGCAGGCTCCACGCCTGAACCGCCGTGGCCCGGGCCTGATCGCGGAATTGCGCCAGCTCGAATCGCCGCTGGCCCACGACTTCCTTCGACTGCCGGATTTGCGAGTATTCGGCCCCGCCCTGATAGATCGGAATGACCAGCCGCGTCACCACCGAGGCGGAGAACGATTCGCGGGCGTTATCGGAACTGTCGTATCGCTGCTGCGCGCTACCCTGGAGCGTCAAGGTCGGATAGAGCGCGCCTTCGTTGATCTTCACCTGCAGGAGCGCGACGTCGATGCCGAACATCGCGGCGACCACGGACGGATTTTCCGCGATCGCCAGCGCGACGGCTGCATCCAGGGATTTCGGAATGAGCCGGTCGCCCGGCCGTCCGGGCACGAGCCGGGTCGGCGGCAAGCCGACCACCCGGATGAAGGCCGCGCGCGTGGTCGCAAGATTGGCTTCCGCGGTGAGCAATTGAGAGCGGGACGCCGCAAGGCGCGATTCCGACTGGGCGACATCGGTGCGGGTGACCTCGCCGACGTTGAAACGGTCGCGGGTCTGCCGGAGCTGCTCGTCGAGCACTTCGAGGTTGCGCCGCTGCAGGTCGACGATGGCCGTGTCACGGAGGATATTCATGTACTGCGTGACGACATCGAACAGTACGGTCTGCTCGATGAGGGCGAGCGCCGCGCGCTGCTGCTGGACCGTTTGTTCCGCTTGGCGCGTGCGGTTGGCGGTCTGGAATCCGTTGAAGAGCGTCTGCGTGGCGGTGATCGCGGCGCCGCGCGGCGTGGTCGTGCTCTCGGCGATGGTGCGCCCGCCGGTGGAGGTTTCAACCTCCGAGCGCTGATATTGACGGCCGACATCGGCGCTGACGCTGACCTGCGGCCGGTATCCCGACAGCGCCTGCGCGACGCCCTCGTCGATGCTGCGCAATTGCGCCCGCTGCGCGTTGAGCTGCGGGTTGTTCTGATAGGCATAGGCGAGCGCGGCCTCGAGCGATTGCGCCCGGACCGGGCCCGAGCAGACCGCCACCGCGAGGAGGCCGGCAGCCGACATCCCCAAAAGGTGGCTTGCAACCGCTTTCGCAGACTGCCCCACTACCCCCTCACCGACTTGTTCACAGCGCCCCATTGAACGCGAGTTGAAATCGCGCCGCCGCGACTGAATCGCGCCTAAGTCCAGAATACGCAGCCCGAAATCCAATTGGAAACCCCTCGATGGGCTTTTCGGAGGCAAAGTTCAGGAGTGGAGCAAAATGGCCACACTTTTTGGAACCCGAGCGGACAAGCGGGGACCTTGTTGCGCGCTAAAAAACGAACTCCGGCGGGCGGGCGAAACCGGGGAGAAGCGGCGCCGGCGCGTCGAAAACCGGCTGGCCGGTCACATTCGAGCCCGTGGCGCGATAGATCATGCCCTTGCCGACCGGCCCGTCGACCGTCACCGCCGCCAGCCTGCCGCCATCCTTAATCTGCGCGAGAATGGGCTGCGGCAGGATTTCGACCGCGCCGTCCACGAGAATCACGTCATAGGGACCTAGCGCGGGCCAGCCCGCGGTCAGCGGACCCGTGACCAGGGTCACATTGGCCGCGCCGACCTCGGCGAGCGTCCGGTTGGCGGCTTTGGCCAGCACCGCATCCTCTTCCAGCGCCACGACGGCAGACGCCAGATGCGAAACGATGGCGGCGGAATAGCCGGTGGCGCATCCGATCACGAGAAGCCGATCATCCGGACCGATCCCGGCGGCCTGCAGCAGCTTGGCCAGAACCATCGGCGGCATCAGGCGTCGAACCGCCTGTCCGTTCACGAGCTTTGTTGCGGGAATGTCACGATCGGCATAGGCGAGAGCGGCACGCTCGCTCGCCACGAATTTTTCGCGCGGGACCTGCAGGAACGCATTGAGGATGCGAAGGTCGGTCACGTCGCTCGGACGGAGCTGCGTGTCCACCATGGTTTCGCGCGCCGCGGCGAAGTCGATCATGCGGGACTCCCTGAACTTCGGGGTCGGTCGAGGGATCTTTTGCGGCAAGGACCTCTAAAAGGCAATGCGCTGTTCCCCATATGCGTGGCGAACCCCGCCCATCGAGTTGATGGAGCGGATGAGCTCCTGTATAGGCGGTCGTCGGCTCGGGCGCTTGGACGAGCCGGCCTATCGGCACTGAACGGCCACGTGGCGGAGTGGTTACGCAGCGGTCTGCAAAACCGTTTACGCCGGTTCAATTCCGGCCGTGGCCTCCAGGCGCCGGCGCTCCAATTCGTTCTTGCAAGCCTTGGTCGCTTTGTTATACGCCGACACCGTTCCCCGGTAGCTCAGCGGTAGAGCAACCGGCTGTTAACCGGTTGGTCGCTGGTTCGAATCCGGCCCGGGGAGCCATTTTTCTTCATGTCACGAACATGATGGCTGCCGCTGCGCACTCTGATTCAACCGCACAGCCGGCGCGACACCCGCCCGCTTTGATCGGCTACCGTCCCATGTCGAGCACATTCGCCTGCGGCAGACGATCCGCTTCGCGAGCATCCGCCTCCGGGCTTATCGAGGGCGAGGCCTCCGTGCTCGCATAAGGCCGCAGCGCCTCGGGCGTGCGCATGTCGCGCGGGATCTCGAAGTCGCGCGCGGCGCCGCGCATCTCCTCCGGCGGTTTCGGGAAGCCGCTGCGGTCGGAATAGTCGCGCGCCGGCGCAAGCGGCGACTTGCTCTGCGCGCTCAGCTGCCGCGCGCACATCAGGTCGAGCGCGGTCACGCCGGCGACCAGCCCCAACGCCGCGCCGACATTGCCGCGCTTGTGGTTGTCGCCGTTCCAGTGCGGCGCGAGCGTTGCAAGATCGAGCGCGTCGCCGGCGACGCGGCCCCACACCCAGGGCGCCGGGTCCTTCGCGGCGAGCAGGCCGATGCCGGTCGCGATCTCACGCAGGCCGTAGAAGAGGACCAGCGTCTCCTGCCCCTGCATGCCGAGCGCGCGCGTGAGCGCGCGCGGCGCCATTGTCTGCATCAGCCCCAGTCCGATCGAGAACAGGCCGAGCGCGCGCGCCATCGTGTCGGTCGATGAAGCGGGGTGGCCCGGCCGCCCTGTACGCGCTGTTTCGTAACGCATGGCTTGCCTCATCATGGCGTGAGGACGACCTTCACGCAGCCGTCCTCCTTGTCGCGGAATGTCTTGTAAAGCGCGGGCCCATCCTCGAGCTTCGCGCGGTGCGTGATGACGAAGGAGGGGTCGATCTGTCCCTCTTCGATGCGGCGAAGGAGATCGTCGGTCCACCGGTTCACATGCGTCTGGCCGGTGCGGATGGTGAGGCCCTTGTTCATCGCCATCCCGAACGGAAGCTTGTCGACAAGGCCGCCATAGACGCCGGGGATGGAGAGCGTTCCGGCCGGCCGGCAGACATATATCATCTCGCGCAGCACATGCGGACGGTCGCTCTCCAGCATCACGGCCTGCTTCACGCGGTCATACATGGAATCGAGATGGCCCGTCGCATGCGCTTCGAGCCCGACGGCATCGATGCATTTCTCTGGCCCCTTGCCCTTCGTGAGCTCATTGAGCCGCTCGATGACGCTCTCTTCCTCGAAGTCGATCGGAATGGCGCCGCCGGCCTTCGCCATGTCGAGCCGCTCGGGGACACGATCGATGCAGATCACCTGCCTGGCGCCGAGCAGGATCGCGCTGCGGACGCAGAACTGGCCGACCGGACCCGCGCCCCAGATCGCGACCGTGTCGGTCGGCTCGATGTCGCATTGCACCGCCGCCTGCCAGCCGGTGGGAAAGATGTCGGTCAGGAACAGGACCTGCTCGTCGCTCAGCCCGTCCGGAATTTTGACCGGCCCGGCATCGGCATAGGGCACGCGCACATATTCGGCCTGTCCGCCGGCATAGCCGCCGGTCAGATGCGTGTAGCCGTAAAGTCCCGCGGTGGCGTGGCCGAAAACCTTGTCGGCAACATCCTTGTTGCGATTGCTCCGCTCGCAGACCGAGAAGTTGCCGCGCTTGCACTGGTCGCATTCGCCGCAGATGATCGTGAACGGGACGGCGACGCGGTCGCCCACCTTCAGCTTCTTGACGTCGTGTCCGACCTCGACGACCTCCCCCATGAACTCGTGGCCCATGATGTCGCCCGACATCATGGCGGGTATGAAGTTGTTATAGAGGTGCAGGTCGGACCCGCAGATGGCGCAGGTCGTCACTTTGATCACGGCGTCGCGCTGATCCTCGATCGCCGGATCGGGAACTTCGTCGCAGCGGATGTCATGTTTGCCGTGCCAGACCAGCGCTTTCATGTGGGGGGCCTCCTTGCGCGCGCATTCGCGCGTGACCGCGACGCCCTATCGGCAAGGCTTGCTGCAACGGCCGCGCCACGCCACGCTTGTCCCCGCACAAGCGAATCTTCGGCCCGTTGGTTCCTAAAATATTTGTCGCACGGAGACGCCGAGGAGATCTGCCCGAGCGGCGGCGTCCGCTTTTTGGGATCACGCTTTCAGGTCAGTCGCCCGTCCCCGCCCGGGCTTGCTTCCACGCCTCGGTCAAGCGCACGGGGTCGGGGTGCTGCCCCTCGTAGTTCACCGTGGTTTCCGGAATCGTCACCCACGGCTGCGCGCTCTTGGTCCAGATGTGGCCGATGGGATGAAGCCGCCGCGTGTCGTCGAGCGTCCCCGGCTTCACGATCGAGACGCGCGGGTTCGCCTGCGGATTGTGCCAGAGGCGCGCGCCGCATGTCCCGCAGAGCACGGCGTCCATGATGCGGCCGCTCTCGTGCCGCCGCTGCCAGATCTTCGGCTCGCCCGCGGTCACCGCGACGCTCTCGCGCAAAACGACCATGGACAGCGCGAACGCGCTTCCCGACTGCTTCTGGCACTCGGTGCAATGGCAGGCGTAGAGCGTCAGCGGCTCCGCGCGGATCTCATAACGGATCGCCCGGCATTGGCAGGAGCCGGTCAACGGCAATGGCATCGGCGCCCTCTCGGCGTTTCGCGAAAACCCGCGTCAGCTACTCCGCTTTCGCTCCGGAGACTTTCACCACATGCGCCCACTTCTCGATGTCCTTGCGCAGATACGCATCGAACTGGGCCGGGGTCATGACGATCGGCTCCGCGCCCTGCTTCGACCAGGCCTGCTGAACCTCAGGCTCGCGCAGGACCTTGTTGATCTCGGCATTGAGCTTGTCGACCACCGGCTTCGGCGTGCCGGCGGGCGCCATGATGCCGAGCCAGATCGTCGCCTCATATCCCGGAACGCCGGCCTCGGAGACGGTCGGGATCTCGGGCAGCACCGCCGAGCGCTTGGCCCCGGTGGTGCCGACCGCCCTCACCTGCCCCGCGCGCACGTTCTGCGCCATCGTCGTGATCGCGTCGAACATCATGTGCACCTGGCCGCCGATGATGTCGGTGCGCGCGCCGGAAGAGCCTTTGTAGGGAACGTGCACGATGTCGGTCTGGCTCATCGCTTTGAAGAGCTCGCCGGCCATGTGATACGGCGTGCCGGGCCCGGATGAGGCATAGTTCAGCCCGCCCGGCTTCGACTTCGCGAGCGCGATGAATTCCTTCAGATCCTTGGCCGGAACGGAGGGGTGCACGACCATCACGAGATCCGAATAATTGACCGGCGCCACCGGCACGAAGTCGCGCATGAGCTGGAACGGCTTGTTCGGGATCAGCGACTCGTTCGTGGTGTGCGTGTTCGACATCATCAGGAGCGTGTAGCCGTCCGGCGCCGACTTCGCGACGGCGTCGGTTCCGATCACCGATCCGGCGCCCGGCCGGTTCTCGACGATGAAGGATTGCTTGAGCGAGTCGGACAGCCGCTGGCCGATGAACCGGGCATAGACGTCGGCCGGTCCGCCGGCGGCAAAGGGAACGATGATCCGCACCGTCCGCGACGGGTAGTCTTGCGCATTTGCGCTGCCCGGAGAGTGGATCGCAGCGAGCGCGATGGCGCAACACCCGGCAAGAGCCCGCAAACGGGACATTGGCGTACCTCCCAAACTCGTTCTTGTTTGACGTCGAGTCATAGAGGACCGGGCGGCGCCGTTCAACTCGGAGCCGAAGCCGCATCGAGCCTATGCGGGCTCGGCGGCCGGACGCTCGGCTTCTCCGGATCGCCGAGCAAAGCGCAGGCGCGAACGATGGCGCTCCGCTGCGCGGCTCGGCCAAGGTCCATCACTCCCTTGCCCGGTGCGACTCAGTTATGGTCGCTCCCCTGATGCTTCGGCGGGGCAAGCGAAGGCGAGCAGATTCGATCATGTTGCCTGATTACCGGTTCATGATCGCCGCGATCCTCGCCACGGTCATTTTTGTCGTTCTGAGCTTCGAGCTGCTCCTCATGGTGCGGTTGGGCCACATGCCGTCCGCGCTGGCGACGATCGAGCAGCGGCGGCTCGCCGACGACCGGCCGCTCGCACCGGGTCCTGCGCTCTTCGCGGAGTTCAGATCCGACCCGAGCGTAGCCGCAGAAACCGCTGAGCCCCCGCAGATTTCGGCGGAAGAACGCGCGCAGCTCGCAAGTCTCATCGCGCTCAGCGCAGCCCTTTCGCCCAGGGACCGCGGAGATGCTCCTGTCCTGCACGACCGCACCGTCGCCATTCTCCAGGACCCGGCGTCCGGCTCGCGCGCGCTCGTGCCGGACCCGCCGCCGATCGGGGGACCGCTGGCCGAACCCCTGCAGATGGTCGGCTCGATCGGGCCGATTGTGCCGATTCCGCGCACCGCCGCGGAGGTGCGGCGCGAACGGGAGCAGGCAGACATCCGACGGCGCCGTGCGCGCGCGGCCGCCGTCCTGCGGGCCCGCTTGCAGGCCGAGCAGCGCGCAAAGGCGGAAGCCGAGGCGGCGGCGGCACGGAATCCGTTTGCCGCGCTGTTCGGCGGCGGCGGGGGCGGAAATTAGAGTCTGATCCATCGGATAGAATCGGATCAGATCAAAAAACCTTTGCTTGTCACATTTTCTTTCGGCCCACCCGGTCCTACTTGGCCGGAAAATGGCTCTTACACGCGCGTCAGCGGTTGTTCCACAGTCCTCGACCTCATGCCCGACCAGCCAATTGCTTCCGTGTCGCTCGTCTGGTTTCGGGAGGACCTCCGTCTCGCCGACAACCCGGCGCTTCACGCAGCCGTGCAGACCGGCGATCCGCTGGTCTGCCTCTACGTCCTTGATGAAGACAGCCCCTGCATCAGGCCGCTCGGGGGAGCGTCGCGCTGGTGGCTGGCCGGCTCGCTTCGCGCTCTGCAGAAAGATATCGGAACGCGCGGAGGCCGGCTGCTTCTGCGCCGCGGCCCCGCGTCCATCATCGTTCCCGAGGTGATCGCGCAAGCGGGGGCGCGCCGCCTGTTCTTCAACCGCCGCTTCGAGCCGAATGCGGCTGCCGCCGACCGGTCCGTTGCCGGCACGCTCCAGAAGAGCGGGATTGAGGTGACGTCGTTCAACGGGTCGCTCTTGCATGATCCCGGCTCGCTGGTGAACCGCGCGGGCGAGCCGATGCGGGTCTTCACGCCGTTCTGGCGGACGCTTGTCAACCGGCTGCAGCCGCGAGCGCCGCTTCCGACCCCGGAGCGCTTTCGCGGTTCGCCTCCGCTTCCCTCCGATCGTCTGGAGGATTGGGGGCTCGAGCCGCGCGCGCCGGACTGGGCCGAGGGTCTGCGCCAAGCCTTTGATCGCGGCGAAGCCGGTGCGCATGCGCGATTGCACACATTTCTTCGGAGCGGCCTCGGGTCCTACGCCACAGAGAGGGACTATCCTGACCGCGACGCCTCTTCGCGTCTCTCGCCGCATCTGCGCTTCGGGGAGATCAGCCCGCATCAATTGTGGGATGCCGCCGAGCAAGCCTGGCACGGCGCTTCAGGTGCACGCGCCTCCGCCGAAAACATCGACAAGCTGCGCTCGGAGATCGGCTGGCGCGAATTCAACTATCATCTCCTGCACGATCACGACCTCGCGCGCGAAAACATCAACAAGCGCTTCAACGATTTTCCGTTCATGCGCGACGGTCCATCGCTGGAGGCCTGGCAAAGCGGCCGCACAGGATATCCGATCGTCGATGCGGGGATGCGCCAGCTCTGGCGGACGGGCTGGATGCACAACCGGGTCCGGCTGATCACGGCCTCCTTTCTCGTCAAGCATCTGCTGATCGACTGGCGCGAGGGAGAGGCCTGGTTCTGGGATACGCTGGTCGATGCGGACCCGGCGAACAATCCGGCAAACTGGCAGTGGGTCGCAGGGTCCGGAGCGGACGCCGCCCCCTACTTCCGCATCTTTAACCCGGTGCTGCAGGGCGAGACGTTCGATCCGGGCGGCGCCTATGTGCGCCGGTTTGTGCCGGAACTCGCGCGAATGCCGGACCAGTTCATTCACAAGCCGTGGATGGCGCCGGCGCTGGTCCTCGAACAAGCCGGCGTCGCCTTGGGCCGCACCTATCCCTCGCCGATCGTCGACCACAAGGCGGCGCGGCAACGCGCGCTCGCGGCCTTTGCCAGCCTGAAGACCCCGTGATGTCCTCTCCCACGCGGATCACCCATGACCCCGGACTGTGCCGTTCAATTAAGGACGGCTTGTTTGAAGGTCATTGAGCGAACACTAAGTTATTGGAATCTTAGCAGAAACCTAACCGGAACGACCTTGCAATTTCTGCGTTCCTTTGCTATATAGAAATCCCCTTCCGTGCCACGATACATTGACGTTGGCGCGTGGGGCTAAAAAAGGGCTCCTGCGGGGGCCCTTACTACTTTGGGGGGCATCGTGAAGCGCGCAGCGATATGCGTGGATGCTAGTTACTTGTTCGCACAAGGCGGCATCGCTCTCAGCGGCGCGAAGAAGCCTCGTTCGGTCCTGTTGTTAGACGCGCAGGGCGTTCTCAACGAACTTAATAGCGTCGTCCAATCCAAGGCTCCCGGTTGTCCCGTGTTACGAGTCTATTGGTATGATGGCGCGCTCGCGTCGAGAGGCCCGACTCTTGAACAAGAGCAACTTGCGCATCTGGACAACATCAAGGTTCGACTTGGCTTCATAAACAGCGCTGGCCAGCAAAAGGGAGTCGACTCGCTGACCGTGACGGATTTGATCGAGTTGGCCCGATTAGGGGCGATCTGCGACGCAGTTCTCCTGTCCGGCGACGAAGACGTGCGCATAGGAGTCCAGATCGCGCAAAATTATGGGGTTAGAATTCATTTGGTTGGCATCGCACCAAGCCGGGGATCACAATCCAAGTCTCTATTGCAGGAAGTCGATACCACGACGGAATGGTCGACAGCCACAGTTGCAAAGTTCCTGTCTGTTCGCTCGATCCCGGCGGTAGCAAGCCCAACCACGGTCGCGACTTTCACCTTGCCGGCCCGTAGCCCGGCTGTCTCAGCAGCGGCATCTCAACCAGCACCTACGGCTGCCCTGGCTCTGGCAGAAAAGGTCGCCTCCTGTTTCGCTGACACGATATCTGATGCCGATGTGAAGAGTTTGATTGCCTACTGGGCAACTCAGCGTGGCGTTCCCCCAGAATTCGACGGAAAGCTTCTCGCAAGAAGCCGATCAGACCTCGGTCGGGATTTGGACGAAATAGAAAAACGATTCCTGCGGCGGAAATTCGCAGATTCTGTTCGTTCGCGAGGTGCTTCTCTCCCGTGAGATATCCTTTCAGACGGGCCAAAGAACACACAGGTTTAGCGATGCAGGTCAAGAACGGGATCGTGGAGGCGATCGGCAACACGCCGCTGATCAGGCTTCGGCGCGCGTCGGAGGCGACCGGCTGCACCATTCTCGGCAAGGCCGAGTTCATGAATCCCGGCCAGTCGGTGAAGGACCGCGCCGCGCTGTTCATCATCCAGGACGCGGTCCGCAGGGGCGAGCTGCGTCCGGGCGGCGTGATCGTCGAGGGCACCGCCGGGAATACCGGCATCGGTATCGCCCTGGTCGCGAACGCGCTCGGCTATCGGACGGTCATCGTGATCCCCGACACGCAAAGCCAGGAGAAGAAGGACATGCTGCGGCTCTGCGGAGCCGAGCTCGTCGAAGTGCCCGCCGTTCCCTACAAGGATCCGAACAACTACGTGAAAGTGTCGGGACGCCTCGCCGCGCAGTTGGCGAAATCTGAGAAGAACGGCGCGATCTGGGCGAACCAGTTCGACAATGTCGCCAATCGCGACGGCCATATCGAAACCACCGGTCCGGAGATCTGGGAGCAGACCGACGGCACGGTCGACGGCTTCGTCTGCGCGGTCGGTACCGGCGGCACGCTGGCCGGCGTTGCGCTCGCGCTCAAGGAGCGCAACCCGAAAGTGCGGATCGCTCTCGCCGACCCCTTGGGAGCGGCGCTCTACAGTTTCTACACCACGGGCGTCCTCAAGGCGGAAGGAACGTCGATCACGGAAGGCATCGGCCAAGGCCGCATCACGAAGAATCTCGAAGGAGCGCCGGTTGACGTCGCCTTTCAAATTTCCGACCAGGAGGCGATCCCCTACTGCTTCGACCTCCTTGAGCACGAGGGGCTTTGCCTCGGCGGATCGTCGGGGATCAATGTCGCCGGCGCGGTGCGCCTCGCCAACGAGATGGGGCCGGGCCACACCATCGTGACCGTGCTGTGCGACTACGGCACGCGCTACCAGTCGCGGCTTTTCAATCCCGAATTCCTGCGTTCGAAAAACCTGCCCGTGCCCGAATGGCTGGAGCGGCGCGCCACCGTTAAAGTTCCCTACGAGGCAGCCTGATGGCGACCGAGCGCCTGTTCCTCGACGACGCCTATCTCGATGCGTGCGAGGCGCGCGTCGTGGGCATCACCGAGCAAGGCGGGATCGTGCTCGACCGCACGGTGTTCTACGCGACCTCGGGCGGGCAGCCGGGCGATCGCGGCACGCTCGTTCGCGCCGACGGCAGCGAGATTGCGATCGGCAACGCCGTCTATGCCGACGCAGGCAAGAGCGAGATTGCGCATGTGCCGGCCGACGGCACGCCCGTCCGGCCAAAGGTCGGCGAAGCGCTCACGGCGCGCATCGACCAGGACCTTCGGCATCGCCGCATGTGCATGCACACCGCGATGCACCTGTTGTCCGCCATCCTCCCCTACCCGGTCACCGGCGGCTCGGTCGGCGAAACCGAAAGCCGACTCGATTTCGATATTCCCGAAGCAGGGCTCGACAAGGATGCGATCACCGCCAAACTCGCCGAGATGATCGCGGCCGACGCCGAGGTGCGCGCGCGCTGGATCAGCGACGAGGAGCTTGCCGCCAATCCCGGCTTGGTGAAGACGATGTCGGTCAAGCCGCCGACGGGCACGGGCCGGGTCCGGCTGATCGAAATCGTCGGGCTCGATCTCCAGCCCTGCGGCGGCACGCATGTGCGGCGCACCGGCGAGATCGGCGCGGTGCGCGTCACCCAGATCGAGAAGAAGGGCAAGCAGAACCGCCGCGTGCGGCTCGGCTGGGCTTGAGGAGGACTTATCCATGGCGGACATGAACTCGCGCTGGCTCCGCTCGACCGACTGGCTGGCGCAGCATCTCGATGCGCCGGACGTCGCCGTCGTGGACGGCTCCTACTATCTCTCGACCGCGAACAGGGATGCGCAAGCCGAATATCTCGCCGAGCATATTCCGGGCGCCGTCTTCTTCGACATCAATGCGGTCGCCGACCCGACGTCGTCGCTCCCGCACATGCTGCCGACGCCGGAGGGCTTCGCCTCGGCCATGCGCAAGCTCGGGATCGGCGATGGACAGACGATCCTCGTCTATGACGGCGCCGGGCTCTATTCGGCCCCGCGCGTGTGGTGGACGTTTCGCGTGTTCGGCGCCGAACGCGTCTACATCCTCGACGGCGGTTTTCCGAAATGGAAGGCGGAAGGGCGGCCGGTCGAGTCCGGGCCCGTCACCCGTCAGCCCCGCCATTTCACGGCGCGGATGGATCATGGCGTCGTCGCCGCGCTGGATGATATCCAGAAGGCGCTGAAGAACGGCGCGGCGCAGGTGGTCGACGCACGCTCGGGCGCGCGCTTTCGCGGAGAAGCGCCCGAGCCGCGCGCGGGTCTTCGCTCCGGCCACATGCCGGGTTCGCTCAACGTTCCCTTCGAGCAGCTTGTTCGCGATGGACGGCTGGTCTCGCCGCAGGAGGCGGCGAAGGCCTTCGCCGCCGGCGGGGTGAATGTGGACAAGCCGATCATTCCGACCTGCGGCTCGGGCGTGACGGCGGCGATCCTGTGGCTCGCCCTCGACGCCATGGGCAAACAGCCGAAGGCGCTCTACGACGGATCCTGGGCCGAATGGGGCGCGCGCGACGATCTGCCGGTCGCGACGGGACCGAAGTAGGCGCGCGCCATGGATCGGGTCGCGCTCGTCACCGGCGCCGCCAACGGCATCGGGCTTGAAACCGCCAAACGGCTCGCGCGCGATGGCTGGAAACTGGCCGTCCTGGACCTGCCCGATGCGGGCCTGCCGGACAAGTTCAAGGATCTCGGCGATACGATTTGCATCACGGACGATGTGGCCGAGGATCGGACGGCTCCGCGCGCCGTCGCGACGATCATGGCTCGCTTCGGACGGCTCGACGCGGTCGTCTCGAATGCCGGCATCATGGTGCGCAAGCCGATCGCGCAGCTCACGCTGGCGGAATGGCGGCGCGTCCTGGATGTGAACCTGACGGCGACTTACTTTTTGGCCCGTACCGCCGAACAGGCCTTGCGCGCGGCAAAGGGCGCGATGGTCACGATCGCTTCGACGCGCGCGCTCATGTCCGAAGCCGATACCGAGTCCTACTCCGCATCGAAAGGCGGGCTCGTGGCGCTGACTCACGCGCTGGCGGTGAGCCTCGCGCCGGACGTGCGCGTGAACTGCGTCAGCCCCGGATGGATCGCAACGGGCGATTACGCCGCCTTGCGGCCCGCCGATCACGCGCAGCATCCTGCCGGCCGCGTCGGCAAACCGGAAGACGTCGCCGAAATCGTGAGCTGGCTTGTCGACGGAAACCGCTCCGGTTTCGTGACCGGCGCCAATATCGTCGTCGATGGCGGGATGACGCGGAAGATGATCTACGCGGAATAGGCAGCCGCTTCCGGCGGTTCAATCGCTCCGATCTGAACGAGAAGGCCGAACATGTCGTCGCACGTCCAAAGCTCGACGACACGGCCTTCGGCAAACCGGAACATGGTCATGCCGTGCAGAACATAGGGCAGTCCCGTCGGCGCAATCCCGAGAAATGCGCCGCGATGAATGCCCGTCATGGTCACGCGGCAGGCGAAAAGGTCGCCATCCATAGCCCCCTCGTGGATGGTGAGGGTCGGGCCGCGCTGTCCATCCTCGCCGAGCGTCGCCCAGATGGTTTCGTAGAAAGCGGCTGCGGTGCTCTTGTCCATCGCTCCGGGACCGTAGCCGTGAACGCGGACCCGCTCGTCGTAGAAGGCGAGATACCCGGCGAGGTCGCCCTGGTTCCACCGCTTCACGGCCAGCGCGAGGCTGGCCGCATTGTCATGCACTGGATTACTGGCTGCCAAACGCAACGGAGACGCCAACATGTCGAACCTCTCCCCCAAATCGCATGATACGGCGAAGTGGTTACCGGTTCGCCGACAAAAGCATGCGCAAAAGTTCCACCGGAACGCGGGGCCAGAGTTCCTTCCAAGTCGGGCGCGTCGGCGGCTGCATCCGGGCGGCGGCATGGCGCGACTGCGGCCATGGGACGGGCCTTCCGCCACAGGCGGCCCTATTTTTGCCTCGGAAAGAAAATGCCCTGTCTTTGCAATGGAATATCCAAACGGAGGTTGGGCGGCCTCGACTTCCGTCTCGTGTGCGACGAACCCCGGCGTTGCAAAACTTCCCCGTTATCCACAGGGCGTGAGGCCGGTTGCAGTGCCGCACGGCAACACGATCACCGCAGCACTTGACGCAGGAAAAGCTTCGTCCGGTCGTGCTGCGGATCGCTGAAAAACGCCTCGGGCGCGTTCACCTCGATGATCTGCCCCTCGTCCATGAAGACGACCTGGTCTGCGACCTGCCGGGCAAATCCCATCTCGTGGGTGACGACCAGCATCGTCATGCCGTCTTTGGCGAGCTCGATGATCGTGTCCAGCACCTCCTTCACCATCTCCGGGTCGAGCGAGGAGGTGGGTTCATCGAACAGCATGATGCGCGGGTTCATGCACAGCGCGCGGGCGATGGCGACACGCTGCTGCTGCCCGCCCGACAACTGGCCGGGATATTTTTTCGCCTGCTCGGGAATCTTGACCCGCTCGAGATAGTGCATGGCCAGCTCGTCCGCCTGGCGTTTCGGCATCCCGCGCACCCAGATCGGCGCCAGCGTGCAGTTCTCGAGCGCGGTCAAGTGCGGAAACAGGTTGAACTGCTGGAACACCATGCCGATTTCACGGCGCACCTCGTCGATGCGCTTGAGATCGTTCGTCAGCTCGATCCCGTCGACGATGATCTTGCCCTGCTGATGCTCTTCCAGCCGGTTGATGCAGCGAATGAGCGTCGACTTGCCGGATCCTGACGGCCCGCAGATGACGATTCGCTCCCCGCGGCGCACCTCCAGATTGATGTCGCGCAGCACATGGAAGGCGCCGAACCATTTGTGCACGCCGATCATCGCCACCGCGACGTGATTGCCGGCGGCGCCCGCCGAGGGCCGCAGGTCGAAGGGGGACTTTGTCTCGATGTCTCGCACCGTTTGCCTTAGGGCCCGCGCGCCGCCGCGTTCAAACGCCGCTCGATGAACAGCGAATAGCGCGACATGCCGATACAGAACACGAAGTAGATCATTCCGGCAAAGGCAAACCCTGTGAAAACGGTCGTGGGCGTCGCCCAAGCCGGGTCGGCGAAGGACGCGCGCAGCTGGCCGAGGAGATCGAGGATGGACACGATGAGCACGAGTGTCGTGTCCTTGAACAGGCCGATGAAATTATTGACGATGCCCGGGATGACGAGGCGCAGCGCCTGCGGCAGGACGACAAGCGCCATCGTTCGCCAGTAGCCCAATCCCAGCGCCTGCGCTGCTTCGTATTGCCCTTTCGGGATCGCTTGCAGGCCGCCGCGCACGACCTCCGCCATGTAGGCGGCGGCGAAGAGCGCAACCCCGATGAGCACGCGCAGAAGTGCATCCACGCTCCAGTGGCTGGGCAGAAACAGAGGCAGCATGTAAGTGGCGAAGAACAGCACGGTGATCAGCGGCACCCCCCGCCAGAACTCGATGAAAATCACGCAAAGCATGCGGATGATGGGCAGGGGCGAGCGCCGTCCCAACGCCAGTAGGACCCCGAGCGGAAGCGAGGCGACAATCCCGGTCACGGCGACGACGAGCGTGATCAAAAGCCCGCCCCAGGATCGGGTCTCGACTTCGCGCAGCCCGAATGCTCCTCCCGTGAGCAGGATGAACGCCACGATCGGATACACGCCGAAGAAGAGGATGGCATTGGCGCGCTTGTAGGGCGCGCTCGGGATCAGCAAAGGAGTCAGCAACAGGAGCGCCAGCACGAAGGCAAGATCGACACGCCAATGCTCCCCCCAAGGATAGAAGCCGTAGATGAATTGCGGCAGCTTCGCGCGAATGAAGGGCCAGCATGCGCCGACCTCGCGTCCCAAGCGTTCCGCCAGGCAGTCCTCGCGGCCCGAACCGATCCAAACAGCGTCCCAGATCAGGAATTTGAAAAGGGGCGGAACGGCCAGCCAGAGCAGCAGGACTATTATAATAGTAAGGCCTGCGTTGAAGGCGCCGTTGAACAGGCGTTGTCGGACCCGCGCCAGCAGGCCAAGCCGCGCCGACGGCGGGGGAGCCGGCGGGATCGTGCGGGTGCGGACGAAACGGGCGTCACCGCCCCTGACAACGGCTCCGCTCATCGTTCGATCAACGCGATACGCGCGTTGTACCAGTTCATGAAGGCGCTCGTGAGCAGCGAGATCACGAGATAGACCGCCATGGTGATGGCGATGATCTCGATCGCCTGACCGGTCTGATTGAGCGTGGTGCCGGCGAACACGGCGACAAGATCCGGGTAGCCCACGGCCACGGCCAGCGAGGAGTTCTTGGTCAGGTTCAAATACTGACTCGTCAGCGGCGGAACGATGAGCCGCATCGCTTGCGGAACGATGACGAGCCGCAGCGCAAGCCCCCGGCGCAATCCGAGCGAATAGGCCGCCTCGGTCTGTCCGCGCGAGACGGCCAGGATGCCGGCGCGCACGATTTCCGCGATGAACGCCGCCGTATAGGTCGAGAGCGCGAAGAGCAGCGCCGCGAATTCCGGCAGCACGCGCATCCCGCCGATGAAATTGAATCCGCGCAGCTGCGGGTGCTCGACGCCGATCGGCAATCCGGTCGAAAAGAGCGCGAGAGCCGGCAAGCCCAGGACCAGGCCGAGCGACATCCACCCGACCGGAAGCGTGCGGCCGGTCGCGGCATGGCGTCGTTTGGACCAGAAGCGGAGCGCAAGACTGAGTACGACCGCAGTGAGGAGAGCCGCGAACACAAGGCCTGTCCCCTCGCCCGCGATCGGCCGCGGGAGAATGATGCCGCGATTGTTGAGGAAGATATCCGGCGGCCCCACCCAGGCTGCGAGATCGCGAAGGGAGGCGCCAAGCGCGGCCGGAAACCCGTGCTGCGCCGCCCAATCGAACCAGCCGGCCAATCCGACGAGCACGGGCTGCAGACCGATGCCAATGCTTTGGCGGGGCGGCGGCAACGTGCCGAGAACGGCGAGGTACCAGAAAAGAATCTGGAACAGGAGCGGCAGATTGCGGACGATCTCGACATAGGCGCCTGCGACGCGCGCGACCAGCCAGTTCGAGGACAGGCGCGCGATCCCGATCAGGAATCCGAGCAGCGTGGCGAAGACGATGCCGAGCCCCGAGACGAGAAGCGTGTTGAGCAGACCGACGAGAAACGCGCGCGCGTAGGTAGCGGATTCGTCATAGGCGATCAGCGTCTGGCCGATCGCGAAGCCGGCGGCGTTGTCGAGAAAACCAAGGCCCGTCGCGACCCGCTGGGCACGAAGATTGTCGCGGGCATTGTCGATGAGTTCGTAGGCGAGCCACAGGACGGCCAGCAGCACAAGCGCCTGGTACAGCGCGCTCCGCACCGCCGCATTGTTGACGAAGGAAACGGGCGGCGCCGCGGCCGGGTCTCGCGGCTTCGCCATCAGATCATCGGATGGGCGGCGCGTATTGCAGCCCGCCCTTGTTCCAGAGCGCGTTCAGCCCGCGCGCGATCCCGAGCTTGGACCCGCTGCCGACATTGCGTTCGAACGACTCGCCGTAGTTGCCGACATGCTTGAGGATGCGCACGACCCAGTCCTTGGTCAGCCCAAGCTGCTCGCCGAAATTGCCGTCGGTTCCGACCAGCCGGCGCACTTCCGGTTTCTCCGACCGCAACGCGTCGTCGACGTTCTTCGAAGTGACGCCGAGCTCTTCCGCATTGACCATCGCGTAGTGCGTCCATTTGACGACGTCGAACCATTGGTCGTCGCCATGCCGGACGACCGGCCCGAGCGGCTCTTTGGAAATGATCTCCGGCAGGATGACGTGATCGTTCGCGTTCGTCAGCTTCAGCTTCTCGGCATAGAGCCCGCTGGTGTCCGTCGTAAAGACGTCGCAGCGCCCGGCGTCGTAGGCCTTCACCGCTTCGTCCGCCGTCGCAAAGGTGATCAGCTCGTACTTCATCCGGTTCGCGCGGAAGAAGTCCGCCACGTTAAGCTCGGTCGTCGTCCCGCTCTGCGTGCAAACCGATGCGCCGTTCAGTTCCAGCGCCGAGTTCACCTTCAGCGCCTTGCGGACGATGAAGCCCTGGCCGTCATAGTAGTTGATCGCGGAGAAGTTCAGGCCAAGCTGCGTGTCACGCGACAGCGTCCAGGTGGAGTTTCGTGACAGCACGTCGATTTCGCCGGACTGCAGCGCCGTGAAGCGGTCCTTGGCGGAGAGCGGCGAGAACCTGATCTTGGTCGGGTCGTTGAATACGGCCGCCGCGATCGCCCGGCAGTAATCGACGTCGAGCCCGGTCCAGTTTCCGCGGTCATCGGGATTGGAAAAGCCGGGCAGGCCCTGGCTGACGCCGCACGCCAAAAAGCCGCGCTGCTTCACCGTGTTCAGCGTCTGCGCCGAGGCGGTCGTGACCAGACCCCCCGCGGCAAGCGCCAAGAACGCCACGAAACATCGCGCCACGAAAGATCTCATTGTGCATTCCTTCCGCTTTTCTTGTTCGGGGGTGGGCGGCCGGTTGCCAGTCCGGCTCGGATCGGTTCAATGCGTTGCGGGCATCTGAAAACGATCCTGCCGACCGGTCAAGGGTTGACCTGGAGGGCGGCAGGGGCGGTAAATGCGCGCGCCCCTTCCCATCGAGCCTTGGTGCATGAGCAAGTCTCCCCCTTTTCCCACCGTTTCCGCTGCAAACGAGCTCCGCACCGATACCAGACTTGTGCTCGGCGGCAGGGATCCTTTCGCCCATCACGGGTTCGTCAACCCGCCCGTCTATCACGGGTCGACGGTGCTCTACGGCAACGCCCGCGACCTGATCGATCACCGCGGGCGCTACCAGTATGGCCGGCGCGGCACGCCGACCTCGGAGGCGCTGGAGGCGGCCATCCACGACCTCGAAGGACCCGCTTGCGCCGGGGTCGCCCTCTGCCCCTCCGGCTTGTCGGCCGTCGCGACCGCGCTGTTGGCGCTCGTTCGGGCGGGCGACCACATCCTGGTCAGCGACAGCGTGTACCGGCCGACGCGCATCGCCTGCGACACGGTCCTCGCTCGGCTCGGTGTCGAGACCACCTACTACGACCCCCTGATGGGGGCGGATGTCGCAGGCCTGTTCAAGCCGGACACCAAACTGGTCTTCGTCGAGGCCCCCGGCTCGCAGTCCTTCGAGATGCAGAACATCCCGGCCATCGCTGAAGCGGCCCATCGCGTCGGCGCGGCGGTCGTGATGGACAATACCTGGGCCACGCCCCTCTTTTTCCCCGCGTTCGAAAAAGGCGTCGATGTTTCGGTGCAGGCCGGTACGAAATACATTGCCGGCCATTCGGACCTGATGCTTGGGACCATTTCCGCCAACAAGACCTATTGGACGCAGATCAAGGATACGGTCGCCGCGACCGGCCTCTGCGTCGGTCCGGACGACATCTATCTCGCGCTGCGCGGCTTGCGGACCTTGAGCGTTCGCCTCGATCGGCATCAGAAATCGGCGCTCGAGGTCGCACGGTGGCTCAAGGGTCGGCCCGAGGTGCTGCGGGTCATGCATCCCGCGCTCGAGGACGATCCCGGGCACGCCCTCTGGAAGCGCGACTTTCTCGGCGCCTCCGGACTTTTCAGCGTGGTGCTGAAGCCGGTGCCTGAAAACGCGGTGCACGCGATGCTCGACGGGCTCAAGCTGTTCGGAATGGGCTTTTCGTGGGGCGGCTACGAAAGCCTCGTGATCCCGTTCGATTGCGCCGGCTATCGCACCGCGACCCAATGGACCCCGGGCGGACCGGCGCTCCGCTTCCACATCGGATTGGAGGATGTGCGCGACCTGGTCGCCGATCTTGACGCCGGGTTCAAACGGCTGCATGCGGCCGTCAACGCCGCTTGATCGAAGCGAAGCCCAAGGTCGGGATCAATTCGACGCGGGCTCAGGGAGCGAGCGATACACGGAGATCAGGAGCGGGCGCAGGTTCGGCCGCACCGCTTCGATTTGCGTCACCAGAACGTATCGCGCCCCGGTCGCATCGGCCCGCTGGACGAAGTGCCGCTCCTGTCTCGCTTCCACAAATGCGAAACGGCATTCCCCGCCGCGGAGGAAATCGGCGGCGCCTGACCCGTCCGTCATGACGGCGTCGGTCCCGAGGAGAAATGCAAGACTCGGCTCGTGATAGCCGGCGGAGGCGACACGCGGGTTGGCGCAGGGCGCCGCGCTGATCGTGCGCGCAAGCGCCGCGGCGGGAAATGCCGGGCGCATCAACGGGACGATTGCCCCGAGCACGGCGATGATCACGAGCTGCGACGCGACGGTCGCGCGCAGGAGCGACGTTTCCGCTCCATCCGACTTGTAGAGTTGCCAGGCCCGCAAGCCGAAGATCATCGCGGCGGCCGCAAACGGCCAGGCGATGAGCCCGAGATGACCGCGCAGCGCGATCAAGAGCACGATGCCGGTCGCCGGAAGCACAAAAGGAACGAGCGCCCACAGCGCGGTGACCCGTTGACGCAACGGACCGTCCGAGAGCGCATGCCGCTCCAGCGTCCGCGCAATCAGGATCGCGATCGCCGGATAGAGCGGCAGCACCTGCTGCGGCGTCTTGGCGAGCACGAGCTCGAAGACAATCCACGCCGGCAAAACCCATGCGAGCAGGATTTCTGTGCCGGCTTCATGCCGCTCCTCCCAGACCGTTCGCACCGACAGGACCGCGAGCGGCGCCGCGGGCCAGAATGCCAGCCAGAACACGGCCAGGTGGAAACCGGGTGGCGTGCGCCAGCTGTCCGCGCCGGTCAGCGCGGTCCAGGCGGCGCGAAACGGCTCGCTCAGGATTGCGGCGCCGTCCCGCGCGATCAGGAGCGCCGCCCATGGTGTCAAGACGATCAAGAGCGCGGCTGCGCCGATCGCCGGGTGCAAGCGGGAGATCCAGTTCGCCTGCTGCCCGCGAACAAGCAGCGCCAGCACGGGAAGACCGACAATCAGCAACGCGATGAGCCCGTTCACGAACAGGCCGAATGCAAGCGAAGCCCAGAACACAAGCGCGACCAGGGCCCCGCGCGGCTCGGTCTCGTCGGCAAGGTAGGCCCGCACCAAGGCCCCCAGCGCTGCGACCATGCTCATGAGAAACATGGCGTCTGCGGTGGCAAGCCGCGCCTGGACCGCCGCGAGCAGCGAGCAGCCGAGCATCAGCGCCGCCAGATAGGCCGCGCGTCGCCCGACAAGGGCGAGCGCCGCCCAATAGGTGAGCAGCACCGCACCGGTCACCCCGATCAGCGATGGAATGCGATAGAGCGCAACACGCGTCCGCGCGTCCGGCACGCCGGCCGCCTCGGCGAGACGCACCACCGCGGCCTGCAGCACATGGATGCCCGCGCCAAGCCGGTAATCGACCTCGTTCTGATAGCGGACGCCGAGATAATCGCCGCTCTCGATCATCTGCTTCGTGGCTTGCGCGATGCGCGCCTCGGTGCGGTCGATCGGCGGCGTGTTGATCGCGCCGGGCGTAAAGGTCACGAGGCAAGCGAGAATCAGGAAAAAGACGGCGCGCGCATGCGAGCGCGTGACGATGTCGAGCACGGCATTGAGCCCGTTGACCGGCCATGTGAGCCGCGGTTCGTCATCGCGCGTAAACGTCATGTCCGGTCCTGCCGACGGAGGCCGGACCATAGAGAAAAGCGCGTCGTCCCGAAAGTAGCCCGGATGGAGCGCAGCGAAACCCGGGAGGCGCATCCCAGCAAAACCCGGATTTCGCTTCGCTCAATCCAGGCTACGATCCATGATCAAGATGCGCATCTGTAGCCCGGGTTGAGCGCAGCGAAACCCGGGAGGCGCATCCCAGCAAAACCCGGATTTCGCTTCGCTCAATCCAGGCTACGATCCATGATCAAGATGCGCATCTGTAGCCCCGGTTGAGCGCAGCGAAACCCGGGGGATACACTCACCAAAACCCGGATTTCGCTTCGCTCAATCCGGGCTACGGTCCCGTGATCAAATGCGCATCTGTAGCCCGGGTTGAGCGCAGCGAAACCCGGGGGATACACTCACCAAAACCCGGATTTCGCTTCGCTCAATCCGGGCTACGATCCCGTGATCAAATGCGCATCTGTAGCCCGGGTTGAGCGCAGCGAAACCGGGGAGTCACGCGCGGCGCTCTCCAAAATCCCCTATCCCGTCGCCGACGTCGCCGCCCCAATCTTCAGGGAGCGCGTTGTGTCGTACATGGGCGTGAAAAGACGAGTAGGGCCAGTCACGAATTCTGGTGACCAATCCGTGCTTCACCGGGTTGAAATGGATGTAATCGACGTGGCGCGAGAAATCCTCGTCGTCGCGAATCGTGTGCTCCCAATACCGGCGCTGCCACAGGGCGCGTTCGCCATCTGAACGGCTGCCGATCGGCGTGCCGGACGCGACCACAGCCCTGGTGAACCGGCTCTTGATCAACCGCCATCGCTTCGGAAAGTTGGCGTCTCCATCGGGCAGGGTCATCACGACATGCAGATGCTCCGGCAGCACGACGATGGCGTCGATCGTGAATGGATGGTCTTGTCGCGTGGAGCGAAACGCCGCTCGCAGCCCGTTGATGTGATCGGTCAAGAGCCGCGAGCGGCGATCCGCCAGCGTGAGGGTGAAGAAATAGGTGCCGCCTTGAATGAAATTTCGTCGGTAGCGAACCATACGGCAAGGATACCCCGGATTTCGCTTCGCTCAATCCGGGCTACGGGGTCCGTGACTAAACTGCGCATCTGTAGCCCGGGTTGAGCGCAGCGAAACCCGGGAGGCGCATCCCGGCAAAACCCGGATTTCGCTTCGCTCAATCCGGGCTACGCGTCCGACAACACCCACTGCTCAAATCGCTTCCGGGATCATCTTGATGGCGCCGCAGGGGCATTCCTGCTCGCACATGCCGCAGCCCTTGCAATAATCGTAGTTGAACGCGAAACGCAAACCCGCGCCGAGCTTGATGACGGCGTTGTCCGGGCAGACGCCGTAGCAATTGTCGCATTCGAAGCAGTTGCCGCAGGAGAGGCAGCGGCGCGCTTCGTAGAGCGCGTTCGTCTCGTCGAGACCTTGCGTCACCTCCTCGAAGGTGGAGCGGCGGCGCGCGATGTCGAGCAGCGGGCGGACCGTTGCCGGCGCGTCGGCATAATACCAAGTGTTGAGCTTGTCGAAGCTCGCGATCTCGTGCTTCTCCGGCGGCTCGTAAGCCTGCCCGCGCAGCCATCCGTCGATGTGGCGCGCGGCCTTCTTGCCGTGCCCGACCGCGACCGTGACCGTGCGTTCGGAGGGCACCATGTCGCCTCCCGCGAAGATGCCGGGATGGCCGGTCATCATGTTCGCGCCGACCTGAACCACCCCGTCCTTGATCTCGAGGCCGGGTACGCCCTCGAGCAGCGACAGATCGACGTCCTGCCCGAGCGCGAGCACGAGCGAGTCCGCCTCCAGCGTCTCGAATTCGCCGGTCGGTTGCGGAAAGCCTTTCTCGTCGAGCGCCATTTTCTCGACGGTCAGCGTGCCTTCGTCCATGCGTTTGATGGTCGAGAGCCATTTCATCATCACGCCTTCTTCGAGCGCTTCCTCGACCTCGAAATCATGCGCGGGCATCCTCTCGCGTGTGCGGCGATAGACGATGATGGCCTCGGTCGCGCCGAGCCGCTTCGCCGTGCGTGCCACGTCGAGCGCGGTATTGCCGCCGCCATAGACCACCACGCGGCGGCCGAGCAGCGGCTTGTCCTCGCCCTCCATCGAGCGCAGCACCTGCACCGCATCGAGGATTTTTGCCGCCTCGCCGGCCGGGATGTAGGCGCGCTTGGCGATATGCGCGCCGACGGCGAGGAACGCCGCGTCGAAACGCCCTGCCTTCATTGCCTCGTCGATCTTGTCGACCTTGGCGTCGAGCTTGAGCGTGATGCCGAGATCGAGGATGCGCCGCACTTCGGCATCGAGCACCTCGCGCGGCAGGCGATACTTCGGAATTCCGAAGCGCATCATGCCGCCGGCCATGGGCCCGGCTTCGTGGATCTCGACCGCGTGGCCCATCCGGCGGAGATGATAGGCCGCCGATAGGCCGGAAGGACCCGCGCCGACCACCAGCACGCGCTTGCCGCTTTCGGAGGGCGGCGGCGCGAATGCCCAGCCGCGCCTGATCGCCTCGTCGCCGAGGAACCGTTCGACGGAATTGATGCCGACCGCCTCGTCGATCATCGCGCGATTGCAGGCCGTCTCGCAGGGATGGTAGCAGACGCGCCCCATGATGGCGGGCAGGGGATTGTCGGCGGTGAGCTGGCGCCACGCCGACTCGTAGTCGCCGGACTCCGCATGCGAGAGCCAGGCCTGAATATTCTCGCCCGCCGGACAGGCGTGATTGCAGGGCGGCAGCCGATCCACATAGACGGGCTTCGAGCTCCGCCAGGAGCCGGTGAGATTCGCGAGGCTCGTGCCGACATCGAGCGTGATGGCGAAGGGGTGCTCCATCAAACCTCTTCCTTCTCCGGCGCGAGGCGGAATTCCGCCACGTTGCGGTCGGCCATCGCCTGCAGCGCGGCGATGCGCGCGGGTCCGCTGTCGCTGGTGAAGAGATGCGCGAACCGCTTTTGCGGCTTCAGATACTCGATGACCGGCACCTTGTTTCGGATCTTGCGGCTCGAGGTCAGGACGCCGTGTTCGGCTTCGAACACCGGGAAAAGACCGGACTCCACCGCAAGGCGCGCCAGCCGGATGGTGTCGTGGGAGGCGGAGCCCCAGCCGAGCGGGCACGGCACGTGGATGTGGATGTAGCGCGCGCCGTGCAGGCCCATCGCCTTCGTCACCTTGCGCTCGAGGTCGTGCAGATCGGCGACGGTGGCGGTTGCGACGTAAGGGATGCCATGCGCAATCGCGATCTTCGGCACGCTTTTTCCCTTGCCGAACTCCGCGCCCGGTTCGCTCCCGAGCGCCGGCGTGGTCGCGGTGCGCGCAGTCGGCGGCGTGGCGGACGACCGCTGCACGCCGGTGTTCATGTAGGCCTCGTTGTCGTAGCAGATATAGAGCACGTCATCGTTGCGCTCGAACATGCCGGACAGACATCCGAGTCCGATATCCGTCGTGCCGCCGTCGCCCCCTTGCGCAATCGTGCGCACCGCGTGCCGCCCCTTCACCCGCATGGCGGCGGCGACGCCGGTCGCAACCGCCGCGGCGTTGCCGAACAGCGAATGGATCCACGGCACCTGCCAGGAGGTCTCGGGATAAGGCGTCGTGAACACTTCGAGGCAGCCGGTCGCATTCACCGCAATGAGATTGCCGCCGCTGGCGCGCATGGCCGCATCGACCGCGTAGCGCGCGCCCAGCGCCTCGCCGCAGCCCTGGCAGGCGCGGTGGCCGCAGGTCAGCGCGTTCGACCGGTCGATCGACGCCTGGACGGAACGTTCGGATTCCGACACCAGCCGATTGCCGACCGTGAATGTCCCCTTCTGGTAGAAGCGGAGCTTCTGCGTTGCGTCGGGAGCGTGGGTCTTGTCGTCCATGGCTGCCTCACCCGCCCGCATGGTGCTGGGCTTCGCTCAAGCGCCGCAGAATGTTTTCCGCGGTCGGGCCCGACCGGCGGACTTTTCGCACGTGATGGATTTCCTTCGCCACAATGGCCTCGTTGAGATCCAGGAAATGCGTTCCGTCCCACGGCTGCACGAGCGCGCGGCGGAAGCAGGCCTGCAGCGAGGCCCGGGTGATCGCGCGCCCTCCAAGCCCGGCGACAGCGGAATGCACGTGCGGCGCACTCGGCACGTTGCGCAGGGCATGATCGACATGGTTGGCGAGCTGTCCGCCCATCCCGACCGCAAAGCTCTTCTCCACGACGACCACGTGCTTGGCGTCGGCAAGCGCGAGTTGGAGTTGCTTGACCGGGAACGGCCGGAAGGCGACCAGCGTCACCAGACCGATCGGCACGCCCTCCGCGCGCATCTCGTCGACGACATCCTTGATGGTGCCGTTCACCGAGCCCATCGCGACCACAATCAATTCCGCGTCCTCCGTGCGGTACTCACGCAGGAGACCACCTGACTCCCGTCCGAACCTCGCCTTGAACTCGGCGGCGAATTCAGGAAGCAGCCGCAGCGCGATGTTCTGCTTGTAGTGCTGGAGGAAGCGCACTTCGGTGAAGGCGTCGGGCCCAACCATCGCCCCAATCGAGATCGGGTCTTTTGGGTCGAGCACCTGCACTGGCTCGAACGGCGGCAGGAAGGCGTCGACATCCTCCTGCGAGGGAATATCGATGCGCTCGACTGCATGGGTGAGAATGAATCCGTCGACGCAGACCATGACGGGCATCGACAGCTCTTCGGCGAGCCGGAAGGCCTGAATATGCAGGTCGACCGCTTCCTGGTTGGTCTCGGCGAACAGCTGCATCCATCCGGCATCGGCCATCGACATCGCATCCGAATGGTCGTTCCAGATGTTGATGGGGGCGCCGATCGCGCGGTTGCCGAGCGTCATGACGATCGGAAGCCCGAGCCCCGCCGCGTTGTAGACGGCCTCGGCCATGAACAGGAGACCCTGGCTCGCCGTAGCCGTATAGGCGCGGGCGCCCGCCGCGGAGGCGCCAATGGCGACCGAGAGCGCGGCGAACTCGGACTCGACATTGATGAACTCGCAGTTCTCCAGCTCGCCCGCGCGCACCATTTCGCCAAGACCTTCGACAATGTGCGTCTGCGGGGTGATCGGATAGGCGCAGATGACCTCGGGGCGGCACAGGCCGATCGCTTCCGCCATGGCCCGCGAGCCCTCGATCTGCTTCAGCATCGACGTGACTCCATCAGGTCCTCAGGCCGCCTTCAACGTGCGCGCGATCTCGTCATGGGCCGCTGTCGCCGCCAGAACATTGGCTTCGCCGGTCTTGCCCGGAAACGCCTCACGAATCGCTCTGGCGACGGATTCGAGCTCGACGAGGCCGGTGAGTGCGGCGAAGGCGCCGAGAAGGGCGGCGTTCGGCACCGGTCGCCCGACGTGACGCAGCGCCAACTCCGAGGCCGGCACCGTTCGCGCGTGGCCGGCCGGCAATTTGGCCACTACAGGCGCGATATGCAGATCGTCGAAGCTCTTGTTGGTGTTGACCAACAGATATCCCGTGCTTTTCAGCCCCTGGAAAACGTCGATAGCCTTGAACAGAGTCGGATCCTGGACGATCAGCGCGTCGGGTTCGAGGATCGGCTCGCGCAGGCGGATTTCCTTGGCATCGATCCGGCAGAACGAGACCACCGGCGCCCCCATCCGCTCCGAACCGAAGCTCGGGAACGCTTGCGCATGCTTGCCTTCCAAGAAGGCCGCAACCGAGAGCAGTTCGGCCGCGGTGACAACGCCCTGACCTCCGCGCCCATGTATGCGGACCTGGAACATTGATTCTCCCGGGCAACCCGGCCGGCGTTTGGCCGGACACAATTAAACGTAGCGCCGCGATTTCACTGCTGTTTGAGGTGCATCAAAGGAGAACTACGGACTGAATCCCCAGGATTTCCCCCATCTGCGGCGCAGACATCATGCTTGGCCTTGCTCGCCCCGATTTCCCTGTCCAGAGTAGGAGGCGGAAGAGGGTTCCTCACGGCATGCGCAAATCCGGAACAACTGCGAGATCGCGCCACCCATGGTGAGTCCCGCTCGCGCACTCTCCCGGCATTTCACGCTCGCCCATGCGGACCGGCTCTTCCCGGTCGACCTGCCCACCCGCACGATCGCCCGCCGGCTCTACGATGCGGTGCGGGACCTTCCGCTCGTCTCCCCTCTCTCCTTCGTGCCCGCGCGGTTGCTGGCGCAGAATGCCCCGCTTCCGGGGCCGCATCATCTTTTCGTCCAGTCCGACCCGGAGATCGTCGGCACCCTTGTCCGCCATGGGGTGGCGCTTGAGGAGATCGGCATCAAGCGCCGCGAAGGCGATCGCGTGGAAACCGATGCGCGGGAGATCTGGCATCGCTTCGCGGAGAATTACCGCCTGTTTCGCGGCACGCCGGTTCGATTGCGGCTTGATTACATCTTCTCGGTTCTGTTCGGGATCAACGAGCATCTCACTCCCAAGAACGCCGATGCGGTCTATGACCGGATCGGCCATTCTCTCACCACCGCGGCTTTCCTCCCCCGGAATCTCGTTGAACAGTGCAAGATCGAGGCGATCGGCACGTTTGCAGGCCCGCTGGATGACCTGTCCCACCACGACGCGCTCAGAAAGTCAGGATGGCGGCGCCGCGTCGCGCCGATCTATTGCCCCGACGAACTCACCGACCCCGATCACGAACACTTCCTGGCGAATCTCCGGCGCCTTGGAGAAAAGGCCTCCTGCAATACGCGAAGCTGGCCGGATTACCTCGATGCTCACCGGCAGATGCGTGCGCTATTCAAGTCCCTGGGCGGGACGGCGACGTTCCATGCGCCGCGGAATTTGCGCACGGCCAGCCTGCCGCAAGCCGACGCGGAGCGGCTGTACCTCAAGGTCGTAACCGCGCAGGCCAAGCCATCGGAAATCGACCTTTTTCGCGGACAGATGCTCACCGAGATGGCCCGCATGAGCCTCGACGATGGGCTCACGGTACAAATTTGGCCCGGGCAGCTGCGACGCGGCGTCTTGAACCGGGACACCGGGGTGCCCGATGCCGGCGGCGGGAGCGCCGACCATTTGCGCGGACTCTTGCCCCTGCTCCAGAAGTTCGGTCGGGAACCGAAGCTCACCTTGGTCGCCTTCCTGCTCGACGAGTCGCAGGGCTCCTACGATCTCAACCAGGCTGCGATCGAATTTCCGGCCCTGCGGCTCGCGCCCGCCGCGCGCCTCGCCGCGTCGCCTCGTGGCTTGCACCGCTTCCGCGAGCTGACGGCCGAATGGGGCGGGTTCTACAACAGTGTCGGCACGGCAATCGATCAGGATCTGTTATCGATTCCCGCGCGGCACGACATGACCCGCCGCATCGACTGCGCCTACCTTGCGGAGCTGGTCATCACCCATCAGCTCGATGAGAAAGATGCGCATGAGGTCGCGCAGGAACTGGCCTACGGGCTTGTGAAGCGGGCCTATCGCCTGTAACCCGCTCCTGTCGCGAAACCAGGGGCTGGATGTCCCGGATCTTTGCTGCGCTCGATCTGGGCCACGAGTCTTGCGTGATCGGGCGCGCCGTGAGAACAAAGGGCGCACCAAAGGGCACACCATTTGTCGGAACGCTGGAAGCCGCGTGTCGGAAAATGGCGTTTGGCCCCGTAGCTCAGTGGATTAGAGCAGCAGCCTTCTAAGCTGTTGGTCGGAGGTTCGAGTCCTCCCGGGGTCACCATCGATTGGGAGCGAGGAGATGCGCCGGATCACGGCTATAGCCGCCTTCCTGCTGTGGCCGCAGGTCATCCTTGCGGAGACCGCGTCCCCTCCCCCGCAGGAGCAGCAGCTCGACCGCCCGGCCATGCGCTTCGAATGGGTGCGTGAAGGCCCGCCCGAACGATGCCGCGACAAGTGCCGCGAATGGATTTCGGCAACCGGCCGAATCGTCCCCACGACGCCGACGGATTTCGAATCGTTTGCGGCGGCGCGCAGCGTCCGCGGCGCGACGATCGTGCTCGATTCCGGCGGCGGCGCGGTCGTGCCGGGCCTCGCCCTCGGCCGCGCCTTTCGCAAAGCCGGGGTTTCGACGGTCGTCGGCCGGACGATCCGCGAGGGCGGCAACGTCTCGCTCTCGTCGCGCGCCAGCTGCAATTCGATGTGCGTGTTCTTGCTGCTCGGCGGGGTCAAGCGGCACGTGCCGGAGGAGGCGCGCGTTCTCGTCCACCAGATCTGGCCCGCAAGCAAGCGCGAGGATGCAACCGCGACGACCTACACGGCGACACAGATGCTGCTCACGCAGCGCACGCTCGGGCAGGTCGCGCGCTACACGGTGGACATGGGAGGCGATGTCGAACTGTTCGAGATCGCCACCCGGACTCCCCCGTGGGAGAATCTGCGTCCGCTGACCCGCGACGAGCTTCGCCGTCTTGGCGTCCACAATGCGGACACCGTTTTCGATGCCCAGGCGCGCGCCGGCGGCCCGCCGCCTCCCCCGACCGCTCCGATCGTGGCGCCCCGTGCCGCACCGACAGACCAGCCGGTCGCGCTCGGCTGGTCCGTCGTCAACCGCAGCGGGCAGTCTGCGCTGGCCCGCCAGCACGTGCTGACCATCGAGGGCTTGCAGATCGGAGCCTTCGAGATTTCGTTCGAGTGCGGCGAACGGCCCGGAGTCTACCAGGTGCGCTATGTCGAGCATCGGTCCGCTTCATCGGAGCCCGAGGCGGATCGGCTGGATGCCGTGGGGATTGCCGTGCAACGCGAACGCGCTCTGCTGAAAGTCGAGTCATCGCGCCTGGACGAAGGTGGGAAACGCCTGGTGTCGGTGGCCCGGGGAACGGTGGCTCAGGCGATGCTGGACGGGTTCTTGGCGCCTGAGCAGACGACTCTCGCCGTCGCGACATCGACGGCGAAGAAAGCGCGCACGACGACGCGCATCGGGCGCACCGGTTTTGCGGAAGGGCTTGCAAAGTTGTCTTGCAGCCGGTGATTCCAAACATCGTTCCTTCCCACAACACTTTTTATCTGCAATCTTGTGCGCGGCAGGGGCGCGAATCCGCATGGACCCCCCGGGGAGACGTGACGGCTCTGTCGAACTCGCAGGAGACTCGCATGAAATACTTACCGTCATCGGACAAGCTTCTTGCCGTAACACTCGCGGCTGTAGGCACGAGTGCGATGGCCGTCCTCATTGCCGGGTTGGCGTTCACCGTCGCTCCACTGCCCGCGCACGCAAATCCCGCGACCGCGCAGAAAACGGGAGAGCCTTGCGCCAAGTGCCATACGCGGCCGCCGGCGCTCACCGAATACGGGCAGAAATACAAGAGCAGCGGCAAGAAGTAGGCCGCGCTACACGCTCAGGCCCGTAGCCCGGATGGAGCGAAGGCGACATCCGGGAGCGCTCTACCCGGCTTTCGCCCTGCTCAAGCCGCGCTACACGCTCAGGCCCGTAGGGGACGCTCTACCCGGCTTTCGCTTTGCTCAAGCCGGGCTACGCGCTTTAGTTGTTCAGCGCGCCTTCCCGGATCCATTGCCGAATCGCGTCGCGGTCGCAGACCGACAGCCGCTTCGCGCCGTGCGGCATGCGGATCTTCGGGTCGGCGCGGCCATCGAGGAGCAGCATGAGATTGCTGCTCTCCGGATCGCGGGCAACGACCATCGGCCCGAACTTCGTGCCCTTCATCAAGCCTTCGTAGCTGCGCAAATCGAGCCCGCTGGCCTCAAAACCCGCATTGCCCGGCGAGTGGCAATCCATGCAGCGGCCCTTGAGGACCGGCAACACGTCCTCACGGAAGGTCGCCTTGGGCACCGGCGGCGGCCTGTCTTTTCCCCGTGTTTGCTGACCCATCGCCTCGAATGTGAAATGCGCTGCAGCGAGGACCGCAACGGCAAGCGCAGCGAGGACGGACAGGGGGCGGTTCATTCCATCGATCCTTTCGGCCAGTGCATGCGGCCGGAGACGACGGGCCGCGCGTCGGATGTTCCGAGGAAATAGGATCGACTTCGCTGTGACTTGGCAATCTGTATTCTTGCGGGTAAGCCGCGTCGCTCTCGCCGCGCGAGGAGCCGCGTTGTTGCGCCCCGGCCACACTGCACGAAAACCTTCGCCCTGATCTCACGCAAAGTTTATCAAAGCTATTGATCGCCTATTTAATATCGCTAACCTCGTGCCACCCCCTAAGATCGCAGAGAATATAAAGAGCTAATTCTAAAATTGGGCAGCGGTCGCATCCGCGAGACTGCGTGAAGGGGGTCATTGATGGCACGTTCGACGAACGTAGGCTTGGTCCTGCATGACGCCGCATCGCCAAGCAGGCCATCGCCGCTCGGATTGAGACGCACGTTGATTCCCTACGCCGCGGCGCTCGCCTCCGCGGCGTTTCTGCTTTCAGCTCCGGCACTTGAGGCCCAAACGCCGGGCGGCGTCTATGCCACGCTGCTCGCGCAGGAAACCGCCGCGCCGTCGGCGCCGACGCAGCCATCGGGCTTCCACGGCACGGCCTACCGCGACCCGACCATCTCGGCGCTTGCCGACTACGTCAAATCGATCGGCGGAACGGTGCCGGAACGCATTGCCGCCCGCGAGTCGGCGGGGCAGGACGCGAACCACGCCGGCGCGCACGCCTCGCTGCGCGGCGATCAGACCGACATTCCGAACGATTCGACTCACGCGTCGCTGCGCGGCGCGCAGCCGATGGGTGCGGTCGACGCGGAATCGAACGACGAGACCTTCCTCGCCCTTCTCGATTACGCCGGGCGAATCACCGGCCAGGAATATCAGGTGGCGGCGGCGGCCAAGGCCGCGCCGGCGCGATCGAGGCGGCT
This sequence comes from Xanthobacteraceae bacterium, assembly GCA_022844485.1. Classification (GTDB taxonomy): domain Bacteria; phylum Pseudomonadota; class Alphaproteobacteria; order Rhizobiales; family Xanthobacteraceae; genus JALHLQ01. The sequence continues at coordinate 37,808 of JALHLQ010000010.1, forward strand.
GCCGGACGAAGGCGCGGCCATGGTCGGTTCGCAGGCCTGCCTGCAGTGTCACGCCGAAACGTCGGCGCAATACTACAAGACCGTCATGGGCCGTCTGGCCAAAACGAAGAAGGCAGCGCTCGAGTGCGAGACCTGCCACGGGCCGGGCTCGCTGCATGTCGCCAAGGGCGGCGGCCGCGGCGTCGGCGGCATGTTCAATTTCAAGCCGGACACGCGAGAGAAGGTCGAAGAGATCAACGCGATCTGCTCGGGCTGCCACCAGAAGGGCGGCCGGACGGCGTGGAAGGGCTCAACGCACGAAACACGCGGGCTCGCCTGCACCAACTGCCACGTGGTCATGCGCGACATCACGCCGAAGTTCCAACTCGCCAAACAGACCGAAATGGAGACCTGCTACCAGTGCCACAAGCTGCAGCGCGCGCAGATGCAGCGGTCGTCGCACATGCCGATCCGCGAAGGCAAGATGACCTGCTCGAACTGCCACAATCCGCACGGCAGCGTGTACGGCACCGACGCGATGATCCGCGAGGCCTCGATCAACGACAACTGCTACAAGTGTCACGCCGACAAGCGCGGGCCGCTCTTGCACGAGCATCCGCCGGTGCGCGAGAACTGCCTGAATTGCCACGATCCGCACGGCTCGAACCACGAATATCTCTTGCGGATCCAGCGCCCGCGCCTGTGCGCGGAGTGCCACGGCTTCGCGCATGGCGGCCAGGCCGGCTTCAACAGAAACTCGGTCTTCGCCTTCGGCCACGCTTGCCAGAATTGCCATACGAACATTCACGGTTCGAACCACCCGTCAGGGGCCTTCTTCCTGAGGTAAGGGAGCGCGAAGCCTATGGACGGTTCAAGGGACAGAGATGCTTCAGGGGCGGGTATCATGAAAGTTCGAACGACTCTGCTGATGACCTGCGCGGCAAGCGCGTTGATGCTCGGCGCAGGGCTGTCGACCGCATCCGCAGCAGACGCCGCGGCCGCGGGAATCCCGCCGGCGGTCGGCTGGTGGTTCCACGGCGACGTGGAGGTCGGCGGCCGCTTCCATGCCCACGAGAACAAGTCGCCGACGACGTGCTTGTCGAGCAGCTATAACCAGACCGGAACGGGCGTCTTCAACTTCAACTGCACGGCCACGCGCTACACGCTGGGCAATTTCTACCAGTACCGCGATTTGCGCGAGGGGCCGTTCGGCAACGCGATCATAGCGGCCGGCAGCAATGACGGGCTCTATCAGATCGGATTCTGGGCCATCAACATCGGCTACGACGATCAGCGCTACGTGTTCGATTTCTCCAAGGTCGGCGAGCACTACCTGACCGTCGGCTATGATCAAACGCCGTATATCTACAACCGGAATGCAACGACGATCTACGACGGGGTGGGGACTGGTTTCTTAACGCTGTCGAACCAGTTGCGGACAACATTGAGGTCGCATACGGCCGGCGCCGACCCGGCGATTCCGACCACGAACACGCTCCAGCAAAACGTCCTGACCACAATCAACGGCAACCTGAAGGAATTTCGCCTCGGCTACATCCGCGACACCGCCGCGCTGGATTACCGCTGGACGCCGAGCCCCGATTGGGACGTCAAGGTCGACTATGCGCACACCGTGCGCGACGGCACCCAGTCGATGGGCGCGCTCGCGCTTCAGGGCACAGGCGGTGGGGGTAGTCGTCGCATATCGCTCGAATTGCCGAAGCCGATCAGCGACACCACCGACAACGCCAATGCCAGCGCCGAATATTCGGGCGTGACGCCGTGGGGCAAGCGGTTCAACATCACGGCCGGCTACGGCCTGTCCGTTTACCGCAACGACAATTCCGCCATCATGTTCCAGAACCCCTGGGTTCCGGACGCCAGCGCCAACCAGATCAATCCCGTATGGAACCAGATCTCGCTGCAGCCGGACAACTCAGCTCACATGTTCCGACTGAACGGCTCCGTCGATTTGCCCTGGCAGAGCCGCTATGTCGGCGCGGTGCAATACAGCGTTGCCCGGCAGAACGAAGGCTTCCTGGGGTTCACCGTCAATAACGCCGTCAACGCCGGCAACGTTTGTACGTTCACGAACACAACGGCTTGCGTAACCTTGCTCGGCGTGTATCCCACCATCTCGCGGGGAAGCCTCGACGGCGAAAGCCACACCCTTCTCATCAACAATATCCTGACCACCCAGATCACGCCGGAACTGAAGTCGACGCTGCGCTATCGCTACTACGACTATATCAACGAGACGCCTGATACGACGATCACCAATTTCCTGGTCGGGGACACCCAAGCGACAGTCCAGGAAACTCTTGTCAAGCACGGAACTTCCTACATCAAGCAGAACGCCGGCGGCGAGCTTGTCTGGAATCCGTATTCCGCGCGCTGGCTGACGCTCGGCGGCGGCGTCGGTTGGGAGCGGTGGGATCGCGATCACCGCGACGCCAACGTGACCGACGAGTGGACCGGACGAGCCTTCCTGAACGCCAAGCTATGGGACTGGGGCCAGTTCCGCTCCAGCTACCTGCACAGCGAACGTCGCTACGACACCTACACGACCGAGGTGCTCTCCAATCAGACCGCGGTCCGCAGCACCTATCGCCTGTTCGACATGGCCAATCGCGACCGCGACAAGGGCAACCTCTTCCTTGATGTCTATCTGCCGAACAACATCACCGTGACGCCGACCGGCGGCTTCCGACTCGACGAATATGGGACCAATCCGTTCGCGCTGGTGGCGCCCGACACGGCAGGCGTGCCGCGCGGGGAGTTGGGCTTATTGAACGATCGGGCCTGGAACGCCGGCATCGAAGTCTCCTGGGCCCCCAGCCGCCTGATCAGTTTCATGGCCTCGTATAACCACGAGGCGTCGAAGGGTCAGGTGATGGCGCACAGCAATATCGCCATGCTCGACATCGACGTGCATGACAAGCAGGACACGTTCCTCTTCGGCACGAATGTCGCGGTCATTCCGGACAAGTTCGACGTGAAGGCGGCGTTCACCTACACCCGCGCGGTGGCGACGTTCGGCCAATGGGGCGGCGGCATCGCGCCGAATACCGCCACCATCGGCAACTCGCCGAACATCGCGCCGTTCAACACTGCGCTCACCGCCTTCCCGGACCAGGTTCTTGAGTTCACCCGCGTCGACGTGCAAGGAAAGTACAAGTTCGATCCCTCCTGGACGCGGCAGCTCGGCTGGAACGGCGAAGTCTATGCCAAGCTCCGATATATCTGGGAGCATAGCGATATCGAAGACTGGGCGCGGGTCAATCAGAACTACCTGGCGCTCATCGCCAACGGCGATCCATACCGGCGCAGCATTCACCTGGGCTGGAACAACCCGAATTACAATATCCACCTTGTGATGGCATCCCTTGGCTTCAAATGGTGAGCGCTTGAAGAGTAGCGGATGACGCGTCCGCAAGAACCGGTTCGGATGCAACGGAGGAATTCGGCATGAGGCGTTTCGGATTGGTTCTCGCGGCAGGCGCATTGGCCAGCGTGTCTGCGACGCCCGCGCCGGCCTACGAGGTCTTCTTCAACTCGGCCTTCACATATCTCGGGCCGGAGCTGCACAACCATCTGACCGCGCCAGGACCGGCGCGTTGCACCTGGGCCGACAAATGCTGGTACGTGATCGCCCGAGGACCGGACGTGGTGGTCGCACCGGCGCCGGCGGTGACGCGCAAGAAGGCAGTCAGAACCAAGAATTGAGCGCCGCAGGCCGGCACGGCGGCGACGCCCCCTGCGACGCGTTCAACCCTCTGAAAAGACCGCTTCCGCTCCTGCGAAAGCGGTCTTTTTCGTCTCTGCACCGGTCGGTTCTGCCCAGGCAGGGCAGATTTGACAAATCGCATTGCGGCCTTTGTCTGGTCTAATACGCATCCGCGCGAGCCCGTCTTGACCCCTGGCTCGCTTGCTTTTCAACTGCATCAACTTGGCCGTCGCGTCCTGCGATTCCGCCCGGCAGACAAGCACAATGGGCATCTGCGAATGACATTTCGGCTCCTGGCGGCGCTGCTCCTCACAGGTCTTGCAACAGTCGCCGGCGCTCCGCCCGCCGCCGCGCAGCAGGCCGCGGCTCAGAGCCAGGCCGGAAGCGGCAACGAAGCCTGCCTGCGCTGTCATGGCTCCACCCGTTTCGAGCTGACGCGGCCGGACGGCTCGCTGCGCTCGCTGTCGGTGCCGAAAGAGCAGTTCGAGCACAGCGTGCATGGCAAAGCGGGCATTCAATGCGTGATGTGCCATCAGGAGCAGGCCGACCTGCCGCACAAGACCTTCGCCAAGAACGCCTCCGAGTGGCGGCTGGGCATCCCCAACATCTGCGCCAACTGCCACGCCGACAAGCGCGATCAGTGGGCCAAGTCCGTGCACGGCCAGGAGATCGCAAAAGGAAACTCCGCCGCGGCCGTCTGCTCGGACTGCCATTCCGCGCACAGCATCGAGCCTGCGGCCGAGGGGTCGACGGCGCTCGCCATCACGCGCAATTGCGGCAACTGCCATGTCGACAGTCTCGAGAGCTACACGAACACCTTCCACGGCAAGGTGAGCCGGCTCGGCTTCGCCTACACGGCAAAATGCGCCGACTGTCACGGCTCTCACGACATCCTGCGAACCGCGAATCCGCAGTCGCGCGTGCATCCGAACAACCGGCTGGAGACGTGCCAGATGTGCCACGTCAACGCGACGCCCGGCTTCGTCAGCTTCCAGCCGCACGCGACCAACGACAACCTGGCGCGCTACCCGCACACTTGGATCGCCTCGCGCTTCATGCTGGGCCTGCTCGGCGGCACCTTCGCGTTCTTCTGGACCCACACGCTGCTCTGGTTCTATCGCGAATGGCGCGAGCGCCAGAAATTCGCGGCGACTCCGCATGTCCGCGCGCCCCGTTCGCTCGGCGCCGCCGCGACCGCCGAGGCGGCAAGCCGGCATGCCCACGCGGACGAAAAGCACGTCCTGCGCTGGCCCGCCGGTTGGCGGCTGGCGCATCTCGTGTTTGCGCTCAGCCTCATGGTCCTCACCTTCACCGGCATGACCATTTTCCATGCCGATACGACCTGGGCGCCGATCGTGTCGCAGGCCCTGGGCGGCCCGGCCGTCACCGGATACGTCCATCGCATCGCGGCGGTGATCTTCGCGGCCGTCTTCATCGGCCATCTTGTCTATGTCGGCTATCGGATTGCGCGGAACTGGCGCAACTTCCGCTGGTTCGGCCCGACCTCGCTGATTCCGAACCTGCAGGACCTCAAGGACATCGTCGCGATGTTCACATGGTTCTTCGGCCGCGGGCCGCGGCCGGTGTTCGATCGCTACACCTATTGGGAAAAGTTCGACTACTGGGCTCCGTTCTGGGGCGTGACCATCATCGGCGTCAGCGGCGCGATGCTGTGGTTTCCGGAAATCACGGCCGCCTATTTGCCGGGCTGGGTGTTCAATGTCGCGGCGATCGCGCATGGCGAGGAGGCCGTGCTCGCCGCCGGATTCCTCTTCACCGTGCATTTCTTCAACAACCACTTCCGGCCGGACAAATTCCCGCTCGATGTGGTGATGTTCACCGGCTCGATGCCGCTCGAGGAATTCAAGCGCGAGCACACGCTGGAATACGAACGGCTCGTCGCCGAGGGCCGGTTGAAGGACTATCTGGTGGAGCCCCCCTCCCCCGCCATGACCATCGGCTCCAAGATTCTCGGATTCACACTGATCGCGGTCGGCCTTATTCTCCTGTTCCTCGTCACGATCGGCTTCGTCGAAAGGGGCTTGGCGGGGTGATGGCCGCAACGAAAACAGAAATGGATGCGCCAGCCGTTCTGAACTTTTCTGGCGGGAGATCTCAATGAAACATCTTCTTATCGGTCTTCTCGTCTCCGTCGCGCTCGCCGGCTGCTCGGACGGCACCCCCGCCACGAAGGGCAAAGCCGGCGACGCCAATGCCGGAAAAGTCCTCGCCGAGCGCGAGTGCCGGGGCTGCCATGGCGTTGACGGAAAGGGCGTCGCCGCCGGCATTCCGCACCTCGCCGGACAGCGCGAGCGCTATCTTCTCGCATCGCTGGACGAGTACCGGCAGAAGAAGCGGACGCATGCAGCCTTGCGCGACATCGCGGTCAACATGAGCGAGGCGGACACACGCAATGTCGCCGCCTTCTACGCAGGCCTGCCGGTCGCCCCGCCGCCCAAGCCGGCGCAGATCTTCTCGCCCTACGAGACCGGCCGCACGGCCGCCGCCGCCTGCACCAAGTGCCACGGCGAGAACGGCAACAGCACGACGCCGGGCACGCCGAGCCTCGCCGGGCAGCAGGCGCGCTATCTCGTCATTGCAACCCAGGAGTATCTGAACGGTCTGCGCGAGACCTCGCCGATGCACGGCTTGGTGAAGGAAATGAGCAAGCTCGAGCTCGAAAGCGTGGCGCTCTACTTCGCTTCGCAGACGCCGGCCGAACGCCCAAAGCCGCCGGCAGGCGACCCAAGGCTCGGCGAGCCGCTGAGCGCATCTTGCGGCGGCTGCCATGGCTCCCACGGGGTGAGCACGGACGCCGTAACGCCGACGCTGGCGGCGCAGGATTTCCAGTATCTGGTCGAATCCACCAAGGCCTATCGCAAGTCCCGCCGGCATGATCCGATGCAGCGCGCCGTCGCCAATCTCAGCGACCGGGACATCGAGAACCTCTCGGCCTTCTATACGGTCCAAAAATCGCGTCCTGCTGAACGCGGTCAGACGCTGGTTCAGGACTTGATCGAGAAATGCAACCGCTGCCATGGGCCCGGCATGGACAATCCGGCGGTGGCTTTCCCGAATATCCGCGGGCAGGACCGCGACTATCTCGCGATGGCGCTGCGCGCCTATCGCGACGACCGTCGCGAAAGCCCGGTGATGCACAAGATGAGCATGCCCTATGGCGACGCGATCATCGAAAGCGTCGCCTCCTACTACGCCGCTCAGCCGGCGAAGTGAGCGGATGTCCTTCGCCGGCGCAACAACGCATGTGGTGAGTGTGAAATGGACGAGGACCGCATGATGACGGAGCGGATCGAACGGGCCACCAGGCCGCGCCTCCTGATCCTGGCCGTGTTGGCGCTGGTCTTCGGCGCCGGAATGCTGGCCGCCGCGCCATTCGCCGCCGCTCAGTCGGGAAAGCAGACCGCGGCGCAGCCGAAGCTGCCGCCGCGGATCGAGCAACGTATCCTGGCCGCGACGCCGCAAGACATTGCCGAAGGCCAGCGGATCGCGCAGGCGTCCTGCGCCGGATGCCACGGAGCCGACGGCATCAGTGGCACGCCGCAGACCCCGCATCTCGCCGGCCAGCGGCCGGTCTATCTTTATATGGAGCTCAACGCCTATCGAACCGGGACCCGCTCGGCGACGGCCATGGAGGGCGTTCTCAAGAAATACTTGAGTGAGGACGCGCTGATCAATCTGGCCGCCTTCTACGCGAGCCTCGATCCGCCGCCGCCGAGTGCCACAGGCGCGCACCAGCCCATCGATCCCGTCCAGGCTGGCCGGAAGGCGGCCGGATCCTGCGCCGGCTGCCACGGCGAGCGCGGCGTGAGCAAGATGGCTGGAATGCCAAGCCTGGTCGGCTTCGACCCGAAATACTTCATCGCCGCGACGCGCGCCTATCAGAACGGCCAGCGCAAAGACGACACGATGAAGGCCATTTCCGAAAGCCTGAGTAACGAAGACCTGAACAATATCGCCCTCTACTACGCACTGGAAAAGCCGGAACGGGCGCAAACCCCCGCGCCCGGCGACGCCGCGCGCGGCCGCGCCGCAGCCGCCCCCTGCTCCAGTTGCCACGGCGAGACCGGAGTAAGCTCAAGCGCGGCCAATCCAAGCGTGGCCGGCCAGGACGCCGAGTACCTCACGCTCGCGATGAAGGCCTACAAGGATGGTTCGCGGAGCGATGAGACCATGCGGACCGCGATGGCGAATATCGACGACAAGACGATCGCCGACATCGCCGCCTTCTATGCCGCTCAGCAGCCGCGTGCCCCGAATGTGCGCCGCCCCCTGACGACGGAAGAATGGGCGCAGCGCTGCGATCGCTGTCATGGACTGAACGGCAACAGCACCGATCCGCGGATGCCCGCGCTTGCCGCGCAGCGCGTCGAATACCTCGAACGGGTGCTGGCCTCCTACCGGGCGCACACGCGCAAGAGTTCGGAAATGGCCGCCATGAGCGATGCGCTCAGGGAGTCCGATATCAAGAACCTCGCCGCTCACTACGCGCGGCAGCGGGCCCGCGCCGTCATCTTCATCAACACGCCGGGCCGATGAGAAGGTATATGATCCCGATGCCGCAACGCTTCTTTGGCAGTGAGACGGCTGCGCGCAAGCGCAAGACGAAGCGTCGCGTTCTTGTGAATCGACCCGCATTCGATGGAACCGAACAATGAACGAAATTCAGCTGCACCGGCAATATCGGCACTTTTCGGAACTGCCCTACAGTACGCGGGTCCTTTTTACCGGCGCCTTGCTCGTTCTCGGCTTGGGTTATCTGTTTGCGATGATCTACGTGTTCCACACCTATGCCGGCAAGGGCACCGGCAACCCGATGATGCTGTCTTACCAAGACATCGTGGTCGCGTATTCCGGCAGTGGCAAGGCCTCACGCCTGGAATCGGCGCTGCGCGGATCGATGGCCGCCATGCTGCCGCGCGACGAGCTCAGCACGCTCGTGGAATGGTCGCGCTCGGGCGCGTCTCGCGCGGACTACGAGAAGCTGGTCCGGCCCACGCTTGAAAAGCGTTGTCTCACCTGCCACGACGGCAGCAATCCGCACCTCGCGAACCTCGACGGCTTCGACAACGTGAAGAAGGTGACGGAGATGGACACCGGCACGCCCCTCTTCACGCTCGTGCGTGTGTCGCACATCCATTTGTTCGGCATGACGTTCATCTTCTTCATCGTGGGCTACATATTCAGCCACGCCTATCTGCGGCCGGTCTGGTTCAAGTGCGCGGTTGTCGGCCTGCCGTTCCTGTCGATCTGCCTCGACATCCTCTCGTGGTATTTCACCAAGCTCTACCACCCCTTCGCCTTCGTGGTGATCGGGGCCGGCGCGGTCAATGGCCTCTCCTTCACCTTCATGTGGTTCGTGAGCATGTACCAGATGTGGTTCTCCTCGCCTCCGCAGGCCGTGTTGGTGCGGATGGGCGGCGATATCCCGAAGGCAGCCGTGCAGCCGGCCGAGTGAACCGCCTCAGGCCGGCAGCGGCCGGGGCGCCGTCGCCGCGGACTGCTCGGCCGCGGCGGGCTCCTCGTGGTCATGCCAAGGCGGAAACAATTGCGCCAAGACCCACAAGAGGCCGATCGGCGCAAGCGTGAGCACCACGGCCATGACGATCCCTTCCCTGCCCCAGATGGTCGGCTGATAGAACAGGAGACCTTTGCCGGTCTTCGAGATCTCCTGCCCGCCGATCACCACGTTCCAGCGCATCATGAACACCGAGAAGAGCACCAGGCAGGCGCTCACAGTGACGCCGACAATCAACGCACGCCCCGTCGTGCCGCGCCAGATCATGTAGGACAGCAAGAGAAACGGCGTGATCGCCCCGACCGCAAACTGAAGGATGAAATAAGGGATCAGCAGCCGGCCGGTGACATATTGCATGATCATGTCGACGCCTTCGCGTCCTTTGTAGACGATATTCGCGAACTCCAGGGCTTCCAGCGCAATCGCGATCATGATGAAGCCCCAGATCGTATAGGCGAGACCCTTGAGGCAAGCGAGATCCACCGGGACCTTGCGCAGCTTGCACGACGCCACATACAGCACGACGAGCAGCGCGACGCCCGAGATGATGGCGGAGAACAGGAAAATGACCGGCATCAGATCGGATGACCACCATTCGCGCGACTTGAGCGAGCCATACATGAAGCCGACATAGCCGTGCAGTCCATGCGCGCCCGGTATTCCGATGACCGCCAGCGCGAACAGCCACTTCCGGTCGTAGCTCATCGCGTACGCTGAGACATCGTAGGAGCCCAGCGTCAGCAGGCGATAGAAGCGTCCGAGCAAGTCGGTGCGTTTCTGTGCTTGTTCGACGATGAAAGGACGATACGCAAACCAGCCTTCCACCAGCAGGAGCAGCACGTAGAAACTCGCGAAATACCCGAACATGGCCATGGCCGAGGTCCAGTGCGGCGTGAGCGTCGCGTTGAAGGCGCGCTCGGGATGCCCGAGATGCAACAGCAAAGGCGTGGGAACAAACACCATGAAGCACAGCGACGTCAGAAGCGCGAGATGCGCGACAGGCTTTAGCCGCTCGAAGCCGAACACCTGGTAGAGGCTGGACACCGTGAACGCCCCGGCCACGAGGCCCGTCAGATAGGGATAGACGGCGATCAGCACGGACCACTCGAACACCGTCTCATTCGGATAGACCCAGCCGGTATAGGGCGCGATGTGGGGAAGCGTTTCCACTAGTTCACCTCTTTGTCGATGCCCACGTAGAAGACGTTCGGGGCATTGCCGGATTCCGGCCTGAGCACTTGCACCCGGTTGTCGCGAATGAAGCGGCTGACCGTGCTCTGCTTGTCATTGCGGTCGCCGAAAATGCGCGCGCCGGTCGGGCAGACTTCGACGCAGGCCGGCTGCATGCCCTTGGTGATGCGGTGATAGCACCAGGTGCACTTGTCCGAGACGCCGGTCTCCTCGTTGAAATAGCGCGCCCCGTAGGGACAGGCCTGAACACAGTAGCGGCAGCCGATGCAGTAATCGTGGTCGATGAGGACGACGCCGTCCTCGGTTTTGTACGTTGCGCCGACAGGACAAACCTGCACGCAGGCCGGATGCGTGCATTGATTGCACAGCTTCGGCACGAAGAACGCTTTCTCCACCTTGGCGTCGCGGTAGCGGTCGGCAAACCGGTAGCGGCCTTTCGAACCGGAGGCGGCGATGTTCACCGGATCCTGCTGGCTGTCGATGCGCGCGTGGTCTTCGCCTTCGAGGTAGACGTAGCGCTCGACCCAGGTCCGGAACTGGTGTGGGTTGCGCGGCACGTCGTTCTCGACCTTGCACGCCTCCACACAGCGCAGGCACCCGATGCATTTCGTGGCATCGACGCCGAACGCCCAGCGATGCTTGGTCCAGTCATAGCCCGGGATCGCCGGCGGCGGAGCAGCAGGCGCCGCGGATGCGGGCTCCGGCGACGCAATCCCGGCGGCGACCCCCGCGGCGCCGCAGGCAAGCGCGCCTGCAAGGCAACTCAAGAACTCGCGACGCTCCGCATCGTGCTCCTCGCGCCGTTCTTCCTGGTCCATTGGATCAACTCCAGTCCGGTTTTCCCGCGCGTCACCTGCAAGTGGCGGCGGCATAGTAGGCAGCCGCGCCATCGATTTCGGCGTCGCTCATGGTCTTGAGAACGCCCGCCATCATCGGGTCTTTGCGGGCGCCGCTTTTGTAGGCCTGCAGCGCGTCGACGAGATGCGCCTTGGAGAAGCCGACAAGGTGCGGCCATGCGCGGTTGGCGCTCACACCGTCGGCGCCGTGGCAGGCGACGCACTTTGCGGCCGCCGCCGAAGCCTGCCTGCTTCCGGCAAGGCTGCTTTGGCATTTTTGAGCGGCATAATAGGCGGCGAGGTCCGCGAGGTCCTGATTGCTCAATCCGCGAGCGGCCGGGCTCATCATCGCATCCTTGCGAGCGCCGTTTGCATAGGCCTTCATGGCTTCGATGAAGTAAGCCTCGTTCTGTCCCGCCAATGTCGGGCCGGGAAGGTCTTTGCCGATCCCTTCGGCCCCGTGGCAGCCGGCGCAAGCCGCCGCCTTCGCCTTGCCCGCGCCGGCGTTTCCCGCACTTGTCGCCGCCGCCGCGGAGGCGAGCTTGGGCGAATGGGGGTTATGACAAACGCTGCATTGCTGCGCGCCCGCGTGATCGGCGACAACGATCTGCGGCTGCTCAGCGGGCCGCCCGGCCGTCCGTTCGTGACAGAGCGTGCAAAGCTGCCGCGTGTCGGCGGGGACCTCCATTTTCAAATCCTTCGGATGTTCGGCGCCGGCCATGGATGCCGCAACGACGCCGTGCGGCCGTCGACTCGCGGCGGCGCCGTGGCAGCCTTCACAAGTGACGACCTTCCCGGCCTCGGGACGGTTGTGCGCTCCTTTCGACCACTCCGCCACGCGCTCCGCGTGGCAGGATTGACAGAAAGCGACACCTTTGAAGTTCGGCTTGTCCGCGGCGATCTCGGCAACCGAATCGCCCCTGTAATGGCCGTAGCGGTAGAACGACTCGACGGTGAAAAATCTGATCGACAGCAGGGCGACGACGCCTGCAGCCACCAAAAGTAGGATCAGTCTGACGATATGGCGCGGCATGGGATGGTATCCCTGCAATCCGGTGAGCTTCGGTGTGGCCGGCCGAACCGCGTCCAATGCGCCGATCCGGGATCATGCGAAAACGCTACCGGATCAAGACGACGTGCCTCTCCATCGGGCTTCCTCCGGGGGCAGCGATGTTCTTTGTTCTTCTTTGAACTAAAGTATGAAGGGATTCGGATGACTTGAATTGATCCACATCAACTGTGGCCGCAAACGATCATCGGTTATTTTGCAGTATAAAACTCAGCGATCCGTCACCTCGAGGACCACCGCCATCGCCGTATCGCCGGCGGCGCAGCCGGTGAAAAGGCCGAAGCCGCCGCCGCAAAGGGCGAGCTCCTCGATCAGCTCGATGATGGCCCGCGTGCCCATCGGGGCCTGCGGATGGCCCCAGACAAGCGAGCAGCCGTAATTGTTGAACTTGTCGACCGCGACGCCGGTCTGCCGCGAAAAGAGGATGTCGTTCACGGCGAACGGATTGTGCGTCTTGATGGCGGTCATGTCGCCGACCTTCTTGCCCGCTTCGTCGAGCGCGCGCTTTGCCGCCGGGATCGGCGCTTCCGGCATATAGGCGAGGGCCGCGCGCGCCGCGCCAAAACCGTGCAGACGAATACGGACTTGTCCGTCGCGGCTGAGCTCCTTCGCGCGCTCCGGCGAGGCGAGCACGATCGCCGCGTTGCCGTCCGCCGGATGCGTCTGCCCGCCGAACGTCACGCTGCCGCCCTCGATCACCGGCTTGAGCTTCCCAAGTCCCTCCGCCGTCGAAAAGTTGATCCCCTCGTCGCCCGGCATGGTCGCTGCGGTCTTACGAAAGGCGGGGTCCGGAACCTCGAAGGGTAGGCTCATGTATCGCTTCTGGAAGGCATGATCGTCGGCCAGCGCGTCGCGATACTGCGCTTCGCGCTTGAGCACGACCTCATGCTGCTCGGCGCTCGTGATCTGGTGCTTGTGCGCGACATTCTCCGCCGTCCGCACCATCGCGTGGCGCCCGAGCGGATCGCAATTGAAGTTGTCCATCACCCAATCTTCGTGCGAACCGGTTCCTCCCGGTCCGCGCGGATTGGGATAATAGATGTGCGGCCCATTGGAGGTGCGGTCGCAAGTGACCGTCAGCGAGACATTCGACAGACCGCTCTCGATTTCCTGCGCGCCGGTCAGGAGAACGCGCGCGCCGGTCGCGCAAGCCTGCATGACCGTGGGGCCGGCCACCTGATCGAGACCGGCCAGGCCCGCGAGCCACGGCATGCCGTAAAAGGAATGCTTTTGCGGCACGCTGATCCCGAGCACGCCGTGATCGATCGCCTCGCCCGGAATGTTTCGGCGGGCAAGCTCCTTTTTCGTGACATGCGCGGCGAACTCGACCGAGTTGAGATTGGAGAGCGCGCCCTGCCAGCGCGCGAACGGGGTGCTCCAATAGGCCCCATAGGGAATTTCCGCTTTGTAGGCCACGATGCCCTCCGAACCGCGGCGCTCAAGCCGCCGCCGAATGATGGACAGAATAGCGCGAGATCGCCGCCGCGACATCCAAAAGCGTCTCGTCGCCGCCGGCCCAGGCGATGAGCGAGAGCCCGACCGGACAGCCGCCGACGGAGCCCAAAGGCAGCGAAACCTGCGGCAAGCCACCGAGACCTGCGATGCAGGTCAGTCGCATCACACGCGTCCGATAGGAATCGAGCAGGGCGGCGTCGGCATCGATCCTGGGTGCGATGCACGGCGTCGTCGGCAGCGCCACGATCGTTCCCGGCGTGAGCAGCCGATGCAGGTCGTCACGAACTTTTTCGTGCTGGACGCGCATCGCGCGCACGTCCTCGCCGGAGATCGTCGATGCGAATTCAAGCCGCTCCTTCACCCCCGGACCGATCCGCGGGCCGCGCTCCTTGATGAAGGCTCCGAAAATCTGCCAGATCTCGTAACCTTGAATGATGCGCACGCATTCGCGCCAGGAGTCGAATCCGTTCGGCGCGATCGGCTGGCGCTGCTGAGCCGGCAGACGCTCCGCCGCGCGCGCGAGCACGGCACGCAAAACCTCGGCCACCTCGGGATCGGCTTGCGCGAAGGCATCCTCGGCGACGATGAGGCGAGAGACTTCGGCGCGCACGCTCGAGCCGTCGAGCAGAACGCGGCCGACATTGCGGAACACGCCAGGCCCGCTTGCGAACCATCCGACGGTGTCGAAGCTCGGCGACATGGCCATGGCGCCCGCGAGATCGACACGTCCGAGCGTCGTGCGAATGCCATAGAGGCCGCACAGCGCCGCCGGCACGCGCACGGAGCCTCCGGTGTCGCTTCCGAGCGCGAAGTCGCACGCACCCGACGCGGTGGCGGAAGCGGACCCGCTCGAGGAGCCGCCCGGTATGCGGCCGGGCGCGCGCGGATTTTCCGGCGTGCCGTAATGCGCGTTCACGCCGGCGACGCTGAAGAAGAATTCGTCGCAGACCGTTTTGCCGATGATCTCGGCACCCGCGTCGAGGATTTTCTGCACGGCCGCGGCGTTCGACGACGCCGGCTTCTGCGCAGCGAGCCAATCGGGATTGCCGCCGCCGGTTCGCGTGCCGGTAATGTCGTACATGTCCTTGACCGCCGCGCTCAAACCCGCGAGCAGTCCCGACGGCGCGCCCTTGACGGGCGCCTCGAGATCATGCGGCACGAAGGCCGTGCGCGACGCGCTTGCTTGTCCTGGCATTCTCGCCCGTCCTCCCCGCCGGTGCTCCACAACATTCAGTAGCCCGGATTGAGCGAAGCGAAAATCCGGGAAGCGCCGATCCCGGATGTCGCCTTGCTCCATCCGGGCTACGTGACCGTCTCCGCAGTGCTCACATTCGTCTCTGGGAAAGATACCAGTCGAGAATCTGCTCGCCATTCCAGGACACGACTCCTGGCCGGCTCAACACCTCCTCGAAGGTGCGCTCGACATGGCCGATGCGATGCGGGATTCCGGACAAATAAGGGTGCATGGCGATCGCCATCACCTTCGGCCGTTCGGCCGCCTCCTTGTAAAGCCACTCGAATTGCTCGAGCGCGCGGACATACATCATCTCCGAGGGCTGCTGCTGCAAAGCCATCAGCACGATGTCATGGATCTCGAAATTGTAGGGAAGCGCCACGATCGGTTTCGATGTCGTTCGCAGCGTCACCGGCTCGTCGTCGAGCACCCAGTCTCCGATATATTCGATGCCCGCCGCCGCGAGATGGTCGAGCGTCTCGAATGTCTGCGTCAGTCCCGGGCCGAACCAGCCGCGCGGCTTTCGGCCTGAGAATTTCTCGATCACCGACACCGTTTTATCGATCGCCGCGCGCTGGTCGTCGAGCTTGTGCATCGGGATTTGCTCATAGCCGTGCGCGTTCAACTCCCAGCCGTTCTTGACGCAGGCTTCCGCGACCACCGGATAGGTCTCGCAGACGCGCCCGTTCAACGTCACGGTCGGGCTCACCCGCAGGCGCTCGAGCAGCTTCTTCAGCCGCCAGAACCCGACGCGCATCCCGTATTCGTGCCAGCTCCAGTTCGGATGATCGGGCTGCAACGGCTGCCCTTGCGGCGGCGAGATCACCATCCGCGCCATCGGGCGTGAAATGTCCCAGTGCTCCAAGGCCAGTACCGGCCAGACGACGAGGCGAACGCCGTCCGGAAATCTCAGCGGCGGGCGATGATCGATAGCAGAGAAATCCAGACGCTCGCGCGGCTGCATGACGTCCCCCCAGGCGCAATGAGTTGTTTATCGGTCGTATCGTTCAGTGAGTCCAAGGCAGGCGGCGGTCATAGGCGAAGTTGTCGGCGTAAGCCATCGGACGGCGCGCCGCCTGCTTCGTCTCGAAAACCTGGTAGGGAATGCCGTGCCGCTCGCAATAGGCGATCGCCTCTTCCTTGGTGTCGAAGCTCAAACGAAGCTGCTGCTTCATGTCGCCCGAGGAGGTCCAGCCCATCAGCGGCTCGATGATGCGGGGCTGCTCCGGCTCGAACACGAGCAGCCAGTCCTTGGTATTGGCACTGCCGGACTGCATTGCCGTCCTCGCCGGCTTGATGATCCTTGCGGTCATGGACCCGTCCTCTTCTCCCTGCGGACACTTGCGCCCTGGTCGGGGCAGCCGGATTCGAACCGACGACCTGGAGTACCCAAAACTCCCGCGCTACCAGACTGCGCTATGCCCCGTTCAGGCGCGGCGACCTGTCGTCACCACCGCGTCGATTACACGCTTCGCCAAAGCCCAGCAAGCGGATGCTGTTCAAAGACTTAGCGGCGCCTCGCCGTTTCCGCCCGCGGCGCCGGGCGCAACGAGCCGACCCTGACGCCCTGCAAGGGAGCCGCTCAGCCGCGGAAATCGCTGTGCTCGAGAAAGCGCGCCTCCTCGGGCGTGGTCTGCCGGCCCAGGACTTCGTTACGGTGTGGGAAACGTCCGAAGCGGCGAACGATCCCCGCGTGATGGTGCGCCCATTTGACCGAGTCCTGGTCGCCCGATGCCTCGGCCAGCGCGACGGACCGTTCCTGGTCGTGCAACTGCTCCGAGTGCATGAACGGCAGATAGACGAACCGGCGCAGCGCGGGCTCGATCCCGAGGTCATGGCCTTTGTCGATCGCCTGGTCCGCCACGCGCAGGGCTGCTTGGTCGGTGGCATAGACCCGCGCAGTGCCGCGAAACATGTTGCGCGGAAACTGGTCGAGGAGAAGAACCAGGGCCAGAGACCCCTCCGGCTGCAACTCCCAGGACTTAAGATCACCGCGAGCTGCGGCTTCGTAGGTGAAAAGAAAACGGTCGCGGCAAAGTTGATCGAAGGCATCGTCCTTGGCAAACCAGCGGTCGGGGCCCGCGTCCCGCCAGAAGCCGATGATGTCGGCCGGCGTCGCCAGACCGCCTTGCTCGATCGCGTTCAAAGTGGTCTCCAGCCGTCCGTCCAAGCCGCGATGTGCATCCCCGGATCGTGCTGCCGCGTCATCCGGGCTACCAGGCGCCGCGGAACATCGGATGGGCGACACGATCGCCTGCCTTGATCCCAAGTTTTCTGGCGGTCCCGCCGATCACCTCCAGCACCGCCCGCACAGGTCCTCCGGAGGACACGATGCGGGTGGACAGCGGCTCGGTGTTCTCGGCAATGCGGTGAATGCGCCCGTCGGCCCGGATGAAGATCATGTCAAGCGGGATGTAGGTGTTCTGCATCCACATCGACACCTCCTGATCCCGCTTGAAGTCGAACAGCATCCCCTGCCCCGCCGGCAACTCCTTGCGGAACATGAGCCCGCGGGCGCGCTCCTCGTCCGTCGCGGCCAACTCGACCGAGAATACATGGACGCCCGTGGCGGTTGCGATCTCGAGAGGCTGGCGTTCCGCCGCCGCGACGGGGAATCGTCCGGCAAGCGCAAGAGCGGCGAGGGCGGCGATGAGAATGAAAAGGCGAGGCAGGATTTTCGGAAGCGAACGCATCCGGCCAGAAAGGCCCATCAATGTGGCGAAACCCCGGTGTCCGGACGCACCTCGGCCGCCATCAGCCCCTTGGGACCGGGTCCGTAGCGGACGAGGACCGATTGTCCCGGCCGAAGCTCGGCAAGGCCGTAGCGCCGCAGCGTCTCCATGTGGACAAAGATGTCGGGGGTCCCTTCCCCGCGCGTCAGGAAGCCGAACCCGCGCAGCCTGTTGAACCATTTCACATAGGCACGTTCCAGGCCGCTGGTCGGCTGAACGGTGACATGGGTCCGCGGTGGCGGGAGCGCCGCAGACTGGACCGCCGTCGACTCGTCCATGGACAGGATACGAAACGCCTGCAGGCCCTTTGGCCGTTGCAGCACCTCGCAGATGACTCGCGCGCCCTCATAGGCGGTCTGGTAGCCGTCGCGGCGCAGACACGTCACATGCAGAAGGATGTCCGGCAAGCCGTTATCCGGTACGATGAACCCGTACCCTTTTGAAACATCGAACCATTTGATTGCGCCGGTCAGTTCGATGACGCTGACGGCGGTATCGTCGCCGAGATCACCGACAATATCGGTCGCCAGCCCATAGGCTGACCCCGATCCCTTTGGCCCCATGCCCTCCGACGTCATAACTCTGAACGCCGCCGTTGCTTAAGGCGCCTCTTCAGGGGCGCTTCCGTCGAATCTTCTTGTCGGCGAAGATAACACCGCGGTGGCGTGCTTAAAGAACAAAGTTGCCGACCGGACACGGCCTGTGAATAGGTATGTCTATCGTGCAACACTTTTTGCGATGAACGGCGCGAGGACGGTCCCGATGTCCTCGCGGATCACCAGATCGGCCCACGCGTCGAACTCCGTCGGCTCACGATTGAGGATCACGAGCGTTGCACCGTTCCGCTTGGCCATCATCGGGAATCCCGCTGCCGGCCAGACAACGAGCGAGCTTCCGATCGATATGAACAGGTCGCTCACGAGAACCAGCTCCTGCGTGCGGCGCATCGGCTCGTCGGGCATCGACTGACCGAACGAGATCGTGGCCGTCTTGATGAAACCGCCGCAGCCGGGGCAAACGGGCGCTCGGCCCTCCGCCGTGAAGCGTGTTCGGACCCATGGGATTTCGTAGCGGGCGGCGCAATCCAGGCACACGGCATAGGTGGTATTGCCGTGCAGCTCGATCACGTCGGCCGGCGCGACGCCCGACGCCTGATGCAGATTGTCGATGTTCTGCGTCACGATCGCGGGCGCTTTGCCGCATTTGTACAGGCTTGCCAGCGCCAAATGTCCGCGGCCCGGTTTTGCAGTGCCGAAATGTTCTTCGATCGCGAAGCGCCGGCGCCAAGCCTCATCCCGGCTCTCCTGGTTTGCGAGGAATTCATCGAAGGGGATCGGCCGGTTCTGGGTCCAGATGCCGCCCGGCGAGCGAAAATCGGGAATGCCGCACTCGGTCGAGATTCCGGCCCCGGTGAAGGGGAGCACGCGGCCGCTGGTCTCGATCAGACGTTCGAGCCGGCCTATGGCGGACTTGAGGTCGGAGGCAATCATACTACGTTCGCCAAGTGGCGCTCTTGGACGGGAAGCGAGTTCACGATGAGATACCTGCACACGATGCTGCGCGTTCGCAACCTTGACGAGGCGCTTGATTTCTATTGCCGCAAGCTCGGGCTGAAAGAAGTCCGCCGGCATGACAATCCCAAGGCCCGCTACACCCTCGTCTTTCTGGCCGCTCCGGCGGACGGCGAACTGGTTGCGGGCAGCACCGCCGGCGGGCGGCCCGCACCGCTGGTGGAGCTCACGTATAACTGGGACACCGAGGATTATGGGGAGGCCCGCCACTTCGGCCACCTCGCCTATGAGGTGGACAACATCTACGACGCCTGCGAGCGGCTGATGAAGGCCGGGGTGACGATCAACCGGCCGCCGCGCGACGGCCAGATGGCGTTTGTACGCTCCCCGGACCGGCACTCGATCGAGCTTCTGCAAAAAGGCGATGCGCTCCCTCCGCAGGAGCCTTGGGTCTCGATGCCGAACACCGGTCACTGGTGAGACACAGGAGCAACAGCCGGATCCGATTGACTTTTGGAGCACCGCGCGTAACGCCGTCGCGTGTGCTTGCCGGGTGCGGCAAAGCTGGTATACGTCGCCGCGCCTTCCTGCGCTCCGACTGCGCGGGACCCGCGCGCGCCCTTCGTCTAGCGGTCCAGGACGCCGCCCTTTCACGGCGGAAACAGGGGTTCGATTCCCCTAGGGCGCGCCAATTCGGTACAAATCTGGGAACGCCAAAACCCGCCGTTTTGCCCTCGACGAGCGTGCGCAGCAGTCGCTCTTCGACCCCTTGATGCGAACTTCGTTCGCGCGGAGGTGGTCGCGGCGGTACCCAGCGCTCTCGGGTGGGCATGCGCTTGCGGGCCTGCCTGCCGAATGCTTTCAGAACCTGCGGCGTGATGCTCGGCCCGACGCGCTCAATCGCATCCTGAGCGCGCTCTGCGTCGGCGCGGGGCTGATCACGGATGGACTTTAGTTCTGCTACGCGCTCCTTCAGCATCGGGTCGGCGAGATCGGCGATGCCCTTCTCGATCGCGTCATAGAAGCCGCTTGAGCTTGGCGTCTGGCTCAATAGCGCCGATATCGCTTGACGTCTTGTAGTCTATGGGCTACATTAAATCCTCATGATCGAGGTGCGTCAGACGGAGGAGTTTTCGGGCTCGCTGCACCGTCTGAGGGATGCCAATGCGGTCGCGCGCATTGTCGGCCGCATTCGCCGCATGGAGATGGGAAATCCCGGCGACACCAGAGGCGTCGGTCAGGGCGTCCTCGAAATGCGCATCGACTATGGGCCGGGTTACCAGATTTACTATGTGCATCGCGGAGCACAGATTGTGATCCTGTTGTGTGGGGGCGACAAGCGCACGCAACCGAAGGATATCAAAAGGGCTCAGAAGCTGGCGGAGACATTATGATGCCCAAGACAACGCGATTTGATGCTGCCGACTATCTCGACACCGAAGAGCGTCAGGTTGCCTATATCGCGGCGGCGCTCGAATCCGGTGACGCGAATTTCGTGCGTGACGCCCTTGGTCTCGTTGCGCGTGCACGCGGTATGGGTGGGATTGCGAAGAAGGCCGGCTTGAACCGCGAAAGCCTGTACAAGGCGCTCGGGGAGACCGGCAATCCCGAATTCGGCACGGTCATGCGCATCGTTCACGCCCTGGGTCTAACCCTTTCAGCGCGCCCCGTGGCGAGTGGACAGACGTCAAAGAGGCGCCGCGTCGCGTGAGACATGTTCGGAGAACAATGCCGGCACCGCGCCAGGGGTGGTGCAAATCGCTGCGGCTCGCAGCATTGCCGATGGATCGCGCAGCAGGCGCTGACATGATAGCGCTAGGGCGAAAGAATAGTGCCCATCTTCATCGACTCGTGGCGCGCCACACTGCGCCGGAGCCCGCCAAGCCACTCGAGCGCCCGCCGTCATCGACCATGGCCCGCGCCGGCGGATCGGCTTTCGGGCGATCACAGCTTCTCGATCGCGACATCCGGCAGGAGCCGCTCGACATCGTCGCGCCGGCACAGCTCGGTTCCGGGCGTGAGCAGCGCAGCCGATCCGGCCGCCACCGCATAACGGAACGCCTGGTCCAAGCTTGCGCCGCCGGCGAGTTGCCAGATCATCGCTCCGAGGAAGCTGTCGCCGGCGCCCACGGCGCTCCGCGGCGTGATCGGCAGCGGGCGCGCCCGCCAGACGGCATCTCCTGCCGCCACGATGGCGCCTCGCTCGCCGAGCGTGAGGGCAACGATCTCGGCTTGGCCTCCGTCAATGATCCGCCGACATCCGGCGACCCAGTCGGCCTCCTCGCGCAGCGGCTCACCCAACAGCTCGCGGAATTCCCGCAAGCTCGGCTTCACGAGATACACGCCCTCTTGGAGCGTCGCTCCAAGCGCCGGTCCGGAGGTATCGAGCACCACTTTGGCCCCCCACCCCCGCGCCAGACGCGTCAGGTGCACGTAGAAATCGTCCGGCACGCCGGTCGGCAGGCTGCCACTCACCACGAGATACCGCGGATGCGGAATGAGCCCTGCAGCAAGGTCAAGGCAGCGCCGCCACTCGTTCTCGCTCAAAGGCGGCCCCGGCAATACGAAGCGGAATTCCCGGCCGGTCGACTCTTCGAAGACCGTGAAATTCTCCCGTGTCTCGTGCGCGATCTCGGTGACGATCGTATGGATGCCTTCGAGAGAAACGCATCGGCGCAGAAGCTCGCCGATCTCCCCGCCGACCGGGAAAAGCGCGGCGACGTGAACCCCGAAACGGCGGACGACGCGTGCCACATTGATGCCGCCGCCGCCTGGATCACGCAATTCCGTTGCACAACGCAGCTTGCGAACCGCCTCGACACGATCCGTCGCGGTCGAAAGGTCGATTGCGGGATTCATGGTCAGCGTGACGATGTCCGACATTCAGATCCGGCTTGCATGGCCTATCTGACGACTCGCATGGGTCGCCGACCTGGGAGGCCCTAGCACAACTCCCTACTCTGAGCGACCTCGAGCGATCCCAAACCGAACGCGCGCCGTTATCGAGCCGGGGCGACGGCGGTAATGTCGCTTTGCTTCCGCGCGCAGATGGCGCGCGCCGACCGCGAGCCTGCGCTGCCGTTCTCCGACACACAATAGATGCTGTTTTCGTCCATGCTCAAGCGGTCGCCGCTCTGACACGTGCCGTTGATTGCGAACTCGTCATGATCACAGCGCGCGATGCAGCGGAATCCGTCGCCGCAGGTCTCGACCAGCACGCGAAGCGAAACGCTGCTGCTCGCCTTGCCCTCGGGACCTTGCGGCCCCGGAGGACCTTGTGGCCCCGGCGGCCCCAGGGCGCCGGCCGGTCCCGGCGGGCCGGCATCGCCGCGAGGTCCGGGCGGGCCGACAGCTCCCGCGATTCCGGGCGGGCCTGCGGGTCCGACCTCGCCCCGTGCGCCGGGAAGTCCGGCGACACCCATCGGACCCTGCGGACCCGCGGGGCCGGGCGGACCTGCCTCGCCTGCCGACCCTTGAGGACCTTGCGGCCCAACCGGGCCAAGGCCTCCAGGCGGCCCGGGTGGTCCTGCAGGTCCCTGCGCCCCGGGAGGACCGGCGATCCCGGCGACTCCTGCGGGGCCCGCCTCTCCGCGAGGTCCGGCAACACCTTCGGGACCGCGCGCTCCGCGCGGACCACAATTGCCGACCACTGCTTCGCGCACGACCTCGCCTGCCTTCAACTCGACGATGCAGCGCGGGGGCAGATAGGGAAGGCGGAACATGAACCGCCCATCGACAAGTTTCGTCTCATAGTTCCCGTCGAGGCTGACGGTATCGGCGCGCGTCTTGATCAGCCGGCCGACGACACGGAGTTCGCCTCCGACGATCATGGCCTGGTCGATCACGATGTCTGCCGAAGCAGGAAAGGATGTGAGGAGCAGCCCAACCAGGGGCAATACACGCTTGAGCATTGCCGACCTCCCGTCTTTGTACCTCCTCAACGCGCGGAGCTGCATCGGGTTCTTGGCCCGGCAATTTCAGTGGCGGCGTGAGCCGCGAATTTGCCAAATGTCACCGCCCTGGCGGTCGGCGGATTTGCGTCGCCGGGCGGGCTCGGCATAATCGCAGCCGAGGGAGGCAGACCATGAGCGATCAACCGGCCACCTTATCCCCGACGCCGGAGGTCGGCAGACGCGATCCCATCGTCCGCCGCATTGCCGTCACCGACATTGCCGAGGCCTTCGTATCCGGGTTGCGGGACTTTCAGGCCGCGCCGATGTTTGGCCTGTTCTTCGGCGCCGTTTATGCCGCGGGTGGCATCGCGATCTATCTCGCGGCCTTCGCGCTCGGCTGGACCTATCTGATGTATCCGATGGCGGCCGGCTTCGCGCTGATCGGCCCGTTCGTCGCCGTCGGGCTCTATGAGGTGAGCCGGCGACGCGAACGCGGCGATCCGCTCGAATGGAGCGCGGTGCTCGGCGTGGTGTTCGCGCAGGGACGCCGTGAGCTCGGCTGGATGGCGTTCGTCACGCTTTTCATTTTCGTCATCTGGATGTATCAGGTGCGGCTTCTGCTGGCGCTTTTCTTGGGTTTTCGCTCATTCGCCTCGCTCAGCGATTTCCTGCACGTCGTGCTGACGACGCCCGACGGGCTCATGTTCCTGCTAGTCGGGAACATCGTGGGCGCGCTCCTGGCTCTTCTTCTGTTTTCGCTCACCGTCGTTTCATTTCCGCTCCTGCTCGATCGCGACGTGGATTTCGTCACGGCGATGATCACGAGCGTCCGTGCCGTTGTGACAAGCCCCGTGGCGATGATCGGCTGGGCCGCCGTGGTTGTCGTCCTCTTGTTCTTGGCGGCGCTTCCGGTCTTCCTCGGACTGCTCGTTGTCTTGCCGATTCTGGGGCACGCAACCTGGCACCTTTATCGGCGGCTGGTCGCTCCGCCCGCCGCGTGAGCCACTTGCCAAGCGCGGCGCATTCGTCGGAAACAGACGCATGACGCTTGTTTCGCGGCGAATCGTACTGGCGTCCCTTCTCGGCGGCACTGCCACGCTTCTCGGAGCCGGCGGCTCGCGCGCGCAGTCCAGCCGCCTGGGATTCCTGCAATGGGTCGAGCAATTCCGTTCGCGGGCGCGGGCGCGCGGCGTCTCGGACGCGACCTACACGCGCGTGATGAGCGGAATCAAGCCGGACACGTCCGTATACGCGCTCGATCGCGCGCAGCCGGAATTCAGCGAGGAGGTTTGGCAGTATCTTAATCGGCGCGTCTCGGAGTGGCGCATCAACACCGGCCGCGCGCGGGCGAAGGAGCACGCTGCGCTGTTCGCGCGCATCGAGCAGGACTACGGCGTTGACCGCCATCACATGCTCGGGCTCTGGGGCATGGAGTCGGCCTTCGGCGACGTGGTGACCAATCCGCGCCATATGCGGCCCGTCTTTCCTGCGCTTGCGGCGCTCGCCTGGGGCGAGCCGCGCCGCCGCGCCTATTGGGAAAAGGAACTGCTGAACGCGCTCGTCATCGTCGAGCGCGGATGGTCGAACCCCACCGAGATGATCGGTTCCTGGGCCGGTGCCATGGGCCACACGCAATGGATGCCTGAGGTCTGGCTGAATATCGGCGTCGATTACGACAAGGACGGACGGATCACGCCCTTCTCGCTGGACGACGCATTGGCCGGCTCCGCGCGCTATCTCGTGCAGCGCGGGCGTTATCGCCGCGGCGAAGCCTGGGGCTATGAGGTGCGCCTGCCGCCCGCGCTTCGCGGCGCTGCCACGGGCCAGCGCACGATCGCCGCCTGGCAAAAGCTCGGCCTCGCGCGCGCGGACGGAAAAGCGTTTCCACGCGCAAACGAACAAGCAAGGCTTGCGACGCCCGTTCGCGGCGGACCGTCGTTTCTCGTGACGCAGAACTTCTTTGCCATCCGCTCCTACAATCCCTCGTTCAACTATACGCTCGCGATCGCCCATCTCGGCGACCGCATTCGCGGCGAAGGACCGTTCGTGCAGCCGTTCCCCGGCGGCGAGCGCACGATGACGATCGCCGAGCTGCAGGAGATTCAGCAGCGCCTGACAAAAGCCGGGTTCGACACCGGCGGGACCGACGGCCGCATCGGTCCCGATACGATGCGCGCGGTCGCCGCGTTCCAGCGCAAGGTCGGCCTTGAGCCCGACGGCTATCCGGGGCTCAAGGTGCTCGCCCGCCTGAGGCAGATGTAGGCTTCCCGCCCTCCTGCCCGGTTAAGGGACACGGAGGACGCGGTCACGCCTTAGCGCCAAAGACGTCGGCCACGATGCCGTTGTACCAGTCGATCGATTCTTTGTAGTTCTGCTTGCGGACGTCGTCCGGCTCGGCCTTCTGGCTCACGAAGGTGCTCGTCGCCTTGATCCTTCCCTCGCCGGGCTCATAGGCGCCGCCGACCTTCACATCGTCATCCGGCGCGATCAGGCTCCAGCAGGTGTTCGCATAGCGCGCCGGGAAGATGCGCGCGCCGGCAAGCTCGCTTCGGATCACCATCGCCGCAACCTTCGCCTGGCTGTTCGCGGAGAACGCCGATTTCGGCATGTCCCCGGGAATGCAGGCGTCGCCGATGACGAAAACGTTCGGATCCATCGTCGACTTCATCGACGCCGGATCAATGGGGCACCACCCCGTCTGGTTGGTCAAGTTCGCGTCGCGCGCAATCTTGGCCGCCATCTGCGCCGGGATGACGTTGACGAGAGCGGCCTTGTAGCTCGCAAGATCGGTGCGGACTTCATTGGTCTTGGGGTCGACGCCTTTGATGCCGCCATGCATCTTCGGGTCCTGCCACTCGATCATGCCCGGATAGTGCTTCTCCCAACCTTCCATGAAGAGCGCCTGCTTGGAGAAGTTCTCCTTCGGATCGATGATGATGATCTTCGACTTCGTATGCCCCTTCGTCTTCAGGACGTGAGCGAACATGGAAATCCGCTCATAGGGTCCGGGCGGGCAGCGATAGGGATTTGGAGGCGCGATCATCACGATCGTGTCGCCGTCCTGCAGCGCGTTCAGCTTGTTGACCAGCAACTGCGTCTGCGCGCCGGCCTTCCAGGCGTGCGGCATGATGTCTGCGGCGGCTTCCGAATAGCCGGGAACGGAGTCGAACTTGATGTCGATCCCCGGCGCGATCGCCAGCCGGTCATAGGGAAGGCTCACGCCGCCCGCGAGTCTCACGAGCTTCTTGTCGCGGTCGACGGCGAGCGCGGCTTCCGGCACGACATTCACGCCGGCCTTTTTCAAGCCCTCGTAATTGTGCGTGATCGATTTGAAGTCGCGGAATCCGCCGACATAGATGTTCGAGAAGAAGCAGGTGGTGAATTCCTTCTGCGGCTCGAGCAGCGTGACATTGACCGCTCCGCCGGCGTCTTTCACGACGTAATGGGCGACGGTGCCGCCGCCCGGCCCGCCGCCGACGACGATCAATCTCGGTTTGGCCTGCCCGATGGCGCGCGGCGCGGCCAACGGCGTAGTTGCGAGCGCCGCCAGCGAAGCGCCGGCCAAGCCGGTGAACCGGCGGCGTGAAATCTGACTCATCTGACCCTCCCAGGACTTTTATGGCTTCATCTTAGCGGGTGTTTGCTGGCGCGCGAAATAGGCCGCCAGTGCGGCAAGATCGTCGTCGTTGAAACGCCCGGCGATGGTCTGCATGACCGGATTGGCCAGGCGCTTTTCGCGATAGGCTTTCATGACCTCCAGGAAGGTCGCTTCCGCCATGCCGGCGAGATCGGGAATCGTGGCGCCGGCTGCGGCCTGCGGCCGGTGGCAGCCCCGGCATTCGGACGCGAGATAGGCGCCATATTCGAGATCGGGCTTGTTGGACGCTCTCAGGCCGCAAGGCATCAGCAGCACCGCCGTCAGGGCCAAGCCTGCCGAGATCATAGGAACCGATTCTCTATATGGCACTATCCGGGTCTCCACTGCGATCGTGCGCTGGTCACAGGTTTAGCAAGGATACCCGTCAAAAACGTTCCCTTTGTTCGGATAGATGGGAAAGAAGCTGCTCCGGCGAGGGGGCGCGAGAGAGGACGTTGCCCTCCGTCAATCGACCTTTGGGCCGCCCTTCCTTTTGTCCTCATCCGGCGTCACGTCGAGGATGCGGGCCCGGCCGACGATCTTGGCTGGTTCCGGCTTGCAGTTTGTCATGCACGGGTTCGGAGTCCAGAACGCCTTTTCCGCGGTCTCGCGGTCGTCCTCGAAGAAACCCTTTTCGTTCGGCATCCTGATCGTCTTGAAGGACTCCTTGGTCAGCACGAACTTGTCGTCGACGATGTCGTTCAGGTTGAGGATGTAGGCGACGACGGCGTAGAGCTCTTCATTCGTGAGCGATTGCGAGTCGCCGAAGGGCATCGCATGGCGCACATAGTCGAACAGGGTCGAGAGGTAGGGGAAATACGAGCCGACCGTCTTGTTCGGGTCGTCGGTCGCAAGCGATCCCTTGCCGCCGGCGATATGCGGCCAGCGCCCCGCTCCTTCGCCGAACTCGCCATGGCAGGCGGCGCAACGCGCCATGTAGATCTCTTCGCCCTCCTGCACCGACCCCTTGCCGTCCGGCAGCCCCTGCCCGTCGGGGCGGACGTCGATGTCCCAGCCTGCGATCTCCTTCGGCGTGGCTTCGCGGCCGATGTTGAATTTTCGCTTCGCTTCGCCTTTGCCCGCTTCGGCCTTGACCGGCTGGGCGGTCGCGGACCTGGCGGGCTCTGATTTCTTCGACTGGGCGAAGGCCGTCGGCGCGGCGATGGCGCCGGCCGTCAATGCGGCCGCAACGAAGGCAAGCCCACTACGACACTTCAACATTTTCCACCTCGCCGCTCGGCAGCACATGCCAGGTCTGGATGCCGTTGTTGTGGTAGATTGAGTTCGTGCCGCGGAATTTGCGCAGATCCGCTTTGGTCGGCTGGACGTAGCCGGTGTCATCCATCGCGCGCGACTGCAGCAGGAGATCCTCGCCGTTCCAGTCGAGTTCGAAATAGAAGCGCGTCAGCGCGCGGTCGAGAACGAGACCGTCGATTTTCGCTTCGCGCCAGTTGCGGCCGCCGTCGAGCGATATGTCGACTCGCTTGATCTTGCCCCGTCCCGACCAGGCAAGGCCTGAGATCACGGCGAAGCCCTTGTGCTTCAGCGGGGCCTGCGGCGTCGGCGCTGTGATGACCGATTTCGCGTCCATGACGAAGGTGAATTTCCGCGCCCGGCCGTCGCTCAGGAGATCGGTGTATTTCGACGTCTCCTCGCGCGTGTACCAAGGCTCGTCGCCCACCTCGATGCGGCGCAGCCATTTGACCCAGATATTGCCTTCCCAGCCGGGAACGACGAGGCGGACGGGGTAGCCCTGCTCGGGACGCAGCATCTCGCCGTTCATGCGATAGGCGACGAGGCAATCGTCGAGCGCCTTTTGCAGCGGCAGCGAGCGGTTCATCGCCGAGGAGTCCGCGCCTTCCGCCATCAGCCATTTCGCGTTTGTTTTCAGCCCCGCTTCCTGCAGCAAGAGTCGAAGCGGAACGCCGGTATATTCGACGCAATGCACCATGCCATGCGTGAACTGGCAGCCGTTCAACTGCGCGCCGCGCCACTCCATGCCGGAATTGGCGGCGCATTCGAGGAAATGGATGCGGTTGACGCGCGGGAAACGCTTGAGGTCCTCCATGCTCAACATCAGCGGCTTGTCGACCAGCCCATGGATGATCAGGCGGTGATCGTCCGGATTGATCTCGGCGATTCCGGAGTGGTGGCGCTCGAAGCACAGGCCGTTCGGCGTGATGATGCCGTCGAGGTCATGCAGCGGGGTGAAGCTCACCGAGGACTCCCGGCTTGCCGTCAGCCACTGCACGTCGCGGCGGATGACATTCGCTTCGTGCTTGGACGGTTTTCCATAAGCGCGCACGGCGACGCCGTCGCCGAGCGTACGCGTCCAATCGGGAATGTTGGGGGGCAGGTTCTGCGGATCGCCGGCAAGCGCGTTCGGCGCGCCGAGCAGCGCCGCCCCGCCGAGCCCCGCGGCGCCTGTCAGGAATCCGCGGCGTGACGCCAAGAGCTTCGGATCGGTCGGATCGGTCATGGCATGGTCCTCTACCCGGCCAATACATTCTAAACCATGAATATGTCAATCGCCGATCGGTGCACGGACGAACCAGTCGCGCCGATCAGACGCCCAGAACCTTCACCGCCGTATTCGGCTCGACGCGCACCGTCTTTTTGCGGGAGACATATTTTTCGACCAGTTCCCAGACCGGCGGACCTTGCGTGCCTTCGTTCACGCTGGCCCAGCCGGTGACGACGTAGTCCTTCTTCGCATCGACCGGCTGCCCGCTCTTGAGATGCGTGAGCGCGGAGATGCGCTGACCCATCGGCTTGCCGATATCGATCGTGTAACCAAGCCCGCCGCAGCGAACCATGTCGCCGCCCTGCTGGTAGTACGGGTCGGGGTTGAACAGATTGTCGGCCACGTCCTCGAGAATCTCTTTCAGCCGCTCGCCGGTCATGGTCATCCGGTACACTTGCGGATACGTCATCGAGGTGGCGTTATGAATGTCCTCGACCGTAATCGGTGAGCCCGGCAGCACGGTCGTTCCCCAGCGGAAGCCGGGCGAGAGCGCGATTTCGGCGTCGCGCTCCTCAAGGATGGCCGCGCAGATCAGGTCGTCGAAGGTGCCGTTGAAGTTGCCGCGGCGGAAAAGAAGCTCCTCCGACCGGCCGACTTCGCGCGCAAGCTCGGCGGCAAACGGCGCTCGCGCCTTCTCGATCGCGGCTCGCATGTCGGGATCAGGACGGATCGCGTCGGAGAACAGCGGGATCAGCTTGTAGCGAAAGCCCTTCACCTCGCCGCCCTGCACATCCAGATCGAGCCGTGAGACGAACTTGCCGTGGCTGCCCGAGGCGACCAGCAGCGTCTTCCCGACCCGCACCGCTTCGGGAAGCGCATCATGCGTGTGGCCGGTCAGGATGACGTCGATGCCCGGCACGCGGGCGGCGAGCTTGCGGTCGACATCGAAGCCGTTATGCGAGAGCAGCACGATCAGAGCGGCGCCGTCCTTGCGGGCCTTGTCCACGTTCGCGCGCACATCGTCCTCGCGGATGCCGAAACTCCATTTCGGAATCATCCAGCGCGGGTTGGCCACCGGCGTATAAGGGAACGCCTGTCCGAGCACGGCGATCTTCACGCCGCCCTTCTCGAACATCTTGTAGGCGTCGAACACCGGTTCCTGCCACTCCGTGTCACGCACATTCTGGGCAAGGAAGGCAAAGCCGAGATCGTCGACGATCTCCTTCACGCGGTCCTCGCCATAGGTGAACTCCCAATGCCCGGTCATGGCGTCGGGCTTCAGCAACTTGAAGCAGTCCACCATGTCCTGACCCTTGGTGCGCAGCGAGGTCAGCGAGCCCTGCCACGTATCGCCCCCATCGAGCAGGAGAACCCTGTCGGCGCCGCGCTCGGCGCGCACGGCCTTGACCACGGTCGCCGCGCGGTCAAGTCCGCCGATGCGGCCATGGATCTTGGCCAGGTTTGCAAAGTCTTCCGAGGTGAGCGCGTAGGCGGCCGCCGATCCCGGCGCGATGCCGAACCGGGTCAGGAATTCCTTGCCGCTGATATGGGGCGGCAGGCCCTTGACTTCGCCGACGCCGAGATTGATCGACGGCTCACGGAAGTAGACGGGCATGAGTTGACCATGCACGTCGGTGATGTGCAGCAGCGTCACGTTTCCAAGTGGATCGAACCTGAGAAGCTCGTCCTCGGTCAAGCGCTGCTGCGCGAGCACGGGCCCGACAGCGCCGAAGCCTTGCGCGGCGAGGATGGCCCCAGCCGCGGCGCCAACCTGCAGAAGCTCACGACGCGAAATCATGCTGCGCTCCGGCGAAACAAACCTTCGGACCTTGCCGCGGCCGGGACGAGTCAAAGGGGCCGCCCCTGCCCTCGCGAGCAGACGCCGCATCACCCCTCGCCCATGCCTCAGGTGACGGTGATCTTTTCCTCGCCGACGATCTTCGAACCGTCGTCGTCGATCCAGGTCAGCACGACCGGCCCCGACTCCGTCGCCTTGAACTTGAACTGGATGTAGGGATTGGCCGAGATCGACGGTTCAAAATCGGCAGCGAACACTTCCTTGCCGTTCACGGTGCAGGAGAACTTGTTCAGGATCTTGCGCGGGATTGTGTTTCCGCTGGAATCCTTGCGCTGCCCGGTTTCCATCGTGTGCTGCACAAGGGCCTTGACCTCGACAAGGTCACCCTTTTTCGCTTCCTTCTTGTCGAGGCGAATTCTCGGTTTCACGGACATTCTATTGCTCCGGATGATTTACGGTGATGCGCGGTCGGTCAGCCGCCGCAGCCGCCGATGGTGACCTTGACTTCCTTGGTGCCCATCGCAAGCGAGCCGTCGTTCATGCGCGCAATGGCGGTGATGTGCTGTGTGGCGTTCAGCCGGATCCGCGTGCTGACCTCCGCGACGCCGCTATTCGGCGTGAAGTGGAAGGTCGCAACACCAGCCCGCGGATTGCCGTCGGCCACGACGAGCAAATCCTTGACGTAGGACTGCTCGGTCATCGGGCTTTCGACCGACACGCCGATCGGCACCGTGTTCCCGTTTTCTGCGATTTCCGGCAGATCGAGGCGAACAAGTCTTTCAGCGGCCTTCTTGCCTCCGGTGAACTTGTCGATCACCTCTTGGATGTCGTTTTTTGCCTGCGCTTGCGCCTGAGCGGCAGCCCCGCCGAACGCGACCGCGGCAATGGCGCCCGCCCCCGCCGCCAAGGCTTGACGACGGTTGAGATTCAAATCCATCAACGTCTCCTGCACTTGCGAGTAAACCTGCCACGCGCGCACGCGCTTCAAAGCCCAAGCCGATGCTCTGAGGAAAGTTCCATGGCCCCGCCGGACCTGCCGATGGCCGCCGTCAGCGGAGCGATACGGACGTTTCCTTGCGCCTACGTTGACCGTGGGACATATTCACGCGTCACTATATGAAATTGCCGCATCTTGCAAGCTCCCGTCTGGGCTGAGGCTGGGCTGAGGGAGAGTAAGAAGATTCTTGCATTCGGATGATTGCATGTGTCTATTTTCCGCCTCTTGCCAGGGGGCCGACAAAAAAGCCCGCTGCGTCCGCCGCAACAAATAAGATGAACCCTCGGAGGAACCCCTTTGAAAGCCAACAAAGCCCTGATCGTGGCCGCCTTGGCGGCTTTTGCCCTGAGCGCCCCGAGCTTCGCGCAAGATGAGACGGAAAAGGCACTCGAAAAGTATCGCCAGATGATGAAGGCGGATCCCTGGAGCAATCCGGCGCTTCTGGATGCCGACCGCGGCGAGGATTTATGGAAGACACCGCGCGGGCCTAACAAGGTTTCGCTCGAGAAATGCGACCTTGGCAAGGGAGCCGGCGTCGTCGACGGCGCCTTCGCCGAACTGCCGCGCTACTTCGCCGATGCCGACAAGGTAATGGATGTCGAAACGCGCATCTTATGGTGCATGGAGAAGCTGCAGGGCTTCAATCGCGCAGACCTGATCAAGCGGCCGCATCCCGGCGGCGGACAGCCGGTCAAGGAGCTCGGCGCGATTGCGACCTATGTCGCCAGCAAATCCAACGGCAAGACGTTCGCAGCCAAACTCGATCATCCGAAAGAGCAGGACGCCGTCGCACTGGGCGCGGCCTTGTTCCGTCACCGTTCGGGACCGTTCGATTTCTCCTGTGCGACGTGCCATGCCACCTCTGGGCAGCGCATCCGGCTGCAGGCCTTGCCGTTCCTCTCCGACCCGGCCGAGGCGCGCAAAGTCGTCGGGGAGTGGCCGGCCTATCGCGTCTCCTCGACCCACGTCATGACGATGCAGCACCGCCTTTATGATTGTTATTGGCAAATGCGGCTCGGAGAACTCGAGCTGGGATCGGACGTCAGCATCGCCCTCGTCTCCTACCTGACGAAGCGCGCCGAGGGGGGCGAGATATCCGCTCCCGCCATCAAGCGATAAGCGGGAGACCCGACATGAAAATCCTGGCGACACTGAGCGTACTGGTTTTGGCGAGCGGTCCGGCTTCGGCCCAGCAGCAAAAACCCTCCGTCGAACCGGCCCGGCTTGAGGCCGCAATGCAAGCGGCCTGGCCGAAAACCGGCGACTGGCAGGCGCGGCTCCAGCAGGACGCCACCATGAAAGAATGTACCGCCCACGACAACAACCCGGCGACCGCCATCGCCGACGCGATCCGCAAACGTGAGCAGGCGACCATCCAGTATCCCGAGAACGGACAATTCCTCGGTGATTGGAAAAGGGGCGAAGCCATCGCTCAGTCCGGTTACGGCATGCGGTTTACGGATTATCCTGCGACCAGAGCGAATGGCGGCAATTGCTATGCCTGCCATCAGATCACAAAGGCTGAATTGAGCTTCGGCACCATCGGGCCGAGCCTGCTCGAATACGGCAAGCTGCGCGACTTCAAGGACGCCGAGGTGAAGACGACCTACGAGAAGATCTACAACTCGCACGCCAGCTTCCCTTGCTCCAACATGCCCCGGTTCGGGACGAACAAGGTCCTGACCATCGAACAGATCAAGGACGTGGTGGCGCTGCTGATGAGCAGGGAGAGCCCGGTCAACAAGTGAGCGTGGAGAAAAGCCGCCGGTCGACGAAAGCCTGTCTCGCCGTCAGCTCTTCGCTCTGAGGTAGTCGCGGAAGCTTTTGGTCTCGTAGGCCTTCTCCCGCACGAATCGGAACAGCGCGAGAAAGTCGTCGGGACGGAGATAACCCGGTGCGCGCGCCACTTCGCGCTTGTCGGCAGGCTTCTCCTTCAGCCCGGCGGCGTCTTCCGGAAAGAACTGGATGGTCGGGGTAAATCGTATCCCGTAGCGCGCCGCGAACTGCTTCTCGGTCAGCTCCTTGCCATCAAAATCGGTGACCTTGCGCGCGCCGATGATATTGAGCTGCAGGATATCGAAATTCGTCTTGACGTATTCGGCAATGTCCGGCCGCGCGAAATTCACGAGATGCGTCTCCTTGCAATAGGGGCACCCCTTGAGCTCCCACATCACGGCGAAACGCTTGCCGGCCTTGCGCGCGTTCTCCACGTCTTCGGCCAGATCCAGGAAGCTCTCGAGGAACCAGGGCTGCCTGTAGAGACCGTCTTCGGTCAGGATCGCCCCTTCGGCCCCCGCGCGCCGCATGGCCGGTCCGGCGAGCATCAGCCCGCCGAGTCCTTCAAGAAATCGTCGCCGGCTATGGGTCATGCCGGATCAGCCTCATTTCGCTTAATGGTGACCGAAATTCTCTCACCGCTCCTCACGCGTTCTTTACATTCATAACACGATATGTATCGGCTTGAAGCAACCGGTAATGCGTGGTGCGGGTGAGAAAGTCACGAACGATAACGGCGGTCGCCGCCGCTGCGCTGCTCTTCATCGCGACGGCGCGGGCGGACGGCGATCTTTCCGCGTTCAACGCCGCGGTCGAGAATGCCGCGGCGCATCAGCGCGTCGCCATCGGCTATCTTCGGACCGGCAATCTCGACCTCGCGGCGGTGGAAATCGAAAAGCTCGGCACGGCCTGGCAGACCGTCACCGACCGGTTCGCGGCGCGGCGTCCGGCGGCGCTGAAAGACAATCCCCTCTACGGCACGACGATGCTCGACGTCTCGCTTCGGATCGTCGCCGCGTCCATGCTGACCGATGCCGGCCGAGCCGAGGCGGCGCGCGAGTCCCTTCAGTCGGTGCGGCAGCGGCTGGCCGACATGCGCAAGGCGAGCGGGGTCGCAGTCCTCGCCGATTGCATTCTCGACGCCAATACGGCGATGGACGCTCTGCATCCAGACCGGGAGAACCGGCCCGATCTCAGCAAGCCGGAGACGGCCGCCGACGTCTCAGCCAAGGCACGTGACTATTCCGATATCCTGAAACGGTGCGACGGAATGGCCCCTGACAAGGTGAGGCAGGATCCCGAGTTTCGCCGGCTCCTGGACGGCGCGCTTGCAAGCCTCGCGCTCCTTCCCAAAGCCCTGGAGGCGCGGGACGGCGACCTCCTTTTTCGCATTCTGATCGAGCTTCGCTCCTTCGACCACCTGCTCGCCTTTCGCTACGGCTAGTGGAGTTGGATTGGAGAGCCGCCGCCGCCTCGTTCTTCCGGACAAGAGGCTTAATGCCTTCTACATATTCTATTTTTGTGATATTTGGCATTGAACTCAGGGGTTGTGTGGCCATCTCTTCGCTATGATCGGCACATGCGCGCGACGAATTTCGAGCCTAGCGACCGCACTTGCGTTGCTGGCGGCCGTCATAATCGGCACCCCCGTCCTGGCAGCCGAGCTTGTGATGTTCGAGCAGCGCGGATGCCCCTGGTGTCAGGCTTTCGACCGCGAAATTGCGTCCCTCTACCCCAAGACGCCCGAGGGCAAGCAAGCGCCGTTACGCAAAGTCGATATCGCCGAACCGCTGCCGGACGATCTTCGCTTCGTCGTCGTCGAGCGGTTCACGCCGGTTTTCGTGCTGGTGGACCGGGGACGCGAGATCGGCCGCATCCGCGGATATGCGGGCGAGGATCATTTTTGGGGCTCGTTGAGCCTTCTCATCAAACGCTTGGACGCCGCGCCGCAGCACAATTCCGCCGCGCGCGGGTCCGAATCTAGACATTCGCTGAGCAAGGAGTAGCCCATGGCGCTGGCTCGACTGAAGGACAACAGGGCGGATGAGCTTGGCCGAATGCTCGCCAAAGCGCATGAAGCCTCGGACTTCCTGAAGGCGCTGGCTCACGAGAGCCGGCTGATCATCCTGTGCATTCTGGCCGAGGGCGAGAAGTCGGTGAGCGAGCTTGAGGAGATTCTGCAGATGCGCCAGCCCGCCGTGTCGCAGCAACTCGCACGGCTGCGCGCGGATGGTCTGGTCGAGCCGCGCCGCGAGGGGAAAACGATTTTCTATCGGCTCGCAAGCGAAGAGGCGCGCGCCATAATCGGCGTCGTCTATGAGGTGTTCTGCCGGCCGATTCGGAAGCGATAGCGCATGACAAATTTTCTTTCGGCCGACCGGTACGCGCTTGGCCGGACAACGCGTCAGCGATCCGGCGAGACGCAATAGAGGTCGAGCGCTCCGCTCATGCGCAGGCGGTAGCGCTGGAGGCTTTCGGCGTCATTCTCCGACGCGGCTTTCTCGACCGCCTCCCAGTAGTTGACGATGTTGAAAGCCTTTAGCACGGGCGCGATCTCGCGCAGCTCTTCTCCATTCATCCCGTAGCCGGCCACAAAAGCTTCCTTGGCATCGATCGAAAGATCGTGCAGCGCGAGCGACAGGTCCCAGAACGGACCGAGACTGGAGATGCAGTTTTCCCAGTCGATGACGGAGATGATCTCGCCGCCGCCGTCGACGATCACGTTCTTCAATCGCATGTCGCCGTGATGGAGAACTGACGGCCCCTCCATGCGCTCCACCTCGGCAAAGACTTCCTGGAGGGCCCGAACCTGCGCGCCCGATACGACCTTGTGCTTGGCGAGCTTCTCGAGACGCTGATCGACCTGAAGTTCCGTCCTCAGGTATTGCTCCCACGTCTCACGCCGCGAGAGCTGGTTGCGCGACCAATCGAACGAGTTGCCGTAGCCGTTCGTCCGGATCGAGTGGATGCGTGCGGTGAGACGCCCCATGTCGTGCAGAATGCGCATCCGTTCGGGATGATGGGTCGCCTCGCTCCCTCGGACCTTATGGGCGATCATATAGGGAAGCGGGACGACCTCCGTCCCGACCTCGAGAATTTCTGCGGCGGGCACGCCGGCCTCGCGGGCTTTGGCGCTCGCCCATTGTTCTTTCTGGAAATCGTTGATCTTCGCCGGGACGGGGCTCAGTCGAACGATGAAGTCTCCCTTGTCGTGACTGGCCTCGAAAACGAAGTTCGTAAGTCCGCCGCCCTTTGCGGCCAGCCGGTTCGGCTTGGTCCCGAAATGATGCTCGATCACCTTGCGCGCAAACGCTTTCGCCTTCCGTTCGTCGAGCGCGGGCGGCTCGAAATCCGCGTTCATGCCACCATCTCGTGCTGCAGCTTCGCAAGCTCGAAGAGGAGGCCGCCGAACTCGAGCGAGTCGCGCACCCGGAGCGTCTGCGACAGGCCCTTGTATTCGAGATCCATGGAGCCGACATGGACCGAGAGGCCGACGCCGCTGAGAAACGTATCCATCGGCGTATCGCCTGCGCCGACGGCATGCGAGAGGTCGATGCCAAGCCTCGTCGCGAGCGCCCGCGCGCCGGACAGCTTGTCGACGCCCGCGCGCGTGATGAAATTGCTGCGCTTCGTGTGCTGATAGGCCATGAGCTGGTCTTCCGGCGCCTCGATCAGCAAGAACACCATGCAGACATCTTGCGCGAGAAGACGCCGCCGCAACTCCTCGAGGTCGAACGAGACGATCGCGCTTGCGCTGCGATACTTCTCCCGCAGTTCGGAGATCTTCCCGGCGGCCGGAGTCCAGATAATTTCGCCGATCGTCCAATCGCGCGGATAGAAGAAGATCACAAGATCCAGCACGCCGCCTTCAACCAGGCCCCGTACTCCGATCAGCATCTCTTCGATGTCGTCGGCCCGCAACGGGAAGGCATCGATCTCTTCAAAGACGATGTCGCCGTCGCGACGCTCCTGCAGGTGTCCGACGAGACTTCCGTTCAAGGACACAAGCGGCAAAGGTGCGTTCGAGATCGCGTACCATTCCCGGCCGAAGCTCTGAATGACGTTGCGCGGAAAACGCAACGTATTCAGGAGCACCGGTTGCCCGAGATCGCGCAGATGCTTCAACCCGTGCGACACCGTATCAGGAATGACGATACGTCCCTCGAACTCGTGCACGGCCGTGCCGTCGAGATCGGTCATGACGGCGCCTTCCTTGGCGAAATTCGAGCTCTCCACAAAGGCGCGCAACGCGCAGCGGATCTCTTCGTTCATCCAAGCACAACGTCGGAAGCCGCACACGGTTCGATTTCAGAGCGCGCTCGATCCGTCCGGCATCGCCATGTCGAGAAGCCGCAGTTGGACCCGCTCCTCCCCCTGCCATCGATCGATGACGAGGGTGCCCGCGGCATGCACCGCGCGGCCCCGATTTTTCAGCAAGGCGTTTCCCAGCGGCGTCGCCACCGCGCGGTATGCGACCGCCGAGAGCGTCGCGCCTTCGGCCGATCGAAGGCGCACGCGCAGGTGGCTCTGTCCCACCTCATCCGCATACGCGATGGTGTGGGACGGCAGCGCGAAGACCGGCTCCACGTTGCCTGATCCGAACGGGCCCGCCCGCGCGAGCGTCGCGAGCAGCGCCGGATCGGCCCCCGCCGCGGTGACGGCGCCGTCAATCAGAAGGGCATTCTCCCGCCTCGCCGCGTTGACGGCGGAGTGCAAGGCTTGCTCGAGGAAGGCGCGGAAGGGGGCAAGCTTGTCGCGCGCCAGCGTCACGCCGGCCGCCATGGCATGTCCCCCGCCCTTCACGAGGAGACCGTCCGCGACAGCCTGGCGCACGGCCTGTCCGAGATCGACGCCGGCAATGGAGCGGCCGGAGCCCGTGCCGAGGCCGCCCGGCTCCAGCGCGATGGCGAATGCGGGACGGCCAAATTTTTCTTTCAATCGAGCGGCGACGAGGCCGACGATTCCCGGGTGCCAGCCCTGGCTTGCAGTGACCAGGACCGCTGCCGCGTCCTCGAGCCCGAGCGCAGCAAGCGCCTCCGATTCGGCTTCCGCGAGGGTGGCTTGCTCGATGCTCTGTCTCTCGCGGTTCAGCCGGTCCAACTCGGCGGCGATCGCCGCAGCGCGAGCCGGATCCTCTTCGAGAAGCAGCTGCACGCCGAGATCGGCCCGGCCGATCCGACCCCCGGCATTGATCCGTGGCCCAAGAAGGAATCCGAGATGCCATGTTTCCGGAGGACCGCTCAGCCGCGCGACATCCATCAGCGCCGTCAAGCCGACGCCTTCGCGCCGGCGCATCACCAAGAGTCCCTTGGCGACAAAGGCGCGATTGAGCCCCTTGAGCGGCACCACGTCGGCGACGGTGCCGAGCGCGACGAGATCGAGGAGATCGAGCAGATCCGGCTGCTCTCGGGAATTCCAGAATCCGCGGCGGCGCAGCTCGCGGTTCACAGCGACCACCGTGAGGAAAACGAGCCCGACCGCGGCCAGGTGATCCAGACCCGAGAGATCATCCAGCCGGTTCGGGTTCACGAGCGCGCGGGTGAGCGGCAATTCCTCGTCGGCCTGGTGGTGATCGATGACGACCACGTCAAGTCCCAGGCGGCGCGCCTCCGCCAGCGGCTCGCGGCTTGTCGTTCCGCAATCCACGGTGACGAGGAGCGTTGCGTCCCGCTCGGCAAGCGAGCGGATGGCATCGGCGTTCGGGCCATAGCCCTCGAAGATCCGGTCAGGAATGTGAACGATCGGATCAAGCCCGCAGAGCCGGAGGAAGCGCGCCAGCAAGGCAGACGAGGTTGCGCCGTCGACATCGTAGTCGCCGAAGATCGCGACCTTCTCACCCCGTTCGGCCGCATCCGCGAGGCGAGCCGCCGCGGCATCCATGTCCTTCAACACGGACGGATCGGGCATCAGCCGCTTGATCGTGGGATCCAGAAAGGCGGCAGCGTCTTCGGGAGCGACGCCGCGTCCGGCCATGACGCGCGCCAGCAATTCCGGCAGGCCATGTCGTTGCGCAATCGAGAGCGCAACCGAGGAGGCGCGCTCATCGAGCCGGTCGCGCCAAGCCCGGCCCTGCACGGACTTGTCGACGCCGAGGAAGAGCCGACGCTCGGCCGCGTCCAAGAGTTTGAGTGCCGGCGCCCCCACCCGCTCCCTCCGATCCCTGGCGCGTTATTCCGAAAAGCGGGGACCCGTTTCTCGGAGAAAACCACGCGCACATCAAAATGTTAGCAAGGCAGCTCGATCAACCCCAAACTCATCCGCCGCTCTAAAGAATGTGGCGATACTGGATGAATCCCGAGCGTTGCGCCACCTTATCGTAAAGCGCCATCGCGTCCGAATTGGTCTCGTGCGTCAGCCAATACACGCGGGCGGCGCCCTGTTCGCGCGCCTTCTCGTACACAGCCTCGATCAAGGCCCGGCCGACGCCTTCGCCGCGCGCATGCGGATCGACGAAAAGGTCCTGGAGATAGCAATAATCGCCGACCGTCCAGCACGAGCGATGAAAAATGTAGTGAACGATTCCGACGAGCTTGCCGTTGATCTCGGCACCGAGCCCATGCATGGGCTCGACCGGATCATGCAGGCGCGCCCATGTCGTCGCGCTCACCTCGTCTCCGAGCGCAACTTTGTAAAAGGTCTGATATCCGCGCCACAGCGACTCCCACGCGCCGCGTTCATCGGCGCGAAGCGGACGGATGATTGCGCCCATCGCTCAGTCGAGGTGGAACTTGTCGAGCTGCCGATGCTCGGCGCGGATCCAGCGGACAGTGCCCGTCGCAGACCGCATGACGACGGTGTCGGTCTCAATGACGTCCCTGCCGAAGCGAACGCCGCGCAGCATCGACCCGTCGGTGACGCCGGTTGCGGCGAAGAGGCAGTCTCCCCGCACCATGTCTTCCATCGTGTATTTCTTGCGCGGATCCTTGACGCCCATCTTGGCGGCCCGCTCGCGCTTCTCTTCATTGTCGAGCAAAAGACGGCCTTGCATCTGTCCGCCGATGCAG
Organism: Xanthobacteraceae bacterium; assembly: GCA_022844485.1. Taxonomy (GTDB): domain Bacteria; phylum Pseudomonadota; class Alphaproteobacteria; order Rhizobiales; family Xanthobacteraceae; genus JALHLQ01. Next base: position 78,647 of record JALHLQ010000010.1, read on the forward strand.
CGCAGCGCCGCAGCCGCAAGAACGCCTTCCGGCGCGCCGCCGGTGCCAAGGTAAATGTCGATTCCGGTATTGACCGGATCGGCCGTATGAATGACGCCGGCGACATCGCCGTCGGTGATCAGCCGCACGGCCGCTCCGGATTTGCGGACCGCCGCGATGATGTCGGCGTGCCGAGGCCGCTCAAGCACGAGTGCCGTGATCTCCGCGGGCTTGACGCCTTTGGCTTTCGCGAGCGCGACGATGTTCGCCTCCGGCGACGCATCGAGGTCAACAACGCCCTTCGGATATCCAGGACCGATGGCGATCTTCTCCATGTAGACATCGGGCGCATTGAGCAGCGTGCCCGCTTCGGCCATGGCCATGGTTGCGATCGCGCCGGGCATGTTCTTGGCGCACAGCGTCGTGCCTTCGAGCGGATCGACGGCGATGTCGACCTTGGCCCCGGTCCTGCGCCCCACTTCCTCGCCGATGAACAGCATCGGCGCCTCGTCGCGTTCGCCCTCGCCGATCACCACCGTCCCGAAGATCGGGAGGTTGTTCAGTTCGCGGCGCATCGCGTCCACCGCCGCCTGATCGGCCGCCATCTCGTTTCCCCGCCCGCGCAGCCCCGCCGCTGCGACGGCGGCGCGTTCCGTGACGCGGACAATCTCGAGAGACAGGATTCGCTCGAGCGCCTGACTGGGCTGGATCGTGATCGGCGACGCTTTTGTACTCATCCCGCGCTCCTAATTCTTTTCGATGCGAATGACTTGCGGCGCCTGGGCGATGACCCCGTCCTCTTCGACGGCGGCGAGCGCGCGCCGAACCGCGTCCTCTGTCGTGGCGTAGGTGATGAGGATAACCGGTACCGGCGCGGCGCTTTTCGGACTGTCGCCGCCTTGGGGGCGCGGTCCGCGATGACGCTGCATGATCGATTCGAGCGAGATGTTCTGTTCGGCAAGCCTCGCCGCAATGACGGCGGCGGTGCCCGGCCGGTCGACCGCGAGGAGACGGATGTAGTAGCCGCCCTCATGCCGCTGCATCGGCGCCCGTCCGATCGCTTGTAGCTTCGATGCGGGCGTTCCGAACGGCGCCGTGCGCACGCCGCGCGCGACATCGCCGATGTCGGAGACGACCGCCGACGCGGTTGCTTCGCCGCCGGCCCCAGGACCCATCAGCGTGATCTCATTGACGGCGTCGGCGTCGATGGTGACGGCGTTCGTCACTCCCATCACCTGCGCGATGGCGGACCCCTTTGGAACCATGGTCGGATGCACGCGCTGTTCGATCCCCTGCCCCGTTGCAACCGCCACGCCGAGGAGCTTGATTCGATAGCCCAGTTCCTCGGCCGCTTCCAAGTCTTCCGGCGTGATCGAGGCGATGCCTTCGACGTAAACGGCTTCCGTATCGACCCGCGTCCCAAAGGCGAGGCTCGCGAGAATGGCCAGCTTCTGCGCAGTGTCGTGGCCTTCGATGTCGAAGGCCGGGTCGGCCTCGGCGTAACCGAGCCGCTGCGCGTCTTTCAGGCACTCCTCAAAAGAGAGGCCGTCCTGCTCCATCCGGGTCAGGATGTAGTTGCAGGTGCCGTTGAGGATTCCGTAGATGCGCGTCAGCGAGTTGCCAACCAGCCCCTCGCGGAGCGTTTTGACGATCGGGATACCGCCCGCGACCGCAGCTTCGAAGTTCAGCGCGACGCGGTGCTTCTCGGCAAGCGCAGCAAGGTCCAGGCCATGCCGCGCCAACAAAGCCTTGTTGGCGGTGATCACGGACTTGCCGCGCGAGAGCGCCATCTCGAGCGCGCGCTTTGCGGGGTCGCCTTCGCCCCCGATGAGCTCGACGAAGACATCGATGGCCGGATCGCTTGCAAGCGCAACCGGATCGTCGAACCAGCGATAGGATGCCGTGTCGACGCCGCGTTGCTTGCCCTTCGAGCGCGCCGATACCGCGACCACGTTGATGGCCCGACCGCAGCGAGCCTCCAGCGCATCGCGCTGGCGTGCAAGCAGCCGCACCACGGAGGCGCCGACCGTGCCGAGACCGGCAATGCCAACTTTGAGCGGCGCAGTCATGGAGGCGTCCCGTGGATCGGCGCCGGTCAGCGCCGCGTGGCGAGGGGGACGACGTTGTGCAACTTTTCCGGCGCTGATTCAAGAAAGCGGCGGATATTGCGGGCGGCCTGCCGGATGCGCTGCTCGTTCTCGACGAGCGCGATCCGCACGAAGCCCTCGCCATGTTCGCCGAACCCCATGCCGGGGGCGACGGCCACCTCGGCCTTCTCGACCAGCAAGGTCGAAAACTCCAGGCTGCCAAGCGACCGAAAGGGCTCCGGAAGCGGGGCCCAAGCGAACATCGAGGCGGTCGGCACGGGGATCGTCCACCCGGCCCTGCCGAAGGCATCGACAAGCACGTCGCGCCGCCTCTTGTAGGTCGCGCGCATCTCGCGGATGCAATCGTCGGGTCCGTTCAGCGCCGCTGTGGCGGCAACCTGGACCGGCGTGAAGGCGCCGTAATCGAGGTAGGATTTCACACGCGCCAAAGCCGCGATGATGCGCTCGTTTCCGACCGCGAAGCCCATGCGCCATCCCGGCATCGAATAGGTCTTCGACATCGACGTGAATTCGACCGCAACCTCCATCGCACCCGGCACCTGCAGCACGGACGGCGGCGGCCGATCGTCGAAATAGACTTCGGCATAGGCGAGATCGGAAAGGACAAAAATGCCGTGCTTCTTCGCGAATTGAACGAGTTCCCGATAGAAATCGAAATCGGCGATGCAAGCCGTCGGGTTCGAGGGATAGCACACGACGACCGCGATCGGCTTCGGGATCGAGTGGATCATCGCCCGCTCGAGCGCTTCGAAGAAAGCCGGACCCGGCTCGCATGGAACCGAACGGATCACGCCGCCCGCCATCAGGAATCCGAAAGCATGAATCGGATAGCTCGGATTGGGAACGAGAACCACGTCGCCGGGCGCCGTGATCGCCTGCGCCACATTGGCAAAGCCCTCTTTGGAGCCGAGCGTCGCGACGATTTGTGTTTCGGGATTGAGCTTCACACCGAAGCGGCGGGCGTAGTAGGCGGCCTGCGCGCGGCGAAGCCCGGTGATCCCGCGAGACGCCGAATAGCGATCGGTGCGCGGCTTGCCGATGGTCTCCTTCAGCTTCTCGACGACATGGGGCGGCGCGGGCAGATCCGGGTTGCCCATGCCGAGGTCGATGATGTCGGCGCCCGCATTGCGTGCCGCCGCCTTGGCACGGTTAACGCGCTCGAAAACATAGGGCGGCAGCCGTCGAATACGGTGAAACTGTTCCATAACCTCGTTGCTCCAGAGGTCCCGACCGTCAGAAAAGAGGATTGCCGCAGCGCCCGCGTTTTAGCACGGGCGGGGTGCGGCGCTAGCTAAATTCGCTGGATCGCTCACTCGGGCACGGTTTTCTTGCGCGCGGACTGAGGGGTCTTGCCGGATTGGCGATCGCGGGCCGCCGCCAGTTCGGCCTCCAGTTTCTTGCGCTCGGCATCGGTCAAAAGCTTCGTTTCCCGCGGAGGCGGCATGTCATGCACGGCCGGAAACTCAGGTTGCACTGCCGAACGCGCCGGCGTTCCCTGCGGCAGGCCTACGGGCGGAGGCAGTTCGGACAGAACACTTGAACACCCTCCCAGCAGCAGCATGAGCGTTAACGCCATCGCAGCCGTCGATGTGCTAGCCGGATTTTGGGTGCAGCGCACAGCAGCGGGGCCCAGCGACAACAAAGTGTTGTAACCCATCTGATATGGTGGTTTTCCGTGAGTATAGACTAATCGACAACGCGGCGGCCCATTGTCGCTGGCGCGCGGCGCGAATAGCTCGTTAATATGTCCAAACCAAGAAACACAGCCGCCGGAGAGCGGCGTCAGGTAGATGGAAACGCCATGGACGGCAAGGTGCCGGGGCTGCCGGTTGATGTCGGCGCGGTCGACCTCGACCGCCTGTCCCACAACATGGCGCGTCTCGTCGAGGAGGGCGGCAAGGCGCTTGCCGCCTTCCTGAAGCCGCGCGAGAACGGCGATATCAAAGCGGACGGCGCAGACCAGATCGCCGACGCCGTGAAGACGCTGGGCCTGGTGATCGAATATTGGATGAAGGATCCGCAACGCGCGGTCGAAGCGCAGACGAGCATTGCCAAGCCTTACCTCGAGCTTTGGGCCGCCGCGATGAAACGCATGGCCGGCGAACAGGCGAAGCCGGTGGCCGAACCCTCCCAGAACGACAAACGCTTCGCCGATCCTGGCTGGTCGGACCATCAGTTCTACGATTTCGTCAAGCAGGCCTATCTCATCGCGACCCGCTGGGCCGAGGATCTGGTCAAGAACGCGGAGGGGCTCGACGAGCATACCCGGCACAAGGCCGAGTTCTACACGCGGCAGATCGCCAACGCGCTGTCGCCGTCCAATTTCGTCTTTACCAATCCCGAACTGATGCGCGAGACGCTCGCGTATAATGCCGAGAATCTGGTGCGCGGCATGCACATGCTCGCCGAGGACATCGAGGCTGGCCACGGACACTTGCGAATCCGCCAATCGGATTCCTCGATGTTCGAAGTGGGGCGCAATCTCGCGACCACGCCCGGACAGGTGATCTACCAAAACGAGCTCATGCAGCTCATTCAGTACACGCCGACCACGGACAAGGTGCTCAAGCGTCCCTTGCTGATCGTGCCCCCCTGGATCAACAAATATTATATCCTCGACCTGACGCCCGAAAAGTCGTTCATCAAATGGTGCGTCGATCAGGGCATTACGGTCTTCGTCATCTCCTGGGTCAATCCGGATCACCGCCTGGCCAAGAAAAGCTTCGAGCATTACGTCAGGGAGGGTCCGCTCGAAGCGCTCGACGTGATTGCGAAAGCGACCGGCGAGCGCAACGTCAACGCCATCGGCTATTGCGTCGGCGGCACGCTGCTGGCGGTGATGCTCGCCTACATGGCTGCAAAGCGCGACAACCGGGTCAAGTCGGCGACGTTCTTCACCACGCAGGTGGATTTCACCTATGCCGGAGATCTGAAGGTGTTCGTCGATGAGGACCAGATCCTCAAACTCGAAGAGGAGATGAGCGCGCGCGGCTATCTCGAGGGCAAGAAGATGGCGCTGGCGTTCAACCTCCTGCGCTCCAATGATTTGATCTGGCCTTACATCGTGAACAATTATCTGCGCGGCAAAGCCCCGTTCCCGTTCGATCTCCTGTATTGGAATTCGGACTCCACGCGCATGCCGGCGCTCAATCACTCGTTTTATCTGCGCAACTGCTACCTCGATAACAAGCTTTCGAAGGGGCAGATGGTGCTCGACGATGTGCGGCTCGATCTGTCGGCGATCAAAATACCCATCTACAACCTCGCCAGCCGCGAGGATCACATCGCTCCGGCAAAATCGACTTTTCTCGGCTCGCGCTTTTTCGGCGGACCGGTGAAGTTCGTGCTCGCCGGCTCAGGCCACATCGCCGGCGTTGTGAACCCTCCCGGCAAGGTCAAATATCAGCACTGGATCGGCGGTCCGCCCGAAGGCGACTTGGACAGTTGGGTGGCGACGGCGAAAGAAATTCCCGGCTCATGGTGGCCGGATTGGCTCGCCTGGCTGAAGTCGCATGATGCGACGATGGTCAAGGCGCGCAAACCCGGCGGAGGCAAGCTCAAGCCGATCGAGAACGCCCCGGGCAGCTACGTCAAGGTCCATTCGTAAGCCGAGGCTCCGATCATGGACCCGTCCCGTGACGTCGATCAGCGATCCGCCTATCGTGTGCTGTTCTCGCATCCGATCCGCTACAACGACACGGATCGGCAAGGCCACGTGAACAACGCGACCTTTGCGACCTATTTCGAGTTTGCCCGCACGGAATTCTTCTACACCGTCGAGCCCGACCTGATGCCTGAGGATTGCGAGCCCGTGCTCGCCCGGCTCGAACTCGATTTCCGAGCCGAGCTGTTCTATCCGGGGACGGTCGATCTGGCGATCGCCGTGCAGGACATTGGCCGCTCTTCGGTCCGTTTCGCTCAGGCGGTTTTTCGCGATCGCGCCTGCGTCGCCTCAGGGCTGACCGTCGTGGTGCAGTTGGCGACCGCAGCACGCAAGGCCATGGCGTGGACGGATTCCCAGCGCGCGGCACTCGAGCGATACAAGCTCGGCGCGTAATAGCGCGCCCACGCTCACGGAAACAACGCGACCTGCTCCAGGCCCATGGTCTCGGGAAAGCCAAGCATGAGATTCATGTTCTGGATCGCCTGGCCGGAGGCGCCCTTCACCAGATTATCGAGCGCGGAGACGATGATCGCGCGCCCGCTGATCCGGTCCGCCGCGACGCCGATGAAGATGAAATTCGAGCCGCGCACATGGCGCGTCTGCGGCGTCTCGCCGAACGGCAGCACATGAACGAAGGGCTCGCGGCCGTAAGCCGCCGCGAGCAGCCGGTGCAGATCGTCCGCCGTGCGGCCGCTCGCGCACCGCACGTAGATCGTGGCGAGAATGCCGCGATTCATCGGCAAGAGGTGCGGCGTGAACGTGACGACGACGTTGCGCCCCGCCGCCTTCGAGAATTCCTGATCGAGCTCCGCCATGTGCCGGTGATGACCCACGCCATAGGCGTGAAAACCTTCCGACACTTCCGAGAACACCATGGCGTCCTTGGCCGCGCGGCCGGCCCCGGTCATGCCCGACTTCGCGTCGATGATGATATCGTCGGGCTCGATCGCCTTCGCCTTCAGGAGCGGCAGGAGCGGCAGTTCCGCGGTCGTCGTGTAGCAGCCGGGATTGGCCACAAGCCGCGCCGTCTTGATCTCCTCCCGATATGCTTCGACAAGCCCGTAGACGGCCTCCTTCTGGAGTTCGGGCGCAAAGTGCTCATGCCCGTACCAGCGCGCGTAGGACGCCGCGTCGCTGAGCCGGAAATCCGCCGAGAGATCGATCACCTTCGCCGACGGCGCCTCGGCGAATATCTGTCTGACTACTTTCTGCGTGGTCGCATGCGGCAGCGCGCAAAAGACGAGATCGAGGCCGACCGCGCTCCAGCCGATGCCGTCGAGCGAGACCAGTTTCGGCAGTTTGTAGGGAGAGAATTGCGGAAACACGTCGCGCATCTCCTGCCCGGCTTTGCGATCGGCCGTGAGCAGGGCGATGTCCGCCCGCGGGTGAGCCAAGAGCAGACGCACGAGCTCGGAGCCCGTATAGCCGGAGGCGCCGAGAATTCCGATTTTGGCTTTGGTGGTCATAGCATGCATCCTGGATCAGATTGGTCGGGATGGATGCCGCGGAGACAAAGACAGCGCGCCGCGGATCTCATCCGGCGGCACGGCAAGCGATCAGAAACGATCGAAGCGCACCGCAGGCCAGCTGCGGCGGCGGATTCGAGTGAGCGCAAGAGGTCTCGTCATGGCGCGCGCTCATAGACCGGCCGTCCCTGCCGGTCAAGGAACACGAATGGGCGGGGTCCCCCGGCCATTCGATAAGGTTTGGAAAGGCTCAGATAATCGGCTGCCAGGGCGCTGGAACGAGCTGATAGCGATCGCCGTCCTTCTCGATATGTCCGAGCGCCGGGAACGGATAATGGTAGCCGGTGATCGGGATTCGATCGGCCGCCACCATGTCGAACAGCTTGCGACGGCTCGCTTCCGCTTGTGGGCCGTCCATGTCCGCCCAGGAATGCCAGCCGGGATTGCGCAGGTTGACGGCCGGATTGCCGGTCACGTCCGCCTGGATCACGAGCTTGCCGGAACCCGAGGTGACGAGGAAGGACGAGTGCCCGGGAGTGTGCCCCGTCGTTGCAATCGAGGTGATGCCGGGCACCACGTCCTTGCCCCGCTCGAACCGTTTCACCTTGTCGCCCATGCCGGCGAAGATTCGCCGCGTGTTCTGGAACGTCGTCCGAACGGGGCCGCTTTCCGGCGCGCGACTCATATTGCCGTCATCCATCCAGAAGGCCCACTCGTCGGCAGGAACGATGATCTCGGCATTGGGAAAATTGATCGGCCCGTCGCCGCTGCGCAGTCCGCCGATGTGATCGCCATGGAAATGCGAGATGATGACGGTGTTGACTTGCTTTGGATCGACGCCGGCGGCGGCCAGTCCGCCTGCCAGCAGCATCCCTGTCGTCGGCGAGCGTCCCGGACCATTGCCCGTATCGACCAAGATCAACTGCGAGCCGGTGTTGATCAGCACTGGATTGAACTGGTTTGCGAGCGTCCCTCTTGGCATGAAGGCCGCTTCGAGCGCGGCATTGACGTCGTCGACCGAGGCGTTCTTGACGAAACCTTGCTGGATCGGCGCGTTGAGAACGCCGTCGGAGATGGCGGTGACCTCGAAGTCACCGACCTTGTAGCGGTAGTAGCTCGCGGCTTGCTTGCCGGGCTGATTTGCCGCCGCGATCCGGTTCAAAGCAAACGGCTCGGCAAGCGACGCAGCGCCTGCCGCCGCTGCGCTTGCAAGCGCTGTGCGGCGCGTGATTTTCATGGACTGTCCTCCCTGGAGCCAAAAACAGACTGCGGGAATGCTAGCCCATCGCCGGCGTCAGTCATCGCCGGCGCATTCACGTTCGCTTGATCGCGCGGTTGCTGCGGCGTTCAGATGACGGGGCTCCACGGCACCGGCACCAGCCTATAACCCGAGCCGTCTTTTTCGAGATGCGCAAGACTCGGGAACGGATAATGAAATCCCTGAACCGGCATCTTTTCCACAACGACCATGTCGTAGACTTTTCGGCGTGTCTGTTCCGCCTTGACCGGATCCTGATCGAAAAAGGCATGCCAGCCCGGATTGCGCACGAAGAGCGCGGGGACGTTCGTCACATCGGACTGGACATAGACCCGGCTCGAGCCTGACGCAATCACGTAGGAGGTATGGCCCACGGTGTGTCCGGCCGTCTCGACGGCGGTGATCCCGGGCACGACCTCCTTGTTCCATTCATAGGGGGTGACCTTCCGGCCGAGCGCGTCGAACACGCGCCGGTTGTTCTTGAACAAATCCTCCATGCGCCCTTTCGGCGCCCGGCTCATTTCGCCGTCATCCATCCAGAAGCGCCATTCCGCCGCCGGCACGAGAATCTCGGCATTGGCGAAGGCCGGCTTGTTGTCGGGCGTGAGCAGCCCGTTCACGTGGTCGGCGTGGAAATGCGAAATGATGACGGCGTTGATCGCCTTCGGATCGATGCCGGCCGCCGCCAGATTGGCCTGGAGCTGCCCGGCCCCGCCTTTGCTCTGGGCCAACGCGGCTTCGCCATTGCCCGCGTCGATGATGGCGAGCCTCGAGCCCGTGTTCACGACAATCGGCGAGTACGGGATGGTGATCTTGTCCCTTTCCATGAATGCCGCAGCGAGCGCGGCATTCACCTCATCCTTCTTTGCATTGATAACGAAGGTATCGGCCAGCGGCAGCGTGCGCGCCCCGTCGGTGACGACGGTGATTTCGAAACTGCCGAGCTTGTAGCGATAGAAGCCCGGCGCTTGCTTGGCTGCGTGCGGCACCGAGGCATGGCTCGGATGCGTTGACGGAACAGTCGCCAAAGCTGCTGCCGCGCCTGCACTCGCAAGCACGGACCGACGCGTCACGTCGTTCATCGGACATCCTCCCAGACGGTGATGGCCCGCTCGGAGCGGCGGGATTTCGCGGCGATGCTAATTCCGGCCGCTGCGGCGGGCAACGGCTGCGCCGATGCATTGGCGCAAGTCGGCCGTCACGACTATGTGTTGCTACCAAAGATACTTCAGGCCGAATGTGCCCGGCGCCAGGACCACGGCGGCCCAGACAAAGGCGGACGTGAAGTTCGCGAACTGAAACGGCCAGTACTGCATCGCAAAAATGCCGGCGACCAACGGCACCGCCGCGCGCGCCGGCCCGAAAAACCGGCCCATGAACACGCCGGGGACGCCCCAGCGCTTCACGAAGGCTTCACCGCGCGGAATGAGCTGCGGCTGTCTGCTCAGCGGCCACATGCCGGCGACCGTCGACTTAAAGGTGTAACCGAACCAGTAGGACAGCCAGTCGCCGCAAGCCGCCCCCAGCGCGGCGGCGAGCCACAACGGCCAGAATTCGATTCCGCTGGCGCCGACGAGCGCGCCGACGCCGACGAGGATGAATGTCGCCGGCACGAACAGCGAGACGAAGGCAAGCGACTCGGCGAAAGCAAGAGCGAACACGATCGGGACAGCCCAGGCCTCGTGGACGCGGACGAAGTCGATAACCTGGTGAGCAAGGGATTCGAAGGACATGAGACTTGTAAGTTGCACCGTTGACGGCCGATGTAGCGCGAGACGTGCTCCAGCACCAGCGTCCCGCCGCGGCGGCCCCCGCGGGTTGACAGCGCGGGGGGCGTCCGGCTACCCCGCACGCCCATTCTTTCAAACTCCGCTGCGCACCAAAATGGCATAATCAACGGGAGCGATTCGCGCTTTCCAGAGCACCGAGGATTCAAGCCTCCGTATGGTCAAGTCCGCCAAAGATTCCAAGTCGAAGTCCCGCGATTTGTTCGATGTTCCGCAATCCGCGCCACGGCAACGCGGCGCTGAGCGCCCAGCCAAGGCCGCGGCGAGCCGCGAGGGCTACACCGCGCATGACATCGAGGTGCTCGAGGGATTGGAGCCGGTCAGGCGGCGGCCCGGCATGTATATCGGCGGCACCGACGAGAAGGCGCTGCATCACCTTTTCGCCGAGGTGATCGACAACGCCATGGACGAAGCCCTGGCCGGTCACGCGAGCTTCATCGGGGTGCAGCTCGAAGCCGACGGTTACCTGACGGTTACGGACAACGGACGCGGCATCCCGGTCGATCCGCACCCGAAGTTCCCGAAGAAATCCGCGCTCGAAGTGATCATGTGCACGCTCCACTCCGGCGGAAAGTTCGACTCGCGTGTGTACGAGACCTCCGGCGGCCTGCACGGCGTCGGGGTATCGGTGGTCAACGCGCTCTCGGAGCGGCTCGAAGTCGAGGTGGCGCGCGGGCAGACGCTGTATCGTCAGGTCTTCGAGCGCGGCGTTCCAAAGACGAAGCTCGACGAAGTTGGCCGCGCGCCCAATCGGCGGGGCACGACGGTGCGCTTCAGGCCGGACCCGAAGATTTTCGGCCCCAAGACGGCCTTCAAGCCGGCGCGGCTGTTCAAGATGGCCCGGTCGAAAGCCTATCTCTTTGGCGGCGTCGAGATCAGGTGGTCGTGCGCCAAGGAACTGCTCGCCGGAATAGACGGCGTCCCGGCTGAGGAAACCTTTCGTTTTCCCGGCGGCCTGGCGGATTTCCTCACCGCCGCGATCCACGGGCAGACGCTGGTGCATCCCGACCTTTTCACCGGCAAATCGGGAAAGACGGGCGCTCACGGCACCGTCGAGTGGGCCGTCGCCTGGGTCGCGGATGCGGATGGATTCGTCTCTTCCTACTGCAATACGATTCCGACCGGCGACGGCGGCACTCACGAAGCGGGCCTGCGCGCTGCGCTGACGCGCGGCTTGAAGGATCACGCCGACCGCATCGGCCAGGGCAAACGGGCGGGCAGCATCACGAGCGACGACGTGACCGCGGGCGCCGCAGCGATGCTGTCCGTGTTCATTCGCGAGCCGGAATTCCAGGGCCAGACCAAGGATCGTCTGGCGACGGCGGAGGCGCAGCGCATCGTCGAGCAGGCGGTCAAGGATCAGTTCGATCACTGGCTGGCCGGCAATCCGATGCAAGCCAACAAGCTGCTCGACTGGGTGATCGAACGCGCGGACGAGCGCATCCGTCGACGGCAGGAAAAGGAAGTCTCACGCAAGAGCGCCGCGAAGAAACTGCGGCTTCCCGGCAAGCTGGCCGATTGCACGAACACAGCGGCGCAAGGTTCGGAGATTTTCATCGTCGAAGGAGATTCTGCCGGCGGCTCAGCGAAGCAGGCGCGCGACCGCGCCTCCCAGGCCGTGCTGCCGCTGCGCGGCAAGATTCTCAACGTCGCGAACGCAGGTCGCGACAAGCTGGCGCAGAACCAGCAGCTCGCCGATCTCGTCCAGGCGCTCGGCGTCGGGACCGGCACCCACTATCGCGACGAGGATCTTCGCTACGAGAAGGTCATCATCATGACCGACGCCGATGTGGACGGCGCCCACATCGCGTCATTGCTGATCACCTTCTTCTACCGCCAGATGCCGCGGCTGATCGAGCGCGGCCATCTCTACTTGGCCGTTCCGCCGCTCTACCGGCTCTCCCACGGCGGCAAGTCATTCTATGCGCGCGACGACAAGCACCGCGAAGAGATCGTCCGCCGCGAATTCCACGCGAACGCGAAGGTTGAGATCGGCCGCTTCAAGGGTCTTGGCGAAATGATGCCGGCGCAGCTCAAGGAAACGACCATGGATCCGCGCAAGCGCACGCTCCTTCGCGTCGTGCTGATCGCGGACGACCGCCAAGACACGGCGGACTCGGTCGAGCGGCTGATGGGCGCCAAGGCGGAAGCACGGTTCGCCTTCATCCAGGAACACGCCGAATTCGCCGACGACGAGCTGCTCGACGTCTGAGGCGGGTCAGCGCAGAGCCTGATCCAGGTCCGCGATCAAGTCATCCGGGTGCTCGATCCCGACCGAGAGCCGGATCAGCGTGTCCGAAATCCCGAGACTGGCGCGAACCTCCGCGGGAACGGAGGCATGCGTCATGATTGCTGGATGTTCGATCAGGCTTTCGACGCCGCCAAGGCTCTCCGCCAGCGCAAAAAGCCGACAGCGCTCGAGGAAGCGCTTTGCGGCCTCGGCATCGCCCGCGAGCTCGACCGAAATCATGCCGCCGAAACCGCGCATCTGCTTTTTCGCCAAAGCGTGCTGCGGGTGGGAGGGCAAACCGGGATAGATCACGCGGCGCGTCTTCGGATGCGCGGACAGCCATTCGGCAATCGTCATCGCCGATGAGGAGTGACGCTCCATGCGGAGCGCAAGCGTCTTCAAGCCGCGCAGCGCAAGAAAAGAATCGAACGGCCCCTGCACGGCGCCGACCGCATTCTGCAGGAACGAGAGCCGGTCCGCCAATTCGGCGTTATCGCCGACGACGAGCACGCCTCCGACCATGTCGGAATGGCCGTTGAGGTATTTTGTCGTCGAGTGCATCACGAGGTCGAACCCGTACTCGAGCGGACGCTGCACGCAGGGGCTTGCGAAGGTATTGTCGGCCGCGGCGACGATCCCGCGCCGCCGCGCGACGGCTGCCACGCGTTCGAGATCGACCAGTTTCAGGAGCGGATTGGTCGGCGTTTCGATCCAGATGAGCCGGGTATTCGCGCGCAGCGCGCTTTCGAGCCTTTCGGCCTCCGACAGATCGACATAGGTGAAATCGAGCCCCGCCGAACGCCGCCGCACGCGCTCGAACAGCCTCCGCGTTCCGCCATAGAGATCGTCAGCGGCGACGATATGCGCACCGGTCTCCAACGCGTCGAGCAGCGTCGCCGTCGCCGCCAAGCCGGACGCGAATGCGAAGGCCAACGTCCCGCTTTCCAGGTCCGCCACGTTGCGCTCGAACGCCATGCGCGTCGGGTTGTGCGTTCGTGCGTATTCGTAGCCTTTGTGAACGCCCGGACTTTCCTGCACGAAGGTCGAGGTCGCATAGATCGGCATCGCGACCGCCCCTGTGGTCGGGTCGGGAGACTGACCGGCGTGAATGCAACGCGTGGAAAAGTCGAGCCGGTTCATGCGTGTCATCGGGCTATCCGGAAATGATTGATGAGGTCGATCCGCGTCACGAGGCCGAGGAACTGATCGCCGTCGAGCACGATCGCGACCAGATCCTTCCGAAAAAGCGGGACGAGATCGGCAATCGGCGCATTCGCCGAAATCGTCTCGAGCCGCGTCACCATCACGTTCTTCACGTCGCGCGAAAAAGCCTTCGCAGATCCCTCGGTGAGCAGCGCACCGAGCACGTCGCTCTCGTCGACCAGCCCGACGATGCGCTCGTCCTCGACGACGGGGAGCTGCGAGACATTGGCAGCGCGCATCCGAGCGAAAACCGTGCGCAAATTATCGCTGGGCCGCACCGACACGGCGCCGCCGTCCCGGTAACGACTGGCCACGAGGTCGCCGACCGTGCCGCGCCGTTCGCGCTCCGTCCAGCCCTCCTGCGCGATATACGCATCGTCAAACACCTTGGAGAGGTACTTCGCCCCCGAATCGCAGACAAAGCTCACAATGCGCTTCGGGCGCGTTTGCGCGCGGGCATAGCGCAGCGCCGCCGCCAGCAGCGTTCCCGAGGACGAGCCCGCGAGAATGCCTTCCCGCCGCACAAGCTCGCGCGCCGTGGAAAAACTCTCCTGGTCGCTGATCGAATAAGCATCGCGCACAAGCGACAGATCGGCGTTCGGCGGCAGGAAATCCTCGCCGATGCCCTCGACCGCCCAGTTTCCGGCCTCGATCATTCGCCCCGTTTTCACGAAGGGCGCCAGCACCGACCCTTCGGGATCGGCGAGAATCATTTCGGTTTTCGGCGACCGGCGCCGCATGAAGCGGCCGACGCCGGTCAGCGTGCCGCCGGAGCCGACGCCGACAACGACGGCGTCCACGTCGCCGTCGAGCTGGCGCAGGATTTCCGGCCCGGTTGTCGCTTCATGCGCCGCCGGATTGGCCGGATTGGCGAATTGGTTGATGTAGATCGCTCGCCGTGTGCGCGTCGCGATCGTTTCGGCAAGGTCTTGATAGTAGTCCGGGTGTCCCTTGCCCACATCCGAGCGCGTGATGACGACCTCGGCCCCCAAGGCCTTCGCATGCAGAATTTTTTCACGCGCCATTTTGTCGGGAACGACGAGCACCGTTCGATAGCCTTTCCCGCCGCCGACAAAGGCAAGGCCCAATCCGGTGTTGCCGGCCGTGGCTTCGACGATCGTGCCGCCGGGCGCAAGCCGCCCGTCCGTTTCGGCGGCTTCGATCATGGCGCGCGCCGGCCGATCCTTGACCGAGCCGGACGGATTGGCGCTTTCGAGCTTGAGAAACAGCCGGCACGGCCCTGCATCCATGCGCGTGACTTCCACAAGGGGCGTGTCGCCGATGAGATCGAGGAAGGAGGTCATGTCAGAACGGCCAGCCGTAGCGCGGGACCTCGTCCCTGTAGCGGCGATACGCGGCCCCGAATTTCCGCTCGAGATAGTGCTCTTCGCGCAAGACCACCCCGTGATGGAGAACAAAGGCGGCGACGATCGTGCATACGAGCGTCCAGTCGGATGCAAGACCGAGCACAAGGCCGAACATGAAAAGGCCGATGCCCTCGTACATCGGATTTCGTGTCTTGGTGAAAATGTCCGTGGTCACCAGCGCGGTTGCAGGTTTCCAGGGTTCGACATGCGTGCGCGCCTTCCGGAAAGCGTAGATGGCGCGCGCGACGATGTAGCCGGCGATCAGAAAGAAGATGACCGCAAGCACGAGCCGCGGCGTTCTCGGCACCAGCGCGCCGACGACGCCGATCGGCCAGAGGCGATCGAGCATCAGGCCGAGCACCAGCGCCGCAAGCGCGATGAGCGGCGGCGGCGCGATGACGCCTGCTGTGTCCTTGGTCTGGTCCGCATCCATCGACGCCCTCAGGTTAACGTGCCATCCACGCGAGCAGCGCGCTCGTCACCGGTTCCGGGCGCTCCAGCGTGGACAAGTGACCGCAATTCGGAACGACCACAAGGTGGGAGCCCTTGATGCCCTCTGCCATCTCCTTCGCCAGTTCGGGCGGCGTCAGTTCGTCCCCTTCGCCGACCAACACAAGCGTCGGACATGCAATGGCGGCGAGATCGCTCCGCGAGTCCGGCCGGTTCTTGATTGCCGTCTGCTGACGGACGAACGCCATGGCGCCGACCTCATCTCCCATCAGGTGGACGAGGCGCCGCAACGCGGGATCGGTTTGCCGATTGCGGTGCACCAAAAGTGGAAACTGCAGGTCCGGTATCTCGCGGAAGCGGCCTGCACGCGCCAGCGCGATTTGATCGGCGCGCTTCGCCGATTGATCCGGCCGGTCCGCTCGCGCCGACGTATCGAGCAACGCCAATCGCAAGATCCGTTCGGGCGCCTGTCGCCACATCTCAAAAGCGACATAGCCGCCCATTGAAAGGCCTGCCAGCGCGAAACGCGGCGGCGCGTGAGCCAGAATGCCCTGCGCAATCGCGGTCATGGAGTCGGCTCGCGTGTGGTCGGCTATGGTTACCGGCCCGAAACGCCAAAGCGCGGGCACCTGTTCGGCGAACAGCCGAGGCGAGCAGTTCAGGCCTGGAATCAAGAGAACGGGAGCGGGTTCAGCCATCGGGATGCCTGGACATTAATGGAAGCTTTCATTCAGACTTCGGGTTCCGAAGGTTGACTTCCAGCGGCGCGGCACTATGTTCCGTCGCGAACGGTTCGATTTCAAGATTCGACCGCTGATCCCGCGCACAATCATCGTTCCGTGTCCGGCGCGACCGACGTGAATCGGCAGTCTATCGAGGTTTGATGTCTTTTTCCCATCTCGGCTTGTCCGACAAGGTTGTCGCCGCCGTCGAAGCGGCTGGCTATACGATACCCACCCCGATCCAAGAACAGGCCATTCCACACGTGCTGGCGCACCGGGACGTGCTCGGCATTGCGCAGACTGGCACCGGAAAGACTGCTGCCTTCGTCCTGCCGATGCTCACCATGCTGGAGAAAGGCCGAGCGCGGGCGCGGATGCCGCGCACGCTGATCCTGGAGCCGACGCGCGAACTGGCCGCGCAGGTGGCCGAAAGCTTCGAGAAATACGGATTGAAGCACAAGCTCAACGTCGCCCTTTTGATCGGCGGCGTTTCGTTCGACGATCAGGATACGAAGCTCGTTCGCGGCGTCGACGTGTTGATCGCGACGCCGGGCCGGCTCCTGGATCACCACGAGCGCGGGCGGTTGCTGCTCACCGGCGTCGAGCTCCTCGTCATCGACGAGGCCGACCGCATGCTCGACATGGGCTTCATTCCGGACATCGAACGCATCGGGAAGCTCGTTCCATTCACGCGCCAGACCCTGTTCTTCACGGCGACGATGCCATCCGAGATCCAACGCATCGCGGACACCTTCCTGCACAATCCCGAACGCGTCGAAGTCTCCCGTCCCGCGACAACGGCCGTGACGGTCAGCCAGATTCTCGTGTCCAGCGGACGCGAGCCGCATGAGAAGCGCGAAACCTTGCGCAGTCACATCCGCTCCGCCCCCGGCCTGAAGAACGCAATCATATTCTGCAACCGCAAGCGCGAGGTCGCGCTCCTGCACAAATCGCTGGTTCGGCACGGCTTCAATGCCGTGGCCTTGCACGGCGACCTGGACCAGCCGGCCCGCACGGCAGCGCTCGAGCAGTTCCGAAGGGGCGAGGCGGCGCTGCTTGTCGCCTCCGATGTCGCCGCGCGCGGGCTCGATATTCCGGAGGTGAGCCACGTCTACAACTTCGACGTGCCTCATCACGCCGACGATTACGTTCATCGCGTCGGCCGCACCGGTCGCGCAGGCCGCTCGGGTCAGGCCGTCACGCTGGTGACCTCCGAAGACAGCCGAGCCGTTGAAGCGATTGAGAAGCTCACCGGCCAGAAGCTGGTCTTCGAGGGCGCCCCGCCGGCGCCCTCCTCGCATGAAGGCCGGCGTCACCCCTCGCGTGGACCGCGGGGCAAGGCACGTAACGGCCGCAAGCCGGCGCATGACCGTGCAAGCCCTTCCCCCAAGCCGGCGCGTGAGGGGGCGAGCCCTTCCGCCACCGCCCAGACGGCTCCGTCTATCGGCAGGCCGGCCCCACCAAAGCGTTCCCAGCCTCGGGACGAAACAGGACCTGACCTCAGCCATTTGCCGGCGTTTTTATTGCGGCCGGTACGCGTTTCCTAACGCCTTTTCCATGAACTCTTAAGTATTTACGTCTCCTTTAGCAGCGCTCGCTAGGGTCCCCTGACGGACACGCCTGCGTGCACGGCGGAGACTTTGATGACGGATAGTGCCGATCACGAGCGGACCATCGCGCTTGCCGAAGTCGCGCTGGCCCAAATCAAGGCGCTGAGACAGTCGGCCACCCCGCGAAACTACGAAATTTGGTACAATTATGCGGGAGGCCATATTCCGTCTCTAAACCATGCCATCAACGATCATCTGACGCGTGAGGGCGCCATCTCCTCGGGCGACCTCGATTCGATCTACGAGTCCTACCTGTCCTCGACGCGGTTCAGCGAACGGATCGAAACGCTGAGTTCCCGCATGGCCGACGAGATCGATCGCGTGCGCGCGATGATCGAGGCCGCCGCCGGCTCGGCTTCGAGCTACAGCGAGAACCTGGCAGGCGTTTCGGAGGAACTGGTCGGGGCCAAGGACTTCC
This sequence comes from Xanthobacteraceae bacterium, assembly GCA_022844485.1. Taxonomy (GTDB): domain Bacteria; phylum Pseudomonadota; class Alphaproteobacteria; order Rhizobiales; family Xanthobacteraceae; genus JALHLQ01. The sequence continues at coordinate 96,909 of JALHLQ010000010.1, forward strand.
GCGCGTTGCGCGGCGTGATCGAGCGGCTTGCCGACACGACGAAGGAGATGGAGCAGGCCAATCAGCTTCTGGAATCCCGGCTGAAGGCGTCGAACGAGGAAATTACGCAGCTCCAAGCCAATCTCGAAGCCGTGCGCACCGAAAGTCTGACCGACCCGCTCACATCGCTGTCGAACCGAAAGTATTTTGACCAGGCGCTGGATCGCGCCGTGGCCGGGGCCGAGAGGACCGCCGAGCCGTTTTCGCTGGTCCTGGCTGACATCGATCATTTCAAGAAGTTCAACGACACCTTCGGCCACCCCACTGGAGATCAAGTGCTGCGCCTCGTGGCGCATGCCATCAAGCAGAACGTCAAGGGGCAGGACATCACCGCCCGCTACGGCGGCGAGGAATTCGCCATCATCCTGCCGGAGACGACCCTTCGGCAGGCGATCACCGTCGGCGACCACATCCGCCGCGCCGTCGTCACCAAAGAACTCGTCAAACGCTCGACCGGCGAGCATCTCGGCCGCGTGACGGTGTCGGTCGGCGTCGCGGTATTCCACAAGGGCGACAGTGCACAGTCTCTAATCGAGCGCGCGGATGCGTGTCTTTATGGAGCCAAGCACAGCGGCCGCAATTGCGTCGTCTGCGAGACCGACCCCGAAGTGGCATCGGTCAAGGTCGCCTGACCCGGTCTATGCACGCTGTTTGCGTCGACGAGACGCGGACGGAAGCCGGCCCGCTCGTCCCTTCCCCGCCGCGGCGCGCTGCGCCGTCGCATGCGCCTGCCGCGCCCATCGCGCGAGCTCATCCGGATCGTCATAAAGCCGGTCCGGCATGCGCCGATAGGACATCACGGCGCGCTTGCCGTTGGCAGCGGTGTAGGTGAACGGCTCGCAGCCTTCCTGCTCGAAGGCAGGAGCGCTCTGCTCATCCGCCTTCAAATAGATGACTCCGTCCGCCTCGAGCGCGAACATGATCCCGTCGGCGTAAATGCCGGCGCCGCCGAACATGCGGCGCACGCTCACAGGCCCGAACTCGGAAAACAGTTCGCGGATGACGTCCGGCGGCACGGTCTCAGCGGACGTCGCCCGAGTTCGCCTCATCGGCAGGCGCAAGCGCAACCGATTCGCCGCAGCCGCAGGCCGACGTCTGGTTCGGGTTGTTGAAAACGAACTGTGAAGACAGCCTATCGACCCTAAAGTCCATTTGCGTGCCGAGCAGGAACAGGACCGCCTTCGGGTCGATCAGCACCCGCACGCCTTTGTCCTCGACCACCTCGTCCGAGGGCTGGGCTGTTTCGGCATATTCCATGGTGTAGGACATGCCGGCGCAGCCGCCCTTTTCGACGCCGACGCGCACGCCTGCAATGGGCTTCTCCGCGCGCGCCATCACCTCGCGAATCCGTTCGGCGGCGGCATCGGTCAGGCTGATGACCTGCAGTTTCGGGCGGGGCTTACCCATTGTCTTCTCCGGCAGGGTTCAAGGCCCTGCGATGAGCGCTCCCCCAAAGATAGGGGCGCAATCCTTAATGGTCCAGTTGCGGACCCCTCAATCGGCCGCCGCCCAAGGTCGCAGCCCCAGGCGCCGCCCTCACCACATGTTCAGCGTGACGCGCGCCTCGTCCGACATCCGGCTCACGTCCCAGGGCGGATCCCAAACGACGTTAACCTTCACGTCGCGAACGCCCGAGACGCAGGCGACCGCATTCTCGACCATGATCGGCAGTTCCTGGGCGGAGGGGCAGTTCGGGGTGGTCAGCGTCATGTCGATGCCGACCGAGCGGTCATCTTCGATGTTGACCTTGTAGATGAGGCCAAGCTCGTAGATGTCGGAGGGGATCTCCGGGTCGTAAACGGTCTTGAGCGCCGCCACGATCTCGTCGGTCATCCGGTTCAATTCTTCGGCCGGCAGGGCCGAGGCGGGCTCGGCCTTCGCGCCGTCCGGCGGGGCCGCCGCCGTCTCCGTTGTGGTTTCGAGTCGCTTGTCGTCGCTCATGAGAAAAACCCTTGCGCCTTGATCAGCGCGCTCGCGAAGCTGTCAACCTCGTCGCGTGTGTTGTACATCGCAAACGAGGCGCGGCAAGTGGCGGAAACACCGTACCGGGCCAGGAGCGGCATGGCGCAGTGCGTGCCCGCGCGGACCGCCACGCCCGCGCGGTCGATGATGGTGGCGACATCGTGCGGATGCGCCCCTTTCATCTCGAACGAGACGATGGCGCCCTTGTCACGTGCCGTGCCGATGACGCGGATCGAATTGATCTCGCGCAGCCGCTCCTGCGCATATCGGACAAGCTGGTCCTCATGAGCGCGGATGCGCGGCTTGCCGATGGAGCCGACATAGTCGATCGCCGCGCCGAGCCCGATCGCCTGCACGATGGACGGCGTGCCGGCTTCGAATTTGTGCGGCGGGTCGCCATAGGTCACGCGATCCTCGAACACGTCGCGGATCATCTCGCCCCCGCCGTTGAAGGGCGGCATGGCGGCGAGATGTTCGTACTTGCCGTAGAGCGCGCCGATGCCACTTGGCCCATAGAGCTTGTGGCCGGTGAACACATAGAAATCGCACCCGATATCGCGCACGTCGATGTCGAGATGCACGGCTGCCTGGCTGCCGTCGACCAGCACAGGGATGCCGCGCGCCTGCGCGATCCGGACGACGTCCTTGACCGGCACGATGGTGCCGAGCGCGTTCGACATCTGGGTGATGGCGACGAGCTTGGTGCGAGGGGTCAGCAGCTTCTCGAATTCTTCGAGCAGGAAGTTGCCGTCTTCGTCGATCGGGGCCCACTTTATGATCGCGCCCTGCCGCTCGCGCAGGAAATGCCACGGCACGATGTTCGAGTGGTGCTCCATGATCGAGAGCACGATCTCGTCGCCCTCCTGGATGCGCGTGCGGCCGAACGTATAGGCGACGAGGTTGATCGCTTCCGTCGCGTTGCGGGTGAAAACGATCTCCTCCGGCCGCGATGCATTCAGGAATGCGCGCACCTTCTCGCGCGCGCCCTCATAAGCCTCGGTCGCAGCGTTGGCGAGATAGTGCAAGCCCCGATGCACGTTGGCATACTCGTAGCAATAGGCGTGCTGGATGCGATCGAGCACGGCCTTCGGCTTCTGCGCCGAAGCCGCATTGTCGAGGTAGACAAGCGGCTTGCCATAGACCTGCATCGACAAAGCGGGAAAATCCGCCCGGATGCGGGCCACGTCGTATGTGCCATTGGTCACTGCGGGGTGCATTCGCTTCGTCACCTTGTCTTCCCGCCCCTTGCCTGCGGCAGGGAAGGAAGATTCATTGCCTCGCCGCCAGCCAGCCCGCCACGACTTCGGCCAAGACATCGCGCACGCCCTCGTGCTCGACCGCCTCGATGGCCTCACCGACAAAGGACTGGATCAACAGCGACTCAGCCTCTTTCGCCGGGATGCCGCGCGCCCGCAGATAGAACAACAGATCTTCGTTGAGCGCGCCGGCGGTGGCGCCGTGCCCGCACTGCACGTCGTCGGCGAAGATTTCGAGCTCCGGCTTGTTGTCCATCTCCGCCGTTTCTGACAGCAGAATGGCGTGGCTGGCCATCTTGGCGTCGACCTTTTGCGCGTGTGGCTGCACAATGATCTTGCCCTGAAACACGCCGCGGCTTTCGTCATCGAGCACCGACTTGAACAGTTCCCGGCTCGTGCCGTGCGGGGTGCCGTGTTCCAAGACCATGGTCGTGTCAGCGTGCTGACGGTTTCGCAAGAGGTTCGCGCCGCGCACGGTCGCCTCCGCGTGGTCGCCCTTGAAGCTCACATAGATCTGGTGACGCGAGACGGCGCCACCGGTGGTCAGCGCCATGGTCGAGAGCTTGGCCTTCCGGCCGAGTTCGACCATCAGGGTGGACAGATGCAACGCGGCGTCACCCTCGGCCTGCAGCCGATCGACGCGCACCTCCGCGCCGTCGGCAGCAAAAATCTCGACGGCGGTATTGGTCTGGTAGTGGACGCCGTGCGGACCCTCGAAGCTCTTGATCAGGGTCGCGGATGCGCCCTCGTCAACCACCAGCAACGAGCGGTCTACAGCGAGATTGCCGCCGCCATGGTGCACGAAACAAAGGTGGATCGGCCGTTTGACTGTCGCGCCTTTGGCGACATGCACGAGCGCGCCATCGGTCATGAACGCCGTGTTCAGCGCAACCGCGACATTGGCCCGCTGCGGCACGAGCCGTCCAAGACGCTCGCGCACAAACGGATGCGGCCCGGCAAGCGCTTGCGACATCGGCATGATGCTGAGACCCGGCTCCAGATCCGAAAGGTCCGAAAGTTCGGGAACGAACGCGCCATTGACGAAAGTCAGGCGGCGCAGGCCTGCGGTCGCAAAGGCGGCACCGGCGTTCCTTGCCGCCTCGATATCGGCAGCGCCTGGCAAAGGCGCAAGCGGCTTCGCCTCGCGCATGAACGTACGCAGATCGGTGTATTTCCAATCCTCCACGCGCCGGTTCGGCAGTCCTTCCTTCTCGAAATCGCGAAAGGCGGCTTCACGTTGCTCGGTCAGAGCCCGCCCGCCCGGAAGCGTCCCCTTGGCGCGCGCAAAGGCTTCCGCAAGCGCTTCCTCGGCCGGTGTTTTCACGACGCGCAAAGGGGCGGTCATGGCGCTCACGCAGCCTCATCCTGATATTGGGCATAGCCGCGCTCTTCAAGCTCGAGGGCCAGCTCCTTGCCCCCGGTGCGCACGATGCGGCCGCGCGAAAGCACGTGCACGATGTCCGGCACGATGTGATCGAGCAGCCGCTGGTAATGCGTGATCACGACCATCGACCGCGCCGGCGAACGCAGCCGGTTGACGCCGTCGGCGACGATCTTGAGCGCATCGATATCCAGACCGGAATCGGTCTCGTCGAGCACGCACAGCCGCGGCTCGAGCAGCGCCATCTGCAAGATTTCGTTGCGCTTCTTCTCGCCACCGGAGAAGCCGACATTCACGCCGCGGCGGAGCATGTCCGGATCGATCTCGAGCTTGGCGGCGGCCTCGCGCACGCGCTTCATGAATTCAGGGGTCGAGAGCTCCGGCTCGCCGCGCTTCTTGCGTTGCGCATTCATGGCCGTCCGCAGGAATGTCATCGAGGCCACGCCGGGAATTTCCATCGGATACTGAAAGGCGAGGAAAAGCCCTTTGGCCGCGCGCTCGTCGGGCTCCATCTCGAGGATGTTCTCGCCGTCGAGCAGCACCTCGCCTTCGGTGATCTCATAATCGGCCTTGCCGGCGAGCACATGCGCAAGCGTCGACTTGCCGGAGCCGTTCGGACCCATGATCGCGTGCACCTCGCCCGCGTTCACGACCAGATCGAGGCCATTGAGGATTTTCTTGTCGTCCACGGTGACGTGGAGGTTGTTGATTTCGAGCATCGGCATCTGCGAACTGTCCTTCTTCATCCCTGTTCTGAGGAGCGCGTAAGGCGCGTCTCAAAAGACGAGCGCTATGGATTACCCCACGCTTCCTTCGAGCGAGATCGAGATCAGCTTCTGCGCCTCGACCGCAAACTCCATCGGAAGCTGCTGCAAAACGTCCTTGACGAAGCCGTTGACGACGAGCGCCACCGCCTCCTCTGCCGACAGGCCGCGCTGCATGCAGTAGAACAGCATGTCCTCGGAGATTTTCGAGGTGGTGGCCTCGTGCTCGAACACGGCGGACGAATTCTTTGCTTCGATATAGGGCACGGTATGCGCGCCGCACTTGTCGCCGATCAGGAGCGAGTCGCAGTTGGTCCAGTTCTTCGCGCCGGTCGCCTTGCGATGAGCGGAGACGAGGCCGCGATAGGTGTTCTGCGAGCGGCCGGCGGAAATCCCCTTGGAGATGATCCGGCTCGTGGTGTTCTTGCCGAGGTGGATCATCTTGGTGCCGGAGTCGACCTGCTGGCGCCCGTTGGAAATGGCGATCGAATAGAACTCGCCCCGCGAACCGTCGCCGCGCAGGATGCAGCTCGGGTATTTCCAGGTGATGGCGGAGCCGGTTTCCACCTGCGTCCAGGAGATTTTTGAGTTTTTGCCGCGGCAGTCGCCGCGCTTGGTCACGAAATTATAGATGCCGCCGCGGCCTTCCGCGTCGCCCGGATACCAGTTCTGCACCGTCGAGTATTTGATCTCGGCGTCGTCGAGCGCGATCAGTTCGACCACCGCCGCGTGGAGCTGATTCTCGTCGCGCATCGGCGCGGTGCAGCCTTCGAGGTAGCTCACATAGGAGCCCTTGTCGGCGATGATCAGCGTGCGCTCGAACTGCCCGGTATCCTTTTCATTGATGCGGAAATAGGTCGACAGCTCCATCGGGCAGCGCACGCCTGGAGGCACGTAGACGAAGGAGCCGTCGGAGAAGACCGCGGAATTCAGCGTCGCATAGAAGTTGTCGGTGACCGGGACGACCGAGCCGATGTATTGGCGCACGAGTTCCGGATGCTCGCGCAGCGCCTCCGAGATCGGCATGAAGATCACGCCGGCCTTCTTCAGCTCTTCCTTGAACGTGGTCGCGACCGAAACGGAATCGAAGACCGCATCGACGGCGACGCGCGAGCCTTCGCGCTGCACGCCGGCCAAGAGCTCTTGTTCCCGGAGCGGGATGCCGAGCTTCTCGTAGGTTCTCAGGATTTCCGGATCGACTTCGTCGAGCGACTTCGGCGACGGATTCTTCTTCGGCGCGGCATAGTAGTAGATGTTCTGGAAGTCGATCGGCGGGTAGTCGACTCGCGCCCAGGTCGGCTCGCGCATGGTCAGCCAGCGGCGGTAGGCGTCGAGCCGCCACTCGAGCATCCAGGCCGGCTCGCTCTTTTTCGCCGAAATGAACCTGACGGTGTCTTCGGAAAGGCCTTTGGGGGCCTTCTCCATTTCGATATCGGTGACGAACCCGTATTTGTACTGGTCGACATCGATCGAGCGCACCCGCTCGACGGTCTCTTGCACGGCCGGCATCTAGTCCCTCCACTGCGGTTTCAAGGACCGCGGGTTGGATTTGCGGTTATGGTCAACTGGCGTGGGGCCCAGGTCACCTCGATAAGCCATTACGCGGCTCTGATCTCCTGTCGTTGACTTAATCCCGAAACGAGTTTTTTCCAAGCGTTCAGAAACCGTTCCACGTCGTCTTCCGAAGTCGTTCGCCCGAGGCTCACGCGGATCGCCCCCCTCGCAAGCTCCCGCTCGACCCCCATGGCCTGCAGCACGTGGGAGACCGCCACCTTGCCGGAGGAGCAGGCAGCGCCGGACGAGAGCGCGATCCCCTCGAGGTCGAAGCCGATGACCAGGGTCTCGGCCTTACCGCCCGGATGGGCGAACAGCGTGGTATTCGGCAGCCGCTCGGCCTTGTCGCCGAAAATGATGATCTCGGGCGAAATGGCTCGCACCCCTGCTTCCAGCCGGTCCCGAAGGCCCATCATGTGGCTTCGCTCAGCCGCAAAGTTCTCCTGAACGGCCGCGGCAGCCGCACCGAAGCCCACGATCCCGAGCACGTTCTCCGTGCCGGCCCGAAGTCCCCGTTCCTGGCCGCCGCCCTTGATGAGGAGCTCCGGCTGCAGGCTATCCGAGCGCCGCACTAGCGCACCCACCCCGCTTGGCCCGCCCAGCTTGTGGGCCGAGAGGGTCATCAGATCCGCGCCCAATGCGTGGATGTCGAGGGCGAGCTTGCCGGGGCCCTGCACAGCATCGACATGCAAGAGACCGTCTGCGGCATGAACCGCTTCGGCAATGGCGGCGATCGGCTGCACGACCCCGCTCTCATTGTTGGCCAGCATGACTGAGACCAGCGGGCGCACGCCGCCCCTTGCCAAAGCGTCGAGCCGCCTCTCGAGGTCGGCCAGGACGACAATCCCGTCCCGCGAAACCGGAACTTGCTCCACCACCTCCGCGGCGAATCGCCCGGCCGCAAGCACGGACGGATGTTCGACCGCCGAGACCAGAAGTCTCCCGCATGGCTTGTCGGCTTCCAGCCGGGGCGTCAGCGCCTGCATATTGGCTTCGGTGCCGCCCGAAGTAAAAACGACATCGCGCGGATCGGCGCCGACCAAGGCGGCCACCTTCCGGCGCCCATCTTCGATGAGTCCCCGGGCCTGCCGTCCTTCGGAGTGGACTGACGACGGATTACCCAGGCGCTCCATGGCGGCGCCGATCGCCGCCTTCGCCTCGGGGCGGAGTGGAGCGGTCGCGTTCCAGTCGAGATATGTGCGAGCCATTTACCGCTCCGAAACTCTCGCAGTGCTTGCTTTTGGCCCCCACGCCTGTGGTAAACACGTGCGCGCCAACTCGAATGCGGCCTGCGAGGCTGTCATAATCTAGAATGGTTCTAAATAGTTACGAGCGCCTGCCTCCCAGGTCAAGCGCTCAAGCACCCTCCGCCCGCGGCCTGTGGACGCGGACGGAGCAGGTATCGAGGTTATAGCATGCCTGAAGTCATTTTTACCGGTCCGGCAGGTCGGATCGAAGGCCGTTACCACCCGTCACGGCAAAAGAATTCGCCGATCGCCATTGTGCTGCATCCGCATCCGCAATTTGGCGGCACGATGAACAACCAGATCGTCTACCAGATGTATTATGCCTTCGCGCATCGGAATTTCTCGGTGCTGCGGTTCAACTTCCGAGGCGTGGGCCGAAGCCAGGGCGCATTCGATCACGGCCAGGGCGAACTGGCGGACGCCGCCTCGGCGCTCGATTGGGCGCAGTCGATCAATCCGGAAGCGCGCGCCTGCTGGATTGCGGGCTTCTCGTTCGGGGCCTGGATCGGCATGCAGCTCCTGATGCGCCGCCCCGAGATCGAAGGCTTCATCTCCGTGGCCCCACCGGCCAATCTGTATGACTTCTCCTTCCTGGCCCCCTGCCCTTCCTCCGGCCTGATCGTCCACGGGGACAAGGATGCCGTGGTGCCGGCCAAGGATGTGACTGGACTCGTCGAAAAGCTGAAAACGCAAAAGGGCATCATCATCGAGCAGAAGGTCGTCCCGGGGGCGAACCACTTTTTCGACGCCAAGGTTGAAACCCTGATGGAGTCGGTTGGCGCCTATCTCGACAAGCGTCTCGGCGGCGGCGGCGTGATCCCGCGGCCCGAGCCGCGCGGCCGCCGCTCGAGCGCGGCCTGATCAGGCTGAAACCCCGCCCGGCATCGGGACCGGCACGCCGGTGGTGCCGGGGAATGTGATCGGCAGCCGGCGCAGCGTGCGCACGGCGAGGAAGGCGAAAGCCTGGGCCTCGATCATGTCGCCATCGAGCCCGGCTTCCTCGGCGAGACGGACCGGCTGGCGGATCGCCGAGCGCAGCAGCTCCATCAGGTAGGCATTGCATCGGCCGCCGCCGGAGACGATCCATTCCTTCGGCTCGGCCGGGAAAGATTGCGCGGCACGGGCGAGGGACGTCGCCGTGAAGCGCGTTAACGTATTGGCACCATCTGCGAGCGACAGCCCTTTCACGGATCCAAGTGAGAAATGGTTGCGGTCGAGCGATTTCGGCGGCGGCTGTCTGAAAAACGGGTCGCCCATCAGCCGCTCGAGCCGCGCAGCGTCGAGCAAACCTGGGCGCGCGATGCGCCCATCCTCATCGTGTTCCCCTGCCCCATGCTGGCGCACCCAATCGTCGATCAGCGCGCTTCCGGGCCCGGTGTCGAAAGCCATCAGGGTGTCGCCCTCGCCGACGAACGTGACATTCGCCACGCCGCCGATATTGGCGATCACGACCGGCAGCGCCGGACGGTCTTGCGCCAGGGCGCGGTGGTAGGCGGGCACAAGCGGCGCGCCCTGTCCTCCGGCAGCCACGTCTGCCGCGCGGAAATCATAGGCCACCGGCAGATGCAATCGCTTCGCCAGGGTCGGCCCGTCGCCGATCTGAACGGTCAGCCGCTCGGCCGGACGGTGCAGCACCGTTTGGCCGTGGAAGCCGACAATATCCACGTCGTTCGCAGTCATTCCGTGCCGCGCGAAAAAGGCCTCGACGGCCTCCCCATGCGCGCGCGTGACCAGCTCTTCCGCCGCGCCGAGAATCGCGGGACGAGCGGCACGGTCGCGGAGCGAAACGGCCTCCGCCAAGCCCTTGCGGAGAAGCGTGCGCTCCTGCTCCGCGTAAGGCCGGTAGCCCGTCGGCCCAAACCGATACACGCGCTCGCCGTCGGTCTCGATCAGCGCCACGTCGACGCCGTCGAGCGAGGTCCCGCTCATCAGCCCCAAGGCGCGCAGCATGATCATCGGCTAATTCTCATTGAATCCCCGGGTAGTCCTGTTACACCACCGGCCCGGTTCCCGGAACGCCCGACCCGCTCATCGCAGCCCATGACGACGTTCAAATCCGATTTCCTGCACGTGCTCTCGAGCCGCGGCTACATCCATCAAATCTCGGATGCGGACGGCTTGGATCAGGCTGCCATGGCCGGGCGCATCGTCGCCTATGTCGGCTACGACTGCACGGCGCCGTCACTGCATGTCGGGCATCTCTTGTCGATCATGATGCTGCATTGGCTGCAGCAAACCGGTCAGAAGCCGATCACGCTGATGGGTGGCGGCACGACACGCGTGGGTGATCCCTCGGGGCGCGACGAGACGCGGCAAGTCCTCACCTACGAGCAGATCGAAGCCAACAAGGACAGCATCAAGGGCACGTTCTCGCGATTCATGCGCTTCGGCTCGGGCAAGACCGACGCGGTCATGGCGGACAATGCCGAGTGGCTGGCGGCCCTCAACTACATCGAATTCCTGCGCGATGTCGGCCGTCACTTCTCGGTCAACCGGATGCTGGCACTCGAATCGATGAAGATGCGGCTCGACCGCGATCAGGAATTGTCCTTCCTCGAGTTCAATTATCCGATCCTGCAATCCTACGACTTCGTCGAGCTCAACCGGCGCCATGGCTGCATCCTGCAGATGGGCGGCTCCGATCAGTGGGGCAACATCGTCTCCGGCATCGATCTCGGCCGGCGCATGGGAACGCCGCAGCTTTACGCGCTGACCTGCCCTCTGATCACGACCGCATCCGGCGCGAAGATGGGAAAGACGGCGGAAGGCGCCGTCTGGCTCAACGCCGAATTGAAGTCTCCCTATGACTACTGGCAATACTGGCGCAATACCGAGGACGCCGATGTTCCGCGCTTCCTGAAATTGTTCACCACCCTGCCGCTCGACGAAATCGGCCGGCTCGCCTCGCTTCGCGGACAAGAGGTCAACGAGGCCAAGAAGGTGTTGGCGACCGAGGCGACGGCCCTTCTTCATGGTCGGGAGGCTGCCGAGCGCGCCGCCGACACGGCGCGGCGCACCTTCGAGGAAGGCGCGCTGGCGGAGACCTTGCCCACCATCGACGTTCCCGCCTCCGAGTTCGAGGGGCTCGGCGTGTTATCGGCTTTCGTTAAAGCGGGGCTCGTGCCCTCGACCAGCGAGGCGCGTCGGCAAATCAAGGGCGGCGGGCTTCGCGTGAACGATGCCGGCGTGATCGACGACCGCACCGTCCTTGGCAAAGGCGATCTCACGCCGCAAGGCGTGGTCAAGCTTTCGCTTGGACGAAAGAAGCACGTGCTGCTCCGGCCGGTTTAGCGCGTGATCCCGAAAAGTGGATGCCGGTTTTCGGACAAGATCACGCGCAAATCAATCAGCGCGTGATCCCGAAAAGTGGATGCCGGACAGGATCAGGCGCTAACGCACGGCCTGCGGCGGAGCAAAGGCGCGCTCCTCGGTGCCGCGGAATTCGAACATCTTCCGGAATATGCCTGGCGCGACGGCCGACATGGGATTGACCCGAAGCAGCGGCGCGCCGGGCGTGCCGCTCACCTCGTAAGTCACCCCAAACACGCCCTCGTCCTTGCCGCCGCCCAGAAAAAGGCCAACGATGGGAATCCGCGCGAGCATATTGTTCAGCATGTAAGCGGGGATGAAGGTGCCCCGCGCCCGCACCTCGTCACGGGCAAAATCGACATGCCCTTCGATCGTTGCGCCGACGCTCGGTCCCCACACGACGCCGTCTCGCAACGAGAGCCGTCCCGGCGAGCGCGTGAAATCGAGCCGCATGCGTGAGAACTGCACCCCGCCATTGGCCGGGCCGGAAGCCGGGCGCGGACCGCTGTCGCCCGTACTCTGCGGGCTGCTCGCCGCCACGCGGTCGAGTGCTGCTTCGCCGCGGACGGCGAAATCGCGGATGCTGAGAATGCCGTCCTGCGGCGCCTGCTCGCCGGAGGGCGGATCCATCGCGATCCACATCTGCCCGCCATAGAGCCGCGCATAGGTGTCCGAAAAGCGGAACAGCGCGCCCGCGTCGTTGGTCTCCAGATAGACAACCTGCCGCCCGCCTCGGCCTCGGAGGTCGCCGGAAAGCACGGCGTCCCGGCCGAGCTTTGCATTCACCAGGAAGCTCCGGACCTGACCGGCGCGGCGCGACATGCGCATCTCGAAGCTGCGCAGCGCCTCGCCGTTGAAGCCCGCGACAGCGCCGATGCGCAGATCGAGATCGATGTCGGCCGCGGCTTTCGGCTTGTGCTCGGGGGCGCCCTTCATCGTCGCTTTGACGAATCCGCGCCCATCGAACACATCCCCGCGCAATGTCAGGCGAAGCGTGCCGTCTGAGGCGCGCTCGGCCTTCAGCGAAGCCTTGTCGCCATCGGAAATGGCAAAGCTCGGAAAGTTTGCCTGCAGCACCTCGCCGTCATTGTCGAGTTCAGCGCTGCCGCGGATCGACGTGCCCGAGCCCTCGATCACGATATCGTCGAAACGGATGGACTGGCCCTTGTCCACGACGATCACGGACGCACGCGTTGGCCGGCCGGCGGCTTTGTTCCAGCCGGGTATCAGGTCGGTGATCTTCGCCTGCAGCAGGTCGAGATCCACTACGAAACGGCTCTCGCGATCGGCCATGCCGACCCGCCCCGTCATTTTCATCGGTACGGGACCTGACAGCAGGTTTCCAGATTCGACGCCGAACCGCGCGCGCGCCGCATCGTCGAGGGTCGCACTCAGCCTGATTTCGGCATCGGGATTTCCGGCGAGCTTTCGGTATTCGACCGTGGCCGGCGTGCCGCCGATGCGCATGTCGCCGCGCACCTGAACCATCTGCGGGTTGGCGACGAGCTTGAGCGCCGCAGCCTCCGCCTTGTGACCGCGCACGAAGCGCTCGGCGGAGAAGTTTTGGATATCGGCCTCGATCTGGTAATTCACTTCCCTCCGCTCGATGTCCATGGCCACCGGCGTGTTGACATTGATGTTCGCGGTCAGCGTGCCGCGGCTTGTGGCCGGATCGAACAAGGCGCCGGCCGGCTCGCGAATGGGGTCCATGGCGACGAGCTCGGCCACCGCATCGACCGTCCCTTCGACACGCATTCGCAAGCGGGAGGGTGGGCGCTTCGGATCGGTGTCGGGCACTTCGAAGCTGCCGTTCGCCAGCGTCAACCGTCGCCCGGACGGCAGTTCGGCGTAGCCACGGCCCACGCGCACATTCGCTTTGCGCCCTTCGACGCGCACATGAAGATCGACGTCGCGGATCATCGGCAGCGAGTCGATGGGCCGCAGAACGGTTTTCGTGCCGACGATCTCGACCGACAGCCCGTCATCGGGGATCGGCGGCCCCGTTTTCTGAAAGGTCGAGAGTGGCGCGTTGGCCGCGACGACCACGCGTTCGACCGTCCCCCCGAAGAGCGAACCGGCCACCCAGGCGCGCAGCTCCGGTGCAATGAAGATCGGCCATAGCCGCTTGAACGAGAGCGCGCTCATGCGCGTGCCGGCGACGCCGATTCCGATATGCGGCTCCGCGCCCGAGAAGTCGATGGCCCCGCTCATCGCCACGGTGGCCGCCATGCCGGCAAAGTCGCCGCGATCGATATCCATGCGGCGTTTCACCGGATCGATCCGGGCGCGGAAGGCGAACCGGTCGATAACGAGCGGCGCTTCACGGACGCGTTCCGGCGGTGCCAGCATGATGAGCCCGCGGTCGATCGATGCGGTCCAGGCGCTTGCCCCGCCTTTCGGCGCCTCGGCCTGCAGCAGAAGGCTGACGCGGCTCTTGCCGGCGAGGACCTCGATCGGCGCGGCCAATTGTCCGCTCGCGGCGTCCCACCGGAGGTTCAGATGCGCCTCGTCGATCTGCACCCGGTTCGCGGGCTCCTTCGGGTCGCCAACGATGCCGGCCCCGGCGACAATGCGCGCTTCGGCGCGTGCCGGAACGCCGTCGGCGCCGATGTCGGCGCGCAAGATAGCCGAGATGGGCATATCGGCAGCAAGCGGACCTGGATCGACCCGCATGGCGAGCATCAGATCCTTCGGCGAAAAATCCCGCAGCACCGCTTCGACCGCGCGCCGACCCCCGCCCTGTCGCGTCACGGTCGCCGTCAGCGACCAGGGGCCGTCCGAGCCGGATGAGGTGATGGCGAAGGAGATGCCTCCTTCGCGCGGCCGCGTGAGACTGAGATTGATGTGCTCGAATCTCAAAACCCTGCCGTTGCGCTGGTCGTCAACGACCAGCGTTCCGCTCTTCACGCCCAATTCGCTCAGTCCGCGACCGTCGAGCCCGAGCGCATCGAGGCCTTCGATCCAGCCCAGCAGCGCCGTGAGATTGTCGGACCAGTTGCGCGTCGCCGCCGGCGATGCCGCCGATTGAGCGGCGTTGCCGTGGACCGGTGCGATAAAGACCGGCGCTTTGGCGAGCGGCTGCGCGTCGGTGCCGGTGAAAAGACTGATTGCGCCATCGGGCTCGATGCGGATCGAGATTCCGGCGCCGATGAGGCTCACCCGCTCGGCCTGGATATTCCCGAGCAGAAGGTTTCCGCCCGAAATCCCGATTTCTGCTTTCGGCGCGTTGGCGACCACGCTCCCGTCGGCGGCCTTGACGACGATATCGCGAATCCGCAGCGAGGTTCGCCCGGCCTCATCCCGCTCGAGTTGCGTGCCGCCCACTTCGACGCGATGGCCGCCGCCGAGCTGCTGTTCGAGCGAGGAGATCAGCCACGGTGTCGCCAGATTGACGGTCAGCGGGCCGCTCGTGAGGCGGAACGACAAAGCGAGGCCTGTAACGACGACGACGGCGGCGACGACGCCAACGGCGACCGCGACGCGCGACTTCAAGATGCGCCCGAAAATGTGCTCGAAGCGGATGGTGCGCGGGTCCCTGACAAGCCGGTGCGCGCGAGCCGCAAGACGCAGCAAGACCGCGCGCCAATGCAGGTGCGTAGCCGCAAAAGCTCGCTGCATCGCGGCGACTCGGGTCTTCATCCTGCGATCAATCATGCCCGCCCGGGCGTCCCCTCATTCCGGCTGCCCATCTGTTTGACCTTGCCCGGACCGGGCTGTTTTTGTCGAATTGCCGGCCAATCCCGGCTAACTCTTTGTCCGGGTATTCCCAATCCCCATGCTGCAGAATGGCCCTGTGAAAGCGACGAAAGGAAGGCACATGCCCGGATCTCTTCAGGAAGGTGACCCTGCACCGCCTTTCCGGCTGGTTCTGCCGGACGGCCGATCGGTCTCCTTGGCGGAGTTTCAGGGGCGAAAGCTTGTGCTCTTTTTCTATCCCAAGGCCGACACCTCCGGATGCACATTGGAGGCCAAGGCGTTCTCACAGCGGCAAGTCGACTTCGCAAAGTCCGGCACCGCCGTGCTGGGCATTTCCGCCGACCCCCCTCGCCGGCAGGCCGCCTTCCAGGTCAAGCACGCGCTCTCCGTTTCCCTGGCTTCGGACGAATCGCTCGAGACTCTCAAGGCGTATGGGGTTTGGGTTAAGAAATCCATGTACGGCAGAAGCTTCATGGGGATCCTTCGCACGACCTTCCTGATCGACGGCCGTGGCCGGATCGCGCGCATTTGGCGGAAGGTCCAGGTGAAGGGACATGCCGAAGAGGTGCTCCAGGCCGCCTCGGCGCTGGGCAGCGCGGCCTGACGATGGGTGAACGACTGCTTTACGACATTCAGCCAATTTCCCGAAAATTAACTCGATACGGGTGAAATCGGTCGTCCAGCGCGCCGCGAGCAGACGTCGGCGTGGGAGTGCCGATGTCCTACCGCTACGGTTCGCGTCACAATCATCCCCGATCCGGTCACGCCGCGCATGAGCATCGGGCTCGAGCCTTTGCGGCAGATGGATCGGCGTTCACCATCGGGTATGCCGGGCGGAAAATTCGCGTTCGCCCGATTGCGTTCTGGGGCATCGTCGGCAGCCTCGTGATCATGGCCGCGTGGTCGCTGGCGACCGCGACCTATTTCGCCTTCCAGGACGATCTTCTGACGCGGCTGCTCGCACGGCAGGCCGAAGTCCAATACGCCTACGAAGACCGGATCGCGGACCTGCGCGCGCAGGTCGATCGACTCGCGAGCCGCCAACTTCTCGATCAGGAGCAGTACGAGCGCAAACTCGAGCAGCTTGTCCGCCGTCAGGCCTTGCTTGAGTCGCGCGCGGCGGCGCTTGGCGCCCTGCCCGATCCCGTGCCGACAGGCTCCATTCGGGCGCCCGCCCGCAACGGAACAAGCGACCGTTCATCAGGCTCGGCGCCGAACGGGAAATCCTCCGCGATCGGCGACACGATCATTCTCGTACCGCAGTCCAGGCCGGACGCGCAGCTCGAATCGCGTTACGGCCCAAGCTTCGCTCGGCCGGCGGCGAAGACGGCGGCGGGAGGAATCGAGGGAACGCTGGCGCGCCTGCAGGCCTCTCTCGATCGCGTGGAGGCGCACCAGTTCGCTTCACTGGCCGCGGTCGAGGACGCTTACGATGCCAAGGCGCGCCGGATGCAGACCATCCTCGCCGATCTCGGGCTGAACAATGTCAAGACCGTCCGCAGCACGAACGGAATGGGCGGGCCTTTCGTTCCGGCTGTCGGCGCGGATGCGAGTGCGTTCGACAAGCAGGTCCATCGATTGAATATTGCCCGCACGCAGGTGGAGCGCCTGACGCGCGCCCTTGTCGCCGTGCCGATCCGCAAGCCGATCGCCGGCGACATCGAGCTGACATCCGGCTTCGGCATGCGGATAGATCCGTTCCTCCGCAGCCCCGCGATGCATACCGGTCTTGATTTTCGTGGCGAGACCGGCGACGCGGTGCGCGCGACCGCAACCGGCACGGTCACGCAGGCGGGTTGGAACGGCGGCTACGGCAAGATGGTCGAAGTCGACCACGGCAATGGGTTTGTGACGCGGTATGGGCATCTCTCCGCGATCGACGTCGATGTCGGGCAGAGCGTCCGTATCGGACAAACGCTCGGCAAGGTCGGCTCGACCGGACGCTCGACCGGCCCGCATCTCCACTATGAGACGCGCGTGGAGGGCGAGGCCGTCGACCCGCAAAAATTCCTGCGCGCCGGGATCAGGCTTGGCAGCATCCATTAGGGCAGAAGACAGCGCATCGTCTTAGCGCGACGAGAACAGATATTTCACGAGCGCCGCGATCCCGAGGACGAGCAAGATCAGAACCAGCAGGCCGAACAGGCCCATACCCCACGATCCGCCGGCCATCCCGTCCCACATCATGACAAATTCTCCTATTTGGCTTTTTCGATTCTGGTGACCGTGATCTGCCCGTCGACGCGGTCGGCCTCGAACTTCACCCGATCCCCGACCTTGACCTTCTTGAGCATCGCTGGGTCCTGCACGCGGAAGACCATCGTCATGTTGGTCATGTCGAGATTCTTGATCGGGCCGTGCCGAAGCGTGATCTTCTGCTGGGCTTCGTCGATTTTCGTGACCTGGCCATCGACGGACTGCGCGAGCGCACCGGCGCCGAGGCTCGTCGCCAAAAGACACGCAGCCAGCGTGGCTTTCCAGGTGGTCATGATTGCTCTCCTTTTTCTCACATTCACTTCACGATGACCTTGCCGCGCATTCCGGCTTCGTAATGGCCGGGAATCAGGCAGGCAAACTCGAACTCTCCGCGCTTGGTGAAACGCCATAGAAGCTCGCCTTGTTTCTTCGATTCGACATCCTTGGCGTTCGGATCGTCATGCTCCATGTCGGGATTCTTCTGCATCTCGATCGCATGCGCCTTGTTCTCCGGAGGAGTCGCAAGCACGAATTCGTGCTTGAGCTCCCCGGCGTTCTTGAGCACGAAGCGAATCTGCTCGCCGCGCTTGACCTCGATACGATTGGGTTTGAACAGCATCTGACCGTCGCCTTCCATCATCGTGACTTCGATGGTCCGCGACTTTCGTTTCGGACTTCCCGGCTCGCCGGCCGAGAAGCCGTGATCGTGGCTATGGCCCTGCGATCCGGGTCCTGCGAACGACGCGTCCGTGACAAAGATCACCGCCGAAATCGCGAGCGGTCCGATTAACGACGCTTTGATCATGCGTTGGTTCCCCTTCAATGATGTCCGCGATGGCCGGATTTTGATGCCGGCTTGATGACCTTCAGTTCGACGGCGGGCTTCTTGTTGTTCTTCTCACTCTTCGTCGCGCGGCGCGGCGCGTCGGCGACCTCGCCGGTGTATTCGTAGGCGACCGTTCCCTCCGGATGCTTGTACCAACCCGGATCGCGGTAATCGTTTGCGCCGATTCCCTCGCGCACTTTCACGACTGAGAACATGCCGCCCATCTCGATCGGACCGAACTGGCCAAAGCCGGTCATCATCGGCAGCGTGTTGTCGGGCAGAGGCATTTCCATCTCGCCCATCTCCGCCATGCCGGCCGAGCCCATGGGCATATAGTCGGGCACGAGCTTGGTGATGGCTTTGGCAAGATCGCGCTTGTCGACGCCGATGAAGTTCTTCACCTCGTGACCCATCGCGTTCATCGTGTGATGCGACTTGTGGCAATGGATCGCCCAATCGCCCGGGACGTCGGCCTTGAATTCGAAGGCGCGCATGGCGCCGACCGGCACGTCGATCGAGGTCTCCGGCCAGCGCGCGCTTTCAGGCACCCAGCCGCCATCCGTGCAGGTGACGGCAAAATCATAGCCATGCATGTGGATCGGATGGTTGGTCATGGTGAGATTGCCCATGCGCACCCGCACGCGGTCGCCTTTGCGCACCACCAAGTGATCGATCCCCGGGAACGTGCGGCTATTCCAGCTCCACATGTTGAAGTCGGTCATCTCGGTGACTTTCGGCACGTAAGCGCCCGGGTCGATGAGATAGGCGTTGAGCAGGAACACGAAGTCGCGATCGACGCGCATGAACTTCGGATCGCGCGGGTGGACGACGATGAAACCCATCATGCCCATCGCCATCTGCACCATCTCGTCCGCGTGCGGGTGATACATGAAGGTGCCGCTCTTCTTCATCACCCACTCGTACACATAGGTTTGTCCGGGCTTGATGTGCGGCTGCGTCAGGCCGCCGACGCCGTCCATGCCGCTCGGCAGCAGCATGCCGTGCCAGTGGATCGTCGTGTGCTCGGGAAGCTTATTAGTGACGTAGATGCGGACCTTATCGCCCTCGACCGCTTCGATGGTCGGCCCCGGCGACTGCCCGTTATAGCCCCACAAATGCGCTTTCATGCCGGGCGCCATTTCCCGCACCACCGGCTCGGCGACCAGATGGAATTCCTTCCAGTCATCGTTCATCCGCCAGGGAAGCGTCCAGCCGTTGAGCGTCACCACAGGCTGATAGTCCGGCCCGCTCTTCGGAAAGAGCGGCGGCTGCATGGTCGCCTTGTCCATGCTCGGCGCTTCCGGTAGGCGCGCCGCCTGCGCGCGGCCGGAAATTGCGGTCGCACCTGCCAGCAATGCCGCCGATCCGATGAATCCTCTGCGAGACAACATTTTCGTTTCCTCTTTTTAGTGGACGCCTGGCTCAGCTTCTGAGGCAGCTACAGGCCTTGCGCTCTCGCCCGGTCCGCGCAGGGCGCCACCGCCAACGATCGCCACATTCAAATCAACAGCTGAGAGCCAGAAATCGCGTTGCGCTTCGATGCCAGCACTAATTGCATTTATTCGCTGCCGCGTTTCGTTCAACAGCGCGAAGACATCGATCTGCATTGCGTTGTAGCGAAGCAGCGCCTCGTCGACGATGATCTTGCGGAGCGGCAACACTTCGCGCCGATAGTGGCCCGCGATATCATAGGAGGACCGGTATGTTCGGTAGGCATCCCGTGCCTCCGAGCGAACGTTCACCGCCCGCTCGGCGAGATGGTTGAGTGCCTGGCTGTAGGTCTCGACGGCTTGGCGCACGCGCACCTCGCCACCATCAAAGATTGGAAGCTGCAGCTCGAGCTCGAAGCCGCGGGCGATCTCCCGCTCGCCACTCTCGCGCTCGCGCTTGGTTTGCCGGATGCCCGACAGCTCGATGAGGTTGACGAAGCGGGTCGCCTCGGTGAGCGAAAGGCTCTTGCCAAGCGCCACCACGCCGATCCGAGCAATCTGCAGGTCTACGCGGCGCGCCACCGCTTCGTACTCGACGTCCGGCAAGGCTTTGGGACTCACCGGCAAAGCTGGCAGCGTACCGGGAAGCTTGTAGTCAAGGTCATGCCCCCAAAGACCCATGAGGCGTGTGAGCCGTTCACGCTCGCCGGATGCGAGGCGGCGAGCGCGGGCGAGCTGGGCCGTGATCTCGGCATAGAAAACCTGCTCGCGTGCCTGATCGAGCTTGTTGAGGGCACCGGTTTCGCCGAGGCGCTGCGCAAGCTTCGTTGCCGCTTCGGCGGCGTCCTTTGCTTGCGAGAGGAAGCTCGCGAGTTGATACGCAGCGACCGCGCGATAGTAAGCGCGTCGCGTGTCGGCAGCGAGACGCAGGGTCTCTTCCGCCGCTCGAAGCTGCGCTTGGCGAAAACGGTCCGCCGCAATATCGGCGCGGGCGGGCAGAGTGACCAGAGCCAGGATGTTGGCAATGATGCGCTTCTCGACCTCGATCTCGGCTGCGCTCGACAAGCGCTCGATCGAGACTTTCGGATTGGGTGGAAGGCTTGCTTCCACCATCTGTGCTTCCGCAATCCCGAGTTCGTTATAGGCCGCCTGCAGGCCGCGATTGTTCAGAAGCGCCACCTGCACCGCTGCATCCGCCGAGAGCGGACGCTTCAACTGACGCTCGACCTGCTCGCGTGCGAGGAGAGCATCCGAATCGCTGCGGATAGCGACGACATCCTTTTTCAGTTCGTTCGCCGCGATACCGGCGACAAGATCCATGCCGCCGTCCGGCGAAAACGTCTTGCAGCCTGCCAGCGCCAGCGCACAACCGACAACGGCGATATGCGCTCTCATTGCTTCTGCTCCGGCGCGACGCGCTCGTTCTGCTCGCGCCAGGAGCGCGGTTCGGCCGGACGCTGACGAACATAGGTTCCGAACGTCGAGCGATAGGCTGTCGGTGCAACGCGCACCGCCGGATCGGACGGATCGGGGCCGACTAGCGGCGCAGCAGGGGCGGCGCAGCCGACAAGGGCCAGCGCCAGAGGTAGCCAAAGCAGTCGCATGTCGACACCTCGATCGGGACGATTGGAGTCCGCCGCGTCAGAGCGCGCGCGAAAGCGAACGAATCGGACTCATCCCGCCGACGCGAGACGGAGTCCGAGTCAGATCAGCCGATTCGAGGTGGGGGGTCGATACCGCCGAGAGGGGTGTCCCGCATCGCCGGATGGACCGACAACGGCCTATCGGCGGGCAGCGCCGTGAGCACGATCTCGACGCCGCCGTCGATCATCGCGATGAGATGGCAAGCGGCGACGCAGCAATCGTGCGGCGCCTTTCCGCGATCCTTTGGCGCCGCGTCATCGTGACCGTGGCAGGGGGTGCCTGACGCATGATGATCGGATGCGGCCGCCGCGTCCGCGCCAAAATTCGTTTTCTCCGCACCCAAGACCACTCCGGATGGCCCAGCGCCGTGCAGCGCCATGACCCGGTGCGGCGCGAGGGTATGCGCCATCGCGATCGCCGCAACGGCAACGACCACAAGGAGCTTGCGCGCGAACCCGCTCATTGGTCCCCTATAGCCCACCGACACCCGCATGCCAAATCACGCGGGTGTCATCGCCGGGCGGCGCCGACCACGCGGCGGCATTCCCGCTTAGCGTCCGCTGAATTTGTACGACACGCGCGCAAGCACGGAGCTGAACGTCAGGTCGATATCGTACTGGGCGAGAGTCGTGGTGCTTACGCCCCCATAGCGTTGACGGCCCAGATCATAATAATTGTACTCGACGCCGACGAACCAGTTCGGCGTCAGCATCGCTTCGATGCCGGCGCCCAGCGTCCATCCGATATGATCGTTCTTCTCTGAAAATACGCGCGTCGGCGCGACCGACGTATCCGTGGCGTGGGCTTCGACGCGCGCAGCGACCAGACCGCCCTTGCCATAGACGTGCCATTGGTTCCAGGCCATGCCGAGGCGCGGCGTGAAGGTGGCGATCGACTTGATCTCGGTTTCGTAGGTTTCGGTGGGCGCGATCCCAAGCGCCGCCAGCGGATTGACGCTTGACCCCTCGATGCCGCTCCAGGCGATCGTGCTTTCCAGCCCGAAGACCCAGGAGCCGACTTGATGATTGTAGCCGCCGTGGACGCCGACCAGCCCACCATCGACCGACTGGCCGAATGCCGCTGCGATCCCGAGACCGACCGGCCCGAACGTGCCGACGGTGGGAGCGCCGAACGAATAATCCGCGTCGCCCCAACCGTACCCGCCATGGACGCCGAGGTAGAGCCCGCTCCAGACCCCTGCGGGAGCAACGACCTGCTTGCCGTAGGGTCCCGCAGCCGCCTGCTCCCACTTGTAAGACAAGCGCGCGGTCACCGTGCTGAACGTCAGGTCGAGGTGGTATTGCCCCGACACGACGCCGCCGGTCACGTAGGAATGGCTGCCGTATTTCTGGTCGCCGAGGTCGTAGTAATTGTACTCGATACCGACGATCCAGTTCGGCGTCCAGGCGTATTCGACGCCCGCCCCCAACGTCCAACCAACGTGATCCTCTTTTTCCCGGTACGTCAGCGGGAAGAAGCTGCTGACCAACCGGCTGTCGACGCGGCCGGCCGCCAAACCGCCCTTGACATAGACGAGCCAGTTGTCGCGCGCATAGCCGAGACGGCGCGTGACGGCCGCAAACCATTCGAGATCGGTGCTGTAGATCGCGTTCGCCGGAACCGTCGGCGCAAAGACGTTGCTGGCCGTTCCCTTCAATCCGCTCCAGGTGAACGAGCCCTCGACGCCCAGCACCCAGTTTCCGATCTGATAGTTGTAGCCGACATGTCCGCCAAAGACGCCGCCGTCGATGGACTTGCCCAGCGCGCCGCCGGCGACCGGCGCCAGCATGCCGCCGAAGCCGGCGCCAATTGGGAACGTATAGTCCGCGTCGCCCCAGCCATAGCCGCCATGGACGCCGCCGTAGAGGCCGGTCCAACTGAATACGGGCATGAAGGCCGCGGCGCGCACGGGGGCCTTGACCGGGATATCGGCAGCCAGCGCCGGCCCGGTGAAGACGGCGGCAAGAAGCGCCGCGCCTAGCGTTCTCATGTCCATAAGAAAGCCCCCTTCGTCCCTATCGAATCGGCCACGCCCATCTCGACGAGTCTCAATCAATTTACCTGAACGCGGCGGCAAAAACTGTGGCCCGCCCGCAACAATTTCTGGAATTGCTCATCGGGGAGGAACGACTGCCCGGGCTGCGGCCGATCCGGGCAGGGCCTGTCTGGCTGCTCTGGGGCGGGCGCGCCTCTATTCGACGTCTTCCACGGCCTCGGGTCCCCCGCCGAAGGCTTTTTGCGCCAGCGCCGCCTCCATGAAGGAATCCAGTTCGCCGTCGAGCACGCCACCGGTGTTGGAGGTCTGCACGCCGGTGCGCAGATCCTTCACCATCTGATAGGGCTGCAGGACATAGGATCGGATCTGGTGGCCCCAGCCGATATCGGTCTTCGCCGCTTGATCCTTGACCGCCTGCTCCTCCCTCTTCTTCAGCTCCATTTCGTAAAGACGCGCGCGGAGCATGCTCCAGGCCTGCGCGCGGTTGCGGTGCTGCGAGCGGTCGTTCTGGCAATAGACCGCGATGCCGGTCGGGACATGCGTCAGTCGAATGGCAGATTCGGTCTTGTTGACGTGCTGGCCCCCGGCGCCGCTCGCGCGCAGGGTGTCCACGCGCACGTCCGCTTCCTTGATGTCCACCTGAATGCGGTCGTCGATGACCGGATAGACATTCACGCTCGCGAACGAGGTGTGCCGGCGCGCGTTCGAGTCGAACGGCGAGATGCGCACCAGGCGGTGCACGCCGTTTTCCGTCTTGAGCCAGCCATAGGCGTTGCGGCCCTTCACCTGAATGGTCGCCGATTTGATGCCGGCTTCTTCGCCGGGCGTCTCTTCCAGGTATTCGACCTTGAAGCGATGCTGTTCGGCCCAGCGCACATACATGCGCATGAGCATCGAAGCCCAGTCCTGGCTTTCGGTGCCACCGGCGCCGGCGTGCACTTCGACATAGGCGTCGTTCACGTCGGCCTCGCCGGAGAGCAGGGCTTCGAGCTGGCGGCGCGCGGTCTCGGCGCCCAGGCTCTTCAGTGCGTTCTCCGCCTCGTCGATCGTCTTCTGGTCGCCTTCCGCTTCGCCAAGTTCGATCAAAGTGAGGTTGTCGTCGAGTTCCTGCTCGATGCGCCCGATCGAAGACAGGCTATCCTCGAGGCTCGTGCGCTCCTGCATCACGCGTTGCGCGCGGGCGGGATCGTTCCAGAGATTTGGGTCCTCGGCGTCCTTGTTCAGTTCGCCGAGCCGCTTGCGCGCCTTGTCGAAGTCAAAGATGCCTCCTCAGCAGCCCGACCGACTGCTTGATTTCATCGACGATGGCCTGGGTTTCCGCGCGCATGTCCGGTCCACTGCAATTTGTCAGGGGCGGATGTATCCAGCCGGGGCGCGGGATGCAAGCTGCGCTCCACTCGCCCGGGACACGAACACATTCGCCGGCCGAAGCGAGCGCGTAGCGCACGCGAGAGCTGGGGCCCAGCACAAACCTGCGACGCACTTTACGGTCTTGCGCTTCGCTGGTTTGGCGCTGGATCCCGGGTCTCGTTCCGCTTCGCTCCACTCGCCCGGGACACGAAAGCCAAGAACCCGGGACCGGCACCAAACGAAAACGCCCGGCGCAAGGCCGGGCGTTGACGGAGACTATTGAGAGACGGCGTCGTCAGGCCGACTGCAGGTTCGCTGCAGCCTGCTTGCCGCGCTCGGTCACGACCTCATAGCTGACCTTCTGACCTTCACGCAGCGTGCCCATGCCGGCGCGCTCGACGGCGCTGATATGAACGAACACATCGCGCGAGCCATCGCTCGGCTGGATGAATCCGAAGCCTTTTTGTGTGTTGAAGAACTTAACGGTACCTACGGCCATATTGGCCTCCTTGCCTTGAGTTGCACGCCGGCGCACGCGCATCGTGCGCCGGTCGCACGCCCACGCGCACATCGTGCGGGCAGACGAACATCCGAGTTTTGGGAAACGACCTGGAGGCTACCCAAAATCGGGAGCGAGCAAGGCAGAGCCAAAAACTGGTTGCGCGGCGTACATAGGCGAGGATGGGCAAAATGTCCAGGCAGGAGCGCCAAGCCGCCCCGAGGGTTACTAAGGCGAGGTAAACGCGAGCAGGTCGGTATGAGCCACCCGGAACCCGCTGGAAAATCGGCTTCGCCGCCGCTATGTTGCACCGCGATCCGATGGCGCAAACCGACGAGGATTTCATGGCCAGTACACCGGTCTATTTCCACAACGATCCGGGCGTGCCGGCCATCGAGATCGGCACCAAGGAGTTCATGTGCGTCGGCGCGAAGCCGCCCTTCGATCATCCCCACGTCTTCCTCGACATGGGCGATTCCGACGAGATGATCTGCCCCTATTGCTCGACCCTGTACCGCTTCAACAAGACGCTGAAAGCGGCCGAGGCGCGCCCGGCGGAATGCGTGTACCGCCCGCAGGCCGCCTGAGAGGCGCGCCGTTGTGGCGCGCTCCCGCACGATCCTTGTCGCCGGCGCCGGAATAGGCGGATTGACTGCGGCGCTGGCGCTCGCGCGCGCGGATTTCCGCGTCGTCGTGCTCGAGCGCGCCACGCGGCTCGAGGAGACCGGCGCCGGCATCCAACTCTCCCCCAATGCCTCGCGCATCCTTTTTGATCTCGGATTGCGCGAACGCCTGGCCGTCAGCGCCGTCGCGCCGGAAGGCATCCGCGTCATGCGCGCCAGCGGACGCAATATCGTTCGCATTCCGCTCGGGTTTTCGGCGGAGAAGCGCTATGGCGCGCCCTACTGGGTCATTCATCGGGCGGACCTTCAGGCGGCTTTGATCGCCGCCGTCAGCGAGCAGCCGCACATCGCCGTGCGGCTTGGGGCGCGCGTCGACGATTTCGCGATCCATGCGAACGGCGTCAGCCTCCGCGCCTTCGGCCCCGCCGGCGATTTGGACGACCAAGGCGTCGCCCTGGTCGGCGCCGATGGGCTTTGGTCCGCGGTGCGCAAGCGCATCAGCGACAAGCCGTTGCGCTTTGCCGGCCGGACCGCCTGGCGCGCAGCCGTGCCGGTGGAGGCGGTCGCGCCGGAATTGCGCGAGCGCTGGACCCATCTCTGGCTCGGCCGCGGGGCGCATCTCGTGCAATATCCGATGCGCGGCGGGCGCGAGATCAATCTTGTTGCCATCATCAGCGACGACTGGCAGGAGCCGGGCTGGAGCGCGCCCGGCCTGCGCGACGACATCCTTCCCTCCTTTGCCGGCTGGGGCGCCCAGGCTCGAAGGCTGATCGCCACTCCGGACCGGTGGCTGAAATGGGCCCTGCTCGACCGCACGCCCGACCGCCATTGGGGTCACGGCCCGGTGACGCTGCTGGGCGATGCCGCGCATCCCATGCTGCCCTTCCTCGCGCAAGGCGGCGCGATGGCGATCGAGGATGCCGCCGTGCTTGCGTCCTGTCTTGCCCGCGAGGCCGATCCGGCAGCCGCCTTTCGCACCTACGAAAAGCTCCGCCGCGTGCGCACCGCGCGCATCCAGCACGAAGCACGCGCGAACGATTTCCGCTATCACCTTCCGGACCCGCCGGCCTTCGCGCGCGATCTCGCGCTCCGCGCCATGGGCGGCGACAGGCTCCTGTCGCGCCTCGATTGGCTTTATGCTTGGCGGCTTTGAGTGAAAGGGAAGCATGTTCGAAACAACCATTGCCGGCAGCCTGCCGAAACCGTCCTGGCTGGCCGAGCCGGAAAAGCTCTGGCCCCAGTGGCGGCTGTCCGGCGCCGAGCTTGAAACGGCGAAGCGCGACGCAACGCTGCTGTCGCTAAAGGAGCAGGAGGATGCCGGCATCGACATCGTCACCGATGGCGAGCAGTCGCGCCAGCATTTCGTGCATGGCTTTCTGGTCAATATCGAGGGCATCGACTTCGAGAACAAAGTCGAGATGGGCATTCGTGCCGACCGCTATAAGGCGATGGTGCCGAGCGTCACCGGAGCACTGCGCCTCAAGGGCCGCGTGCATGCCGCCGAGGCGCGCCTCGCGCGCGCGCACACGAAACGCAAGCTGAAGTTCACCCTGCCCGGGCCGATGACCATCGCCGACACGATCGCCGACCGCTATTACGGCGACAAGGTGAAGATGGCGATGGCCTTCGCCGACCTCCTGAACGAAGAGGCGCGCGCCTTGCAGGCGGACGGCGTCGACGTGATCCAGTTCGACGAGCCGGCCTTCAACGTCTTCATGGACGAGGTGACGGACTGGGGCATCGAGGCGCTGCATCGCGCCGCCGGGGGGCTCGCCTGCAAAACCGCAGTGCATATCTGCTACGGCTACGGCATCAAGGCCAATATCGACTGGAAGCAGACGCTCGGCGGCGAATGGCGGCAATACGAGAAGATCTTTCCCGCGCTTGCGAAAAGCCGCATCGACCAGGTCTCGCTCGAATGCAAGAACTCGCGCGTGCCCATGAACCTGCTTTCGCTGCTGGCGGGAAAGGACGTACTCGTCGGCGTCATCGACGTCGCCACGGATCGGGTCGAAACGCCGGACGAAGTCGCGGCCTTGATCAGCGAGGCCACGAAATACCTGCCGAAGGAGCGCGTCGTCGCCTGCACCAATTGCGGCATGGCGCCCATGCGCCGCGATGTGGCAATGGCGAAGCTCGTCGCCTTGGCCGAAGGCGCGAAGCTCGCGCGGAACCGGTTCGCGTGAACCCCTCCCGCCTGCGCATGCTGCCATGACCTTCCTCTCCTCGCCCTACTTCCGCGAAGAACACGAGGCGTTGCGCGCACAAGTCCGCCGCTTCGTCGAGACTGAGGTGAAGCCCCGCGCCCTCGCCTGGGAGGAGCAGGGCTTCGTCCCGCGTGACGTGCTGCGTCGCATGGGCGAGCTCGGGTTTCTCGGCATCCGCTACGCGGAAGAGTACGGCGGCAGCGCCCTCGATCCGCTGGCTTCCGTCGTGCTCGCCGAAGAGCTCGGCCGCTCGACCTTCTCCGGCTTCGCCATCACCGTGCTCGTGCATACGGACATGGCCTCGGTGCACATCGCCCATGCCGGATCGCCCGAGCAGAAGGCGCGCCACATGCCGGACATCGTAGCCGGCCGCGCGATCTGCGCGGTGGCGGTCACCGAGCCGGACGCGGGCTCTGACGTGAAGGCAATCCGCGCGACGGCGCGGCGCGACGGCGATTGCTACGTTCTCAACGGCACCAAGACCTTCATCACCAACGGCGTGCATGCCGACCTCTATTGCGTGGCGGCGAAGTCGCGCGCGGATGCGCGCCCCTCGCAATCGATCTCGATGTTTCTCGTCGAAAAGGGCACGCCGGGCTTCTCGGTCAGCCGCGCGCTCGACAAGCACGGCTGGCGCTCCTCCGATACGGCCGAGCTCGTGTTCGAGGAATGCCGCATCCCGGCTGAAAACCTGCTCGGCCAGGAAGGGCGCGGCTTCTATGCGATCATGCGGAATTTTCAGAACGAGCGCGTCGTGCTCGGCGCCATGGCGATCGGCGAGGCGCAGGCGGCACTCGATCTCACCCTCGATTACGTGACGACGCGAAGAGCCTTCGGCTCGACGCTGTTCGAAAAGCAGGCCGTGCGTCATCGCCTCGCGGCGCTCGCGACAAAAATCGAGGCCGGACGCCAGCTCGTCTATCACGCGGCCTGGCTCGCGGGCCAGGACATCGACTGCACGCGCGAGGTGTCGATGGTGAAGGCCTATTGCGGCGAACTCGTCAACGAGGCGACGTATGCCTGCGTACAGTTCCACGGCGGCATGGGTTTCATGCGCGAGAGCGCGATCGAGCGCATGGCGCGCGACGCCCGCGTTCAGGCGATCGGCGGCGGCGCGACGGAAGTGATGCTCGAGGAGGTCGCCAAGCGGCTGCGGCGGTGAGGAAGCGTTGGTTCCGGAACTCGCCGCTTTCGCCGCGGTCACCGCTCCGCGCGTTCGAGCACATCCATCAATTCGGCGACCTTCCGGCGCTGGTCGGCCTTGTTGCCGCTGGCGATCGCGTGCTCGACGCAATGGGCGATGTGATCGCGCAGCACCTCTTCTTCCACGCGGCGCAGCGCGGCGCGCACCGCCGAGAGCTGCGTCACGACATCAATGCAATAGCGGTCGTCCTCGACCATGCGGGCGAGCCCGCGCACCTGTCCCTCGATCCGGCCGAGTCGTTTGAGAACCGAGGTCTTGGCTTCCTTGCGCATGACCGCTATATATACCCCCCTGGGGTATACGGCAAGGAAGCGAAGGACAGGACGATGGCGCACGGCACGCACGTTCATGACCACGCCGCGCACGGCGGCGGCCATCAACCCGAAGGTCCGGCCGCCGGGACGATCATCGATCCCGTCTGCGGCATGACCGTGGACCCGCACACGAGCCCGCATCGCCACGCCCACAAGGGCCACACCTATTATTTCTGCTCGGCCGGGTGCCGGACCAAGTTTGCCGCCGATCCGGCGCGCTATCTCGAAGGCAAGGGCGCGCCGGCGGAAGAGGTTCCCGAAGGCGCGATCTACACCTGCCCGATGCATCCGGAGATCCGCAAGGTGGGCCCGGGCTCCTGCCCCATCTGCGGCATGGCGCTCGAGCCCGAACTGGTCGGCGCCGAGACGGGTCCGAACCCGGAACTGATCGACTTCACCCGCCGGTTCTGGATCGGGCTCGCGCTCTCGATCCCCGTCCTCGCCTTGGAGATGGGCGGGCACCTGACCGGGCTGCACAGTCTGATCGGCCCGCAGACCTCGAACTGGCTGCAGTTTCTCTTTGCAACCCCGGTCGTGCTCTGGGCCGGCTGGCCGTTCTTCGTGCGCGGCGTCGAATCGTTGAAGACGCGCAACCTCAACATGTTCACGCTGATCGCGATGGGGACGGGCGTCGCCTGGGTCTACAGCGTCGTCGCAACGATCGCGCCCGGCATTTTCCCGCAGACCTTTCGGGGGGCGCAAGGCGCGGTCGCTGTCTATTTCGAGGCGGCCGCCGTCATCACCGTGCTGGTCCTGCTCGGGCAGATGCTCGAGCTGCGTGCGCGCGAGGCGACTTCGGGCGCGATCCGTGCCTTGCTCGATCTCGCGCCGAAGACGGCGCGCCGCGTCAAGGATGACGGCTCCGACGAGGAAATCTCGCTCGAGGCGGTCGCGGTCGGCGAGCGGCTGCGCGTGCGGCCCGGTGAAAAGGTCCCGGTCGACGGCGTCCTCATCGATGGCCGCTCCTCGCTCGACGAGTCGATGGTCACCGGCGAGTCGATGCCGGTCACCAAGGAGCCGGGCGCGAAGGTGATCGCCGGCACGCTCAACCAAACCGGCGGCTTCGTCATGCGCGCCGAAAAGGTCGGCCGCGACACCATGCTGGCACAGATCGTGCAGATGGTCGCGCAGGCGCAGCGCTCGCGCGCGCCGATCCAGCGGCTGGCCGATCGGGTGTCCGGCTGGTTCGTGCCGCTGGTCATCGTGGTCGCCGTCGCCGCTTTTTTCGCCTGGGGCCTGTTCGGGCCCGAGCCGCGCTACGCCTATGGCCTGATCGCCGCCGTGAGCGTGCTCATTATCGCCTGTCCTTGCGCGCTGGGTCTCGCGACGCCGATGTCGATCATGGTCGGCGTGGGCCGGGGCGCGCAGGGCGGCGTTCTGATCAAGAATGCGGAAGCGCTCGAGCGCATGGAGAAGGTCGATACCCTGATCGTCGACAAGACAGGGACCCTCACCGAAGGAAAGCCAAAGGTCACGGCCGTCGTCCCCGCCGCAGGGTTCGACGAGACGCAAGCGCTCCGCTTTGCCGCGAGCGTGGAGCGCGCGAGCGAGCATCCGCTGGCGCAGGCGATCGTCCAAGCCGCGGCCGAGCGCGGGATCGAGCTTCTTCCCGTGCGCGGCTTCGATTCCCCCACCGGCAAAGGCGCGATCGGGATGGTGGAGCGCCGGCGCGTGGTCCTGGGAAATCCGAAATTTTTGAGCGAATTGAACATTGATACGTCACCGCTTGCCGACCATGCGGAAAGAATGCGGGCCGAGGGCGCGACGGCCATTTTCATCGCAATCGACGGCAAGCCGGCCGCAGTCCTCGCGATTGCCGATCCGGTCAAGGCGACGACGCCGGCCGCCTTGAAGGCGCTCACCGGTGATGGCGTGAGGGTCGTGATGCTGACCGGTGACAATCGGACCACCGCGCAGGCGGTGGCGCGCCGCCTTGGCATCACCGAGGTGGAGGCCGAAGTCCTGCCCGATCAGAAAAGCGCGGTGGTGGAAAAGCTCCGGGCCGCCGGCCGCATCGTCGCCATGGCCGGCGACGGGGTGAACGACGCCCCGGCACTGGCCGCAGCCGATGTGGGCATCGCCATGGGGACCGGAACCGACGTTGCGATCGAAAGCGCCGGCGTGACGCTCCTGAAAGGCGATCTGATCGGCATCGTTCGCGCGCGCCACCTCTCCGAAGCGGTGATGCGCAACATCCGCCAGAACCTCTTCTTCGCTTTCATCTACAACGCCGCCGGCGTGCCGATCGCCGCCGGCGTGCTCTACCCGCTCTTCGGGCTGCTCTTGTCGCCGATCATCGCCGCGGCGGCGATGGCGCTCTCCTCGGTGAGCGTCGTCGGCAATGCGCTGCGCTTGCGCGGAGCGAAGCTCTAGTGTGGCGGTTCAGAAGTCCGCATCATTCTTGCCGCAAGTCCCGGATGCGGACTTCTGAACCAAAGCCACCCTAGATCAATAAGTTGCTAGTGTCCTTCGATTCCGAAGTTCGCAA
>JALHLQ010000011.1:0-76861 GCA_022844485.1 Xanthobacteraceae bacterium
TGGAGCAGGTCCCAAGGGTTCGGCTGTTCGCCGATTAAAGTGGTACGTGAGCTGGGTTCAGAACGTCGTGAGACAGTTCGGTCCCTATCTGCCGTGGGTGTCGGAGTTTTGAGAGGATCTGTCCCTAGTACGAGAGGACCGGGATGGACGTACCTCTGGTGGAGCAGTTGTGGCGCCAGCCGCAGTGCTGCGTAGCTATGTACGGACGGGATAACCGCTGAAGGCATCTAAGCGGGAAACCCACCTCAAAACGAGAACTCCCTTAAGAGCCGTGGAAGACGACCACGTTGATAGGCCGGGTGTGTAAGCGCGGTGACGCGTTGAGCTTACCGGTACTAATCGCTCGTTTGGCTTGATCGCTCTCATTTCCAGTGCCCGTCCCGGACGCCGCGTCCGAGATCCGGACAAAGAACCAGCTTGCTTTGCGGAGATCGACGACAGTTTCGGAATCTCTTTCCGTCCGCTGCCGTCCGTCTTCCGCCCTCTGTCCTTCGCCGGCTTGGTGGTTCTAGCGGGGAGCCTGAACCCGTTCCCATCCCGAACACGGCCGTTAAACTCCCCAGCGCCGATGGTACTAAGTCTCAAGACTTGGAAGAGTAGGTCGCTGCCAGGCCTGCCAAGGACAGAATTCTTCACGATGATCTTGTCCAAAACGCCGCCGCGGTTTTTCCACGGCGGCGTTTTTTTTGATCAATGGAAATCCCATCGCTTTAGCGCCGCATCCGTAGTCGCCCGCTCCGGAGGTTCCCGCAGGAACATCGGGCACGCCGCTGCATTTGTTTGTACGTCGGGCCTCGCATGAGGCCCTGCGCGCCAGGGCGGCTGATCGCAATGAGCGACATCGGGCATCGACGCATCTCCAGGCCGCTTGTGCGAGACGACGAGGATTCGCCGGTTGCCGATGCGGAACTCGAGCGCGTACTGGAAGAAGTTCCGCGTGGAACCTTCGCGCTCGTCGGCGCGGCGATGCTGCTTCTGCTCGCCGGCTACTTCTATGTCTATCTCTTCGTCTTCCTGCCGCGCGGCATGGTGGGCTGAGCCGTGCACGCAAGCGAACGCGAAATCCTCGGGCAGGAGCTGCGCTGGGCCGCCGTCGTAGCAGGGATCGTCGGCGTGGTGATGGTGGCCATCCTCTATGCCGGTCTGGCGCTGCGCACGAATCCGCCAAGCAATCTCGAGACCGTCGATCCGAAGACGCTGCACCTCACGGCCGAATTCTCGGAACCGAATCTCGGCACACGCGTCGAGCCGAACGGACAGGTCACGACGCGCATGGTGACTGCGCAGTTCGCCTTCGTGCCGCGCTGCGTGGTCGTTCCGGCAAACCGTCCGGTGACGCTGCGCTTCGCGACGCCCGACGTGATCCACGGCATTCTCGTCACCGGCACCAACGTCAACACCATGGTGATTCCCGGCTTCGTCTCGCAGGTCCACACCGTGTTCACGCGCTCGGGGCAGCTTCTGATGCCGTGCCACGAGTATTGCGGGCTCGGTCACAGTCAGATGTGGGCGACGGTGAACGTGGTTCCTGAATCGGAGTTCAAGCCGGACGCAGATGGGAGGGCGAGCTGTGCTCCATAACGCGAGAGGGCTGACGCTCGCGCACATGTGGGTGGCGTTTGCGACCTTTGCGCTCGCGGCCGTGCTCGGCGCCTGGCAGATGTGGGCGCGAACGCCGCTTGGCGCGCCGTTCCACACGCCCGACAACTACTTCACGTCGGTCACAGCGCACGGCGTGATCATGGCCTATGTGCTGACAACCTTCTTCATCATGGGGTTCGGGTACTATGTGGGGGCCACCGCGCTCGATCGGCCGATTCCCGGCAAAACCTGGGCTTGGGTCGGCTATGCGCTCGCGGTGATCGGCACCGTCATGGCGGCCATCACGATCCTGAGCGGCCGTGCCTCGGTGCTCTACACGTTCTACCCGCCGCTCGTAGCAAGCCCATTCTTCTATATCGGCCTCGTTCTGGTCGTGGCCGGATCATGGATCTGGTGCGTGATCATGATCGTGGCGATGCTGCAATGGAAGCGCGCGCAGCCTGGCGAACCTGTGCCGCTCGCGATGTTTGCGACTGTCGCGAACGCGGTGCTGTGGCTATGGACCACGGTCGGCGTCAGCGCCGAGCTCGTGTTCCAGGTCATCCCGGCGGCGCTCGGCTTCAACCAGATGATGGATGTGGGACTTTCGCGCACGCTGTTCTCGTGGACGTTGCACGCGATCGTCTATTTCTGGCTGATCCCGTCCTACATCGCCTTCTACACGATGGCGCCGCAAGCGGCGGGCGGACGGCTCTACAGCGACACGATGGGACGGCTCACCTTCATCCTGTTCCTGATCTACAGCCTGCCGGTCGGGCTGCATCATCTCTTCATGGATCCCGAGCATTCGACCGGCTTCAAATTCCTGCAAGCCACGCTGACGGCACTCGTCGCTGTGCCGACCTTGCTCACCGGCTTCACCATCACCGCTTCTTTCGAGATCGCCGGCCGTTTGCGCGGCGGCCGCGGCTGGTTCGGCTGGATCGGCGCGCTGCCGTGGGAGCGGCCGATGGTGCTCGCGACCGGGCTTGCCTTCGTCATGCTGTTCTGGGGCGGGGGCGGCGGGCTCGTGAACATGAGCTTCGGCATGAACGCGCTGATCCACAACACGTCCTGGGTCACGGCGCACTTCCATCTCATCTTCGGCGGCACCGCGGTGATCATGTATTTCGCCATCGCCTATGCGATCTGGCCGCGCCTCACGGGGCGTCCGGCGCTGTCCGTGTCGCACCAGCGCCTGCAGCTCTGGCTCTGGTTCATCGGCATGATGGTGATGACGCTGCCTTGGCATTGGCTCGGGCTGCAGGGGCAGTGGCGGCGCGTCGCGCAGTTCGACTACACGAACCCGATCATCGCGTCGTGGGGTCCATGGGTCATCGTCTCCTTCCTTGGCGGTCTGATCTTGCTTGCGAGCGCGTTCCTCTTCATCTGGAATCTGGCGAGCTTCCACCGTCGGGAAGCGGCGGTGCCGATGCCGGCGATGCGCTATGCGCTGGCGGTACATCCCCCTGGGCGATTGCCCGCGGCGCTGAACGGGTTCGCGCTCTGGAACGTCTTCGTGCTCGTCTTGATGGTGATCGCCTACGGCTATCCGATCGCACAGTTCTTCATCCTGCAGCCGCCGGAAGCGGTGGTGCATCGCGTGGACTGACGCATGAGCGCCGAATCGCACCCTCGCGTCTTGGACCAGCGCTGGCGCGTATGGGCCAGCGTCGCCATCGGAGGTGCCGTGCTGTTCGGCGCCCTTGTCGGCTTCGTGATCCTGCCGGTGCTGCAGGGGCGACAAGCGGGTGTCGACGCCTGGACCGCCTTCTGCCGGGCAATTGGCGTTGCGCCGGGTTCGCCGGCGATGCCGCAGCCTTCCATGACAGCGCCGGCGCAGCCCGTCTCGCAGGTCGCCTGGACGCCCGACATCATCAACGGATTGCATTCGGCGGATCGCGCTGCGGGGCAGAAGATCGCCGCCGAGGTTTGTGTCGCCTGTCACGGCGAGACCGGGATATCCGCGAATCCGCAATGGCCGCATCTCTCCGGGCAGTCGGCTTTCGCGATCTACAAGCAGTTGCACGACTACAAGAGCGGTGCGCGCGTCAACGAGCAGATGACGCCGGTGGTGCAGGATCTGACCGAGCGGCAGATGGTGGACGTGGCCGGCTACTATGCCAACCTCGCGCGCGGGACCCTCGATCCGCAGACCACGTGGGTGACCTACGAAAATATTCGACGGCTGGTCGAAGAAGGCGATCCGGCGCGAGGCATTGCAGCGTGCGCCTCTTGTCATGGCGCGCGGGCCGGCGGACCGATCGAAACCCCGACGCTGACGGGCCAGCGTCGCGAGTACCTGGTCGCGCAACTGCAGGCCTATGCCTCGGGGCAGCGCAGCAATGACGTGTATCGCCGCATGCGCGGTCTCTCGGCGCAGTTGAAACCCGAGGAGATCGAGGGCCTGGCCGCCTATTACGCGGCCGCGCGCGGACTCGAGCCGCAAGCTGCAAGGTCATCGGGCGAGCGCTGATCTCCCTAACATTTTGTTCTGCGCGTGATCTTTGCGAAAACCGGCATCCACTTTCGCGATCACGCGCTAGTTCTTCGCCGGCGCGTCGAACAGCTTGCCGAAGCGTTCCGCGTCCCGGCGGATGATGCTGTCGAATTCCCCGGCTGCGGTGGCGCTGATCACCACACCCTGCTGTTCGAAGCGCGCGCGGAGGTCGGATTGGCCGAGGACGTCGACGAGATCCTGATGGATCTTGGCCAGGACAGGCTTCGGCGTTCCCGCGGGCGCCATGATGCCGAACCAGGCATCATACTCGAAATTCGGCAGGCCTGCTTCTTTGAAGGTCGGGACATTGGGAAGGCCGGGAAGCCGCTTGTCGCCCGTCACTGCCAGCCCGCGCAGCTTGCCGGATTGGATCAAATCCCCGCCGACGTTGAAGAACGTGAAGGCCATGGCCGTGTCGCCGCGCAGCACGCTGGTCTGCGCTTCAGGCAGCCCGCGATAGGGAACGTGAACGATATCCGTACCGGTCGCCTGCTTCAGCGTTTCGGCGGCAAGTCCGGTCGTGCTGCCCAAGCCGGCAGAGCCATAGTTCAGTCCACCGGGTTTCGCCTTGGCCGCTGCGATGAGATCGTTCACGGTCGTGGTCTTGGACTCCGGCGGAGCGATGAGGATGACCGGCATCACGGCGACCCGGGAAATGCCGGCGAAATCCTTGAGCGGATCGAAGCTCAATTCCTTATTGATCTTGTTGACGATCGTGTGCCCGTTTGAGGTGAGCATCAGCGTATAGCCGTCCGGCGTGGACTTCGCGACGCTCGTCGTGCCGGCGATGCCTGGCCGATTTTCGACGACGACCTGCTGCTTCCACTTGTCGGTCAGGCGCTCAGATATGGCGCGCGCCAGGATGTCGGTCATGCTCCCGGGCGAAAACGGCACGATCATGCGCACGGTCTGACTCGGAAAAGTCGGTGTCTGCGCCAGAGCCGAGGCCGGAAAGGCCAACGCAATGGCAGCAGCAATGCCCAGTTCTGTGAGTGACTTCATTGGTTTCCTCCGCTTTGGCCGGTATTCATGCCGCCTGCGGTGCGCGGGCGCAATAGGCATGCGACCGCCCGGCTTTTCATGGAGTGAAACGCCCTGGGCAACAGCATCCGCGGCTTGGGATGTCGCCCCCGGGCCTCAGGCCGAGGCCGCGCGCACGAAGGCTCGCGCGGCTTGCGCGACCTCGGCGGGGCTGCGGCCGGGCTGATACAAGGCAGATCCGATCCCGAATCCGTCGGCGCCGGCCTCCCGATAGGCTGGAATATTGACAGGCGTAATCCCGCCCACCGGCAGCAGCTTCTGCTCACGGGGTATCACTGCGCGCAGCGCCTTGACCACCTGGGGTCCGATCATCTCAGCGGGAAAGAGCTTGACGGCATGGGCGCCGAGTGCGCGCGCTGCAAAGATTTCGCTCGGAGTCACGACCCCCGGCATCGGCACCAGGCCGCGGGTCAAGGCCGCTCGCACCACGGCGGGATCGAAATGCGGGCTGACGACAAGGCGGCCGCCGGCGCGCGCCACCGCATCCACGTCCTCCTGACTGAGAACGGTCCCCGCGCCGACAAGGGCTTGCGCACCGAATTGATTTTCAAGTCTGCGGATACTGTCCAGCGGCTCCGGCGAGTTCAGCGGCACCTCGATGATACGGAAGCCGGCGTCGATCAGCGCTTGTCCGACCGGGACTGCTTCATCCGGCGTCAGACCACGCAGAATGGCCACAAGCGGGCAGGTGCGAAGCGCCTGGTCGAGCGTCAAAGCCATGTCAGCAATCTCGCGATTTCGATCAGGCCCTTCACCGTCGCGTCCTGCGGACCGCGCACCGCCTTTCTCCTCAAAGCGGAAAACGCGGCCAGGTATCGGTCGACAAGCGCGGCCGCGCCGAAGACGAGCGGCGCCTCGTCGTGCAGCCCCAGCAAATTCCGAGCCGACGCCACTTCGCAGCCGATCAGGATGCCGGAAATATAGCTCGCGATGGCGTTGGGAGCGAGCTTGTCGGCTAGCGAGAGCGCGCGCGCTCCGAACAGTTCATGCGTCAGTGTGCCGAGCGCGGCTGCGCGCGCTCCGGCTTCGACGCCGCGCAAGAACGCCGCCTCGTCATGGTCGCGCCCTTTGACCATCCTCCCGAGGATCGAGTGGTCGAGCAGCACCGCAAAGAGTTCGCCCGTCATGAAGGTGGCGAAATGACGGATCGCCCCGCCCTCGACGAGCGCCCATTTCGAATGCGTGCCGGGATGCAGCGCGAGCCCTTCGTCCATGACTCCGAGAATCTGCGTCTCCTCTCCGCGCATCACGTCGTGAATTCCCCCCGAGATGTTCACGCCGGGAATGAAACCGATGCGGACGCCGTCGGCGAGCCGGCGCTGCACGACGTTCGCGGCGAGCGCGGCGCGCGAGGCGGGGCAGGGGACGTAGGGTGTCTCAACCCAGCCCTGCCGGCTTGTGATCATGCCAGAGGCGATGCAGGGGATCGCGGGGTCAAGCCAGTCACCGATATTGTCGCGCAGCTTCTCTTCGAACCGGCCCTCCTTCACCGTAAGAATGCCGTCCTGGGTGCGTCGCAAATCGAGCACCCGGCCCTCGCGATCCAGCCTGCGGGCGCGGAAACTCGACGTGCCCCAGTCGAGAGCGATGAGTCTGGTTTCGGCCATGCGTGTGCGGGCGGGGTTCTGTCTAGTTCCTGCCCGAACGGAACGCCCGCCCGGGCGTTGAAGTTCATTCTCACAACGTATTCATCCCGAAGAGGATGCACATGGTCATTACGCGGGACACGACGCCGCCGGAAATCTCCTTGTCCACCGAGCAGGTGTGTTTCTTGATCGTCAAGGCGCGGGAGTTCGACGTCAAGGACGTGGTCACGATCCCGGATCCCGCGTCCAATGCTGCCGATGACGGCATGGCTGGCGTGCTGGAAGATCACGGGGACGACCCGACGCGGGCGGAGTTCGTTGCTTTCGTCGATGCCCTCTCGGTGGACGAGCAGGTAGAGCTTGTCGCCCTCGCCTGGCTCGGGCGGGGCGATTCCGGGATTGAAGAATGGGCCGAGTTGCGCGCCGAGGCGGCGCGGCAGCACAATCGGCGGACTGCGGCATATCTGCTGGGCATGCCTTTGTTGGCCGATTACCTCGAAGAAGGCCTGTCGACGTTCGGCCGCTCCTGTGTGGACGAGGAGATCGGGCGGCTCTGACGCTACTCGGCCGGAGCTGTGGTTCGCCGCTGCAGGAAGAGGAGCGGCGTCCCCGCGAGCAGCACCACGATCCCGAGAATCGAGCCGATCCCAGCATAGGCAAGGCTCGAATAGAACATCCAGGCACAAGCCGCGGCCAGAACAGCCGGCGTGAACGGATAGAACGGGACGCGGAACGGCCGTTCCCGGTCCGGATCGGTCCGGCGGAAGACGTAGACCGACACGGCCACGAGCAGCATGAACAACCAGAACACGGGGGCGGTGTAGGCGACCATGGCCTCAAAGCCGTCGCGCGTGACAGCGCCGAAAAGCACGAGCACGACCGAAATCGCGCCCTGCACGAGAAGCGCATTGACGGGATTACGCCCCCTGGTCTCCCAGGCGCCGAGCTTGCGCAAGAGCGGCACGTCGCGGCCCAGGGCATAATAGGAGCGCGCGCCGGTAAACACGGTTCCGTTCAGCGTGCTGAGCGCCGTGCAGCACACGATGAGACTGAGCAGGATCGCGCCGGGGTTGCCGGCGACGGCGCGCATCAAATCGGCGCCGACGGCATCGCTCGTCCGCAAGCCCTGAAGGCCCAATACGTTCAGGTAGGCCACGTTGATCAACACATAGAGCAGAACGATGATGGCGACGCCGAGCACCAGCGTCCGCGCCATATTCCGCCGCACGTCGCGCAATTCGCCCGAGAGATAGGCTGCCTCGTTCCAGCCGCCATAGGTCAGCAGGATGAATACCATCGCGAGTCCGGCCGCTCCCCACCCAACATCCTTCGCGACCGCTGGGGCCGGAGCGGTGGCGGTCGCTAGAAAACCGGCGAAGACGACGGCAAGGACCGCGAGCACCGTGAGCGCGCTGAACACGAGCTGCATCCACTTGCCTTGCGGGGTCCCGACCAGGTTGACAGCTGTAACTGCGATCACCCCGAGCACCGCATAGACCGAGGTGCCGTAGGAGCCGAGCGGAATAAGCTGGTTCGCGTACTCGCCGAACACGAAAGCGACGGCTGCAATGGCGCCTGTCTGGATCACCGTCCCGCGCGCCCAGGCAAAGAACAGCCCGACCGATTGGCCATAGGCGCGGGTGAGAAAATGATACTCGCCGCCTGCATGCGGGTGCATGCTGCCGAGCTCGGCGTAGCACAGCGCGCCGGCAATGGTGATCAGGCCGCCGAGAAGCCACAGGCCGATAAACGCGCCTTCGCTCCCGACATTGGCCGCGACCAGCGACGGCGTCTTAAAAATGCCGATACCGACGACGATGCCGACGAGCATCGCGACGCCATCCACGACCGTCAGGTTTGCGCCGGGTGCTCCCGGATTGCGCTCCGCCATGCTCTGCTCCCAACAAGCAAGCCGGACCCTCGACAGTGACGGTCCGGCTGTCACAACAAGAGTCGAATTCAGGAGGCGCGCGTTGCGCTCCAGTTGGCGCCTTGCATGGTTTTGCCGTCGACGCGGCCCTTGAGCGTCGTCGGCCCACCCTCGGTCTCAAGCACCAATTCGATGTCGGCTCCGCGGAGCCGTCCGCTCTTCACCGGCACCTCACGCCCGTTGACCGTGGCTTTCCCGGTGAGCATCTGGAACTGCTGCTGGAGGTCGAGCGCGATCTTGCGCTCGCCGGCTTCGACATTCCACCGTCCTTCGACCTTCGCAGGAACCCACCACATATAGACGCTGCGCCCGTTGACCGTGTCGCGTTGGTCCGGTTCCCATTCGCCCATGTCGAAGGCATGAGAGACGACGCGAGTTCCCGGCCGGAGTTCGTCGAGGATGCGGGGGCGCAGCTGACGGTTGACGGTTTGCAGCAGGTACATCGTCAAGACGTTCGCCTTGCTGATGTCGGTCTGGAAGAGATTGCGCTGCTCGAAGGTGACGCGGCCTTCAACGCCGGCCTTCTTGGCGTTCTCACGCGCTTCGGCGATGCGGTCCGGATCGATGTCGACCCCGAAGGCGGTCGCGCCGCGCTTGGCCGCCGCAATCGCGATGCGGCCGTCGCCGGAGCCGAGATCGATGACGTAGTCATCCTTGCTCACATTGGTCAGCTCGAGCATCCGATCGACCACTTCGGGAGGCGTCGGAACATAGGGCACGTCGAGCCTCACCGCATTCTGCGCGTAAGTTGCCGCCAGCAGGCTCGCCCAAATCAAGCCTGTGAAGGCGACGTGCGAAGGGTACAACCGAAACGTCCGGGCCATGAGTTTCATCCTTTACCACCACAATCCGGTATGAAAACGTCGATCGGGCACGGGTTCAGCGGCACCGATCCCGCGCGACGAGAGACAAGCATGCCCTCACCGAACGATCCGCGCCCTTATACGGTATCGTCGGGCGGGCCGCGCCTTCGATCACAGGCTTGTGAGTGCCTTCCTCTTCGTCGCCCGGCACGCGGCTTTGAGGCGGCGGCGGAAGGCTTTCCGCTTGTCTGACAAGAGCCGGTCCGAAAGCCGGCCCGCCGCAAGCCGGTGCTTGCGCAGGCGCTGCTCGATCGGCGCTTTCAGGACGTCGCTCCAGGGCGACAGCGAAGCGCCCGGAGCCGTGTGCTTGAGAAGTACCTCCAGGTCCTGGCACTTTCCCAGGCGTTGCCGCAGATTCTGCGCCCGCGCGATCCAGTTCTTGCCGAACTTTGGGCACAGGGGCTGGATGACCTCCATCTGATAACGATGGACGACCACGCGCCGGCGAAGCTCATGAAGGGATTCGGGCTCGGCCTTTTCCCAATCGCCCGGACGCGCTTTACGGGCTCGATAGTAGCTCTCGACCAGTTGCTCGGCCACGTCGTCGAAGGCGAAGGCTTCATGGGTCCAACGCTCGATCGCCGCTGCGGCCTTGTCGACCGTCGCGACGAGCCGTGTCCTCGCCGGCTTGTCGGCAATTCCCGCTTCCGCTTTGCGCCGCATGGATTGGATCTGCCGACGAATGGCTTGCTCTGCCATGCGCGGAAGATCGCTGCCGGCCTTTGCAAGGTCGTCGAGCGCGTCGAGGCAGGCTTGACCATCGCGGGCGTGCGCGAGCGAGCGCGCTGCGTCACGAGCCTCGATCCGCAGTTGCTTTGCTTCGGCGCCGATGAGCGGCTCCAACAAACGCAGCAGGGCGCGCCAGCGCTTCATCGATTTTCGGAATTCGTGAACGGCGCGGGCGCTCGGACCGTTTCGTTCGGACACGGCGGTCCGCGCCTTGGCCAGCGTCTGCCGTGCCGGTGCAAAAAGCACTCTGCCCGCCAATTTCGCGTGGAAAATCGCCCGATCATCCATGTGACGGTCGTAGGGCTGTTCCATGACAATTAGAAGAAAAATCCGCCCGCCCGGCCTTTCCATGGCGGGGGGCCCCTGCTACATAACCGGCGCGCCAAGGCCTCGTTCTGGTGCGCATTTCAGCCTTATCGCGGGGTGGAGCAGCCCGGTAGCTCGTCAGGCTCATAACCTGAAGGTCGTAGGTTCAAATCCTACCCCCGCAACCAAATTCGACCCGCTGGGCTTGATCCCGCAGCGGGCATTTTGCTTCTAGGCCATGATCCGGGTTGGCATCGGCGGGTGGGTCTATGAGCCGTGGCGCGGCGTGTTCTATCCGCCGGGGCTCAAGCAGGCGGACGAGCTCGGCTTCGCCAGCCGCCGCGTCACCACCATCGAAATCAACGGCACGTTCTATCGCACCCAATCGCCGAAAGCCTTCCGCAGCTGGGCCGAGCAGACGCCGGACGATTTCGTTTTCGCGGTGAAAGGACCGCGCTACGCGGTCAACCGCGCGCGGCTCGGCGAAGCAGGCGAGTCCATTGCGCGTTTCTTCGACAGCGGTGTCACCGAGCTCGGAGACAAGCTCGGGCCCGTGCTCTGGCAATTGCCGCCGACGAAGAAATTCGACGAGAACGACATCGCGTCCTTTCTCGATCTCCTACCCCGTTCGTTCGCCGGCTGCCGTGTCCGCAACGCGCTCGAGGTGCGGCACAAGAGTTTCCTCTCTCCGGCTTTCGCCGCCCTGATGGGAGCAGCGAACATTCCCATCGTGTATGCCGATTCCGAAGATTATCCCGCGATTGCGGATCTTACCGGCGACTTCATCTATGCGCGCCTGATGCGCTCCGCCGAGGATGAGCCGGCGGGCTATTCCGGCACGGCGCTCGATGCATGGGCCGCGCGTCTGCGCCAGTGGGAAGCCGGGCGCGAGCCCGACGATCTGCCGCGCATCGGCGCAGCCACGCCGCCGCTGCAGGCCGCGCGCGATTGCTTCGTCTATTTCATCAACGGCGCGAAGCTGCGCGCGCCGGCCGCCGCCATGGCCATGCTCGAAAAACTGAACGCGGCCGCTTGACGCGCGAGCGCCGTTCGTCGCCAACTGACGGCTTGGCCACCAGGGGAGAA
This sequence comes from Xanthobacteraceae bacterium, assembly GCA_022844485.1. Classification (GTDB taxonomy): domain Bacteria; phylum Pseudomonadota; class Alphaproteobacteria; order Rhizobiales; family Xanthobacteraceae; genus JALHLQ01. The sequence goes on from JALHLQ010000011.1 coordinate 11,623, forward strand.
CGGACGTGACCGGCAACCTGCGCTTTCTCAATCCCTCAACCATGTCCACCCCGCCTGGCTACACGCATGTCGTCGAGATCACTGGACCCGGCCGGCTCGTCTATATCGCGGGGCAGCTTGGCCTCGACCGGGCGGGGAAGATCGTCGGGGACCCTGGGGACTTCCAGGCGCAGACGGTGCAGGCCTTCGAGAACCTGAAATCGGCGATCGAGGCCGTCGGAGCGCGCTTCGAACACATCGTGAAGATCAACAATTACCTGGTGGACATCGGCAAGAACATCGGCGCCTTCGTCAAGTGCGCGATCGCTACCTCAATACGAAAGCCCCGCCCGCGAGCACGGCTGTCGGCGTTCCGGCGCTGGCGCTGGCGGGCGCGCTTTTCGAGATCGAGGCTGTCGTCGCTCTGCCGCCGGGCTGATCAGCCCAGTCTTGTCATACTGAGGACTTGGGCGGCGACATAGCCGAGCCAGACGGCGAGAAGGCACAAGATAACCGAGGCCGCGATATTCGCGCCCGCACGCAGCCACTCGCCGTCCTGCATCAACGCGAGCGTTTGCAAGCTGAAGGCGGAGAATGTCGTAAATCCCCCGCACAGGCCGACCATGACGAAGGCCTTTGCCTCCGCGCTCACAGTGACCCGGCCGTCGGGCCCGGTCGCTGCAAAGAACAGTCCGATGACGAAAGAGCCGAGCACGTTGACGAACAGCGTGCCCCATGGGAAGGCAAGGCCAAGAAGGCGGGCCGCGGCTTCACCGCTCCAATGCCGCGCGACGCCGCCCAAGGCGCTGCCGACTGCAATCCAGAAATACGCGTTCATTATCCCCCCTGCCGGCCTGTGTTTTAACGCGTCGATCTTTGTCTGTCAGGAAGCCCATGCCCCTCGATGCTCGGGCCGTGATCGGCCTCGCCCGCGTGATCCCCGTGCTCACGATCGAGAGCTTGCGGGATGCCGTGCCGCTCGCCCGCGCGCTCGCGCAAGGCGGGCTGCCGGTGATCGAGGTGACGCTACGCACGCCGGCGGCGCTCGAGTCGATCCGCGCCATCGCGGCCGAAGTCCGAGACGTCGTGGTCGGCGTCGGCACCGTCACAAAGGCGGCGGACATCGAGGCGGCGACCAAAGCGGGCGCGAAATATCTCGTCAGCCCGGGGACACCGCCCGCGCTCGCCGACGCTCTGGCGAATGCGCCCCTTCCCGCCATCCCGGGCTGCGCGACACCCGGTGAGGCCATGGCGCTGCAAGCGCGCGGGTTCAGCGTGCTCAAATTCTTCCCCGCAGAGGCCACTGGCGGGATCGCCTGGCTCAAGGCTGTGTTCGGGCCGTTGCCGGAGCTGAAGTTCTGCCCGACGGGCGGCATCCATGAGGGCAATGCGCAAGCTTACCTCGACCTGCCTAATGTGCTGGCAGTCGGGGGCTCTTGGGTTGCCCCGAAAAGTCTCATAGACGCCGGCGACTTCACGCGCATCGCGGTTTTGGCGAAAAAGGCTTCCGCGCTGCGGCGCTGACGCACGCGTCACATTGCCCAAGGTCCCGGTTTGTACTCTTGAGCCCTTCCTCCGCCGCGCCATCTTGGCCCCAAGATTTCGATTGGAGGAGTTGACATGATCGATGCCACAAAGCTTCTCGACCAATTTCTGGGCGCGGGGAGCGGCGGACGCGCGAAGGATTTGCTGGGCCAGATCGGCGGCCAATTCGGACTTCCTGGGGCCCAGCAGCCTGGCACAAGTGTACCCACGACAAAGAGCAGTGCTGTGCCTGCAAGCGGAGGCAGCGATCTCCTCGGACGAGCGCAGGACATGCTGCGCGGCTCGGGCAGCGGCTTCGCTGGTGGCGCGGCAGCCACTGCCATCGCCGGCCTCTTGTTGGGCTCGAAGTCCGGACGCAAAATGGCGATGGGTGCCGCAAAGCTCGGTGCGGTCGCAATTTTGGGCGGCCTCGCCTACAAGGCCTATACGAATTATCGCGACGGGCGGCCGATCCTACCGGGCGCCGGCGCAATCGACCTCGGGTCCTCGCCACTGCCCGCCTTGCCCGGTGCGCCGCCCTTGCCTGAGCACGCGACGCTTCTGCTGCGCGCCATGATCGCCGCAGCCACATCCGATGGTGTCGTCGACGCCAGCGAACGCCACCGTATCGTCGGGCAGCTCGACCAGGACGGCATCTCGGCGGAGGAACAGGCATTCCTGGAGGAGGAATTGGGCCGGCCGTGGTCGCCGGCGCAGCTTGCCGGCGCCGTGTCGACTCCGGAAATGCGCAGCGAGATCTATCTCGCCTCGGTCCTGGCGATCGACTGCGACACCGAAGCGGAGCGGGCGTATCTGCGCTACCTCGCCGCCGCCTTTGGCCTGGATGACAAGCTGGTCGCGCATCTCAGCGCCACCGCTGAGGCGGCCAAGGAGCAGGCCAAGGCGGCCTAGCGCGCGACCATCGCGCATAAAGAGCAAGCGCTGAGGACAAGCCGGCGCGGAGGGTCCGGCTTGAACCTTTTTCAAGCCGGCGACAAGATCATCGGTCATGACCCGCGACCCCGCTCTTGTCTCCCCCCTCGCCTGATCCGATCGCCCGGCCGCGGCGCTCCGCTTTCGACTGGTCGACGGCGGTCATTGTCGCGCTGGCGCTGGGCGCGGCTGCAACCGTGCTCGTGCGCTCGGGATCGGATCGGTTTTTCGCGATCCTGCGCGAGGACGCGGAGCTGTTTTTCGAAATTCTTCCAAAGGTGCTTGCGGGTACGCTCATCGGCGCCTTCGTCACGCTGCTGCTTCCGCGCGAAATCGTCAGCCGATGGGTCGGCAGCGAGTCCGGCCTCATGGGAATACTTATTGCCACCTTGGTCGGGATTATCTTTCCCGGCGGGCCTTTTACGATCTACCCGGTTGCCGCCGCGCTGATTGCGGTCGGCGCGGACGCGGGCGCGGCCGTCGCTTTCATGACGAGCTGGACCTTGCTTGGCTATACGCGCGTCATCGTTTGGGAGATGCCGTTCTTCGGCTTCGACTTCGTGCTGTGGCGGCTGGTGGTTGCGCTCCCGCTTCCGATCGTGGCGGGGCTGCTTGCGCGTGCTGCGCTGAAAGCGTTTTCCGCCCGGCGGGAGCCTCGGTGATGTCGCTGGCGGTCACGATTTTCCTTTGGGTGCTCGTCGCCGCGCTTGCGCTTGCGACGCTGCGCATCGGACGCGCGCCATTCATGGAAAGCGTGCAGGCCGGGCTTGCCGATTTCGTGCGTCTGATTCCGCGTCTGGCGATCGGCGTCATCGGATCAGGCTATCTCGCCGAAGTGCTGCCGCAGGAATTCATCGCGCGCTGGCTCGGCCCACAATCCGGCGGGCCGGGCCTCGTCATCGCAACGCTTGCCGGCGCGCTCACGCCGGGCGGTCCGGTGGTCGGATTCGCGCTCGGTGCAACGGCGCTGAAAAGCGGCGCCGGCGCTCCGCAGGTGATCGCTTATGCCACGGCTTGGGCGCTGTTCGCCTTTCCGCGGCTTGTTCTCTATGAACTGCCCATCGTGCCGGCGCGCATCGTTTGGCTTCGCGCGGCCGTGTCGGTGCCGCTGCCCTTCCTCGCCGCCTTAGGCGCGATGCTGATCGGCAGGCCGTGATCTTTCCCTGAAAACCAAACGCGCGCTCTAGGGCGTGTCCTCAATTAGCGATTCCCAAATCAGAATCTCGATGATTCATGGAGGGTCAGTTTGATTCGGAGGACTGACCGATGCGTCGTTACGGGCTGCGTGATGACCAGTGGGATCGCATTAAGGACCTGCTTCCGGGTCGAGAAGGTCACGTTGGGGTAACTGCGAAGGATAATCGGCTGTTCGTCGAAGCGGTCCTCTACCGCTATCGGGCGGGCATTCCGTGGCGGGACTTGCCGGAGCGGTTTGGCAATTGGAAGCAGGTGCATACCCGTCACACGCGCTGGGCGCAAAGTGGCGTCTGGGAGAGGGTTTTCAAAGCGCTGGCCGCCGATGCGGACAACGAATACGCCATGATCGACAGCACCATTGTGCGCGCTCATCAGCACAGCGCTGGTGCGCCCAAAAAAACTGTCAAGGCGAGGAAGCGATCGGGCGCAGTCGAGGCGGATTGAGCACCAAGATCCACGCCATGGTCGATGCGCTCGGCAATCCGCTCGCCTTCTTGTTGACGCCGGGCCAAGCGCATGACCTCGAGGGCGCCGATGCTTTCCTTCCGCAAATGCAGGCGGATACGCTGCTCGCCGACAAGGCTTTCGACGCCGATAAGCGGGTGATCGAGCCTCTCCTGAATGCCGGCAAAACACCGGTGATCCCCTCAATGCCTGGCCGCAAGCAACCGCGTCCCTACGACCGCGACCTCTTCAAAGCACGCCACCTCATCGAGAACTTCTTCTGCAAACTGAAGCAATTCCGCGCCCTCGCCACTCGCTACGACAAGCGCGCCGTCAACTTCCTTGCAGGCGTCTACGCCGCCGCGATATTCATTTGGCTCAATTGAGGACACGCCCTAGTGAACCGCGGCCGCGGCCGCGGCGCGCGGCATGATCGCGCCGCGGTGGAGGATCACCTGGCCGGCGAGACGATGGGCGGCTTTCGCGGCTTCGAGCGGCGTGTCGCCTCCAAGCCGCGCGGCCAGATAGGCCGCGTTGAAGCTGTCGCCCGCCGCCGTCGTGTCCACCGGATCGATCGTTTGCGGCACCGGGACAAGCTCGCGAGTGCCCTTGGCCGATATGAGCGCGCCCTTGGCGCCGTTCTTGATCACGACCTCGCTGATGCCGAAGGCATGCAGGCGCTCCGCCGTCGCGTCCGGACTCGCGTCGCCCCACAGCAGAGCCTCGTCGTCGAAGGTCGGAAGGGCGATGTCGACGCGCTTCAAGGTTTCGGCGAAAACCGCGCGGCTTCGAGCCAGGTCGCCCCTCCAGCCGCGCGGACGATAATTTCCGTCGAAGGCGACGGTGACCCCATTCTGGCGCGCGATCTCCAGCGTCGCCAGCAAACGGCCCAGCCCAAGATTCGAATACAGCGAGAGCGTGATTCCCGAGAAATAGACGGTTCGGGCGGCGAGAAGCGCCGCAGCGACAGACGTCCATTCAGGCAATTCGAACAATTCGCGGGCGGGCGAACTGTCCCGCCAATAAGCAAACTGCCGTTCGCCGCCGGGCGACGTTTCGATCAGGTAAAGTCCCGGCATTCGCCCCGGCACGCGGATCATCAAATCCGTCGTCACGCCTTCGGCTTGCGCCAGAGAGACGATGCCTTCCGAGTAGGGGTCGTCGCCCAATGCGGTTGCGTAAACGACGGAGACGCCGCCGCGTGCGAGGTAGACGGCGGTGTTAAACGTATCGCCCCCGTAGCTCAGGCCGAAGCGCCCGTCCGCTGCGCGCGCGAGTTCGACCATGACCTCGCCGACGCAGACCACCTGGGCGGAGGGCGCTTGTTTTGCATCCGGGTCGACATTCGCATTCTTGCTGCTCTTCTTCGGCATGAACGGACCCTAGGTGCTATCCCGATCTTTGCCTAGTGCCCGAACCCGAGTTCGCATGCGCGAGGGCGCAAACACGGCAGCGGTTTCCGTATCGAGCCACTGGGGTGACGACATTGGAATCCGGCACGATCGTCAGCCGATCTTGAGATAGCCAAAACCCTTGCTCTGCAATTCCGCGACCGTTGCGACTCCGGAGGGGACGAAGCTCAAGAATTTGTCGCTGCGCGTTTTCGCCGGATCGATATTAAGCCGCTTGTAGGTGATCTGGCACACATAGGCCTCGACGCCATACTTCGTGAGACCGACGAAACGCTTGTAAAGATCCGGATCGATCGTTTCCTTTTCCCAGGGCGTGCCGGCGAGATCCTGGAGATAGAATTTGATCCCCGCTCCGTGCGCCACGATGACGATCTTGATCTTCATCGGGTCGAATTCATAGGCTGAGAGGTGGTTGTTGATGTTCTGCAGCATCTGCGAGAAACGCTGGTGATCGCCAAAATCGCAGTGGTAGAGGCAGGCGAGGTCGGTCTCTTTGGCGACTTTCGACAGGTCGAGTTTCGACGGGCTGGCGGACGCGATGTTGCGCACGCCAGCTATCGCGCCGATCGATCCGAGAAATGTTAACAGGCCGCGTCGGTTGGGGGTCATGGGGGTCTCCGTTTTGCGTGCGATCCGGTGTGATTTTGGTTCGGAAGTCCGCATCTTGGACCAGCGGCAAGAATGATGCGGACTTCCGAACCGCCACCCTAGGAGACGTATTCCAAAACGCGCAAGTGAGAACATGGGTTTTGCGGCGGGAACTCGCGCTGCAGAGCAGCAGTGAGTGTCGCGCAGTGGCCTGAATCGCACGGAGCGGCTATCCCGGGCTGGTCTGAACGGAGCGGCGCGTGAGGGATGAATCCCAGCCTCAGGTTTTCGGGCTTTCGCCGACGTTTGTCGGCATCGCCTGCGGCGTGCTCGCGGCGCTGTTCTGGGCCACCGGCTTCGTCGTCGCGCTGCACGGGTTGAGAGCTGGGCTCTCCTCTTTCGATATTACGCTCCACCGTTTTGTCTGGGCCGGGCTCGGCCTGATGCCGTTCGTCTTCGCCGCCGGGCTGCGGCGCCCGAGCGGCCTCTCCTGGGGCCAAGGCCTTGTGCTGACGCTCTTCTCCGGTCCGCTGCTCGCCGCCATGAGCTATGCCGGGTTTCTGTTCGTGCCGCTCGCGCATGGCGGCGTGATTCAGCCCTCCACCGCGGCCCTGTTCGGCGTGCTCCTGTCCGCGCTGATCTTGAAAGAGAAGCTGTCGTTTGCGCGCGTGACCGGGGCCGTGCTGATCGTCGTGGGCCTCCTGCTCCTGGGCGCGGAAGCGCTCACGACGATCGGGCGGCATGGCCTTGTCGGCGATTTGCTGTTTGCGGCAGCGGGCTTGGCATGGGCGTGTTTCGGCATTGTACTGCGCCACTGGCGGATCGACGGGCCACGTGCCGCAAGCGCGGTCAGCGTCATCTCGATGCTCCTCTACGCGCCGCTGCATGCGGCGCTGTTCGGATTCGAGCGGATCATCGCCGCGGGCGTGCTGGAAAACGCGTTGCAGGCCTTTGCGCAGGGCGTGCTGGCGGGTCCGGGCGCCGTCTATCTGTTCGCGCGTGCCGTGATGCTCTTGGGAGCTTCGCGCGGCTCGGTGTTTCCCGCGCTGGTGCCGGCCTTCACCTTGCTGATCGGATTCGTGGCGCTCGGCAACGTGCCGACGCTTGTGCAATTGGCCGGCCTCATCGTTGTCCTGCTCGGCTTCAGGTATGTCCTGAAGACCTGACAAGCCTCACGCCGCCTTGCGCGAGGCGAGGAAATCGCCCATGCGCTCGAGCGCGCGCAGAATGTTCTCCGTCGAGTTGGCGTAGGACAGCCGCATATAGCCTTCGCCCAGGATGCCGAAGTCCGGCCCGCCAATGACGGCGACGCCGGCGTCCTCCAGCAGCGAGGAGGCGAGCGTCTTCGCCTTCCAGCCCGTGCGCTTGACGTTCGGAAAGGCGTAGAACGCGCCCTTCGGCATCTTGCAGGAAACGCCCGGCAGCTTGTTCAAGCCCTCGACCACGACTTTGCGCCGCCGGTCGAATTCCGCGACCATCTTGGCGACCGCATCCTGCGGCCCTGTGAGCGCAGCCAGCCCGGCAAATTGCGCCGACGCATTCACGCAGGAATGCAGGTTCACGGCGAGCTTGCGCGCATAGTCGTAGAGCCTGCCCGGCCACACCGCATAGCCGAGCCGCCAGCCGGTCATGGCGTAGGTCTTCGACCAGCCATTGAGCAAAATGACGCGGTCGCGGATCGAGGGATAGGTGAGGAGGCACACATGCGTCTCGCCGTCATAGAGCATGTGGTCGTAGATCTCGTCGGACATGATGGCGACGTCCGGATGGCGTTCGAGTCCGGCGACCAGCTTGTCGACTTCGGTCTTCGGCGTGACGCCGCCGGTCGGGTTGGCGGGCGAGTTCAGGATCAACAGCCGCGTGCGCGGCGTGATCAGCTTGAGCGTCTCCTCGGCCGAGAAGGCGAAATTGTTCTCCTCGCGGATCGGCACCGGTACCGGGGTTGCGCCGGTGTATTCGATCATCGAGCGATAGATCGGAAAGCCCGGGTCGGGATACATGATCTCCGCGCCTGGCTCGCCGAACATCAGGATCGACATGAACATGGTCGGCTTGCCGCCGGGCATGATCATCACCTCGTCGGGCGAGACGCGCGCGCCGAAGCGTTTCTGCAGGTCGGCCGCTACCGCCTCGCGCAGAGGCAGGATGCCGGTCGCCGGCGTGTAGCCGTGATGGCCGTCGTGCAGCGCCTTGATCGCCGCCTCGACGATGTGCTCGGGCGTGCGGAAGTCCGGCTGGCCGATGCCGAGATTGATGATGTCGCGCCCCTGCGCGGCCAGCTGCGTGGCGCGCGCGAGCACGGCAAAGGCGTTCTCTTCCCCGATGCGGTCGAAGGCCGCGATGGTTTGAAGCATTGGTCAGTCCTGATCTGCGGCCCATGCAGGGCCGGCGGTTGATTTCGCAAGCGAGTTCAGCGCAAAGTCCGCCCGAAATCAAATCCCCGCGCCCTGAGCGCGCGACGTTCACCTCTCTCCCTGCGGGAGAGGGACACGGGCATGGTTCGCTCCCGTTCGCAGCGGCGAGAAGAGATAGGCAAGCGTCATGGCAAAGAAATCGAACGGCTCGAAGACCGAAGTTCCCGCGGGGCGGAAATTCCGCTCGCAACTGTGGTTCGACAATCCCGACAATCCGGGCATGACCGCGCTCTATCTCGAGCGCTACCTCAATTTCGGGCTCACGCGCGCGGAGCTCACCTCGGGCAAGCCGATCATCGGCATCGCGCAAACCGGTTCAGACCTCTCCCCCTGCAATCGACATCATCTGGATCTTGCCCATCGCGTGCGCGAGGGCATCCGCTCGGCCGGCGGCATCGCCTTCGAATTCCCGGTGCATCCGATCCAGGAGACCGGCAAGCGGCCGACGGCCTCGCTCGACCGCAATCTCGCCTATCTCGGGCTCGTCGAAATCCTCTACGGCTATCCGCTCGACGGCGTCGTGCTGCTCACGGGCTGCGACAAGACCACGCCCGCCTGCATTATGGCGGCGGCGACGGTGAACATTCCGGCCATCGTGCTCTCCGGCGGGCCGATGCTGAACGGCTGGAGGGGCGAAGAGCGAATCGGCTCCGGCATGGTCGTGTGGCAGGCGCGCGAGGATCTCGCGGCCGGCAAGATCACCTACCAGGAATTCATCGATTTCGTCTCGGATTCGGCGCCGTCCATCGGCCACTGCAACACCATGGGGACGGCTTCGACCATGAACGCGCTCGCGGAGGCGCTCGGCATGTCGCTGCCGAACTGCGCGGCGATTCCGGCGCCCTATCGCGAACGCGGGCAGATCGCCTACGAGACCGGCATGCGCGCCGTCGAGATCGTGCACGAGGACCTGAAACCCTCCGACATCCTCACGCGCGAGGCGTTCGAGAACACGATCGTCGCCTGCTCCGCGATCGGCGGCTCGACCAATGCGCCGATCCATATCAACGCGATCGCCCGCCATATCGGCGTCGAGCTCAAGATCGAGGACTGGGAAAAGGTCGGCTACGATGTGCCGCTGCTCGTCAACATGCAGCCGGCCGGACAATATCTCGGCGAGGAGTATTACCGCGCAGGCGGGCTGCCGGCGGTCATGAACGAACTCCTGAAAGCCGGGCGCCTTTACGCGGATGCGCTCACCGTGAACGGCAGGACCATGGGCGAAAACGTGAGGGGCAAGGCGATCAAGGATCCGGATGTGATCCGCCCCTATGGCAGGCCGCTATTGCCGGAGGCCGGCTTCAAAGTGCTGCATGGCAATCTGTTCGACAACGCGGTGATGAAGACGAGCGTGATCTCGAAAGAATTCCGCGAGCGCTATTTGTCCAACCCGAAAAGCCCCAACGCCTTCGAAGGCCGCGCCGTCGTTTTCGACGGACCGGAGGATTATCACCATCGCATCGACGATCCCGCGCTCAAGATCGACGAGAACACGATGCTGTTCATGCGCGGCACGGGGGCGATCGGCTATCCCGGTGCCGCGGAGGTCGTGAACATGCAGCCGCCGGCCTATCTCATCAAGAAGGGGATCTTGTCATTGCCCTGCATCGGCGACGGGCGGCAGTCCGGCACGTCGGCGTCGCCGTCGATCCTGAATGCGACGCCGGAAGCCGCCGCCGGCGGCGGGCTCGCGCTGATCAGGACCGGCGACCGCGTCCGCATCGATCTCAACAAAGGCACGGCCGATATCCTGCTCTCCGATGCCGAGCTCGCGGAGCGTCGAGCGGAGCTGCAGAAGCGCGGCGGATACAAGGTTCCGGAAAGTCAGACGCCGTGGCAGGAAATCCAGCGCGGCATGGTCGATCAGCTCGGCGACGGCATGGTACTGAGGCCCGCGGTGAAGTACCAGCGCGTCGCGCAAAAACACGTGCCGCGGGACAATCATTGATGTTTCTTCGTTCTCCTGCAGGGAAAGGGAATTAGCGCGGCACGGCGCCATCCTTCAGGCCGTTGTCGTCAAGCGCGCGGCGGATCGTTCCGTCCTTCTTCGCCGCCTCGATGAATTCGCTGACATAGGCGAGCGCAGCCGGCTTGCCCTTCGGCACGGCGACGCAGGCGTCGGTCGCGAGGAAATAGCCGTCGAGGACGCGCGAGCCGGGCCACTGCGCGGCTACCATGACAAGGCTCTCGCGGCCGAGCGCCAGCGCGTCCGCCTTGCCTGTCCTCACCAAATCGACGACTTCTTCCATCGTTCGAAATCCGTCAATGGTCGTGTTCTTGAGCCAGCGCTCGGCGGCCCGCGCGGTTGCCGTGTTGGCGACCCCGACAATGCGGACGCCGGGGCGGTCCGCGTCCTCGGCTCTGGTGAAGGCGGAACCGGGCGGGACGAGAAACGTGCTTTGGTACTGGTAATAGGCGGGGCCGAAGTCGACGATCTTGGCGCGCTCCCCGTCCTTCGGAATGAACGCCACGTCCCAGGCGCCGCGCAAGGCGCCGTTCGTCACCTCGCCGGAATTGGCGAATTCGACGAACTCGACAGCCACCCCCAGCCGCTTGCCGAGCGCGCGCGCAAGGTCGACGGTGACGCCGCGCGGCTCGCCGGTCGCGGGATCCTTGGTGGTCCAGAAGGCCGAGCCGACGAGCCCGACGCCGATGCCGACGCGCAGCTTGCCGGTCGGCGTCAGCTCGCGGCGAAGCGCGTCATCCGCGCTTGCGCTGACGCCGACGAATGCAAATGCGAGAGCAAGCGCCAGCCTCTTCATGATCAGCTCCGTTCTGCTCAGCACGACCGGCTTTCGCCATGCAAAAATCCGTTCGCCGATAGCGCATAATGCCGCCGCACCCAAGCACAGGTTGACACGCGCGGCATCATGGCCCGATGCTGCGCAGAAGAACAAGACGCTGCAGCCATGCAGCCCATCCCGGAGAGAACGCCATGACCCCTCGCAACCTCGCGAAACTTTTCCTGCTTGCGCTGTTCGTCGCGCTCGCTGCGCCAGCGACGGCGCAAGAGACGATCCGGCTGCGCATCGCCTCCGGCCATCCGGCGGTCAATACCTATGTCAATCTGATGCAGACCTTCTTCGTGCCCGAGGTGACGAAGCGCGTCGCCGAGCGCACGAAACACAAGGTGGAATTCGTCGAGGGCTATGGCGGCGCGATGGTGAAGGTCGCCGACACGCTCGAAGGCGTGCAGAGCGGCATCATCGACATCGGCGGATATTGCTTCTGCTTCGAGCCGTCGAACCTGCCCTTGCACGCCTTCCAGATCATGCTGCCATTCGGCACCATGAGCCCGGTCATGAGCCTGAAGGTCGCGCGCGAGGTCTACGACAAGACGCCCTACATGAGCCAAGTATTGGAGGACAAGTTCCGACAGAAGCTGATCGCCCTGATCGCCGACAACGGCTACAATCTCGGCACCAATTTCGAATGGAACAGCGTCGCCGATCTGAAAGGTCAGAAGATCGCCGGCGCGGGCTTGAACCTGAAGTGGCTCGAATTTGCGGGCGCGGTGCCCGTGCAATCGTCGCTGCCGGAAGCCTACACCTCGATGCAGACCGGCGTGTATAACGGCTGGATCATGTTCCCGTCCGGCTGGGTGAACTTCAAGCTCTATGAAGTCGGCAAGTACTATACCGAGATCGGCTTCGGCGCGATCACCTGGCACGGCCTGACCATCAACAAGGCGCGCTGGGACAAGCTGCCGAAAGAGGTGCAGGACATCGTCCTCGAAGTCGGGCGCGAATACGAGCTGCGCACCGGCACCGTGAACGAGGAGAACTATCCGAAGCAGATCGCGCAGTTGAAGGCGAATGGCGTCAACGTGCGCAAGCTGCCGGATCAGGTGGCGGTCGACTGGGCGCGCTCGCTCGCAGGCTGGCCGCTGCAGAAGGCCAAGGAGCTCGACGCCGCCGGGCTTCCTGGCACGCAGGTCCTGCAAATCACGCTCGAGGCTGCCGAGCGCAATGGTCACAAATGGCCGGTGCGGTATGAGCTGAAGTGACACCTCGGGAGCATCGTAGGGTGGGTTAAGCGAAGCGAGCCCACCTTGCCTCCGGCAAGCATCTGGTGGGCACGGCGCGTTCGTGCCTTTGCCCACCCTGCCTTCTCCTCCCGCGCGAAAGGTCCAGCAGTTGTTCCACTCCTTGAGCGAGTCCCTTACGCGCTCCCTGCTGGCGATCGCGGCCGTCATCATCTTCGCCTTGAGCTTCCTGGTGGTCGCCGATGTCGGGGGGCGTGTCTTATTCAATACGCCGGTGAAAGGCACGCCGGAGATGGTCTCGATGTCAGTCGTCATCGTCTGTTTCCTCATCGCGGCGCATGCGGTGCGCAGCGGCGGGATGATCAGGACCGACGTGCTGATCGAGGTCTTTCGTGAGCGCGGGCAAAATTTCGCCGCGCTGCTTTCTGGAATTTTGGGGGCTGCATTTTTCGGCCTCATCGTCTGGGGCAGCTACGAGCCGGCGCTGCATGCCTGGTCGAGCGGTGAATTCGAAGGCGAAGGCGCGATGCGCGTTCCGGTGTGGCCTGCGCGTTTCGTGGTGATGGGGGGCGCGCTGCTGGTCGCCGTCATCTATGTGAGCCAGGCGATCGCCGCGGTGCGGGCGCTCGCCTATCCGTACCGGGCCGAGCGGCTGTAACGAGCGGGGACGCATGCTGGGCAGCACCGACATGGTCGCGATCCTCGCGGTGCTGCTCGTCCTTGTGTTTGCGGGCGTGCATATTGCCGTCGCGCTCGGCATCACCGCGTCGCTCGGCATCTACCTGATGACCGGCGACATCGAGGTGGTGCGGAGCTTCGTCGCCAATACCGCTTACGAGGCGCTGCGCGACTACGTGTTCGCGGTCATTCCGCTGTTCATGCTGATGGGCGATTTCCTTGCCAAATGCGGCGCGGCGAGCGATCTCTATACCTTGGCGAACCGATTGAGCCGCTGGCTGCCGGCGCGGCTCGCGGTCGCGACCATCATCGCGAATGCGATTTTCGCCTTCGTCACCGGCGTCAGCATCGCGGCGGCGGCCGCGTTCTCGCGCATCGCCTATCCGGAGATGATGCGCTACGGATACCGGCGCGATTTCGCGCTCGGCTGCATCGCCGGCAGCGCCTGCCTCGGCATGCTGATCCCGCCCTCCGTGCTCATGATCGTGTGGGGCGTGCTCACCGAAATCTCGATCGGCAAGCTGTTCCTCGCCGGCGTCATTCCGGGCCTGCTCGTCGCCGGCGGTTTCATCGTCTATGTCGTGGCGGCCGGCATCTTGAGGCCGGAGAATGTCGGGGAGACCACGGTGCGGAGGATCGGCGCGGCGCCGCTGGGCGCCGCCGTCTCGCCGCGGGTCGCGCTCGCCGTGGGTGAAAGCGAGCCGCCGCTAGGGCCCTTGCTCGCCAGCACTGCCCTTGTCTTTTGTCTGATACTCGGCGTGCTCGGCTCGATCTGGCTCGGCATCTGCACGCCGACCGAAGGTGCGGGCGTCGGCGCGGTCGGCGCGCTCGTGCTCGCGTTGATCAAGGGCATCACGCCGCGCGACATCTGGCAGGTGGTGGTGAATGTCGGGCGCACCTCCGGCCCGCTGCTGCTGCTCCTCTTCTGCGCACAGCTCTATTCGCGCGTGCTGTCGATGACCGGCTTCACCGACATGGCGAAGACGTTCCTCTTGGGGGCCGGGCTCGATTCATGGGGCATCCTGCTCGTGATGCTCGCGATCTGGTTCGTGCTTGGCTGCCTGATCGATTCCATTTCGATCATCCTGCTGACGGTGCCGATCTTCTATCCGATCGCGATGCAACTCGGCTTCGATCCGCTGGCCTTCGCGATCATCGGCATCCTTGCGATCGAAACGGGACTGCTCACCCCGCCATTCGGGATTCTCGTGTTCACGGTGAAAGCCTCGGTGGTCGATCGTGACGTGCAACTGTCGGAAATCTTCTGGGGCTCGATTCCCTATTGGCTGATCCTGATGGTCGTGGTCGCCATGATCGCCGTGTGGCCCGGGCTTGCGAGCTTCCTGCCAAATTTGTGATTGTCGAGACGCCATGAAGACCATCGCAGACAAGCGCCGCGCATTTCGCAAGCTGCATGAATCGGGGTGCTTCGTGATCCCCAATCCATGGGACATCGGCAGCGCGCGCTATCTGCAGTCGCTCGGCTTCAAGGCGCTGGCAACGACTTCGGCAGGCTTCGCCTTTTCGCAAGGCTTGGCCGACGGGCAGGTGCCGCGCAATCTCGTCCTGCGCCACTGCGCGGACATGGTCGAAGCCACAGAACTGCCCATCAATACCGATTTCGAAAACGGCTATGCGCGCGATCCGGCCGGCGTCGCGGAAAACGTGCGGCTGTGCTGCGAGACCGGCGTCGCCGGACTGTCGATCGAAGATTCGACCGGCGAGAAGGCGAAGCCGATCTACGAATTCGACCACGCGGTTGCGCGCATGCGTGCGGCGCGCGCGGCGATCGACAAGTCCGGGCATGACGTGATGCTGATCGGGCGCGCCGAGAACTTCCTCGTCGGCAGGCCCGATCTCGACGATACGATCGGGCGGCTGAAAGCCTATGCGGATGCCGGCGCCGATTGCCTTTATGCGCCGGCTTTGGCGACGCGCGAGCAGATCGTTGCAGTGGTCGAGGCGGTCGCGCCGAAACCGGTGAATGTTCTGATCGGCGGGCCCTTGGGCTTCACGGTCGACGACATGGCGAAGCTCGGCGTCCGGCGCATCAGCGTCGGCGGCGCCATGGCGCGCGCGGCCTGGGGCGGATTCATGCGCGCCGCGCGCATGATCGCGCAAGAGGGCCGGTTCGATGCCTTTGCGGACGCGGCTTCGGGGGCGGATCTCAACAAGCTTTTCCGCAAGGAACAGAAGTCCTCGTGAGCGCGGGTTCTTCAGAGCCCGATCCGAGGACGGGGCTGCCGGTTGGCCCGACGATCGACTCGACGCCGGCGCGGCTGCCCGGCCCGGTGGTCCTGCAAGGCCGCTACGGTCGCGTCGAACGGCTGCAATCGCGCCACGCCGCGGATCTCTGGAAGGCGGTCGCAGGCCGCGAGGAGATCTGGGTCTATATGTCGGGTTATGGTCCGTTCGCGGACGAAGCATCCTTCGTGCACTGGGTCGAGAGCCGCATGGCGCTCAGTGATCCCTATTCCTACGCGATCGTCGATCCCAGGCGCGGCGCGGTCGGGATCGCGACGCTGATGGAGATCCGCCCCGCGATGCGCGTCATCGAGGTAGGCCACATCGTCTATTCGCCGGACTTGCAGCGCACCGCGCTCGGAACGGAGGCGCAATATCTCCTCACCGCCTACGCCATCGAGACGCTCGGCTATCGGCGCTATGAGTGGAAATGCAACGCGCTGAACGCTCCCTCGCGGCGCGCGGCCCTGCGCTACGGCTTTGCCTATGAAGGCATTCTGCGCCAGCACATGATCGCGAAAGGCCGCAACCGCGACACCGCCCTCTATTCGATTCTCGATTGCGAATGGCCGGCGCGCAAAGCCGCCTTCGAGAAATGGCTGGCGCCGGAGAACTTCGATGCCGCAGGGCGGCAAAAGACGAGACTGTCCGCGCTCAACGGGCTGCTCGCTTGAGCTATTCGGTCAGGCGAATGCCGGCCGTGATCTCGTCTTGCACGAAGTCCGCGCAGGCGAAGGAAAACGGGCTGGCCGGGTCTGGTCTCGCATGCACGACCGTCCGGAAATCCTCGCAAGCGAGCTTGAGCCAGCCTGCCTGACAGTTGCGCAGCCCGCGGCGCAGCTTGAACACGATTTCGTTCACGCGACGGAAATCCTCCTCGGCCTCCGCGCTGCGCGCGAGATCGGCTGCGGAGTCGCCGGCGGCCGCGTGCCAGACCGTGCAAGCCGGGCTCATCGGCCGCTCCTCGGTGGCGGCAACCAGGGCCTCATCGCTTCGCGGCAGGAACATTGAGGAGACGATCACGCCCGCGCCGATCGCGAGTGCGACGGCGAGCATGTAGCGTGACCAGGCGTTGGCTATCTGACGTTCGTTTGGGGTCAGCACAACAGTCAATCGGGGGCGCATTCAAGCTCTCCTTGACGGAATTTGGATCGGCGTCGGGCTGGTTGATGGTCCGCAGACTACCGCCTGAGCTCAGGGGCGAAGTATGAGCCGCTTCACATAAGGGGTTCCTTCGTTCGCGCTCTGGTTTGCCTCCCCAATCCGGGATAGTGAACGGCGGGCGGCGCGCCGCCGTCGCAGGTTTGGGGGAAAGCCATGGCCGGACGTTTGAAGGGCAAAGTCGCGCTCGTCACCGCGGCGGGGCAGGGGATCGGACGCGCCATCGCGGAAGCCTTCGCCGCCGAGGGCGCGACGGTGATCGCGACCGACATCGATCCGAAGAAATTGAAAGGCTTGCGGCGCGCGGAAAAACTGAAGCTCGACGTGCGGTCAGACGAGGCGGTGACCGCGCTGGGCCGGGACATTGTCCGGCGCCTCGGTCCGGTTGAGGTGCTGGCAAATTGCGCGGGCTTCGTGCATCACGGCACCGTGCTCGATTGCGCGGACGAGGAGTGGGATTTCGCCTTCGACCTCAATGTCCGCTCGATGCACCGCACGATCAAAACGTTTCTTCCCGGCATGCTGAAGCAGAAGAAGGGCTCGATCATCAATATCGCCTCGATCGCGTCGTCCGTGAGCGGATTGCCGAACCGCTACGTCTATGGCGCGACCAAGGCCGCAGTGATCGGCCTGACGAAATCGGTCGCCGCGGATTTCATCAAGCAGGGCGTGCGCGCGAACGCGATCTGTCCGGGCACGGTGCAGTCGCCCTCGCTCGACGAGCGCATTGCCGCGCTCGCGAAGCAGACCGGCCAGTCGCTCAAGGCCGTGCGCCAGGCTTTCATCGATCGGCAGCCGATGGGGCGGCTCGGCACGGCCGAGGAGATCGCCGCGTTTGCGGTCTATCTCGCCTCCGACGAGGCGGCGTTTACGACCGGGCAATTCCATCTGGTCGATGGCGGATTTGCGATGTAATCCCTCTCGCGAAGCGGAGAGGGATGAAAGAAACCGGGGTGAACGGAATGCACGTTCTGATACTCGGTGCGGCGGGCATGATCGGCCGCAAGCTGACGGAGCGGCTTGTTCGCGACGGCGCGCTCAACGGCGGCGCGATCGAGCGGTTGACGCTCACCGATGTCGGTGCGCCCGCGCGGCCAACTATGTCCGCGGGTCAGGCCGAGACAGCCGCGTCGGACCTGTCCGCGCCCGGCGAGGCGGAGAAGGCCATCGCGGCCAAGCCGGACGTGATCTTTCATCTCGCCGCCATCGTGTCGGGCGAAGCCGAGCTCGATTTCGACAAGGGCTACCGTATCAATCTCGACGGCACGCGCTTTCTGCTCGAAGCCGTCCGCAAGGCGGGCGACGGCTATCGGCCGAAGCTCATCTTCACGTCATCGGCCGCGGTGTTCGGCGCGCCGTTCCCGCCGGCGATCCCGGACGACTTCCATCTCACGCCGCTGACGAGCTACGGCACGCAAAAGGCGATGGGCGAACTCCTGCTCGCGGACTATACGCGGCGCGGCTTTGTGGACGGCGTCGGCCTGCGGTTTCCCACAATCTGCGTACGGCCGGGCGCTCCGAACAAGGCGGCCTCGGGCTTCTTTTCCGGGATCATTCGCGAGCCGCTGGCCGGGCACGAGGCGGTGCTGCCGGTCGCCGACAACGTGCGGCACACGCATGCGAGCCCGCGCGCGGCGGTGGGATTTCTCATCCACGCCGCGGGGCTGACACGCGAACAGCTCGGGCCGCGCATCAACATCACCATGCCGGGCGTGTCGGTAACAGTCGGCGAGCAGATCGCGTCGCTCAAGCGGATCGCCGGCGAGAAGGTCGCCGCGCGCATCCGGCGGGAGCCGGACGCGCTGGTCGCGCGCATCGTCAGCGGCTGGCCGGAGCGGTTCGACGCACGGCGAGCCGCGGAGCTCGGCTTCCGCGCCGAGACCTCCTTCGACGAGATCGTGCGCATCCATATCGAGGACGAGCTGCAGGGGAAGATCGCCGCGTGATTTCCTAGTCCCTCCCCTGAAAGGGGAGGGTGGCGAGCGAAGCGAGCCGGGTGGGGTCGGCGTTCCTCGGTTCGACCCCCACCCCGCTCCTCTTGCTCCCGCTTCGCTCGACGAGCGACCCTCCCCGTCCAGGGGCCTTCCAGGGGGAGGGATTGTGAATTACATCACCCCCATGACCTATATCGACGCCGCGGTCGCGCCCCCGCGCAAGAACGGACAGATCAAAATCTACGGCCCGGAGGCTTTCGCCGGCATGCGCAAGGCCGGGCGGCTCGTGGCCGAATGTCTCGACATGCTCGTCGATGAGGTGAAGCCCGGCGTGACAACCGAGCACCTCGACCGGCTGGCCTACGAATTCGCGATGGATCATGGCGCGAAGCCCGCGACGCTGATGTATCGCGGCTACACGAAGTCCACCTGCACCTCGATCAATCACGTCGTCTGCCACGGCATCCCGAACGACAAGCCGATGCGCGAGGGCGACATCGTCAACATCGACGTGACGCTGATCGTGGAGGGTTGGCACGGCGACTCGAGCCGAATGTTCGCCGCGGGTCCGATTTCGCGCCGCGCCGAGCGGCTGATCGAGGTCACCTACGAGGCGATGATGCGCGGCATCGCCGCGATCCGCCCTGGCGGCACCACCGGCGATATCGGCGCCGCCATCCAGAGCTTTGTCGAGCCGCAGCACATGTCGGTCGTGCGCGATTTCTGCGGGCATGGACTCGGGCGGCTGTTTCATGACGAGCCGAACATCGTGCATGTCGGCCGGCCCGGCGAGGGACTCGTGCTCAAGCCCGGCATGTTCTTCACCGTCGAGCCGATGATCAATCTCGGCCGGCCGCATGTGAAGGTGCTCTCGGACGGCTGGACGGCGGTGACGCGGGACCGCTCGCTCTCGGCGCAATTCGAGCACACGGTCGGCGTGACCAAGACCGGCGTCGAGATTTTCACGCTGTCCCCGCGAAAGCTCGACAAGCCCACTTACGAACGCGCCTGACGCTGCACGATGTCGACTGCGATTTTCCCTCCCCCTGAAAGGGGGAGGGCCAGGGTGGGGGTCAGTGATCCCCACCCGGTTTTGCTTCGCAAACGACCTCCCCTTTCCAAGGGGAGGTATGACGCTCAATCAGGTTTGTCTGAAGTCCTTTTGCCGGCGATTGCCAAGCACGGCGGAATTCAGTCATTCTGACAGGCGCGCATCTATGCGCGAGGCACCAGGAGACTTGATGCCGGGTTCCTCTCCCCGCCGGAAGAATTCATCCGGACCAGCCGATGCGGCCGTGCCCCATTTCCACGGGCATCGCGACCGTTTGCGCGCGCGCTTTCGCGAGGCCGGGGCGGAGGCCTTGGCGGATTATGAATTGCTCGAGCTCTTGTTATTCCGCGCAATACCGCGGCGCGACGTCAAGCCGATCGCGAAGGGGCTTCTCGCCAAATTCGGCTCGTTCGCGGAGGTTGTGGCGGCGCCGGAAGCGCGGCTGAAGGAAGTGGCAGGGCTCGGCGAGGCGGCGATCGTCGAGTTGAAGGTCGTGCACGCGGCGGCGAGCCGCTTTGCGCGGGGCGAAATCCGGCGGCGGCCGGTGCTGGCGTCGTGGTCGGCGGTGATCGACTACTGCCGCACGGCGATGGGCTTTGCCGAGGTCGAGCAGTTCCGCATCCTGTTTCTCGACAAGCGCAACCAGTTGATCGCCGACGAGGTGCAGCAGAGAGGCACGGTCGATCATACGCCCGTCTATCCGCGCGAGGTGGTCAAGCGCGCGCTGGAATTGAGCGCCACCGCGGTCGTGCTCGTGCACAATCATCCCTCGGGCGATCCGACGCCGTCGCAGGCCGACATCCAGATGACGAAGGCGATCGTGGAGGTAGCGACGCCGCTCGGCATTGCCGTGCACGATCACATCATCGTCGGGAAAAGCGGGCATGCAAGTTTGAAGGGGTTGAAGTTGATCTAGTCGACCGCGCTTGCAAAGAGCGAGGCCGGTGACGATCGATCGCGCCATGATCCAGATTCAGGCGACGCCTGCCGTTACCCTGCTGCATCGGCTCCGAAATTAATGTAAGAATGCTGCCGACTCAGCGCGCCCTGCCCGAGCCGATACGCGCGCACCATCAGGAGACTTTCGATGCGCTATACGGTGGTTTTGGAGCAAGAAGAGGATGGTGGATACGTCGCCAGCGTGCCGGCAATGCCAGGATGCGTCAGCCAGGGCGACACCCGCGCGGAGGCGCTGAGCAACATTCGGGAAGCCATCGAACTTTACGTTGAGGACTGCCGCGATGCTGGCGATCCAGTGCCAACCGAGGCAGGCAAGGAGTTTGTAGAAGTCGAGGCCGCGTAGGCCAACGTGTCCGCAGTGACGTGGCCAAGCTCCCAGGCAGCGCCCCCAATTTCTCCTGGCGGAGCCTGGAATTTCATTACGCGGATCAAGCCGGCGAGACCGAGCGCGGTTCTTCTCGGGCCAGTCAATCGACCCGCGCTCGCCGGTGTTCGGCTTTACCGAGACCGGCAGCACGGCGGACTACATCGGCCGCGGGGTCGCCGATCATCGTCGGCAAGAACGGACATGCGAGCTTGAAGGGGATGCGGTCGATTGAGCGCTCGGCCTTGGGCGCGATGGCGCGAAGGCCGTAAAGCCCGGGCCGCGATTCTGAATTGCCCGCCGACGCACAGTGCGCTAGTTGTGGCGAAGCGGGGCCTTCGACGGTCGCCCCGCCTTCTCAAGGCCCGCGGGCCCAAGCACCGTCTCCTTCGAAAGGAGGGGACCATGCCGGCTGAGCCGCTTTTCGTCGGATAACCACATCGCAGACAGGGGATATCGCGGCCTCCCCTCAAGATGGATTTCCCATCCAAGCGCTGCTCGCCTCGAATTGGGAGCGAGTCATGGATGGTCTTGTCCTCGCATTGTTTCTCGGCGCAGCCTTTTTGGGCGGCTTCGCCTCCGGTCTCGCCGGATTCGCCATGGGGTTCGTGGTCG
Source organism: Xanthobacteraceae bacterium (assembly GCA_022844485.1). Lineage (GTDB taxonomy): Bacteria > Pseudomonadota > Alphaproteobacteria > Rhizobiales > Xanthobacteraceae > JALHLQ01. The sequence goes on from JALHLQ010000011.1 coordinate 33,106, forward strand.
CCGGCATCTGGCTGCACATTCTTTCGCCCGTCCAGACAACCGCGCTGATCGTCGGCTATGGGCTCTGGACGCAGGGCTATGGCGTGTGGAAGCTGAGGCGCTCGCTGAGCCTTGGGGCCTTGGCGCCCTTCATCATCGGCGGCCTCGTCGGGATACCAATCGGGACCATGCTGCTCGCTCGTCTCGACCCGGCCTATTTGCGCACGGGCGTGGGCCTGCTGCTGATCCTCTACGGCGCCTACGGTCTGACACAGCCGGCGTTCAAGCCGGTGAAGGCCGGAGTCGCCGCCGACAGTGTGGTTGGATTTCTGAACGGCCTGATTAGCGGGCTGACCGGGTTTCCAGGATTCGTCATCACTATCTGGTGCCAATTCCGCGGCTGGCCGAAAGATGTGCAGCGCGCGGTCTTTCAACCGGTCATGCTCGCGGCCATTGTTGCAAACGCGGTGTCGCTTGGCCTCGCCGGCGCGATCACCCGGGGCCTGATTGAGCTATATTTCCTGGGCCTTCCCGCGATGCTGGCCGGCTTGTGGATCGGGTTCAAGCTGTACGGAAAACTCGACGAGGCCGCCTTCCGCAAGCTGATCCTCACCCTGCTCCTGATGTCCGGGCTGGGCCTGGTCGCCGCGCAGGCGTGGCGGCTCGTGGGGCCGTAGCAACGAGGCTCTCTTGACCTGTGGAGGTTGCCCGAAGGGTCCTGCATTGCTGCGCAGGCAGAGTTGACGTGTGCGGCCTGCTACTGCCGCACCAAGGACAACGGCTGCCGGCCCGCCGGGATGCGCTGCCAGGTGTCGGCGTCGCCTTCCTCGAAGCGCCAGGTTTCGCCGCGCGCGGATTGGATCACAAGCTGGCCGCGATCCATCTGCCACGTCCGCGGCTGGAAATTGGCGATCGCCGCGTCGCAGCCCGGCTTCACCGTCAGCGCCAGCGTGTCGTTCGCCGCGGCATTGCCTGACAGCGTAAGCTGGCAGATCGGCTTGCCGGCGCCGCGCACGACGTTCCATTCGCCGGCGACGTTCTGCGCCGTCTTCTCGTGGCCGACCGCGGCCTGACTTTGCAGGAAGTACAGCGGGTCGCCGGGCCGCAGGCCTTCGTAGAGGCCGCTTTCCACTTCCGTCAGTTCGAGCAAAATACGCCCGCGCGTATCAAGAAACTGTACGGCATCGTTCTTCGCCAGCGACCAAGCCGTGATGTCCTTGGTGAGCGGGAAGACATTCGCGCACTCCTTATCCCATTCGAGCGCAAACCCGCCCCTGACAACAGAGGCCCTGAACGCGACCGGGCAGATCATGTCGCGGTCGGCGTTGGACAGCTCCCAGTTGCCGACCAGCGCGCGTGCCGCGTCGCTCATGGCGGGCGGCTGCGCCTGCGCAAAGGCCGCGCCGGAAAGAGCGCACAAGCCAACGAGACAAGCGATGACGGCTTTGGCCATGGGACCCACGCTAGCACGGACCCTGCGGCAAGGTCATCGCCGGCAGGGAGGCGGCGAATTCAACGTCTCCGCCATGGAGTTTCCGGCACCGGCGTGAGCGGGCCCTTGCCTGCCGCCCAAGACAGGAGGTTGTCGACCACGAGCTGGCCCATAGCGCGGCGGGTGTGAACCGAGGCCGAGCCCACATGCGGCAGGAGAACGACGTTGTCGAGCGCGATCAGCGCCGCCGGGACGCGCGGCTCGTCCACGAACACGTCGAGGCCGGCCGCGAGGATCGTCTTCTTCTGCAAGGCCTCGATCAGCGCCGGCTCGTCCACGACGGAGCCGCGCGCCACATTGATGAGGACGCCGTTCGGGCCGAGCGCGCCGAGCACCTTCGCATCGATGAGGTTCTTCGTTTCGGGCCCGCCGGGCGTCACCACGATGATGACGTCCACGTCGCGCGCCATCGCCACGAGGTCGGCATAGTAGCGATAGGCGACATCGGCCTGCCGGCGTCGGCCGTAATAGACGACCGGCACGCCAAAGGCCTCGAGCCGGCGGGCGATCGCCTTGCCGATGCGGCCGAGGCCGACAATGCCCGCCGTGCGGTCGCGCAGCGTCGCGGTGAGCGGATAGTTTTTCTCCAGCCATTTGCCGGCGCGCAGATAGCGCTCGGCTTGCGGCAGCTCCCGCACGACGCACAACAGCAAGCCGAGCGCGGTGTCGGCGACCTCCTCCGTCAGCACGTCAGGCGTATTCGTCACGACGATCCCGCGGGTTGCGGCCGCCTTGGCATCGACATGATCGTAACCGACGCCGAAGCTCGCGATGATCTCGAGCTTCGGAAATCGGTCCAGGAACTCCCCGGTGACCGGCGCGTGCGCCCCTCCGGCCGCGGCCATGGCGCGGAGCGAAGGGCCGAGCTCGTCGATCAGGGCGTCCGGATTCTTCGATTCCCAGAGCTTGCGCAGCTTGAAGGCCTTGTCGATGCCCTCGACAATGATCGGCGCCATGGGACCAAGCATCAGAACCTCGGCCTTGTCGGGCATGCTGTTCTCCTGGATTGGCGGACGAGCTTGGGGCGATGGTGCGGCATGGTGCACCGCCGCCTGCGGGGTTTCAACGCCTCAGGACCGTTGCCTTCCGGTGCGGCGGCTGCAAAATGTGTATGCTGCAAGCTCGAGATGATAGAAGAGGCCGCGGCCGGCCGGGCTTGGCCAGGTCGTCGAGACGAAACCGCTCTCCAGGGAGGCACCGTGCATGGCGTCGGTCGCGATCCGCGACGTTCGTAAATCGTTCGGCTCGACGCACGTCATTCACGGCGTCACAGTCGCCATCGCCGACGGCGAGTTCGTGGTGCTGGTCGGGCCTTCGGGGTGCGGCAAGTCCACGCTTCTGCGCATGATCGCGGGGCTTGAGAACATCTCGGCGGGCGAGATCCGCATCGGCGAGCGCATCGTGAACAACGTCCCGCCGAAAGAGCGCGACATCGCGATGGTGTTCCAGAACTACGCGCTCTATCCGCATATGACGGTCGCGGCCAATATGGGCTTCTCGCTCAAGCTGCGTGGCGCGCCGCGAGAGGAGATTGACAAACGCGTCGCCCGCGCGGCCGAAATCCTTGGCCTCGCACCGCTGCTCGCGCGTTACCCGCGCCAGCTTTCAGGTGGGCAGCGTCAGCGTGTCGCCATGGGTCGTGCGATCGTGCGTGATCCGCAAGTGTTCTTGTTCGACGAGCCGTTGTCCAATCTCGACGCCAAGCTGCGCGTCGCGATGCGCACCGAGATCAAGGAGCTGCATCAGCGGCTAAAGACGACCACCGTTTACGTGACGCATGACCAGATCGAGGCCATGACCATGGCCGACAAGATCGTGGTGATGCATGACGGTCTCGTCGAGCAGATCGGTGCGCCGCTCGAGCTCTATGACCGGCCTGACAATCTGTTCGTGGCGGGCTTCATCGGCTCCCCGGCGATGAATTTTCTGAAGGGCGCCGTCCGCACCAATGGCGGGCTCGCGTTCGAAGGTCCGGGCGGCGTGCGATTGCCGCTCACCGCCGCGCCGGCGGCCGCCGACGGGCGGGCCGCCATCTATGGGGTGCGTCCGGAACACTTCACGCTCGCCGACGATGGGGTGGAAGCCGAAGTCCAGGTGATCGAGCCCACCGGCTCGGAAATCCTGATCGCCGCGAAAATGGCGGGCCAAGATGTGCTCGCTGTTTTCCGGGAGCGCCATCAATTCAAGCCTGGCGAACGCATCCGCCTCAAGCCGCGGCCCGGGCTGGTCCATCTGTTCGACGAGGCCAGCGGCAAACGCATTTGAGATTCCGCGGCCACGGGACGGCCGCAGCAACCGTCGAAGTCCCGTCAACGGAGGAAGACATGTCAATCACAAGACGCGATGCTCTCAAGGGGGCTGCTGCGCTGGCCGCAAGCACGCCGCTTCTCGGCTCGACTGCTCTCGCGCAAACCGCGCCGAAATACACGCCGGAGCCGGGGGCAAGCCTGCGCATCCTGCGCTGGTCGCCGTTCGTGAAGGGCGATGGCGACGCGTTCGAAGCCATTGCGCAGAAATTCACGCAAGCGACGGGCGTGCAGGTCCGCATCGACCGCGAGAGCTGGGAAGACATCCGGCCGAAAGCGGCCGTGGCCGCCAATGTCGGATCGGGTCCTGACCTCATGATGGTCTGGTTCGACGATGCCCACCAGTATCCCGACAAGCTTCTCGATCTGACCGACATCGGCGAGGATATCGGCAAGCGGCACGGCGGATGGTTCGACGGTCCGCGCGCTTACGGCGTTCGCGACAACCGCTTCGTTGCGATGCCGGTCGCCGCGATCGGCAACGGCTTGATGTGGCGGCAATCGATCATCGAGAAAGCCGGCTTCAAGGAGATGCCGAAGGACACCGCGGGCTTCCTCGAAGTCTGCCGCGCCCTGGCGAAAGGAAACCTGCCCCGTGCGGGTTTCGCGATGGGGAATGCGGTCGGCGACGGCAACAATTACGCGCACTGGATCGTCTGGAGCCACGGCGGGCAGATGGTCGACCAGAACAACAAGGTCACCATCAACTCGCCGGAAACGATGGCCGGCCTGCGTTATGCGCGCGAGCTCTATCAGACCTTCGTGCCGGGCACCGAAGGCTGGCTTGACATCAACAACAACCGCGCCTGGCTCGCGGGCGAAATCTCGTGCTCGGCGAACGGCGTCTCGATGTATGTGTCGACCCGCAATGAGGCCCGCTTCAAGGAGATTGCCGATGACACGCGATCCTCGATCCTGCCGGTAGGGCCGGTCGGGCGCCCGATCGAACTTCACCAAACCACATCGCTGATCGTGTTCCGCTACACGAAGTTTCCGAACGCGGCACGGGCGTTCCTGCAGCACTTCTACGAGCAGGCGAATTACGGGGACTGGATCCAGGGCTCGTCCGCCTACTGTGCGCCGGCGCTCAAAGCGTTCGCCAACCACCCGATCTTCAAGTCGGATAAGGTCTACGAACCTTATGCCCGCGCTTCCGAGACGCTGCGCGTCAACGGCTATGCCGGGCAGCTCGGCTATGCCTCGGCGGCGGTCATGGCGGACTACATCATGGTCAACATGGTGGCGGAAGCCGCAACCGGCCAGCGCACGCCGGAAGAGGCGATGAAGCGTGCCGAGCAGCGCGCGAACCGTTACTACCGGGTGTGAGTTGACGCGCTGAAGAGCCGTAGCCCGGATGGAGCAAAGCGACATCCGGGAGCGGCATTCCCGGATTTCAATCCGGGCTACGCAAGGACTGGACATGGTGGACGCCGCCCTTCCGCGCCGCGCAGGCTTTCGCGAGACGACGCTCGCCGAACGCCTCTTGCAGGACCGCAATCTGCTCGGGTTCTTGTTCATGCTGCCGGCGGCGGCTTTCTTGCTGCTGTTTCTCACCTATCCGCTCGGGCTTGGCGTCTGGCTCGGCTTTACCGATGCGCGCATCGGCCGCGCCGGGCGCTTCATCGGTACTGCGAACTACGAGATGCTGTGGACCGACCATGTGTTCTGGCTCTCGGTCTTCAACACGTTTCTCTACACGGCCGTCGCCTCGGTGCTGAAATTCGTGCTCGGGCTCTGGCTGGCACTTCTCCTCAACGAACACCTGCCGTTCAAAGCCATTCTGCGCGCGCTCGTACTCCTGCCTTGGGTGGTACCGACGGTTCTTTCGGCGATCGCGTTCTGGTGGATTTTCGACGCGCAGTTCTCGATCATCACCTGGTCCCTGCAGCAGCTCGGATTGATGTCGGGCTCGATCAATTGGCTCGGCGATCCCACCATGGCACGCATTTCGGTCATCGCCGCCAATGTCTGGCGCGGGATTCCGTTCGTGGCCATCACGCTGCTTGCTGGGCTGCAGACGATCCCGCCTTCGTTGCACGAAGCGGCAACCCTCGACGGTGCCAGCGGATGGCAGCGCTTCCGCCACATCACTCTGCCGATGCTCGCACCCATCATTGCCGTGGTTATGACGTTCTCGGTACTATTCACCTTCACCGATTTCCAGTTGATCTACGTGCTTACGCGCGGGGGGCCGCTGAATGCGACGCATCTGATGGCAACGCTGTCGTTTCAGCGCGCCATTCCGGGCGGACAGCTCGGCGAGGGCGCGGCGATCGCGGTGGCGATGATTCCGTTCCTGCTTGCCGCGATTCTCTTCAGCTATTTCGGCTTGCAACGCCGCCGCTGGCAGCAGGGCGGCGGCGACGGATGAGGGAGCCATCATGACCGTCCCGACAGCGCCTTTGCTGCGAAAGGTCCTTGCCGCCGACGACAGCATCGGCATGAGCTATCTCGAGAACTGGCCGCGCCGGCTTCTGCTCGTCGTCCTGCCGCTCGGGGTGTTCGTGTTCGTGCTGCTCTTTCCGTTCTACTGGATGGGCGTCACCGCGCTGAAACCCAATCACGAATTGACGAACTTCACCGACTACAGCCCGTTTTGGCCGTCCGAGCCGACGCTGCGCCATATCCGCTATCTGCTGGTCGAGACCTCGTATCCATGGTGGCTCGTGAACACGATGATTGTCGCAGTGTGTGCGACGTTGTTGTCGCTGATAGCGTCGGTGTTTGCCGCCTACGCGATCGAGCGCATCCGCTATGTCGGATCGCGTTCGATCGGGCTCGCGATCTTCCTTGCCTATCTCGTGCCGCCGTCGATCCTGTTCATTCCGCTCGCAGTGATGGTGTTCCAGTTCGGGATCTACGATACCAAGCTCGCCCTGATCTTCACGTATCCGACCTTCCTGGTGCCGTTCTGCACCTGGCTGTTGATGGGCTATTTCCGTTCCATCCCCTACGAGCTTGAGGAATGCGCCCTGGTCGATGGCGCGACCCGCTGGCAGATCCTGACCCGAATCATCCTGCCGCTGGCCGTACCGGGGCTGATCTCGGCGGGCATCTTCGCCTTCACTCTCAGCTGGAACGAGTTCATCTACGCGCTTACGTTCATCGCCTCGTCCGAGAACAAAACGGTGCCCGTCGGCGTGCTGACGGAACTGGTGCGTGGCGACGTCTATGAATGGGGGGCGCTGATGGCGGGCGCGCTACTCGGCTCCTTGCCGGTCGTGCTGCTCTATTCATTCTTCGTCGAGCACTACGTGTCGTCGATGACCGGCGCGGTGAAGGAATAGGGAATCCGGCGCGCGCACGGGTTGATTTTGCGGCAGCAATCGGCGAACAGGACCCGCATGAAACCCACAACGGACGATTCCGTCGTCGTCATCGGCGCTGTCCAGAAGATCCGCAAAGGCGTCCTCTGGATCGCGATCGCGATCGGCATTGCCTGCGTGCTGGTTGTGGCTTCGCGCTGGGATCAGGCACATCCGCTCCATCATCCGATCGAATGGGTCGGCTTGGTGCTGATCGTGCTTTGCATCCTCGGCCGCACCTGGTCGACGATCTATATCGGCGGACAGAAAATGAGGCAGGTCGTGGCGGTGGGGCCCTATTCGGTCAGCCGCAATCCGCTCTATCTGTTTTCGATCATCGGCGCGGCTGGCGCCGGCGCGCAGCTTGGAAGCGTGGTTTTGGCGGTGATCGCCGGCGTTGTCGCCTGGCTGGTCTTTCTCCTGGTGGTGTACAAGGAAGAGCAGGTGATGCTCGATCTGTTCGGCGATTCATATCGGACCTACATGCGCGGCGTGCCGCGCTTTCTCCCTCGGTTCGGTCTTTGGCGCGACGTCGAAACCGTGACGATCAAGCCGTCGCTCGTGCTGACGACGTTTTTCGACGCGCTCGTCTTCCTGCTCGCGATCCCGCTCGCGGAAGGCATCGAATATCTGCAGGAGATCGGCTTGCTGCCGGTCCTCTTGGCCGTCCCCTGAGCTATTCGATCTGGAGCGGCGCGACCGTCCCTTTGCGTACGCGCTCACGGTAGAGCAGGTAGAGGCCGGAGGCGGTGACGATGCCGACGCCAGCCAGTGTCCAGGTGTTCGGGACGTCGCCGAACACGAGGTAGCCGAGTGCGATCACCCAGACGATCTGGCTATAGATGAAGGGAGCAAGCACCGAGGCCGGGGCGAGACGGTGCGCGACGATCAGCATGTAGTGGCCGGAGCCGCCGAAGAGACCGGTCGCGATGGTCAGCGCCAGGATCAGCGGGCTCGACGGCGTCGTCCACACCAGCGGCAGCACCGGCAGCAGCAGAACGGCGCCGCCGAAATTGGCGAAGAACAGCGACGTCTCGTCGGAATCGTAGCGCGCCAGAACGCGCGTCGTCAGATTGTAAATGGCGTAGCAGAATGCGCCGCAGACGGAGAGAATGGCCGCCGCATGAATGCCGCCGAAGCCCGGCCGGATCACGACCAGCACGCCGACGAAACCGACGATGATCGCGATCCAGCGCCGCCAGCCGACCCATTCGCCGAGCATCGGGCCGGAGAGGGCAGCGACGATGAAGGGCGTTGAAAACAGGATCGCCATGGTCTGGTCGAGCTGCAGGTAGCGCAACGCAAAGAAGTTCAGGAGGCTCGAGAGAAGCAGCAGCACGGAGCGCCCGATCTGCCACATCGGCCGGCGCGAACGCAGCATGCCGGGCCGTGTCAGTGGATTGAGGATGGCGAAAGAGAGCACAAACGCGCTGGCGTAGCGCGCCCACACCACCTGCAGCGTCGGCATGTAGGCGTTCAGGTACTTTGCGGTGGCGTCGAGACAGGCAAACAGCGCAACGGCGCCGCACATCAGCGCAATTCCGACGAGGCGCGCGCGACGCGCCCTGGCCTCGTCGCTCGCCCGCGCGGTGGATGCGGCCTCCATCGTTTAGTAGGTAGCCCGCCCGCCGGAAATGTCGAACACCGCTCCGGTCGTGAACGAGCATTCTTTCGAGGCGCAGAAGGCGACCAGCGAGGCGACCTCTTCGACCTTGACGAAGCGCGCGCGGGGAATCTTCGAAAGCATGTAGTCGATATGCTGCTGCGTCATCTGATCGAAAATGGCGGTCTTGGCCGCGGCCGGCGTGATGCAGTTCACGGCGATGTCGCGGCCGGCGAGTTCCTTGCCGAGCGATTTCGTCAGCGCGATGACCGCCGCCTTGGAGGCGGAATAGGCGGAGGCGTTCGGGTTTCCTTCCTTGCCGGCGATCGAGGCGATGTTGACGATGCGACCGTAGTTCTGGGCGATCATTGTCGGGACGACGGCGCGGCAGCATAGGAAAGGCCCGTCGAGATTGACCGCCATCACCTGCGCCCAGGCTTCGATCGGATACTCCCATGTCGGCAGATTGGGACCGGCGATGCCGGCATTGTTCACGAGGACATCGATGCGCGAGAAGGCGCGCAGGGTCTCATCACGCGCGCGTTCGACATCGGCCAACCTCGTCACATCGACCGGGACGGCGATGAGCTTGCCGCGGGTTTTCAACTCCCCGGCAGTCTTTTCGGCGAGCGTGCGATCGCGATCCCAGATGGCGACCGCCGCCCCCGAGTCGAGAAGCCGTTCGACGATGGCGCGGCCGATACCCTGCGCGCCGCCGGTGACGACGGCCGCCTGGCTGCCGAAATCGAACCTGGTCATGATGACGATCCTGCAACTGTCCGTGTGGCACGTTAGCGAAAGCGCGGAGTGCATGCGAGCGCCGCTTTGGCGAACGTGGCTTGCGCCCATCCGCCTTGTAAGCGTCGCCCAAGTCGGCTAGCCTTTCCCGCATCGGGGCCGATGGCGGTCGCCCCGTGAGGCTCGCGCCCAAGCACCGTCTCCTCAATAGCGGAGGAGGCTCATGTCTGCGAGCTACGCAATCTCTCCCTTCGATCTCTGGACCCTGATCGGCACGGCGGAAACCCCGAGCATCATCGATGTCCGCCGGCGCGCGGCGTTCGAATCCTCGCCGGGCCTTATCCCTTCCTCCCGCTGGCGCGATCCGGAGCGAGCCGGCGAATGGATCGGTTCGCTCGATCGCACAAGGCCGATTGTCCTAGCCTGCAAGGCGGGGCACGAGCTGAGTCAAATGGTTTCAGCCAGGCTACGGGCTGAGGGTCAGAGCGCGCAGATTCTGGCCGGCGGCGTGCAAGGCTGGATGGAAGCAAAGCTGCCCCTTGTTTCGCGCGACGCGCATGCGAGGTTCGCCGCCGCGCCGCGCATGTGGGTTACGCGCCGGCGGCCGAAGATCGACCGCGTTGCCTGCCCCTGGCTGATCCGCCGGTTCGTCGATCCGGAGGCGACGTTTCTGTTCGTGGATCCATCCGAAGTGCCGGCTGTCGCGCGCGAGACCGGCGCCATTCCGTTCGATATCGAAGGCGTGGAGCTGAGCCATGAGGGCGAGCGCTGCTCATTCGACACGCTGCTCAGACTACTCGGGCTCGAGAACGAACCGTCGCTTGCGCGGCTTGCGCTGATCGTGCGCGGCGCGGACACGGCGCGCTATGATCTTGCCGCTGAGGCCGCGGGCCTGCATGCCGTCTCTCTCGGGCTGTCTGTGCTGGCGCGGGACGACGATCATGGCCTCCTCCAGGGCGGCTTTGCCGTCTACGATGCGCTGTTTGCCTGGATCCGGTTCGCCGCCGACGAGCGGCACAACTGGCCGGTGAAGGCCGTCGCGGGAGGACGCTAATGGAGATCGCGCAGCAAGATGCATCGACCGCCGTCGGCCGTGCCGACCGGCCTGGTCTGCGCGAGGCCTTGGGGGTCTGGCTCAAGGTCGGCCTGCTGTCGTTCGGCGGGCCGGCCGGGCAGATCGCGCTCATGCACCGCATCGTGGTCGAGGAGAAAAAGTGGATCGATGAAGCGCGCTATCTGCATGCCCTGAACTACTGCATGCTCTTGCCTGGCCCCGAGGCGCAGCAACTCGCGACCTATATCGGGTGGCTGATGCATCGCACCCTCGGCGGGCTCGCGGCGGGACTCCTGTTTATCTTGCCCGGCGCGCTGGTGATGCTGGGTCTGAGCGTCCTCTACGTCCTGGCCCGTGGCGTCGCGGTCGTCGAAGGCGCGCTGTTTGGGATCAAGGCGGCGGTGCTCGTCATCGTGGTCGAGGCGGTGATCCGCATCGGGCGCAAGGCCCTCAAGACGCGCTTGCTGGTCGGGCTCGCCGCCGGGGCTTTTGTCGCGATCTTCGTCTTCGCCCTGCCGTTTCCGCTGATCGTCATCGCCGCAGGGCTTGCCGGCTACTTCGTCGCCCAGTGGCGGGCGGAACGGATCGGGCTCGATGCCGCGCCTCCGCTACGGCGCGACGCGCGCCCCGGGCGCTGGCGAACGGCCGCAACCGCCGTGCTGGTCGGGCTCGTCGTCTGGTGGGCGCCGGTCGCGCTCGCCGCGTTCACGCTGGGCGGGGACCATGTCCTGGTTTCTCTCGGGCTTTTCTTTTCGAAGCTCGCGGTCGTGAGCTTCGGCGGGGCCTATGCGCTGATGGCCTATATGGCGCAGCAGGCGGTCGAAACCCACGGCTGGCTGAGCGCGCGCGAAATGGTGGACGGGCTCGGCTTGGCCGAAACCACGCCCGGACCCCTGATCCTCGTATCGCAATTCGTTGGTTTCCTCGCGGCGCATCGCGAGGCCGCGCCCTTCGATCCGCTCACCGCCGCCGTGCTCGGCGCGGCCATGACGACTTGGACGATCTTCGCCCCGTCTTTTCTGTGGATCTTTGCCGGCGCGCCCTTCGTGGAAGATTTGCGTGGAAACCGCCGTCTTGCCGGCGCGCTCTCGGCCATTACCGCGGCGGTGGTCGGCGTCATCCTGAACCTGGCCGTCTGGTTCACGCTGCATGTCCTGTTCGCGCACGTCACCGAGGTCGAGACCGGGCCGATCCGGTGGTTTCGCGTCGATTTCGCCAGCATGGACATGGCCGCGGCCGTCCTCGCCGGCGTCGCGGCGGGGCTCGTGTTCGGCTTGCACTTCGGCTTGATCCGGACCGTCGTGGTCATGGCGGCGCTGGGGATCGCGTGGCGTTTCACAATGAATTAGTTTTGTACTTTGGCCCATTGTCTTGCGGCGAACCGGTATCCACTTCGCCGGAGAATGCGCGAGCTCACGCCTCGTCGGCGAGGGCGCTCTCGTGCCAGCGCCGCAGGACGAGATGCGACACGAGCGTCAGAATGTAAAAGATCAGGATGCCGGCGAGAGAGAGCAGCAATAGCGCGGCGAACATCCGCGGGATGTTCAACCGATAGCCTGATTCGGCGATGCGATAGGCGAGGCCGGAGCCGGCGCCTGCCGAGCCTGCCGCAATTTCCGCGACCACGGCTCCGATCAGCGACAACCCGCCGGCAATGCGCAAGCCTCCCATGATGTGGGGCAGGGCCGAGGGCAGTTTCAGATTCCATAAGACCTGCCAGCGCGTGGCCCGGTAGAGCCGGAACAGTTCTTCCAGGTTACGGTCGACGGAATTCAAGCCGAGCGTTGCATTTGACAGCACAGGGAAGAAGGCCACGATCCAGGCGCAGGCGAGTACGGCGGCGGGCTGAGGCAGATAGATGAGAAGCAGCGGTGCGATCGCAACAATGGGCGTGACTTGCAGGATGACGGCGTAGGGATAAAGCGAATATTCGATCAGGCGAGACTGGCTGAACACGACGGCGAGGCCAATACCACCGATGAGCGCAAGCGAGAACCCCTGCAAAGTGAGCAGGAGCGTCGTCAGCAGCGACGCCGACAGGAGCGGCCAGTCCGCAAACAAAGTCGCGATCACAAGGCCGGGCGAGGGCAATATGAAAGGCGGCAGCGCATTGATACGTACGACCAGATCCCAGGCCCCCAGGCCGAGGCCAAGAATGGCGACCGGCAGGAGCCAGCGGACCACACGCTCGCGTCGACCTGGCTGCAGGTCCTCCCGCCCGCCGCGCGCGCTCACGGACTTTCTCCCATCGCGCGCTTCAATGTCTCCGAGACGCGCCGGCAATAGGCGGCGTATTCCGCCGAAGTGCGAAAGCTTTCGTCGCGGGGATAGGGCTCATCGATCGTGATCTCCGCATAGGCGCGGCCGGGCCGGGCCGTCATGACCACGACTCGCTGCGAGAGATAGACCGATTCGAAGACCGAATGGGTGACGAACACGACGGTCTTGTCGAGCGCGCGCCAGAGCAGGAGCAGGTCATTGGCAAGCTTGAAGCGCGTGATCTCGTCGAGCGCGGCAAAGGGCTCGTCCATGAGAAGGAGCGAGGGTTCGGTGATCAGCGCGCGCGCAATCGACACGCGCATCTTCATGCCCCCGGATAACTCACGCGGGTAAGCCTCGACAAATTCCGACAGGCCGACTCGGGCGAGAGCCGCTGCGGCTTTCGCTGCGCCTTCAGCGCGCGGGACGCCCGAGATCTTGAGCGGCAGGCGCACGTTCTCGCCGACGGTCGCCCAGGGCATCAAGGTCGGCTCCTGGAAAACGAATCCGGTCGCGCCGCGTTTGCGCCCGCCGTGGGAGTTTGGATGCCGCTCCATGTTGCCGGCCGATGGCTCGGACAGCCCCGCCATGATTCGCAATGCCGTCGTTTTGCCGCATCCGGAGGGTCCAAGGAGAGACACGAACTCGCCGGGGCGGACCTCCAGCGAGAGCCCGTCCAACGCCTTCACACCGTTTGGGAAGGACTTGGACACTCGGTCAAGAGCGACGACCGGTGACTTTCCGGGAATTGACGCGATTGTCGTTCGAAGGTTAGACACCATTGATATTCATCAATTTCGAGTGCAACGTTCTAACCGTATTCTGGCGTTCAGTGAAACCTAGGCCTGCAGCATCAAGGGGGAATTCCAGCATGCTCGGATATCAACAACCAGACTTTGCGAAAGCTCTCCGGTGGGGCGTCGTCGCCGGAGCCGCTGGCGGTCTCGCCGAAATCGTATGGGTTTCGGCCTATGCGTTGGCGACAGGCATGGATGCCGCGATTGTGGCGCGCGGCGTCACAACGGCTGTCGGCATCACCGCCCTCTTGCCGCAAACCTCGGTGCTGCTTGGCGTCTTCATTCATATGGCGCTTGCTGTCGTGCTCGGGACGGTGCTTGCGGCTGCGTGGCAGAAGCTGCCTGGCGCACGCTATCCGCTCACGGTCGCGGCACTGGCGGGCGTATGGATGATGAACTTCTTCGTCGTTCTCCCGCTGCTCAGCCCAGATTTCATCCAGCTCCTTCCCTACACGGTGAGCCTGGTTTCGAAACTCCTGTTCGGATTCGCGGCAGCCGAAGTCCTGCGGCGCGCAAGCTTGGCGTCAGCGGCGGTCCCCGCCGGCGCCTGACCAGCCTGGACGAGAAACAGCCGGCGCGGCGCCCGCCGCGTCGGCTGTATTTCCGATCGGGGGGCTACTTGCGCCGCAACTCGAGGCCCACCTTCTTGTTCACGAATTGCAAGGTGTAAGACTTCCGGATGTCGAGGTCCGGCTTGACCACCCCGGCGCGCGCCATTTTGTCGAAAAAGCTCCTGATCCGCTCGTGCGACATGGCCCCGATGCCGAGCTTCAGCGAATCGCCCGAATCGACGATCCCATAGTCCCGCATCTTGGCAATCGAATGCGCGATGGCCTCGTCGGTCATCTCGGGATTGTCTCGCTTGATCATGGCGTTGGCCGCCTTGTTGTCACCATAGATGTAATTGTACCAGCCGATGATCGAGGCATCGACGAAGCGCTGCACAAGATCGGGCCGCTTCTCAACGAGGTCGCGGCGCGTTTCAATCAGAGTCGAATAGGTGTCGAAGCCGTGGTCGGCCAGGAGGAAGATCTTCGGCTTGAAGCCGCCGGCTTTTTCCACGGCGAACGGCTCCGATGTCACATAGCCCTGCATGGCCGAGCGCTTGTCGGCGATGAAGGGTTGCGGATTGAACAGATACGGCTTCACCTGGCGGTCGGTGAAGCCGTAATCGTTCTTCAGCCACTGATAGTAGCCGGCCATCCCTTCCTTCGACACGAAAACGGTGAGCTTCTTCAGGTCTTCGAATTTGCTGACGCCCGCGTCGGGATGCACCATCAGCACCTGCGGGTCCTTCTGGAAGCTCGCGGCGACGACGAGGGTCGGGATGTTCTGCGCCACCGCATCGAAGGCCTGCAGCATGTTGGCGCTCATGTAGAAATCGATGCGGCCGACGGGCAACAAAATCCGATTGTTCACCTGCGGCCCGCCTTGCACGATCGTCACGTCGAGCCCGTATTTCTTGTAGGTGCCGTCGGCGAGCGCCTGGTAGAACCCGCCGTGCTCGGCTTGCGCCACCCAGTTGGTGCCAAACGATACTTTATCGAGCGGTTGGGCCGCCGAACCGGTGCTCAGCGCAACCAGCGCGCTCAGCGCCGCTGCCTGCCGAAAGACTTCTCGCATGATCCTCCTCCCGAATACCCCGGAAGGCGCGGACAATAGGGAAAGCACAATGCTTTGCCCAGCACCCGCGTAGGCAGGGCGCACTCAGCGTGCGGGAGCCGTGGCCGTTCGGTTCCAGCCCGAGCGAGTTCAAACAATCGTGATTGCCCTGGTATCAGGCGGAGTTGACCGCGCGACGGCCCGCATGCGGCTGCGCAAGGCTCCGGAAGGCGCGGAACGAAGGCCATTGCGGGTCAAAGGGTTCCCATTACGCAAGGAAATGCTTTAGGACTGCGCCCGATTGCAGGGGGACGGAATGGCAGGCCTGCCACGGCGCGACTGGCTCGACATGGCATGGACCGACTTCACCGGGGCCGACACGTCCCGGTGGATCGCCGTCTTGCCGGTCGCCGCCGTCGAGCAGCACGGGCCGCATCTTCCACTGGGCGTCGATGCCTTCATCGCCGACGGATACCTTGAGCGTGTGCGCGCGGCCTTGCCCGAGCAACTCCCGGTCACGTTTCTGCCCCGGCAGGCCATCGGGGCTTCCGAGGAGCATGTCGGTTTTCCCGGCACGCTGACCTATTCCGGCGAAACCATGATCCGGGTGTTGGCGGAAATTGCTGAAAGCGTCCATCGCGCCGGCCTGCGCAAGCTCGTCATCGTGAACAGCCACGGCGGCAATGTGCCCATGATCGACATCGCTGCGCGAAGTCTGCGCTCCCGGTTCGGCATGCTGGTGGTGATCGCGGCCTGGCACCGCTTCGGTTATCCGGAGGGGCTGTTCAGTTCCGAGGAACGGCTGTTCGGCATCCATGGCGGGGATGTGGAAACCTCGCTGATGCTCGCGGCGCGCTCCGATGCCGTCCGGGAGAACGAGTTGAGATCGTTCCCCTCCGCTGCGCTCTCGATGAAGGACGAATTCCGGTGGCTGAACGCGGATCGCCCGGCGGGCTTCGGCTGGGCCACGCAAGATCTCAATCCAGAGGGCGCGCTGGGCGACCCGACGCTTGCTTCACGCGAGAAGGGCGAGGCGGCGCTTGCGCATGGGGCACGCGCCTTCATCGAGCTCCTCGCAGAGGTGGACAGCTTCGATCTCGGGCGGCTCAAGCCCGCTCCGCTCGACTAAGGCGGTGGAGTTCCGGAAAGCCGGCATCCCTTTTACGCGCTACTGCTCGAAGCGATCGATGAACCAGCGAAGAATGCGGACCCAGACATCGTCCTTGCTGACGGCGTCCTCGATGCCGTGCTCGAGATTGGGATTGTCGTTCACCTCCATGACGACGAAGCCGGTATCGGTCTGCTTGAGATCGACGCCATAGAATCCGTCGCCGATCGGTCGGGCCGCGCGCACGGCGATGTCGATGACCGCGGGCGGCGCCTGGTCGATTTCGAAGGTCCTGAACCCGCCCTCGCGCGAAGAGCCGTCCGGCCGATGTTTGACGATTTGCCAATGCCCGCGCGCCATGCGGTATTGGCACACGAACAACGGCTCGCCCGCGAGCACGCCGACCCGCCAATCGAACTCGGTCGGCAGGAATTTCTGCGCAAGCAGCAGGTCGGTCTCTTCGAACAGCTCGTCGAAGATCCGCTTGAACTCCTCGGGGGTGGACACAAGGTGGATGCCGCGTGAGAACGAGCCGTCAGGGATCTTCACCACCAGAGGCAGACCGAGCTCGTCCATGGCCTTGGTCCGATCGGCGTCCTCGGCGAGCATCACCGTCTGCGGCATCGGCACCTGATTGGAGCCGAGAAGCTCCATCAGGAACACCTTGTTCGTGCAGCGGATCATCGACATGGGATCGTCGATGACGGGCATGCCCTCCTGCCAGGCACGGCGCGCGAAGCGATAGGTGTGATTGTCGATCGAGGTCGTCTCGCGGATGAAAAGCCCGTCATATTCGGCGAGCTCGGCCAGATGACGCCGGGTGATCGGTTCGACATCGACGGAAAGTTTTTCGGCAATCCGCGCGAAATGCTTGATCGAGGCGACCGAGGAGGGCGGCATCTTCTCGTTCGGATCGTGCAGGACGGCGAGGTCGTATTTGGCGACCGTGCGCGCCTTGGGATCACGCCACTCTCGCCGTGTATGCTGGTGTAGCGCCTCGCGGAAGAACGAGGCTTCGCCGTTGGCAAGCCGCGTCGCCGTGCGCGGCCGGATGCGGTCGATCGACAGCCACTGGCCGGGCTCCACCGTCACCTCGAGGGCCGGGCAGCGGAACCAGTCGAACAACAGCCGTCCGAAGGAATCGAAACGCTCGTCACGCGAGATGCCGAAGCAAACCAGCAGCTTGATTTCGCCCTCCGGCTGGTAATCGGCCTTTCGGGCGCAGCGGTTGAGCTCGTCCTCGAGCTCGGGAAGGGCATGCTCATAGAGCTTCGATTCGCGCAGCTCCAGCATGGTTTCGACCGTCGGCACGACGCGATGGCCTCGTGCTTCCGCCAGCAGCGAGGCGTAGTAGCCCTTTGATTGATAGGCATAGGAGCGCGAGAGATTGACGAGTTTCGGCCTGCCGATATCGAACAGCTTGGGACGTGCGAGATACTCGCTCGTCGTAATCACCTTGTGCGGGGTGTCGGCGTTCGGAAAATCTTTGGGCTGGTCGACAAGTATGACCCAGCCGGTCATGGACAATGCCTCTCTGGTTGGTGGTTCACGAGACGTTTTTCGTAACGCAGCGCATCGCCATGGTCTTGGTAGTAGCGATCATAGCGGCCGAACAACCGGTAGCCGCTTTTGTGATAGCGCGAGATTGCGCCGGCATTCCCCTCATGAACCTCGAGCCGCATCGTCATGCAGCCGCGAGTCCGTGCCGCCTCCTCGGCCGCGATAAGCAATTGCGGGCCGGCGCCCCGGCCGGCGAAGTCGGGATGAACGGCGATCGAGTAAAGGCGGGCGACAGCGGAACCGGCGCGATAGAGCAGCAACGCATAACCCATGACATGGCCGTCGCCTTCGGCGACCAACAATGTCGCCGTCTCCGACGAGAGCAGCCGCCTGAAGCCGCGACGCGCGATGCGGTCCGTAACGAAAGTCCGCTGCTCGATGTCCATCAGAGCGGCGAGGTCGTCTAACCGCGCGGGACGGACCAGGGTCGCAGCTGCGTGCTGGCGGGCGGAAGCGGTTGCCATGGGAGCGGAATATGGGTTCGAGACGGCGCGCAGATCAAGTGCGGCGACCAATTAACGGTTGAGAACGGAAGATCCACCGTCCCCGTTCCTTGCTCACGAGCATGGGGCCATGGTCACGGGATCGGTTTCTGGCGGGACGATGGCGCCCGCCGGGCGGCAGATGCCGTCGATGCAGATACTCCAATCGTCGGTGACGCGGGATCGGCGCAGGACGATCTGGGGCACCGGAGGCAGCGCCGGGCGCCAGCGCCACCAGCGGCCGTCGAACTTCGCGCCGCCCTGCGGCTCCATGCCTGCGCCGCTCCCCTCGATTCGCGCCTCGGCGATGACAAGGCCCGCCGCCTCGAGCCGCCAGTCCTCCTCCCAGCGCGTTTTTTCAACCGAATGAGTCCAGGCCAGGGTGAGAGCGGCCGCTCCAAGCCGGACGGCGGCGCCGGCCCCATAGAGACAAATCTCCATCATTGCACGTGGTCACCTCTCGCCCCGACCCATGGCAACGCGGTGACGGCGAGGCGGGTCCACGCGCATCAGAACGCAATTCCTTTCTCGCGGTAATAACGCGCAGCGCCGGGGTGAAGCGGGATCGGCGAACTTTTCGGCGCGTTTTCGACCCTGATCGCGCTCGCCGAAGAATGCGCCGCAATCAATGTCGGGACGTTTTCGAACAAAGCCTTGGTCATCTGATAGACGAGCGGCTCCGGCAAGTCTGCACGCGTCACGAGATAGTTTTGCACCACCGCAGATTTCACCGGCCCCGATTGGCCGCGATATGTCCCGGCCGGTATCGTTCCTTCGACGAAAGGCGAGCCTGCTTTTTTCACAATGGCCGGAGGGATTTCTACGACCGAGATGTCCATGGCATTCGCAAGTTCGGTGATCGAGGCGACCCCGAGCCCCGCCGATTGCAACGTGGCGTCGAGCTGGCCCTTCTTGATCAACTCGACCGATTCGTTGAACGGCAGGTACTCGGCTTTGCCAAGGTCCTCGTAGCGGATCCCCGCCGCGGAGAGGATCACGCGAACGTTGATCTCCGTCCCGGAGCGCGGGGCGCCGACGGAAACGCGTTTGCCCTTGAGATCGTAGATGCTGCGGATGCCGGATGTCTTGGAGGCGACGATGTGCATGTAGTTGGGGTAGATCGCGCCAACCATCCGGAGCTTATCGAGCTTCCCGCGGAAGCCGGCGTCGAGGTCACCTGTCCATGCCTGAACGAGAGAGTCGCCGAGCACAAATGCGAGTTCGCCCTTGCCGTCATTGAGCATAGACAGGTTTTCGACGGAAGCCTTCGTCACCTGCGCGATCGTTTTCGTGCCCGGTATGCTGTTGCCGTAGATTTTTGCCAGCGCCACGCCGAGTGGGTAATAGACGCCGGCAGTCCCGCCTGTCAGCACGCTGATATTGTTCGCGCGCGCAGCGACGGGCGCATTTACAAGCAAGACTGCTGCCGCTCCCCAACCGAGCCACCCCAAAAAGCGGAGCGAACTGTTCATGATGGTCCCCTTTGGTCAGTGCTTCTCCATGCTGTTTGCCTGTTCCGTTCGCTCGGACTGCTCATTTCTGTCTCCCATTCTTATCGAGGGCGCAGAAAAACACGAGGAGGAACAGGGCCTCTCCCCAATCACGATGCCGCAGGCTTAACGCGGTCTGAAAGTGGACAACCATGAATTGTTACATTATAACATAATGCCCATGGCACCTCCTTACCGCCACCGTGAGACCGTCTCGGTCTCACCATCGATCTTGCGGCTCTCGGTTCTCGAGCGCGTGGCGATTGCGGCTGTTTTGTGCGCGGCTTTGTGGGCGGCCGTGCTCTGGGTGATGACGTAGGAGGGCAGCCGGTGAGCGCGGCGCTGCAATTTCGCAATCTGACGCTGGGTTACGATCGCCACCCGGCGGTGCATCACCTGGAGGGCACGATCGCACCAGGCGCGCTGATGGCGGTTGTCGGCCCGAACGGCGCCGGCAAGTCGACCCTTCTGAAGGGCATCGCGGGCGTGCTGAAGCCGCTGGGAGGCCGGATCGAGCGCGGCGGATTGAAAGCGCGGGACATCGCCTATCTCCCGCAGGTCATGGAGATCGACCGCTCGTTCCCGATCAGCGTCTACGACATGGTCGCGATGGGTCTTTGGGGGCGCACCGGTCTGTTCGGTCGAATCGGTCCTCTCCAAAGGGACAAGATTCATCATGCTATTGCCGCCGTCGGAATGAGCGGCTTCGAGCAGCGGCCGATTGCAACCCTCTCCGGCGGGCAGATGCAGCGGATGCTGTTTGCGAGGCTTCTCCTTCAGGACGCACGCATCATTCTCCTTGACGAGCCGTTTACCGCGATTGACGCGCGCACGGCCTCCGATCTGCTCGATCTCGTGCGACGCTGGCATCGCGAGAAGCGCACCGTGCTGGCCGTGCTGCACGACATCGAACTGGTGAAGTCGCATTTTCCCGAGGCGCTCCTGCTTGCGCGGGAGGCGGTCGCCTGGGGACGGTCGGGAGAGGTGCTCACGCCGGACAATCTGCTGAAGGCGCGTCGCATGTGCGAGGCCTTCGACGATCACGCCGAGGCTTGCGAGAGAGAGCGGGCGGCCTAGGCAGCGATGCTCTACGACTTCGTTCTGGCACCCTTTGTCGAGTTTGAGTTCATGCAGCGCGCGCTGGTCGGCTCGCTTGCGCTGGCGCTCGGCGCGGGCCCGGTCGGCGTATTCCTCATGCTGCGTCGGATGAGCCTGGTCGGCGACGCGATGGCGCATGCCATTCTGCCGGGCGCGGCGCTGGGATTTCTTCTGTCCGGCCTCAACTTGTTCGCCATGACGGCTGGCGGCCTCCTGGCGGGCTTCGTCGTCGCGTTTCTCTCCGGTCTCGTTGCGCGGACGACGGAACTGAAAGAAGACGCCTCGCTTGCCGCGTTCTACCTCGTCTCCTTGGCGCTCGGCGTCGTGATCGTCTCGTGGCGCGGCACCAATATCGACCTGTTGCACGTGCTGTTTGGCACCGTCCTTGCGCTCGACAATCAGACGCTCGTCTTGCTCGCGTGTTTCGCCACCGTCAGCCTTCTCGCACTCGCGATCATTTATCGGCCGCTCGTGCTCGAATGCGTAGATCCGGGCTTCTTGCGTTCGGTCAGTCCAGCAGGGGGACCGACTCACATCGCCTTTCTGTTTCTTGTGGTGCTCAACCTCGTCGGCGGCTTTCATGCGCTCGGCACCTTGCTTGCCGTCGGCATTATGATGCTGCCCGCGGTGACGGCGCGCTTCTGGGCGCGCGATATCACGACCATGATGCTCGTCGCGATGGCGACCGCAGCGCTCGCGGGCGTTCTCGGCCTTCTGCTGTCGTTTCATACGAGCCTGCCGTCGGGGCCGTCGATCATCCTTGTTGCGGGTTTCTTCTATGCGGTGTCACTCCCCTTCGGGCCCGTCGGCGGGTGGCTGCGCAAGGCCTTTCCCGGCCGCCATCTCGAAGCCTAAGGAGCCAGGTGATGTCCAAGCGCCTTCTGTTCGCCGCCACGGTGCTGTGCGGGGTTGCTGCAAGCACGGTCGCGCATGCGCAGGAGAAGCTGCAGGCGGTGGCCACATTCTCCATTCTTGCCGACATGGTGCAGAATGTCGGCGGCGACCGCATCGCGCTGACGACGCTGGTCGGCCGCAACGCCGATGCGCATGTCTATTCTCCGGCGCCGGCGGACGCGCGGAAGCTTTCCCACGCCAAGGTGGTGTTCACCAACGGGCTCGGCTTCGAAGGCTGGATCAACAGGCTGATCAAGGCGTCGGGGACCAAGGCCCCGGTTGTCGTCGCAAGCAGAGGCGTGAAGCCGCGCAAGGGCGGCCATGCGCAGGGCCACGATCATGGCGATGCCGATCCGCATGCCTGGCAGTCGGTGGCCAATGCAAAAATCTATGTCGGCAATATCCGCGACGGGCTAGTTGCGGCGGATCCAGCCGGCCGAGCCGTGTACGAAGCCAATGCCGCAGCCTATCTCGCCAAGCTCGATGCGCTGGACAAGGCCGTGCGCGCCGCCGTGGAAAGAGTGCCGGCCGAGCGGCGGCGGGTCATCACGTCGCATGATGCCTTCGGCTACTTCAAGGATGCCTACGGCATCGATTTCATCGCGCCGCAGGGCGTCTCGACCGAATCGGAAGTCTCGGCGCGCGACCTCGCGCGCATCATCACCCAGATCAAGAAGCAGAAAATCCCCGCCGTTTTCCTCGAGAACATCGTGGACCAGCGGCTTGCCAAGCGCATTGCGGACGAGACCGGCGCAAAGATCGGCGGAACGCTCTATTCCGATGCGCTGACGGATGAAGCGGGCGATGCGCCCACTTACATCGACCTGATCCGGCACAATATAAAGGCCCTCAGCGACGCGCTGACGAGTTGACGCCGCCGCCGATCCTGGGGCGGCTTCGCGCCGGGCTGGCGCGGCTCGGCGGCGTCCGCTAGAGCATTTTCCGGCCAAGTGGGTACCGGTTGGCCAAAAGAAAATGCGACAAAACAATAGGCTAGAGCCTGATCCGATTCCATCCGATCGGATCAGGCTCTAGGATTTGACATTGGCGACCCAACCCCTGTGCCGCCTGTTCCGGAAGCATCATCCATGTCCGACAAAGTCCCCGTCACCGTTCTCACCGGCTATCTCGGCGCCGGCAAGACGACGCTCCTCAACCGCATCCTCACGGAGCCGCATGGGCGGAAATTCGCGGTGATCATCAACGAATTCGGCGAGATCGGCATCGATAACGAGATCGTGGTCGGGGCGGATGAAGAAATCTTCGAGATGAACAATGGTTGCGTCTGCTGCACAGTGCGCGGCGATCTCATCCGCATCATCGACGGGCTGATGCGGCGTAAGGGCAAGTTCGACGCGATCATCTTGGAGACGACGGGGCTTGCCGATCCCGCGCCCGTCGCGCAAACTTTTTTCATGGACGAGGAGGTCGGGCGCAAGGCGAAGCTCGACGCCGTCGTCACGGTGGCCGACGCAAAGTGGCTCTCCGAGCGGCTGCGCGACGCGCCGGAGGCGAAGAACCAGATCGCCTTTGCGGATGTGATCCTGCTGAACAAGACCGATCTCGTGAGCGCGCAGGAACTGGCCGAGGTCGAGGGACGCATCCGCGCGATCAACCCTTATGCGCAGGTGCACCGAACGCAGCGCTGCCAGATTCCGATCGGCGAAGTGCTCGGGCGCAACGCCTTCGATCTCGACCGCATCCTGTCGATCGAGCCGTCGTTCCTCGACGGCGACGGTCATGACCATCATCACGGCCATCACCATCACGCCGATCACGATCACCATCATGACCATGACCACGCGCATTCGCATGCGGCCGGCAATGGCGGGCTGAAGCATTATCACGACGAGGACATGCAATCGATCGCGCTGAGGCTCGACAAGCCGCTTGATCCGCAAAAATTCTTCCCGTGGATCCAGAACCTGGTCGCTACCGAAGGGCCGCAAATCTTGCGCTCCAAAGGCATCCTTTCGTTCAAGGATGACCCCGAGCGTTTCGTCTTCCAGGGCGTGCACATGATCCTCGACGGCGACCACCAGCGCCCCTGGCGCGATGAAGAGAAGCGCGAAAGCCGCATCGTGTTCATCGGCCGCGAACTGCCGGAGGAGAAAATCCGGCAAGGGTTCGAGGGCTGTGCGGCTTAGGTCGCCTCCCCGGATTGGCCACGGCAGCGCACGCGGATGAGTGCGCGCACCGAGCCCGCCTCCCTTTTGGCGCGTACGCGCCCGATCGACGCCGGCGCGCCGATCGTGGCTGCGCATTTTCTAGGGAGCACGGTCGTCTTCGTGCTCGGCGAGGAAGCGCTCTTGTTCGTGCCGCAAGCGGGTGAGGAGCGGGGCGTCGCGGTCCATGCGGGCTCGATCCTCGCATCCGAATCCGACGGCAAGCGCGTGTTCACCGCCGGAGACGACGGCAAGGTGGCCGTGAGCGATGCGTCGGGGATGGTGGACATTGTGGCGACCGATGCGAAGCGGCGCTGGATCGATCACATCGCAATCGGGCCGGACGGAGCGATCGCCTGGAGCGCGGGCAAGCAGGTCTTTGTACGCACACCGAGGGGCGAAACTCGCGAGCTCGAACTTCCCTCGAGCGCGGGCGGACTCACCTTCGCGCCCAAGGGACTGCGGCTCGCGGCGACGCATTACAACGGCGTCACGCTCTGGTTTCCCAATGCGCAAGCCGCGCCCGAGTTGCGCGCGTGGAAAGGATCGCATCTTCGCGTGACATTCAGCCCCGATGGCCGATTTCTGATCACCGCAATGCAGGAGCCGATGCTGCATGGGTGGCGGCTCGCCGACGGCCGGGACATGCGCATGTCCGGCTATTCGGCCAAAGTGCGGTCGCTCTCCTGGAGTGCGCGTGGCGAATGGCTCGCCTCGAGCGGCTCGGACCAAATCGTGCTCTGGCCCTTTCAGTCGAAGGAGGGGCCGATGGGCAAGCAGCCGAAGCTGCTTGCCCCTTATGAGAAGCGAGCCGCAGTTGTCGCGTGTCACCCCAAGCAAGACGTTGTTGCGGTGGGGTACGAGGACGGGCTCGTTCTGCTGGTCCGCCTCGACGATGCCGCCGAGATCGTCGCGCGCCGTCCGCATGACGCGCCTGTCGCCGCATTGGCATGGGACAGCGCGGGCGCGCTGCTCGCCTTCGCCACCGAAGACGGGAAGGCCGGCGTGGTCACACTCTAGGCACCCGCTCGGCGTGAACGGGGGATAAACACTCTGTTCACATGAACAATCCTTAAGCTTCTGATTCAACAGATGTTTTCTCAGTTCCTTGCGTTCCCTCGCGGAACCATTTGCAGGCTCATGGGTTGGCAGTCGAGGTCATTTTCCTCCGAGGAGATATCCATGAAATCTGTTGCACGACGCAGCGTGAAGCTGCGCCTTTTGGCGAGCGCCGCCGTTGCCGCGCTGATCGTCTTGACGCCGGTGGTCGAAAGCTCGCTGTCGCCTGCGCAGGCGCAGACGCGGGTGTCCGTGTCGGTCGAATTCCGCAAAGCGCTCGAGCCGCATGGGCGTTTCCATCGGCATTCGCGCTGGGGCGAGGTGTGGGTGCCGGCGAAGGTGTCGCGGGACTGGCGTCCCTATACGCTTGGACGCTGGGCCTATACCGATGATTGGGGCTGGTACTGGGCCTCCGACGAGGAGGATTTCGGCTGGATCGTCTATCACTACGGCCGCTGGGTATTCGATGAGGAGCTCGGCTGGTGTTGGGTGGCCGGTGATCGCTGGGCCCCGGCCTGGGTGAGCTGGCGGCGCGGTCCGCAATATGTGGGCTGGGCTCCGCTGCCGCCGGACGAGGTGGTCGTCGAGTATGTCGAGCGGCCGGATTACTGGTTCTTTGTGCGCACGGCGGATCTTCTGGCGCCACGCGTTTCCGTCGTGCTGATCCCGCGACCGCGCTACACGACCTTCTTCCAGCAGACGGTGATCGTGAACCGCACCGTGATCATTCGCGATGACCGCGCGCGATTCGCCGTCAACCCGGGAATCGAGCCGACCTATGTGGCGGCGGCCATCGGCCGTCCGATCCGCGCCTATGACGTGCGGCCACGCGTTCTTGCGGGCGTATCGCCCGCCTTCGAGCAAGCCATCACGGTCCGCGCCGGCGAGCGCGTTCGCGAGCGTGTCGTTCTTCGCGAGACCCGCGAGGTGATCCGGCCGGCCGCGCAGGTCGAACCACCACGGCGTCTGGAGCGCCTTGAAGAGGGGCGGCTTGGCGAGCGTCCGCCGCGCGCCGCACGGCAGTTCACGCGCGACGAGGAGCGAAAGGACGCAGATCGAACGACGGGCGAGCGCCCTGGCGAACAGCGCGCCATCGATCGCCAGCCGCGGCAGGATGACGCAAGGGAACAACGCCGGGAGCTCCGCGACGGACAGCAGGAAGGCGCGCAAGAGCAGCGACGGGACAAGGCAGGCGAACAGCGACAGGAGCAGCGGGAACAGACACGCGACCGCGTGCAGGATCGCCGCGACCAGTCGCGTGATCAAGGGCAGGCCCGCGAGCAGCAGCAGCGCCAACGCGAGGAGGCGCAAGAGAAGCTGCAGCGTGAGCGCGAAACACGCGGCGAGCAGGCGCGCGAGAAGCAGGAGCAGGCCCGCGAGCAGCAGCAGCGCCAACGCGAGGAGGCGCGAGAGAAGCTGCAGCGTGAGCGCGAAACACGCGGCGAGCAGGCGCGCGAGAAGCAGGAGCAGGCTCGCGAGCGGCAGCAGCTGCAGCAGCAGCGTGAGCAGGTTCGCGAACGTGCTCAGGAGCAGCGCCAGCAACTGCGCGAGCAACGCGATCCGGCGCGCGAGCGCGGACAGGAGCGTCGCGACAGCGTGCGCGAGCAGTTGCGTGAGCGCGATCGCGGCGCAACGACCGGCCGCGGCGATGTTGCGCCGAGGCTCGAGCGTCAGCGTGGCGACGACGACCGCGGGCGCCCCGCGATCGGTCGCGGCGCCGATCGGCCTGACCCGGGCGAGCGCGTCCGCGGGCCGGAACGCTCCGTCGGCCCGGATCGCGGTGCGATTGAACGCGCAGCGCCTCGTCCTGAACCGCGCGGCGGCGGCGACGGACCTCCTGCGGCCGCCCGCGGCGGTCCTCCCGAGCGCGGCACTACGGGTCTCGGTGGTGGCGGACCGGCGCCGCAGCGCGCAGCGCCTCCGCAAGCCGCACCTGAGCAGCCGCAAGCCGCTCCGCAGGGACGCGGCGGCGGTGGCGGGGGTGGCCGCGGTGGCCCTCCCGGCGGAGACGGTCCGGGCGAACGGCGCGGGCAATAGGGGTCTCAAAAAAGAACGGGCGGGGAGTTCCCCGCCCGTTTCCATTCTGCGCGTCGGCGCGCTCGGATTGCTCAGATCACGTAGGACTTCAGCGGCGGATAGCCATTGAAGCCGACCGACGAGTAGGTCGTCGTATAGGCGCCGGTCGCCTCGATCAGCACCTTATCCCCGATCGCAAGCGAGATCGGCAGCGGATAGGGGTTCTTCTCGTACAACACGTCCACCGAGTCGCAGGTGGGTCCGGCGATGATGCAGGGCGTCATCTCGTCCCGATCGCGAGAGGTGCGGATCGGGTAGCGGATCGACTCGTCGATCGTTTCGGCGAGCCCGTGGAACTTGCCGATATCGAGATAGACCCAACGCACTTCGTCTTCCGGCGAGCGCTTGGCGATCAGCACCACCTCGGCCTCGATCACGCCGGCATTGCCGACAAGCCCGCGGCCCGGTTCGATGATCGTCTCCGGCACGGCATTGCCGAAATGCTTGCGCAGCGCACGGAAGATCGCCTTGCCGTAGGACTCGAGCTTCGGAGTCTTACGCATGTATTTCGCCGGGAAGCCGCCGCCGAGATTGACCATCGACAGCGCAATTCCGCGCTCCGCGCAAGCGCGGAAGACCGAGGCCGTGGAGGCGAGCGCACGGTCCCAAGCCTCGACATTATGCTGCTGCGACCCGACGTGAAAGGAGATGCCGTGCGCCACGAGCCCGAGGCGATGGGCGAGTTCGAGAATGTCGGGCGCGTAATCCGGCTCGCAACCGAATTTGCGCGAAAGCGGCCATTCGGAACCCGAGCCGTCGCAATGGATGCGGCAGATCACGCGGGAGCCGGGTGCGGCGCGCGCAACCTTCTCCACTTCCGCTTCGCAGTCGACCGCAAACAGCGTCACGCCGAGCGCGAATGCGGCCGCGATCTCGCTCTCCTTCTTGATCGTGTTGCCGTAGGAAATCCGATCCGGCGTGCAGCCGGTGGCCAGCACGTCCTTCGTCTCGGTTACTGACGCGACGTCGAAGGAGGAGCCGAGATCGGCGAGCAGCTTCAGGATCGCCGGATCGGGGTTGGCCTTGACGGCATAGAAAACGCGCGTGTCCGGCAGCGTCCTCGCAAAGGCCTGGTAATTGTCCCGGACGACGTCGAGATCGATCACGAGGCAGGGTCCCTCGTCGCAGCGCTTCTTCAAGAAATCGCGGATGCGTGCGGTCATCTCCGCATCTCCCATTTGCATCACGGCCTCTCGGCCGAGTTGATGAACCAACAGGCGCCGCGCACGCACACGGCAAGAACGCGCCGCGAGAGTGACGTCACCTGACTGATGCCTTGGTCCGGATGGGAAATATCCCGTCCGCACGCCCGGCAAAGAAGGACAAGCCTCTTCGGTTACGCGGCAACCCGCAGTACCAAAAAAGCCCGCTCCGTCGTTGCTTTAAGCCGCGTCGCCCGTTGAGAACGGGCTTTGCCGGTTCGCCTCCGGCTGCCGGTCGCGGGTGCAAGAAAGGCAGATCCCTTTCTTAGGCGGCTGTCCGGCCTCTTGTCCGGATGCCCACCGACCGACACACGGCCACAGGCACGTGCGAAATTGGGCAATCGTCAAATAAGTCATTCGAGCCGGTCATGCAAGAGCGCCGGACACGGACACCGAATTCTAAACCGTTTCTTAAGATGTCGAGCCGAAACGCGACGCCTCAGGGGCGCGTCGTAAACGGTTCGACCCGCTTGGCGGCGCGAATGAATGCCCCCATGATGACGATGCCGGCTGCGAAGAAGATCGCTTGCAGTGCCAGCGTCCCGTATTCGCCGAGACCAAGTTGGCTGCCAAAAGCCCAACCGCCCGCATAGGCGGCGCCGAAGACTTCCGCGCCGATGAGAACGGCGGCGGACATCACGGTCAGCACGTTGGACCAGAGGACGCGGCGGGGGGCCAGGGGTTTTTCAATCGGCTCTTTCATGGGCGCGGAATGTCCTCGAATTTCGCCTCGCAATCAAGCGCCATAGGGCTATAACCGCGGTCGCAAAGCCCCTCGGCCAAGACAAGCGCTCCGATGGATTTTCACACCTATGGACACCGCCGCGGCGTGGTCGCCGCGCCGCACGCGGAAGCCACCGAAGCCGGCTATCACATTCTCGGCGAGGGCGGGAATGCGCTCGAAGCGATGGTGGCCATGGCCGCGACGATCGCAGCCGTCTATCCGCATATGAACCATATCGGCGGCGACGGCTTCTGGCTGTATCGCGAACGCTCGGGCCGCGTGCGCGCCATCATGGGTGCCGGTCCCGCAGGCAGCCGCGCCACGCCCTCGCTCTATCGGGAAGCCGGATACGACGCGATCCCCGCGCGCGGACCGCTTGCCGCGCTGACGGTTCCGGGCGCGGTCGGCGGATGGATGCTCGCGCTCGAAGCGGCCAAGGCGCTCGGGGGGCGCATGCCGCTCGATGTGCTCTTCAGTTGGGCTATCCGCGCAGCGCGCGACGGCTATACCGTGACGCGCAGCCAGGCGGGTCTCACGGCAGAGAAGATGCCGGAGATGAGAGATGCGACCGGCTTCGCCGAGACATTTCTCGTCGACGGCAAGGCGCCTGCGTCCGGTACGCGGCTGAAGCAGGCTGCACTCGCCGCTACGCTCGATCATCTGGCGAATGCGGGTCTCGACGACTTCTATCGAGGCGATATCGGACGCGAGATCGCTGCGGACCTGGAGCGGATCGGCAGCCCGGTGACGCGCGCCGACCTGGAACGCTATTGCGGCATCGTCGCAGAACCGCTGACGGCAGCCTTGCGCAGCGGCGCGATCTTCAATACGCCCCCGCCGACCCAAGGGCTTGCTTCGCTCATGATCCTCGCGCTGTTCGATCGGTTCGGCGTGAGGGAGGCCGAAAGCTTCGATCATGTGCACGGCATCGTCGAGGCCACGAAACGGGCCTTCCGTGTGCGCGATGCTTACGTGAGCGATCCGGAGCGGTTGCCGCATGCGCCCGACCGCTATCTCGATTCCAAGTTCCTCGACGCGGAAGTGGCCAAGGTCGACATGCGAAAGGCCGCGCCATGGCCGCCGAGACAGGGGCAGGGCGACACGATCTGGATGGGGGCTGCGGACAATTCCGGTCTCGCCGTATCCTACATCCAGTCGATCTATTGGGAATTCGGCTCCGGATGCGTGCTGCCGAAAATCGGCATCCTGATGCAGAACCGCGGCGCGAGCTTCTCGCTCGATCCAAGGGCGCTCAATCCGCTGCAGCCCGGGCGGCGGCCGTTTCACACGCTCAATCCGGCGCTAGCTGTCTTGCACGACGGCCGGGTGATTGCTTACGGCGCCATGGGCGGCGACGGTCAGCCGCAAACGCAGGCCGCGATCTTCACGCGTCATGTGCATTTTCGCCAGCGGCTGGGAGAGGCGATCGACCGGCCGCGCTGGCTGCTCGGGCGGACATGGGGCTCGCCGCATACAAATCTGCGGATGGAAGCGCGGTTTGGCTCGGCGGTGTTGGACCGGTTACGAACCGCAGGACACGATGTCGAGGTCGTCTCGGAGGATTATTCAGACACGATGGGCCATGCCGGCGCGGTCGTCATGCATCCAGACGGCTCGTTCGAAGGCGCGCATGATCCGCGGGCGGACGGCGGGGCGAGGGGCGTCTGACGCGCGAATGTGGTCGCCCGGGCCGCGCGGTGTGCAATGAATCCGTTCCCCGGCCGAAGCGAGCGCCGTAGGGTGGGCTTCGCCGCGCGAAGCCCACGTCTTGTGCTTGCGTGGGCGCGCGCCTTCGGCGCTTCGCCCACCCTACCGAATCTCGATCGTGCGAATGTCAATCGTAGGGTGGGCTTCGCCGCGTGAAGCCCACGTCTTCTGCTTGCGTGGGCGCGCGCCTTCGGCGCGTCGCCCACCCCTACCGAATCTCGATCGTGCCGAATGTCAATCGTAGGGTGGGCTTCGCCGCGCGAAGCCCATGCGTTTCCTTGCGTGGGCGCGCGCCTTCGGCGCTTCGCCCACCCTACCGAATCTCGATCGTGCCGAATGTCAATCGTAGGGTGGGCTTCGCCGCGCGAAGCCCACGTCTTGTGCTTGCGTGGGCGCGCGCCTTCGGCGCTTCGCCCACCCTACGACATGCTGAAAAAATTTATGCCTTTCTCTTGCGCGCGGCCCACTCGCTCTGCTTCCCTCCACACGTCTTGCTCGCTGAGGGGCGTCAACCGGTGACGTTCGGAAGATGGAGCGAGATGCGGCGCCTGCGGGTCCGGGCCTCGTCAGCCTGGGCACTCGGGTGGCCTCGGGGTCAACCGTCCGGGCCCACTATGGGGTTCTGCCTTCAATGGCTGGACTGGCGACTGGTGAGCGGAAGCCGAAAGCTTCCGTGCTCAGGGCGGCGAAGAGCCGATCCGCCTCGTCCCAGGAAGCACGGTCTCGAGGCTGAAACAACGCCGCGACGGAGCGCCGGTCGGCGCGGCGTCTCCTCGCCAGGAGACGCCGGGGTTCGCAAGAACCCCTTTCCTTCTACGGTGCGCCGCCCGGCGCTCCGTCCCCCCTCGTTCGCCAAGAGGGGGAAAGCGCAAACCGCCGGAGGCAAACGCCTCGCGGGGAATGCGAAACGCTGTCTGACATGTGAATTTGTCGCCTGGCTGGAGCGCAGCGACAGCCGGGAGCGACATCCCCGGGATTCGCTGACGCTCATTCCGGGCTACGGCCACTACGGCTGCGGCGGCAAACCTCATCCGCGAGGCGACGCCCAGCCTCCATTCCGCCTCACTCCGTGATATTGTCCCAAGACTCACCAGGGGCCTTCTATGACTCGCATCTTATTGCTTGCCTTGGCGCTCGTGCTGGTCGGACACGGCGGGGCGCTGGCGCATCCGCATGTGTGGGTGACCGTCAAGGCCGAGATCGTCTACGGCGCCGATGGCGCCGTTACCGGCGTGCGGCACAAGTGGACTTTCGACGACATGTTCTCGACCTTCGCGACGCAGGGCCTTGATGCGGACAAGGACGGAAAGTTGTCGCGCGAGGAATTGGCGTCGCTTGCAGAGGTGAACGTCACCTCGCTGAAGGAGTTCGACTACTTCACCTATCCGCGCGTCAACGGCAAGAAGACGACGCTCGAGGCGGCGAAGGACTATTGGCTCGAGCATTCCGACAATATGCTTACGCTGCATTTCACCTTGCCGCTCATGCAGTCGGCCAAGGCCAAGAGCTTCGAACTGGACGTCTATGATCCGACCTATTTCGTTGCCTTCGCGTTGGCCGACACGGATCCGATCGCACTCCTGAGCGCGCCCGCAAAGTGCGAGCTGAAGTTCAACCGGCCCGCCGAAGCCAGTGCGAATGTCGGCCAAAGGCTGTCGGAAAGCTTTTTCAACTCCCTCGACGGCAAGGCCGATTACGGCGCGCAGTTCGCCAATAAGATCGCGGTGACGTGCCCGTGATTGTTCGGAATGAGCGTGGCTGCCTCTCCCGGCAAGGAAAATGCTGGGTTGCGAACCTTGTCCAGGGAGGGAGCAGTTGGAGGGTGCCCGCAGGCGCCCTGTTGTTGCTCGCAATCTTCGCCGCAACCGATGCAGCACTTGCGCAAGGGAGCCCCTTTGGCGTGCCGCGGCCAAGCGCGCCGCCGCCCGCCGCGGAGGGATTGGCCGGCTGGATCCTCGCCAAGCAGGCGGAGTTCTACCGCGGCCTGTCCGGACTGATCCGTGCGATGAAGACGGACGGCAGCGCGGCCTGGGCGCTGTTCGGGCTCTCATTCCTCTACGGCGTCTTTCATGCCGCCGGGCCTGGGCACGGCAAGGCGGTGATCTCGTCCTACCTGCTCGCGAATGAAGAGACCTGGAAGCGCGGCGTGGTCCTGTCATTCGCTTCGGCGATGCTGCAGGCCGTGGTCGCCGTTGCCGTCGTGGGCGTCGCCGCGGTTCTGCTCGGGGCGACCGCCAAAGCGATGGGGAACGCGGTCCGCGTGATCGAGATCGCGAGCTATGCCCTGATCGCTGCGAT
Source organism: Xanthobacteraceae bacterium (assembly GCA_022844485.1). GTDB lineage: Bacteria > Pseudomonadota > Alphaproteobacteria > Rhizobiales > Xanthobacteraceae > JALHLQ01. The sequence continues at coordinate 66,104 of JALHLQ010000011.1, forward strand.
CGGCGCGCGGTTGCTCTGGGTCAAGGGCCAGGCCTTGCGCGCCGCCATCGGGCAGAGCTTCAGCCGCTCGGCGGCGCCGGTCGGGGCCGCGGTCACGACAGCGGCGACGCATCGGCACGACCATGGGCATGAACACGCGCATGATCACGCGTGCGAGGCCTGCGGCCATGCGCATGGGCCGGAGCCGAAGGACCTTGCGGGCGCCGGGGGTTGGAGCCGCGGACTCGCCGCGATCGTCGCCGTGGGATTGCGGCCGTGTTCGGGGGCGATCCTGGTTCTCGTCTTCTCGCTCGCGCAGGGTCTGTTTTGGGCCGGCGTGGTCTCGACCTTCGTGATGGGACTCGGCACGGCGGTCACGGTTGCGGCGATCGCAACCGTCGCGGTGCTCGCGAAGGGACTGGCCGTCAAGCTCGCAAGCTCGCGCTCAGGATTCGGCACCGTCGCGCTGCGCGGTCTTGAAGTTGCGGGCGCGCTGCTTGTGCTCGGCTTCGGCCTTGCGCTGCTTGCAGGCTATATGGCGAACGAACGGCTGATGGTCTGATCAACTCAGACCGCACCACGCACAGGGTGAATCGGCCTTAACGCCGCTGCGCGGCTGCGCTTCATGATGCGGTTACCGCTGGGGCGCATCCTCTTATTCAAGCCGCAACTGCCCACCGGGCGAGAAAGATCGCAATGGGGGATGTCCTGTCTTTTCCAACCGCGCCGGTTGAGACGGCGCCCGAAGGCCGGCGTCAGCAGGACGGCTCGGGCCTTGCGGACCAGGTGAATCCCGCGCTCGCCGGCATGCTTCATATGTCCGTCGACCTGCTTGAAAAGCTGGTCGCGGAACTGCGCGCGGCGCTCGAAGCCGTCCCGCTCGGACCCGATCAGAGGCGTTTCGATCAGGATTGCCGCGCCATGCTGGCCGCCATCGAAGCCGCCAAAGCAAGGCTCGAGGAAACTGCTCCGAGCGGCACTGTCAGTCGCGCGGGAAGTCCTCCGGCCTGAGCTCGATCGGATGCCCATGCGGGGTGCGATCGGCCGCATGGTCCCAGGCGTCGCGATAGCGCGCGAGGGTGGCCTCGTCCGACAGGCCCTTTTCGGCAACCAAACGCTCCAGGGCCGCAAGCCAGTGATGATAGTAGGTTTCGCCGGTGTCCGGATCGCCACGGGCTTGCGCGCGCTTGATCTCGCTTGCGAGGACGCCCGCCCATTCCGGCCAGGTGAAGAGCCCGCGCTCATGCAGCGCGAGCGTCATCGCGAAGGCTTGCGCCTCCCACGGCTCCCGGAAAACCGGGCCCTGCGCATCGCGCGGGATGCTCGGCATGGACGCCAGCGCCGCGCGGGCGTTTTCCTGCTCGCTCATGCGAGGGCGGCCGGTTCGAGATAAGGCTCCCAGGCATCGACCGAAACGGTCAAGTCCGGATCGGCCGCGTCGCCCCACAATTCACGCCCGGTGAATGCGACCGTGTAGAGCCATTGCGGATTCTCGCCTGCCCCTCGCGCGTTCGTGTCAGGGTACACGTGACAGCCGTGCACCCTCTCGATCACGCCCACATGGTTGCGCGCGTAACGCGGCAGGCGCGTATGCGTGACCGGATTGATGGTCTTCGTTCTGACGCGGTCCCCGGGCGTAAACCGAGCCGCGGCTTCGGCCGCGCGCTCGGTCGGCGCGCCGCGCGCAAGCGACGCGTCGACATCGGCGCCTGCGAGCACGCGTTTGACCGGCCTGGCCGGCGTCGCACCGTTTCCGGTCTGAAGCTCCTGCGCGGCGACGAGACCGCGCTCAGCGAGAAGCTGCTCCAATCCGGCGACCCACAGCTGGTAGTAGCTCTTGGACAGATAGTCGTCGGGCGCGCGGTTCTCGCGCGCGAAGCGGCTCATATCGAGATTCCACTCGCCCGTTCCGCCCATCGCGAGGGTGAGAGCGAAGGCGCGGCGCTCCCATTCGGCGTGGAACCACGGCTCATCCGCCTCCGGCTCGACGCGGCCGAACCCATGCATGCCGCCCATGTCATGCGCGCCGTTCATGCCGCCGTCTCGGGGGATTTTGCGAGTGCGGCGCCGATCATCGAATCCCGCGTCACAAGCGAGGCGAGCCTGTCTTCGCTCCAGCCCTCGGTACCCGCAGGGCGCATCGGCAGCACGAGGTAGCGGATCTCGGCGGTCGAATCCCAGACGCGGATCTCGGTCCCGCTCGGGAGCGTTACGCCCAACTCCGCCAACACGCCGCGCGGGTCGATCACGGCGCGTGAGCGGTAGGGTGCGGATTTGTACCAGACCGGCGGAAGTCCGAGCACGGGCCACGGATAACAGGAGCAAAGCGTGCATACGACCATGTTGTGCCGCTTCGGCGTGTTCTCGACCACGACCATGTGCTCGCCTTGGCGGCCCATGTAGCCGAGCGAGGCAATGGCGGCGGTCGCGTCTTTCAGGAGCCAATCCTTGTAGGCGGGATCAATCCAGGCTTTTGCGACCACGCGCGCGCCGTTGCGCGGTCCGATTTTCGTCTCGTAGGCTTCGATCAGTCGGTCGAGCGCCGCGGGATCGACATAGCCTTTCTCCGTGAGGATGGTTTCGAGCGCGCGCACCCGAAGCTGCGTTTCAGACAGCTCCGAGCCGTGCTCGTGGCCGTGGTGATGCTGTGAGGACATGCGGCTATTCTAACCGTTACGGACTCGATTTCACCTCCCTATTTGCGGGAGGTGCGGCGCTCGCACCCGCCGCGCTCGCGCGCAAACGGGTCATGCGATCCGGGAAGGGATGACATATACTCATCAGAGCCCGCCAAAAAGCCCATCAAACTCGCCCTGCATGGGATAAGGACCCCTCCGAGATCGTGGCGCTCATGGATGCTTCCTTGCTCATTCGAATGGCCGACCGCATCGATCGCGTCGCCGCCGGCGTCGGGCGCGCGGCGATGTGGCTCGCGCTGTTCATCGTTGTCGTGCAGTTTGCGGTGGTGCTGATGCGATACGTGCTGGGAACCGGGCTCGTGTGGCTCACAGAATCGATCTCCTACGCGCATGCGGCGCTGTTCCTGCTGGTGGCGGCATGGACGCTGCAGACGGGCGGCCATGTGCGCGTCGATATCTTCTATGCGCAAGCCTCGCCGCGGCGCAAAGCGATGGTCGATCTCGCCGGCGCGCTCCTCCTGCTGCTGCCGTTCGGGTTGACGATCTTCATTCTGTCGCTGCCCTACGTCGCCCGCTCGTGGGCGGTGCTCGAGCGGTCGCGCGAGGCAAGCGGACTGCCGGCGGTGTTTGTCTTGAAGACGCTGATACCAATCTTTGCGCTCCTGCTGATGACGCAGGGCCTGTCGCAAGTCATCCGCTACTGCGACCTGCTTCGCGGTGGACGGCCCTTGCCGCATTCCTTCCCCGTCGGCGGGGGAGGAAGCGCGAGCGGGTAGCCGCGTGGGCCTCGCCGAAATCCTGGCCATTCTGCTCGTCGTCGCGGTGATCGTCGCGCTGATGGGGGGGTATCCTGTCGCCCTGACGCTGGGCGGCGTGTCGCTGGTTTTTGCGCTGATCGGCGACGCGGCAGGCGTGATGAATCTCGGCTTTCTTGGCGCGCTGCCGCAGCGGATCGCGGGCGTGATGATGAACGACGTGCTGCTTGCAATTCCGCTGTTCATCTTCATGGGCGTCATGCTCGAGCGCTCGAAGATCGCCGAGGAACTGCTCGAAACCATGGGGCGATCATTTGGCGCGTTGCGCGGCGGGCTGGGTTATTCGGTGATTATTGTCGGGGCGCTGCTTGCGGCCTCCACCGGTGTCGTCGGCGCGACCACGGTCACGATGGGTCTTGTGATGCTGCCGGCGATGCTGCGGCATCGCTACGATCCGCGCCTCGCCGCCGGCGCGGTTGCAGCGTCGGCCACGCTCGCGCAAATCATCCCGCCCTCGACCGTGCTCGTCGTGCTTGGCGACCAGCTCAACAACGCATATCAGACCGCGCAGCTTGCCAAAGGCGTGTTCGCCCCGGCTTCGGTATCGGTCGGCGACCTGTTTGCGGGCGCGTTGCTGCCGGGGCTCTTGCTCGTCGCACTCTATCTCGTGTTTCTGATCGTCGTCGCGATCACGTGGCCGGAGGCTTCGCCCGCGATGGTACCCTTGCTGGCCCGGGCGGGCCAAAACGATGCGGATTCGCGCAACATAATCGGCGTCCTGGTCGCTCCGGTGCTGCTCATCGTTGCGGTGCTCGGTTCGATCCTCGGCGGGCTTGCGACGCCGACGGAAGCCGCGGCTGTGGGCGCGGTCGGGGCGACGCTGCTATCCGCCGATAGGATCGGGAAGGGGCCTTCGTGGCCGATCATCGTCGCGGGGGTCGCGATCCTTGCCGTGCTTACTCTTGCGGCGGTCGTCGATCTTCGCATCGGAAGAGCGGCACCAAGCCTTTTCGACGTGCTCGGCATTTGGCTGGCTCTGGCCTTGATGGCTGTGATTGCGGCAGGAGTTCTTCTGGCTCTGGTCCGCCTGTGGCGTGCCGATGTCCTGATCCCGGTGATGGCATCGACCGCGCATATCACCAGCATGATCTTCGTCATCCTGATCGGCGCAACGCTGTTCAGCCTGGTCTTCCGCGGATTCGGGGGCGACGACATGGTGCATCGCGCGCTGTCCGACCTGCCGGGCGGCGTCGCGGGCGCGGTCCTCGCCGTCATGATCACGATGTTTCTTCTTGGCTTTGTGATGGACGTATTCGAGATCGTGTTTGTCGTGGTGCCGATCGTGGCGCCCGTGCTGCTGGCGATGCCGGGCGTCGATCCGGTCTGGCTCGGCATCATGATGGCCGTGAACCTGCAAACCTCGTTCATGCACCCGCCGCTCGGCGCGACGCTGTTCTATCTGCGGGGCGTCGCCCCGCCTGAGATCACAACACGGCACATCTATGTCGGCATCATTCCCTTCGTGGTGATCCAACTCGTTGCGCTGGTGCTGCTGTGGTTCGCGCCGGGGCTTGCCACGTGGCTTCCCGCCGCGCTTTATGGCCGCCCATGAGGCTTGGGAGGAATGCCATGCGCGCCGCTGACATGTTCAATCTTTCGGATCGTGTTGCGCTCGTGACCGGGGCGTCCAGCGGACTTGGTGTGCGTTTTGCCGAAGTTCTGGCGGCCAACGGCGCGCGCGTGGTGCTCGTCGCGCGCCGCGCACAGCGGCTCGCCGAGGTCAAGGGCCGGATCGAAGGGGCGGGCGGAACCGTGATCGCAGTCGAGGCCGACGTGACCGACCGGGCCGCCATGAAGCGCACCTTCGACGAAGCGGAGCGGGCCTTCGGCCCTGTCACCGTGCTTGTCAACAATGCCGGCGTCGCGCACACGCATCGCGCGATCGATCTGCCGGAAAGCGAATGGCGACGGGTGCTCGACACCAATCTCGACGCGGTCTTTTTCTGGTCACAAGAGGCGGCGCGCCGCATGATGGCGGCGAAAGCGCGCGGCGCGATCGTCAACATCGCCTCGATCCTCGGCTATGGCGTGTCGAAAGGCGTCTTGGCCTATGCCGTGGCAAAGGCGGGAGTCGTCCAGCTTACGAGGGCGCTGGCGCTCGAATGGTCGTTCAAGGGCGTGCGCGTGAACGCGATCGCGCCAGGCTGGTTCGAAACCGAGATCAACAAGGACTATTTGCAGAGCGATCACGGGCGGCAGATGGTGCGCGAAATCCCGATCGGCCGTTTCGGCAAGGACGGCGACCTCGACGGCGCGCTCCTGCTGCTTTCCTCGGAAGCGGGCGCATTCATCACTGGGTCCACCCTTGTCGCCGATGGTGGGCAGATGTTGGCTTTACGCGGAGATTAGACGCTTGTGGAGCGCTTTTTGTGCCGCCAGTATGCGCACCGCTTCCCCGGCCGAAAGATCATAGAGGACCTGGCCAATGGATTTTACGCTGTCGCCCGAACTCGAAGACATTCGAGTCCGCACGCGCGCCTTCGTCGACGAACACGTGATTCCCCTCGAATCGGATCCCAAGAATTACGACGACCACGAAAACCTTCGCCTCGATCTGGTGCGGATGCTGAATACAAAGGCGAAAGACGCCGGGCTGTGGGCGCCGCAGGTGCCGAAGGAATGGGGCGGCATGGGGCTGCCGATCACCGGCTGGGCGGTCATGTATGAGGAGGCAAACCGCTCGATCTTCGGGCCGCTGGCCTTCAACTGCTCGGCGCCCGACGACGGCAACATGAATCTCATCGCACGCACCGGCACCGACCAGCAAAAGGAAAAATGGCTCAAGCCGATTGTGGACGGCAAGGTGCGATCGGCCTTTGCCATGACTGAGCCGCATCCCGGAGGCGGGTCCGATCCCGGCATGATGAAAACAATGGCCGAAAAGAAGGGAGACAAGTGGGTCATCCGCGGCCGCAAATGGTTCATCACGGGCGCAGGGCATGCGGAACACTTCATCCTGATTGCCCGCACCTCCGACGATCCGCGGCGTGGGCTCACCGCATTCCTGTATCACCGCGATCAGCCAAACTGGCACATCGTGCGCCGTATCGGGATCATGGGGCCGGAGGAGCATGGCGGCCACTGTGAAATTTCCTATGATGGACTCGAAGTGCCGGAGGAAAACATCCTGCTCGGCGTCGGCGACGGATTGCGCTGCACGCAGATCCGCCTCGGTCCGGCGCGGCTGACGCATACGATGCGCTGGCTCGGTCTATCCAAGCGTTGCATGGAGATCGCGCAGGACTATGTCGGTTATCGCGAGGGTTTCGGGATCAAGCTGGCAGACCGTGAGAGCGTGCAGATCAAGCTTGGACAGGTCGCGCATCAGGTTCAGATCGGACGGCTGCTGGTGATGCATGCGGCCTGGAAGCTCGATCAGGGCGACCGCGCACGCAAGGAAGTCTCTATGGCGAAGGTGAGCGTCGCCGACACGCTGCACAACGCGGCGGATATCGCCATCCAGCTCAACGGCGCGCGCGGCTATTCGAAAGATACAATTCTGGAATGGATTTACCGTTACGCGCGGGCGGCGCGCCTCGTCGACGGCGCTTCCGAGGTGCACAACATGGTGCTCGCCCGGTTCATGAAACAGGAGGGGCTCGATTTCTGGAGTTGGAGCGCCGGAAACCGCGTGTGAGCGCCACGCTCGCGGGCGCGGCACACCGGCACGCGGTTCGGCGTCACGTTGAGCGTGCGCATCGCCGGTCGCCGTTCCGCAGATCAGCCTTGCACTCCTTGCGCTGAGGTTTTCGATGGAAAGTAGGTTAAGGTCCGCCGATGACCTCCAGAGCCGGACTGGTGCAACCTCCGCGGACCGACGAACTCGATGGCGCCCAAAGCTGGATGCGGCTTGCCGCCTCCGTAGCGGTGGGAACCATAGGCGGCGTCGGCATGTGGTCGGTCGTGGTGGCGCTGCCGGCCGTGCAGGCGGAGTTCGGCGTTGCGCGCGCCGACGCTTCGCTCCCCTATACGCTGGCGATGATCGGCTTCGCGTTCGGGGGCGTCGTGATGGGCCGCCTCGTGGACCGTCTCGGCATCGCGCTGCCGGTCGCGCTCGGCGCGCTCTCTCTGGGTGCCGGCTATGTGCTTGCGGGCTTTGCCGGGAGCATCTGGCAGTTCGCCCTCGTGCACGGCTTCCTCATCGGCATGTTCGGCAGTTCGGTCATGTTCGGCCCGCTGATCGCCGATATCTCGCACTGGTTCTTGCGCAGGCGCGGCATCGCAGTCGCGATCTGCGCCGCCGGAAACTACCTGGCCGGAACCCTATGGCCGCCGGTCGTGCAGTATTTCATCCAGAGTTCGGGGTGGCGCGCGACTCACATCGGAATCGGATTGTTTTGTCTGGCCAGCATTTTTCCCCTCACGCTGTTGTTGAGGCGCAAGCCTCCGGTGCACGGCATCAGCCACGCGACAGCCGCCGCTGCGGCGCAGAGCGCTTCGCTCGGGTTGTCGCCGCGCGCGTTACAGACGCTTTTGATCGTTGCCGGGCTCGCATGCTGTATCGCCATGTCGATGCCGCAGGTGCACATCGTTGCCTATTGCGGGGACCTCGGTTATGGCGTCGCGCGCGGTGCTGAAATGCTGTCCTTGATGCTCGGCTTCGGCATTGTCAGCCGCGTCGCCTCCGGGTGGGTTGCCGACCGCATCGGCGGCTTGGGCACTCTGCTGCTCGGCTCCGTGCTGCAGGCTTTTGCCTTGTTTCTCTATCTGTTGTTTGACGGACTCACGTCGCTCTATGTCATCTCGGCGCTGTTCGGACTGTTCCAGGGCGGTATCGTGCCGAGCTATGCGATCATCGTGCGCGAATATTTCCCGCCCCAGGAAGCGGGGACCAGGCTTGGCATCGTGCTCCTGGCCACGCTGTTCGGCATGGCCGTGGGCGGATGGATGGCGGGGGCAATTTTCGATTGGACGGGATCCTATGCCGCGGCTTTCGCCAACGGATTGGCTTGGAACCTCGCGAACGCCGCGGTCGTCGCATGGCTGCTGCTGCGGCGGACCCGTGCCGGCCGGGTGCAATGGGGGCAAGCCACGGCCTGATGCTGCAATGCGCCAAAATGCGCGGGCACGCACGGGGCTGCAATTTCGTTTATCGCCAAGCTCCTAGAACGAAATTGACCCACCCGGGCCGGAGTGTCAGCATTGCTTGCGGAGGCCCGCGGCAATGACGCTCCGGAATGCGCTGAGAGACGTTGCTCTCGACGACAAATACGATCTCACGAAGACCCCGGTCTTCGTGACCGGCTATCAGGCCTTGATCCGGCTCTGCCTGATGCAGAAGGCGCGCGACCGGCGCGCCGGCCTCAACACAGCCGGCTATGTGTCGGGCTATCGGGGCTCGCCACTCGGTGGCCTCGATCAGCAGTTCATGCGGGCGGCGCGCCACCTGCAGACATCCGACGTCCTCTTTCAAGGCGGTGTGAACGAGGATCTCGCCGCGACCGCGATCTGGGGCACGCAACAGGCCGAACTTCGCGGCGAGGGCAAATACGACGGCGTGTTCGCCATTTGGTACGGCAAGGGACCGGGCGTCGATCGCACCGGCGACGTCTTCCGCCATGCCAATTTCGCCGGGACGTCAAAGCACGGTGGCGTGCTCGCCCTGATGGGCGACGACCACACGGCTGAGTCCTCAACCACAGCCCACCAGTCCGAATTCCATTTCGTGGATGTGATGATACCGATCCTGAACCCGGCGGGTGTGCAGGAGATCATCGATTACGGCCTCTATGGCTGGGCGATGTCGCGTTTCTGCGGCGCCTGGACGGCGCTCAAGTGCATGAAGGATACGGTCGAGTCGACCGGCGTGATCGACGGCAGCCTTGATCGCGTCAACATCGTAATTCCTGAAGATTTCCAAATGCCCGAAGGCGGGCTGAACATCCGCCTGCACGACACGATCCTCGGGCAGGAAGCGCGGCTGCACGATTACAAGCGCGATGCGATGCTCGCCTTCGTCCGCGCGAACAGACTGAACAAATTCATCACCTCCGGCGGACGCAACCCGAAAGTCGGCGTCATCACCACGGGCAAATCCTATCTCGACGTCCGTCAGGCGCTCGATGAGCTCGGGCTTGACGAGGTGAAATGCAACGATCTCGGCTTGCGGCTTTTCAAGATTGCCTGTCCATGGCCGCTCGGCCGGCGCGAGCTCATGGAATTCGCGCAGGGACTCGATCTCATCATCGTCGTCGAGGAGAAGCGCTCGCTGATCGAGGTGCAGGTGCGCGAGGAACTCTACGGCACCGCCAACCAACCGGTCTGCATCGGCAAGAAGGACGAGCAGGACAATTGGCTGTTTCCCGTCAAGGGCGCGCTCGACCCAAACGATGTCGCGATCTGCATCGGTGAGCGGCTCCTCAGATACGGACACCACGATCAGGTGGCCGCCAATGTGGCCCGGCTGAAGCAGGCGCAGCGCGTGCTGGCCGAGACCGGCGACATCGCGGTCCGCATTCCCTATTTCTGCTCGGGCTGTCCGCACAACAGTTCGACGGTCGTGCCCGAGGGCATGCGCGCCTATGCGGGGATCGGCTGCCATTTCATGGCGCAGTGGATGGACCGCTCGACGCTCGGATTCACGCAGATGGGCGGCGAGGGAGCGAATTGGATCGGCGAAGCGCCGTTTTCGAACCGGCGGCATGTCTTCCAGAATATCGGCGACGGCACCTACAATCATTCCGGTTCGCTGGCGATCCGCGCCGCGGTCGCCTCTGGCGTGAATGTCACCTACAAAATCCTGTTCAACGATGCGGTGGCGATGACCGGCGGTCAGGCCGCGGAAGGCGGACTGACCCCGTGGAAGATTGCGCAGCAGGTCGCTGCCGAAGGCGTGAAACAAATCGCCGTCGTTACCGATGAGCCGCACAAATATCCCCGCAGCACCCCTTGGCCGGCAGGGACGACGGTCCACCATCGCGACGAACTCAACATTGTGCAGCGTTCGCTCGCCGACGTGTCCGGGGTGACGGCGCTGATCTACGATCAGACTTGCGCTGCCGAGAAGCGGCGGCGTCGCAAACGCGGCACCTTCCCCGATCCCGACAAGCGCGTGATCATCAACGAACTCGTGTGCGAGGGCTGCGGGGATTGCGGCGTGCAGTCGAACTGCGTGTCGCTGCAGCCGCATGAGACGGAATACGGGCGCAAGCGGCGCATCGACCAATCGAGCTGCAATAAGGATTTTTCCTGCATCAAGGGCTTCTGCCCTTCGTTCGTGTCGGTGCACGGCGCGGCGATGAAAAAGGGGAAAGGTATTGCGCTTCCCCCAGATAACCCTCCCCTGGAAGGGGAGGGTCGGATCGCTGCAAGCGATCCGGGGAGGG
>JALHLQ010000011.1:76871-111046 GCA_022844485.1 Xanthobacteraceae bacterium
AAACCCCCCCCCCGGGCCGGGCGGGGGGCGCACCCCGCCCCGCCCGCGGGGGGGGGCCCAATCAGCAGACCCCCACCCGACCGCCTTGCGGTCGACCTCCCCCTTGCAGGGGGAGGTGGCGAACCTGCCACCGCTTCCCGCGCCGCCGATCCCGGCAATCCAGCAGACTTATGGGATCATCGTCACCGGCGTCGGCGGTACCGGCATTGTGACCATCGGCGGCGTGCTCGGGATGGCTGCCCATCTCGACGGCAAGGGCGTCGGCATCATCGACATGGCCGGCCTCGCACAGAAGGGCGGGGCCGTCTACAGCCACATGCAGATCGCCAACCGGCCGGAGGACATCCACGCGATCCGGGTCGGCGCGGCAAGCTGCGATCTCGTGCTGGGCGGCGACATGGTCGTGGCCGGCACAAAGAAGGTGCTTGCCGGGGTCAAGCCCGGGCAGACGCGGCTTGTGGTCAACCTTGCCGAGGTGCTGCCGGGCGATTTCACGCGCAATGCGGATTTCTCGCTGCCGACCGAACGCATCAAGCGTGCGATCGTCAACGCCGCCGGGCGCGAGCGAAGCCATTTTGTTGATGCCACGCGGCTGGCCACGGCGTTGCTCGGCAATTCCATCGGCGCGAATATTTTCTTGGTCGGCTATGCGTATCAGGCCGGAGCCCTGCCCTTGTCGGCGGAGGCGATCGAGAAAGCCATCGAGCTGAACGGTGAAGCCGTCGCCATGAATCAGGCGGCGTTCCGCTGGGGCCGGCGCGCGGCGGTGGATCTTGCAGGCGTTGAGGCGCTGATTGCGCCGGCCGGCCAGGCGGCCACCGACGCACGGCGCCTGTCGCAGTCCACCGAGGAGATGATCGAGCGGCGCGTCGCGGCGCTGACCGCCTATCAGAATGCCGCCTATGCCGCGCGCTATCGCGGATGGGTCGAAAAGGTCAAAGCCGCGGAACTGGCAAAGGCACCGGGCCGGACGGGCCTTGCCGAGGCGTCGGCGCGCTATTTGTTCAAGTTGATGGCTTACAAGGACGAGTACGAGGTCGCGCGGCTTTATTCCGACGGAAGTTTCCGCAAACAAATCCAGGCTGAGTTCGAAGGCAAGAACCTGCGTCTGGAGTTTCATCTCGCGCCGCCTTTGCTCGCGCGCATCGATGCGCGCACCGGTGCGCCCAAGAAGATATCATTCGGGCCGTGGATGATGACCGCGTTCCGGCTCTTGTCGAAGTTCAAGGGCCTACGCGGAAGCGCCTTCGATCCCTTCGGCTACACGGCCGAGCGCAAGATCGAGCGGCGACTGATCCGTGACTATGAAGCCTTGCTTGGCGAGATCATCGACCGGCTTACGCCGGACAATCACCATCTCGCGGTCGGGCTGGCGAATATCCCGGACAAGATCCGCGGCTTTGGGCACGTCAAGATGCGCCACCTCAAAGCTGCGAAAGCCGATGAGGCTGCGCTGCTTGAGCAATTCCGGCGCGGTGAGCCGGAGCGCAGGCTGGCGGCGGAATAATTCAGACCCCAGCCGGCGAAACGCCGCCGTGTTTGCGGCGGCGTTTCGATACTGTGAAGTCAAGAAGACTTTACTGGCAGGTGCGAACCACCCGCACCACGCGCTCGCCGAAGCGGTTGTGACGAACGACCCGCTTCGTCCAGCAATCCGCTCCGTAGCCAGGCGCGACATAGACAGGGCCGCCATAACCGTAAGCCGGAGTGCCGTAGCCGTAACTCTGAGATGCAATCGCACCGAGAGCCAGTCCGCCGATCACACCGGCGGCAATGGCTCCATTACGGCTGCCGTGATCGCGATAGTGGTGTCGGCCGCCAGCCTCAGCCGGCAAGGTGCTGGTCGCTATCGAACCGCCCACGATTGTGACGGCCGCGACGGCTCCAATCGTCGTCTTCTTCACGCGGGAGAGAACGTTTGTCATGTTCAAAACCTCAAATTGTCACCTGCCAGCCCAACGCATGAGATCGGGTGAGGGGTCCCCATTTGCAAATTAAACCTTTGACAGGTAAGTGAATTCTCGTTCATCGGTCAGACCGCGGCAGCGTCGTGACAAGCGGTTCCGATCAGGCGGCGGGCGACGTCATTCTTCCCGTTCAAGCCTGTGATTCCCGCTTGAGGTTCGGTGCTTGCTCGGATCATGATGTGACGGGAGGCCATTCTCGCGTCCCGCTTGACTTGGTGCGGATCGCAGACGAGTAGTCATCCGAAGGCTTGGCAAAGAACCGGGCCGCAGAGGGACACATCGCGCGCGCTTTGGCGCGCGAGCAGCCTGGGAGGCAGCGCCGTGGCGAAGATCGCCAGCGCTCATGCGGATACGTTTCCGAAGCTCTTGCTTCGGAACGCGGATCAATGGGGCAACCGCCCCGCGATCCGGCATAAGGATCGCGGGATCTGGCAGACCTGGACGTGGGGCCAAGTGCTCGACGAGGTTCGCGGGTTCTCGCTGGGGCTCGCCGAACTCGGCTTGAAGCGCGACGACAAGATCGCGATTATCGGCTCCAACCGCCCGCGGCTTTACTGGGCGATGTGCGCGGTGCAGGCGCTTGGCGCCGTGCCGGTGCCGCTCTACGCGGACTCGGTCGCTGACGAAATGGCGTATGTGCTCGAACACGCCGAAGTGACCGTCGCCGTCGTCCAGGATCAAGAGCAGGTCGACAAGATCGTTTTTGTGTCGGATCGCGTGAAAAAACTCGGGCTGGTGATTTACGACGAACCGCGCGGCTTGCGTGATTACGATCACGCCCGCCTGAGAGCCTTTACCGAGGTGCAAAAGCTCGGCGCCGAAGCGCTTGCGCGCAATCCGGCACGGCTGAAGGACTGGACGGATTCAATCGCGCAGGGCAAAGGCAGCGATCTGTCCATCATCCTTTACACCTCAGGGACGACCGGGCGGCCGAAAGGCGTCATGCTGACTTACGACAACGTCATTGTGTCGGCCAGGAATGGCAACGCCTTCGACCAGCTCAATGAAAACGAGGAGGTCATCGCCTATCTGCCGCTCGCTTGGGTCGGCGACCACATCTTCTCCTACGCGCAATCCTATGTAGCGGGCTTCTGCGTCAATTGCCCGGAGGCGCCGGAGACCGTGGTCGAGGACCGTCGCGAGATCGGCACCACATATGCGTTCGCGCCGCCGCGCATCTACGAAAATCTGCTCACGCTCACCATGGTGCGCATGGAGGATGCCGGGAAACTTAAGCGCAGGATGTTCCACTACTTCATCGAGCACGCGCGCAAGTGGGGCGAGAAGATCCTGAACAAGGAGCCGGTGCCGCTGTCGGCCCGACTCATCTACTGGGCCGGCGAAATTCTGGTTTACGGGCCGCTGAAGAACCGGTTCGGCTTGTCGCGCATCCGGGTCGCCTATACGGCAGGCGAAGCGATCGGGCCGGAAATCTTCCGCTTCTACCGTTCGCTCGGCATCAACCTGAAGCAGCTCTATGGACAGACCGAAGCCTCGGTCTACATTACCGCGCAACCGGACGGTGAAATCTATGGCGACACGGTCGGCAAGCCGAATATCGACGTCGAGGTAAAAGTCGCTGACAACGGCGAAGTGCTGTTTCGTTCGCCAGGGGTATTCCAAGGTTATTACAAGGACCCGGACAAGACGGCGGAGGCAAAGACTCCGGACGGCTGGGTGCATACCGGCGACGCCGGCTTCTTCGATCCGAAAACCGGACATTTGAAGATCATCGATCGCGCGAAGGATGTGGGCCGGCTGAACGACGGCACGCTGTTCGCGCCGAAATACATCGAAAACAAACTGAAGTTCTATCCGAACATCAAGGAAGCGGTGGCGTTTGGCGACAAGCGCGACATCGTCTGCGTGATGCTCAATATCGACCTCGTGGCGGTCGGGAGCTGGGCCGAGCGCAACAATGTCATCTACGGTTCCTATCAGGAGCTTGCCGGCCATCCCCTCGTCTATGACATGATCGAAAAGCATGTCGCAGAGGTGAACCAGTCGCTTGCCAACGAGGGGGTCATGGCGGGTGCGCAGATCAGGCGGTTCCTCATCCTGCACAAGGAGCTCGACGCCGACGACGGCGAGCTCACCCGCACGCAGAAGGTGCGCCGCGGCTTCATCGCCGATCGCTATGCGCCGCTCGTGAAGGCGCTGTATGACGGCTCCCAAAAAGCCGACATTTCGACCGAAGTGACGTTCGAAGACGGGCGCAAAGGCGTCATCGCCGCGCGCGTGAAAGTCCGCGACATGAAAATCGAGGTGGCGCCGACCATGAAGAAGGCGGCAGCATGAAGCGCCTTCGTCCGCTCCGAATCCAGGGATTAGCTCGGCACCAAGCCACGCGCTCCGCACAGTCTTCTCTCGCTCCGCCCGCGGGGGAGGGGAGACGATGAGAGCCCCCACCGCCAAAGAGGTGGCTGCCGGGGAGGTGCTGCTGGCGGTGGATAATGTGTCGCTCGCCTTCGGTGGCGTGAAGGCGATCCGCAACGTGTCATTCGACATCAGGAAAGGCGAAATCCGCGCCATTATTGGCCCGAACGGTGCAGGCAAGACGTCGATGCTGAACGTCATCAACGGCTTCTATCATCCGCAGGAAGGCAACATCACCTTCAAGGGCCAGACGCGCTCGAAGATGCGGCCCTATGAAGCCGCGCGGGGCGGGATCGCGCGTACCTTTCAGAACGTTGCCCTGTTCAAGGGAATGACCGCGCTCGACAATATCTTCGCCGGACGCTCGCTGCGCATGCACCGGAGTTTCTTCTGGCAGCTGTTGCGCTTCGGCCCTGCCATGGACGAGGAAGTCGAACATCGCAAACGGGTCGAAGAGATCATCGAATTTCTCGAGATCAAGCACATTCGCCGCATTCCTGTCGGCCGGTTGCCTTACGGTCTGCAAAAGCGCGTTGAACTCGGACGCGCCCTCGCGATGGAGCCGGACCTCCTGCTGCTCGACGAGCCGATGGCGGGTATGAACCTCGAAGAGAAAGAGGACATGTCGCGCTTCGTCCTCGACGTCAACAATCACTACGGCACGACGATCGCCCTGATCGAGCATGACATGGGCGTCGTGATGGATTTGTCCGACCGGGTGGTCGTGCTCGACTACGGGCGGAAGATCGCCGACGGCACGCCCGATCAGGTCAAGAGCGACCAGGCGGTGATCGACGCCTATCTCGGCGTCGCGCACCAGGAGTGATCATGACCGACATCGCACTACGCAAAACATCGAGTGCGACCCGGGGCGAGCGCAAGGCTGTCTTGATCGTCGGCGGGATCGTGCTGTTCGTTCTTGCGCTGATCGTGTTGACACAGACCGGCGTCCTTCAACGCGGTAACATCGTACACAACATCTTCGTCAATCCGTTCCAGGAGATGGCGCGCGGCCCGGATCTGCTGGTGCAGACGCTTTGGGAAGGGCTGGTGGGCGGCGTGCTCTATGCGCTGATCGCGCTGGGCTTCGTACTGATCTTCAAGGCGTCTGGCGTCTTCAATTTCGCACAAGGCATCATGGTTGTTTTCGCGGCATTGACGCTGGTCGGACTCTATGCGCTGGGCATTCCGGCCTTCCTTGCGCTTGCTCTGACAATCGGGGTCATGTTCCTCCTCGCCTTAGGCGTCGAACGGCTCGTGCTGCGCCCGCTGGTCAACCAGCCGGACATCATCCTGTTCATGGCGACTTTCGGGCTTACCTATTTTCTCATCGGTCTCGGCGAGGTGATCTTCGGAGGCAATCCGAAGGTCATGATCACGGAGCAGCTCTTTCTGCCGCGTGGCGCCTATGACGTGAAGATGCTGGGTGGGTTCGTCACGTTCCAGAAGATAGACATCGCGGCTGCTGTGATCGCCTCTATCATGGTCGCGACGCTCGCGGTTTTTTTCCAGAAGACACGCATCGGTCGCGCCTTGCGTGCGGTCGCCGACAGTCACAAGGCGGCACTGTCGGTCGGGATTTCGCTCGAGCAGATCTGGGTGATCGTCTGGTTCACGGCCGGGATCGTCGCGCTCGCGACCGGCATCATGTGGGGCGCGCGCTCCGACGTGTCGTTTGCCTTGCAGGTGATTGCGCTGAAGGCGCTGCCGGTTCTCATCCTCGGAGGGTTCACCTCAATTCCCGGTGCGATCGTCGGGGGAGTCATCATCGGAGTCGGCGAGAAGATCGGCGAGTTCTATTGGGGCCCGCTGCTCGGGAGCGGGATCGAAAGCTGGCTCGCCTACGTCATCGCACTGGTGTTTCTCCTGTTCCGGCCGCAAGGGCTGTTCGGCGAGAAAATCATCGAGCGGATTTGATGAGGCAGAACCAAACGAGAAAGTTCAGCGCTTGGCTATGTGTGGTGCGGCGTCGTCGGCACGAAGGTAGGTTCACCCATGCTCTACCGTGAAGCCGGGCAGTATAAGACAAGCTACGTCGCCGATCAGGCGGTGTTTCCGCTGCGCCAGGATCGCATCGGCATCGCGGCCATTCTCCTGATTGCCTTTCTCATCATCCCGTTCGCGGCGTCGGATTTCTGGCTCAACTCGATTCTGATCCCCACCTTGATCTTTTCGCTGGCGGCGATCGGCCTCAATCTCCTCACCGGCTATACGGGACTGCTGTCGCTCGGAACCGGCGGCTTCATGGGGGTCGGCGCCTATTCCTGTTACAAGCTGGCGACGATCTTTCCCGAACTGCCGATCGTCATCCCCATCCTGTCGTCGGGCATCTTCGCAGCCGCGATTGGCGCGGTCTTCGGGCTGCCGTCGCTGCGCATCAAGGGATTTTACCTGGCGGTGGCGACGCTCGCGGCGCAGTTCTTTCTTTCTTGGGCGTTCATCCGCATCCCGTGGCTCTATAACTACAACGTCTCGGGCGCGATCGAAGTGCCGACCCGAACGATGTTCGGCATTCCCGTCACGGGGCCAAACTCGACGCCGACAACGCGCTATTTCGTCGTGCTCGGCATCGTCGTGCTGATGACGTGGATCGCGTCCAACCTCGTGCATGGGCGCATCGGCCGCATGTGGATGGCGGTGCGCGATATGGACATCGCCGCCGAGCTGATCGGCATCAAGCCTTATCAAACAAAGCTTCTCGCCTTCGCGGTGTCCTCGTTCTACTGCGGCGTCGCCGGCGCGATGATGGTGTTCCTCTGGCTGGGCGCGGCCGAGGCCGACAGCTTCAACATCAACCAGTCTTTCATCATCCTGTTCATGGTGATTATCGGCGGGCTCGGCAGCCTGATCGGCTCGTTCTTGGGAGCGGCCTTCATCTGGGGGCTGCCGATCATCTTGAAATTCGCGCCCGATTGGTTCGGGATCCCGATCCAGGCGGCAACCGTCGAGCACCTGACCTTCATGATCGTAGGCGCGCTGATCATTTTGTTCTTGATCGTCGAACCGCACGGCCTCGCTCGGCTGTGGCAAATCGGCAAGCAGAAGCTGAGGGTATGGCCCTTCCCCTATTGATTTGGCTAGACTTACGGGAATTCCCCGCGCGGGCCCAAAGCCCGGGTGTCGGGAGAAAAGCCCTTCGCGGTCAGCGCGTCGGGCGTAACAAGCAGGCGAGGACCACGTGTCTTCGCCGCAAAACCAGGAGGAACGTGATGCGCATCAAGCACCTCGTTCTCGGCGTCGCGCTGGCGAGCATAGTCGGATGTCCGGCTCTCGCCACCAGAGCCGAGGCACAAGAGGGCATTTATGTGCCGCTTTTCAGCTATCGGACCGGACCCTTTGCAGGTTCCGGCATCCCGATTGCAAACGGAATGGCCGACTATCTCAACATGCTGAACGAACGCGACGGCGGTATCGGCGGCGTCCGGCTGACCGTCGAGGAGTGTGAAACCGGATACGATACGAAGAAAGGTGTCGAGTGCTACGAGGCAACCAAGGCCAAGCGCCCGGTCGTCGTGAACCCGTATTCGACCGGCATCACGCTCCAGGTCATCCCGAAAGCGTCAGTCGATAAAATTCCGGTTCTGTCGATGGCCTACGGCTTGTCGGCATCCGCCGTCGGCGATCAGTTCCCGTGGATCTTCAATCCGCCGGCCACCTATTGGGACGGCTTGTCGATGATCTTTCGCTACATCGGCGACAAGGAAGGCGGGCTTGAGAAGCTGAAGGGGAAAACCATCGGCTACATCTTCTTCGACGGCGGTTATGGCCGCGAGCCAATTCCGCTGCTTGAACAGTTTGCCAAAGATTACGGCTTTGAGGTGAAGCTCTATCCGGTGCCGGCGACCGAAATGCAGAACCAGTCGGCGCAATGGCTCAATGTGCGGCGCGACCGGCCGGCCTGGATGATCATGTGGGGCTGGGGCGCCATGAATCCGACAGCCGTGCGTGAAGCGACACGCATCAACTTCCCGATGGACAAATTCGTCGGCATCTGGTGGTCCGGCGGCGAAGACGATGCCCGCGGCGGCGGCGCCGAGGCGAAGGGTTACCTCACGCTGAATTTCAACGGCATCGGCACGAACTACCCGGCGCTTCAGGACATCAAGAAGCACGTGGTCGATCGGGGCAAGAGCCAGGTGCAAGCGGACAAGTTCGGGGAAAATCTTTATAATCGGGGCGTGTACAACTCCGTCCTGATCGCAGAAGCGATCCGCACCGCGCAGCGCATCACCGGCAAGAAGGTCGTCACCGGCGAGGACGTGCGGCGTGGCTTCGAATCGCTGCGCATCACCGCCGACCGCTGGAAGGAGCTTGGGCTTCCGGAGTTCGGCGCGCCCATCGTCAACATCACATGCTCCGATCATAACGGCCATCACGGCGCGTATATGCAGCAGTGGGACGGTGCAAAATGGGTGAAGGTCTCCGACTGGATCCAGCCCATCAAGGAGCGCGTGCGCCCGCTGCTCGAAGCCGCAGCCAAGGATTATGTTGCAAAAAACCAGCCGTGGCCGGCGCGCACGGAGCCTTGCGACAAATCTTCGTAATGTGAGCTGGCTCACTCAGTTCCGCGCGCTGAGCGGGCAGGGTGCAAAGGACGCCCTCTCCCCTTCGGGGAGAGGGCGGTCCAGGCCGAGCGAAGCCATTTTCGACCGCAACGAGACTCTCCCACGGAGAAGAAGAGCCGCAAATGTCTCTGGCAATGCAGACAAAAACCGCTTCCGCCGCTCCGGCGGCGGCGGTCGATGCCATTCTCACGGTCAAGAACATCGAGGTGATCTACGATCACGTCATTCTGGTCCTGAAAGGCGTGTCGCTGGAGGTGCCGCGCGGTGGGATCGTCGCTTTGCTTGGCGCAAACGGCGCCGGCAAGACGACAACGCTGAAAGCCATTTCGAGCCTGCTTTATTCTGAACGCGGCGAGGTGACAAAGGGGGCCATCGTGTTCGACGGCGAGGAGGTGCAGGCCCGATCGCCGAGCGAGCTCGTGCGCCGCGGCTGCATCCAGGTGATGGAAGGGCGGCATGTTTTCGGCCATCTCACCGTCGAGGAGAACCTCCTTACCGGCGCCTTCACCCGCCGGGATGGCGCCGCTGCGATCCGGGCCGATATCGATCGCGTGTATCAGTATTTCCCTCGCCTCAAGGAGCGGAAGGATTCGATGGCCGGCTACACGTCGGGCGGGGAGCAGCAGATGTGCGCGATCGGCCGCGCGCTGATGTCGCGACCGAAGATGATCTTGCTCGACGAGCCGTCGATGGGACTCGCTCCGCAGATCGTGGAGGAGATTTTTGAGATCGTTCAAAGCCTCAACGAAAAGGAAAACGTATCGTTCTTGCTGGCCGAGCAGAACACCAACATGGCGTTGCGCTATGCGCGGTACGGCTACATTCTCGAGAATGGCCGCGTGGTGATGGACGGCGACGCGCAGTCCCTGCGCGAGAACGAGGATGTCAAGGAATTTTACCTCGGCATCGCCGAGGGCAAGCGCAAATCGTTCCGGGAAGGAAAACACTACAAGCGCCGCAAACGGTGGTTGGCTTAGGAACCGCCAATGATCGAAAAGATCAACTTGACGGACAAGTTCTCTCGTTTCGACGAACGCTGGAGACCGAAGGTCATCGCTGCTCTCAACGGGCAGGAGATCAAGGCGGTCAAAGTCCAAGGAGTGTTTCCTTGGCATCGTCACGAACGCGAGGACGAGTTTTTTCTGGTCTGGAAGGGCCGTTTCCGCGTGGAGTTTCGCGATCGCACGGTCGAGCTTGAGCCCGGCGAAGGGCTCGTGGTACCGCGTGGCGTCGAGCATCGAACGGCAGCCGATGAGGAAGCGGAGGTCCTGATTTTCGAACCGCAGGCTGTGCGTAATACCGGCAATGTCATGGACGAAACATTCACGGCGCCGAGCGGAGTTTCGATCTGACGATGCGGGAGCATTACGACGATCACGAAATCCTTGACGCCGCGGAGCGCGAGCACGAGCATTTTGCGTTGCTGCCGAAAATGATTGCACGAGCGCTAAGGACGCCTGGCTGGGCGGAGCAGCTCAAGGGCGTCGATCCGAAAGCGGTGACTTCGCGCGCGGCGCTGGCCAGGCTGCCCATCTTGCGGAAATCCGAACTGCTGCAGCGGCAGAAGGACGTGCCTCCCTTCGGCGGCTTCAACGTCACGCCGGCGAGCCAGGCAAAGCGGCTTCTGATGTCGCCAGGGCCGATCTTCGAGCCCGAGGGCCACGCGCAAGATTGGTGGGGCGCGGCGCGCGCGCTGTTCGCGGCGGGTTTCCGAACCGGGGACATCGTGCACAATGCCTTCGCCTATCATTTGACGCCGGGTGGATTCATTCTCGAGTCTGGCGCGCATGCGCTTGGCTGCGCCGTCATTCCCGCCGGGATCGGAAACACCGAGCAGCAGCTCGACGCCATCGCGCATCTGAGGCCTGCGGGCTATGTCGGCACGCCGGATTTCCTGAAGATCCTGCTCGATGCGGCGGCGAAGAGCGGCAAGGACGCGTCATCGATCAAGCGCGGACTCGTGTCGGGCGCGGCGCTGCCGCACTCCCTGCGGCAAGAGCTATCGGAGCGCGGCGTCGCCGTGCTGCAATGCTACGCGACCGCGGATGCCGGCGTAATCGCCTACGAGAGCGAAGCGCGCGAAGGCATGATCGTGAACGAATTGCTTATCGTCGAAATCGTGTGCCCGGGCACGGGCGATCCGGTTCCGGACGGAGACGTCGGCGAAGTCGTCGTCACGACCTTCAATGGCGATTATCCGATGATCCGTCTTGCCACTGGAGACCTGTCGGCGGTGCTTGCGGGCGCGTCGCCTTGCGGGCGAACCAACATGCGCATCAAGGGCTGGATGGGGCGCGCCGACCAGACGACAAAGGTGAAAGGCATGTTCGTCCACCCCGGGCAGGTGGCGGACGTGGCGAGGCGCCATCCGGAGCTCGGGCGCGTGCGGCTTGTCGTCACGCGGGAGGCAGAGCAGGACGTGATGACGCTGCGCGCGGAATGCGCGCCTGCCGCCGACGGCCTTGCCGAGGCGGTCGGAGCGACGCTGCAATCGCTGACCAAGCTCAAGGGGCGGGTGGAATTCGCGACGCCCGGGGCCCTGCCGAACGACGGCAAAGTGATCGCCGACGAGCGGGGATACTGAACTTACTCGCCTAGCGTTGCGCCGATACGGCGTTTTATTCGCGCTTGTGCGGCGGGCCCGGCATGCCTATCACATACGCGACCTTCACCGCTTGCCGCAGCGGGGAGGCAAATCACCTTTGGCCGAGCCGGTTATCTCGATGGACGCGATTGCCTCCCCACGCTCCCGCCCGCTGCATGCGCCCGGCGATCATCCGCCGGTCGCGCACGGGCGCATCGGCGTGCTGCTTGTCAATCTCGGCACACCGGACGCGACCGATTACTGGTCGATGCGGCGGTATCTGAAAGAGTTTCTTTCCGACCCGCGTGTCATCGAAGAGAACCGCCTGAAGTGGTGGCTGGTGCTCAACGCCATCATCCTCACGGTGCGTCCCTCGCGCAAAGGACGCGACTACGACACGATCTGGAACAAGGAGCGGAACGAGGGGCCGCTGAAGACCATCACGCGGGCGCAGGCCGAGAAGTTGGATGCCGCGCTCGGCGATCCGCGGCTCGTGGTGGATTGGGCGATGCGCTACGGCAATCCATCCATCGCGTCGCGCCTCGATGCATTGCAGCAAGAGGGATGCGACCGCATCCTGATCGTCCCGCTCTATCCGCAATATTCCGCTGCGACGACCGCGACGGTGTGCGACAAGGCGTTTGACGCGCTGAAGACCATGCGCTGGCAGCCGACCATCCGGAT
The DNA here is from genome assembly GCA_022844485.1 of Xanthobacteraceae bacterium. Classification (GTDB taxonomy): domain Bacteria; phylum Pseudomonadota; class Alphaproteobacteria; order Rhizobiales; family Xanthobacteraceae; genus JALHLQ01. The sequence goes on from JALHLQ010000011.1 coordinate 89,048, forward strand.
CGCACCGCCCTACCACGACGATCCCGTTTATATCGATGCGGTCGCGGTCTCACTTGAATCCGAACTTGCTAGACTGCCCTTCAAGCCAGACATCATTCTGGCGTCGTTTCACGGTGTGCCGAAGGACTACCTGCTCAAGGGGGATCCTTATCATTGCCATTGCGTGAAGACCGCGCGCCTGCTGCGCGAACGGCTCCAGCTCGACGAGAGCCGTTTCATCATGAGTTTCCAATCGCGCTTCGGGACGGCGGAGTGGCTGAAGCCCTATACGGATGCGACCGTGCAGGCCTTGGCCGAGCGCGGCGTGAGGAACCTCGCAGTTGTTACGCCGGGATTTTCCGCAGATTGCCTCGAGACACTGGAAGAAATAGCGGTCGAGAACGCAGAAATTTTCCGGCATCATGGCGGTGAGAATTTCGCCGCGATCCCCTGCCTCAACGACAGCGCCGCGGGAATGACGGTGATCGAGACGCTCGTGCGGCGCGAACTGATGGGATGGCGGAACTGAATTACGCCACGCCTGCGCGCAAGAGATCGTGCAGATGCAGAATGCCGGTGGGCTTGCCGGCTTCGACGACGAACACGGCGGTGATCTTCGACGAATTCAGCATCTCGAGAATTTCGCTGGCGATCTGATCTGGACGGGCGCATTTCGGGTTGCGCGTCATGATGTCTTCGACGCGGGCATCGAGCAAGTTGGGCCGCATGTGGCGACGCAGGTCGCCGTCGGTAATGATCCCGACGAGCTTTTCGCGCTCGTCAACGATGCCAATGCAGCCGAAGCCTTTGGCCGACATCTCGACGATGGCGTCCGGCATGCCTGCACCGAGCCGCGCGAGAGGAACGCGCTGGCCTGTGTGCATGAGGTCGCGTACGAATTTCAGCAGCGAGCCCAGCCGGCCTCCCGGATGAAAGACGCTGTAATCCAGTGCGGTGAAGCCGCGACTTTCCAGAAGCGCGATCGCAAGCGCGTCGCCCAGCGCAAGCTGCATCAGCGATGAGGTCGTAGGCGCGAGGTTATGCGGGCATGCCTCGCGCGCTTTCGGCAGCAAAAAAACGATGTCCGCGTTCTTCGCAAGCGTGGAGTCCGCATTCGCCGTGACGGCGAGAAGGCCGATGCGGAAACGGTGTGAATATTCGATCAGGTCCTTCAGTTCAGCGGTCTCGCCCGACCAGGAGAGCGCCATAATGACGTCATCGGCAGTGATCATGCCGAGATCGCCATGACTGGCCTCGCCCGGATGCACGAAAAAGGCAGGCGTGCCCGTCGATGCGAGGGTCGCCGCGGTCTTGCGACCGATATGGCCCGATTTGCCCATTCCAGTGACGATGACGCGGCCGCGCGCCTTCGAGATCAATTCCACGGCGTCAATGAAGCTTGCGCCGAGGCCATTCTGAATGGCGGTAGCAAGCGCCGTCACGCCACTCGCTTCGGCGTCGAGCGTGCGCAGGGCGGAGTCGATCAGGCGCCGTGTGCGGGCATTGACAGTGCGATTGCTGGTTGAGGCTTCCGGCTCTCCCATTGGCCGTCCTGTGCGGGGGAAAACGCAAGGAATCTAACACGAAAACAGCAGGCCGACGACGCCCCCATCAACGCCGCGTTAACCATCCTCGTTCTATTCCCATAAACCATAAGTCTGCCGGAAGTGCGAGCGCCCTGTTGGGCAAGCGGCGGCGCGCTTCCAAGGATTCCGCCGTGGTGCGTGAGAGCCGTTTCGTACTCGTGTCTTTGATGGCGGCAAGCGTCGCGTTGGGAGCGCCGACGCGGGGCAGCGCCCAACAGGCGTTAGACACCGACCCCGTGCAAGGCACGCCGCGCGATCGCACAATTGCCAAGAAGGAGCAGCATAAGCGGCGCGGTGTCACTGCACCCCCGCGTATCGGCGCCATACCGCGATACGAGGCGCCGCCCGGCGCCGGCGCCGGCAAGACCGGATTTGTCTCGGTCTATGCAAAAAGGGCTGCGGCGCCCGCGCGCAGGTCCGCCAGTGCCTCCGTCCGAAATCCCGAGAGCGCGCCCCTGCGAGCCGCTCTGCGCCCTGGGGCGGGCGCGCCGGCCCAGGAGACCGGTCATCCGCGACGGTCTCGCACCGCCGAAGGCGACCCGGTGGCGCCGATCGGCTTTTATGCGGGAGCCTTCGCGTTTTTCGCCGGTGTCGACTTGAAAGCGGGCTACGACAGCAATCCGGCGCGCGCGAGCGTTGGGCGGGGGTCGGCGATGACCGTCATTGTGCCCGAGCTTGTGTTCCGTTCCATCTGGCAGCGGCATGAACTCACCGGCGTGCTGCGCGGCGGGTTCACCAATTACGACAAACTTTCAGAGCTGGACGGGCGGGAGTTCGATGGCAAGCTGACGGGACGGGTCGATATGTCACGAAACACGCGTTTGGACTTCGAGACCCGAGCGCGCATCGAGAGCGTGAACCCGGCCGCCCCAGACTTGCCAGCCGATCTCGCGAAGCGGCCGCTGCGCTCCACTTACGGCTTCATTGCGGGTCCAGCGCATCGGTTCAATCGCTTCGAGCTTGCGCTCAAGGGAAGCTTTGATCACGTGCAATGGGCCGACTCGCAACTGACAGACGGCTCTCGCGCGAGTAATGCGGAACGCAACTACGACGTATACGGAACCCTTCTGCGCGGCAGCTATGAGCTTCTTCCCGGGGTGAAACCTTTCGTCGAAACCGGTATCGATACGCGAGAGCATGAACTCGCGTTTGACACCTCCGGATTTAGACGCGACTCGCGTGGCGCGGTCGTGAAGGCAGGAACGACGTTCGAGCTGACGCGCAAGTTCACGGGAGAAGCCGCGATCGGCCATATCGCTCGCACCTACAAGGATCAGCGACTGCCCGATTTGCGCGGCCTCCTCACCGAGGCGGCGCTCTCATGGTCGGTCTCCCCGCTCACGACGGTCAAATTCACGGCAAAGACAAGCGTCGATGAAACCATCTCGCCTGGCATTTCAGGAACGCTGGTGCGTGACGCCGGGGTCGAAGTCGAGCACGCGTTCCGGCGCTGGCTCATCGGAAACGTCAGGTTCGGCTACGGCACGGATACCTATGCCGGCTCGGCGCGCGAGGACGAACGCTATCTCATCGGCGCCACGATGACTTACAAGATGTCGCGCCATGCGCAGCTCAAGGGCGAGGCGCGGCGCGAATGGCGGACGTCCAATGTCGCCGGCAACGATTATGCGGCGACGATCGTACTCGGCGGCGTCAGGCTGCAGCACTGACTGTCTTGGATGTCGGCGTCTATCCGAGCTGCTTCTTACCGCTCTCCCAACAGGCGCTTGAGCTCGTCGCGGAACGCCGGCGCGATGTCGTCGCGCGCAAGCGCGTAGGCGACATTGGCCGACAGGAAGCCGATCTTGGAACCGCAGTCGAACGTCGTCCCTTCAAATCTGAACCCATAAAAAGGCGTGCGCTCGGCCAGCCTGATCATTGCGTCGGTCAGCTGAATTTCACCGCCTGCGCCTTCCTCCTGCTTCTCCAGGAGGCCGAAAATTTGCGGCTGCAGGATGTATCGGCCGGTAATGATCAGATTGGACGGAGCGGTCCCCTTCGGGGGCTTCTCCACCATCTGGGTGATCGAAAACGCCTTGCCCTCGGCCTTGCCGATGCCGACTACGCCGTACATGGGCGTTCGTTCGGCTGGAACCTCCTCGACGGCGATCATGTTCGCCGGCTCGCGCAGGTCGCGATAGGCGTCCATCATCTGCGCCAAGCAGCTCTTGCGCGACTGCACGAGCACGTCTGGCAGAAGTAGCGCGAAGGGTTCGTCGCCGACGAGATCGCGCGCGCACCAAACCGCGTGGCCGAGGCCAAGCGGCGATTGCTGGCGGGTGAAGCTCGTCGCGCCTGGGCCGGGAAGATCGCGCGCAAGCGCTTCGAGCTCGGAACGTTTGCCGCGCTCGCTCAGCGTCAGTTCGAGCTCCACCTGCCGGTCGAAATGATCCTCGATCACGCCTTTGTTGCGGCCTGTCACGAAAATGAAATGCTCGATTCCCGCTTCGCGCGCCTCGTCCACGACATGCTGGATCAAAGGCCGATCGACGACGGTCAGCATTTCCTTGGGCATGGCTTTCGTGGCGGGAAGAAAGCGCGTGCCAAGGCCGGCGACGGGGAAGATGGCTTTGCGGATCGGGGTCATGTCGGAGGGCAATTCGGAGGATTAACGGGGGATGGGAGGGATCGTTCCTGTGTCCAGGGAATGAGAAAACATGAAGGCAGACGCAAGGTCACGCGGTTTCGTCGCACGTGGTTTAGGCCGTCACGGGTTGTCAGAAGCGCCCGCAGGCGTTAATCGGCGGTAAACTCAAACCGGGCCAATAGGGTCCAAGGGCCGATTTTGCGGGTGCTCCGCTCGGCCAGGGGAATAACACGCATGACGACGAAAGGACGCGCCTTGCGTCTGCGCTCGCTGCTGCCGACTCTGGCGCTGGGCGCGTTGGGGGCGCATGGAGCGTTCGCTCAAGGAACGATCAATCGACCGCCGGCGCCGATACCGGTGACGAGTGGCGCCATGCCGGCAGTCGCCCCTGCCGCGCTGCCCACGCACGCGACCCCCCCAATGCCCCCGCCGGCACCGCCTTGGAGCGGCGAATCCGGCGCGTCCGGCCATCCGCTGATGACCGCTGACGCCATCCGCGCGGCTGCGGCGAACTTTCCGACCTGCATTGCGCAGTTGTGGCCGGAAGCGGCGCGGCGGGGCATTTCACGGCAGAGCTTCGACGCGCATACCGCAGGACTCGAGCCGGATTTGCGTATCATGGACCTGCTCGATTCGCAGCCTGAGTTCAGCAAGGCGTTCTGGGACTATCTCGACGTCCTCGTGACCGATGCGCGTATTGCCCGGGGGCGTGAGTTGCTCGCCTTGCATCAGGCCACGTTTGAGGCCGTCGAGAGAACCTATGGCGTGGACCGGCACGTCATCGCGGCGATCTGGGGGGTCGAATCGAATTACGGCACGCAGGGCGGCGACCGTCCGGTGGTTCGCTCGACGGCGACGCTCGCCTGCATCGGACGACGGCAGGATTATTTCCGCGAAGAGTTCCTCTCCACGCTCGAGATCCTTCATCGCGGCGACGTGCGCCCGCAGAACCTGCGGGGATCGTGGGCCGGCGCGTTCGGCCCGACGCAATTCATGCCGACATCGTTCAAACGTTTTGCGCTCGACTTCGACCGCGACGGCCGGCGCGACGTGGTCGAGTCCATCCCCGACGTGATCGCTTCGACCGCCAACAACCTCAAACGCGATGGCTGGGCCGAGGGCCAGGCCTGGGGCTATGAGGTGATCGTGCCGCAAGGCTTCGATTACCTGCTTGCGGATCGCTCCCGGCAATTCACGCTGGCGGAGTGGCAGGCCATGGGCGTGACGCGCCCGTCCGGGCAAGGCTTTCCGCGCCCAGGCGAGCGCGCCTATCTCCTCGTGCCCGCCGGCGCGCGCGGGCCAGGTTTTCTCATGCTCGGCAATTTCCGCGTGATCATGAAATATAATCCGGCGGAGGCCTATGCGCTTGCCATCGGCCATCTTGCCGACCGGCTGCACGGGGGCGGCCCGATCGTTCAGCCCTGGCCGCGCGAGCAGCGGGTTCTGGGGCGCGCAGAGCGGCTGGAACTCCAGCAATGGCTTGCGCATTACGGGCTCTATTCCGGCGAGGCGGACGGGCGGATCGGACCGAAGACACGGGCTGCCGTGCGCGATTTCCAGTCGCGGGCCGGTCTGGTTCCGGACGGGTTTGCCTCGGAGGAACTCCTGATCAGGCTTCGGGCGCGTTAACCCTTGTCCTGCCGGAAAGGCTGCCTACTCCCGGCCTTGATCAGGTATTATGTCGGCAGCAAACAGGGCAACGCGATGAACCTGAACTCTCTGCTCCGCGCGGCGCTCGCCGTCCTGCCGTTCGTGGTTGCGATCCCCGTCTACGTGCAAAGCACGACGCCGGCGCGAGGGCAGTTCTTCTTCGACGACCGTTATCCGTTTCTCGAACGGCGGCGCGGTCCCTACTACGATCCGCGCGAGTATCAGCAACGAGAGCGCCCGCAGCCGCCGGCGGATCATTCGCGGGCGCCTGCTCCAGCCCCGCGCAAAGCCGACCAGCCGCCACCGAAAACCATCGTCGTGCTCGGCGATTCAATGGCGGATTGGCTGGCCTATGGACTCGAGGACGCGTTCAACGAGACGCCGGAAATCGGAATTCTTCGCAAACATCGGACGAATTCAGGTCTGATCCGCGGTGACACGCGAGCCGACTCGCTTGATTGGGTGCAGGCTGCACGCGACATTCTCAATGCCGACAAGGCCGACTTCATTGTCATGATGATCGGGCTCGGCGATCGTCAGGCGATCAGGGAACGGCTGGAGCCGCGACGTACGCCGGGCCAGGGTCAATCGGCTCAGAGCCAGCAAGGACGACCCGGCGCACAAAGCCAGACCACGCCGCAGCCAGCCCAGCCGGCAGAGACGCCTGCGCAGCAGAGACCTGAAGAGGGTGGCGACCCGCCTTCCGTGACGGCGCCGGAGGGAACTCGTGGCGGAACCTTGCTCACCCACGAATTCAGATCCGAGCGCTGGACCGAGCTTTACGGCAAAAGAATCGACGAACTGATCGTGGTGCTCAAGGCCAAAGGCGTCCCGGTTTATTGGGTCGGCCTACCAGCGGTTCGCGGTACGCGGTCGACCGCTGACGCCGTATTCCTGAACGAACTGGTCCGGACCCGCGCCGAGCGGGCCGGTATCACCTACATCGACGTTTGGGACGGCTTTGTGGACGACGGCGGAAGCTTCAACGTGCAAGGGCCCGATGTCGAAGGCCAGATCCGCCGCTTACGCACGGCCGACGGCATCCACTTCACGAAGGCTGGAGCGCGCAAGCTTGCGCATTATGTTGAGCGCGAAATCCAGCGGGCCCTTGTCGCCCAGCCGGTGCTCGTGTCGCTGCCGACGCAGGCGCCCGAAGAGCCGCTACCTCCCTTGGCGCCCGGCGGCCGTATCATTCCGGGGCGGCCTGTCGCAGGGCCGATCGTATACCTGACGGGCGCGCCAAAGGGTGGCGAGGAATTGCTAGGCGGCAGCGCGCGCAATCCAGCCCCCGACCAGACCGCAACGCGCGTGCTGTTGCGCGGTGAGGCCATTTCAGCTCCTGCTGGACGCGCCGACGACTTCGCTTGGCCGCGGCGAGAAATGACCAATGCAAGCGTGAGCAACATCACTGAACCCGAATTGCCGCCGCCGCCCGGCTCCGAAGCCGCCGCGCGCGCCGCGCAGGCGGCCGCCGCCGCAAAACAGGTTCCGTCGCGTCCCGCTCAGCCGCGGGTTGCTCAACCGCGTCCGCAGTACCAGCAGCAATACGCGCCGCCGCAGTCGCGCTGGCCAAGTTTCTGGCCGTTCGGACGGTAGCGAGCCCGACAAGACCAAGCACACCGGCTTGTTCACCGCGGGAGGGTCGTCGATCCCATCAAGAACGCGTCGACGGAGTGGGCCGCCTGCCGGCCTTCGCGGATCGCCCAGACGACGAGCGACTGGCCGCGGCGCATGTCGCCGGCCGTAAAGACTTTCGGAATCGATGTCTTGTAGGAGAGCGTGTCGGCTTTCACGTTGCCACGCGGGTCAAGGTCCACGCCGAGAGTGGCGAGCATGCCCTCATGCACGGGGGAGACGAAGCCCATGGCCAAGAGAACGAGATCGGTTCTCAGTTCGAATTCCGTGCCAGGGATGGCATTGAAGTCCGCATCGACGCGCGCGCAGTGAAGCGTCTTCACCTGCCCGTTGCTGCCTGAAAACTTCTGGGTCATCACCGCGAACTCACGTTCCGCTCCCTCTTCATGACTGGAGGAGGTGCGCAGCTTGAGCGGCCAGTTCGGCCAGGTGAGAAGCTTGTCCTCCTTGTCCGGCGGCTTCGGCATGATCTCGAGCTGCGTGACCGACAACGCGCCCTGGCGCACCGCGGTACCGATGCAGTCGGAGCCGGTGTCGCCGCCGCCGATCACCACAACGTGCTTGCGGCTCGCCAGGATCGGCGCGCCCTCGACCGGCTCATCGTTTACGCGGCGATTCTGCTGCGGCAGAAAGTCCATCGCGAAATGGATGCCCGACAGCTCACGCCCGGGAATCGGCAGATCGCGCGGCTTCTCCGCGCCGGCCGCGAGAACGATCGCGTCAAATCCTTTCAGCAAATCCTGCGCCGGCACGTTCACGCCGACATGCGCGTTGTAGTGAAACACGACGCCTTCCGCGGCCATTTGTGCAACTCGCCGGTCGACATAACGCTTCTCGAGCTTGAAATCCGGTATGCCGTATTGCAGGAGTCCGCCGGCCTTGGCGAACTTCTCGAACACGTGCACTTCGTGCCCGACGCGAGCGAGCTGTTGCGCGCAGGCGAGCCCGGCCGGACCTGAGCCGACAATGGCGACCTTCTTGCCGCTCCGGTGCGATGGGGGTTCGGGAATGATCCAGCCTTCGTCCCAGGCGCGGTCGGCGATCGTGCACTCGATGGTCTTGATTGTGACCGGATTGTCTTCGAGGTTCAGCGTGCAAGCCGCCTCGCAGGGCGCCGGACAGACGCGGCCGGTGAACTCCGGAAAATTGTTCGTCGAATGAAGATTGAGATGCGCGTCCTTCCAGTCGCCACGATAGACAAGATCGTTCCAATCCGGGATCTGGTTGTTCACCGGACAGCCGGTGTGACAATAGGGAATGCCGCAATTCATGCATCGTGCGGCCTGGTCGCGCGTCGCCTCTTCCGAGAGCGGAATGACGAACTCCTTGTAATGGCGCACGCGATCGGAGGCCGGCTTGTAGCGCCGGTCCTGGCGATCGATCTCCAGAAAACCCGTGACCTTGCCCATGCGATACTACGCTCCGGCCGCCAGGCGCGGCACAGGCGGCTCGGTCGCCCCGAGTTCGGCAAGCGCACGGCGGTATTCAACCGGCATCACTTTGCGGAACTTCGGCAGGTATTCGTTCCAGCGATCGAGAATTTCGCGCGCGCGGCGCGAACCGGTGTTGCGCATGTGGTTGGCGATCAACTGGTGCAGCCGCTCGGCGTCGTAGCGCGTCATGTCCTTCATCACATCGACCCGCCCGTGGTGCTCGAGATCGCCTGTGTGATAGTGACGGTCGATGACTTCTTCTTCCTCCAGCACGGGCTCGAGCTCCACCATCGCCAGATTGCAACGTGACGCGAAGGCGCCGTCTTCATCCAACACGTAAGCGATGCCGCCTGACATGCCTGCCGCGAAGTTGCGTCCTGTTCTTCCGAGCACGACCACGACGCCGCCGGTCATGTATTCGCAGCAGTGATCGCCGGCGCCCTCGACAACGGCGATCGCGCCGGAATTGCGCACGGCAAAGCGCTCCCCGGCGATGCCGCGGAAGTAGCATTCGCCTTCGATCGCCCCATAAAGCACCGTGTTGCCGACGATGATCGATTCCTCCGGCACGAGGCGGCTGGCATCGCGCGACGGATAGACGATCAGCCGCCCGCCGGAGAGGCCTTTGCCGACATAATCGTTGGCTTCTCCTTCGAGCTCGAGGGTGATGCCGTGCGCGAGCCATGCGCCGAAGCTCTGTCCCGCAGTGCCCGTTGCCTTGATGTGGATCGTGTCGTCGGGCAGTCCGGCATGACCATAGATCTTGGCGATCTCGCCCGACAGCATGGCGGCGGTGGTGCGGTCCGTGTTCTTGATCTTTGTCTCGATCTTCACCGGAGCGCCGCGGTCTATCGCCGCCCGTGCCTGCGCAATCAGCTTGCGGTCGAGGATCTCGGCGATCTGATGATCCTGCGGCTCGCATTTGTAGATCTTCACGTCAGCGGAGACGTCCGGCTTATGAAACAGGTTTGAAAAGTCGAGACCTTTTGCCTTCCAGTGAGCGACGAAGTCGACCTGGTCGAGCATCTGCATCTGCCCGATCATCTCGTTGAACGTGCGGTAGCCAAGCTCAGCCATCAGCTCGCGCACTTCCTCGGCGACGAAAAAGAAATAGTTGATGACGTGCTCGGGATGGCCCCGGAAGCGCTTACGCAAGACGGGGTCTTGCGTCGCGACGCCGACCGGACAGGTGTTCAAGTGACACTTGCGCATCATGATGCAGCCCGCTGCGATTAATGGGGCGGTTGCGAAACCGAACTCGTCCGCGCCCAGCATGGCGCCGATCACGACGTCGCGCCCGGTGCGGATGCCGCCGTCGACCTGGACTGCGATGCGCCCGCGCAAGCGGTTGTTGACAAGCGTCTGGTGGGTTTCGGCGAGGCCGATTTCCCAAGGCGATCCCGCATGTTTGATCGAGGTGAGGGGCGACGCGCCGGTGCCGCCCTCGAAACCGGCAATGGTGACGTGGTCGGCGCGAGCTTTCGATACGCCGGCGGCAACGGTGCCGACCCCGACTTCAGAGACGAGCTTGACCGACACGTCGGCCGAGGGATTCACGTTTTTCAGGTCGAAGATAAGCTGCGCGAGGTCCTCGATCGAATAGATGTCATGGTGCGGCGGCGGCGAGATGAGGCCAACGCCGGGCGTCGAGTGGCGAACCTTGGCGATCACGGCATCGACCTTGTGGCCGGGGAGTTGCCCCCCCTCGCCGGGCTTTGCGCCTTGTGCCATCTTGATCTGCATAACGTCAGAATTGACCAGGTACTCCGTGGTCACGCCGAAGCGCCCGGAGGCGACCTGCTTGATGGCAGAACGCATGGAGTCGCCATTCGGCAAGGTCCGGAAACGGTCCGCCTCCTCACCGCCTTCGCCGGTGTTCGACTTGCCGCCGATGCGGTTCATGGCAATCGCAAGTGTCGTATGCGCCTCGCGCGAGATCGAGCCGAAGGACATCGCGCCGGTGGCGAAGCGCTTCACGATCTCTTTCGCCGGCTCGACTTCCTCAAGAGACACTGGCGTGCGGCCGTCCTCCGTCGCCGACTTGAGGCGGAACAGCCCGCGAATGGTCACGAGCTTTTCCGACTGCTCGTTCACCAGACGGGCGAATACGCGGTATTTGTCCTGCGAATTGCCGCGAACAGCGTGTTGCAGCGTCGAGACCGTCTCGGCATTCCACACATGCGCCTCCCCGCGCAGGCGGAAGGCATATTCGCCGCCGACCTCGAGGGCGTCGCGCAGCACGGGGACTTCGCCAAAAGCATCCGCATGGCGGCGCACTGTCTCCTCGGCGATTTGGTCGAGGCCAACGCCCTCCACGCGGGTCGCCGTGCCGAAGAAGAATTGATCCACGAAATCATGGCGCAGCCCGACCGCATCGAAAATCTGCGCGCCGCAATACGATTGATAGGTGGAGATGCCCATCTTGGACATCACTTTCAAAATGCCTTTGTCGATCGACTTGATGTAGCGCTTGATGATCTCATTCTCGGAGATCTTTTCCGGCAGATCATCTTTCATCGCAATCAGCGTCTCGAAGGCGAGATAGGGGTTTATCGCCTCGGCACCGTATCCAGCGAGACAACAGAAATGATGCACTTCGCGCGCATCGCCGGTCTCGACCACAAGGCCGACCGCGGTGCGCAGGCCCTTGCGTATCAGATGATGGTGCACGGCGGCGGTGGCGAGCAGCGAGGGAATCGGAATTCGTTCAGCGCTCACGCGGCGGTCAGACAAAATGATGATGTTGTAGCCGGAGCGCACGGCCGCTTCCGAGCGCTCGCACAATTTCTGCAGGGCCTCCTTCATCCCGGACGCGGCTTGCTCAGCAGGGTAGGTGATGTCCAGCGTGCGGGTGTCGAACTGTTCCTCGATGTGGCTGATCGAGCGGATCTTCTCCAGATCCTCATTGGTGAGGATCGGCTGGCGCACCTCGAGCCGTTTTTGGTGGGAAAGGCCTTTCAGGTCGAACAGGTTCGGCCGCGGCCCGATGAAGGACACGAGCGACATCACGAGCTCTTCGCGAATCGGATCGATCGGCGGGTTGGTCACCTGCGCAAAATTCTGCTTGAAGTAGGTGAAGAGCAGCTTGGGCTTGTCGGAGAGCGCGGAGATGGGCGTGTCGTTGCCCATCGAGCCGATGGGCTCCTGACCGGTGGTCGCCATCGGTTCGAGCAGGATCTGCAGGTCCTCCTGCGTGTAGCCGAAGGTCTGCTGACGATCGAGCAACGAGACGTTGGTGCGTGAGGCGCGCGGCTGCACCGGCGGCAAGTCCTCGAGCACGATCTGCGTGCGCTTGAGCCAATTCTTGTAGGGGTGCTTCTTCGCGAGGCTCGCCTTGATTTCGTCGTCGGCGATGATGCGGCCCTCCACCAGATCGACCAGCAGCATTTTTCCCGGTTGGAGACGCCACTTGGTGACAATCTGGTCTTCAGGAATCGGCAGCACGCCCGCTTCGGAAGCCATGACAACGCGGTCGTCGGCGGTGACGAGCCAGCGCGCCGGGCGCAGACCGTTCCTGTCGAGCGTCGCACCGATCTGGCGCCCGTCGGTGAAAGCGATCGCTGCCGGGCCGTCCCACGGCTCCATCAACGCTGCATGATATTCGTAGAAGGCGCGGCGCTCATTATCCATCAACGGATTGCCGGCCCAGGCTTCCGGGATCAGCATCATCGCCGCATGCGCCAGCGAGTAGCCGCCGCGCACGAGAAACTCGAGCGCGTTGTCAAAGCAGGCAGTGTCGGATTGGCCCTCGTAGGAAATGGGCCAAAGCTTCGTGATGTCGTCGCCGTAAAGCTGCGAGGAAACGGAGGCCTGCCGCGCCGCCATCCAGTTCAAGTTGCCGCGCAGCGTGTTGATCTCCCCGTTGTGCGCAACCATGCGATAAGGATGCGCCAGCGGCCAGCTCGGGAAGGTGTTGGTCGAGAACCGTTGATGCACCAGCGCCAATGCGGTCTCGAAATCTTTTTCGTGGAGATCCGGATAGTACTTGCCGAGCTGGTCGGCGAGGAACATGCCCTTGTAGACTAGAGTGCGGCAGGAGAGCGAAACAGGATAATAGCCGGCAAGACGCCGTTCGCGCTTGTTGTAGATCGTGCCGGAAATCACCTTACGGAGGATGAACAGCCGACGCTCGAATTCGTCCTCGTCCTTGATGCCTTTTCCGCGTGCGATGAAGACCTGCATGTGCACAGGTTCGGTCGGCGTCACGGACACGCCAAGCGAAGAATTATCGGTCGGCACTTCGCGCCAGCCAAGCAGCACCTGCCCTTCGCGCGCGACAACCTCCGCGTAGGTATCGAGGATCACCTGCCGCCAAGCCGGCTCGCGCGGCATGAACACGTGGCCGACCGCGTAATGGCCGGGCTCCGGCAGCGTGAAGCCGAGTTCCTGTGCCTTGCGGGAAAAAAAACGGTGCGGAATCTGCACGAGAATGCCAGCGCCGTCGCCGGCACGCGGGTCGGCGCCGACCGCGCCGCGATGCTCGAGATTGAGCAAAATGGTCAGGGCGTCGGAGACGATCTTGTGCGACTTGCGACCCTTGATGTCGGCAATGAAGCCGACGCCACAGGAGTCCTTCTCGAGCAGCGGATCAAAGAGGCCTTGCGCCGCAGGATGCATGGGGTGACGCCCACACGCGGCGTCGGTCCCCCGTGAGACTGCATGGCACTCCAGACCCGGTCGTGACGCTCCCATAATCGCCCTCTCATGCCGCCAATCCGGCGCGCGGTCTTCGCTTTCGCGGGAGCAGTGCACCCGCGCCGCGGAGTTCATCCTTTAGGTGCGCGGCCGGGGGACGACCGCCGTTTGCCTGCAGCGCAGCCGAACGGCACGCGCTACGCCCGCGCGTCCCGCGCTACCGGCAAAGCCCGCATTAGGACAGCATTGCTGTCCTAACAGCAACATGGCAAATTTGTGCTCGCGGCACAAGGGACAAAACGGTAGCTGGGCGCCGACGCTTGCCATTTGTTGCCGTGGGCAGAGTCCAGGGTACACAAAGAACCATAGGCCGCCATTCTCACGCAATGGCATTGCTTGACGCGGGGGACGCTGCATACGAGGTCATTCCCTTCTCCCCGGGACGAGGGAGTGCGTGCACCATGAGGGGCCGATGGACTTCGCGAGTGACAATACCGCCGGCGTGGCCCCCCCGATTCTGCGAGCGATCGCAGAAGCGAGCACGGGGTTTGCACTTGGCTACGGCAATGACGACTGGACGCGCCGCCTCGAGCGGCGCTTTGCGGAGATCTTCGAACGCGAGGTGGCGGTCTTTCTCGTGCCGACCGGAACGGCGGCGAATGCGCTGGCTGTCGCCCATCTGTCGCCCCCTTGGGGCGCCGTCTTCTGTCACGCGATGAGCCACATGGCGACCGACGAATGCGGGGCTCCGGAGTTCTTCGGCGGAGGATTGAAGCTGGTGGAGCTGCCAGGTGATGACGGCAAGATCGCCGCTGACGCTGTCAAGGCGCGGCTCGAGCGCGGCGCCTGGGGTGGGCCGCATCACGTCACGCCTTCCGTGCTGTCGCTGACGCAGGCGACCGAAGCGGGGACGATCTACCGGCTGGAGGAGATACGCAGGCTGAGCGCGATCGCGCATGCCGGCGGCCTTGCCGTGCACATGGACGGGGCGCGGTTTGCGAACGCGCTTGTGCGGATGCACGCCTCGCCAGCCGAGGCGACGTGGAAAGCAGGTGTGGACGTGCTTTCGCTCGGCGCCACCAAAGCCGGCGCGCTTGCCGCAGAGGCGGTCGTATTCTTCGATCCAGCGCTCGCGCAAGGCATGGCGGAACGCCGAAAACGCGGCGGACAGCTCTTGTCCAAGCATCGGTTCATCGCCGCGCAGTTCGAGGCTTACTTTGCCGACGACCTATGGCTTTCGCTCGCGCGGCACGCCAATACGATGGCTAATCGCCTTGCCGCAGGGCTTGCCCGAATCGGCATCAAGCCGGTCTGGCCGGTCGAAGCGAATGAGGTCTTCGTCTTGGTGCCGCGCGCGACGGATGAACGTTTGAAAGCAGCCGGTGCGACCTATTATGTCCGCAGCGCCGAGTGGCTGCCGACGAACACGCAAACCGCGGATGCAAGGCTCCTGCGGCTCGTTACGTCGTTTGCAACGGTTTCGGAAGAGGTGGACCGATTTGTGTCGCTCGCCGGCGACCGTTGATCATGGGCATCGAAGCCAGTCCACTGGCACTCCCAGAGGTGGGAAAGGAAGCGCCCCGTAGGACCGGGGGCGCCCCTCAAATCAGGCAGCCCTGGCGTCGATCACCTTCGGCTGGGCCTTGCCGATCGCAATCTGGCGTGGCTTCATCGCCTCCGGAATCTCGCGCACGAGATCGATATGGAGGAGACCGTTCTCAAGGGCGGCGCCCTTCACCTCGACATGATCCGCGAGCTGGAACCGACGCTCGAACGAACGCGCTGCGATGCCCTGATAGAGCACCTCGCCTTTGTTCTCGGTCTTTTCCTTTTTCTCGCCGCGCACCGTCAGCGTGTTTTCTTTTGCTTCAATCAAAAGATCGGCTTCGGTGAAGCCCGCGACGGCGATGGAGATGCGATAGGCGGTCTCGCCGGTCCGCTCGATGTTATACGGCGGATAAGTGGGAGCGGATTCGACACCGCCCATCTGGTCGAGCATGGAAAACAGCCGGTCAAAACCGACCGTTGAACGATAGAGGGGAGACAGATCAAACGCACGCATGGCATGACCTCCTGTTGCGTGAGCGACATGCAGAGGGTTCGCCCAACAGGGCCGAACCGGTTCAGGCACAGCCCAAGGGGCCAGCGCCGATTCCTATGTAGGGGCCTCGTTTTCGGCCGCAAGTGCTGCCTTGAGGGGGACCAGCGAACGAATTTTGGGTTTTGCCGTTCAAGGTCGGCAGACATCGTGAAAATTTGATGAACTGCGCCTTGCAGAGCCGTTCAGCATGTCTAGGAGAGGGTGAGCTGACAATGCTTGCTTGCGAAGCCCCGGGTGGATGGTTGTGCTGATCAGAGCCTTGCCAGTGCTGCTCTGTCTTGCCTCCGCGGCGGCCGCGTCGGCCGAACGGGGCACGAGCGGCGTCGGCGCGCCCAACATCCAGTCGCCCAGGCCGGGGCCTCCCCAGGGGGGTCCGCAGCGAGGCTTCGGCTTTCCGGGGTTCGGCGCCCCCGGCCGGGGACTTGGGCTCACTGCCTTGCCGATATTCCCAGGAGAGTGGCGTCTCCCCGGCGTCTTCAGTGACCGCGGTCCAAAGCCGGGCCTTGCCCCGCGTGCTCCCCCCGCGCCATTCGAGGGGCCGGCCGCACGACTTCCGCGACCGAGCGGCGATGGACGGCTCTCCTCAGATGACGTTTCGAAACATCTGGCGTCACGGGGGTTTCGCGACGTGTCGAATGTCCGAGCGAGAGGCGAACATTTCATCGTCGACGCGGTCGGGCCGCGCGGCGAGCAGGTGACGCTCGTGGTCAATGCCACGACACGCGAAGTTGCCGGCGCACGCGTTCGCGGCGAACGATAGGGCACCGCCTGTTTCGAGCAAAACCGATTGCCGTCGTTTTGTTTGAGCATTCGGGATCATGCTTTATAAGGCCTGCTTCTCCTGCAAGCGGGCCGCATGAATCTCGTCTCGATCGATGCCAACCCCGTGCCCGAGAGTGCCGTCGTCGGTTCCTTGAAGACGGCTGACGGGGTCATCCTCCGCTTTGCCCGCTGGCATGCGCCGGGACGGCCGAAAGGAACGGTCTGCATTTTTCCCGGACGGACCGAGTTCATCGAAAAGTATTTCGAAACGGTCGTTGATTTGCGGTCCCGGGGCTTTGCGGTCGCGGTGCTCGATTGGCGCGGCCAGGGACTGTCGCGACGCGCGTTGGCGGATCCGCGAAAAGGGCACGTTGGTGATTTCGCCGAGTTCGACCGCGATCTCGAAGCTTTTGCCAAGGACATCCTGCTGCCGGATTGCCCGCCTCCGTTCTTTGCGCTCGGGCATTCGATGGGCGGGGCCAATCTGATCCGGGCGGCGCACAAGGGTCGGCGCTGGTTTGATCGCATGGTGCTGTCCGCCCCCATGATCGAATTGATGGGGCATGGCGCCCGACGGCCAGCGAAGATCACGGTACGCCTCGCGCGCATGTTCGGTCTGGGCGACGGCTACATACCCGGTGGCGGCGCAACAGCCTTCCAATCGCAGCCCTTTGCCGGAAATCCGCTCACGTCCGATCCGGTCCGCTACGCGCGAATTGCCGCGGTGGTCGAGGCCGAGCCGAAGCTTGGGCTCGGCTCCCCTACCATCGGGTGGCTCGACGCCGCCTACGCCGCGATGGATGAGTTTACCGATCCTGCTTACGCGCAGCGCATCTATCAGCCGATCCTTATTGTGGCCGCGGGCGAGGATACGATCGTCTCGACGTCTGCCGTCAGCCGTTTCGCGGCGGGGCTGCGCGCCGGCTCGCATCTGATCGTGCCCGGCTCACGGCACGAAATCTTGATGGAGCAAGACCGCTTTCGCGAGCAGTTCTGGGCCGCCTTCGACGCCTTCGTGCCAGGGACGCCGCTTTTCTAAGGGGGCGATGGATTGAGGATTGATCGGCCTGCCTTCCTAACATTCTGATTTGCGCGTGACCTTTCCCGAAAGCGACATCGCCTTTTCGGGGTGGCGCTACCCGGATGGCCCGGAAAGCAGATCGAGCGCAGCGGCATGGATGTGTGCATCGCCGGCCGCGACAATGCGGCCGCCCGCCAGAGCCGGGCGGCCTTGCCAGTCGGTGATGATGCCGCCTGCGCCTGCGATGATCGGGACGAGCGGGACGACATCATGCGGCTTGAGAGCCGTTTCGATCACCAGATCCACATGACCGGCGGCAAGCATGCAGTAGGCATAGCAATCGCCGCCGTAGCGTGACAGCCGGACCTTCTGCTCGACGCGGCGGAAGGACGAGACATCTTCGTCGCTCATCAAAAGCGGGCTCGTCGTGAAAAGGACGGCATTGGCCAGCGAGCCGCAGCCGCGTACGTGAAGCTCGCGGTGGCCGGCGGGGCCGCGATAGCGGGCAGCGCCGCCATCTCCGCTGAACCGCTCGCCGATGAACGGCTGATGCATCATGCCGAATACGGGTTCGCCGAAACGGGTCAGTGCAATCAGTGTGCCCCAAGCGGGCATTCCGGAAATAAAGGACTTCGTGCCGTCGATCGGATCGAGCACCCAGACATATTCGGCGTCGTCGCGCTCGCCTTCGTATTCCTCGCCGACGATGCCGTGGTCAGGAAAGGTCCGCCGGATCAGCGCGCGCATGGCGGATTCGGCCGCACGGTCCGCCGCGGTTACAGGGTCAAAGCGGCTGCCGCCGCTCTTGTCGTCGACGCTAAGCGCCGTGCGGAAGAACGGCAGGATGGCGGCGCCGGACACGGTGGCAAGTTCATCGACAAAGGCGGCGAAATCGACGGCAGTCATGACTCGACCTTCTCCGACATTGCACGTATCGGAGAGTCGCATGGCCGGCAACAGCCGTCATGCTTGCGGTCCCGCCTGGCGCATGCCAGCACGGGATTTCGACTGGCGGAGCTTCGATGAGCCCGGAACGCACGAACGCGTCACGGACCTTTTTCACCGGTGCCGTTCTCGCGGTGGTGGGGACGCTTGCCTCGATCTACGTGATCAGCCAGTTCCTGCGGAACTCGGTGGGGGTTATTGCGCCCGATCTCGCCCGAGAACTGGCGCTGTCGGCATCAGAGATCGGCCTTCTGTCGAGCGCCTTCTTTGTCGCATTTGCAGCGGCGCAAATCCCGCTTGGAATGGCGCTCGACCGTTTCGGGCCGCGGACATGCATGCTTGTCTGCGCGGGGATCGTCATTGTCGGCTCGATCGTGTTTGCAACCGCGACCTCGCTGTTCAGCCTGATCGCCGGGCGCGTCCTTCTCGGCCTTGGTTCGTCCTGCTATCTGATGGCGCCGCTTGCGGTTTATGCGCGGCGCTACCCGGCAGACCGCTTTGCGATGCTCACCGGCATTCAGATAGGCGTCGGCAGCGTCGGCGCGTTGATCGCGACCGCGCCACTCGCCTATTCCGCCGCAGCGATCGGGTGGCGTGCGACGTTCCTGATCGTCGGCGCCGTCACGCTGGCCGGGGCCGTCATGATCGCGCTGATCGTGCGCGACGATGTGGCTGACAAGGGTCAGCCGATCGGGACGGGTCGAGCGGGCGGCAGTCTTGGCGGATTGCTCGAAGTGTTGCGAACCGACTCGGTTTGGCGGCTGTTTGCCATGCACCTCACGGCCCATTCGAGTTTTGCGCTTGTAGTCGGATTGTGGGGCGCTCCGTACCTCACGCATGTGTACGGCTATGATCTCAGAGGCCGGGGCGACCTCTTGTTCGTCGCCGCGGTCGCGCAAGTCATCGCCTCGTTCATCTGGGGGCCGCTGGATCGCCCATTCCGGAACTACAAGATTCCGGTTCTGCTCGGCGCGGGGGCGACGGCCTCAACCTTGGCGCTCGTCGCGTTCCTCGGCACTTTGAGCACGCCGGCGCTGATCGGCTGGTTCGTTGCGATCGGCGCGTTTTCCGCCTATACGCCGCTGCTGATTGCCCACGGCAAGGCGCTGTTTCCGCCAAAGTTGATCGGACGGGGCATGACGATCCTGAACATGGGAACCATGGGCGGGGTATTTGTGACCCAAGCTCTTACCGGGGCCGTGATGGACCTCTTTCCGGCCGCCGAGGGGGTGTATCCCTTGACTGCCTATCGAGTGGTCTTCGGCTGCCAGGCTGTCGCTATCCTACTGGCATCCCTTATCTATTTCGGAGCACGTGACCCTTGGAGGTCAGCGCCCCGGTAGGGGCAGATGCGACGTTATTGCAGGGCTAAACCCTGGAAAGAATGTCAGGAGCACTTGCCTTTTGTGCAACGCGGTGTATGTTATTGCAGTGCGGTAGCGTGATTGCGTCGCGTTACCGCCAGCCCTCCTTGGGCGTTTCCTCCCTAGACTTGGGCCGCTTGTTCGCAAGCGGCCCTTTTTCTTATTCGGCGGCGGTTCGATAGAACCGAAGTTCCTCGATCGGAATGTCCGAAAGCCGGTCGGCCACGGCAACGAGGTCTGCGGCGAGCCGCTTGAATGATGGGGCGAGCTCATGGCGACGCTCGTCCATGTAAAGAGCACGATTGACCTCGACCTGCACCGCATTAAGACCTGCGGCGGGGTTGCCATAGTGCTCGGTGATAAAGCCGCCGGCATAGGGTTTATTGCGACTGACCACGTAGCCGAGATCACGCAAGCTCGCCTCGAGCGTTTCGGAAATGGCGGTGACGCAGCTGGTTCCGTAGCGATCCCCGACAACGATATCGGCGCGGGGGCGCTCGTCCCGCGTTCCGGCATTTGAGGGCATCGAGTGACAATCGACCAGGATGGCCGCTCCGAATTCTCGGTGCGCCCGCATCAGCAGGCGGCGAAGCGCTCGGTGGTAGGGCTTGTAGAGGCCCTCGATCCGACGAAGGGCGTCGTCGACGGGGATTCGCTGATGGTAAATCTCCTGTGCGTCGCCCACGACTCGGGCCACCGTACCGAGCCCTCCGGCGACGCGCATCGAGCGCGTATTGGCAAAGGAGGGGAGCCTTCCGTCGAACATGCGGGGGTCGAGTTCGTAGGGCTCCCGGTTCACGTCGACATAGCAGCGGGGAAAATGCGCGCGCATCAGAGGATGGCCGCGCTCGACCACGCCTGCCACGAGCTCATCGACATAGGAGTCTTCGGAGCGGCGCAGGGTCGCTACGTCCAGACGGGCAGAAGCCAGAAATTCCTTCGGGTAGACCCGGCCGCTGTGCGGGGAATTGAACAGGACCGGCGCGCGCCACACGGCGGGTTCAATGATTTCGAAGGGCGGGTCGAGTTCGGCCCCATCAGGGTCGCTCATAGGCAAATTGAGCCTTCCTCATTGCGTTCGGCCTCACATCCCCGATTTCGAGGCGGCCTTCATACTTTCATACGAGCGGGCCCAGACACAAGCTCAGCCGTGCGGTTCACTCCATATTTACCGAAAACCGGCTTTATGGAATGACAGTTCCGCGACGGCCCTTGGGTCAGTTCATTCCGTAACGAGTGAGTTCATGCCGAAGATTTTGTTGGCCGAAGATGACAACGACATGCGGCGTTTCCTGGTCAAAGCCCTGCAGAATGCCGGATACGATGTGATCTCCTACGACAACGGTCTTGGGGCCTATCGCCGGCTTCGCGAGGAGCCCTTCGAGCTTCTGCTCACGGATATCGTCATGCCGGAGATGGATGGAATCGAACTGGCAAGGCGCGCGGCCGAGCTCGATCCCGACATCAAGATCATGTTCATCACGGGTTTCGCAGCCGTCGCCCTCAATGCGGATTCGAACGCGCCGAAGGACGCCAAAGTTCTCTCGAAGCCTTTTCATCTGCGCGACCTCGTGGACCAAGTGCAAAAAATGCTGGCTGCCTGACTGGCGCCTCATCAGCGGTCGCAACTTGCCTCGTAGGGCACGAGCCATTATAGGGTGTGCATCCCGACAATCTGACGGTACGGGCGCGTAGCTCAGCGGGAGAGCACTACGTTGACATCGTAGGGGTCACAGGTTCAATCCCTGTCGCGCCCACCATCCCAAAACACCGCTCGCCGTTGCAACGCAGACCAACTCGTGGCGAGCCGTGCGCCAACCCTAACCGCATGGACTGAAGCCGACCAAGATGGCCTGGACAAGCCTCTTCATCGCTGGACTGTTCGAGATCGCCTGGGCGGTCGGCCTGAAATACACCCATGGCTTCACTCGGCTTTGGCCGACGGTCGCCACCATCGCGGCCATGGTTCTTAGTATTCTTTTTCTTGAATATGCCGTCCGGACGCTGCCGGTGGGCACGGCCTACGCCGTCTGGGTGGGGGTCGGCGCCGTCGGCACTGCGCTGCTCGGCATGGTCCTGTTCGGCGAATCGCGTGAGCCGCTCCGGTTGGCCTGCCTCGTGCTCATCGTGGCAGGGGTGGTCGGCCTCAGACTGGTGACCCCCGCCTCCTGACCGGCCCGATTGTCCGGGCTCAGACAGATGTGAGACGGGTTGAGTAGAAGGAGGGGTTCTCCGAAGCTCGGGTTGCAACACTCGAATCAAGGAGAACCCCGATGCAGGTTTTTGGCCTGCCTGGCCATC
>JALHLQ010000012.1 GCA_022844485.1 Xanthobacteraceae bacterium
CGCATCAAGCAGTTCCGTCGCATTGCTACACGTTACGAGAAAACGGCCAGAGCTTACCTGTCGATGCTAAGCATCGCCGCAGCAATGCTCTGGATTAAAACTGTCAACACGGCCTAGTGTCCTTCGTGATTACGGATGGTGCTTGACTGGAAGAACGTGGCAATTGGAGCGGGCGCATAGATGAAGGCGTCATTTGCCGCGCTACGGGGCATTGTCACGAGGCGCGACGCCAATAAAAAAAGGGCCGCTGCTGCGCGGCCCTTTTCGATCTTGTCGTGAACCAGCGGGTGGGCAAAGGCGCATTTTGCGCCGTGCCCACGCCTCCGCTCAGGAGCCGCGTAGTGGGTGCGCTTCGCGTCGCCCACCCTACACAGCGACTTAGAAATCCATCCCGCCCATGCCGCCGCCGCCCGGCATCTGCGGGGCCGCGTTCTGCTTCCTCGGCAGTTCGGCGACCATGGCCTCCGTCGTGATCAGGAGGCCGGCGACCGAGGAGGCGTCCTGCAAGGCGGTGCGCACGACCTTGGTCGGGTCGATGATGCCCTTCTTGACCATGTCGCCGTACTCGCCGGTCTGCGCGTCGAAGCCGAAGGCGTACTGGTCCTTCTCGAGGATCTTGCCGACGATCACCGAGCCGTCTTCGCCGGCATTGATGGCGATCTGCCGCGCGGGCCAGGAGAGCGCCTTCTTGACGATCTCGACGCCGTGCTTCTGATCGTCGTTCTGCGTCCGCACGCGCTTGAGCGCTTCGCCGGCGCGAAGCAGCGCCACGCCGCCGCCGGGAAGGATGCCTTCCTCGACCGCCGCGCGGGTTGCGTGCATGGCGTCATCCACGCGATCCTTGCGCTCCTTCACCTCGACTTCGGTCGCGCCGCCGACGCGGATCACCGCGACGCCGCCGGCGAGCTTCGCCAGCCGCTCCTGCAGCTTCTCGCGATCGTAGTCGGAGGTGGTCTCCTCGATCTGCGCCTTGATCTGCGCGATGCGGCCCTCGATCTCGGACTTCTTGCCGGCGCCGTTGACGATCGTCGTGTTCTCCTTGTCGATCATCACCTTCTTGGCGCGGCCGAGCATGTTCAGCTGAACATTCTCGAGCTTGATGCCGAGGTCTTCGGAAATCGCGGTGCCGCCCGTGAGGATCGCGATATCCTGCAGCATCGCCTTGCGGCGATCGCCGAAGCCCGGCGCCTTCACCGCGGCGACTTTCAGTCCGCCGCGCAGCTTGTTGACCACAAGCGTCGCCAGCGCCTCACCCTCGACCTCTTCGGCGATGATGAGCAGCGGCTTGCCGGTCTGCACGACGGCTTCGAGGATCGGCAGCAGTTCCTGCAGGCCCGACAGCTTCTTCTCGTGGATCAGGATGTAGGGATCCTCCATCTCCACGCGCATCTTATCGGCGTTGGTGATGAAGTAGGGCGAGATGTAGCCGCGGTCGAACTGCATGCCTTCGACGACGTCGAGCTCGGTCTCGAGGCTTTTTGCCTCTTCCACCGTGATGACGCCCTCGTTGCCGACCTTCTTCATCGCTTCGGAGAGGAAGCGGCCGATCTCCTGGTCGCCGTTCGCCGAGATGGTGCCGACCTGGGCGATCTCGTCGTTCGAGGTGACCTTCTTCGAGTTCTTCTTCAGGTCTTCGACGATGGCTTCGACGGCGAGATCGATGCCGCGCTTGAGATCCATCGGGTTCATGCCGGCGGCGACCGCCTTGGCGCCCTCGCGCACGATCGCGGCGGCGAGAACCGTCGCGGTCGTAGTGCCGTCACCGGCAATGTCGGACGTCTTCGAGGCCACTTCGCGCACCATCTGCGCGCCCATGTTCTCGAACTTGTCCTCGAGCTCGATTTCCTTGGCGACGGTGACGCCGTCCTTGGTGATGCGCGGCGCGCCGAACGACTTGTCGAGCACGACGTTGCGGCCCTTGGGGCCGAGCGTCACTTTCACCGCATTGGCGAGAATGTCGACGCCGCGCAGCATCTTGTCGCGCGCATCGACCGAGAATTTGACTTCCTTAGCAGCCATAGATCCTTCCTCGTGTTGCTCCGTCCCCGACCCCGACGCGAGCCGCGCTCGCGTTTGCAGGGCTGAGGATCAAGGTTTTGTCCGTTTGAGTTCAGGCGGCCTTGCGCTTGGATTCGGTGCCACCCTGGAGAACGCCCATGATGTCGCTCTCCTTCATGATCAGGTATTCGACACCGTCGATCTTGACCTCGGTGCCCGACCACTTGCCAAAGAGCACGCGGTCGCCAGCTTTCACGTCCATCGGGGTGAGCTTGCCGGATTCGTCACGCCCGCCGGGACCGACGGCGACGACTTCGCCCTGCTGCGGCTTCTCTTTGGCGGTGTCGGGGATGATGATGCCGCCGGATGTCTTCTCCTCGGCATCGATGCGCTTGACGACGACGCGGTCGTGAAGCGGACGGAATTTCATAGGAATCCTCCTTGTTTATCGCATTGCAGCTTGTTGAAAATCGGCGACCAGGGAGCTTCCCCCACCCGGCCTCCGCAATCCCACGTAGGGACGGCCAGCACCCCCGCAAGGGGCTCCGGGAAATTTTTTAGCACTCGCTTTGGCGGACTGCTAGTAGAATTTTGAACCTCCCCGCGGTGTTATCAGCAGACTCCAGGACATGCTGCTAATGCCTTGGAACTAAACGATTTGTTCAGAGTTTAGGCTTGTAATTGGAGACCGGGGCGCAGCAGACTCGATGTCCGATTCACAAGGAGGGCATCCATGATCAGTGCGGACTTCCGGCGTCAGCTTCAGGGCTATGGCCTGACCACGGCCCAGATCCTCTACCGGCGGCCCGATCACCGGTGGCTTTTGCAGTGCTACGTCTGGCAGGACTATGACCTCTGCCCGAGCTTTCCCGAACTCAACAAGTTCCTGGAGTTCTGGCGCGAGAAGCTCGAAGGCCCGCTGCACTCGGTCACGGTGGCCCATTCCAAGCTGATCAAGCCCGCCGAGATCAAGGCCATCGACGGGGTGTTTCGGCTGCATTGAGGCGCCGGCATCCGGTCATGATCCACTCCGCTGGAGTCTGATCCGATCGGATGGAATCTGAGTCAAATTCCAGAACTATTGTTATGGCATTTCTTTCGGCCAACCGGTGCCCGTCGGGGCGGACAATGCTCTAGCTCAACACCCCGACCACGGCGCCGAGGAGGCACGTCGCGAGCGTGCCGGAGACGATCGACTTGAAGCCGAGCGAGAGAATGTCGTCGCGCCGCTCCGGCGCCATCACGGTAAGGCCGCCGATCATGATGCCGAGGCTGCCGAAATTGGCGAAGCCGCACAGGGCGTAGAGCATGATCAGACGCGAGCGCTCGTCGAGCGCGCCGGGCGGCAATTGCGCGAGCTCGAGATAGGCGATGAACTCGTTGAGGACGGTCTTGACGCCCATCAGCGCGCCGGCGGCCGGCGCCTGATCCCAAGGGACGCCCATCGCCCAGCAGATCGGCGCCATCACGAGCCCGAGCAGACGCTGCAAGGTGATCGGCGCGCCGGCAATCGCCGGCAACAGCGAGAGCGCGGCGTTTGCAAGATGCACGAGGGCGACCAGCACGATCAGCATGGCGACGATGTTGAGCAGCAGCTCAAGCCCCGAGGTGGTGCCCTTCACGATCGCGTCCATGGTGCTGTTCGCGACCGGCGGGGGATCGAAGCCGCTCGTGTCCCGGGCTGACCCGAATTTATCGACGCTTCGCGACGCTGTTGTCTGGACCCCGGCTCTCGCTTCGGCTTCGCCTCCGCTTCGGCCGAGGAAAGTTTCCGGCACCATGACTTGCGCGATCACGATGGCGGCCGGCGCGCCGAGCACGGAGGCCACAATGAAGTGTCCGGCGGCATCGGGGATCATCGGCCCGAGCAGCGTCGCATAAAGCACAAGGACGGTTCCGGCGATGCCGGCCATTCCGCCCGTCATCACGATGAACAGCTCGCTGCGCGTGAGCTGCGCGAGATACGGCTTGATGAACAGCGGCGCTTCCACCATCCCGACGAAAATATTCGCGGCGGTCGAAAGTCCGACGGCGCCGCCGATGTTCAGCGTGCGCTCCAGCGCGCGCGACAAGGCGCGCACCACGGGCGGCAGGATGCCCCAGTAGAACAACAGCGTCGTCAGCACGCTGACGACGAGCACGATCGGCAGCGCCTGGAAGGCGAGAATGAATTCGCTGCCGGGGATCTTCGGCTCAAAGGGGAGGGGGCCGCCGCCGAGATAGCCGAATACGAAGGACGTGCCGGCGCGCGTTGCCGCGGCAACCGCATCGACGGCACGGTTGGCGGCGGCGAAGGCGGCTTTGACCGGCGGCGCTTTCAGAAGCAGCGCCGCAAGCGCGACCGTCAGCGCGACGCCGATCACGACGTTGCGCCATGCGACGGCGCGGCGCTGTTCGCTCAGAATCCAGGCGAGGGCGATCAGGGCGGCGATGCCGATCGCGGATTGCAGGTTTGGCATGAACCGACGCGTCCCCCTCCAGAAAGAGAGTAGCGGTTCACGATGCCGTCGTCAGGGATTAAGGCCGCCCCTCCACGCGAAAAGGCACGCGCGCCCGGTGGACGCGCGTGCCTGATTTGGTGGACTACTACGTTACTTCTGTCAGTGCGGGGCCGGCACGACGATGACATCGCTCTGCGACCGCGGGGCCGGAGCGACCAGAGGACCGCCCGTCGTCACGTCCGCGGGCGGCACAATGACCGCAGGTCCGCCGCCGGCGCTGAGCGGCTCATTCGACACGCCGGTTGTGATGTCCGGGGTGCCCGAAGTCCCGCCGCCGCCGGCGCCGCCGGCCGCGCCGGCAATGCCGGAGCGGTTCGGCGCCGGTAGCCCGTCGCGGGCGTTGCCCGGGGTTCCCCCGGCGCCACCCCCGGCGCCGCCGCCGGCGTCCTGTGCCAGAATAACGCGCTCGCCGCCGGTCAGATCGAGGGCGGACGCATTCGTCGAGATTCCAGAAAGCAGCAGCGCCGCTGCCGCCGCTGAAAGCATCAGATTGTGTTTCACTGTGGCCTCTTTTGTTTTGCGGTCCGGTTGCCCGAACCAGACACCAAAACGGCGGGGCCTCGCATTAGTTCTACTTTCCGACCCTCAAGTCGCGTTCGGAGTGTCAACAAATTGTGTACGGGAATTTGATCTTTCCGCCGTGTAATTTTCGAACCGGATGCGCGCGGCCTCAGCCGCGGCCCTCGAACGGCATCTTGGTCGCCTTGACCGTCATGAACAACACGTTGGCGTCAAGCGGCAGGCCCGCCATGTAGAGCACGGCGCTGCCGACATGCGCGGCATCCATGCGCGGCTCCGGCATCTTGCGCCCGTCGGGCTGCAGCACGCCCTCGGCCATGCGCTCGGTCATCGGCGTCGCCGCGTTGCCGATGTCGATCTGGCCGCAGGCGATGTCGTAGGCGCGGCCGTCGAGCGCGGTCGATTTCGTGAGACCCGTGATCGCATGCTTGGTCGAGGTATAGGCGACCGAGAAGGGGCGCGGCGCGTGCGCGGAGATCGAGCCGTTGTTGATGATGCGGCCGCCGCGCGGCGTCTGATCCTTCATGATCTTGAACGCCTCCTGCGTGCAGATGAAGCAGGCGGTCAGATTGGTGTCGACGACCTCCTTCCATTTTTCGAGCTTCAGGTCCTCGAGCGGAACCGGGGGCGCGCCGATGCCGGCATTGTTGAACAGGACGTCGAGGCGGCCGAAGGTCTGCTTGGCTTTCGCAAACAGCGTGCGAATCGACTCGGGATCGCGCACGTCGGTCGGCACGATCAGCGATTTGCCCCCGCCGTCTTTGGCGGTCGCCTCCAGCATCTCCTTCCGCCGCCCGGCGAGCGCCACGGCATATCCGTCTTTCAGAAAAGCGAGCGCGACCGCGCGGCCGACGCCGGTGCCGGCGCCGGTGACGATCGCGACCTTCTGCAATTGTGCCATGACATTCCCCCGTTATGTCTGCGATTGGCGCGCGAGAGGCGCAATGCGGCATCCATTGTAGAATGCGGGATGGGCGAAGCGGAAGGTGCCTGCCCTCAGCGGCAGCGGATCAGCCGGACCCCCGCGCCTGTGCGCGGTGGGGCTGCTCGGCGATGCGCGCCGTAATCGCGGCGGCGTCAGCAGGCGGGCCGAAGCGGTAGCCTTGCATCGAATGCACGCCGGCGGCGCGCAGGAACAGATTCTGCTCCGCGGTCTCGACGCCCTCGGCGATCACCTTCATGCCGAGTCCACGGCCGACGCTGACAATGCCATGCATCACCGCGGCGGCGTCGGCGGCGGATTCGATCGCGCGAACGAAACTCGTCTCGATCTTGATCTTGTCGAAGGGGAAGGTGCGCAGATGCAGGAGGCTCGAATAGCCGGTGCCAAAATCGTCGAGCGAGATCTTGATGCCGAGCGCCTGCAGTCTGCGCATGATCTGATCGGCGCCTTCGACGCTGCCGAGCAACGTGACTTCGGTCAGCTCGAGCTCGAGCAGGTTCGGGTCGAAGCCGGTCTCCTCGAGAATGGCTTTGACCACGTCGACGAAATCCGGCCGGCGAAACTGCAGGGGCGAGACATTGATCGCGAGCAGCATCCCCGGCCAGGCGCGCGCGTCGAGGCAGGCACGGTGCAAGACCCACTCGCCCAGCCGCGTGATGAGTCCGCTTTGCTCGGCGACCGGAATGAAGGTCGAGGGCGGGATTTCGCCCTCGGCCGGGTGATCCCAGCGGCAGAGCGCCTCGACGCCGATGATGCGCTCGCCATCGGGGGCGACCAGCGTCTGATAGACCAGGCGCAGCCCGTCGGCGTCGAGCGCGTGGCGCAACTCGTTTTCAAGCTTGCGGCGGCGGCGGATTTCGGCATCCAGGGCCGCATCATAGACGCAGGCGCGGTTGCGGCCTCGATTCTTGGCGCGATAGAGCGCGATATCGGCGCAGCGGAGCGCGTCGATCGCGGTCGTCGTCCTGTCGATGCAGGCGATTCCGACACTCGCGCCGATGACGATCTCGTGTCCCGCGATCCTGTGCGGCGCGCTGAGACTGCGAATGAGAGTCCCAGCGGTTTCGAGCAGCGTCGCATCATCGGTCGGGCCATGAGCGACGATGGCGAACTCATCGCCGCCGAGCCGCGCGACCAGCCCGTCATCGGGCTCGATCGCGCGCAGGCGCTCCGCCACCGAGCGGATCAGTTCGTCGCCGACATGATGGCCGTGCGTGTCGTTCACGTTCTTGAACTCGTCGAGGTCGATATAGAAGACCGCGGCGCTCCGTCCCGTCTTGCGTACCGTCTCGACGGTGCGTTCGAGCCGCTCGCTGAAATGAGAGCGGTTGACGAGTCCGGACAAGGGGTCCTGTCCGGCGCGCAGGCGCAAGTCGTCTTCGCCGCTCGCAACCTGCGCCGCGATGCTGCGGCCATAGACGATCGCATAGAGAAAGAGCGCCATGAGCGCGAGGAGCGCGAGTGCGAGCAGCACCGGCGTCAAACCGCCGCGATCGATCGAATTGGCGAGTGCAACGGCAATGCACAAGGCGGCAATCGTAGCGTAAAGCACGATCGGCGCTATGACCTTGCGCACGCGCTCGCCGAGCGACCAAACTGGATGAGCCGAAGCCCGCATCGGTTGTCCCATCGCTGCGGCGCCTTTCGCCGCATCGCCTCGAATAGCGGATTCAAATCGCGAAAGGATTACGTGGATAGCGGAGTGGCGACCACGACCGTAAAATTGCATTAATGGGGGTTAATGCGCGCTTGAGGGAATGCAGAGAGTTTGACGGGATTGCGGGATGTAACGAGGCTGACAGCCGGACTTGCAGTCCGGAGCGAGGCGGTCGGTAAGTCGATCTGAAATCGTCACGATGCGCTGCGCGAATCCTGTCCGACCCCGGGTTCCCGTTCGAGTTCGGCCGCCCGGCGCTTCGGGGCGGGCGGGGCATAGGGCGGACGCGGAATCGCGTTGTGGGCGGCACGCAAGGCGGCGGACCAGCGTTCGCGAAGATCGTGGAAATACGGCTCGCCCGGCTCGATGCGGTAAGACAGTTCGGCATCGCAGGCGTCGCGGCGCATCACCACGATGTCGATCGGCATGCCGACTCCCAGATTGGAGCGCATGGTGGAATCCATCGAGATCAGGCCGATCTTGAGCGCGTCATAGAGATCGATGTTGTGGGTGATCGCGCGGTCGAGGATCGGCTTGCCGTATTTGTGCTCACCGATCTGCAGATAGGGCGTGTCGATGGTGCATTCGATGAAGTTTCCGGCGGCGTAGATCATGAACAGCCGCAGGCCTTCACCCTTGATCTGTCCGCCGAAGAGAAAGGAGACGTCGAATTTCACGTCGGAGGCCTCAAGCGTTCCGCCATGGACGTCCTTGACGGCGCGGATGGTGCGGCCGACTTGCTGCGCGGCCTGGAACATCGTCGGTGCTTCTATCAGCGTCTCGACCTCTCCCGTGACCGGGTTGAGCACGCCCTCGGTCAGCAGGCTGACCACGGATTGGCTGATCGACAGGTTGCCCGCGGAGGCCAGCGCGAAGCAGCGCTCCCCAGGGCGGCCGAAGACATGCAGTTTGCGAAAGGTCGAGATGTTGTCGAGACCGGCATTCGTGCGCGTGTCGCCCATCATGACGAGGCCGTCGCGCACGAGGATTCCGCAGCAATAGGTCATAACAATCCCTGGCCCGTCAGCTCTGCACCTGCCGCGCAGCCTCGATCACATGGACCGCGACTCCCAGCGTTTCCGCGCCGCCACGATATCGGCTTCCGCGCACCGGCGCCGCTCCCAAATAATCGAGCCCGACGGCGACGCGCACATGCGCCTCGGTTGCCGAGATGCCGTTGGCCGCATCGAACGCGACCCAACCGAGATCGGGCACATAGGCCTCGGCCCAGGCATGGCCGGCCTCCTGCTCCACGACGCCGTCCGAGCGATGAAAGTACCCGCTGACATAGCGTGCGGGGATGTCGAGAACGCGCGCCGCGGCGATGAAGATGTGAGTCAAGTCCTGGCACACCCCGCGCCGGAGCGCAAAGGCCTCGGCGGCCGTCGTGCCGGCATGCGTCGGATCGGTATCGAAGGTCACGTCGGCATGAATGGCGGCCAGCAGCGCGTGCAGCACGTCCAGCCTGTTGCCGTCCTGGTCCTCCAGCTGCCGCGCGAAATCCTTGATCGCGCCATCGGCGTGCGTCAGCGGCGTTTCGCGAAGGAACAGAGCAGGCGGAAACCGCTCGACGGTTCCGCGCACGAGGCCGGCCATCTCCTGCTTCTCGACGTCTCCCTCGACGAGAATCGACAATTCGTCGAACGGGCCGTCGGCGCTGAACGTGTGCAGGATGTTGCCGAAGGCATCTTCGTCCTGCGCCAGCCGGCAGTCGGCGGAGAGTTCGATGCGCCAGTCGAGGACGAACTGGCCGTCATGATTGCGCGGCGTAAGCCGCAGCGTCTGGATGATGCCGGACGCCGGACTCGCGTAGCGATAAGACGTTTCATGACGGATACGAACGCGCATGGGATGTGTGGGAATCGCTGCAATCTCCGCTAGTGTCCTGATTCCGAAGTTCGCATTATTGTGCGGCACCCTCGTTTGCGAACTTCGGAATCGAAGGACACTAGCAACTTATTGATCTAGGGTGGCTTTGGTTCAGAAGTCCGCATCCGGGACTTGCGGCAAGAATGATGCGGACTTCTGAACCGCCACACTAGGCATCATCGCGATTGCCCGGTCCTTGTCCAGCCGCGGCGGCACGTCATACGAGATATTGCTCGGTTACGGCAGCGCCGACCCGATTGTTCTCGGCGATGAACTCGAGAATGAATTCATGCAGGCCGGAGCGGAAAATCTCCTCCATCCGGCTGTTTTCGAGCCGGATCAGCATGGCGCGGGCGCGCCGCTGCGCCTGTCCCTGCCGGCCATAGGCGCGCGAAATGTGGTCGAGATAGCGAACGAGATTCTCGTAGCAGCTCGCCAGCGAGCGCGGCAGCTGCTGTTTGAGGATCAAGAGATCCGCGATCAGCCAGGGCTTGAGACTGTCGCGATACACCCATTGATAGGCCGTGAGCGCGGACACCGAACGCAGGATGGCGGCCCACTGGAAATAGTCGAGCGGTCCGCCCAGCCGGTCGGACACGAGCAGATGATATTTGACGTCGATGATGCGCGCGGTGTTGTCCGCACGTTCGAGGTGCACGCCCAGGCGCGAAAACCAATAGTGGTCCCGGCGGAGCATCGTTCGATAGGCGGAGCCATCGAAGCGCAGAGAGGTTTCCTGAACCCAGCGCAAGAAATGCGGCAAGTGTTCGCGCGAGTTGGACCGCGCGCCGTGTCGCTGGAGCTCGAGCCATGCGCCGTTGATCGTGTCCCACATGTCCGCGGTCAGCGCGGTCCGCACCGCGCGTGCGTTGGTGCGGGCGATCTCGAAGCAGTTGCGGATCGAACCCGGATTGTCCGGCGAGAAGGCGAGAAAATCGGTGACGGATTCGCTGTTCGCTTCGGCATGGGCTTGGAAAAACGCGTCGGCGCACCCGGCCGTGGCGATGGCGGAATCCCATTCGTTGGAGGAGCCGGAATAGGCGACCGGAAGCGCAGCCAGGCGCTGGGTCACCTCCAGGATGCGCGCCAGGAATTCAGCCCGTTCGACATAGCGCGAAAGCCAGAACAGATTGTCGGCCGTCCGCGACAGCATCATTGGTCCAGCACCCAGGTATCCTTGGTGCCGCCGCCCTGGCTCGAATTGACGACAAGAGAACCGGGAGCGAGGGCCACGCGCGTGAGGCCGCCGGGCACGATGCAGATCCTGTCGCGTCCCGACAGCACGAACGGCCGCAGATCGACGTGCCGCGGCGCAATCCCCTCATCGACGCAGGTCGGGCAGGTGGAGAGTGCCAGCGTAGGCTGCGCGATGAAGTTCGCCGGATCCACTTTCAGCTTCTCGCGAAAGGCGGCGAGCGTGGTCTTGTCCGCTTTCGGGCCGACCAGCATGCCGTATCCCCCGGACCCGTGCACTTCCTTGACCACCAGTTCGTCGAGGTGATCGAGCACATAGGCAAGGTGGGCAGGCTCGCGGCAGCGCCAGGTCGGGACGTTCTTCAGAAGGGGCTCTTCGCTCAAATAGAACTTAACGATGTCCGGCATGTAGCTGTAGACAGCCTTGTCATCGGCGATGCCGGTGCCGACGGCGTTCGCGAGCGTGACGTTGCCGGCCTTGTAGGCGGACATCAGGCCAGGAACGCCGAGCGTCGAATCGGGACGGAAGACGAGCGGATCAAGAAAATCGTCGTCCACACGTCGGTAGATGACATCGATGCGCTGCAGTCCTTGCGTCGTTCGCATGAAGACGACCGCGTCCTTGACCACGAGGTCGCGTCCCTCGACGAGTTCGATCCCCAGCTTGTCGGCGAGGAAAGAGTGTTCATAGTAGGCGGAATTGTAGATGCCCGGCGTGAGCAGCGCTGCGGTCGGATCGGAGGGCGCCGTTGCCGGCGCCAGAGACTTCAGGGTCGCCAGCAATTCGTCGGTATAATTCTCAACCGGGAGGATGCGATGGCGGGCGAACAGTTCCGGGAAGAGCCGCAACATCACTTCGCGGTTCTCCAGCATGTAAGAGACGCCCGAGGGCGTGCGGGTGTTGTCTTCGAGGACATAGAAAGCGTCGCCGTCAACGCGCACCAGATCGATGCCGGCGATGTGGACATAGATCTGATGCGGCACCGCCTGCCGGTTCATTTCCGGACGAAAGACCGGGTTGCGGAAGATCAGGTCCTCGGGAATGATGCCGGCGCGGATGATCGCGCGCTCCGAATAGATGTCCTTGATGTAGAGGTTGATCGCGCGAACCCGCTGCTCCAGGCCGCGCTGCAACTGTTTCCATTCGGCGGCCGCGAGAACGCGCGGAATGACGTCGAAGGGAATGAGACGCTCCTGCGCCTCGGCATCGCCATAGACGGCGAACGTGATTCCGATGCGGCGGAACAGGAGTTCGGCTTCGCGAGCACGGCTTTGCAGCTCATCGCGCGGCATCGTATGCAGCCAGCGGCCGATTTCCGCATAGGCGGTGCGGATGTCACCGTTGCTGCCAAGCATCTCGTCAAACGCGACCGCCATGGCTCCCCGTCCGCGTGGGCGCTCCCTTGGATCCAGCCGCTGCAAGTCGCGCGCCAAAGAGAGAACGCGCAGGTTGGCGCCCGAAGCGGCGGACGATTGCCTAAGGTTTCATCAGCGTGATGACGCCGTTGGCAGCTACGCCATCAGGCATTATGACACAGTCTCGATATGTGAGGCGTGGGCATTGACGGTGAAGGCGCGCCGCGCGCCGGCACCGAGGTGCAAGGCAGCCTTCGGGTCCCCTGAGTTATTGCGCCGCACTTGAGGTTCCATCGCCAACCAGCGAAACTGCGCGGCACCCCATTCAACGCGCGGGCCCCTCATGAAGATCTGCATCTACGGCGCCGGCGCCATCGGCGGTTATCTCGGCGTGCTCTTGAAACAGGGCGGGGCCGACGTGTCGCTGGTTGCGCGCGGCGCGCATCTCGAGGCGATCAAGACGCACGGCGTGAAGCTCTTGATCGAGCGCGGGGAGAAAGCTGCGACCATGGCCGCGACTGCGGACCCTCGCGAGCTTGGTCCGCAAGACTACGTCATCATCGCGCTCAAGGCCCACCAGGCCTGGGAGGCCGCCGAACAGATGAAGCCGTTGCTCGGGCCGAATACGGCGGTGGTCACGGCGCAGAACGGAATCCCCTGGTGGTACTTCTTCGGCTTCGAGGGCCAATACGCCAACCTGCAACTACAAAGCGTCGATCCGGACGGGCGGCAATGGAACGCGATCGGGCCGGAACGGGCCATCGGCTGCACGGTCTATCCAGCCACCGAAATCGTCGCGCCCGGGGTCATCAAGCATGTTTATGGCGACCGTTTCGGGCTCGGCGAACCGACGCGGCGCGAGACGGAGCGCGTGAGGCAGCTTGCCGCCGCCTTCGAAGCCGGCGGCTTGAAGGCGAAGATCTATCCTGAGATCCGCAACGACATCTGGCTGAAGCTCTGGGGCAATCTTTGCTTCAATCCGATCTCGGCGCTCACGCGTGCAACGCTGGACGTGGTGGCGACCGATTCCGGCACGCGCATGGTCTCGCGCAAGATGATGGAGGAGGCGGAGAGGATCGCCCGACGCATCGGCGTGCATTTCCGCGTCGACATCGAGCGGCGGATCAACGGCGCGGCCTCGGTCGGGGCGCATCGCACCTCGATGCTGCAGGACCTCGACAAGGCCCGTCCGCTCGAGATCGACGCGTTGCTCACGGTGGTGCAGGAGATGGGGCGACTGGTCGATGTCGAGACGCCGACCATCGACACCGTCCTCGCGCTCGTGCAGCAGATGGGGCGCGTCGCGGGCGTCTATCCGACCTTTCCGGAGCCGACGGAAAGCGAGGCGGCGGAGACTTCGGTGCCTTGAGGCGGCGCTGCACCAATCCCGGCCGACGCTCAAGGCACGCGGCGCTTTGCCCGCTGCATTCGTTTCGCTAGGATCGCGTGCTTTTTTTGCAGGCGATTTCAGATGGCAGCCGACTCGCAGTCCCAGCCGATCACCGCCGGACTCCTCGTCATCGGCGACGAGATCCTGTCCGGGCGAACCAAGGACAAGAATATCGGCTACATCGCCGAGTATCTGACCAATATCGGTATCGACCTGAAAGAGGTGCGCGTCGTCGCCGACGACGAGGCGGCGATCGTCGAGGCGCTGAATGCGCTGCGGCATCGCCATACCTATGTGTTCACGACCGGCGGCATCGGGCCGACGCATGACGACATCACCGCCGATTGCGTGGCGAAGGCCTTTGGCGTGCCGATCGACGTCGATCCGCGCGCGCTCGCGATCATGCGCGAACGGTTCAAGCCGGAGGAACTGAACGAGGCGAGGCTGCGTATGGCGCGCGTGCCGCAGGGCGCGGAACTCGTCGCCAATCCGTACAACAAGGTGCCCGGGTTCTGGATTGGAAATGTCATCGTGATGGCGGGCGTACCGGCGATCATGCAGGCGATGCTCGACGGCGTCGCGCCGCAATTGAAGACCGGGGTGAAGATGCTGTCGGAAACGGTTCCCGCCAACATGCGCGAAGGCGATATCGGAACGGAACTCGGCCGTGTGGCGAAACGTCATCCCGAGGCGATGATCGGCTCCTATCCGTTCTGGCAACCGGACGGGCAGCCGAACACGAACCTCGTCATCCGCTCGCGCAGCACGGAGGCGCTGCAGGCGGCGCGCAAGGATGTCGAGGCCATGCTGGCGAAGGTGCGGGCGGGGCGGTGAGGCGGACCATGCGCGATCGGGTCTCCAGGCATCTGTTTGCGGCCGTGGCGGCCGTGGCGGCGAGCACGGTGGCGCCCGCGCTCGCGCAGAATTCGTGTCAGCCCGGCGCGCAGCCGACCCCGCGGCAGACGGAAGGGCCGTTCTACAAGAGCGGCGCCCCGCAGCGCGCCGATCTCGTCGAGCCCGGCATGAGCGGGCAGGCGATCGAGATGTCGGGCGCGGTCTTCACACGCGCATGCAGGCCGGTCGCCGATGCGCGCATCGACGTGTGGCAGGCGGACGCCAAGGGCGAGTACGATAATCGCGGCTACCGCCTGCGCGGCTATGTGCTGACGGACGCGCAAGGGCGTTATCGTTTCCGTACCGTGGTGCCCGCCTCCTATGAAGGACGCACGAGCCATATCCATGTGAAAGTGACTTCGCCGGGCGGCGGCACGCTGACCACGCAACTCTACTTCCCGGACGATCCGCTGAACCGGAGCGACCGGATTTTCCGCCGCGAGCTTGTCGTGAGCATCAGCAAGGCGAACGGCGCACTCACCGGACGGTTCGATTTCGTGGTGGAGTGATCATGCGTGTTCCGGGCAAGTGGAGCGAAATCAGGTAGGGTGGGCAAAGGCGCGCAAGCGCCGTGCCCACGAGATGATCGAGGCGATGAGGTGGGCAAACGCTTCGCGTTGCCCACCCTACAAAACCGGATTTTCAAAACCGGATTTTCGCGAACGGCGCACTCACCGGACGGTTCGATTTTGTGGTGGAGTGATCATGAGTGTTCCGGGCGAGTGGAGCGAAATCAGGTAGGGTGGGCAAAGGCGCGCAAGCGCCGTGCCCACGAGATGATCGAGGCGATGAGGTGGGCAAACGCTTCGCGTTGCCCACCCTACAAAATTCAATCCAACCGCAGCCAGCCGGAATCCGAGAACCAGCGATGGAAGCGCAGGATCGATTGGCGGTAGGGGCAGGTGTGATAGAGGCCGTTGCACGCCTCCATCAGCTTCTCGCGCCGCTCGAACACGGGATCGAGCGGCAGGCCGGCGGCTTTCAGGAGAACGGTCGAGAGATAAGGAATCTCGAGGATCGGCGGCTCGCTCGCCGGCATCCTAAGCGCAACGTTCTGCGCATCGATCGAGAAATAGGTCTCGAAGCCCGTCGAGGCCGGGGTGAGGCTGTCGGCGCGGCCGTCATCGGCGATCGCAATGGCGTTCTTCAGCGGAATCCGCTTGAGCGCCGGCTGATGATCGCCGTAGCTCAAGAACACCACGGGCCGCGCCGGCCAGCGCGCGGCGACTTCGGCGCGGAAAGCCTTGCGGTCGCGCTCGGCGAGCACGAGCCGCCACATGAATTCGTCGGTTTGCGCGTCTCCGTTCCAATCGAGTTTCTCGCCGCCGCGCAAGGCGTCCGGCGCGAAGCGAAAGTCCCAGGGCGAATGCGTGGCCATGCCGGAGGCGACGATGAATTGCGGACGGCCCGCGCGCGCGGCGCCTGCAAGCGTCTCGAGCACGAGGCCGTGATAGAAGCCGTCGCGCTCGCGCTCGCTCGGCGCCTTGTGCACGGAGCGATCGATCAACCGGTCAAATCCGATCGAGCGATAGAAGCGATCGGAGGCGGCGAAGTCGGCCATCGACGGATAGATCATCGTCGTCTCATAGCCGCAGGCTTTCAGATATTGCGGCAGGCTGTGCTTCAAGCGGCCGGTGACGAACTGCGCCACGAATGTGCGCGCGGAGCCGAAGGACCAGGTCGACAGCCCGGTGAGGACGGAGAAATCCGACAGCCAGGTCGCGCCGCCGAAGGTCTCCACGCGCAGACGGCGCACGCGGCCGTCGAAGGAGGCAAACATCGGCTTCGTCTCGTCGGGGAAGACGATGTCGGAATAGACGCCAGGCGGCATCACGGATTCGTTGAGGAAGAGCACGATGTCGGGGCGCGGGCCGCCGGGCGCGCAGCCGAGCGTCGCTTCCGCCGGCGCCTCGCCCGGCTCGTCGGCGGAGGCCTCCATCAGCCCGCCGATGCGCACGAGCAGCGGCAGATCGCGGAAGGAGAAGAGGAAGGACGAAAAAACGTAGCGGCGCGAGGTGAAGAAATCGGCATAGCGGTCGAAGAGGACATGCGCGCTGATCATGGTGCCGATCAGCGAGGCGGCGAGCATGACGGCGCGCAGCTTGCGGCTTGCGTGAACCGGTTTTTCGGCGCGCCAGGCGAGCGCGGCGAGCGCGAGCGAGGCAACCACAAGGACGGTGATGAGGATCGTCGCCTTCGGGAAAGTGCCGACGAAAAAGGTGAACTGCGTCCACGAGAAGAAATGGAAGACGATGTCGTAGACGTGGAATTTCATCGCCACATAGGCGTATTTCGCCCAGGAGATGGCGTAGATTCCGAGGAAGACAAGCGCGGCGAGGCCAAAGGACCAGTAGAGGCGGCGCGAGACATAGAAGGCAAACGCGACGACGAGCGCGAAGCTCGTGATGGTCGGCAGGAAATAGTACCAGTCGGGCTCGGAATCGTGGAGGAAGGCAAGCCAGGCGAGGAGGGCCGCCGCGAAGCCCGCGTCCTTTAAGGTGAACCGCCGCAAGGAGGCCAAGGCCGCGGGGGCCGGGGGGGACGCCTGGACGCTCATGGGGCGGGAGGGCCGTTTGTGACGGTTGCGCGACGGCCATGTGACATCAACAGATGATTTTCAGCAAGGGGAAGCCGGATTTCCGTTCGCTCGGGGCACGGGCAAGCGGGTCGCCTGCGGGCGCGCTTTCGGGAACACCCCTCGCCGCGGCGGCCGGGGGCTGCTATTCACGCGCCCGAGCGAGGGGATTCTTCATGCAGCCGTTAAGCCAAAAGGCCTTTCCCGTCTCATGGGACCAATTCCATCGTGACGCGCGGGCGCTGGCCTGGCGGCTTACGGCGGCAGGTCCGTTCGAGGCCATCGTGTGCGTCACGCGCGGCGGGCTCGTCCCGGCGGCGATCGTCGCGCGCGAGCTCGGCGTGCGGTTGATCGAGACCGTATGCGTGTCGAGCTACGAGGGCTCGATTCAGGGCGAACTCAAGGTGCTGAAAAGCGTCGCCGACGCGATCGTGAAAATGAACGGCACGAGCGGCGGCGTGCTGATCGTCGATGACCTCGTCGACACCGGCAAGACGGCGACGATCGTGCGCGAAATCCTGCCGCGCGCGCATTTCGCGACCGTCTACGCCAAGCCGATGGGCCGGCCGATGGTCGACACCTTCATCACCGAGGTGTCGCAGGACACCTGGATCTATTTCCCCTGGGACACCGGGCTCGCCTTCCAGCCGCCGATCAAGGAGGGCGGGGCATAGCGCATCTCACCCTCTCCGCCGGGCGATGCGCGGCAGGTAGCTCTCGATCGTCGAACTGATGTGCCAGCCCAGAAGCTGTGCCTGCGGCCCCAGCAGGCCTATCATGCGCTGCGGATCGTAGATGATCGCGCTCGCCAGAATCCCGAATGCGAGAAAGCCCTTCGACATGGCCGGCTCCAAAGCTCGTGGGTTGCGAGATTTAACCGGCAGGTCTGAAGGCGCGATTGCGGGGAGCGCCGCATTTCGCCGCGAGTTTGGCGGAAAGGCGCGCGCGAAACGGGCGGTGGTTTGAGACAAAGTCGGATCGAATCCGGTCTATGCGCAAATCGGGCTTTCACCGCTCCCGTGCGCGCCGCGCTTTGGCGTCCCCGCGGCAGGAATGCTACATGAAGCCGCTGCGGACGTGGCGGAACGGTAGACGCAACGGACTTAAAATCCGTTGGGGGTAACCCCGTGAGGGTTCAAGTCCCTCCGTCCGCACCAGGCATTCTTGGACGCTCGTATCGACGGACAGCCGTCCATGGCGGCCAGAAAAGCAGGCCTTCACTCTCGCCAGCCTCAGAGCTCAAATCAGCGGTGACATGTGCAACGCGAACCTGATCCGATCGGATCGACATCGGATCTGGGCTCCAGAACCATTGTCCTGCCGCATTTCTTTCGGCCTACCGGTACCCCTTGGCCGGAAAAGGCCCTCTTAGGCGTTTCAGGCTGCGTTGCTCGAAACGGTCGTCAGCGTGTCGATCCGCCGCTTCGCCGCTATAGCGATAGAGTCCGCGACGGCGCCGGGGAAGCCGTTTGGCAGGGCTTCCAAAGTCTGTTGGATTTTGTCTTTTCCGGAGTCGCCGATTTCCTCAATGACTTCTGCAACCATGCCCCGCGGCAGGCGGCAGAGATCGGCTGTTTGGACAAAATGACGGCCGAGTATTCGGTCTACGCCGTAGTGCCGGTTCGTTCCCACAGCCATCGCCAGCTTCATTTGATTGTGGCGGGTCTGCCCCGCATCGACGCTCGGTTGCGTGGACACGGTATCGTAAAGCGGTGTGAGCCGGAAACGGCCACCTTGCGCCAGCCGAATACTGAAATTCTTGGCATGCCCGTCGGTGGCGCCCAGAAGCCAGTACACAATTTGCGCCTTGAACAGCACTCTTTGGTCTTCATCGGGAGCGTCGCTGCCTTTCATCAGCTCTATAAGGTCGCCGATGCCGGGGCCGCCGTCGGACTCGTATTTCTTGGAGGGTGGAATTGCGAGCGCCTGACAGCAATCTTCCTGCGGGATGCGCAGAAGGCGGCCGTCCTTTGTCCAAGTCCGGTCAAAGCGCTCAACAACGAGAACGCGCCGCCCGGCGAAATCCTTGATTTCGGTTTTGGCAGCGGGCAGTCCAAGCGCGCGGACGAGTTGCAGACATAGATGCTCGTTTTCGACGCTGTTGGACAGGTCAATCCCGTTTGGGAGCTTGCCGATCTGAGGCTTAAAAATGTGAGTTGTGGCCGTGGTGCCGTGCGGTTTGTGCCATTGGTCTTTCCAATACAGGAGCGCGGTTTTTTCCTGTGCTCCCCCAAGCGAAATCCGAAACTCGCGATCTGGCCCGATGCCCAGCGGATTACGGGCCAGGTCTTTCACGAGGTCGGCAATTTCCTGATCGCTGACGGCGACGGCTTCGACCTGTGCCGGCGGCGCGACGGCTGTGCCGTCGGGAACGAACTGAAGCGCACCGACGCAATCCCGGCCGATCGCTGCCAGAAGGCTGTAGGGGTCAGACCCTTCCGCCTGAGAGCGCTCGGCGAGGCGGCGTCTTATGTCGTCATTGTCGGGAAGAAGATTGTCAAAAACGGCAATGACCGGATCGCCGATGTACCTGTCCTCGCGCAGCGGGAGCGAGATCGAAACCGAAATCGCATTCTCCCAATCGAGCCAGCTTTGATCGTACTGGAAATCGATCGCGCCGCTGCTCGCCCGGCGCAGCCTGCCGACGAGCCGTCCGTTGAGATAGACATTCAGCGGTGTGCGGCCTGATGGGGAGCGCGCCATCAAAAATGCTCCTCGATCTGGCCGGTAGGGGCCTGGGTGCGGGGTTGCACGACGAGTTCAAGATTGAGGGCCGAGAGGGCGTCAATCAGGACACCGAGCTGTGTGCCGGGCTCGCCGCTCTCCAGCTTGGAGACGGTTGCCTGGCGCGCATGCATAAGGTCACCCAAAGCACTTTGGGTGAGATCTCGTTGACGACGGTAGCGGCGAATAGCGGCCCCTACCTGCTTTGAAGTTCGGGCTATCGTGTTCATAGTAAAGTGATACGCGATCGCGTATAACTTGTCCATATACGCATTCGCGTATTGTCTAAAATAAGCTAAGATCGCGTATAGAACGAGTTTATGCGCGTTCACGTATAGAAAACAGATGGTCAATGCGCCGGGCGGCCTCCGCCCGTCAGAATTGGCTACATTCGGGCTGCGCCTGAGCGGTTCGCACCACCGGGCCCGACCCGCGGCGGGAGGCGACCCCCCAGGCGTCCAGTCGCGCGTCTGGCCGCAGTTCGCCGACCGGCAAGCCCGTCCCGCGAGGCCGCATTGCGCTCAGGCGCTTTCCAACGAGGCGCCGCGCCCGGCGGCCGGCCGCCGCGTTTCCGTCATCGCGCGCGAAAGGTTTTCGGCCTCGATGTGCGCCATCGTGAGCAGGAAGGTTAGGGTTTCGAGCCCTTTGGCTTGGCACATCCGCGCCAGTTCTTTCGCCATGGCCGACACGTAGGCGGCGAGCGCTTCCGGCTCGGCGTCGATCGCCGGGCGTGCCCCAACAGTATGGTCGAGCGCCTTTCGCAATTCGACGACCAGAGCGTCGGTCTGCGCTCCGGCTTCGGTCCCCGTGGCATTTTGCCTGTCGGTAAGGCGATCTGATTTCTGGAGTCCCACGGTTCACTCCCCTCGTTCGGAGCGCGAAGGCGTTCTTCTTTTCCGCAATCCGCAATGAGAGAGTCTCAACCATCGCGTGATTTGGCAATGCGAAGAAAGTCACTTTTGTGACGAGCGGATTCCCAGTTCTTGTCGTGGTCGCGCCGCGGAAGCGGCGCCGTCGCAAAAACATCCGCGCGCCCCGCTCTCACGCCAGTGCTGCCGCAAAATTTTCACGCGCCGGTAAATGGGTAATCAGGCTGGCCGCACGCCGGGTTTGCCGACCGCGGGAAAAAGAAACTCGATGCCGGCGTTCTCGAGCGCCGAGCGGATG
The DNA here is from genome assembly GCA_022844485.1 of Xanthobacteraceae bacterium. Classification (GTDB taxonomy): domain Bacteria; phylum Pseudomonadota; class Alphaproteobacteria; order Rhizobiales; family Xanthobacteraceae; genus JALHLQ01. The sequence goes on from JALHLQ010000012.1 coordinate 20,788, forward strand.
CGGTTCAGCGCGGCCTTCGGCTTTTCGTCCTCGCGCTCTTCGAGGCGGCGCACGGCGGCGGCGGTGACCAGAGCCTCGTCGGCGAGATTCTTCACCGACCAGTTCAGAATCCCGCGCGCGGCGCGGATCTGTGCGCCGGTGATCGGACGGTCGCCGCTCCACACGGACCAATCGCGCTCGGCATGAATATCGACTGAGACGCCCTTCCATCCGGCGAGAGAGCCGTCCTTGTTCACGATCGGAGCGGCGCGGGAGCGCGTCCAGCGATAGGAGCCGTCGGCGTGCAGGATGCGGTGTTCGGTTTCGAGAGTTTTCTTTGCGGCAATGGCCTCCTCCCAGGCGCGCTCGGTGGCCGCAAGGTCGTCCGCATGGACAATGCTCTTCCAGCCGAAGCCCAGGAATTTCGCGGCCCGGTCGTTGTCGCTGCGCGCCTCGACGAAATTTTGGTATTCGCGGACGAACCCATCCGGGCGTGCAGTCCAGACCAGCGATCCGATTGCGCGCACGAGCGCGTCGTAACGGCTCTTGAGCGAGGCGAGCTTGGAGTCGACGCTCTGCTCGCGCGCGATCTCCTGCATGACGCCGATGACGCGAACCGGGCGTCCCTCGCGGCCGAACAGGACCTCGGACTGGATACGCACCCAGAGCACGCGCCCGCGGGGTTGAATCAGCCGATGCACGCCCTCGAAATTGCGGCCTTCGGCGACGGCGAGATCATACTCGGCGAAAACGCCGAGATCGTCGGGATGCACCAGCGTCTCGAGAAAAGCACGCGAGGGCGGGACGGTTTCCGGATCGAGACCATACAGGGCGTACACGCCAGGCGACCATTCGAGACGCCCGCTCTCGAGGTCGCGAATCCACAGGCCGGCCTGAAGTTTATGCTCCAGATGCCGCAGCCGCTCGGCGGCGGCGGCCGACGCCGGCGCGATGCTCATCGCTGGTTGGGACATGGCGCGGCTTATGCCTGCGGCTCCCGCAGGCTGCAACCACTCTTTAGTAGAACTACGGAGAGGAGGCGCTCTTGCGTGAGCGTCGCCACACCGATCGCAGGAGGGGACTGCCCCCGTTAGCCGCCGCGTTCGCGCAAATAGATGACGAGCACGACCATCACGCCGCAAAGGTGGCGATCATGATTTCGGGCGGCGGCCCCAGATAGATCATCGAATTGTTCCCCGGCCCCTAGTTTGTTTTGCCCGACCGTTTCATCGACGGCGATTGCGGCAATGATGGGGTGCCGAATTTCGGACCTTCGCGCAACCCTTCCGTTGGGCCGCGATCATGCGGTGATCCTGTTCGACGACTGGGCCGGCGGGAAGAACGCGGCGAGATCGGACGGAAAGAGGCATTTGCAGACTTCCTCCAAGAGTTTCCGTTTTTCTGCGCGCGCGATCGACTCCTATTTCGAGCATGCGCGGGTGTTTCACGTGCGGCGGCGTTAGAGCGGCTCCCGCTTCGATCGATTCGGAAAACCGCTCCGGAGTCTGTTGTTTTGCTGCATTTCTTCACCCCGCCTGCCGCGCCAGTTCGAACGCCGCGTCATGCACGCGGCCGATGAACCGTTCGTCGCGCGTGAGGTCCTTGCGCATGAGCGCCACGAGGTCGTCGTCATCGGGGAGCCAGCGGCGTTTCACGACGAAACGCGGGCTTGTGCCCAATTCATTCCGCTGCATGGTCTCGACCGCGATCGCGTCGATTGCGATGTCGATGCCGTCCGCGGGGTCGATCGGGTAGGACGCCGCGCAATCGACCGAGACGATCACCTCGATTTCGCCGAGCCGCAATTCGCCGATCCGGTGCTCCCAGGTCCACGGAATGTCGAGGTTGGTTCGAGCAACCGGCATGTCTTTGTCGTAGCTAAAAAAGCTACGCGACCGCAAGACCTGCGTGATAAAAAAAGCAACGAGGCAGGGGTTGCTTACGGTTTCCCCGCGCGCGTCCTTTGAAAAGGCCGGGATCGGGAGGACCACAAAAAAGGAAAGCGACGGCCGCGAAGCGGACCGTCGCCCCCCTGTCAAATCGGAACCTCATGATCGCCGCCGTCCCTAGGAGAAAAGCGGTGACGTCGATTCCGATCTCAACTGCGAGCCGGAGGTTTCTGCGTACAGCGTACCTTCGGCTCCCGCCGGCACAGCCCTTGCGGGCTGCGTCTGCGCACCATCGAACGGTTTTGCCGCCGTTCATGGCTGCATCGACCCACCATCGGCGCTCGAGGATCGCCTCAGGCAGCCCCACTTCGCCCCCGCACACGGCGGATGATCTCCGCGGGTCCGTCGTGCTCGGGCGTGGGCTACGGCTCTCCGTCTCGGCAGAGGTCTTGCGAGGACCTCGCCTCAGCGGCACCGCAGATGTGTCGATAATGAGTCGTGTGTGCGGCGAAGTCGAGTCGCGCCGCGGTGTCAAGGCAGACCATCCCCATGATTCACAGGGCGGGTGCGTTCCGCGTTGATCACGTCGTCTTGGGCTTGCGCGCTCCTGGGCCGATTCCAGCATTCGCCCCCGCGGCGGCGGGATAACGCGCTCACGTCCTCCGGTTCACGCGCGCCATCACCGGAGCGGCCCATTCGATCGCCTTGTCCTCGATCGGAGGCGCATTCCAGCTTTCGAGACTGAACAGGCCGGCTTGTGAGCCGCGGCGCAACACCTTCACCAGCACGCGCCCGTCCGCGAGCCGCACCACGCATTCGCGGCCGATGAAGTCCTGCGGGTCGCGTCCGTCGCGCACGTAATAGAGAAATTCGCCTTCGAAATAGCGCGGATACATCGAGTCGCCGCGCACGATCACGAGCACCCCGTCGGGCGGCAGGCCGGGCGGGATCTCGACATGGTCAAGCCCCGCGCCCTGCGCATGATCATCGAAGGGCGTCACCTCGGTGCCGGCGCCGACATAGCCGACCACCGGCGCGGTGGGTGCGCGGCTGGCGAACGGAACCGGAAAGCCGGTCACGTCGGCAATCGCCAGCATCTCGTCGGCGGCAACGTCACGCTGGCCCTTGACCATCTTGTTGACGGCGGCGCGATCGACCGAGCGGCCGAGCTTGTCCGTGAGGCGGCGGGCCAGTTCAGCCTGGCTCACCCCCGATCGCTTGATCGCCTCCAAAACCCACAGGTCCAGCATGTAGCGATATTGCCCACAAACGGAGATTCTGTCTGTTTCTTTTTTCGCTACGTTCTCTTGCCCTACCGTAGCGATTAACGCTACCGTTTTCTCCAGGCCCACCTCCCAACCCCGGAGACGACATGGCTGGTCCTCGGCATTCCTGCATCGCTGCGCCCCGCCCGGCGGACCTGGAGCCGAAGCCGCTCGACCCCGACGATCCGGGTGAGCTTGCCACCCGCGACGGCTGGACGGCTGAGCGTCATCGCAAATGGGACGACGCTTTCCGCCTGGCCTTTCGCCGCGGCGGAGGCGGGCGCTACCGCGACGACGAGCGGGCGGCGAGCAAGGGCCGTGGAGGCAAGGCGCCGAAGTCTCGCGCCCGCCGTCAAGCGTCGCCGCCTCCCGGCGCAGAAAATCGATGAACGGCACAAATCGGAGGAGCGGAGAAGACATGCCACGCGGCCGCAGGCGGAAAACCGATGTCGCGCGCGACAGCCGCGGCAAGAGCCGCGCCTTCGAGGCGCATCGCAAAGAGCGCGAGGCGGACATCGTCGCCGTCGCGGTGGCGCAACCGCATCGCCGGTTCGCCAAAGCGCCGCGCGCCTCCCATCTCGGCTATCCGCTCGGCCGGCTCCATTACATGGGGCTGATCGACCGCGAGCAACACGAGGCCGGCCAGCGCTGGTGCGCGCTCGTGCGCCGCTATGCGGCGATGAAGGGCCTCCGGCTTGGCCTGCCGCAAACGCCGCTTCTGGGGATGGCGCACGAGGGCGGCGGCTATCGCTGGGAAGCGGCGAGCGGCGGCGACGACGCGCGGCGCGTCCGCTCCGTGGAGAAGGATTACGACGATTGCGTTGCCGCTTTGCTCGACGTGGGCCGCGCGACGCGGCGCGGCCGCGCGGCGATGATCGCGTGCAAGCGCGTCTGCGTCTTGGAAGAGGACGAGAACTTCTTATGGCACGGGGGCGCGCTCGGCGACCTGCGGCTCGGGCTGAACGCGCTCGGACGGATCTTGAGATGAGCGGCGAAGCCCCCCTTCGTGCACATCCTACTGCTCCCGGGGAGCGCCGGCGTTCCGATCCCCGCCAGTCATTCGCCGGGCGAGGAGGCGGACAGCCGGGCGATGGTGCCCTGCGCAATCGCGCACAAGGTTTCCTTCCCGTCGTTGACGATAAAAATATCGCAGCGGCATGCAGCCTGCGATTTGCCGGAATGGACGGCGAGCGCGCGGGCCACGATGTCCTGCCCGATGGCCGGGCGCAGATAATTGATCTTGTATTCGGATGTGACCACGCCGGTCCCGAGAACGGCCCCGCCCGCGAAAGTGAGAGCATTGTCGGCGAGATAGCTCAGCACTCCGCCATGGACGAAACCATGCTGCTGCTTGAGCGCATCCTTGACGGGAACGCGTATCTCCGTGCCGTCCTGGTCGAACCTGGTCAGGACCGCGCCCACCATTTGGCTGAACGGCTGGGACGCCAGCACTCCTCGACCGAGCTTCAACAGGTCCATGACGTCCTCCCGATCTTGCGCTCTATCGCGCGTCATTGAAGGATACCGCCGATGACCGAGCAATCCCAACACGGGCGCCGCGTCGCCGTGCTCGGCGCGAGCGGGGCGGTGGGCCGGCGCATCGTTGAACGGCTCGCGAAGCGCGGATTCAGTGTCGCCGGCCAGACGCGGTCTCCCGACAAGCTTGCTGCTGTCGCCGGCATCGCCGTGCATGCCTTCGATCCGCGCGACTCCGCCCGACTTGCGGAATTCGTGCGCGGTTCCGACGCGGTCATCTTCGCGCTCGGCGTCGATACGATCGGCGCGACCACGCTGTTTTCGGAGACCACCGACGCGCTGATCGCCGCGATGAAGGCGCACGGCGTTCGCCGCCTGATCGCGATCACCGGCGTCGGCGCGGGAGAAACGCGCGGCCATGGCGGCTTCTTCTACGACCGCATCATCTTTCCGCTGTTCACGCGCAAGCGATACCGCGACAAGGAACGGCAAGAGGCGTTGATCGCGGCTTCCGGACTCGATTGGACCATCGTGCGGCCGGCGCGCTTTTCTGAGCAGCCCGCCTCCGGCGCGATCGAGATCGTCGCCAGCGCCCCTTCATCGGCCATCGATAGCGGCGGCCCGACTCGCGCAGCTCATTAGCCCTGATGCGTCCGGATCGGAGCTTTGCAGGCGCTTCGCTGTCAGCGGAAGAGCACAACTAAAACGATAATATTCACGACGAACCTACTTCCGTTATACGTGACATGTTTGCCGCTCGTCAGATCTAATGCTGTGCGTCGGTATTGTGCTACCGTCGCTCTACTCGGCCAGCACCAGTTCATTAACCCGAATCGCGAAAGCTCGACCGTCGAGCCGTCCTGCCGGACGCGACGGCTCAACTTATCCCGGCGCAGCCCTCCCCCGGCCCGGGCGTTCCGCTCGTCGCCGGATGTCTCGATCTGACGGGCCTGCGTCGGCATGGGGAGGATGACGATGACGTGGTCCATTCGCCGCCGGTTCGCGGACCTGAAGATCCGCACGCGGATCGCCGTGATCATCGCGCCGCTCATGCTGGGCTTGCTGACGGCCTCGGCCCTCGCGACGCTGGAAAAGCGACGCGAGTGGATCAACATGGACAATCTCGCGCGGCTGGCCGATCTGATGAACGACATCAGCGCTCTTGTGCATGAGCTGCAGAAGGAGCGCGGCATGACGGGCGTCTTCATCACAAGCAAGGGCGCGCAGTTCGCAAGCGAACTGCAGACGCAGCGCCAGGCGACCAGCGCTCGGCGCGCAGCATTCGAAAAGGCTGCCGTGGAAATCGAGCCCGGCCGTTTCGGAACGTCCTTGTCGGTGGCGGTCGCGCGGGTTCGCACCGAGGTTTCGAAGCTCGATGCGATGCGGCAGCAGATTTCGGCCTTCGCCGTCAGCGGAACCGAAGGCACCGGCTTCTACACGAGCACGATCCGTGCGCTCCTCGAGCTCGTTCCGGACATGATGTCCGGCGTCAATCACGCCGACGCTGCGAAGATGATGACGGCCTATTTCAACCTGATGCAGGGAAAAGAGCGCGCCGGACAGGAGCGCGCGCTTGGAGCACAAGGTTTTTCATCCGGCAAGTTCACGCCGGAGCAGTACCGTCGTTTTTCCATGCTCGGCATCGAGCAGGACGGGTTCTTCCGAACGTTCGAGCTCTATGCGCCCGAGCGCCACGCAAAAGCGTTCCGCGACACGGTGGCGGGCCCGCCCGTCGCCGAGGTCGCCAGAATGCGAAAGCTTGCCGTCGACGGCGGCGAACGCGGCGAACTCGGCGGAGTCACCGGCCCGCAGTGGTTTGCCGCCACGACCCAGCGCATCGACCTCATGAAGACCGTCGAAGACAAGATCGCCGACGAACTTGGCGATTTTGCGCAGGCTGTCAGCGCGTCCGCGCGCCGGGAATTCATGTCCGGTCTCGTCGCCGGCGGGGGCATGCTCGTGTTGAGCGCCTTCCTGGCGTTTCTGGTCAGCCGCCAGATCGTGGCGTCGTTGACCGGAATGGGCGAGGCGATGCAGCGCCTCGCCAAAGGCGACACCAGCACCGCCATCCCGGCGCTCGGTCAGAGGGACGAGATCGGCGCCATGGCAGGCTCGGTGCAGGTCTTCAAGGACAACATGATCGAGGCCGAGCGGCTGCGCGCTGAGCGGGTTGAAGCCGAGAAGCGGGCGGCCGACGAGAAGCGCGCCGCCATGCACAAGCTCGCCGGCGATTTCGAGTCGACTGTCGGCGGCATCATCGGCACGGTGACGTCTGCCTCGGCCGAACTGGAGGCTGCCGCGAACACGCTGACCCGCACCGCAGAGACCGGCCAGCAACTCGCCGGCACGGTCGCCGCGGCGTCCGAAGAGGCTTCGTCCAATGTTCAGTCAGTGGCTTCGGCCGCGGAGGAAATGGCCGGTTCCGTGAACGAAATCGGCCGGCAGGTGCAGGAATCGAGCAAGATCGCCACGGAGGCGGTGGCGCAAGCGGAAAAGACCGACGGACGCATCAACGAGCTGTCGCAGGCGGCGAGCCGCATCGGCGACGTGGTGAAACTCATCACCGCCATTGCCGAGCAGACCAATCTGCTCGCGCTCAATGCAACCATCGAGGCGGCGCGCGCCGGAGAGGCGGGCCGGGGCTTTGCCGTGGTCGCGCAGGAGGTGAAGGCGCTCGCCGCGCAAACAGCGAAGGCGACCGACGAGATTTCCGGCCAGATCACCGGGATGCAATCGGCGACCCAAGAGGCGGTGGTCGCCATCAAGGAGATCGGCGGCACCATCAACCGCATTTCTGAGATCGCGGCGACCATCGCCGCGGCGGTCGAGGAGCAGGGCGCGGCGACGCAGGAAATCGCCCGCAACGTTCAGCAGGCGGCCCAGGGCACGACGCAGGTGGCGCAGACCATTTCCGACGTGAACAAGGGCGCGGCCGAGACTGGCGCAGCCTCGGCGCAGGTTCTCAGCTCCGCGCAGTCGCTCTCGGGCGAAAGCAGCCGGCTGAAGCTGGAGGTCGACCGCTTTCTGAGCACGGTCCGGGCCGCGTAAGAGAGCGGCCGACCGGCATGCGGAGTAGATCCGACATTCGCGGCGTTCCCGTGCGGGCCGTCTGTCAGGTTTGTGCGTCGGGGCTGCAAAAAGGGCCTCAACTGTTGTAAGGGGGAGGGGGCAGAGCTCGGCCGGTCCCGGGCCGCAGACTTTAAGGACGCTCGTGAGGGAAATCAGGAAGGCCGCCGCCGCCGCAACCATCGTGCTCGCCATCATCCCGGGCGGCGCGCAGGCCGAGACTCACAACAAACGCCAACCCCAGCTTGTCGCGAGCTTCTACGCCAGCGGCGCACGAACGGCATCCGGAGAACGGTTCGATCCGCATGGGCTGACGGCTGCGCATCGCTCGCTGCCCTTCGGCACCCTATTGACGGTCCGGCACGGCCGCAAAGCGGTCACCGTTCGGATCAATGACCGTGGTCCGTTTGTGCACCGCCGCTCCCTCGACCTCTCGCTCGGCGCCGCCCGGGCGCTCGGGGCGCACCGGCGCGGCGTCTTCCGGGTGAGAGCCGAAAGCCCGATGCCAAGGCCGCGGCCAGCGGACCCGCGTTAAGCACAAAGACAACGCCGCGCGCGGGGCGACCCGCGGGCCTCACCTTGCAGCGCACCTCATGATTCTTGCATTGCAACATGCCTGCCGAACCGGATGCGAATGCCGAATCGGAACCGCGTTCCGCCTCATAGCCTTTATGCAGGCTTGTCCGCCGCTTAGGACCGGGAACCAAAGAGCTTCCCAGGCGTTTCGATCCTTGGCGCGGGTCCGCATCCACGGACCCGCAAGGGGGGAAGCCAGTTGCGGACAGCGTTTGTCGTGAGCCGTGGGGCTCGTAGATCGCCTTTCGAGTTCGAGTCTCTTTCCGGCTCGGATCATTGTTCTGGTCCGCCATCCCCGCAACCCGGTGTGACCTCAATCCCGTCGTGCATCCGCCGACCACGCGGACCGTCCGGAATGCGCGCGCGCGGCACGGCGGCAATTCCATCGACCGGCCCCCAATTCACGACCCCCGCAACAAACCAGAGTCTGGAGGAGCGAGCATGCGTGCGACGCCGAACGCCGTGGCAGAGACGACCGTCGACTTAAACGGGGCCGCGGTCGCCCCCCAGGCCAACGGCGGCGCCGCGGGCCAGCATTCTTTGGATCTCGCCGAGCTGCTGAAAGCGCTGCAGGCGATGCGCGCCGGCGATTTCTCCGTCCGCATGGCATCGAGCCATGCCGGGCTCGAAGGCAAGATCGTCGACGCTTTCAACGAGATCGCCACCGCCAACCAGCGAATGGCCGGGCAACTCGAACGCGTCGGCGAACTGGTCGGCAAACAAGGCAAGACGCGCCAGCGCGTGAAATTCCGCATCTCCGACGGCGCCTGGGGCGAGATGGAGGACTCGATCAACACGCTGATCGACGACCTCGTCTGGCCCACCACGGAAGTGACGCGCGCCGTCGCGGCGGTGGCGAAAGGCGACCTCTTGCAGACCGTGCGCCTCGACGTGGAAGGCCGACCTCTGAAGGGCGAATTTCTGCGCGCGGCGACGATCGTCAACAAGATGATCGAGCAGCTCAGCGTCTTCACCTCCGAGGTGACGCGCGTTGCGCGCGAAGTGGGCACGGAAGGAAAGCTCGGCGGGCAGGCGAAGGTGCGGGAGGTGACGGGCGTCTGGAAGGACCTCACCGAAAGCGTCAACTCGATGGCGAACAACCTCACGGCGCAGGTCCGCAACATCGCCGAAGTCACCATCGCGGTCGCCAATGGCGACCTTTCAAAAAAGATCACCGTCGACGTGCGCGGCGAAATCCTGCAACTGAAGGAGGCCATCAACACGATGGTCGATCAGTTGCGCTCGTTCGCCTCGGAAGTGACGCGCGTCGCGCGCGAGGTGGGGACCGACGGCAAGCTGGGCGGACAGGCCATCGTCCCCGGCGTCGCCGGTACGTGGAAGGATTTGACCGACTCGGTCAACGCCATGTGCGGCAATCTCACCGACCAGGTGCGCAATATCGCGCAGGTGACGACCGCGGTCGCGCGCGGCGACCTCTCGCGCAAGATCACGGTGAATGTCAGCGGCGAAATCCTCGAATTGAAAGACACCATCAATACGATGGTGGACCAGCTCAATGCCTTCGCTTCCGAGGTGACGCGCGTCGCGCGCGAGGTCGGCACGGAAGGCAAGCTCGGCGGCCAGGCGCAGGTGCCCGGCGTCGCCGGCACCTGGAAGGACCTGACCGACAACGTGAACTTCATGGCGTCGAACCTCACCGCGCAGGTGCGCAACATCGCCGAGGTATCGACGGCCATCGCCGGCGGCGACCTGTCGAAGAAGATCACGGTGAACGTCAGCGGCGAAATCCTGCAATTGAAGGAGACCATCAACACGATGGTCGATCAGCTCAACGCCTTCGCCGGCGAGGTGACGCGCGTCGCGCGCGAGGTCGGCACCGAGGGACGGCTCGGAGGCCAGGCGATCGTGCCGGGAGTCGCCGGCACCTGGAAGGATTTGACCGACTCGGTCAACTCGATGGCCTCCAATCTCACGGCGCAGGTCCGCAACATCGCCGACGTGACCATCGCGGTCGCCAATGGCGACCTGTCGCGCAAGATCACCGTCGACGTGAAGGGCGAAATTCTGCAGCTGAAGGAGACCATCAACACGATGGTCGATCAGCTCAACGCCTTCGCCGGCGAAGTGACGCGCGTCGCGCGCGAGGTCGGCACCGAGGGCCGGCTCGGCGGCCAGGCGCAGGTGCGCGGGGTCGCCGGCACCTGGAAAGACCTCACCGACAGCGTGAACTCGATGGCGTCGAATCTGACCGCGCAGGTTCGCAATATCGCGGAGGTCGCGACCGCCGTCGCCAATGGCGATTTGTCGAAGAAGATCACGGTCGACGTGCGCGGCGAGATCCTGCAGCTGAAAGAGACCATCAATACGATGGTCGATCAGCTCAACGCCTTCGCCGCCGAAGTGACGCGCGTCGCCCGCGAAGTCGGCACCGACGGAAAGCTCGGCGGACAGGCGGAAGTGCCGGGGGTCGGCGGCACGTGGAAGGATCTGACCGATTCCGTCAACTCGATGGCGGGCAATCTGACCGCGCAGGTGCGCAACATCGCCGAGGTCGCCACCGCCATTGCGAGCGGTGACCTCTCACGCAAGATCACGGTCGACGTGCGCGGCGAGATTCTCCAGTTGAAGGAAACGCTCAATACGATGGTGGATCAGCTCAACCGCTTCGCGGGCGAGGTGACACGCGTCGCCCGCGAGGTCGGGACCGAAGGGCGGCTCGGCGGACAGGCCAATGTGCCGGGCGTCGCCGGGACGTGGAAGGATCTCACCGACTCGGTCAACTCGATGGCCGGCAATCTCACCGCGCAGGTGCGCAACATCGCCGAGGTCACGACCGCGGTGGCGCGCGGCGACCTGTCGCGCAAGATCACCGTGGATGTGAAGGGGGAGATCCTCGAGCTGAAGAACACCATCAATACCATGGTGGTTCAGCTCAATTCCTTCGCCTCGGAAGTGACGCGCGTCGCGCGCGAGGTCGGCACCGAGGGCAAGCTCGGCGGCCAGGCGCAAGTTCCGGGCGTCGCCGGCACCTGGAAGGATCTCACCGACAACGTCAATTCCATGGCCTCCAACCTCACCGCGCAGGTGCGCAACATCGCCGAAGTGGCGACCGCCATCGCCGGCGGCGACCTGTCGAAGAAGATCACCGTCGACGTGCGCGGCGAGTTGCTCCTGCTCAAGGAGACGTTGAACACGATGGTCGAACAGCTCCGCTCCTTCGCGGCGGAGGTGACGCGCGTCGCGCGCGAGGTTGGCACCGACGGCCGGCTCGGCGGCCAGGCGGTCGTGCCGGGCGTGGCCGGCACGTGGAAGGATTTGACCGACAACGTCAACCTGCTCGCGGCCAACCTGACGACACAGGTGCGCAACATCGCCGAAGTGACCACGGCGGTGGCGCGCGGGGACCTGTCGCGCAAGATCACCGTGGACGTGAAGGGCGAAATCCTCGAGCTGAAGAACACCATCAACACCATGGTGGACCAGCTCAACGCCTTCGCCTCGGAAGTGACGCGCGTCGCCCGCGAGGTCGGCACGGAGGGCAAGCTCGGCGGGCAGGCGCAGGTGTCGGGCGTGGCCGGCACCTGGAAGGATCTGACCGACACGGTCAACGTGATGGCGGCGAACCTCACGGAGCAGGTGCGCGGCATCGTCAAGGTCGTGACGGCGGTCGCGAACGGCGACCTGAAACAGAACCTCACCGTGAAGTCGAAAGGCGAGGTGGCGGCGCTCGCCGAAACCATCAACAACATGACCCAGACGCTCGCGACCTTCGCCGATCAGGTGACCACGGTCGCGCGCGAGGTGGGCGTCGAAGGGCGGCTTGGCGGCCAGGCCAACGTGCCGGGCGCTGCCGGCACCTGGAAGGATCTCACCGGCAACGTGAACCTGCTTGCCGCCAACCTCACGACGCAGGTGCGCGCCATCGCCGAGGTCGCGACCGCCGTGACCAAGGGCGACCTGACGCGATCGATTCAGGTCGACGCGCGCGGGGAGGTCGCCGAGCTGAAGGACAACATCAACACGATGATCGGCAATCTGCGGCTGACGACGGAGCGCAACACCGAGCAGGACTGGTTGAAGACGAATCTCGCGAAGTTCACGAATATGCTGCAAGGCCAGCGCGACCTCACGACGGTCGGACGGCTTTTGCTCACCGAGCTCACGCCGCTGGTCGACGCGCAGCTTGGCGCGATCTACCAGTCCGAAGGCGAGGGCGCATCGACGCTGAGACTGGTCTCGGCCTATGCCGACGACGGGGTCAACGGTCACCCGACGAGCGTGCGCATCGGCGCCGGACTCGTCGGCCAATGCGCCGCCGACAAGCGCCGCATCCTGGTCACCGAGCTGCCCTCGTCGGCAACGCCCATCGGCTCGACCTTCTTCAAGGCGGTTCCCCGCAATGTGATCGTTCTGCCGGTTTTGTTCGAGAGCCAGGTCAAGGCCGTGATCGAGCTTGCCTCGGTGCGCGAGTTCACGGCGCTGCAGATCACCTTCCTCGAGCAGCTCACGACCAGCATCGGCATCGTGTTGAACAGCATCGAGGCGACGATGCAGACGGAAGGCCTCTTGCAGCAGTCGCAGCAGCTTGCCGGTGAACTGCAGACGCAGCAGCGCGAGCTGCAGCAGACCAACGAGCAGCTCGAGCAGAAAGCCCAGCAGCTTGCCGAGCGAAACGTCGAAGTCGAGCGCAAGAATCAGGAAATCGAGCAGGCGCGGCGCGCACTGGAAGAGAAGGCGACCGAGCTCGCATTGACCTCGAAATACAAATCCGAATTCCTGGCCAACATGTCGCATGAGCTGCGGACGCCGTTGAACAGCATCCTGATCCTTGGGCAGCAGCTCGCCGACAATCCCGAGGGCAATCTGTCGTCACGACAGATCGAGTTCGCCCGCACGATCCACGGCGCCGGCACCGATCTGCTGAATCTGATCAGCGACATTCTCGACCTCTCGAAGATCGAGTCGGGGACGGTCACGGTCAATGCCGAGGAGATTGCGTTCGCGAGCCTTGTCGATGCGGTCGCGCGGCCGTTCCGGCACGAGGCCGATGCCCGTCCGCTCTCCTTCGACGTGAACATCGATCCGGATGTCGAGCACACCATCACCACCGACCCCAAACGCCTGCAGCAGATCTTGAAGAATCTGCTGTCGAATGCCTTCAAGTTCACGGAACGCGGCAGCGTCTCGCTCAACATCGGCAAGGCGTCGGAGGGCTGGAGCGCCGACCATCCGGTGCTCAAGCACGCCCCCTCCGTGGTCGCTTTCGAAGTATCGGATACCGGCATCGGGATTCCGCTCGAGAAGCAGCGCCTGATCTTCGAGGCGTTTCAGCAGGCCGACGCCAGCACGAGCCGGAAATACGGCGGAACGGGACTTGGGCTGGCCATCAGCCGCGAACTGGCCAGCCTGCTCGGCGGCGAAATCCATTTGCGCAGCACGCCGGGCCAGGGCAGCGCGTTCACGCTCTACCTGCCGCTCCGCTACGCCGAGGCCGGCGTGTCGAGCGTCATCCGCAAGTCCAGCCAGGCCGAAGTCCTGCACGGGCTCCCCGGTCACGAGCCGATCGTGGAGCAGATCGCCGACGACCGGCACGGTCTGCAGCCGGGCGACGCCATCCTGCTGATCGTCGAGGACGATCCGCACTATGCGCGCGTGATGGTGGACCTCGCGCGCGACAAGGGATTCAAAGTGCTGGTGGCAACGCGGGGCGCCGAAGCCCTCGACCTTGCCAAGCAGTTCCAGCCGACGGCGGTGTCGCTCGACGTTTTCCTGCCCGACATGCTCGGCTGGACGGTGCTGAGCCAGTTGAAGCAGAATCCGCTCACCCGTCACATCCCGGTCCAGATCATCACGCTCGATGAGGATCGCCAGCATGGGCTGGCGCGCGGGGCGTTCTCCTTCGTTACCAAGCCGACCACACCGGAGGGCCTCGACGCCGCCCTCACGCGGCTGAAGGAATATGCGAAGCCGAGGCGCAAACGCCTGCTGGTGGTCGAGGATAATCCGGTCGAGCAGATGAGCATCGCCGCGCTCCTCGGCCACGACGACATCGAGATTGCGACGGCCGAGACCGGCCGCTCGGCGCTCTCCGCCTTGCAGGACCAGGATTACGACTGCGTCGTGCTCGACCTCCGCCTGCCGGATATGTCCGGCTTCGACGTGCTCGAGGAGCTTCGCGCCGATCAAGGCCTGAGCGACCTGCCGGTTGTCGTCTTCACCGGACGCGAGCTGTCGGCCGAAGAGGATGCCAAGCTGCACACCATGGCGCGCAGCATCGTCGTCAAGGGTGTCGAGTCGCCTGAGCGGCTATTGGATGAAACGGCTCTTTTCCTGCATCGGATCGTCACCGATCTGCCGCAGGAAAAGCAGCGGATGCTGCAGCGGCTCAACAGTTCCGACGATGATCTTGTCGGCCGCACCGTTCTGCTGGTCGACGATGACGCCAGAAACATCTTTGCGCTGAGCAGCGTGCTGGAACGCCGCGGCATGCATGTGCTGACCGCGACCACCGGGCGGGAGGCGGTCAGGCTGGTGGAATCCACGCCGGATCTCGCGATCGTGCTGATGGACATCATGATGCCGGAGATGGACGGCTATCAGACCATTCAGGCGATCCGCGCGGATGCACGGTTCCTGCGGCTTCCGATCGTCGCGCTCACCGCGAAGGCGATGAAAGGAGACCGTGAGAAGTGCCTTGATGCCGGGGCATCCGATTATCTCGCCAAACCCGTCAACACCGAGCAGCTGCTGTCAACGCTGCGCATGTGGCTCCATCGGTAGGAGGCCCCGATGAGGGCTGAGGCAACCAAGAGCGATATCGTCAACATCCTGCTGGTCGATGACCAGCCGGCGAAACTCTTGAGCTATGAAGTCATCCTGCGCGAGCTCGGCGAGAATCTGCTGAAAGCGTCGTCGGCGCAGGAAGCGTTCGAACAACTCCTCAAGAACGAGATCGCCGTGCTGCTCGTCGATGTGTGCATGCCGGAACTCGACGGCTTCCAGCTTGCGCAGATGGTGCGCGAGCATCCGCGCTTTCAGAAGACCTCGATCATCTTCATTTCGGCGATCCAGATTGCGGACGCCGACCGCCTGCGCGGCTATGAGGTCGGAGCCGTGGACTATGTGCCGGTCCCGGTCGTGCCGGAGGTGTTGCGGGCGAAAGTCCGGGTCTTTGCCGAACTCTACCGCAAGACGCGCCAGCTCGAGCAATTGAACCAGGAGCTGGAGCGGCGTGTCAGCGAGCGCACGGCCGATCTCCAGCAATCGACCGAGAAGCTGCGCCAAAGCGAGCAGCGCCGCAGCCTCGCTCTCGCCGCCGGACAGATGGGGTCCTGGGATTGGGATGTCGCGCGCAATGAGGGCGCCGTGGACGAGGGACAGTGCCGTATCTTCGGCCTGGATCCGCATACATTCAAGCCCGCTTTGCATACCGTCAAGCCGCTGATCCATCCAGACGATTGGCCGAGGCTGATGGAAGCCGCCCAGGAGATGCTCGAAGACGGGCAGGCGAAGCAAATCGAGTTCCGGGTGTGCCGGCCGAACAAGGATTTGCGCTGGTGCATCGGCAGCGCCGCCGCCACTCTCGACGAGGCCGGGCGGGTCGAGCGGATCAGCGGCGTCACGCTCGACATCACCGAGCGCAAGCACGCCGAGGAGCGGCAGCTCCTGCTCGCGCGCGAGGTCGATCACCGCGCCAAGAACGCGCTGTCGGTGGTGCAATCGGTGATGCGTCTGACGCGCGCCGAAACAATGGATGATTATGTGGAGGCGATCGAAGGGCGGGTGCGCGCGCTTGCCTCCGCGCACAAGCTTCTGTCCCAGTCGCGCTGGGAAGGCGCCGATCTGCATACGCTGATCGAGGAGGAACTCGGTCCGTACCGCTCGGCCGGCATCAACGATATTGTGGCGAGCGGCACGGCTGTCCTGCTGCCTGCCGGAACGGCGCAGACGCTCGCGCTGGCCTTGCACGAACTCGCCACGAATGCCGCCAAGTACGGCGCGCTCGCGGTCGAGGACGGACAAGTCGAAGTCTCCTGGCATCTCCAATCGGGCGAGCTCGCGATCGACTGGGTCGAGAATGGCGGGCCAAAAGTCGTTCCGCCCCGGTCCTCGGGTTTCGGCACGAAAGTGATCACGACCAGCGTCGAGGGGCAGCTCGGCGGAAGCATCGCCTTCGAATGGCGCACGGACGGTTTGCGCTGCGCGATGAAGTTTCCGATCGCCTATCATGCGCGAGAGTATCCGCCGGAGCGGTTCGGCGCGAACGACGCGGCGGCGCCCATGCCGAGCGTCGCGAACGCCCGCCGCGTGCTGCTGCTCGAGGATGAGGCCCTCGTCGCCTTGATGGTCGAGGAGTTTCTTCAGGATCTCGGCCTGACGGTGATCGGGCCTTTCAACACCGTGAAGGCAGCGCACACGGCGCTCGAGCAGGAGGACATCGACTGCGCGATCCTCGACGTGAACCTGCGCGGTGAAGTCAGCTATCCCCTTGCCGAGATCCTGAGCGAGCGGGGAATCCCGTTTGTCTTTCTCAGCGGCTACGACTCGCAGGGCATCGACCCGCGATTCGCGCATTGCACCGTCTTGCGCAAGCCGATCGACCGGCGCGCGCTGGAGCGCGTGTTCGAGAACGCCGCGCCGATCGCGGCCAAGGCGCGGGATGCGAGGTTGAGCCGCCACGCGTGATTGCGCCATGAGCCGGTTTTCGGCTCCGGTATTTTTTGCCGAATCTCTTGCCCGGGCGGACGGCGGCGTGTTACGGCGAAATCCACGATGGCGCTGCGCGCGCCGAAAAGAGCCGCCCCGCTCCGGGCGGTTTTTTTGTTGCCCGCATGCGTGTGGGCGCCGGGCCTGCGCTCCTCGTGTCTCACGCGCGTTCGGCCAATACGGACGAAGCCGGACAAAGCCCCCGGTTTGGGGAGAGAGTATCAACTGATGCCCGCACGAACTCCGCCCAGGAGAGCCGTGCCGCGGGGCCGGCCGATGCGCGATGCGCTGTTGCGCGAGCTTGAACGCGACGCCGGGGACGCAGACGGGCAGGTCACGACGAAGATCGAGTTCATCGCACGCAAGCTCGTCGCGCTGGCGGCGAAGGGCGAGCTGTCCGCGATCAAGGAGATCCACGACCGCATCGACGGGCGCCCGTCGCCAGCGGCCGAGGTCGTCCTCACCGAGGAGAAAAGCTTGCGTGATCTATCCGCCGACGAACTTGATGCGCGAATTGAGCGCGCCCTCGCGCATGTTGAGCAGCTCTTGGACGGAGAAACTGGGCCGCGGCCGGGCGCAAAGTCATCTCCTCACATTTGCAAGCGCGATTGACATTCCCGGCGCGCCGCTGCGCGCGGACGAGGATTGCGAGGAGTTTACGCCGGTCGAGGCGGCCTTCGCCGCGCATCATCTCGTCTGGCTCCACTGCCTGCAGAAGGTCGAGGACGGCGCGATCAAGCGGCTCATGGGGCTGATGCCGCCGGGCTCGGCGAAAAGCACCTATACGAGCGTTGTTTTTCCGGCGCATGCGATGGGCCGATTCCCCGGTTCGCTGGTGATGGTCGTCAATTACGGCGCGGACCTGCCGCGCAAATGGGGCCGCAAAGCGCGCTCGATCGCCCGGCAAGAGCAATATCGCAGGATTTTCAACACGGCGCTTTCTCCGGAGAGCCAGGCCGCGGATGAGTGGGCGCTCGAAAACCGCTCGGAATTCCTCGGCGCCGGCCTGCTCACCGGCATCACCGGCCATCGCGCCGACGGCGTCGTCTGGGACGATCTGATCAAGGGCCGGGAGCAGGCGGACTCCGCCATCTTCCGCAACAAGACCTGGGACGCCTATTGTGACGATCTTCTCACCCGCAAGAAACCGCACGCGTGGGAGGTCGGCGTCACCACGCGCTGGCACGAGGACGATCCGGCCGGGCGCATCCTGCCTGCGAACTACAACGGCGAGAGCGGCTGGATCAAAGGGCGCGACGGCAATGATTGGTATGTCGTGTGCATTCCCGCCGAGGCCGAGCGCGCCGACGACGTGCTGGGCCGCAAGATCGGCGAACGCATCTGGCCGGAATGGTTTCCGGCGGAGCATTTTGCCCCGTTCAAATCCAACGCGCGCACCTGGTCGGCCTTGTATCAGCAACGCCCGGCGCCGCTAGACGGCGACTACTTCAAGGCCGAATGGCTGAAGCCCTACGAGAGCGCACCCGACCGCGCGACGCTGCGCGTCTATGGCGCGAGCGATTATGCGGTGACGGCGGACGGCGGCGACTACACCGTGCATGTCGTGGTCGGGCTCGACCCGGAAGGAAAGCCTTGGCTGCTCGATCTCTGGCGCGGGCAGACCGACTCGGCGGTGTGGATCGACGCGCTGTGCGACCTCGTCGCGCAGTGGAAGCCGATCGAATGGGCGGAAGAGAGCGGACAGATCCGCGGCGCGGTCGGCCCCTTCATCGACCGGCGGGCGCGCGAGCGCAACGCCTACGTCTATCGCCGGCAGTTTCCCGCGCGCGGCGACAAGGCGGTGCGCGCGCAGGCGATGCGCGGGCTGATGGCGATGCGCGGCCTGCATGTCCCGATGCGCGCGCCCTGGCTCGCCGATCTGCGCGCCGAGCTCCTGAGCTTTCCCGCCGGCCGCGGCGACGACCAGGTCGATGCGCTGGGCCTCATCGGGCAGATGCTCGACACCGCGCAGGATGGATTTGCGCCGACGCCCGAGCCTCCGGCGCGCCGGTCGCGCCGCGCCGGCGGCTGGATGGGGGCGTGAAATCGGTTGTGTCTGTCCGCTGATCTTTAGGCAAGCAAACTGACGAGTGAAATCGATGTCGACGAATGACTCGCGCCCTTTGATGGTCGATTTTTCGATTCTGGGCGACATGCCTGAAATCTATCGCGAGGGGCGCATGCAGGACCTGCGGCGCGCCCTGCGCGGCGCGCCCGATACCAGCGGGCCCTCCTATGAGGACTGGACGCGCGCGTATCCGTGGCAGCGCGAGCAAGAACCCGAGCGGCGTCCTGCTGACCCGCGGCCCCAGCCGCCGCGGCGTCGCAACGAGCCGCAGTATTCGGATCTTCTGAAGAGTCCGAGCGACCTTTTACGCGAAAGAAGCGAGTTGCTTGCTCCAGTCGCACGGGGAGGCAAAGTCGCCGAGTTGCGCGCCCGTGAACCGACGATGCGTGAGCGGTTCGCGGCCATGATGATGGACGCGATAACCGGCGGCCGGCGGCCGACCGCGCGGGAGAGGCAGTTCGTCAGCGACATGATGGGCTCAACCGGCCTTGGCTCGACGGGCATAGGTTTGGTTGATTTCTCGCCCTTGGCCCCTTTGCTTGTAAGCGATGAACTCCAGAATGCGGTTCGCGCTCAAAACTGGCTCGATGCCCTTCTCGCAGTCCTTGGCCTAGCTTCCGTCGCCGGGCGCGGGGGTCGCGCGATAGTCGGAGGCGCTCGCAATCTTGGGCACAATCCGTTCAAGGGAAAGACCCCCGAGCGGATCGATGCTATGCTTCGCAGCAGCGGATTTTCAGCGCGCGGCGAAAACCCGATCGGTGGAAAAGGTAACTACGTCAATCCAGATACTCAACGGCCGTATCATATCGATGCCCAGCATTCGCCGCCGAAACCGCCGCATGTTGGAGTGGGTCGCCCACGACGGTTCAGAAACAAGGGTTTGAGTGACAGTAGAGACTATCCGTTATGAGCAACATGAAGATGATCGTTGAAGTTGAAAAAGCCGAGGCGGGGCATCCCGTCGAGGTCGTCTGGATCAGCGTTGATAAAGAGGCGCTGGAATCGCTTGTCGGCAGATTAGCGCGGCTCCACAGGCAGAAGACGGGCGACCACATTCATCTCATGTCGGAAGAATGGGGGTTGGGGGATTTGACTGCCAAGCCGACGGTGGCAGGGAATCATCCCGTTCATCACCTGCTGATAAGGCTGATCGAATAGGCGCGCTATGCTCCTATGAGGCAACATGAAAACGATCGTTGAGATTGGAAAAGCCCAGTTCTTGATTGTAGAATCTGAAAACGGACACGAGGTGCGCATACATCTCGACGCAGCCGGCGCCGAGTTTCTGATCGAGACGATCCGCGCACTCATGAGAGCGCCCGAAAAAGATCATGCACATCTTCGTACCGGAGCCTGGGGTGGAAAGGAATTGACGAGCGGTCCTGCATCGGCGGAATCGGAATTGATCAACATGGTGACAATCCATTATTGGCCGGGCGGTCAAGAGCAGTTCCGAGATGCGACCAAGTCCGTCGATGGAAATCGATGAGGATGGAGGCGATAGCTTACACATGGCGTGGGGCTTCTCCACGGCATGCCACTATATCACGGCACGGCCGCTGAATTCATCGTGAAGGACCCAGCGCCGATGCGGTCGGCCCTGCGGCATTCGATCCCGACAAACGAAACTCAAACGATTTGATGTCCCGCATCGCCGCAACCGCCGGCGCGGCATATTCCCTCGGCGGCTTACCGGGCGGGCGCTGATTTATCAACCGCCGCGCTGTTCTCACCAAACCAGAGTTCAAACCCATGCCACAGTCAGCAAACTTTGGGCAGACGCTCGATGAGCGCGCCTTCATCGAGGATGCGCTGGAAAAATATCAACGCGCCTATGAGCGCGACCGCGAGAACATCGAAGAGGCCTATGAGGACCTGAACTTCCGCGCCGGCAAACAGTGGCCCGAGGAGATCGAGAAGGAGCGCGCGGAGGAAGGCCGGCCGTGCCTCACGATCAACCGCATTCCGCAATTCGTGCGCCAGGTCACCGGCGACATCCGCCAGATGCGTCCCGCGATCCGCACTGTGGCGATCGATTCCCGCGGCGACAAGGAAACCGCCGAACTGATCGCCGGCATGATCCGCTATATCGAAAACCGCAGCCAGGCGAAAACGATCTACAACCGATGCGCGGACAGCCAGGTCACGGCCGGGATCGGCCACTGGCAGGTGACGACCGAATACGCCAGCCAGTCGACCTTCAACCAGGAAATCCGCATCGTCGGCATCGAGGATGGCGTGTCGGTGATCTGGGACGCAGACGCGGTCCTGCCCAACCGCGAAGACGCCATGTTCTGCTTCGTTCCGGTCGACATGAGCCGCTCCGCCTTCGAGGCGCGCTGGCCCGAGGCCGCCGCGGAGCATTTCCGCAGGGGCGGCGAGCACCTCGTCGCCGAAGGCTGGTACGGCGAGGATTACATCCGCGTCGCGCAGTATTGGCTCAAGAAGCCGGCGAAGCGCCGCCTCGCGCTGCTGCCGGACGGAGGCATCGACGATCTGACCGACGATCCCGACGCCGAAGAGAAGGCGCAAGCCATTATGGCGCAGGGCGGGCGGGTCGAGTTTCGCGACGGCTTCAAGGTCTGCCGCTACCTGATCTCGGGCGCGGAGATTCTCGAAGGCCCGCTCGAATGGCCGGGCCGCTACATTCCGGTTGTCCCCGTCATCGGCGAGGAGGTGCGGATCGGCCGCCGCGTCGTGCGCCACGGCATCGTGCGCTACGCCAAGGACCCGCAGCGCATGCTCAACTATTATCGCTCGGCGCATACCGAGGTCGTGGCGCTGCAGCCGAAAGCGCCCTTCGTCGCCACCGAAGACCAGGTGAAGCGTCACCTGCACAAGTGGGAGACGGCGAACCAGAAGAACTGGGCCGTGCTCACCTATGATCCCGATCCGAAGGCGGGGGCCGCGGGCCTCAACGCGCCGCAGCGCGTGCAGCCGCCGGTGTCCTCGCAGGGCATCAGCGACGGCGCGCTGATCGCCGCCGACGACATGAAGGCCGTGATCGGAATTTACGACGCGGGGCTCGGCGCGCGCTCGAACGAGACCAGCGGCAAGGCGATCCTGGCACGCCAGCGCGAGGGCGACGTCGGCACCTTCGTGTATCACGACAATTTCGCGCTCGCGATCGAGCACACCGGACGCATCATCGTCGACCTCATCCCGCATGTGTACGACTCCGAGCGCATGATCCGCGTCGTGGGCGAAGACGGCAGAGTCGACATGATCGAGATCAACCGCGCGGTGATGGTCGAGGGCATGGAGCGCGTCATGAACGACGTCACGGTCGGCGCCTATGACGTGACGATCGACATCGGCCCGAGCTACACGACCAAGCGCGAGGAGGCGAAGGAGGGGATGCGCGAGTTCATCCAGGCCTCTCCGAACGTCGCACCGGTGATCGGCGACCTCTATGCCGAGGCGCAGGACTGGCCGATGGCGGAGAAGATCGGCAAGCGGCTGCGCGCGCTGCTGCCGCCGCAGATCAGAGATGCGGAGGAGGAGGGCGCGATGGAGCAGGCGGCGTCGCCGCCGGATCCAATGACGCCGGACGGAGTTTCGGCGCAAGCATCCGATCCCGCGGCCATCGCCCAGGCGCAGGCGGTCGCCATCGAGCTGCAGAAGGGCGAGCTCGATCTGCGCGCGCGGAATCGAGCTCCGCATGAAGGAACTCGCGCTGAGGAAGGCGGAGCGCGAGCTGGGGCGGGAGATTGCCGCGTCAGCGTCACCGACACCGCCAGGTTGATGGGCACGAGCAATGGCAGCCTTCCTCAGTCGTTTTCACCAAGACCGATTGGTGCTGTCCTGCGCCGGAATTCACAGTCAGGCGCTATGGATTTTCCAGCGAGCACCCGGGAGCGCGGGCGCAAGAGATTCGGGCCGACAGGCCCGACGCTATTGAGGTCACTTCTGAGATGATCGAGGCGGGAGGACGGGCATATTTTGATGCCTTGGACAGGCTCGGCGATTATGAACGGTTGGTTACATCGGTATTTTTGGCAATGTCATCCGCCAAGTCCGAATCTTGCAAATAGCGGATCAGGGTATTGATGATCGTCATAAGTTCGTTTGCCGCATTGCCAAGTTCATCAAGCGTGTAGTCTCGATCGTCATCGTCTTGGCCGCCAATTTTGCCCTTGCCTTGCCGGAGGTCGATGTAGCCAGCGCGGATGGTCCTCGGGCGAATGCCTTCGCGCCACAGAGAGTGGGCGATATGGGTCCTAAGGCTGTAATGAGCATGAGCGCCATCAAAGAGTGTTTTCAACGCTCGTTCGTGCCTTCCATTGCCCAGCCTATAGAACTTGAAGTAGCTGTATAGCGTGTCTCTCTTCTGAGCGTAGCTGAGGGACTTGGTTAGAACTTTGATCTTCGCGTCGTCTTGATGTGAAATTGCGGCCATAGCGGATTGAATCAGGTACTCAAGTCGCGCGAATGCGTGAACAATCGCTCCGAAGCGGGCGAAGTGTTCGACTGTGAGTAAATCCTCTTGGGGATCATCCATGGCGAAGTCTCCAGACGATCTTGAGCAGGCGCGAAGAGTGATGGAGGCGCTGGTCCGCCAACCGCCTAAGCCGCACGAAGAAATGAAGCTTGGCCGCAAGACCGAGACGAAGCCGAAAAAGAAAGCCCCGCCGAAGCGGGGCTGACTTTCTTATCCGCGTGGCGGATAAGGATCGTGACCGTAAGTCCATTCGGTTCTGAACTGATTGTTCTGACCCTGGACCAAGACCTGCGCGTCGTGGCCAGACTTGCCGGCCTTCTGTGCAGTATCGACGGCTACTCGGATGGCGTCCCGTTGAGTGCTGTACGGGCCGTAATGCTTACCTTCATGCTTTATTTTCCATTGTCCTTCATGAAGGACAACGAAGTATTGGGCGCGGGCCATGGGTGTTCTCCTTTAGCTCGCGAATCAGTGGGAGCTATCATGGTAACATACCCGCCAGAGTTGCTGCCCCGGCCCGACAGCGATGATGTGGTTGAGGTATTTGTTCTTGGGGAGAATGGGGAAAAACCACGGCTGATCGCGGTTTTTCCGCCTGCGCCGCCAAGCGATGAACCGTTTAGCGGTGCGCTTCAGAAGCCTAGGGGTCTGCTTAGTTAGTCGGCCGGTACGTCAGGCGCTTGCCTACATCGGCGGTGCTTCTGATGTGCGCCGCGGTACCGGCACTCGCGGCGAGTGCGTCTTCCAACACTTACTTCGCTTTGGTTCCGATCGGTTTCGTGGCCGCCTATCTGTTCTTCTCAGTGCGCGCGCTTTGGCTTTCCAGGTATCCGGTACAAACGAAAGACTAAGAACAATGGGCAATCGTCGCCTGTCGCGTGAACGGCGGCGGCGCGTGGGAATGAGCCGGCCGAGTCCGACGGCATAAAAGAAACAAGACGCATCTCTTGCGCATGCGCGCCGCGCCGTGATACGGCGAAATTCATCGTGGCGCTGCGCGCGCCCGGTCCTTCGGTGGCATACTGTCAGGTGATTACGATCTCAGAACACGCGGACTCTTCCCGGGCGGTTTTTGTTTGCCCGGCGGCTTCAACCCGCGCCCAACGCGATGCCTGTCGCGGGTCCGTAGTCAGTCCGGTCTGAGCGTCGCGAAATTCTGAACGATGGTCCTGCCCGGCTTGCGCCATGCGGCCAGCGGCGCGGCGGGCTTTCGCATATCCCACAGGAGCACCCATGAACGAGAACGATCGCCTGCCGGGCGAGCCGGCCGATGTCGGCCGGCTTTCCGACGAAATGCCGCCGAACGGCCTGGCGCATGACGACCAGGCTTTTGGAGAAGCAGAGGACGGCGGCGAGAGCGGCAACAGCGCCAGGCCCGGCGAACGCGACGACGAGAGCGATGCGGAGGCCGGCGACGACAGGCGCCGAAGGCCGAGCGGCTATCAGCGTCTCAAGCGCCGCGCGGGCGCGCTGCTTGCGGAGAACGTCGAGCTGCTTCGCGCGGTCGAGGACTTGCGCAGCCGCCTTCCGGCTGACCGCGGCGACTTCGCGCCCGCCGATCGCGCGCCGGTTCGCGGCGAACTCGACGTCCAGGACTCCACGGACGCGCAGCTCCGGCGCGAGTCGGACGAGCGGCGCGAGCGCATGGCGAGCTATCAGGAGCGGGTTTCGCACGCGCGCGAGCGCATCGACGACTTCGACGAGGCCATGCTGCACATGCGCGGCGTGACGGTGCGCGACGATGTCATCGACGAGATCATGACCTCCGACAAGGGACCGCTGATCGCCTATCACCTCGCCAAGAATCCGGCCGAGCTGCACGAGCTGAACGGCATGGGTGCGCGAGAACTCTCGCGCGCCCTCGGCCGGCTCGAAGGCCGGCTGTCTCTGCCAGGCGCGAGGACCACCACCAAAACTCCGCCTCCGCCGAGCATTCCGCGCGGCGGCGCGGCAGCCTCTTCCGATCCCGCGAAAATGAGCCAAAGGGATTACGAGGCCTGGCGCAAGAAGGGCGGCGGCAAAGGCTGACATCAACCAAGGACGCCGGCCCCGGCGCGGGTGATCGCCCGCGCACGCGCGCACGTCCGCATTTTTCAAGGACAGGACCATGCCAAACACCATGCTCACTCCCAGCGTCATCGCCAAGGAGGCGCTGATGCAGCTCAAGAACAAGCTTCGCTTCGGCAAGCTGGCGCACCGGCAGTACAAGAAGGATTTCGTGAAGGTCGGCGACACGGTGACAATCCGCAAGCCGGTGAAGTTCTACACCGCCGACGGCGTTGCCCGCGTCAACCAGGACGTCGAAGAGGGAAACACCACGATCGTCATCAACGCGCGCAAGCACGTCTCGTGGAAATTTTCCACGCATGACCTGACGCTGACGATCGAAGAATATTCCAAGCGGTACATCGAGCCGGCCATGATCACGCTGGCGCAGACGATCGATGCGGGCGGGGCGGCGCTCTATCGCGACGTGTGGAATTCGGTCGGCACGCCGGGCACGACGCCGAACAACTACGCGGCGGTCGCGGCCGGCGCGCAGCGCCTGACCGAAATGGCCGTGCCCACGGAAGAGCGCAAGGCGGTGCTGAACTCGGCGGCGTTCCACACGATCGCGGCGACGCTCACCACGCTCAACATGCCGCAAATGGCGATGAAGGCCTGGGGCTCGGGCGAGATCGGCAATCTCGCCGGCTTCAACACCTTCGAGACGGTCAACCTGAAGAGCCATACTGTCGGGACCAAGGCGGGCGCGCCACTGGTCAACGGCGCGGCGCAGGTCTCCACCTATGCGGCGGTGAAGGCGACGAACCAGCAGAACCTGATCACGGACGGCTGGGGCTTGTCTTCCGCCGTTTTGAAGGTAGGCGACATCATCACCATCGCCGGGGTGTTCGCCGTCAATCCGGTGCCGGGCGAAGGCGCGGCCGGCAAGACGGTGATGCCTTATCTGCAGCAGTTCGTGGTGAAGTCGGACGTTTCCTCCGACGGCGCCGGCAACGCGACGCTCGCGATTTCACCGGCCATCATCACGTCGGGCCCGTATCAGACGGTCTCGGTGGCGCCGGCCGACAACGCGGCGATCACCGTGTTCGGTTCGGCCAGCACCGCCTATCCGCAGAACATGCTCTTTCACGAGAACGCGTTTGCGCTCGTCACCGTGCCGCTGGAAATGCCGGACGGCGCGGCCTGGAAGTCGCGGGAGACCGACGACGGCCTCTCGGTCCGCATCGTGAAGGACTACGACATCAACACCGACGAGGACATCGTCCGCATCGACGTGTTGTATGGCTGGAAGTCGCTCTATCCGGACCTCGGCTGCCGCCTGTGGGGGTGAGCAGCACTGCCGACTGAAGCGGGCCGGTCAGGCCCGCTTTTTTCCTTCATCGAGGCCGTCGCATGAGTGCCGGACCCGTTTTTGCCCGCGGCACGTCGTATCCGGGTACGCGCTGTATGGCTGGACGTCTTTCTGCAATGGTGTATGTCCATGGTTGTCGCAGGTCGGGGATTCAAATGGGTCACGCAAGGGCCGCCAAGTCTCTGTTGCGCAGCACGGAATCGCTCTTGTCCATATCTGCGTTGCAACGTCATGCCTCTGCACTGTTGATCTTGGCGGCGCTTACGCTTGCATGCTCCGACCTCACAGGGGCAGGCGAGTTGCGCGTCGGATCACGCGGCGACTCGGTGGAGGTCATCCTGGCGCAAAGCGCTGCGGGGCCCTCTTTGGAGGAGATCAATAACGAAATCCAAGAGCTTGCGGCCAAAGACAATGTAACCACCGTCATCCCCGAACAGGCTATCAGGCGGTGGCTGCCAAGCGATGATCTGGATGAGAACGCGGCAACGCTTCGGTCGCTGGGCTTCGAAGTTGAAGTCCATGATGTTGAGAGCGGGCGCGATGATCCCGACGGAACTTACACATCGGCAAGACTGCAAGGTAAACGGAAGTTCTTTGTCGCCCGTAAGATCGTGCGAAGCGGAACAGCTTATTATGTTCACGAAGGCCGGATCGTCGAAGTTGGCTGGGCTGTCTCGGCCTTGATGTCTGGCAGCGTCAACCACAGTGGCCAGCGCGCAGTATCCGGGCGTTTCGGGACGGAAGCAGCCCCTTTGAACTGAGATCGAACGTCTTTGCGTTCGCGCAGGACTTCGCGGAACCCGGCCGTGAATCAAAAGTTCCTATTGTTGGGAGGGCGGCCATGCGGGAAGGCAAGATGATCAGCGGCCTTTTCAAAGAAGCCATGTTCGGCGGCCGCGGACGATCAGGCCGGTGAATGCTGCCGACTTCCTCCGCGTTGACTCGATTGACCGAACCCGACGCCTTCTGGTGGGCGACGGGTATCGAGGACACGTTTATCACGGCGCCGCATCCGCGCACCGGGCGCACGCTCGACGAGTATGAGCTCACGCAGCACTACGAGCGATGGCATGACGACCTCGGCTTGATGGCCGAACTGGGAGTACGTTGTGCGCGCTACGGCATTCCGTGGCATCGCATTCAGCCGTCGCCCACGGCGTGGGACTGGCGCTTTGTCGACCAGGCGATCGACAGGATGTTATCGCTCGGCATCGATCCCATGGTGGATCTCGTCCATTACGGACTTCCGCCCTGGATCGAGGGGGCGTTTCTCAATCCGGACTATCCGAAATACGTGGCCGAATACGCCGCGCGCGTCGCCGAGCGGCTGCGCGGAAAGGTGCGGTGGTACACACCGCTGAACGAACCGCGGATCACCGCCTGGTATTGCGGGCGGCTCGGCTGGTGGCCGCCGTATCAGCGAAGCTGGTCCGGGTTCGTGGCCGTGATGCTGTCGATCTGCGAAGGCATCGTGGCAACGGTCCGCGCCCTGCAAAGCGTCGATCCCGAGATCGTCGCCTATCACGTCGATGCAACCGACCTCTACGAGACGAATGATCCTGCGCTCGCGAAGGAGACGGAGCGAAGGCAGGCGATCGTCTTTCTCGCGCTCGATCTGATCAGCGGCAAGGTCGATCCGAATCACGCGCTCTGGGACTGGCTGCGTGCCCACGGCGCCGCCGAGAACCGCCTGCAGGAGTTTTCGCAGCGGCCGCTCGCGCTTCCCGTCATCGGCATCAATCTCTACCCGATCTTTACCCGCAAGCAGGTGTTGCGGGACGCGAAGGGCCGGCTGCGCATCGCGATGCCGTATGCGAAGGCCGATCTCGTCACCCGGCTCGGCCGTCTCTACTTCGAGCGCTACCGCGCGCCGCTGATGATTTCCGAAACCGCAACCAAAGGCTCCGTCCAGCGGCGGCAAGACTGGCTCACGCAGTCGCTGTCGGCCGTCAAGGACCTGCGCGCCGGCGGAGTTCCCCTCGTCGGCTACACCTGGTGGCCGATGTTCGCGCTGGTTACATGGGCGTACAGGCAGGGGCGGCGGCCGGTGGATGCGCATCTCCTGCAAATGGGTTTGTGGGATCTCGATCCCGGTTCCACAGGCTCCCTGAATCGGGTCAGAACCCCCCTGGTGACGGCTTATCAGGCTATAGTGGCTCGCAAAGCGGAACCCGTGGGGCTGCTTGCGCCAAAGTCGAACCGCCTCGCCCCCGGCGCGTTGACGAACTCCGCAATCGCATAAAGGGAATAAGATGTTTCGGAGCTTCTTTCTGGCCGGGTTCGAGGGATCGACTGGGTACAACAAGCGGGGGCAGTGGTTCGACCAGGTTGTTGCCACCGGGCACGACAAGACCGTCGACCAGGATTATGCCGACCTCGCGCAACTGGGCATTCACGGTGCGCGCGAAAGTGTGCGGTGGCCGCTGGTCGACTGGCGGGGGCGTTATGATTTCTCGAGCGTCGAACCCTTTCTCGAGGCCGCGCGGCGTCACCGGGTCGAGGTGATCTGGGACCTGTTCCATTACGGCTTCCCGCAGGACGTCGACCTCTGGTCGGAGGCCTTTCCCAAACGCTTTGCGGACTATTGCTACGCAGCCAGCCGCTTCATTGCCGCACGCACGGAGGGACAGTGCGCGTTCACGCCGGTCAACGAACCGTCGTTCATGGCCTATGCGGCCGGCGAAAAAGGATTGTTCTCGCCCTATGCCACCGGCCGCGGCTGGGATTTGAAGGTGACGCTGGTGCGCGCGGCGATCGCCGGCATCGATGCGATCCGCGCCGCCTGCCCCGATGCGCGCATCGTCAATGTGGACCCGCTTTGCCGCGTCGCCTGTCCCGTGGACCGCCCGGAACTCGAAGCGGAGGCGCACGATTTCAACGAGCGCCTGGTCTTTCAGTCCTTCGACATGCTGTGCGGCCGGCTGCTGCCGGAACTCGGCGGAAGCCGCGACCATCTCGATGTCGTCGGGATCAACTATTACTGGACCAATCAATGGGAGCTGCATCGCGCGCCGGATGAGAACGGCGTCATTCCGCCGCTTGCCGACGACGATCCGCGCCGCGTGCCGTTGCGGGACCTCGTGCGCGCGGTATGGGAGCGCTACGGCGGCGAGGTGATGATCACCGAGACGAGCCATGTCGGCGACAACCGCGGGCATTGGCTGCGGGAGGTGGCGCGCGACTCGGAAGCGCTGCTGCTCGCCGGCGTTCCGCTGCGCGGCGTCTGCCTCTACCCGATCCTGGGCATGCCGGAGTGGCACGATCAGGACATCTGGGCCCCGATGGGACTATGGGATCCGTTGTGTCACCGCGAACCCGGCGCCGGCCGGCTGATCTGCGCGCCGATGCTGCAAGCTCTGAACGATGTGCGGCACGTCGATCAGCTTCATCTCTCGCTGCGGCGCGAGCACGAGATGGTCAGGCCATCCCGTCACACGGTGGCGCGGGCAAGACGCATGGCGTGATTTTGGGGATGCAGGCGCCCTAACAAAAGAACCCCGGCACCAAGGCCGGGGTTCGAATCGCAATTTAGCGCCGTCAACGATTTGGCGCGCCGGTCCGCGGCGCCGAGCCGGTTGCACCGGAGTCGCGCCCGGTGTCGCTGGCATAGCGGAACGAGGGCGCGTTCTGCAGCTGCTCCTTGGTCAGGCTGACGACAGCGTGATCAGGATACTCGCGCGGTCCCGACGCGGTCGTCGCCGCTCCGCCAGTCGTGCCTGTCGTCCCCGTACCGCTGGCCGTGCGTGCCGGCTCCATGCGGAATTGCAGCGCGCTGAACGGAATGGCCACGTCCTTGGCTCCGATGCCGAGGAAGCCGCCGACGCCGATCACCACGGCTTCGACCTTGCCATCCTTGCCCAGCAGAATCTCGCTGATATCGCCCACTTTGTCGTTGTTCGCGCCATAGACATCGAGCCCGATCATTTTGTCGGCCCGCCACTGGTCGCTTTGCTGTTGCGCCATGAAATTGACGGAGCCGGCCGAGGGGGTCTGGCTCTGCATGCCGGGCGACGGCGTCGCAGCCGGCGGAGATGACGGCTGAGTCGCGGCCGGCGGCGATGCCTGGCCGGGCTGAGGCTGGGTGGTCTGGGCGATGGCGGAACCGGCCACCAGTACGGCCGCAATGGCCAAAGCGGATGTGAGCGTTCGCATGTCTATCCTCCTGATGAAAACGATCGGGGGTAGAACGCGGGAACTCCGCGCTTGGTTCGATGCCGCAAGCCAGGCATTTCGGACCGGCCAACGGATCCCGCACCGCGCGACCTCGGTCTGAGTGGCAAAAGGGCGCAAATCACGGTTCCGGCTCCGCCGGTTCGCCGATCGCGTGCGCAATCAGGCGCGCGTCATTCATGTCACGGAGCGACGATCCATGGCCGACGACATCATCCCGACCTGGGGCTATCGAAAAGGCGAAGCACAGATTTTCAACCTCCCGAAACAAGGCGCGTTGCGGAAGGGATGGGCGGACAAGCCGCCTCGCGGCGAGCATCCGCATGAGCGTGAAGCTCGGATGCTGGCCGGAGCCGGCTCGCGGGAAGGCGATGACCGATGACGAGTGCGGTGAAGACGCGCGCCGAACTGATCGAGCAGGTGATTGACAATCTCGGTGTCGGCGCCGCGGGTCAGGCGAAGGCGCCGGAAGACGTGCAGAAGGTCGACTCGCTGATCGATGTGAGCTTTGCCCGGCTCGCCGCGCTCGGAATCTACGACGTGTCGAACCCCGATGAGGTCGAGGCTGATGCGTTCCTCGCGCTTTCGGCCGTCGTGGCCAACGATTGCGCGGCGGCCTTCGCGTTGAGCGGCGATGAGAGCCTGGCCGCGCTCGCGCGCCAAGCCGAGGGCGACCTGCGCATGATCGGCCGCGGCGCATCGACAAAACCGTACCTTGTCACGGATCGGGCGCTCGGCGCGGGACGGCGTTGGCGTTGGTAGGAGCCTGACATGCCCGATTTCTACGACGCCTTTTCGGGGGCCTGGCCTGCACGCATGGCGCGAGCGGCCTATGATGCGCTTCGCCTTCCCGGCGACGTGTTCGCCGGACGCTTCGCGGTGCGGCCGGAAGAGGACGGTCAGTGGTCGGAGGCCGACGAGTACCGCGCACGCATCGCCGATGAGACGATCCGCAGTCGCGCCACCGATCTGGCCGGTCTTGCCATGCTCGGCGCGAGCGGCGCGCCGCGCGGGGCGCTCGGCTCAGGTCCCGTGCGCCGCCGCAAGGCGGAACTGCCGATGGACGAGGCGTCGCGCCTCTCTCGCGCCGATGACATGGGTTTTCGCCGCGACATGCCGCTCAAAGCCGGCCGCGCGCCGCAAGGAGAAACGGTCGGCCCGGCCGCGCTCAGCCTCGAGGGCCGCATCTTCACAGGTCGCACGCATTCCGATGCGATGAGCAAGGCTGAGCGCACGCTCGGCATGCCGTTCGAGGCAATGCGGCAAGGCCCGATCGTGGACGGGTTTGTCACTTCCGCCGGGCGCTACGTCAGTCGCTGGGAGGCGGAAGAGATTGCCCGCCGAGCGCGGCAAGGCGAGGCTTCGGGAATCTTCGGGGCGACGCGGGGGCTGGCGGCGGAAAATCTGAATCGGGTGGGGCGCGCAGGATCACGATCCGGGTCTCCGGACAGCGCGGCCACCGCCGCGGGATTTCCGGGAGGAAAAGGAGTCTGGGCAGTTCCAGTTTCTCCGGGATCGGCGGCTTCTTCCCAAGCCGCACCATTATGGCATCGAACTGAGCGGCCGGGGACTCTGGATGCGGCCAACTTGGCTGACTGGGAGATTCAGGCGACTTTGCGGGAGGCATTTGATGCTGGCCATGATGCTGTGATGATGAAGAATTATACCAGACCCGGCGGCAAAAAGCCAGAAACGGTGATCGTCGTGCGCGACCAAGCACAGCTGCGCTCCCCGAATGCCGCCTTCGATCCGAGGAAACGCGATAGCGCCGACCTGCTTGCCGGCACCCTGCCGTTCGCCGTGCTCGGCGGATGGAGCGGATCGCGCGCTCGGCAAGACGAGTGACGTGATCGCCCGTCGCGCCCGCCTCCCTCGCTCCGGGCAGGGAGCGCAACTTCGGGCTCGCTCGACACTCAAAGCATCCAAGGATTCTTCGCCTCATGCCGATGCGCAATTCGGTCCCGATTCCGTTTCCGCTTTCGAGCTCGCCCGGCCGGCTGCCGCAAGAGGGATCGGGGCGGCTCGTCAACTGCTTCGCCGAAAAGCTGCCGGAGGAATCCGGA
Organism: Xanthobacteraceae bacterium; assembly: GCA_022844485.1. GTDB lineage: Bacteria > Pseudomonadota > Alphaproteobacteria > Rhizobiales > Xanthobacteraceae > JALHLQ01. Next base: position 53,806 of record JALHLQ010000012.1, read on the forward strand.
CGCCGCGCGGTGTGGCGCCGCGCGCCGGGGCTGAAGAGTTGGGGCACGTCGGCAACCAGCACCTATCGCGGCGGCATGCTGGTCGGCTCCACGCTCTATGTCGCCAAGAGCGGGTTCATCGAACGCTATGCGAGCACGGGGGGTGCTGCGACGAGTGTCGGCGCGCTGTCAGGCACCGACCGGGTGTTCTTTGCGCAGAACTCGAAAGCGCCGACGCCGGACCAGGTCGTCGTCTGCGAGGCGGGCGCGTTCACCTTCACGACCGGCGCGGTGGCGAGCTATCCCGATCCCGATCTGCCCGCTCCCAACGCCGTCTGCTCGATCGACGGCTATCTCGTGTTCACGCTTGGCGACGGGCGCTGCTTCGCCTCCGACCTGAACTCGACCGCCGTCAACGCGCTCTCCTTCGGCAAGGCGGAGGCAAAGCCGGACGGGCTTACCCGGCCCGTGCCCTATGGGCGGCTGTTGCTTCTGTTCGGTCCGCAGACCACCGAAATCTGGCAGAACGTCGGCGCCGCGCCGTTTCCCTTTCAGCGCGCGCTGGTGATTCCCTTCGGCATCGCGGGACCGCATTGCGCCGCCGGGTTTGAAGACGGCTTCGGCTATCCGCCGCTGTTCGTCGCCAACGACAACACGGTTCGCCTGTTTTCCGGGCAGGATCCGGAAAAGGTCTCGCCGCCGATCCTCGACTCCTACATCGCGGCAGTCGGCAACAAGGCGGCGCTGGAGGCCTCGGTCTATGTGTCGGGCGGCCATTCGTTCTGGCAATTGTCGAGCCCGACCTGGACCTGGGCCTTCAACCTCAACAACGCGCAATGGCACGAGCGCGAGAGCTACGGGATCAGCCGATCGCGCATGACCGGCGGCGTCAATGTCGGCGGCAAGTGGGTGTGCGGGGATACGAAATCGGGGGCCATCCTCGAAATCGACGCGGCGACCAGGAAAGAGGTCGCCGATCCGCTGATCTACCGGCTGGAGTCCGCGCCGGTGAAGAATTTTCCCTATCGCGTACAGGTGGCGCGTGCCGATTTCGATGTCGCGACCGGCGTCGGAGTCGCCACCGGTTCGGACCCGATCGAGACCGATCCGGAAGCGAAAGTGTCCTGGTCGGACGATGACGGCGTGTCGTGGTCGGTTCCCTTGGTTCGCAAGCTCGGCCGCCAATCGAAACCCGAGACCAGGATCACGGTGACGCGCACCGGCTTGTCGGGTCCGGCCGGACGGCGCTGGCGCCTGGAGGCCGCCGACCCGGTTGACGTGTCGGTGTTCGGCGGAACGCAATCGGCGGAGATGAGGCAGAACTGACATGGCCGCGCCCTATCTCCCGCCGCTGCCCGATGCGAGCGACAAGGCGGTCACGCCGGCAACCGGCAAATCGACGCTCGACCAGTATCTGTTTCTCCGCCGCGTCGAGGAGATATTGCGGCGCGATCCCAATGTTCATGCCGAATACGATCACGGCGCGCTGGCATCCGGCACGCTGACGCCGAATCCCTCGCACGGCTTCAAGCAGAAGGCGACGAACAGCGGGGCGTTCACGATCGCCGCGACGGCGGAGATCGGCAATCTCGAACTGCGCGTCACGAACGGCGCGGGCGCCGGCGCGATCACCTTTTCCGGCTTCGACAAGCAATGGACCGGCGACGCGCTGACCACGACGGCGGGCGACCAGTTCGTGATCTTCATCCACGGCTATGGCGGCAAGCAGGCCTATCTGGTCCGCGCGCTGCAATGAGGGCGGCGGGCAGGACGCGACGCAGCCGAAGAGGGACGGTCAAGTCACTTTCTATACGAACAATGGATATCTCCCATGAAACGACCTGACGGTTTTGCCTTGCTTGCCGGATACATGCTCGACGCTCCAGGGAAAGGACAATCCTACGATGAGTGGACGCGGCCTTATCCGATGTCGCGCGATTCTGACGTCGAGCGTCTCTCAGTTCCCGCACAGCCGCCGGCGCCACGCCCCCGCGGCCTGCCGCCGGCAATGGGTCGGCTGATGGTCGATTTCTCGATCTTAGGCGACATGCCCGAAATCTATCGCGAGGGCCGCATGCAGGACTTACGACGCGCCCTGCGCTCTTCCCTACGGCCCACCGGCTACGCGCAAAGGCATGTTGCGGGGCCTTCAATCGAAAGTGCGCCCCTCGACCCGCTTCCTCCCGGGCCATTTCAGGGGCCGTTCGACGATACTCCGATGCCGGGAGTTCCTACCAATCCTGCCTTTGACGAAATTTATCGCCGCAAGCCGGAACTTGTGGATCCTGGTATCATCCGTCCGATACCAGATTCGTACATCGACCCGCACATGGAGAAACCCAATAACCCCTTCGATCCGACGCTTCCGCCGCTGGAGCAGGCGTCACCGAGCCCCGTGCCGATCTTCTATTCCATGTCGAGAGCGGCCGGCGCACGCGCCCGCACGCCGCCGCCATTCGGAGTGCAGCATGGGCCGATCCGGTTTCGAACGCGCTAGAACGCTCGCGTCTCGTGCGCTGTTCGCCTTGCTTCTGACCGGCATCTCCTCGCCGTCTCTGGCCGATTGCGGCCCCACCGACCGGAAGTTTTTTATCGGCCAGCACCTTCAGCGCACCCCGTATGGATTGGCCGACCAAGAGCACCCGCTTGTGCTCTGTAACCTCCGGGCGGGCGAGATCGTAACCATCAGGGCGTATCTGAGAGCGGGGGAAACCTACTTTTCGTCTACCCAGCGCTACAAGCTGGCAAGAGATCAGCTCAATTCTCTCACCGACATCCCGGTCGAGGGCGCATATCGAACAGCGGAGCCCGACGGTTATCTTTGGTCAATGACGGAGACGGCGGCGGTCAAGCCGGAAGTCGCTCGGATGCTCCACGCCAATTCGGGTCACGTGGCCATTGAGGTGAGTACCGACAAAGGCGGCGGCCTCGGCCCAACCGCCATTTCTCGCGACTTCGGCCTTTCGCGCGTCGTGAGCCGCCAGATCAAACAGGACGGCCTCGTGGCTCGCGTTGTCATCCCCAATCAACCCAACCCGGAACGCCCGGCGGTGGTCATCATTGGAGGGGGACGCACTGCAGGCTACAGCATGTCCGCCGCCTCGTTGCTGGCTGCGCGCGGCCATCCCGTCATGAGCCTGCCCTATTATGGGCTGGACGGTTTGCCGCCACAGCTCGCTGCGATTCCGATCGAGTATTTCGCGCGGGCAATCGATCTATTCCGCCGCGAATATATGCGCGATCACCAAAAACTGGTCTTGCTCGGTTTGTCGCGCGGAACGGAAGCCGCTGCACTGATTGCGCTTCGGCGTTCCGATATCAGCGGCATCGTTCTGTTCTCTCCGAGCGCCATCCTCAATTCTGCCGCGGGCTCCACGGGGCCTGCATGGACGGAGAACGGTGCGCCGTTGCCGTTCGCGCCGGACGTCGAGGGCGAAGCGGACGCGATGCGGTCTCAGGAGCCGCCCTACAAGACATGGCCGCGATACGCTATGCGATTGCAGCAGCTTGGCGAAGACGATCCGGCACGGATCAACTTCAAGCATATCGCTGCGGATGTGCTGCTGATCGCCTGCGACCAGGACGACGTGTGGCCGTCGGCGGCGATGAGCAAAGCCGCGGAGCAACGGGCGAAACGCGAGGGAAAATCCAACATCGCAAGCCATGTGCTGCAGGGATGCGGGCACGATCTCGGCCCCCCGGTCAATCCCACCACCATCCGTGTGTTTCGCGAGCCAAGCAATGGCGCGCTGTATTCGCTGGGCGGAACGGCGAGAGAGACGTGGTGGGGACAAAAGGCGGCCTGGTCCGCGCTGCTGGCCTATTTGTCTCGTTGAGGTCAAGCGGATCGGCGCCATTCGATGGCGCAATACGTGCGCCGTCTCCGCGTGAGCACTTGATCAGCAGGCGGCGATAACCAACGCGCGGGCGCGCGCTTTCGACGTGTCGCCTAAACCCCGCATGCGCTGCGTCTCGCTCTCCTGTTCTCTGCCGAGCGATACGGCGAAACGTTCGCACGAGCCTCAGCTTTCATCCTTTTCTCAAATCGCCTCAACCAAAGAGGAGTGCGTGTCATAGGCATTTTTGATGTTTTCACCGGCAAGCCGGGGCGCGAGGCCGCGGCGCGCAACCGCGCGCTCTACGACTCGCTCGAGACGCGCGGCATGCAAACGATCGATCGCGGTTTCGCGCGGTCGGAGGACGCGATGCGTGAAGCCGAGCTTCCGTATCAACGGCTGTCGGACCGCTACACGCCGGCGACGGAACTCTATCTCGACGCCATCGGTGCGCGCGGCGCGGAAGGCTTGAGCCGGGCGCGTGCCGCGTTCCAGACGAGCCCCGGCTATCAATTCGCGCTCGACCAGGCGGTCGACGCCAATGACCGCAGAGCGGCGGCGCGCGGCATGCTCGGCTCCGGCAATACCGTGGCCGAGACCACGCGCTTGGCCACTGGTCTCGCCGATCAGCAATGGGGCAATTTTCTCGAACGGCTCGGCGGCTTCGTGCAGCCGGAAATGGAGATCGCGCGCGGTCAATCCGGCGTGCGCACGGCGCGCGCCGGTCTCTACGGCGAGGATGCCGACTGCCGCCTCGGCCTGATGAATACGGTCACCGGCGGGCACGCCGGCGCCAACAATCTCGAGGCGCAATCGAAGATGTCCGGCTCAGGCAATCTTTGGAATTTCGGATTGGACGTCGCGCGGATCGCCTCCGGCTGGGGTAAGCCGCGCGGCAGCCGCTGATGCGCGCCGGTGATGCAGAAGCATAGGCAGAAATTGGTTCGATGGCGATGAAGAGTCGGAGTAAGCGCCGCTCACGCCGTCAACATAAACCCGTCCCGCCGGCCGTCTCGCGCGGGTTATGTTGTTTTCGCGCGTAGCCTGTTGAGCATCAGCGAAACCCGGGACGACTGACCTACGGTGTAGGAGTGTATATTGTTCACGACAAGCGAGCACCCCGTGGCTTTCGCGTCCAAACCGCCTACCCTCGAAACGACGACCCGAAGAGAGGTTACTGACGGACATCAAAGATATTAAGGATGAGTTTTTCAACTAAGCGCTGCGGCGTATTCTGCTTCGGTTGAGGACCCAAGCTCTGACGAGGAATTCCTCTCTCGTACGCTTTCCTTCAAAAACTCGAAAGAGCGCGAGGAGCTCAAAACAAGGCTCACCGAGATTCTCAACAGCGGGTACTCAGACGCGGAATTGGATGCGATTTGGGACGCTTCTGATACGGACTTCTATGTCCGGCTGTTCGGCAATTCTTGATCAGGGTTTGCGCGTGGCTGGAACGAAACCCCAATCATGACCCGGCTCAATGGGGGGAATGAGGATCGGCAGGCGTAGGGTGCGCCGCTCTGGGGCCCGGTCGGCACATCCGCCGGCGGCGGCTGAGGCACACCACTACGTCATGACGAACCCGGTTCACGCCGTCCAGCTCGGTTCCACAAACAGAACACGAGCGACCACATTCCATCTCATGTCAGAGGATTTGGATCTTGGAACCTGATTGCGAAGCCGATCGTGTCCGGAAATCATTCCCGGCTATCGCGATGCTCAAGCCTGGCTACGACTCCTCACGGGCCGCATCGCGCGGGTTTTGGTTTTTTCGCGCGTAGCAGCGAAACCCGGGACGACCTCCCGGCTTTCGCGATGCTCAAGCCGGGCTACGACTCCTCACGGGCCGCTCGTGCGGCTTTTTTTGTTTTCTCATCGGCTAAGGATGCGTCATGGCAGGGACTCTCTTCGGTCTGGGGCTGTCGCAGCAATTCGGCGTCAACGGCAAGCCGCTGGTCGGCTGCAAACTCTATCTCTATGCGGCCAATACGTCCACGCCGGTCGATGCGTTCCGCGAGATCACGCTCACGAATAAGCATCCCTGGCCGATCGACGCGGATGGCTCGGGGCGGCTTCCCGCGTTTTGGCTGGCGGACGGATCGTATCGCGCGCGGCTCACCACATCCGCCGGCGTCGTGATCTTCGACGAGGCCAATGTCGCCGCGATCGGCGCGTCGTCCGGCGGCGGCGGGTTCGTGGATTCCACGCCGGTCGAGTCGATCGCCACGACGGGCGATTTCAAGTGGCGGCCGACCTCGGGAACGCTTGCCGGCTGGGTGCGGGCCAATGCCCGCACCATCGGCTCGGCGACTTCGGGCGCGAGCGAGCGCGCCAATGCCGATACCCAGGCTTTGTTCGAATATTTGTGGGCGAATTTTTCCGACACGATCTGCCCCGTGGCCGGAGGCCGGGGACTGAGCGCGAGCGCCGATTGGACGGCGAACAAAACCATCGGCGTGCCCGATCTGCGCGGCCGCTCACCCTTCGGCACGGCCGACATGGGCAATCTGGACTCCGGCCGGCTGAGCGGAGTCACGTTTTCGACTGGCAGCGCGACCACGGCGGCGAGCGTCGGGGGCGCGGCAGCGGTCACGCTGACCACAGGCCAGCTTCCGGCGCACGCGCACGGCGTCACCGATCCCGGGCATGCACACAGCGTGACACACGATGCCGCAAGAGGAGGTGCCGGCAATATTGCAACTGCCGGACCACAAGCTCTCAGCAGTGGTGCATCGATCGTAGTTAATTCCGCCACTACCGGCATCACCATTCAGAACGCCGGCTCCGGCGAGGCGCACAACAACATGCCGCCGTTGATGCTCGGCACCTGGTTCATCCGCCTTTGAGAAAGCATCGGACCAAGGATGGAAAGCAAGTCGGCCGGCATGTATAATCCTCCGGCAAAACCGCCGCGGCCATTTGCACAGGATTACCCTTCCGGAGCACGCGCCGATGCCTCAGGACGACTCACCCACACGATCGACGGCGACCCCATCACGGCGCGATACGTGGTTGGTCGAAGAGTGGTGGGCGGAGATGATCAAGCCTTCCCGCCAGCGCAACTTAACGCCCTCGCAGAGGCGACAACTGGCCGAGGGCCATCGGTTCGCCCGCCGCGCGAGATGGGACAAGACGCTGGTCGTGTTGTCCTAACAAGGCATGGAAGAATTCCACAAGAAGTACAGATCAGGCGCAACTTAACGCCCGATCAAACCTCGAAGGTTCTGGCCCACGAGCTTGGCCACGTCATCGACGAACTCGCCGGCCAAATTCCGAGCAAGGGCCTCGCGGACGAACTGACGCGCGTCTACAACGACCTGAACCGACAGGATTGGCGCTTTGCCAGGCAGGAGCGGACCGGTGTCCCGGTTGCGCCCAAGTATCGCGCCAGGCCGGAAGACTTCGGCTACGCGCGGCGCGACATTGCGCGCGAATACGCAGCCGAAGCCATCCGCGCCTACATGGTTGATCCCAATTACATCAAGACGGTCGCGCCGAAGACAGCGGAAGCAATCCGCAAGACGTTCAAGCCCAACCCGAGCCTGCGGGATATTCTCCAGTTCAACACCTGGCTTCCCTTCACCGTGCTCGGCGGCTGGGCGGCGGGTTCGGACGAGCCGGATCGTTTCTGATCGCTTTCGCCGTCAGCCAGGTTTCCTCGCAACGATCCGGCTCCAGCCCATCGGGCCCCCAAGCATCACGGATGGTATCTCCATGTACACCGGCAACCTGGCGGCGGCGTCGAACCGCGCCGACTGGATCTCCGCGTTCGAGCTCGTCGACGACGAGACCGACGCCTTGGTTGATTTGTCGGCGGCCACGATCACGTTCGAACTGCGCGACCCGGTGAGCAAGTCCGCGCTGATCAGCGCCACCACGGGCAACGGCCGCGTGACGATCCCCGGCTCCGGCACATTCGTGGTCACGATCCCCGATGACCTGATGCGCGGCCTTTCCCCGGGCCAATACGAGATCGGCTGCATCGTCGAGATCGCCGGCGTCGTGACGCAGCTGCTGGCGGCGCAAGTCTCCGTCATCGACGGCGTGGTGAGCTGACATGGCCTACCGTCTCCGTCTTCTCCGTCAGAACGGGCTGAAAGCGCGGGTGCGCCCCGGCATCCATGCGCGCCTTCTCGCCGGGACCGGGCTTGCCGTCGATTACAGCGGCGGCGTCTATACGCCGCGCCTCGATTACGCCTCGCTCGCCGCAATGCCGGAGATCGCGTCCGCCTACCGGGCGACCTCGCATGTCCTGTTCTTCAACCAGAGCCTCGGGCTCTACCAGGTCATCTCCTACAATGATCTGCTCGCGACGATCTCGTCGACGCTCGATCCGACGCTGGTGGCCATTGCGGGGCTCGCGCCCGTCGCCGACCAGGCGATCTATTTCACCGGCGCGGACGCGGCCGCCGTCTACTCCTTGACGGCCGGCGGGCGAGCCCTTTCGGGCCTTGCTTCGGCGGCCGACAAGCTCCCGTATTTCACGGGGCAGGGAGCTGCGGCGACGGCGGATTTCTCCGCCTTCGCCCGCACCTTGCTCGATGATTCCAATGCGCTCACGGCGCGCGCAACGCTTGGGCTCGTGATCGGCACGGATGTGCAGGCTTTCGACGCCACGCTGGCCGCACTCGCCGGCGTTGTCACCGCCGCCGACAAGCTGGTCTATGCGACCGGCGCGGACGTTTTCGCCACCACGGACCTCACCGCCTTTGCGCGAACGCTGCTCGACGATGCCAACGCCACGGCGGCGCGGGCCACGCTCGGTCTGGTCATCGGCACGGACGTGCAGGCTTTTGACGCCGATCTGTCGGCGCTGGCCGCGCTGGCAGGGACCGGCTTTGCGGTGCGCTCCGCGGCCAATACCTGGGCGCAGCGCAGTCTTGCCGGGACCGCCAACGAAATCACGGTGGCGAACGGCGACGGCGTTGCCGGCAATCCGACGCTCGCGCTGCCGGCCGCGCTCACCTTCACCGGCAAGACCGTGACCGGCGGCACCTTCTCCGGCGCGGCGCTGACCGGCACGGCGGACATCCAGCAGGTCTTTGTCCAGAGCGGGATCATTACGCCGGCGCAGATCACGGTCGATCAGAACGACTACAACCCGGCCGGGCTTTCGACGGCCTCGGTCATTCGGCTCTCGACCAATGCATCGCGCAGCATCACGGGGCTCGCCGGCGGGGCCAACGGGCGGCGCGTCATCCTCCACAATATCGGCGCGTTCGACGCCGTGCTGCAGGACGAATCGGCGTTGTCGGCGGTTGCCAACCGCTTCGCCCTCAATGCCGCGGTCACGCTCGGGGCGGATCAGAGCCTCGAGCTGCAATACGACGGCGCCTCGTCGCGCTGGCGCGCGATCGGGGGCATCGGCGGCGGCGGGGGCGGCGGCGCGCCGACCGGCGCGTCCTATGTCACGCTCGCGACCGATGCCACGCTGACTTCCGAGCGGGTTCTGACGGCGGGTAGCGGATTGACGGGAATGGACGGTGGGGCGAACGGGAACTATACGCTGGCGCTGAAGAGCGGGATCGGCGGCGTTCCGGGTGGCTTCACGAACTTGAAGATCACAAACAACGCCACCGCGCCGAACACACAAGTCGATGTCAGTGCTGATTTTGTGACAGTCACAGACGGGACGGAGTTTCGCAACGTCGCGATCTCGGCAACCGGCAACTTCTCCACGATCGGTGCCGTCAACGGTCTTGACGCCGGCGCGATCGCAGCGAGCACCTGGTACTCCGTCTGGGCGATCTACAACGGCACGACGGCTGGCGTGCTGTTCTCGACAAGCGCGACCGCGCCGACCATGCCATCGGGCTACACCTATAAGGCAAGAATCGGATGGGTGCGGACGAGCGCGGCCTCGCAGTTGCTGCGCACGCTGCAGTATGGCCGGCGGACGCAATACAAGATCACGGCCGGCAGCAACACCACTCAGATGCCCACGATCGGGACCTCGGCACTGGCGGCATGGACAGCTCTTTCGGTTAGCAACTTTGTGCCGTCGACCGCGTCGGAGATTTTTGTAGTCGGCCTCGGGGGGAACGGTACCTTATACAACCTCGGTATTGCTCCGAACGCCGATTTTGGGGCGCCTACTTCAGGGGCCACGAGCCCACCGATCATTGCCGAGGGTCCGGCTGCGGGTTACCAGCACACGGCGTTCGGGGCACTGATCCTGGAGAGCACGAACATCTACGTTTACATCAGCCCCTCAGGCACGGCGACGGTGTTGTGCCAAGGTTGGATCGACAACATCTAGCGACGGGCGCTGACCAGAACGACATGCGCGCTTGGATTGTGGCTGTAGGCGTAGGTGACGGTTTCGTGGTGCAGCACCGTCCAGCCGAAGCTCTCCAGATATCCAAAGTAGTTGTGCCACCACATGTACAGGTCCATGTGGCGGGATTTCGGTTTTGGGTCGCGGTCGTGGGTGTTTCCGAATGTGACCGGATCGGAGACGATGATCCGCCGAGTGTCAGTGAGAGCGGCGAGGTAGGCCTGCAACTCTTTCGGAGCAAAAACGCAGAACGTGGATGATCCGAAGACAATGTCGGCCGTGACCGCACCTTGGCGCAGAAGGTCAAGGGCATAACCCTTTTGAAAGCGAAGATTGGGAATATTATGATGCTTGCGCACGGCGTTCGCGACCGACAGGTCGACGCCGATGAACTGAAATGAGGGATGCGCGCGCGCGAGGTGGGCGAGCACGTCGCCATTGCCGCATCCGATCTCCAGAATTGTCTTCGGTGCGTCTGATGCGATGGCTTGCTCAATCAGCGGAATGATGAGTCCGCGCTGTTGCTGCAGGAGGTCTTTGCCGTCTGCACGCATTTTGTAGTCGGCATCCGCGAACCCGTGCAGGCTATCGTCTGAGTAGTAGCGAAGGGCTATGTCGGTGATCCGTTCTTTGTCTTTTTCGGCCTGATTAAGTGGCATAGTTCTGCCCGACGCGCCCGGCATGCCCCTGGCAGAAAGCGGCGGCGATCCGGCCAGCAACGCCGCGACGTTCTTGGGCGAGTCGATAAAACCGATCGCGTCCAACGGCGCTGAGAAGACCAGCCCCCAGTAGCACGGCAGCGCGTTCTTTGATCTCTCCCATGCCGCGACCATAGCGGCCCGGCATTCCTTTCACAAGAATCGAAGCGTGGCGTCACGGTGTGCAACCGCTCGCTTCTTGTGCGTGTCGCTCGCGCGCAGTACGTTCCGCGCGGTTTTGACAGGCCGGGGGGCGGACCGTTGGATTTGAAGTATCTGGTTGCTAGATCGCTCGACCTCCCCACGCGTATCGCGCGGCGCTTGCGGGGCCGGTCCGCCGATTACCGGCAGTTTCTGTTCGACGAGTTGACAGCGCGCCTGCACGAAAAGCCGAAGCGCATTCTCGAAATCGGTCCGCGCGACGGCGAAGACACCAGGCGGCTGTCGTCGCTCGCGCCGGACACGCTCGTGCTTGTTGATCTGCCGGACAAGGAGGAGCGGGTGCGGCAATGGCTCGGCCGGATCGAGGGCCCGGTCGAACTGATCGTCGGCAACCTGATGTATGACGCGCGGATCGCCGCACTCGAGCCGTTCGATCTCGTGTGGTGCACCGGCGTGCTCTATCACAATCCGGAACAGCTGCGCATGGTGCGCCGCTTGTTCGATCTGACGAGGCCCGGCGGCTACCTGGCGCTGGAATCGGCCACGGCGCGCCGGCCGGCCCTGCGCGACGAAAATTGCGTCGAGATCTGGCACGGCATCGACAAGTCCGTGCATCGCAAACATCACGTCAGCAAGAACATCACGCATCTGCCGAGTGCCAAGGCGATACGCGCATGGATGGAGATGGTCGGCTTCACCGACGTTGCGCCATCACGTTGCCACCGCAAAGTCGGGCGCGCATTGGCGCTGAGCCGTGCCGCCTTCATCGGACGCCGCTCGAACGAGGCCGGCGTCTATTACGAGCATGTCGGCGGCAATTACGCGGTGGGCGCCGCTCAATGAATTATTGAGCGGGCCGCATGAGAGGCTGGAGAAGGGGTTCGTGGATTCCCGCCCAAAGGTAAGAGGCCACGGTTGCCCATAGCAATCCCGGCAATTCTGAATGGCATCGGCGCTTGACGGCCACGTTGCGGTCGAATCAATGTCCGCGCATGTCGACTCGACTTTCGGTCCTGGTCGGGGGCGCCGTTTCGATCGCGCTTCTCGGCTATCTCGCCGCCTATATCGATCTCGCCGCTGCGCGCGCGGCGCTGAGCACCGTGCCCGCCTCGTCGCTCGTCCTGGTGGCGGCGGCGATGCTCGCGAGCGTGTGGCTCGGCGCGGTGCGGCTGCGCATTCTGGCCGGCGATCTCGGCTACAGCCTCGCGATGCCCGGTGCGCTCTCGGCGGTGGCGATGGGTCAGCTCGCCGGCGCGGCCTTCATGCAACTCGTCGGACAACTCCTCGCGCGCAGCCTCGTGCTGCGCCAGTCCGGGGTCCCCGTCTCCGCCTCGATCTTCGTCACGCTCTATGAGCGGCTTCTGGCGCTGGGCGTGTCGTTTGCGATGGCGCTCGCGGGCGCGCTGCATATCTTCGGCATGATCGGAATCGACCTCAAGCGCGGCGGCAGCGATTTCGTGCTGCTGGCGATCGGCGGCGGCGCCGCGCTCGCGCTATCGGCCGCGCTGGCCTGGGGTCCGATGGCGCGCGCCGCGATCGGCCATCTCGACGCCAGAAGCGCCCTTCGCGTGCTGCGCAACGCGGCGATCACGCTCGCGATCCATCTTTGCACGCTGGCGGCTTTCATGTTCATGGCCTTGACGCTCGCGCCGCAGAGCCGATTCATCGATGTCGCCGCTGCGTCGGCCGTGGTGATGTTCGCCTCCGCGCTGCCGATCAGCATGGCGGGATGGGGCGTGCGCGAGCTCACCGCCGTATTCGCGCTCGGCGCGATCGGCGTTCCGGCGGCAACGGCGCTCGTCGCAGGACTCCTGCTCGGTCTCGCGGCGCTCGTGACCAATGCGGGGGTTGCGCTGGGGGTCGCCGCGTTGGCGAGGCCGGTCGCAGCCGCTGCGGAATCGACGGGCGTGCCCGATCGCTCCGGGCTCGTGCTCGGCCATCTCATTCCGATCGGCGCCGGAATCGCCGTTCTCTTCCAGGCGCAGGTTCTGGTCGGGACCGACCGCATCAATGTGAACATCGCCGATCCGCTGGTCCTGATCGGCGCGGCGCTGTTCGTCGCCGCGTCGATTCCGCACTGGCCGGCATGGCGGCTCGAGCGCCTCACGCTTTATGTCGGCCTGATGACCGCGGCCGTGCTGCTCGCTTTCCTGCACGGGATCGTGACGGTCGGCTGGAGCCAGTGGGCCGCCGTCAACAAGACCGTCGGCTGGTTCGTGCTCCTGTCCTACGGCATGACGGGCGCGCTGATCGTGCGCACCGCCGGCCCGGACGGCCGCGACATCCTGCTGCGGACGATCACGGCCGGCGTCGCCGCCATCGTTGCGCTCGAAGCCGTCGCCGATCTCACCACGATCGCGGGCTTCAAACCGCTGTTCGCCACGTTGCGCGCCGAGGGCTTCGCCTACGACGCCAACGCCTTCGCCTTCCAGATTCTGTTGGCCCTGTGCATCGTCCTGCCGCTCATCGGCCAGTGGAGCGCCGCGGGCGCGCTCAGCGCCGCCCTCGTTCTCGGCCTGGCGCTGACCGGCTCGCGCTCAGGATGGGTGGGAATGCTGGCCGTCCTTTTCGCCGGCGTGGCCGTCTCGCCAGCGCACATGCGGCGCGCGGCGCCCTGGCTCTTCGCCGGCGCGATCGCGGGCGCGGCCTTGCTCGCCGCTTTCGCCTGGACCCCGCACGCGAAATCCGGCGAAGTCGCCCAATCAAAGGAGACAGGCGCGGCGATCTCGACGCTCGTGTTCCGGGATAACCGCGCCGTCTCGAGCCGCGAGCACGCGCAGACGATGCGCGCCGGCCTCGAACAATTTCTGCAGAGCCCGCTGATCGGCAACGGGCTCGGCTATTTCATCGAATCCTACGGGCGCGCGCGCGGGCTCGATCATCCGATCGACTCCACCGGGATCTGGCTGCTCGCGGAATTCGGGCTGATCGGCTTCGCCATATTCGTCGTGCCCTTCACGCTGGCGCTGCGCGGCGCCTGGCGCGACGCGCGAGAGGGCGACGCGGCCGCCACCACGCTGCTGCTCGCGCTCGTCGCCTTCGGTGCCATGAGCCAGTTCTACGAACTGCTCTATCAGCGTCTGTTCTGGCTGCTGCTCGGGGTGCTGCTCGCTCTGCCGCAAGGCCGCAAGACTACGGCCTGACGCCGGACGCGCGCCGCGTATCGCGCCTTCGGCGCGTCTTGCTTCACCCGCAAACGTCCCAAAAAACTCGGAGCCTTCGCATGCCGGTATGGCCGCGGCAGCCGCAGGCGCGCGTCTATTTCGGCGCTGTCGGCAAGAACCAGACGATGCTCGTCCTGCCCTTCAAAATGAAGCTCGCCTGGGACAAGCGGCGTACAATCGAGAAATTCTCCATCCATGAGAAGGCGCACGACTCGGCCGCGCGCTGCTTTGCGCGCATTGCCGACGCCTATGATGACAAGCAGCGCGCGGAGCTCGGCATCGACCTCTTCGGCGGCTGCCTGAACGTGCGGCCGATGCGCGGCGGCAGCGAGTATTCGATGCATGCCTGGGGCATCGCCATCGACTTCGATCCCGAACGAAATCAGCTCAAGTGGGACAAGCGCCGCGCTCGCCTCGCCAGGCCCGACGCCGAGACCTTCTGGACGATCTGGGAGGACGAAGGCTGGACGTCGCTCGGCAGAACGCGGGACTTCGACTGGATGCATGTGGAGGCGACGCGCGGGCGATGACGCAAGGGCGCGGATGAGCGTGCAGTGAACGCGATTCCCCTCTCCCCCTGCGGGAGAGGGGTGCCCGAGCGGAAGCGAGGGCGGGGTGAGGGGGTCTTGCCGAAGAAGCCCCTCACCCGGCTCGGGCCTGCGGCCCCTCGCCACCCTCTCCCTCAAGGGGAGAGGGAAGAAAGCAATCCGTCTGCCGCGAGGGAAAGAAAGAAATCCGTTTCCCGCGAGGGAAGACAGCAATCCGCGCCCGGCGGCTCCGGGCAAAACCCCGGACAATTGGAGACCACCCATGAATGCCGAAGTGCTTTCTGCTTTCATCCGCCACGCGCTGACCACCTTCGGCGGCGTCCTGGTGACAAGAGGCTACCTCGACATGGGCATGCTGGAAGCGGGCGCGGGCGCGGTCGCCGTGCTCGTCGGCATCGCCTGGTCCGTCTATGCCAAGCGCAAGCCCGCATGACGAGCGCGCTCGCGATCTTCGGCGGTGGCGTCGTCGTCTTCGCCATTCTCGCCGTGCTCGCGCTGCGCGCGGCCCGCCGACAGGGACGGGCGGAGGCGGAAAGCGACGCGCGATCCCGGACCATCGATCATGCGAACAAGAGGAGTCGAAGCGATGACGCCGTTGCGCGCATGGATCCTGACGAGCGCCGCCGCGCTCTGTCTGAGTGGGTGTCAGACGACAAGTGATTCCTGCGTCGGATGGAAGCCGATCCGGCCGACGCAGCGCGACCTGCAAGCAATGTCCGACAGGCTGGTGACGCAACTGATCGAGCACAACGAGCACGGACGAAACATCTGCGGGTGGAGAGCGAAATGAGCGGCGAGGCCGACCGGCATTGGCATCTCGACAAGCGCGTGCCGATTGCGCTGATCGTGACCATCGTGATTCAGACCGGCGGCATGGCGTGGTGGGCGTCGAATCTTTCGACGCGGGTCGATCTGCTGGAAAAGCAACACACCTCGATCACGCCCAATGTGGAGCGCATCGTCCGGCTGGAAACCCAGATCGAAGCGATCCGCGACGGCATCGCCGAGCTGAAGCTTCTGATGCGGGGGAGGGGGCCGTAGGTGCGAGGCTTGCCGATCCCGCGCGCAGCTCGGCCCCCGGAGCGCCGCGTTCACCCCTCGCGCCTGGCCTCCTCCAGCACCCAGTCGACGAATTTCTCGACCAGCGGGCGGCGTGCGGCGGCGGCCGACTGAATTAGAAAATAGGCGCGCGGATTGTCGAGGCTCTTACGGAACGGGACCGCGAGCGTGCCCTTGCGGATGTACTCGTTGATCAGCGGCGTCATCCCAAGCGCGACGCCTTGGCCGCCGACGGCCGCCTGGATCATCTGGTCATATTGGCTGAAGTGCATCGCCGGCGGCGCAATATCGCCCGCGCCGAATGAGGTGAGCCAGGAGCTCCAGTCCATGAACGGCGCGTGCGCGCCGTAGAAATCGAAGTGCAACAGCACGTGATGCTTGAGGTCGTGCGGCTCGCGCAGCGGACGTTTCTTGTCCTTCAACAGCGCCGGGCTGCACACCGGATAGGCGTCGGATCCGAACAGGCGCCGAGCGTGCTCCGGCGCGGCCTGCGGCGTGCAGAAACGGATGGCGACATCGATGAGATTGCGTTCGAGATTCATCATCTCGTTCGAGGCGGCGATGCGCACATCGATCTCCGGATGTGCTTGGCGGAAACGCTGCAGGCGCGGTATGAGCCAGAGCGAGGCGAAGCCGATGCTCGTCGTCACCGCAAGCGGCCGCGACTTGCCGCTCGACTTGAGGCGCTCGGTTGCTTCCTGCAACCGCTCCAGCGTCTCGACCGCGATGCGATAGAAGGCTTGGCCTTCCTCGGTGAGCACGAGCGCGCGCGGGCGCCGTTCGAACAGCGCAAAGCCGAGACTGTCCTCGAGCGCCTTGATCTGGCGGCTCACCGCCGACTGCGTGACGAACAGTTCCTCCGCCGCCTTGGTAAAGCTCAGGTTGCGGGCGGCGGCCTCGAAACCCTGGATGAAATCGAGCGCGGGCAGGCGATAGCGCTTTTCATGCATTCCGTAAACTCATGTATCAGGTGAGAAAGGATCGTTTGTCACTCCCGGTTGACGGGAGCATACGTGATCTCACGGCCAAAGGCACCATGCGTTTGGCGCATCGACATAAGGACCGTCATGCTTCACGAGACCCCCGACAATCTCCTGCATGTGAAATCCCGCAACCCTGTCCCGATCCAAAACGGAAAAGGGATCACGGTGAAGAGCCTCGAGGGCACGGTGTGGGTGACGCTGGAGAATGATACGCGCGACATCGTGCTCGGGCCCGGCGAGACCTTCACCATCGACCGGCAAGGGCTCACGCTGGTCGCAGCGCTCGGCGACGCCACAGTCTCGTTCTGCGCCCCGCCGGCGAGCAGGATGCGATTTTCGCGCGACCGTGCCGGCGACGCCATTCTCCCCGTTGCTGCCTGACGCCCGCTGCGGTGAAGCCATGAGCTACACGATCGAGCATTATCCGGTGCACCTGATCGACGTCGTCCGTCTGCGCGGCGGAGAGCGGGTCACCGTGCGCCCGATCCTGCCGCAGGATGCGGCGGTGACGCAGGCTTTCGTGCGCGAGCTGTCGGCGACGTCGCGGCACAGCCGCTTCATGCGGATGCTGCGCGAGCTGCCGTCCGGCCTGCTCGCGCGCTTCACGCAAGTCGATTACCGCAACCACCTGGCGCTGATCGCCGAAATGTTCGTCGACGGCCGCGAGGTGGTAGTCGGCGAAGCGCGCTACGCCATCGCGGACGACGGCGAGAGTGCCGAGGTCGCGGTCGCGATCGCCGACGCCTGGCAAGGGCGGGGACTCGGTTCGCTCCTCATCCGCCGGATCGCCTGCAGCGCGATCGCCGCCGGCGTAACGCGGCTCACCGGCGACGTTCTGGCGTCCAACCACGCGATGTTGCAGCTGGCGCGGCGGGCGGGATTCGAGGTGACCCTGAATCCGGATCACCCCGAGCTGATGCGGATCCTTAAGTGCCTTTCGGTGCAGGAGAAAGGCGGCCCGTGCGCGGAGATGGGCTTCGCTGCCTAGCGTCCCGATTCCGAAGTTCGCATCATTGGGCGGCACCCTCGTTTGCGAACTTCGGATTTCGAAGGACACCAGCAACTCATTGATCGACTTCGTGCGAATGATATTTGCGCCGATCTGACGGCGATCACATCCGCACAGTCTCATTGTCGCCGGGACGCGTCGCCTGTCCGGCGCAAGGTTTGCGACCATCTTCACAGCGGTCACAAGGCTACTGTTTCCGTCCCGCCCGCACCTCAACGTAACCTTTGGGAGCGGGTTCCGGACGCGAGCGGGTTCCGTTTTCCGCTTTGAATAAGCTCGCACTGAATTTTATCTGAATGGACGTTCACGCCGCGGCGCGCGGCAAGGTGAGCGGAACCATCCGCACCGGCTGCCGTTGCTCCACACCCGAGTTTTGCAGTTGACGCTCGGGATTGTGAAACCTTGAGCGGAGTCATCTCATGCGTAATTTGCTTTTATCGACGACCGCGGCGCTTGCCCTGCTTGCAGGCGGCGTTGCTGCGGACGCGAACATCACAGGTAAGGACGGCGTTCAACTTGCTCAGGCCGGCGGCGGTGGTGCCGGCGGAGCGGGCGGTGGCGGAGACCGCCAGATGAACCAGGGCGGTTCGATGGGCGGCGGCTCGATGGGCACCACCGGTCAGGGTTCGCCTGGTTCGAGCGGCATGGCGCCAGGCTCGCGCAAGGACGAATCGACCTCGCGCACCGGCGATGCGCCGGGCTCGCGCAAGGACGAGGCTCCCGGCCAGCAGCGTTCTCAGCAGAAGGAACAAAAAGGCACCACCGGCCAAGGCCAGCAGGGACAACGCGATCAGAAGGACCAGCCGCGTTCCGGCCAGATGCAGAAGGACCAGAAGGACCAAAAAGGGACTACCGGTCAGAGCCAGCGCGACAACATGAAGGACCAGCAAGGCCAGGGCACGACCGGTCAGGCTGGCGGGGCCGCAGGCGTGCAGCTGTCGCAGCAGCAGCGCACGCAAGTGGTGCAAAAGTTCAAGAGCACCAACCTCCGGCGCGTGGACAACGTGAACTTCTCGATCTCCGTCGGGACGGTCGTTCCGCAGACAGTGACGTTCTACGAGATTCCCTCGGAGATCATCGAGATCGTCCCCGCGTGGCGCCGCTACCGCTACATCGTCGTCAGCGAGCAGATCCTGATCATCGATCCGGACACGCGCCGTATCGTGGCGGTCCTCGAAGTCTGACGCGAGTTCCGCACATTTTGAGGGAAGACCGCCGGCATCCGCCGGCGGTCTTTTTTCTTTTTCTGGCCGGGCGGTTTGTTGTGCTCATGCTCAGGAACTAGCGCTGCCGCGGCGCGTTTAATCATCATCCAGTACACGAGGGACCTGGGCAACGGCGCGCTGCATTGCTGCGCGCGTGGACCTGTGATCGGAGTGAACCATGAAACAATTTCTTCTGACAACGACCGCGGCTGTTGCCCTGATCGCCGGCGGGATCGGCGTGAACGCACAGACTACCGACGCGAAGAAAGAGCAGCCCTCGGCATCGCAACCCACGAAGGGCGGCACGGACGTTCAGAACAAGCAGACCGCGCAGGAGAAGCGCGGCAAGGAAGGTTCGGCGTCGGATGTTCAGCAGAAACAGGGCGCGCCTTCCTCGGATCGTGCGTCGAAGTCAGGCAGTTCGGAACATCAGAAGGGCGCCGCCGACAAGCAGGAGCCGCGCGGACAGGCCGGCCAGCAGGAGCGCAAGAAGGATACAACGGGTCAGGCCGCGGGCGACGAGCAGAAGTCCAAAGCCGGCAATGCCACGAAAGACCGGTCGACGGATGAACCGAAGGCCAAGTCCGGGCAGGCGTCCGGCGAGCGGGTAAAGGGCGACGCGACCAAGGCTCAATCGGATCAGCAGAAAGCGAAGCAAACGTCGGGCCAGCCGCAGAAGGATCAGCAGAAGTCCGCGACCGGGGCCGGCGAGACCAAGTCGAGCACCGAGACAAGATCCGGTCCGAGCGGAACCACGGCAACCGAGACCAAGCAAGGGACCGGCTCGACCTCAACCGATTCGAACCAGGGCACGACAAGATCGCAGCCCACGACGGGCTCGACGACGACGACCGATACGAAGCAGCAGCAGCAGGGTGGCGCGGGGTCGCAAACCCCAACGGGCCCCGCCGCGAGTGGATCAAGCACGACCGGCTCCGCGTCGCTGTCGCAGGAGCAGCGCACGCGCGTGATCCAGCAGATCACGACGACGAATGTCGAGCCGGTGCGGGACGTGAGCTTCTCGGTGTCGGTCGGCACCACCGTGCCTGAAAGGGTGCGCTATTACGATCTGCCGCCGACGGTGGTCGAGGTGGTCCCGCAATATCGCAACCATAAGTACATCGTCGTGCGCGACGAGATCGTCATCATCGAGCCGTCCTCACGCCGGATCGTGGCGACGCTCCCGCGGAGCGACGGACGCTCCACAACCGGCGTCGGGGTGTCACGCATCAAGATCAGTGAGCAGGACCGGCATGTCATCCGCGAGATCGTCCTGAAAGAGGAGCGCGTGCGGCCAATCGAGCGGCAGATCGCCATCGAAGTCGGCGGCAACGTTCCGGAGACGGTCGAGCTCCACAGCTTTCCGGCGATCGTGGTGGAGAAGGTGCCGCAGGTGAAAACCTACAGCTTCTTCGTTCGACAGGACGACATCGTCATCGTCGATCCGAAAGAGAAACGGGTGGTCGAGGTTATCGAGTAACCGCGTACTCGGCCCTCGGGGAGACCGCCCGCGCTGCCGCGGGCGGTCTTTCTTTATTGGGGACCATCGCTCGGCCGTCTTGGAGCCGCCCAAGGGCCCCGGGGAACCTGGAGAAGCCCGGCCCGTTGAACATACGAGTTGGTTCAAACGCGAGATCATCGCGGTGGCAGTTTCGAGTACGACGATGTTGAGCGGCGATCGTGACAAGCCTTTTGCGCAGGCGCTGCGCATTCTCATGCGGGGATTCCCGGGCTTTGGCGCACTTGAATTCGAACGCGCGAGAGCCGAGCTCAGCCCGCCGGTCTCGCCGGATCTCGCGCAGGCGATCGTCTCGGACACGGTGCTGGTGCTCTCGCAGCTCGGCCCGGCTGTGATCGCGGGCAGCCTCCATTCAGTGGATACGGAAACGGTTCTTCTCGAGGCGCTGCGCGCGATTCAACACGGAAAGCTCGAGGAGGCGGCAGGGATCGTTCGCCGCATGGGCACGGCCAATCCCTCCCAAATGCTCTCGCTCCGGGTCTTGGCCAAGCGGCTGACCGTCGCGGGCATCATCATGCGCTCAGCAAGCCGGCTGAACCTTCAGGTCATCCAAGGCGGCGGCCGCGGTCGCGTCGCGCGGGGGCGTGCGCCCGAGCCGTTGCGGCTCGTCTCCTCGCGGTAATCCAAGCATAAGTCCGAGTGAAAGGTCTCATGGCGGTCACGGCGCGGACACCGGGCCGATCCGCGAAGTTTGCGGATGATGGGTGCCGTCCCCGCTGCCCCGGGTGACCTCGGTTGAGAAAGTACGAATGGCAGCAAAGGCTTCTCGACTTATCCACAACTGAAAAAATATTGAAGACGACCGGAATCGAAAGCGGAACTTGCAGGCGGGGGCTGGCGTTGATCAAGCGGACCGATCCGACGCCCCCTCGACATCTCCCCCTTCGGGTCGGTTTGGGAGGCGGCTCTTTAGCCGCCTCTCTTGTTTTGGGGGGTCAGGCGCGGCGGAGGCCCTGCACGCAGAAGCGATGGGCCGCGTCGGTCCAGGCCTGGAGCGGGCGCCAGCCTGCGTCGCGCGCAAGTTCCTCGAACGACGACACCGTGTATTTGTAGCTGTTCTCGGTGTGAATCGTCTCGCCTGAGGAAAAGGCGAAGCGGCGGCTGCCGATATGGACGTGCTGTCTCCGCCGGCTGACGAGGTGCATTTCGATTCGCGATTCCAGCGGATTGAAAATGGCGCGGTGCGTGAACTGATCGAGGTCGAAGTCCGCGCCGAGCTCGCGATTGATCCGCCGCAGCAGATTGAGATTGAACGCGGCGGTGACGCCCGCCGCGTCGTCATAGGCGCGCTCAAGCACGGCCGTGTCCTTGAGAAGATCGACGCCGACGAAGAGAAGCGCGTCGCGCCCGAGCGTTGTTGCGAATTTTGCCAGCAGCGAGACAGCCTCGTCCGGCCGGTAGTTGCCGATGGTCGAGCCGAGAAACAGCGCGGCGGACTGTCTGCTGCGAATGACCTCCGGAAGAGCGATGCGCGAGGCGAAGTCGGCGACCACAGGGAGGGTCACGACGCGCGGGAGATCGCGCGCCAGCGCCAGCGCTTCCTCCGCGATGAATTCCGCGGAAATGTCGCAGGGCGCATAGGTATCGATCCAAGGGGCGGCGTTCAGAAAGATGCGCGCCTTGGCGCTGTTGCCGCTTCCGAATTCGACGAGCACGGTGCGGCCGCGGCACAGCATGGCGATCTCCGGAGCGAAGCCCCGCAGGATATCGAGCTCGGTGCGGGTCACATAATATTCCGGCGTCTGCGTGATCTGTTCGAACAATCGCGAGCCATGCTCGTCATAGAAGTATTTTGGCGGAATCGATTTTTGCACGCGAGCGAGGCCCGTGAGCACGTCGTCGAGAAAGGCGCTCGGGCGCGTGCGAAGCAATGAGGACGCGGGCGTCATGCGCGGCCGCCAGCGTCGTCCGACAGGCGCAGCCCGGTGAATTGCCAGCGTGAGGCGGGATAGAAGAAATTGCGATAGCTCGTGCGCGAATGACCTTCCGGCGTTGCGAGCGAGCTGCCGCGCAGGACCATCTGGTTGATCATGAACTTGCCGTTGTATTCGCCGATGGCGCCTGCGGCGGCGCGGAAGCCCGGATAGGGCGCGTAAGCGCTGCGCGTCCACTGCCAGACGACGCCGAAGGCATCGTTCAGCCGGCCGGATTGCGCGGCATGCTCCCATTCGAATTCCGTCGGAATGAATTTTCCCGCCCAGCGCGCGAAGGCGTCGGCTTCATAATAGCTGATGTGGCAGACGGGCGAGGTCGGATCCACGCGCTGAAATCCGCCGAGGGTCAATGAAAACCATTCGCCATCGGTCTCCTGCCAATAGCCAGGCGCCTGCCAGCCTTCCTGTTCGCGCGTAGCCCAGCCGTCGGAAAGCCAGAGGGTCTGCGTGCGGTAGCCGCCGTCCTTCATGAAAGCGAGCCATTCACCGTTGGTGACGAGCGTGTTTCGCAGGCGAAAGGGGGCGAGCAGCACACGATGCGCGGGGGTTTCGTTATCGTAGGCGAAACCGGCGCCGCCGTGTCCGATGACGGCGATCGTTTCCGGAAACGATATCCAGTCCTCCCCCGACCGCGCCGGCGGCGGACGCCAGGATGCATCATAGGCCGGCTTCAACGGATTCTGCGCCAAGGCGTGCAGAATGTCGGTGAGGATCAGCTCCTGATGCTGCTGCTCGTGGTGGAGGCCAAGCTCAATCAGCGCAGGCCAGACGCCGTTGTCATGGTTTTCTGCGATCAGGACATTGACAGCCTTGTCGATCGCGGCGCGATAGGCGGTCACCTCGTCGACGCTTGGGCGCGACAGCATTCCGCGTTTCGGACGTTCGTGGCGAGGGCCGGCGTTCACGTAATAGGAGTTGAAGAGAGAGCTCAGCCTCGGATCGACGCGCTGATAGTTTTTCAGATGCGGTACAAGCACGAATTCTTCAAAGAACCAGGAGGTGTGCGCGCGATGCCATTTCGCGGGGCTGGCGTCTGCCATCGATTGAAGCAGCTGGTCCTCCGCAGACAGTGGCGCTGTGCGGCGCTCGGTTTCACGGCGAACGGCCTGAAAGCGCTTCCCGAGCTCCACGCGCCAGGTCTCGCCAACACGTCCTTCCATACGCGCGAAGCTCATAGGTCACCCCGTCATGGCCGATCGTGCAGCCGCATCGAGTCGGATGTATGAATTGAGAAGGGCCGGGTCCATAGGCCCGGGTTCCCGTATTCCGGGCGACGCTCTAGCGGTCCTTGTCGCCACTCGGCGGATCGGGCCGAAACGGGGAAGGCGGCCGCCCGAGATCTTCACCCGCCAGGGGAATCTGATCGGACGCAGGTACGTCCTGGGGATGCTCCTCTGTTGGAGGCGCCGGCTCCCGTCCGGTTGCACGATCGTCGACGTGCGAGCGCCGCCTTCGTCGTGCCAGGGCGGCGCGGCCGGCTACAGAGGTCTTGTCTTGTGCCTTCCCCGTCATGGCTTTGCCGCTAGGGCCGCGTGCCTTGACCGGCGGATGGAGATTGCCCTTGCGTAGATTGCTGCTGCTTCGACTCGCTCGTGTCAGGCGCGAGATCGCTGCGCATCCAAAGCATGAGCCCCACAATGTAAATCGCCACGAGCAGAAGGGCGCCGGCGAGAACATAGAACACCGGTCGTCCCAATCGGCCTTGACGAGCCTCAGTTGCCGATTTTACGGTTTCACGCCCTTCAAGCGCCATCACTCAACACTCTCGCAGTCAGCCCACTAGCCAACGTTGCGCGAAGGGCGAGGTTCCCTGTTCACCCCTCTCTCGTTATCGGGCTCTGCCTGCGGACGCCGTCGCATTTGTCATTGCATGCAGAGGTGATCAGGATGATCCAGGAGTGTCCTGCCAACAGAGCCGTGGACGATTGAGACCCGGGAAGGAACCGCGGCTGGCGATGTTTGGTTCTGGCCGAAAGCGTCAAAGAGGTGGGCAGTGGCGATCGCAAGAACAAGCGCGCGTCTGGCTGTGCCGAGCGGGTGCGTGCTCGGCGAAGGTCCCGTTTGGGATCATCGGACGGCGACGCTCTACTGGGTCGATATCAAAGCTCCCGCGGTGTGGCGGCTCGACGCCGAGGGCGTGCGCCGAACCGACATGCGCGAGCCGGTCGGCTTCGTCGCGCTCACCGAAGAGCCCGGCGTGCTGCTCGCCGGCTTCAAATCCGGATTGTCCCTCTTGGACCTTGCGAGCGGCGCAACCGATTTCATCGCCGCTCCCGAACCCGACTTGCCCGGAAACCGCATCAATGACGGCACGGTGGGGCCGGATGGAGCGCTGTATTTCGGCACGATGGACGACACGGAAACATCGGCCACCGGCCGCTTCTACCGATGGGATGGGAAGAACCTCGTACCCTTTGGCGACAGGGCCGTGGTCACCAACGGGCCTGCGTTCAGTCCCGGCGGGGACCTCATCTACACGGTGCATTCGGCGAGCCGATCGGTGTTCGTGCACGAGATGGCGCGCGGATTGCCAGGGCCAGCCCAGACGTTTGTGCGGTTCGCCGAGGAGTGGGGCTATCCGGACGGCCTCGCGGTCGATCACGACGGCTATGTCTGGATCTGCCATTGGGCGGGCGGCCGTATCACGCGCTTTGCGCCCGACGGCACGGTCGATCAGGTGGTCTCGATACCCGCGGCGAATGTCACCAAATGCGCGTTTGGAGGCGCGGACTTGCGTTCGCTTTATGTGACCACGGCGAAGATCGGATGCGATGCCGATCCGCTGGCCGGACATCTGTTCATTGTGGATAGCGAGGTTGCCGGATTGCCTGCCGTGTTCTTTCGTTCCCGCCAATCGTTCACGGCGTGATCACCGCAATGCCGTGTGTCGCGTCTGAACCTGGAACAACCCTGCGCCCGGTGACGTTGACGCATGCGCTCGCGACGCGGTCTCAGTCTTTCAGGAGGCGCTCATGCTGACGCGATGTCTTGCCATTCCAGCAGCCTGCACCATTCTTGCGATTCCAGCAGCCTGCACCATTCTTGCGATTGCGCCCGCATTCGCGCAATCCGTCTCTGTTGCGCCGAGCGGCTCTCTGGCGAACTTCCTCAGCCGGCAGACGAGTGATCAGTGGCTGGTCACGAAGTTCATCGACCGGACCGTGTTTGGCACCGACGGCATGCCGGTCGGAACCATCAAAGACCTTGTGGTTGATCGCGACGGGACTATCGCCGGCGTGGTCGTCGGCATCACGGGCGGGAACGGCGCCGGAGACAAGACCATCGGGGTGCCGTTCAAGTCCTTGCAGGTCACCCGCGCCTCGAACAACGAAGAGCGCTTCGTTCTGCAGGTCACTCGCAGCGATCTGCGCAATGCTCCGGATTTTGCGGCGGGCGAATCCGGAGCGACAACGGGAGCCGGCAGCAGCGGGTTGCGGTAATTTTCTGGCCGTCTTACCGCCAGGTGGCCGTGATCTTCCTTCATTTTAATGCAATGGCCCGGAACCAGATCAGGCTTCGCCGCGTTGATTTCGGTTGCCCGGAATGCCTGTTTGATGATACGTATGGCTTTCGCCGCTTGGCGATTTCTGAAAAGTCGAAACCTCGAGTCAGTTGATCTGGTCCGGTGCGAACCAACAGCGGCAACCGCCGCATGCAATCGCGTCGCGCTCGAGGGATTGACGTCTCGTCTTAGCCGCAAAAGTTTTCGCCGCATGGTCAAGCGCGTGGATAGTGCACGTGCTCGGAATCGCGCGAAGTCGTTCGTTATGCAAGGAGTCCCAGGCTGCATAC
Source organism: Xanthobacteraceae bacterium (assembly GCA_022844485.1). Taxonomy (GTDB): domain Bacteria; phylum Pseudomonadota; class Alphaproteobacteria; order Rhizobiales; family Xanthobacteraceae; genus JALHLQ01. The sequence goes on from JALHLQ010000012.1 coordinate 79,971, forward strand.
GCGTGCAATGCGGAACCAATTCGCTGACCAAACGTTCAGGCCGTGTGGTTTTTCGAGCCGCGCCAGCAATCTAGCAGACATGAGGAAGCAACATGAATGTGCGCACTTTGCCTGCCGTGATCGCTGATCAGCTTGCAAGCAAAACAACAAATCCCGACAGGAATGCGCCGCCTCTCCTTTGTCTTTCTCACCTGCGTTGGGATTTCGTTTGGCAGCGGCCGCAGCACCTGATGAGTCGCGCCGCCGCGCATTACAAAGTTGTCTATTTTGAAGAGCCGTTATTCGAGGCCGTGCTTGCGCCAGAACTGCGATTGCAATTGCGTTCTCCAGTGACGGTGGCGACGCCGATCTTGCCCGAGGCGATGGCCGGCACTGACACCACGGCCGCCGTGCGGCGATTGCTCGATGATCTTGTTGCAGCAGAGCCGGTGCCGGAGCGGGTGTTTTGGTACTACACGCCGATGGCGCTCGCGTTCAGCCGGCACATCGTTCCGGATCTGTGCGTCTATGACAACATGGACGAGCTGTCGGCATTTCGGAATGCCCCGCGCAATCTGATCGAGCTCGAGAAGGAACTGTTTCAGCGCGCCGACCTCGTGTTCACCGGCGGACAGTCGCTATACGAATCGAAACAGAAGCGTCACGAGGCGGTCTATTGTTTTCCGAGCTCGGTCGATGCGGCGCATTTTCATAGGGCTCGCACGGCGCAACCGGATCCGGCGGATCAAAAAGACATCGCGCATCCACGCCTCGGCTTCTTCGGGGTTGTCGACGAGCGCATGGATATCAACCTTGTGCGCGAGACGGCCGGCCTTCGTCCCGATTGGCAGTTCGTGATGATCGGTCCGGTGGTGAAGATCGACGAATCCTCTTTGCCGCGTTTGCCGAACATCCATTGGCTCGGCGGCAAGGACTATCGCGATCTCCCGAGATATCTGAGCGGATGGGACGTCGGCTTCATGCCATTTGCGCTCAACGAGTCAACGCGTTTCATCAGTCCGACGAAAACGCCGGAGTTTCTGGCGGCAGGTCTTCCCGTCATCTCCACACCCATTTTCGACGTCGTGCGTCCTTATGGAGACAAGGGGCTGGTGTCGATCGTGCGCGATGCAGGCGAGGCTGTCCGTGCGTGCGAGCGGATCCTTGTCACCGGACGTGATGAGCGTTGGCTCCGCCGTGTCGACCGCCACCTTGCCGCGATGTCGTGGGACAAAACTTGGGGTGCGATGCAGAAGCTGATGCAGACCGAGTTGGGGGAAGACAGTCTTTCCGTTGCAGAGGAGTCCCGACCAAGCGTGAGCCGGACCTCGACCGAAAGCCGGACCAGCGCCGCCTCAGTGGAATGAATACGTAAACAGGAGTGGGTCCGTGTATGATTGGTTGATCGTCGGCGCAGGTTTCGCCGGTAGCGTCCTTGCGGAAAGGCTGGCAACTCAACGCGGTGATCGCGTTCTCCTCATCGACCGGCGCCCGCATATAGGCGGCAATGCCTACGATCGCTACGACGAGGCGGGAATTCTCTTTCACCAATACGGGCCACACATCTTTCATACCAACTCCAAACAGATATTCGACTACCTCTCGCAGTTCACCGCCTGGCGGTTCTACGAGCACCGCGTGCTCGCAGAAGTGGATGGCAAACGTGTCCCCATCCCGATCAATCTCGATACGATCAACAGCCTTTACAACCTCTCGCTGACCTCCGGCGAGGTCGAAGCGTTCTTCGCCGCGCGGGCGGAGCATGTCGACGAGGTTCGCACGTCGGAAGACGTGGTGGTCTCCAAGGTCGGGCGCGAATTGTACGAGAAGTTCTTCCGCGGCTACACCCGCAAGCAATGGGGCATGGATCCCTCCGAGCTCGACAAGTCGGTGGCCGGTCGGGTGCCGACGCGCACCAACCGGGACGACCGTTATTTCAGCGACGAATATCAGTTCATGCCGAAGCACGGCTATACGCGGATGTTCGAGCGGATGCTGTCGCATCCGAATATCCACGTCATGACGAACACGGATTTCCAGGACATCCGTACGGTGATTCCGTACCGGCGGTTGATCTTTACCGGGCCGATCGACGAGTTCTTCGGATTTAGATTCGGCAAGCTTCCATACCGCTCGCTGAAATTCGACCATGTGACGCTCGATGTCGAGCAGCATCAGCCGGTTGCGGTGATCAACTTCCCGCAAACGCAGGCCTATACGCGCGTCACCGAATACAAGCACCTGACCGGGCAGGTGCATCCGAAAACAACGCTCACCTATGAGTTTCCGCGCGCGGAGGGCGACCCCTACTACCCGGTGCCGCGCCCGGAAAATCAGGAGCTGTACAAGAAGTACGAGAAGCTCGCGCTGGCAACGCCGAATGTCTGGTTCGTTGGGCGGCTCGCCACCTATCGCTATTACAATATGGATCAGGTGGTGGGGCAGGCGCTGGCGACGTTCCGCCGGATCAGCGAACACGTGCCACTTCGCCGCGGTGAAGCCCCGCGGATCGAGGCGGCAGAGTGATCGGAGTGCCGGAGCCTCGGTGAGCATGTCGCGCCGGCAGTGTCTCCCGGCGCGCGCTTACAGCGCCGCAAATCCGCCGACGAGGGCCGGGGCTTCCAGGGTCGGCGGAGTCTCGGCAGAGACGGCGACTTCGCGCAGCGCCAGCGCAATGCTGGCATCCAGCAGCTGTGTTGCGGTCGGATCGACGCCGACCGGGTCGCGCAACAGCCGCAGCGTCGACGCGACGATGCGGCCGCGCCCATAAGGTCGTTCGACCACCAGCGCCACGGGTTTATGAATCCAGCCTACGACGAGGCCCGCATGAACGCGGGACTGGAAGTCGAGCAGATTGCAGCCGGCGATGACATGGGTCGGCAGCACGCGGTCGAACGTTTCGTCCAACAAAAGCCCGCCGGGCATCGATTTGTAAGCGCCGTTTCGGCGAAGCCAGGCGAAGGACGAAGCCCAGTCGCCCTGCCAGGAACGGCTGTCGCGCTCGACGACGCGCACCTTCTGCCAATGCGGGAAAAAGGGATAGAGCGTGCCTTCCGTCTCCGGCAGTAGCAGCGCGCGGGCGCCGTTGCGCACCGCAGCCGCAATTTTATCGTCGTGCTTTGTCGACACGATCATGTCGGCGCTCTCCATCTCCTCGGCGAGCGCATAGCCGAGCAGTTCAAGGCGCGAACGGATCGACGGATCGGGCGACCATAGCCGTTCCTTGACGGCCGACGCTGCACGGCGCGGGTGGACGGCCATGTCGAAGGTGTTGGTTGCGATCGGCGCGCCGTCGCCGCGGCGCAGCGTCATCGTCCAGCGCAACATGGTCGGCACGGCGGTGTGTGGCACCGGCGCATCCGTCCAGCCGAGATTCAGCACCACGCCGGGTTCGAGACTCGGCAGCGGCATGGTCTTCGCATGGCCGTCATGCGCGATCTCGAGCGTTGCGCCCGCGATCGTCTGCGGGCTCGCATTGGCGACCGCGATGTCGAGATGCGCCGTCTCGCCTGCCCAATAAGAGAAACGCTCCGAGCGCGGCGCGATCACGATGTCGGCGTTGATCGTGTGAAAGACCTGATGGAATTGGCGCGGGTTACGGCGAATATCGAGCAGGCCGTTCGCCTCCCAATGCACATCAGTGAGTTCGGTGATGACGTAGCCGGCGAGCTGTGGATGCCGCCGCATCGTCTCGATCTGATACTTCAATGCGCGGAACTGCTGCCACTGCGCGGCTTTGATGAAGGCGTCGAGGTTGCCGAAGACGCGATCCATGCTCCAGTCGAGAAAACGGTTCTCGATGCCGTGCGGATACATCACGCCTTCGCCCCAGTCGTGTCCGGTCTCGAACCACCACGGCTCGCGGCCGTCGGGTCCGACCAGGTCCTGCGGATAGGGCAGTCCCCAATTGCCGAACTCGGAAATCATCAGCGGCTCGTTGCCGGTGACCACCGCGTCGCCGGCCGGGCTGAACAGCCAATTCGGGCGATGCGCAACCTGCTCGACGAAGTCGTCCCACTTGTGCCGGTTATCCGGAATGGCTGCATAGAAATGATAATCGGCAATGTCGGTCTCGACATGGAAGCTCGGGTCGAGTGGCGAGTTGTCGACGACGAGACGCAGCGGATCATAGCTCTTGAGCCACGCATAGGTCTGCCGGAGCCAGGCGCGGTGGTCGGCGTCATGGACGAGGTCGACGCCCCAGTTTTCGTTGATGATGGTCCAAATGATGATGCAAGGGTGATTGCCGTCGCGATCGACAATGCCTTTGAGCAGCGCCTCCTTGCGCGCGCGCGACTTCGGGGTGGACAGGCCGCCGTTCGGCAACTCAGCCCAGATCAGGATGCCGATCTCGTCGGCGATCTCGTAGTAGCTCGGATCGGGCGCCTTGATGTGCATCCGGATGCAATTGAGGCCGAGTTCCTTGGCCTTGAGGAGCTGATCGCGGATGAAGCCGGCCGACGGCGGCGTTGCGATCGTATCGGGGTAGTAGTCCTGGTCGAGCGCGCCGCGCAGATAAAGCAGTTCGCCGTTCAGGTAGAAACGGCCATGGCGCACCTCGATGGTGCGGAATCCGAATCGTTCGGCGAATTCATCGATAGCGCGGCCGTCGCGTTCCAGGACGAACTCGGCAAGATAGAGATTCGGCTCCGCCGGAGACCAGGCGCGCACGCTCTCGACCGTCGCCTCCAAGCTTGTATCCGTGGCGCCGGCCGGCACCTCGATGCGCTGTTCGAGCGCCGCGTGCCCGGCCGGGTCGAGCACCCGCAGCAGAAGTGTCGAACGCTCGGCCGTCGGAGCGCGGAAGAATACCTCCGCCCCGACGCGGCCGCTTGCCAATTCCGGCCTCAAGCGCACGGCCGCAATGTGGTCAGGAATCCGCCGCTCCAGCCACACCGATTGCCAGATGCCCGACCAGGGCCCGTACCAGCTTTGCTTGCCGAACGGGATTTCGGCCAGCGGCGCATCCGGAAACTCTTCCGGATCATCGGCCGGGCTGTCAGCGCGGACGGTGATCTCGTTTTTTCCCGGACGCAGGTAGCGGGTGACGTCGAAGGAAAAGGGCAAGAAACCGCCCTGGTGATCGCCGACAAACTGCTGATTGACCCAGACGCGCGTGTTGTAGAACGACGCGCCGAAATGCAAACGGACGGCGGCGCGGATCCAATCGGGATCAAGCTCCACCATGCGCGTGTAAAGGCCGATGCCGATCCGGGATCGCAGGTCGTCGAACTGCGCCTGCCAGACTCCGGGCACGGTGATCTTGCGGACACGCGCCGGCCCTGAGGCCCTGTCATCCGCGATGTGCAGAAAATCCCACGTCCCGTCGAGGAGGATACGCCCGTCCTTCATTACTCTCTGACCCTGTGCGCGCAGCTTGCGACAACGATTGTTGATTGAGATGGGTTCGGAGCCGGAGGGAACAAGGTTCCTCCCTGTGCGTTTCGAGCCCAGCGTTCTCGTCTGTGCCGATTTGTCATGAGTGCCGCAGCAATACAAGACCAAATCGTCGGGCATTTGCAGGCGAGCCGCTTGCTGATCGGCCGCCTGCGGCGCGCCTGGTCGAAGGCTTCCGGAAGAGGACGAGTCGGAGAGAATCGCATATGGGATTTCGATGGGCCCGGCTTGGTTGCGGCGGTGCGCAACCAGGAAACAAAGAAATGCCGATGCGCGTTTTCAGTGACGATGGTCCGGAGACCTACCACCAGTAGTCTTGTTCAAAGCTCCTCCTTTTTGATCACGCTTTCGGAACCCCGCCATGCAGAATGACAAGCCGGAAAAAGCAAACAGCATGCTGAGCGAGTGCATGCGCCAAATATTCGAAGCCGAGCAGGGGTCGGAACTCGTGGGGGCTTCACGTCTGGCGCGCGCCCTTGCGGAGCGGGATGCGCCGACTTTCGATGCCTTGGTGGTGGCCCACCAGCAGCGCCGCCGCGTTGGAAAGAAGCGGCTTTCGCGGCGCTGAGGGGCCGGAGCCGGCAAGCGTCGCGATACCAAGGAACATTCCTTTTTTCCGTGCGTTCACGTGGGCGGATTGGGTGCGGCTCAGCGCAGCGCCTGCCGTGCCCTGTGCGGAAGCCACGGAGCTCTCCACGTGCCTCAAGACAAAATTCGGGTCGGTGTGGTTGGGGTTGGGAACTGCGCATCATCGTTTGTCCAGGGGCTGCATTACTATAACCGCGCTGAAACGAACGAACCCGTGCCGGGGCTCATGAACGTAGAACTCGGCGGGTACCATGTCTCCGACGTGCAGATTTCCTCGGCTTTCGACATTGCCGCGTCGAAAGTGGGGCAGGATGTGGCGGCGGCCATTTTTGCCAAGCCCAACAACACGTGCCAGTTCGCGGACGTGCCGCGGAGCGATATCATCGTCAAGCGGGGTCCGACCCTTGACGGGTTAGGCGAATACCTGCGCCCCGAGATCGAAGAATCGGACGAGCCCGAGGCGAATGTCTCGGAGGAACTGGAGAAGAGCCGCACGGATGTCCTGGTGTCATATCTGCCGGTCGGCTCGCAACGCGCAGCCGAATTCTACGCCGAGCGCGCGCTTGAGGCGGGCTGCGCCTTCGTCAACTGTATTCCCGTCTTCATCGCCTCTGATGTGAAATGGCGGCGCCGGTTCGAGCAGCGCAAGCTGCCGCTGATCGGAGACGACATCAAGAGTCAGGTCGGCGCCACGATCGTGCACCGCGTCCTGGCGAACCTGTTTCGCGAGCGCGGCGTTCGGCTCGACCGCACCTATCAGCTGAACGTCGGCGGCAACAGCGATTTCCGCAACATGCTCGAACGCTCGCGGCTAGAATCAAAAAAGATCTCCAAGACCCGCGCCGTGACGAGCCAACTGGATCTCTCGCTGGCGGCGGCCGACGTGCATATCGGTCCGAGCGATCACGTCCCCTGGCTCAGCGACCGCAAGTGGGCCTATGTTCGTCTCGAGGGCACGGCTTTTGGTGGAACGCCGCTCAACATTGAGCTCAAGCTCGAGGTCTGGGATTCGCCGAATTCCGCCGGGGTCGTGATCGATGCCGTGCGCTGCGCAAAACTCGCGCTCGATCGGGGGTTGAGCGGTGCGCTGATCGGTCCCTCGAGCTATTTCATGAAATCGCCGCCGCAGCAATTCACCGATGCCGAGGCGCGCGCCCGCACGCTCAGCTTCATTTCCGGCGAGGCAGGATGAGAGGCCGCCTCCACTTCAGCCGGCCTGCTTAGCGCAGCGGCTTTCCGATTGCATGAAGAGCCGGTCGTCCGATGAGAGTGCTGAAATTGTCCCAGGACGAGATACGCCGCGAGGTGGAGGCGCTCGGCCCCTGGTTTCACAATCTCAATCTTGGCGGGGTGCAGACAGCGCCGTCGCATTTCTTGGGCGATTACCCGTCCGTGAAGTTCCGGCGATTTGCCGGCGCCATTCCGCAAGATCTCGGCGGCAAGACCGTGCTCGATATCGGGTGCAATGGCGGCTTCTATTCAATCGAGATGAAGCGGCGCGGCGCGCGGCGCGTCGTCGCGATCGACATGAATGAGGAATATCTCGCGCAGGCACGCTTCGCGGCGCGGGTCTCCGAGGTTGAGATCGAGTTTGCTTCGCTGTCCGTCTACGACGTCGGCAAGCTCGGCGAAAGGTTCGATGTCGTGCTTTTTCTCGGCGTTCTCTATCACCTGCGCCATCCTCTGCTGGCGCTCGATCTCATTCACGCTCATGTCGCCCGTGATCTGCTTGTCGTGCAATCGATGCAGCGCGGCAGCACGGAGATCGAGCCATTGTCAGACAACCATCATTTCTGGGAAACCGACATCTTCGACAAGCCCGGCTATCCCAAGCTGCACTTCATCGAGGGGCGCTATGCCGACGATCACACGAACTGGTGGGTGCCGAACCGGGCCTGCATCGAGGCGATGCTCCGTTCATCCGGTTTCGCCATCCTGAGCCGGCCCGAGGAAGAAACCTATATCTGCCGCCGCGTCGAGGCACCGGAGGGAGCGGGCGCGGTGTATCCGAGCCAAGGAGTGGAGGAATGATCGAAGCGGCGATGATCTGGAACGAGCCAAACAACAAATCGCATTGGGATTTGCAGCTTGATGGCGAGTGGCGACTGTTTTCCGAAATGGCGATTGCCGCGGGCAAGGCCATCAAGGCAGAAAACCCGTCGCTGGCGCGCGTGCTCGGCGGGATATCTCCGATCGACCCCGCCTTCATCGAGCGCTTGAAGCGAAACGGCGTGCTCGACGAGATCGACGTCGTGGCCGTGCACGGATTTCCGCTCGACTGGAATCTCTGGCCGATCCACGATTGGCCGGCAAAGCTCGACGAAATCCGCAAGGTCACCGACAAGCCGATCTGGGTCAGCGAGGTCGGGGTGTCAAGCTTCGGCGCCGAGGAGGTCCAGCATTGGGGCTTGCTGCGCACCGCCGAACTTCTTCGTGGCCGTGCGCCGCGCATCCACTGGTACAGCCTGTGTGATCTCCCGCGCACCTGGGAGGCGACGACGCGACACAAGGAGGCGGAAGGCTCTTCCTATTATCGGCATTTCTATATGGGGCTCGTGCGTGAGGACGGCTCGCTGAAGCCCGCCTTCGAGGCATTCGCAAGTCTCACGCCCGAAATCGGGCTTTGCCAGTGGTTTCATTTCGAGGACCATCGACTCGATGACGCGGTCGCCTTGATGAAGCGGCTCGGCGTGCGCACGCTCCGGACCGGGCTGTCCTGGGCCGACTTCTATCGGCCGAATGCGCTCGCCTGGTTCGACCGCATGATGGGCGCGCTCGAGGACTTCGAGGTCACGGTGACGTTCTGTTTCACGCCGGAGCATCGCGGGATCGCGCCCCACCATACGAGCCCGCCGCAATCGAATGAGGAATTCGCGGAGTTCTGCGCGTCGATGATCAGGCGCTACGCGCCGGGCGCGAGCGCAGGCGTGCTGCAGGCGGCGGAATAGCGGACAATCGCGCGGCTGCGGCCGTTTCCTCGGCCGCGTCAAATCGGCGGCGAGCCGACCTCCAGACCTGGCTCGGGCAGGCGCTGCCGCTGTTTCCCGGCCTCCTCGGCAAACCAGCGAATCGTCATCTTCAGTCCGGCTTCGAGCGAGACGCGGGGCGTCCAGTTCAGGAGTTCGGAGGCGAGCGAGATGTCGGGGCGGCGCCGGGTGGGGTCGTCGACCGGAAGGGGCCGATTCGCGACACGCGACGGCGATTGCGTCAGCGCGAGGACGCGATTGACGAAATCGGCGACCGTCAGCTCGGCCGGATTTCCGAGATTGACGGGGCCAGGCAATTTGCCTTCGTAGCGCATCAAACGAGACAATCCATCGATCAGATCGGAGACGTAGCAGAAGGAACGCGTCTGCCGTCCGTCTCCATAGATCGTGATGTCATCGCCGGCGAGCGCCTGGGTGATGACGTTGGACACGACGCGCCCGTCATCGGCGCGCATGCGCGGGCCATAGGTGTTGAAGATGCGGGCGACGCAGATGTTGGCGCGGCCGGCACGGGCAAAATCAAAGGTCAAGGCTTCAGCCGCCCGTTTTCCCTCGTCGTAGCAGGCGCGAGGGCCGGTTGGATTGACGTTGCCCCAATAGCTCTCGCGCTGCGGATGCACGAGCGGATCGCCATAGACTTCGCTGGTCGAGGCGAGCTGGAAGCGCGCGCCGGTGTTTTCCGCCAGCAGGAGGAGATTGCGGGTGCCCATGACGCTCGAGAGCATCGTGTGCTCGGGATCGCTTTGATAATGCGGCGGCGAGGCGGCGCAGGCGAGATTGTAAATGGCGCGAAGTCCGGCCCGCTTGAGTTGAGGCGGGATGGGATCGATCACATCGAAGACGACCAACTCAAATCTCGGCTCACGCTCGAGCTTGCGCAGATTCTGTTTTCGCCCAGTCACGAAGTTGTCGAGACAGATGACGCGGGCCCCGTCGGCGATCAGCGCGTCGCATAAGTGAGATCCTAGAAAACCCGCGCCGCCGGCGACAAGTATCGTTTGACCCTTGATCGATCGCATCACCTAAGCCCGGAAACTCGTGCACTTCAGGCAAGCAAAAAAATTGTATGTACCTCAACGTTCAAAGAAGCTCTTGGTTCAATTCTGCAACACTGCCGGCGCCTCGGTTTCGCGAATTTCATTGCGGCGGCGGATGGCGGCAAGCAGATGCTCCTCAAGTTCCCTCGCGCGGTGGCGCGCGGTGTGCTGCGCAAGGACGCGGGCGCGCGCGGCCTCGGCGACGCTGCGCAGTTCCGCGTCGGAGCGCTCAAGCGCGGCGAGGACATCCGCGCTCGTCTGTGCGATCAGGATCTCCGTTCCCGGCCGCAGTGCCGTGTCGATGCCCGGCCAGTGGTCGGAGATGACCGGCGTGCCACAGGCGGCGGCTTCGAACAGGCGCACGCTCGGGCTGAAGCCGATGCGCATCATGTCGGCCCGCGTCACGTTCAGCGCCAGCCGCAGCGAAGCGTAGAAGCGCGGGTGGTCGCTTGGGGGGACATGATCGATGCGGACCACGTTGGCCGGCCAATCTATGTCCGCCGGGAACTGCGCGCCGGCGACGATGAAGTCGAGATCAGGCCGCTGCCGGGCGGGAGCGATCAGGAGATTGTCGAGGGTCGGCTGCCGGTCCGGACTATAGGTCCCGAGATAACCGAGGGCGTAGGTTCTGGGCCGGGCCTGCGGCCGATAGGCCTCGGCATCGACCGAGCAGTAGAGGGCGCGCGCGGCCGGCGCGCCCAGCTCCGTCTCGATGCGGCGAAGGGTCGGTCCGCTGGTGAATGAGAGATAGAGATCGTAGCGAGGGATCAGTGCGGGCGCGATGTATTCGTAATCGCCGCGCGCAAGCTTCGATAGCGTGACCGGAGTATCAATGTCGTAGAAGACGCGCGCGCCGCGCGCGTGCCGTAGCACCCATTCGCCGACGCGAACACCGTCGGGAACGAACGAGCCTACAATCACGGCATCCGCTTGCGCGACCTCGGCCGCGAAACGATCGAGCGCGGAGTTGGCCGGGTAGAAGACGAGGCGGCAATAAGGCGGGTCGATCAGATCGCGTTGCGACGCATACCAGGGCGTTTCCCGTTCGAGAAAAAGGATGTCGTGACCGCGTTCGGCGAGCGCGCGCAGGAGCGCGCGATAGGTCGTGGCGTGGCCGTTTCCCCAGGACGAGGACAGGCTCAGTCCGAAGACCACGATTCGCATTCGTCTCATGCGGCGGCTTCTTTTGTTTGCGCGACAAGCGGGCGGAGAACGGAATCGACCGCTGCCGCGCGGCGCTCGTAAGTATGTTCGGCGAGGATGCGCGCGCGCGCGGCGCGACCGATCTCTTGCGCGCGCTCGGGCGTCAGCGATGCGAGGTGCTGCGCCACTTCGGCGCCGTCGCGGGCGACGAGGACTTCCTTGTCGGGGGCGAGAAAGAGCTCGATCCCTTCCCACGAGTCGGTAATCAGGCAGGCGGCGGCGCCGGCCGCTTCGAAGACGCGCGTCGCCGGCGAATAGCCGAGCGCTGCCATACTGTCGCGGGCGATGTTGAGCACGGCTTTGGGCGTCGCGTTGAAGGCGTTGTGATCGCGCGTATAGACATGGCCGAGGTGGCGGATATTGGCGGGCAGAACGGCCGAATCCCAGCCGGCGCCGCCGATGACGAAGCGTTGCGAGGGGAGCATGTCCGCGGCGCGAAAGAAGAACTCGCGCACGCGCGCCTCGCGATCGGGAAGACGATTGCCGAGGAATGCGAGGTCGCCGGCAAAGCGCGGATCGGGGGGCGCGGGTGCATGCGTCGCAGGGTCGAGCGCGTTGTAGATCGGGATGCAGCGCCGGGCGCCGAACGCCTCGTAGCCTGCAACCACGGGCGGGCCGCCGCCATAGGTGAAGACGATATCGATCGCGTCGAGAGCCTTGCGCAAAGGATGATCCGGGGCGCGCGCCATCTCGTCGAGCGTCGCGGCCGCATCCACATCCCAATACACGCGAAGCGCATCGGGCCGGGCGGCGCCAAACGCGCCGTCGAGCAATTCGTCGTCGAACACGCCGACGCCGCTCGCCTTGACGACGATGTCGGCGTTCCCCGCGCGTTCGACCACGTTGCGCAAACCCGCCACGGTCGCAGGATAGACGACCACTTTCGCCCAGTCCGGTGGATCGATGTCGCGGTGTTTCTGGCGGTCGTAAGCGTCGGGCTCGTAGAAGGTGATGTCGTAGCCGCGGCGGGCAAGCTCGACGAGCAGGCCGCGGTAATAGGTGGCGGCGCCGTTCCAATAGGACGACAGCAAGCTCGAGCCGTAGAAGGCGATCTTCATGCTGTGACCTCGAGCGGCGTTCGGTCCTGGATCGCCGCAACAATCGCGAGGAGTTCGTCGACGCGGTGCGCGCATGTGTGACGCGCCAAGATCGCGGCCCGACCGCTTGCGGAGAGGGCCGCCCGCAAGTCCGCGTCCTGCGCCAGCGCGCGCAGGCGCAGCGTCATCTCCGCGCCGGTGCGCGCAACGAGATAGTCGCGTCCGGGGCGGAACAGGCCCTCGGAGTCGTCCCAGGGAGAGCAGACGAGCGGAATGCCGCAGGCGAGCGCCTCGAACACGCGGATGGTCGGAATGCCCCTGAGCGGTCCGGTATAGGCGCGGCGCGGCACGTGTACGGTCGCAAGATGCTGTGCGAAGACGTGCGGTGCCTCGACATTGGGAAGCCAGCCGCGGTAGCGAACCCCCGTCCTCGCGAGGGCTGCGAGGGTGTCGGAAGGATAGCGAACGCCGTACACGTCAAGCGCAAGTCCGGCGTCGCGCGCCGGAATGAAAAGAAACTCGTTCAGTTCGGCGGCGCGCTCGCCGTCGCCCCAGTTGCCGATCCAAACGATGCCTTGGCGCTCGCGCTCGACGGGCGGCGGGCGGAAATGGGTGGCGTCGGCGGCCTCGTGCCAGACAAAGGCGCGCGTGCCCCAGCCGAGCCGGCGATAGACATCGGCGAGCGCCGCGCCGAAGGCGAGAACGCCGTCATAATGGCGGAGGTCGAAGGCGGCAATGGCGGCGGGATCGCTGACTGCGCGATGATGCGTGTCGTGAAAGAGCAGCGTGAAGCGCGAGTTGCGCCGGGCCCGCCCGATTGCCGCGACGATGGCGGGATGCGTCCACTCGTGCACGATGACGAGGTCGGCGCGCTCGAGCGCCTCGAGCACGTCGCGTTCGCCTCGATAAAGCGCGCAGGCGAGATCGGGATAAGCGGCGCCGAAGGCTTGCAGCGCTTGCACGCCATGGTCGGCAACGAGGTTCGTGCGGCTCCAGCCCTCGGCTGGCTCCAGGGCAATGACATCGTGCCCGCGCTTGACCAGTTCGCGCAACACGCCGCGCAGGAAATGCGCGTTGCCATGATTCCAGCACGAGAGCAGCGATTGCGTGACATAGACAATCTTCACGCCGCGACCCTTTGCTGGACCAAGCTCAGGCGGTGCCGTTTCTGGGCCGCGCGGTAGGCGTCGAGGGTCGCATAAGCCATGCTCTCGACGGTGTAGATACGGGCGCGCTTGCGCGCCGCGTTGGAGAGGCGCGTGGCGTAGCCCTTGTGCGACACGATGTGCGACACTGTTTCGGCGAGCGCGACCTCGTCGTTCGGCGGCACAAAGGCGGCGGCGCCGTGCCACAATTCGCGAAAGGTCGGAATGTCGGACAGGACGAGCGGGCAGCCGCGTTGCGCGGCCTCGAGCACGGATAATCCGAACGGCTCATAGAGCGCGGTCGAGACGAAGACCGACGCGCTCCGGCACCAGAGATCAAGCTCGCCTTCGCTCACGGGGCCCACGGCGCGGACGTGCCGGAGGCGGATCGCCGCACCGTTCGGACCCTCGGTCGGGCCTGCGGCGAGAACCGGGAAGGGAAGTCGGCGCGCCGCACGTTCGATGGTGGCGACGTTTTTTCCCTCATCCCACAGCCGACCGACGGTGATGACGAAGGGGCCGACATGCAGGTCGCGGCGCCTGGGATTCTTCGGCAGGCTGCGGCCATTAGGGATGATGAGAGGACGGTGAGCCAGGCCGTGCGCTCTTGCCGTGGCTTTGGCGAAGGACTTCGAGGGAGCGATGACCATGTCGGCGGCCCGATAGCCAGCCCCGGTGAGCGATGCGCGCCAGGAGAAATCTTCCGGCGGCGCGCCGCCGCGCACGGTATTCCACCAGGTTGCGACGCAGGAATGCGCAGTCGCAACGACCGGCACGGAAAAGCTCGATTTCGCTGCGAGCGCGGGGTGATTCAAATGAATCACGTCCGCGCCGATGCGCTCGGCAAACGCGGAAAGCGCGCTTCCCGCGCGCATGACTTCGCTCGCGTCGTCGGCCAGCCACTCGGGCGCAAGGCCGGTTTCGAGGAGGTCGATGCCGGGCGTAGCGCGGAGGCCAGCCACTTGATGCGCGGCGGGGGGCGGCCCGAGGAGGGCCAAAGTCGTGCGTCGGGTGCGGCGTTGGAGGTCACGCGCCAAATCCAAGGCGTATTGCCAAACGCCACCCACGGCATCCACCGTCATCAGCACATGCAGCGGTTTTGGCTCACGCATCATGGCGGCAGATCTCCTCGAGCTCAGGCAAAGCGAGGGGCCGGCTTTCCTGAATGTCGCTGAAGACGCCGAACGCCCGCATGTAGTGCGCGTGCGCGCGCTCCCAGGCCCCATCGTCTGGCTTGCCCCAGAGGCGGTGATATTCGGGCGAGCTCGGATAGGGAAACAGCGGGACGGGGTCGTTCGCCCAGATGCCGTTTGCCTGCATCCGCTCGCGCCAGGCGTCGATCAGATGGCGGTCGTCGCCTTCCGACGTGATGAGATTGGCCTGGACGAAGGGGACGGAGCGGCGGGCGTAGATCAGCCGTTCCGCCAGATCGTCGGTCGACATGCGGCAGTTCTTGTCGAGCGCGGCGCGGCCCTCGACCGTCAGGCTCTCAACGCCGGCCTCGATGGAGACGCAACCGGCCTGTCCGAGAAGATCGAGCATGTCGGGTTTCCATAAATCGATACGCGTCTGCACGCCGAAGGCAATCGGCCGATGGACCAGCGCCTCGAGCAGCGGCTTTTGCGGCAGGAAGATTTCGTCGACGAAATAGACATAGGTCACGCCTTGCGCGATCAGGCGATCGATCTCCTCGAGCACGATCGAGAGCTCGCGTCTTCGGTATTGGTCGCGGAAGTCGATCTTGGCGCAAAAGCTGCAACGATAGGGACAGCCGCGCGACGCCTCGACTTCGGCGCCGGGCCCGTCCGGCCGGGCATCGAAACGGTGATGGTGATGCCCGTGGCGATGGATCCAGTGATCCGGCCAATGAAGCGCGGCAAGATCGACAAATCGCGAGACAAACGGCGCGCCGGCAGCGAAGACCTCGCCACCGCGCTTGAATGCGATCGAGGGAACGTCCGTCCAGTCGCGCGCGGACGCCAGGCGGGCGACGATCTCCTCACATTCGCCGAGCACGACGATATCGACGTCGAGCTTTTGCAGAACGATCCGTGGCGTCGCGGAGCCGTGCGGGCCGACGGCGACCGTGGTGCCGCCGCGCCCTCGGAGCGCATCGAGGAACTGCCTTGGAATGCGGAGCTCAGGCGGGGCGCAGCGCCAGAACAAATAGGTTGGGGCGGTCGTGACCACCGTCATTTCCGGGGCAAAGCCGGCGACCGCGTCGGCGAGCGCATCGTTGCTGCGGCCTTCGAGATGGCCGTCGACCAGGAGCACGTCGTGCCCGTCCGCCTCGAGCAGCGCTTTGGTGTAAGCCAGTTCAAGCGGAAGGTGCGGTTCGCGGCAGCCGAAGTAGATGCTGCCTTCGTAGGACCAGGCCGGATTGACCAGCGCCACTCTCATGACGCCACCGCGGCAGCGTCCGTTGGCATTTCGGGGACAAGGCGCGGGCCGCTTGCGCGTTCGCGATCGAACCAGGCGACGAGGTTGGCGACGCCGCGCAGCCACGGCGTGCTCACGCCGAAGCCGAGCGCCGAGCGGATGCGGCGCGTGTCGGATACGTAATAGCGTTGGTCGCCGGCCCGCCAATCGCGAAACACAAGATGCGCGGCGCGGCCGGCCAGCCGCTCGATGTGGCGGATCACCTGAAGGAGGCTGACGGCGTTTGCCGGCCCGCCGCCGAGGTTGAACGCGGCGCCTTTCACATCGCCGATGCGCCGCCATGCGCGCATATAGGCCTCGACAGCGTCACTCACGTCGAGGATGTCGCGAACCTGGCAGCCGTCGCCGTAGATCGTGATGGTCTCGTCGGCGAGCGCTTTCAGCGCGAAATGGGCGACCCATCCCTGGTCTTCCGTACCCATCTGACGCGGGCCGTAGATGCAACTCATGCGCATGACCACAGCGGGTATGCCGTAGCTGCGCGCATAATCGAGCACGTATTGGTCGGCGGCGCCCTTCGAGCAGCCATAGGGCGTATGAAAATCGAGCCGCCGGTCCTCGCCGATTCCGTGCTGGCGCAAGAGCGGGTCGTCCGGCTGATATTGCCTGGCGACCCGGCGGAGCGGCAGATCCGACAGGTTGCCGTAGACTTTGTTGGTGCTGGCAAAGAGGAGCGGGATCGTGCGGCTCTTGCGACGGATTTCGTCGAGAATGAGCAGGGTCGCACGCGCGTTCACGTCGAAGTCGGACACCGGGTCGAGGAGGCTCGTCGTAACGGCGACTTGCGAAGCGAAATGAAAAACCGCCGCCGCGTCGCGCAGCGCCTCGTTGACCGCGTCCGCACTGCGTATATCAGCGACGATCGCGGTGATGCGTCGTCCATGCGTCCGCTTCAACCATTCGAGATTGATTTCAACGCCGGGGCGAACGAGCGCATCCAGGATGATGACATCATGGCCTTCGCTCGCGAGGCGGTCGGCGAGATTGCTGCCGATGAAACCTGCGCCGCCGGTCACGAGGATGGGACGGCGCGTGCTGACATACGGGGAAAGCACGCCGCCGTCATTCATGCCACGAGCCCCCGGATCTCAAGCTCGCGACGCGCCTCCTGCACGCGATCCGTGGCGTCTTGCGAGGCGACCCAAGCCGCGAGTTCGGCCAGACCTTCCTCGAAGTTCCGGCGTGCGACGAAGCCGAGCTGCGCGCGCGCCCGCCCGACATCCGCGAAGCAGTGACGGATGTCGCCAATGCGGGTCTTGCCAGTGATGTCCGGCTCGATGTCGACATTCATCGCCGCGGCCAGGCGCTGCGCGACCTCGGCGATCGAGCGGTCCTGTCCACTGCCGATGTTGAAGGTCTGGCCGATCGCGCGGGGCTGATCGAGTGCGAGCACGAATGCGCGCGCTACGTCCTCGATATGCACGAAGTCGCGGCGCTGCTTCCCGTCTTCGAAGATGAGCGGCGGCTCGCGATTGGCAAGACGGGAGGCGAAGATCGCGAGCGCGCCGGTATAGGGATTCGACAGCGCCTGGCCGGGGCCATAGACATTGAACAGACGCAACGCGACGGCCTCCATGCCGTAGGCGGCGGAAACCGTGAGCGTCAGGCGCTCCTGCACGTATTTCGTCAGCGCATAGACCGAAGCGAGGGCAGGGCGCTTCCACTCCGGCGTGGGCAGCGCCAGCAGCGGCCGCCCCCAGGCGTCGACGGGATCCCAGGAGGCTTCCTCGCCGAGCCGCGGGGTGCGCTCGAGGTCTTCGACCAGCGTGCCGTCGGCATCGTGATAGAGACCCTCCCCGTAGATGCTCATCGAGGAGGCGACAACGACACGGCGCACGGGCCGCGCGATCAGCTCCTGAAACAGAACGGCGGTTCCCAGATCGTTCGCGCCGACATAGCGGTCGACGGCGTACATGCTTTGGCCGACGCCCACTTCCGCGGCGAGGTGGATCACGGCATCGACATCCTTGAGGGCTTTGCGCACGATGCTGCCGTCACGCACATCGCCGAGAAGGAACTCGGCGTGCGGATCGAGGCCTTCAGGCCTGGTGCGGCCGCCGTGAACCTGCTCGATCATGGCGTCGAGAACGCGGACCTCCCGACCCTCTTTGAGCAGCGCGGCTGCCACGTATCGGCCGATGAAACCGGCCCCGCCGGTGATCAAGACGCGTTCCGACACGAAGAGCCCTCCTGTGCATCCGTCTATGTTGTTGGTCCGCAACGCCCCAGGCAAAACGGAATAATCGTACAAAGAACGCGGGAACAAAGATGAGGTTCCTGGAACGCAATCCGTCCCTGTTAGGGCGATGGAAGCGGACTGGGGCGTGCTGATGCCCGATGCGCGACGCATCGGCTCTTGGCACGCGGCGATGAAGCGTGTCACGCGCTCCGCCGAACATGACCGGAACAAGGTCGCCGAGGCCCCGTTGTGACTGAGAGGGAAACTCGGGGCTGTGATGGACCGCTATACCTTCGGGATCGAAGAGGAATACTTCATCGCGGACAGCGCACGCGGGACCGTGCGCAACGAGATGCCGAAGAGTTTTGTGAAAAGCGTGAGCAAGCAGCTCGGCGCCGATCAGGTCGCGCACGAGCTCCTGCAGTCGCAGATCGAGATCGCAACGCGGCCGGCGGCCTCATCCGCCGAGGCGGCGGAACAACTGATGGGCATGCGCAGCGCCATCAATGAGCGCGGACGCGAGCACGGCGTCGGGATCGCTGCGAGCGGGACGCATCCGCTCGCCTGCTGGGCCGAGCAGCGCATGACGGAGAAGCGGCGCTATCAGCAATTGACCAACGAGTTGCAGTTGGTCGGTATGCGAAGCGTGCTGTGCGGTCTGCACGTGCATGTCGAAGTGCCGGAATCGAACCGGCGCGTGGAAATCATGTATCGCATGATTCCGTTTCTGCCTTTTCTGCTGGCGCTGTCGACCTCCTCGCCGTTCTGGCAGCGGCACGTCACGGGCCTGCTCGGATATCGGAACGCGGTGAACGACGAAATGCCGCGTACCGGCTTGCCCGAATTGTTTCGCTCGATCGAGGAATACGAGACCTATGTGCAGACGCTGATCGCCGCCAAGATCATCAAGGATTCAAGCTATGTGTGGTGGGCGCTCCGGCCCTCGCTCAGGCATCCGACGCTTGAACTGCGCGTGACCGACTGCTGCACATCGATCAAGGACGCGCTGTGTATTGCCGCGTTCTATCGCTGCCTGGTGCGCCATCTGTCTGAAAATCCCGGCGTGCATGCCGATCTGTTGCCGCTCGGTCGCGCTTTCGTGGAAGAAAACAAATGGCGGGCGCAGCGATACGGGATCAATGGGACCTATATCGACGTGCCGTCCGGCGAGAGCATGACCTTTGACGGCGTGCTCACGCGCGTCCGCTCGCTGATCGCCGACGACGCGGCGGCGCTCGGCTGTGAGTTGGAGATCGCGCATGCCGACCGCATCGTGGCGCGCGGCACCTCGGCGCATCGGCAGCTTGCGATCTATGGGGCGGCGCGGGCGGCAAAGCAGAGCCGGATGGAATCCCTGCGAGCGGTCGCCAAATGGCTTCTGGCGTCGACCGCCCATGGCGATTTCGTCGAGGAGCCGGCGGGAGAGGCGGCCGGCGCGCGAAAGCCGCGCACGGCGGCGATGTCGTGATTCTTCCCGGCTAGAGGCGAGCGCGTCTCGCAGGCGCGTATCTTTTGCTACACCGGCAGCTTCTGTTTCACTTTCGCCAGGTCGGCCCACGGGTCCTGGTCGAGCGCCAGCAGGCGGCGGCGAAGATTGGCGATGGTGAAATGGGACGGCGAAATCCCGGTGCCGAGTTCCTCCCAGGCCAGCGGAGTCGACACGGGAGCGCCCGGGCGCGCGCGCGGGGAATAGGCGGCAATGGCCGTCGCGCCGCGGCCGTTGCGCAAATAGTCGACGAAAATTTTGCCGCCGCGGATCGACTTCGTCATCTTCGACACGTAACGGTTCGGCTCGTCTTTGGTCATGGCCACGGCGATCGTCTGCGTAAAGGCCTTCGCGGTGTCCCAGTCGGTGACGGGTTCGATCGGAATGACGACATGCAGTCCCTTGCCGCCGGTGGTCTTCAGGAACGAGCGAAGGCCAAGACCGGCGAGGCGCTCGCGCATGTCGAGTGCGGCGCGCTCCACCTCGGTCCAGGGCAGACCCTCCCCGGGGTCGAAGTCGAAGATCAGCCGGTCCGGATGCTCGGGATCGGCCGTGGTCGAACCCCAGGGATGAATCTCGATGGTGCCCGCTTGCACGAGGGCCAGGGCCCCTTCGAGCGAGGAAATCGAAAGAATCCGATCGTCGCCCGCGCGCCCGGCCTGGATGGCGATTTTGTCCATCCCGCGCCACTCGTGCTTTTGGTAGAAGCAGGCGTCGATGCCGCTCGGGCAGCGCACGAGTGATAGCGGCCGGCCGGTGATGTGGGGGGCGATCCAGTCCCACACCTCCATATAATAGTCGGCGAGACCCTGTTTGGATACGCCCACGTCGCTCCAATAGATGCGGTCTGGATGCGTCAGCTTGATCGGCGGCTTTCGAACCGTCGTCGGACCGGGCGTCCCCTTCTTCTTGGCCGGCTTTGCCGGCCTGCCGGGAGGAAGCGATTTCTCGCGCGTCACGTCCTTCGGGTCCTTGTCGAGCCGCAGCCCCTGGAACACCGCGTGACGGATATGGCCGGTCCCGGTCCATTCGCGAAACTCGACCTCGACCACGTAGCGCGGCTCGACCCAGCGTACCTGACGGATGTCGGAGTCGGGTAGCGGCTCGGCGGTGCGCTTGTCACTTCGCAAGGGCTCGAGCTGCTTCCAAAGGTCTTGTGCCGTCTTGGTCGAAAAGCCAGATCCGACTTTGCCAACAAAGATGAGACGGCCGTTCTCGTACGCGCCAAGAGCGAGCGAGCCGATCGCACGCTGCGAGGTCGTCGAGGGGACGTAGCCGACGACCACCAGCTCCTGGCGATCGGCGCATTTGCTCTTCAGCCAATCCTGCGTGCGGCCGGAGCGATAGGGGGCGTCCGCGCGCTTGGACACGATGCCCTCGAAGCCGACGCGGCAAGCGTGCTTCTTGAGAACGTCGCCGTCGGTGTCGAAATGCTCGCTGAAGCGAAGGAAGCCGGCTTCCTTCGGCAGGAGCGCCGCCAAGGCCTTCTTGCGTTCGGCGAGCGGCACGCCGCGCAGGTCATAGCCGTCGAGATAGAGGAGATCGAAACCGTAGAAGACCAGCCGGTCGTTGCGGCCGGCCGAGAGATCGGCTTGCAGCTCGGAAAAGCTCGATGCGCCTTGCGCCGTCTCGGCCACGACTTCACCGTCGACCAGGGCCTGATCGACGTCGAGCGCGGCCAGCAACTTGGCGACGACCGGGAATTTGCTTGTCCAGTCGAGGCCGGAGCGGGTTTTCAATTGAACGCGCCCGCGGTTGATCCGCGCTTCGAGACGGTAGCCGTCGAGCTTGATCTCGTGGAGCCATCCGGGTCCGCTCGGCGCGTCGGGAACGAGCGTCGCAAGCTCGGGCTCGACAAAGGCGGGGAGGGCGGCCTTTTCCGCCTGCTTGAACGTCTTCGGGTCGGGCCGCGAAGTCGCGCCGCCGGACTTGCGCGGCGCCCCGACGCCGGATCTGCTCGGCACCCTCGGCTTTGCCGCTTCGGGCTCCGGCAAGTCCTCGATCCGCTTGCCGCTTTGCACCGACTCCGGTCGTTCGACAAGAATGTCGGGATCGTTTTCGCTGCGCGCGTGCTCGTCGCGCGACTTGAGCAGAAGCCAATTGGTCGTGCGTTCCCGCTCCCGCGGCTTCATGCGCACCAGATCGAACTGGCCCGACAGCTTCTGCCCGTGCAGCTTGAAGCGCAGATGGCCTTTCTTCAGGGCTTGATGCGGGTCACCCTCGGGCTCCCAATGCCCGTTGTCCCAAACGATCACGCGACCGCCGCCATACTCGCCCTTCGGAATCGTGCCTTCGAAGGTCGCGTATTCGAGCGGGTGGTCCTCGGTCTCCACCGCGAGGCGCTTGTCCCCCGGCACGAGACTCGGCCCTCTCGTCACCGCCCAGCTTTTCAGCACGCCGTCGAGTTCGAGACGGAGATCGTAATGCAGCCGCCGCGCCGCGTGTTTCTGGATGACGAAACGGTCGCTGCGCGCCTGCGCCTTTGGCGCGCCGCGGGGCTCGGGCGTGCGTTTGAAGTCTCGCTTGGCTTCGTAGCGCGTCAGCCCCACGTCAGCCGGCCTTCTTCTTCCTCGCGCGCGGTGCGCTCGGCGCCGCGGTCTTGCGGGCCGACTTCGTGCTGCCGCGAAGGGAGGGAGATTCCTGCTTCTCACGCTGCTTGGCCGCCGCTTTCGGCGGGGCGGCGCCCTCGTTCGCGAGGCTGCGCCTGAGCGCGTCCATCAGGTTGACCACGTTCGAGGGCGGAGGCGGCGCTTCGGGGAATTGCGGCCGCTCGCCATGCTGCTTCGAGCGAACGAGCTGCTCGAGCGCGCGTTCATAGCGGTCCTCAAACTCGTGCGGCTCGAACTTGCCGCGCTTGCTCTGAATGATGGTCTTGGCGAGGTCGAGCGTCTCCGCATCCAGTTCAACCGGCTGGATGTCGCCGAATACGGCCTCGTCGGAGCGGACTTCATAAGGATAATGCAGCGTCGTCGCCAGCATGCCGTTGCCGCGCGGCTCAAGCATGATCATGTGCTCGCGACGATGCAAGACGACGCGGGCGAGGCCGACCATATTGCTTTCGCGCATGGCGTTGCGGATCACGCTGAAAGCCTCCAGAGCCACGCGATCGTCCGGCGCCACATAATAGGGCTTGTCGAGCCACAGCTCATCCACGTCCATGCGGGGCACGAAACGGTCGACTGTCACCGTGTGCGTGCTCTCGATCTCGATCGCGTCGAGCTCTTCATCCTCGATGAGAACGTATTCGTTCTTGGCGACCTGATAGCCGCGCGCGCGATCCTCCGGCTCGACCAGCTCGCCGGTGATCGAATCCACATATTGCTGCTTCAGCCGGTTCCCGGTCTTGCGGTTGACCATGTTGAAGCGGATCCGTTCGGTTGCGGTGGAGGCCGTGAACATCGCGATCGCGCAGGAGACGAGCGACAGCTTCAAATAGCCTTTCCAAAGGGCACGCGGCGCCATGTTCGTTTCCCCGCGGGCGGGCCCTTGCCCGCCCAAGCCAAACCGCCGGGAAGCGGCCTTAGTTCCAATTAAGAGGCGCGCTTAGGCCGCCGACCTGTTGTGGAAGCGTTCGCGTTTGCCGGCGGCGGTGCGCACGGGAGCCGGCCGCGCGCTGGTCGCCGACCGTAGCCGCTCGATCTCGTCGATCGCTTCTTGCGCAACCCGCGAGATAGGGAAGGGTTTGCAGTATTGCGCGATGTCGCGGAGAGTCTCGAGAAGCTTGTCGTTCACCATGGGCCACCTGGTCTGCAATGCGACTGACAGCGTGTGCGCATCCACGCGGCGCTCGTGAAACAGACGGATCGCCGCGCCGGACAACAGAGAGAGGCGGGCAGCCGCGCACGGCTGCCCACCTCATGCCGGCTATATGGATGAGCGGCCTCGTACCATGTTCAGCACGAACAGGACGACAGCGAGGACAAGGGCAATCCAAAAGAGAGTCGTGGCGAAGCTGGTCGCGGTCCCGGCGAGTCCGCCGAAGCCAAACAGCGCAGCCACCAAGGCGATAACCAGAAGAATAATCGCCCAGTTCAACAGACTTCCAACCATGATCGTGCCTCCGCAAGAGATCGAACGTTTGACGTCCCTCGAGACAACGTAGTGCGGTAGGGCCGGTTCCCAGACAACAATGTTCCTCCGGGGTGTTCCGAGTACGGAACCGGGTCAATGCAGCTTGCGTTGACGCGAACCTTCTTTGGGACATTCAATGATGCCGACGACGATCCGTGTATCGCTTTTCCGAACGTTCTTTCGCTCACGCGATCTGCCGGTGCGCCGCGCCGCGGACAGCGTTCGAGTCGGCGCCTTGGCGGCGGCGTCGTTCGTTGCCGGATTGATCGTCACCAACGCGCATGCGTTGCGGTCGCTTCTTATCAACGACGCGGACGGTGTTTTAGCGCTCGCATGCCTTCTGCTTCTGACAGCGGCGCTGTTTGCGATTCTTGCGTTCGCTGCGATGTCGTCTGACAGGCAGCCAAAATATTTAGGGCCCAGACGGCAGATGCCGGCCTGGGCCCGGGTCAAGGTCAACAATCGCGGGGAGTCAGCCTGAGGCGCGAACCGCTGCGCGCATGGCGCTGTCGGGACCAAGGTCATCGACGGTCTCCATGGAGAGCATCTGCGCGAGACGGGTGCGGGCCCGGTTGACGCGACTCTTGATGGTTCCCACGGCGCAATTGCAGATCGAGGCCGCCTCCTCGTAAGAGAACCCGCTGGCGCCAACAAGCAGAAGCGCCTCGCGCTGATCGGGCGGCAGGCGGCCGAGCGCGATCTTGAAGTCCTCCATGAACAGACGATCGCTCTGTTCGGGCTGAGCGGCCATCCGCGAGGCATGGATACCGTCCACGTCCGGTACTTCGCGGCGCTGCTTGCGGTACTCGGAATGGAACAGGTTGCGGAGAATGGTGAAGAGCCAGGCATGGAGATTGGTGCCGGGCTCGAAGCTGTCGATGTGCGACAGCGCCCGAAGCAGCGTGTCCTGGACCAGGTCGTCCGCCCGGTCCACGTTCCCGCTCAATGATATGGCGAAGGCTCGAAGACTTGGGACGGCCGCAAGGAGCGCGTCCGCAATGCTCGGATCATGTCTCATTACTTGTTCTCCGAGTCGGGCTTATCCAACTGCTTCAGCAGATCGACAAACCGATCGGGAATGGGCTGCTCGACCAGTCCGTTGTACATGGACCGCAACTGCTCGCCGATCCGCGCTTG
Organism: Xanthobacteraceae bacterium; assembly: GCA_022844485.1. Lineage (GTDB taxonomy): Bacteria > Pseudomonadota > Alphaproteobacteria > Rhizobiales > Xanthobacteraceae > JALHLQ01. The sequence continues at coordinate 104,656 of JALHLQ010000012.1, forward strand.
AATATCGCGGCCCAGCTTGGCTGGGGGAATCTTAGTAGACACCTTTGATATGGGAATCACGTTGCCCCTCTGCTCCCGCTTAGCTGTCATGCATCCCCCGCCGGTTTGTTCAGCCCGGCGGGGTGCACAACCTGCTGACCAACGCCGAGCGGGGCCCCTGGTTCCGGAAGTTTCGGAACATTTTTCGGCCCACGCCGTTAGTTTAGCATCTCGGCGGCAGCCAAGAAGGGGGACTCATGTCGACAGCTGAATTGATTGCGGCCCATTTGCCTTATTTGCGGCGCTATGCGCGCGCTTTGACCGGCCACCAGGGCGCCGGAGACAATTATGTCATGGCCACCCTCGAGGCCCTGCTCAACGAGCCGCGCAGCTTCGACCGCCCCTCCGAGGCCAAAATCGAAGTTTTTCGGACGTTTACACGAATCTGGAATTCGCTTTCGGTGAACACCGCACCGGAGGCGGTGAGTGCGACGCAAAAACCGGATGAGCGGCTGGTGCAGCTCACGGCGTTGCCGCGGCAGGCCTTTCTGCTCGTGAGCCTTGAAGGGTTCAGCGAGGACGAGGCCGCGCGGGTGCTGGAGGTCGATATCAACCGCTTCCGGACGCTGATCGACACGGCCGGCCGCGAACTGGCCGCCGAAATTGCGACCGACGTTCTGATCATCGAAGACGAGCCATTGATCGCCATGGATCTCGAGCAACTGGTCGAGTCCCTTGGCCACAAGGTGCTGGGCATTGCCCGCACCCGCGACGAAGCGGTGAAGTTCGCGGACAAGAAGCCGGGCCTGATCCTCGCCGACGTGCAGCTTGCCGACGGCAGCTCCGGGCTCGACGCGGTGAACGATCTTCTCGAGCATTTTCAGGTGCCGGTGGTCTGCATCACGGCCTATCCCGAACGCTTCCTCACCGGGGAGCGGCCCGAGCCGGCCTTCCTGATCGCCAAGCCCTTCCGGCCGGCCCATGTCTCGGCGGTGATCAGCCAGGCATTGTTCTTCCAGACGAATGCGCGCAAGCGCTCGGAGCGGAGTGAGCGGCGCGCCGCCGTATAATCCTTTCGCTCCCGCAAGAAAGAACGCCGCCGGGACCGGCGGCGTTTTCTTCTTGTCGCGGCGTCAAGAACGATCAGACTTTTTCCATCGAGCCGTACCAGTCGCTCACCTGGCGTTCGGCCTCGTCGCGCGCGATGCCATAGCGATTCTGAATGATTCCGATCAGTTCCTCGCGCTTGCCCTCGATCTTGTCGAGCTCGTCATTGGTGAGGTCGCCCCAGCGCTGCTGCACCTGGCCCTTGAACTGCTTCCAGTTTCCTTCGATCCGATCCCAATTCATCGCATGAACCTCCGTTCGCTCCACACTGGTGAGCCAACGCCGGGCTGGGTCGGACGTTCCTTGAAATCGGATCTTGCGCCACCTGTTGGAAATGCAAAAGAAAAAGGCCGGACCTGAGGTCCGGCCTTTTAAAGGTAGGCCATGCACAGGGGAAGGGGGAGGAATGCTGGCCGTCCGAACAACGCGCGGCCCCGCAAGCGGTTCCAAAAAAACCTGGGGATGGCAATAATTTCTGATTGCGCGACTCGGGAACTGCGGATTGGCCGCGACGTTGCTCCCAAGATCCTCCGGAGGGCGACCCGTGCTTTGGCTTGCTGCGCTGATCGCCGCTCTGACAATCAACATCGCCTTGGCAGACGATCACGGCAGACAGGCGCCCGCGGCGGCGATCAACGCGGTGATGATCTTGCATTCCGCGAACGTCATTGATCACGGCCTGCAGCGGCAGTCGAAGGGCGACCGGCTCCCTCACACGCAGGCGACCGATCCGTTATCGGAGGTCGGCGCGATCGAAGTCTCGGAGCGAGGGATCGTGCTTCGTGCGCAGCACGGGGACGTCGCCTTCTCGGTCGACCCGGCAAGGCGCACGACGTCGATTGCGAAAGGCTATTCGGTCCCGCAGATCACGGTCGACTTCCCGGCCCGCAAGACACTCGAGAGCGCCCCGGTTCTGGCAGGTTGGCGATAGGTTGATTAAGTAAACGAGGCCCCGCCGGAGGCGGGGCTCTCGATTTCAGGCACAATCTCTTTCTCTTTGCTCTTTCCTCAGTCTATCCGGCGTCCGATCCGCAACGCTTCCCGGCTTTTCCGCCGATCCGGCACCCGCGGCGCGCCACCGCCTGCCGTTCGCGAATTCCCAAGCGTTCAGTCGTTCTTTTTTTGGCATGATCATTTCCGATGATCATGCCTGCCGTGTTCGCAACCGGAGCGTTCGCTCCCTGGTCGCCCACGCTTGCCGCTCGATCGCTCCAGCACCCGCGGCCGCTGCCGCCTGCCGAAATGGAGCCAAGCGTCCGATCATTCAACGTCCAGTGCGTCGATTTCCTTTGCGCATGATCTGATCCGCCGATCGGTACTCACTTTTCGGGATCATGCTCCTACGCCGCCACGCGCAGGCCGGGCGCCTGGCTGGCGAATGTCGCGGTCCAGTCCTCGACAGAGACGTGCGCGGCGCGCTCGACCGCCGGACGCAGATGCTCGAGCAGGCTCAGCGCCTTCTCGCGATAGCTCTCGACCGCCTGGATCGTCAAAGCGTCCGGCCCGCGATCGAGAAATTCGATGGCGACGGCCAGAAGCGGCACGCAGTCGGCCAGCGACGTCGCCTTGCGGGAGCCGTGCAGCGGGATCACCTCCGCCGAAGGCAGTTCGCCGGCGACGCGTTCGAACGCGTCGGTCATCCGCTCGACAATCCGCGTCGCGCGATCTGAATACATTGGAACCTCCATCCTGTTTCCGCGAGGCGCGACCCGCACCCCTTGTGGGCTCCATCACAGCAGGGAGGTGTGAAGCTAAAGTTATGGAAATTATATCGAATTTTCGCGTGATCGATGAAACCTCCGGGTAAAATTCCGAGCGTTTCTGAGATGTTACGGCCGCCGCAGAAAGGGTGCCCGGGCTTAGGGCCGCCGCAAGGAAAGACGCCGTCTCGGCTAGTGTCCCGATTCCGAAGTTCGCATCATTGTGCGGCACCCTCGTTTGCGAACTTCGGAATCGAAGGACACTAGCAACTTATTGATCTAGGGTGGCTTTGGTTCAGAAGTCCGCATC
>JALHLQ010000013.1 GCA_022844485.1 Xanthobacteraceae bacterium
GCTTCTCGGCTAAATCGAAAACAGTAAGGCTCATGGTGGCGGCTCCGAATCAACCCCACCCAGGGAATCAGACTTCCCGCAAGGAGCAAACCGCCGTTAACCCGAGTTCGGAGCCCTGGGACCCGGGCGTGACGCGCGGCTTGGCTGCGTGTTAGAGGATTTTCCGGCCCGGCGAGACCCGCCTGGCCATCGACAACGCGCAGAACATCGCCTCCTGCCTGATCCGAAATTGTCGGGGTCGTATCAGGCTCAAGGAGGGCCCGCCCAACCGGATCAGCTTGCCTTGGCTCCTCGTCTCGAAACATTGCCGCTCACCACCCGACGCGCAGGAGCGATCAGGGGCCGCATTCGCGTGCCGGGCGACAAGTCGATTTCGCACCGGGCGCTCATTCTTGGCGCGCTGACGGTGGGCGAGACTCGCATCCTGGGCCTGCTCGAAGGCGAGGATGTCATCAATACGGGGAGAGCCATGCGCGCGCTCGGCGCAACGGTGGAGCGAAGGGGCGAGGGCGCTTGGCATGTGAGGGGCGTTGGCGTCGGCGGCTTCGCGGAACCTGCGTCCACGCTCGACTTCGGCAATTCAGGCACGGGCTGTCGGCTGGTGATGGGCGCGGTTGCCGGCTGTCCGGTGGCGGCGACATTCGATGGCGATGCCTCCTTGCGAAAGCGCCCGATGCGGCGCCTCCTCGATCCGCTCGAGCGCATTGGTGCGCGCGTCATGGCCACCGGCGAAGGCGGTCGCTTGCCGATGACCTTGCAGGGGGCGCGCGACCCCATGCCGATCATCTACGAGCCGCCGGTCGCATCGGCGCAACTCAAATCAGCCGTCCTGCTCGCCGGACTTGCAGCGCCGGGCGAGACGACGGTGATCGAGGCGCAAGCGACGCGCGATCATACCGAACGGATGCTGAGTCATTTCGGCGCCGAACTTCGCAGCGAGACGTCCGGCGCGCATGGCCGGCGGGTCGTGCTCAGGGGCCAACCGGAACTCGTCGCCGCGTCGATTGCCGTGCCGGCGGATCCGTCCTCCGCCGCCTTTCCCCTGGTTGCGGCTTTGATCGTGCCGCGCTCCGAACTTGTGCTCGAAGGCGTGATGATGAACCCGCTGCGGACGGGCCTCTTCACCACGCTTGCCGAAATGGGCGCACAAATCGAGATTGTGTCGAGAACGACCGAAGGCGGCGAAGAGATTGCCGATCTGCGCCTGCGTGCCGGCGAGCTTCGCGGAGTGAGCGTTCCCGCGGAACGCGCCCCCTCGATGATCGACGAGTATCCGATTCTCGCCGTGGCCGCGTCATTCGCGAACGGCACGACGCGCATGCGCGGCCTCAAGGAGCTTCGGGTCAAGGAATCTGATCGCCTGCAGGCGACCGCGGACATGCTGCGCGTCAACGGCGTCGAGGCGGAGATCGAGGGCGACGACCTGATCGTGCACGGGCGCGGTCGCGTCCCAGGCGGGGCGCGCGTTGCGACTCACATGGATCACCGCATCGCCATGTCGGCTTTGGTGATGGGGCTCGCCGCCGAGAAGCCGGTCATGGTGGACGACAGCGCGTTCATCGCGACGAGCTTTCCCGGTTTCGTGCCCCTCATGCAAGGTCTGGGCGCTGATTTCGGATGAGCAAAGGACCGCCGTGTCATGATCATCGCCATCGACGGTCCGGCCGCGTCGGGCAAAGGAACGCTGGGCAAGCGGCTTGCCGCGCATTACGGCTTTCATCATCTCGACACCGGGCTGATCTACCGCGCTGTTGCGCGTGCTCTTCTCGAGGGCGGCCACCCGCTTGACGACGAGGTTCACGCCGAGCAGGCGGCGCGCAGGCTCGAGGCCGCGCGCTTCGACGAGGGGGCGCTCAAGAGCCAGGCCATGGGCGAGGCCGCGTCCGTCGTCTCGGCCCTCCCCAAGGTCCGCGCCGCATTAGTCGATTTTCAACGCCGATTCGCCGGCCGGCCCCCGGGCGCAGTGCTGGACGGGCGCGACATCGGAACCGTCATTTGCCCCCAGGCCGATGTGAAAATATTCGTCATCGCCTCGGAGCAGGAGCGCGCCCGCCGCCGTGCCGCCGAGTTGCGGGCCGGCGGCAATATGGTCGATGAGGAGGCGGTTCTCGCCGATATTCTCCGGCGTGACGAACGCGATCGCGGCCGTGCTGTGGCGCCCTTGCGGGCTGCGGCGGATGCACACTTGCTCGATACCACTCATTTGGATATAGACGCGGCAGTCCGGGCAGCCGTCGACATTGTCGAGGCGGTCCGAGCGGGCCGGGGGCACGGCTGACCGTACCCTCGCCTTGGAGGATCGCCCGCTCGCACGCTTCGTATCGGTCTGCCGGATTTTGACCGTTCCCGTTCGCACGCTGCGCCAGCGCCGGCCCACCGTTTTTGGTGGCGCTCGAGGTCTGCGGGACCTTGAGCCCGTGCGAAAGGGAACATCCTTTCAACCATCGGCGCATCCGCAGGAGATTTCATGGCCCAAGTTGCTGTTGCGCCCACGCGTGAGGATTTCGCCAAGCTGCTCGACGAGTCGTTCGGAGCCGGCAGTCTGCAGGAGGGATCGGTCGTTCACGGCAAAGTCGTCGGGATCGAAAAGGATCTTGCCGTGATCGACGTCGGTGCAAAGACCGAAGGTCGTGTGCCCTTGCGGGAGTTTTTCGGCCCCGGCCGGCAGGCGAGCCTCAAGATCGGCGACACCGTCGAGGTCTATCTCGAGCGCGTCGAGAATGCGCTGGGCGAGGCGGTTCTCTCGCGCGACAAGGCGCGCCGCGAGGAGAGCTGGGGCAAGCTCGAGAAGGCCTTCGAGGGCGGTGAGAAGGTCCAGGGCGTCATCTTCAATCAGGTCAAGGGCGGCTTCACGGTCGACCTCGACGGCGCGGTGGCGTTTCTGCCGCGCAGCCAGGTCGACATCCGCCCCATTCGCGATGTGTCGCCGCTGATGAATGTTCCGCAGCAATTCCAGATCCTCAAGATGGATCGCCGGCGCGGCAATATCGTCGTCTCGCGCCGCACGGTGCTGGAGGAAACCCGCGCCGAGCAGCGTCAGGAGCTGGTGCAGAATCTCGAAGAGGGCCAGGTGATCGACGGTGTGGTGAAGAACATCACCGACTACGGCGCTTTCGTCGATCTCGGCGGCATCGACGGATTGCTTCATGTGACCGACATTGCCTGGCGGCGCGTGAACCATCCCTCCGAGGTGCTCAATATCGGTCAGCAGGTTCGCGTGAAGATCATCAAGATCAATCACGAGACGCACCGCATCTCGCTGGGTATGAAGCAGCTGCAAGCCGATCCGTGGCAGGGCATCGAGGCGAAATATCCGGTCGGCGCGCGCCTGCGCGGCCGCGTGACGAACATCACCGACTACGGCGCTTTCGTCGAGCTCGAGCCGGGGATCGAGGGTCTCATCCACGTCTCGGAAATGTCGTGGACGAAAAAGAACGTTCATCCGGGAAAGATTGTTTCGACCTCGCAGGAGGTCGAAGTGCAGGTGCTGGAGGTGGATCCGGTCAAGCGCCGCATCTCGCTCGGGCTGAAGCAGACGATGCGTAATCCTTGGGAGGTCTTTGTCGAGAAGCACCCGGTCGGCAGCATCGTGGAAGGCGAGGTCAAGAACAAGACCGAGTTCGGTCTCTTCCTCGGCCTGGAAGGCGATGTCGACGGCATGGTCCATCTGTCGGACCTCGATTGGAAGCGTCCCGGCGAGCAGGCGATCGAGGATTTCAAGAAGGGAGACCAGGTGCGCGCTGTCCTTCTCGACGTCGACGTGGAGAAGGAGCGCATTTCGCTCGGCATCAAGCAGGTCGAAGGCGATCCCTTTGCCGAGGCCGGCGACGTCAAGAAGGGCGCGATCGTCACCTGCGAAGTGACAGACGTGAAGGAGTCGGGCCTCGACGTCACCATTGTGGGCACCGATCTGACCGCCTTCATCAAGCGCGCCGAGCTGGCGCGCGACCGCTCCGAGCAGCGTCCGGAACGCTTCTCGGTGGGGCAGAAGGTGGATGCCCGCGTCACGCAATTCGACCGCAAGGCGCGCAAGGTCACCGTGTCGATCAAAGCGCTGGAAGTGGCGGAAGAGAAAGAGGCCATCGCCCAGTACGGCACGGCCGATTCGGGAGCCTCGCTCGGCGACATTCTCGGTGCGGCGCTCAAGCGCGCGGAGAAGAAGGACGGTGACGACGGCGACAACGACAAGGAAGAGTGAGTTCAAACGCGCCGGGTTCGAGGCCGTCGGCCGCGGGTCCCGGCGCGTTTGCTGTTGCTGACGGTCGTTTTGCTCCTGTTTGCCATGTTGCCGGCGGATCCGTGTCGCGCATTGACGCTCAATGGCCGCCGCGTCACCTTGTTCTGGGATTCTCAGTTTTCTGGATTTTGGAGGACCGATGTCGCTCGACGCAGACCACATGGTGGATCGTCGCCGCTTGAGGCGTAAGCTGTCCTTCTGGCGAGTCGCGGCCGTGCTTGCGGTGCTTGTCGCCCTGCTCGGGGCCGGCGGAGTGTGGATGCGCAATGGGGCGTTCACGACCGCGCTGACCGACGTGCCGGGCACATCCTATGTGGCGCGCGTGACGGTGAGCGGGCTGATCCGGGGAGATCAGGAGCGGACCCGTGCGCTTGAGCGGCTCGCCCGCTCCAGCGCGCGCGCCGTGATCGTTCACATTGATAGTCCAGGGGGAACCACCTCGGGCGCCGAGCAGCTTCACGACTCGCTCCGGCGCGTGGCGGCACGCAAGCCCCTGGTGGTTGTCGTCAACAGCCTCGCCGCCTCGGGCGGCTACATCGCGGCCATGAGCGCCGACCACATCATTGCCCAGGGCAACTCCCTGGTCGGCTCCATCGGCGTGCTGTTCCAGTACCCGAAGCTCGAAGAGCTGATGAAGACGCTTGGCGTGCGTGTCGAGGAAATCAAGTCGTCGCCGCTGAAGGCGGCTCCCAGCGCCTTCGAGCCGACAAGTCCGGAGGCGCGGGCGGCCCTCGAGTCGATCGTGAAGGATTCGTATGATTGGTTTCGCGGCCTCGTTCGCGACCGCCGCAAGCTCGATGGTCCGGCGCTGGAGCGCGTCGCCGACGGACGGATTTTCACCGGCCGGCAGGCACTCGATCTCAAACTCGTCGATTCTCTCGGCGACGAACGTTCCGCGCGTGAATGGCTTGCCAAAGAGAGGGATATTCCCGCCAACACCTCTGTGCGCGACTGGGAGTTGCGGTCGCGCTATGGCGATCTCTCCTTTCTGCATCTCGTTGCGGCCTGGGGGCTGGACCTTGTGGGCCTGAATTCGCTGGCCCAGCGAATCCAGCTCGTGGGAGGTTTGCAAGCCATTGAACGCCTTCACCTTGACGGTCTACTGGCGCTTTGGCACCCTGCGCTGGGGAACTGAGGGGGCGAGCGGGCGATGATCAAATCGGAGCTTGTACAGCGCATTGCGGATCAAAATCCGCATCTCTACCAGCGCGACGTGGAAAATATCATCAGCGCCATCCTCAACGAAATCGTGGCCGCGCTGGCGCGCGGCGACCGGGTGGAGTTGCGAGGTTTCGGGGCCTTTTCGGTGAAGCACCGCCCGGCGCGCACCGGGCGCAATCCGCGCACCGGTGCTCACGTCAACGTAGGACGCAAAAGCGTGCCTTTCTTCAAGACGGGCAAGGAAATGCGCGAGCGCCTGAACAAGACCGAGGGCGGCCAGACCGAAAACGCCGCGTGAGTTCGCAGGCGAAGGCCTGCGCTTGACCCGGCCATCCGATCCGACAACTGTCGGCATCTCGTGGTCCGATTCTAACATTCGCATCCCGTGCCGGCAGGCGATCGGCGAATGATTGGAATCAAAAGGGCCACCAGCCAGGGCTGAATGAAAGGCGCGCAGGCGCGAGCGCCTTGATCGCTGGCGGGAAGGGCGACGGATGCTGCGCAAATTTTTGAAGCTGATCGTGTTGGTCCCGCTTGGGCTTTTCATCATCATGTTCGCGGTGGCGAATCGTCAGGTGGTGACCGTGTCGCTCGATGTCTTCGGCACCGAGCCGCCGTTATTCTCTGTCACCGCGCCGCTGTTCATTGTCGTGCTCCTGACGCTTACGGCGGGGGTCATTGTGGGCGGCGTTGCGACCTGGCTGAACCAGGCGAAATGGCGAGGAGACGCGCGCCGCGCCCGCGCCGAAGCGAGGCGCTTGGCCGCCGAAGTCAGAGAGGCGCGCGAACGCGAGGCGAAGCCCGGGCTTCCGATGATCGGGCATGACCGCGCGCATCGCCGGCCCGCGGCCTGATCTGGCGGGAACAGCTCTTGCGCATCGTCACCGCCGAGGACATCGAGCGTGTTCTGACCTACGAGCGCCTGGTCGACGCGCTGGCGGACGCCTTCCGCGGCGAGGTGACCGTTCCGGTGCGTCATCATCATACGGTGCCGCAGCCGGGCAGGGATGCGACCCTGCTGCTGATGCCGGCTTGGACCGTGTCCGGCCATCGCTATCTCGGCTGCAAGATCGTGGCGGTCTTTCCCGACAACGCGGCGCTTGGACGGCCGTCCGTGTATGGCAGCTACATTCTGATGGCCGGCGAGAGCGGCGAGCCGCTCGCGATCATGGATGGACGTACGCTGACTGTGTGGCGGACCGCGGCAGCCTCCGCGCTTGCGGCGCGCTATCTGGCGCGCGGCGATGCGAGCCATCTCGTGATAGTCGGGGCGGGGGCGCTCGCGCCGCATCTCGTCCGCGCCCACGCAGCGGTGCTGCCGATCACGCGCGTGACGATCTGGAACCGGACGCGGGAACACGCGGCGGGGCTCGCGAGCCGCTTTGGACAGAACGGATTCGATGTTAGCGTCACGGACGATCTCGAAGCCGCGGTCCGCGGGGCGGATATCGTCTCCTGCGCCACGCTGTCGTCGGCGCCGCTCGTGCAGGGCGCTTGGCTGAAGGCCGGGACCCATGTCGACCTTGTCGGCGGCTTCACGCCGGCCATGCGCGAGGCCGATGACGAGACGATCCGCCGTGCGGCGGTGTTCGTCGACACGCGCGCGGGTGCGCTCAAGGAGGCGGGCGACATCGTCGACCCGATCCGCCGCGGCGTCATCGGGGAAACCGACCTGCAAGGCGATCTCTTCGACCTTTGCCGGGGAGTGGCCAAGGGTCGCCGCACGGCCGCGGAAATCACGGTGTTCAAGTCGGTCGGCACCGCAATCGAGGATTTGGCCGCGGCGATGCTGGTTTGGGCGCAAATCCGCACCTGAGCCGCGGCTTTCAGACAAGACAAATGCGCCCTATCCATGTAGAACCGCGGCCAAATCGTCACCATCTTCTGGCTCGGCAGCCTGTGCGGATTCGATGTCTGTTTCGGTCAAGATTTGCGGGATCAACACGCCTGACGCGCTCGCGGCCGCGCTCGCGGCCGGCGCGGATGCGGTCGGGTTCGTGTTCTTTCCCCCTTCCCCCCGCAACCTGGGGATTGCGGCGGCGGGAGCATTGGCGGGCCGCGTGAACGGCCGTGCCACGAAAGTTGCGCTGACCGTCGATGCCGATGACACGCTGCTCGCGTCCATTGTCGAGGCCGTCAAGCCGGACATGCTCCAATTGCATGGGCAGGAGTCTCCGGCGCGTGTTGCGTCCATCCGGGCACGATTTGGTTTGCCCATGATGAAGGCTTTGCCGGTCGAAACGCGCGCCGACCTGGCGGCCGTTCCGGACTATGCAAAGCTGGCCGATCGCATTCTGTTCGATGCGCGCCCGCCGCGCGGCGCGTCGCGGCCCGGCGGGCTGGGAACGCCGTTCGATTGGTCCCTGCTCGAAAAGCTCGATCTGCCGGTTCCCTTCACGCTGTCCGGCGGTCTCGATCCTGAGAACGTCGCCGAGGCCATTCGCGTCACGCGCCCCGACGGCGTCGACGTCTCCTCCGGCGTCGAGCGCGCGCCGGGCGAAAAAGATCCCGAAAAGATTCGCGCCTTCATCCGCGCAGCACGCGCAGCGGCGAGCATGCGTGACAAGGTTCTGGGTTCTGCATGACCGTCCAGCAGCCGAATACGTTTCGCAGCGGCCCCGACGAGCGCGGTCATTTCGGCCTTCACGGCGGGCGCTTTGTCGCCGAGACCTTGATGCCGCTCATTCTTGAACTGGAAAAAGCCTACGCCGCGGCGAAGGTCGATCCTGCCTTTCAAGGCGAGATGAGATCCTATCTCAAGCACTATGTCGGCCGGCCGTCGCCGCTCTACTTCGCCGAGCGCATCACCGAGCACTGCGGCGGGGCAAAAGTGTATTTCAAGCGCGACGAGCTGAACCATACCGGCGCGCACAAAGTGAACAATGTGCTCGGGCAGATTCTGCTGGCGCGCCGCATGGGCAAGAAGCGCATCATTGCCGAGACCGGCGCTGGCCAGCACGGCGTCGCGACCGCGACGCTGTGCGCGCGCTTCGGTCTCGATTGCATCGTCTACATGGGCTCCGTTGACGTCGAGCGGCAGAAGCCGAACGTGTTTCGCATGCAGATGCTGGGGGCCGAGGTGCGGCCCGTGCAGTCCGGGTCGAAAACGCTGAAAGATGCGATGAACGAAGCGCTGCGGGATTGGGTGACGAATGTCGAGACCACGTTCTATTGCATCGGCACCGTCGCCGGCCCGCATCCCTATCCGATGATGGTGCGCGATTTCCAATCCGTCATCGGTGAGGAAACCCGCGCGCAGATGATGGAGGCGGAAGGCCGGCTGCCGGATTCTCTGGTTGCCGCGATCGGCGGCGGGTCGAACGCGATGGGCCTGTTCTATCCCTTCCTCGACGATACGCAGATCGAGATATTTGGGGTCGAGGCCGCGGGCTGCGGCTTGAACTCGGGTCTGCATGCCGCGTCGATCGCGGGCGGCCGGCCGGGCGTGCTGCACGGCAACCGCACCTATCTCCTCATGAACGAGGACGGGCAGATCAACGAGGCGCATTCGATCTCCGCGGGCCTCGATTACCCCGGCATCGGCCCGGAGCACTCCTGGCTCAACGATGTCGGCCGCGTGAAATATCTCTCAGCGACCGACGACGAGGCGCTGGCCGCGTTCCAGCTGTGCTCGAAGCTCGAAGGCATCATCCCGGCGCTCGAGCCCGCGCATGCGCTCGCCAAAGTGTTGGAGCTCGCGCCGAAGAAGCCGAAGGATCACCTGATGGTGATGAATCTCTGCGGCCGCGGCGATAAGGACATTTTCACGGTGGCCGAGCATCTCGGGGGCAAATTGGGATGACCACGCGCATTGACCGCCGCTTTGCCGAATTGAAGCGCGAGGGCCGCGCCGGCCTGGTCACGTTCCTCATGTCCGGCGATCCGGATTTCGAAACTTCGCGCGCGATCGTCGAGGCGCTTCCGAACGCAGGCGCCGACGTGATCGAGCTCGGCATGCCTTTTACCGATCCGATGGCGGATGGTCCTTCGATCCAGGCGGCAGGCCTGCGCGCGCTCAAAGCGGGCCAGACCCTGGTCAAGACGCTCGCGCTCGTGCGCGATTTCCGTACGCGCGAGGATCGGACGCCGCTTGTGCTGATGGGCTACTACAACCCGATCTACATCTACGGCGTCGATCGCTTCCTGAAGGACGCCATCGCCGCGGGCGTCGACGGCCTGATCGTGGTCGATCTTCCGCCGGAAGAGGACGACGAACTTTGCATCCCGGCCCTGAAGGCGGGGCTCAATTTCATCCGCCTGGCGACACCGACGACGGACGACGCGCGGCTTCCTGCCGTCCTCGCCAACACCTCGGGTTTTGTCTATTACGTGTCGATCACCGGCATTACCGGTTCTGCGGCGCCCGATCAGGGCAGGGTCGCCGCCGCCGTGTCGCGCATCAAGCGCCACACGCAGCTTCCGGTCGCCGTCGGTTTTGGCGTGCGCACGGCCGAGCAGGCGCGCGCAATTGCACAAGCGGCGGACGCCGTGGTGGTGGGCTCGGCCCTGGTCGAGGCTCTGGCGAAAGGCTTGGATGTTGAGGGCAGAGCGACCGAGGGCACGGTCAAATCCGTCGCCGAACTGGTCTCCACATTGGCTGATGGCGTGCGCAGCGCGCGTCAGCAAGCCGCGGAGTGACATCGATGAACTGGATCTCGAACGTCGTCCGGCCAAAAATCCGCTCGTTTCTGCGCCGCGAGGTGCCGGAAAATTTGTGGATCAAATGCCCGGAGACCGGGCAACTCGTCTTTCACAAGGAGGTCGAGGCAAACCAGTTCGTCATCCCCGGTTCGAACTATCACATGCGCATGAGCGCGACCGCGCGCATGAAGTCGATGTTCGACGGCGAGACCTGGCTCGACATCGCGCTCCCCGAAGTCGCCGTCGATCCGCTGAAGTTCCGGGATGAGCGCCGCTACACCGATCGCCTGAAGGACGCTCGCGCGAAAACTGATCTGAAGGACGCGATCAAGCTTGGTCTCGGCAAACTCGATGGATTGCCGGTCACGATCGCGGTGCAGGACTTCGATTTCATGGGCGGCTCGCTGGGCATGGCGGCCGGGGAGGCCGTGATCAAGGGCGTGGAGACGGCGGTGCAAAAGGGTACGCCGTTCATCATGTTCGCTGCTTCCGGCGGTGCGCGCATGCAGGAGGGCATTCTGTCGCTCATGCAATTACCGCGCACGACGGTCGCCGTGCAGATGCTGCGCGAGTCGAAGAAGCCCTACATTGTCGTCCTCACCAATCCGACAACCGGCGGGGTCACGGCGTCTTATGCCATGCTGGGCGACGTGCACATCGCCGAGCCCGGCGCGCTCGTCGGTTTCGCCGGGCCGCGCGTCATCGAGCAGACCATCCGGGAAAAGCTTCCCGAAGGCTTTCAGCGCGCCGAGTACCTGAAGGATCACGGCATGGTCGACATGGTGGTCCATCGCCACGATTTGCGCGCGACGCTCGCGCGTCTCTGCCGCGTGCTGACGAAATCGCCGCCGCTGACGGCGCGCGAGCCGGCGCCGGTCGGCACCGCGGTGGCTGAGACCATGCCGGCGGCTGCGGGTGCATGAACCAGCTTCGGCGATAGCCGTCCCCATGACTCCCGTCGACGCGATCCTCGCGCGCCTGCTTGCGCTCCATCCCAAGCGGATCGACCTTTCGCTCGATCGCATGTGGCGCATGCTCGGGCAGCTCGAGCATCCCGAGCGGAAGCTGCCGCCGGTGATCCACGTCGCCGGGACCAATGGAAAAGGTTCGACCATCGCCTTCATGCGCGCCATGCTCGAGGCGGCTGGCCTGCACGTGCATGTCTATACCTCTCCGCATCTCGTGCGCTTCAACGAACGCTTTCGCATCGGTGCGACAGGCGGCGGCCGGCTGGTGACCGATGAGGAACTGGCGGCCGCCTTCGCGGAATGCGAACAGGCGAATGACGGCGAGCCGATCACGGTCTTCGAGATCACGACCGCGGCGGGCCTCCTTCTGTTTTCGCGGCATTCCGCCGACGTGCTGTTGCTCGAAGTCGGCATGGGCGGGCGGCTCGACGCAACGAACGTCGTCGAGCATCCGGCCGTGACCGTGATTACGCCGGTGTCGATGGACCACGCCGACTATCTCGGCGACAGCCTGGACAAGATCGCCTTCGAAAAGGCCGGCATTCTCAAGACCGGCACGCCCGGCGTGATTGCGGCCCAGCACTACGACGCGCTGCGCTCCATCGAGCGGCAGGCGGCGCGCCTTCGCACGTCCTTGCGCGTCGCAGGCGAACACTGGCACGTCACGGAAGAGCACGGCCGGCTCGTCTATCAGGATGAGCAAGGTCTGCTTGATCTGCCCGCACCACGCCTGTTCGGCCGGCACCAATTCGCCAATGCCGGCACGGCCATTGCGGCGTTGCGCGCGAGTCCCTGGAAGCTCGCGGCGCCCGCGATCGAAACAGGGATCTTGAATGCCGACTGGCCTGCGCGCCTGCAGCGCATCGCGAGCGGACGTCTCGCCGCGCTGGTGCCCGAGAGCGAGTTGTGGCTTGACGGCGGCCACAATCCCGATGGCGGCCGCGCTGCCGCCGCCGCCATGGCAGATCTGGAAGAACGGGTGCCCCGTCCTCTTGTGCTCGTCGTCGGCATGCTGTCCACAAAGGACTGCGGAGGGTTCCTGAAGAATTTTGCCGGCCTCGCGCATCATCTGATTGCGCTGGCCATCTCCGGACAAGACAAGGTCTTGTCGCCGGAGGTGATTGCCGCGACCGCCACCGAGATAGGCATTCACTCCGAACAGGCCCCGAGCATCGAGGATGCGCTGATCTCGATATCGGAGCTTGTGCTCACGCCTTCGCCCCGCGTGCTCATCACCGGCTCGCTGTATCTTGCGGGCGAAGTCCTTGCGGCGAACGGCACTCCGCCGCAGTGAGCGGGCGCACGACCCTACCCGCTCAGCAACTGCATCAGGTTGGCGCCTTTTTGCGAGATCTGCTCCATCGTGCATTGACGCGGCGCCTTGTCGGGGCGCCAGCGCAGGAGTCTGGTGCCGTGCCGAAATCGGCCGCCGGCAAAATGATCATAGGAGACCTCGACGACGAGCTCGGGCCTAAGCGGCTGCCACTCGGTCGAGCGCTCGCTCGCCCAGCGGCTCGGTCCGCCCGGCGTCTGCCCGGCGAAACCCGGCGGGGCGATCATCGCCTCGAGCCTTCGGGTGAGCGCCGGCTTCTCGGCCGACTTGATCGTGGATGTGAAACCGACATGGTGCAGGAGCCCGGCTTCGTCATAGAGCCCGAGCAGGAGCGAGCCCACCACGTCCTTGCCCTGGTTGTAGCGAAAACCGCCGACAACGCAGTCCGCGCTGCGGTAGTTCTTGATCTTCTGCATGCCGGTGCGCTCGCCTGAGCGATAGGGCGCGTCGCGCCGCTTCGCGATGATGCCATCAAGCGTGGCGCCGACGCGATCGAGCCAGGTCTTTGCATGCGCCGCTTCCGTCGTCGCGGGCGAGAGTCGAAGCCTCGCGTGGCCCTCCAGATAGGCGCGCGCGAACTGCTCGAGGCGCGACCGACGTTCGGCCAAAGCTAGATCGGTGAGATCCGCTCCATCCGCATCCGCCAGGAGATCGAACAGGATCAGCATTGCGGGGGTTTCGCGGGCGAGCCGCTTAATGCGGCTCTCGGTCGGATGAATGCGCTGAAGCAGCGCGTCGAAGGAGAATGTCTCCCCCTCCGGCACGACGATCTCGCCATCGAGCACAAAGGCCTGCGCCTTGACGGCGCTCACGGCCTCGACAAGTTCCGGAAAATAGCGCCCGAGCGGCTGCCCGGCTTTCGACTGCAGGTCGACCCGATCGCCGTCGCGAAAGACAAGGCAGCGGAATCCGTCCCATTTCGGCTCGTATTGCCATTCGCTCCCATGCGGCACCTTATCGACGGAGAGCGCTTCCATCGGGGGCAAGGGCGGATGCAGGGCCAGCGTCATTCAAAAGCTCCGAGAAGACGCCACCACAACGCAAACGGCCGGCGCTTTGGCCGGCCGTCCCCAAAAATTCTCGGTTCGGCATCAGACGGAGGCCGTGATCCACTGCTCAAGTTTCGCCTTGGGCGCGACGCCCACCTGGCGGGACGCGGGCTGGCCGTTCTTGAACAGCAACAGCGTTGGGATGGACATGACGCCGTATTTCGCCGCCGTGTTCGGGTTCTCGTCGACATTGAGTTTGACGATCTTGACCTTGCTGCCGGTCGGGGAACTGGCAATCTCGTCGAGCGCCGGCGCGATCATCCGGCAGGGGCCGCACCATTCCGCCCAGAAATCCACGACCACCGGCTGATTGGATTTCAGCACTTCGGATTCGAAACTGGAATCGGACACCTTGCCGACAGCCATGGGCCACCTCTTGTGTTCAGAGCTTAGGCGCGTGGCGCCCGATCGGTACGCGCGGAACGTATGAACGCCCCCAAGCAGCGTCAAGCGGCCATTCCGCCAAGGCGGTCCAGCGCCGCCGCGATTGCAGAGCTCGGTATTTCCATGACGGAGGGGCGGTCGGTCCAGATCAAGGCCGCGCGCTGCTCCCGGCCCGGATAGAGCTCGCCAAGCACGGCCGCATAGAGGGCGAGCTGCGCAATGGCGGCAGGCGGAACGTCGCTCAAGGCGGCCGGAGCAGGGCGATTGGTCTTGTAGTCGGCAATCAGCACCCGGTCCGAGGTCACGGCGAGGCGGTCGATCTGTCCCGAGACGCTGACCTTTCGCCCGGAAAGGGACAGCAAGCCGACAATCGGCGCCTCTGCCCGGCTGCCCGCAACGAACAGCGGCGCAAACACCGGATCGCCGAGCACCGTGAGAACCTCGACCGCCATCGTCTCACGCTCGGCCTGGCTGAGCGCGGGCGCCGCATGCGCCAGATAGCGAAGGGCGATGTCGGGGCGCCGCTCGGCCGCGACATCCGGGAGCGATTGCAGCAGCCGATGGATCAGGGCTCCGCGGCGTCGGGCCTGATGATCCGCCGCTGGGTTGGCTGTGTACGCTCCGTAGACGGCCGAAGGCGAAATGATCTCCGGCGCCGTCGGAGCATCCGGTGCGTCGACCCGCAGCCAGGAAGGAAGGGCGGTTCTTGCAGGCCGGGCCAAGGGCTTCTCCGGCGCATCCGCAATGGTCTCCTTGGCGACCTTTTCCCAGCGCCGAATTGTTCCTTCGCCGTGCTCGGCGGCAACGATGATCGCATCGGCCGCGAGCGCTTCGGTGACGAGATCGTACCAGCATCCGCTCGGCCGCGTCCGCCGGCCCGCCGCCCCGCACAGGATGAGCTTTCGGCCCGCGCGGGTCATGCCGACATAGAGGAGCCGCCGGTACTCGGCTTCTGCTGCAGCGAGCGCCGCCGCCCGCGCCTGCGCCACGACTTCGACGTCTTCCGTCTGCCGGGTCGGCCACAGGATAGCGTCGGCCGCGCCGGGGGATTGTTTGCCAAGCGGCAGGGTGAGGAGTTGCGGTGGGCGCGGACCCGTCGGCCGCGTCAGCGTATCGGCGAGGATGACCGTATCGGCCTCGAGTCCTTTTGCCCCATGCACGGTCATGACCCGCACCTCGCCCCGCGCCACGTCCATGTCACGCTTGATCTCGGTCGGAGCCGCGCGCATCCAGGCGACGAAGCCCTGCACCGTCGGCGCATTGTGGCGCTCGTAGTTGAGCGCGAGCGCCAGGAATTCGTCGAGCGCATCCGACGCATCCGGCCCAAGACGCGTGAGCATGCGCGCGCGAGCACCGCCGCGGCCGAGCAGCCGCGCATAGAAGGCGAACGGCGTTTGCGTGCGCACGCGCTCCGCCAAGCCATCGAGCGTCGCCGCAGCCCGCACAAAATCCGGATCGCTTGTATTCTCCGTCAGGGCCTTGCGCAGCGTTCCGGCCCGCTTCCAGGCGAGTGCGAAAAGCTGCTCCTCGGAGAAGCCGAAAAGGGGGCTTCGCAGCGCCGTGGCGAGCGCGAGATCGTCGCCGGGGAGAAGCAGCGCGTCTGCGAGCGCCATGAGGTCCATCACCGCGATATGCTCGGTGAGAACGAGGCGGTCGGCGCCCGCCACCGGGATCTGCATATCCTTCAAGGCGCGGATGATGGCCTCGAACAAGGCGCCGCGCTGGCGCACGAGGATCAGAATGTCGCCCGGCGTCAGCGGCTCTCCCGACCCTGCGCGCTCTCCGCGCGCTATCCAGGCCTTGATCGTCTGAGCCATGCGCCTGGCCAAGAGAACGGGCGGGCTTGTCTCCGAGCGCGCATCGAACGGGGCGTTCCACGCTTCCATTTCGGGACGCTCCTCGGGCTCGACCAGCGGCCAGATATCGACATGCCCCGGCGCGGCGTCGGGCAGCGCCATGTGGGCGGGCATGCCGGCCTCATCCTCGGTGAGGCTGGCGGCGAGGCTGCGCGAGGCGAACACGGCATCGACCGCGCCCAGCACATTGGCGCCCGAGCGGAACGAGAGCTTGAACTGGCGCGAGCGGAATTCAAGTTGCGCCGCCTTGTGCGCGCGGTCGAGGCGTCGGCGCACTTCGGCGAAGCTTTTCGGATCCGCGCCCTGGAAGGAGAAGATCGACTGCTTTTCGTCGCCGACGGCAAAGATCGAGCGGGAGACGCCGCGCGCGCCGGCGCCTGCCGTGAACTCGGATATCAGCCGGGTCACGATCGCCCACTGTTTCGGACTCGTGTCTTGCGCTTCGTCGATCAGCACATGATCGATGCCGAGATCGAGCTTGTAGTGCACCCAGGCGGCGCCGAAATCGTCGAGCAAAGCGAGCGTCTTGTCGATCAGATCGTCATAGTCGAGCAGGCCGCGCCGGCTTTTCTCCGTTTGGTAGCGGCGGATCACGGCATCGGCGAGCCTGATCAGCGCCATGCTGCGGTCGCGAATGAGGACCGCCCGGCGGCGCTCGATCAAAGACTCAAGGCGCACCTGCTCCGCCGCCAGCCGCTCGGACACTTCGGGGTAAGTTTGCTGCAGGGCTTTGGTGAGCAACGATTTACGCGGCGACCCCTCTTTGGTGAAGAAGACGGAAAAATAGGTTTCGGTCCGGCTCGCGTCCGTAGCCAAGGCGGCGTCGCGCAGGCGTTGCGCCTGCTTGCGGTCGTTCTCGGATCCTCTCTCGATTGTCCCGACGATGTCGTCGAAGCGCGGCATGGCCAGGAGCGATCCGGCGAGCGTTTCGGTTTCGATGGCCTCGATCGTTTCGTCCGGCTTGATCCCGAGCGCATGCGACAAGGCGGCCTCGGCTTGCTCCACGCCGCCCGCTTCATCGACGAAACGCGTGATCGCGTCACGCTTGGCGACTGCCTCCCGCAGCACCTCCGAGAATGTCTGGTCGGCCGCCATGGCAACAGCGCGCACGAGCGCGCGTCCCAGCGGACTGTCCGCCGCGGCTGCCGCCTCCAGCAAAACCGCCAGTCTCAGTCTGCTGATCAGTTCCTCTTCCGCGCGCTCATCGAGAACGTTGAAGCGCGCCGCAACTTCGGCCTCGAACGGGAACTGGTGCAGCAGATGCGCGCAGAAGGCGTGGATCGTCTGCACTTTCAGCCCGCCGGGCGTCTCCAGCGCCTGCGCGAAGAGCCGTCGCGCACGCTCCCGGCGCGCGGGATTCGCGGCTTTGCCGTCGAAAAGGCGAATGCTCGCGTCGAGCTCCGCGTCGCCGAGCGTGGCCCATTGGGCGAGCGTGTCGAACACCCGGTTCGCCATGTTCGCGGCAGCCGCCTTCGTGAAGGTCAGACAGAGCAGCTTGGCGGGATCGATCCCCTCGAGCAGCAATCGCACCACGCGCTGCACGAGCACGAAGGTCTTTCCGGATCCGGCATTCGCGACGACAAAAGCCGACGCGGCCGGATCGGAGGCTTCGATCTGAACTTTCAGTGCTTCATCGGGAATCGGACGCGGCGGCTTCACCCCTCGCCTCCCTCGCCGTTGTCGCCGCCGCCGCTCGCCGACCATTCCTTGACGCGTGCGAGGTGGTCATAATCGCCGTAGCGTGTCGCCCACATCGAGCTCACGAGCGATCGGTAGGGCTCGGCTTCGTCTTCGAACCGGAGCGCGACCTCGCGCAGACGCCGCAGCGCGATGTCGGCCTGCGTGTCCGGCGTGCCCTCCCTGAAGACGATGGGTATTTCCCTTCCCGCGGGATCTCCGCCGCCGAGCCTGACATAGCCGACTTCGGCGACCGATCCGCCGGCGGGAATCTCCCGGAAGCCGCCTTCACGCAGGATCGCGCTTTCGAGCGTGAGCTGCGGCGCGAATCCGGCGCGGACCTGCGGTTCGGTCCGCGCCTGTCCGGTCTTGTAATCGAGGATGGCAAGACGGCCGTCGCGAAGGACATCGATGCGGTCCGCGCGGGCGGAAAAAATGAATGTGCGGCCGCTCTCCAGCGCGATCTCGACGTGCCCCCGCGTCTCGGCGAAAGTGGCCGACACGGTCTTCCGCCGTTCGCGCTCCCAATCGACAAACCACTTTGCGATACGCAGGAAGCGCGGCCACCAGAAGGCGCGCGCTTCAGGATAATCCTCAAGCGGCGCAAAATGCTTGGCGCCGAGCGCGATCAATTCACGCAGCGGGTCGTCCGGCAGCCTCTTGGCGTATCGCTCGGTGAATTCGCCGATCGCGCCGTGGATGACCGTGCCGCGGTCCGCGGCGCCCGGCGGTGTATCGACCGCTTCGATCGGCACGAGACCCAGAATGTGTTTTGCATAGATCGTGTAGGGGTCGCGCAGCCAGTTCTCGATATCGGTCACCGACATCGCCGTCGGGCGTGCCACGCGCGGCGGACACGGCTCCGGTGGCGCGACCGGCTTCACCGCGGCCGGCTGATCGAGCGCCTGTGCAAGAGCAAGAAAGGTCTGTCCGCGCCGGCGGGCCTCGCTCCAAAGCGCGTCGCCGGCGACGGCCGCGAGGCGCTGCAAAAAACGCGAGGCCACCGTCGGCGCGCCGTCGCGCTTCAGCGGCCGGGTGAGAATAACCTCGGGTGCGCCCAGCAATTGTGCGAAATCATGGGCCGCAAGCCCGATGCGCCGTTCCGGCAGGTCGAGGCCGAGCTCCTGTCGCATCGAGCGGCTGAGCCAAGGGTCGCTGCGCGGCTGCGGCGGCCACACGCCTTCCACGAGGCCTCCCAGCACCACGCGGTCGACGCGTTGCAGCCTCGCTTCGAGAAGCCCGAATATGTGCACGCGCGCCTGGCCTTGCGGCGCGCGCCGCACGATCCGCTCCGCCAGCAAGGCGGCGAAGATGTCAGCGTACTCGGTGGGTGAAAGCGAAAGGCCGCTCTCTTCCGATCCGGCCAGATCCTCGAGCAGCGTCGCGAGCGCCGAGCCCGCTTCACCATCGAAGAGATTGCTGAGGCCTTCCCGATCGGCATTCAATGCCGCAAGGACGGCGGCGTGCCGCTCGGCGAACTCGGCGAGCGGACGGTTGCTATCGTCGAGCGAACAGAGCGGGTCAAGGGCGGCCGCAAGTTTGGCAATAAGCGTGTCGGCACTGTCGAGATCGCGATCGCTTAATCTGCGGCGCGGATCGGAGCGATGCAGTTCGTCGCGCTGGCGCCGGAAGGCGGCGAGCGCATGCGCAAGTCCGGCTATGCCCGGTCGCGGGCGCGGTCCCCGCAACAGGGCGAGCTCAAGCGCCGCCGTTGCATCGAGGTGAGCACCCGTATCGGCCGAAAGACGAAACCGCGGATGCTTCAGCAAGGCCAGCAAGGCAACGGGGGCCACGCCGCCGAGAACAGCATCTGCGGCAAGCCGCGCGAAGACGCCGGCTTGCGTCTCCGCCAGCGATTCGCCGCCGGTATCCGCGGCATTTACGTTCCAGCGGGCAAGCGACTGGGTCACGCGCCGCGCGAGCGCGCGGTCGGGCGTGACAAGCGCCGCCGTCTTATTCGGCGTCTCGAGCGCCTCGCGCAAGGCGACGGCGATCGCGAGCGCTTCATCGTCTGCCGTTGCGGCCTCGATCACCGCGACATCTCGCATGCCCGCCTGCGTATTGTCTGCGAAGGTCGGTTCTGCCCGTCGCAAGTGCCACCGCTCCGCCGTAGCGGCAGGACGCAGAGCCTCGGAGACGAGCGTCTCGCGGCCGTGTTCGGCCGGTGGTGCTAGTGAAACCACCTCGCTGCGCGAGATGCCGATGCGCGCCAAAAGGGCACGCATGGCGAATTGCGGGTGGTTGGCCGCCCCGCTGCCGGCAATTCCGTTCCAGGACTCCTCATCAAGCGCGGTGTCGAGCCCGGGCAGAACCACCGCGCCGTGCGGAAGCTTGGCGATGGTCGCGAGCAACGTCGCGGTAGCGGGAATCGACCCCGTCGATCCGGCCGCGATCACCGGTCCGCTGCGCTGCGCGGCGAGGCGCGCGGCTTCCGCCGCGATCAGCCGGTCCCGCCGCTCGGCAGGCTCGATCAAGCCGCGTTCGGCAAGCACCTTTGGCCAATTCACGCGGGCGATCTTGAGAAATTCGAGTGTGAGCGACCAGTACGCGTCGAGTTGGTTCGGGACGAGCTTATCGAGCCGGTCCCACGGAACCTGGCGGGTCAGAAGATCGTCCATCAACCGCGCGAGATCGTCGGCGAGCGCCAAAGCTGCTGTCGGGCTCGCGACGACAAGGCTGGCATCCTCGCGCCGCAGCTGCGGCGAGCGCGCCCATTGCAGCACGAGGCGCGCCAGAAGAAGGCGGCGGTGGAAATCCGAGATCGCGGGTGGCAGCTCGAGCGCCTCGGCGGCGATGTTCGCCCCCGCGAGGTCGGCAAACGCGAATTCGTCCTCGTCGATGTCGCCGATCGGCAGGATGCGCGGCAGAATCGCAGCGCGCCCCCCAAGCGCATCGAGAAAGGCCTCACGGGCGATCCGTCCCGCACGCCGCGTCGGCAGATACAGTGTCGCTGACGCAAGCTGCGCCGGATCCTCGGCCGCGAAGCCCGGCATGACGCGTCCCTTAATCAGCGCGTCGACGAGCGTAGGGAGAAACGGCACCGAGGACGGAAGCGTGAAGACGCGCGCCGGTCGCATCATTCACGCCGCGCTGGCGGCGATCGCCGATTCCGCCTGGGCGATCGCCGCCGGCGTTCCGACATGCATCCATGTGCCTTCGAGCCGAAGCCCGTGCAGGCGGCCCGACTCGGACGCCCTGTCGAAAAGCCGCACGAGCGAGAAGGCGCGCTCGCTCACGCCGCCGAAGAGCGAGGGCGATAGGATGGCGGCCCCGGCATAGACGAAAGGGGCGATCTCGCGTTCGGAGCGGCGCTTGAGCCGTCCATCCGGTGCGAGCGCGTAATCGCCGCGCCCCTCATAGCCGATGCTGCTCGCGGTCGGTGCAAGCAGAAGCAGCGCGTCCATGTCCGCTTCATTGAACGCGTGCGCAAGCCTGCCGAGATTGGGATTCACGCCCTCGACCCAGATCGTATCGGAATTGATGTGAAAGAACGGGCGAGTGCCGAGCAGCGGCAAGGCCTTGGCAACTCCGCCGCCGGTGTCGAGCAGCGCGGCGCGCTCATCGGAGATCAGGATTTTCGGTGCGCGGCGAGAGGCGAGGTGGCGCTCGATCTGATCAGCCATGTGGTGAACATTGACCACCGCCGTCTCCACGCCGGCCGCGGCGAGCCGGTCGAGGACGTGGTCGATCAACGCGCGTCCGTCGACTTCAACGAGCGGTTTCGGAATTCGGTCGGTGATCGGCCGCATGCGCGTGCCGCTGCCTGCCGCGAGCACCATCGCGCATCGCGGAACCCCTGCGGCCGCCTGTTTCGCCATGGCTCACCCCCGCTTCCTTATGCCGTCTGCGCGCCGTGCCGACAAGTCGGCCTATTCGCAAATCGCCTACTGAAACGGATGCGAATGTGGGAATCGGACCACTAACCGCCATTCGGCGCCGGCACATGCGCCTCGTACCAGGCGCGAAGCGGGGCGAGTGAGCCGTGCGACAGCGCACGGTTGAGGTAGCGCCAGATGCGCGGCAGGTGACGAAGGTATTGCGCCTTTCCATCTCGAAGATTGAGGCGCGCGAAAATCCCCAGAATCTTCGTGGCGCGTTGCGCGCCGAGCAGAGCGTAGAGTTCGACGAAAGCGGAGGGGTCAAACTGCGCATTGTCGGCGAGCCGGCCCTTGGCATAGCGGCCGAGCAGGGCGATTTCGAGCGGTTCCGGCACGTCCACGCGCGCGTCTTGCAGGATCGAGACCACGTCATAGGCGTGCGGCCCCATCACCGCATCCTGAAAGTCGAGCAGCCCGACACGCGCGATGCCCTCGCGTGCGCCGAGCCACAACAGGTTCGGCGAGTGGAAGTCGCGCAAGGTCCAACTGCGGGGCGCCTGGATCGCGCGTGCAAGCGCCGTGCGCCAATGACGGACGAATTCCGCGCGCTCGCTCGCCGGCAAGGACACGCCATGAAACGGAAAGTACCAATCGAGGAGGAGTTCGACTTCGATCGTCAGCGCGTCGAGATCGTAATCGGGTAGGCGGTGCTCAACCTGCGGCGCCACCGGCAGCACCGGTGGGAGATCGGCGCGATGCAGGGCCACCAGCAGGTCGATCGCGGCCGCGTAACGGTCCTCGATCGGTCCGGGCGGATCGCCCGATACGAACAAGTCCGTCCCGAGATCCTCGAGAAGGATCAGTCCTTCAGCGAGGTCGGTTGCAAAGAGCTCCGGAGCCGAGAAGCCGCGTTCGCGCAAGGCCCGCGCCATGGCCACGAAGGGCTTAACGTCTTCGGCAAGATGGGCGATGGCGCTGTAGGGCAACCCGTTGCGAACGGGCGGTCCGTCCGGCCTGCGCGGCGCGTTCATCAAGATCGCGCGTCGCTCCCGCAAGATGAGGCGCTCGTAAGTGCGCGTCGAAGCGTCGCCTTGGATGTAATGCCGGTCGGCGTCGCCGAACCCGGACTGTTCGATGAAACGGCGCAAGACCTCCAGCCGCTGAACACGGGCGGCAAAGCTGCCATACCCGGTGATGCGCACGTGCCGCGCGTTCAACCCGAGATCCGGCGCCAGCGAGAAGGCCAGATCGAGCCGGTTGGCGGGCAGCGCGCCGCCCGCTCGCTCCGGCCATTCGATCAACAGAACGGCATGATCGGCGTCTTCGATTCCAAGCTCCGCAAGCTCGTCCGGCGCACCGATCCGGTAAAGGTCGGCATGCACCACCGGAAAACGCGGCAGGTCGTAGTCCTGCACGAGCGTGAAGGTCGGGCTCGGGACTTCCAGTGCGGGATCCTGCGCCAACGCGCGGATGGCGGCCCGGGCGAAGGTCGTCTTGCCCGCGCCAAGATCGCCCGACAGGGTGACGACATCGCCGCGGCGCAGCAGCGCAGCAAGATCGCCTGCGAGCCGCACCGTGGCCTGCTCGTTGCCAAGCGTCGCGGCGAACTGATGGACGGCGGCGGTTGCGGCAAGCACAGGTCCGGCGCCCGCTATTCCGCGGCAACGCGCCCGGCTGCCTGATGCAGCGGGAAGATGCAATGAACCGTGGTGCCGCGTCCCACGGCGGAGTCGATCTTCACCTGTCCTCCATGCAGTTCGACGAACGAGCGGACGATCGACAAACCCAGTCCTGCGCCGCGATGCTGCGACCCGAGGGCGTGGGTCTCGAAGCGATGGAAGACACGGTCGATGATGGCTTCGGGAATCCCCGGTCCTCTGTCGGTTACGGAAATCACGATGGCATCGTCCCTGCGTTCGGCAGACAGCGTAATGGTGCCTTCGCGCGGTGAAAAGCCGATGGCGTTGGAAAGAAGATTATACAGGACCTGGCGGATGCGGCGCTCGTCGGCCATGAAGCTGCCGATGTCCGCTGCCAGCAGCAACTCCACGCTCATGCCTTTTTCCGCAAGCCTCTCCTTCACGCCGTCGGCGGCCGATTGCACGGCCCGGGGAATGTCGACCGCTCCAAGGTCCAGCGTCATGGCGCCGGCATCAATGGTGGCGAGATCAAGAATATCGTCGATGATGGCCAGCAGGACCGAACTCGACGAGTTGATGTAGGACAGATACTGGAGCTGCTTCGCATTGAGCGGTCCGGTCGCCCGATCGTCCAGCAATTGGGCAAAGCCGATGATATTCGTGAGCGGCGAACGCAATTCGTAGGACACGTGGTGAACGAAGTCGTTCTTGAGCTGATCGGCGCGCTCGAGCGCTTCGTTGCGCTCGCGAAGCACGCGCTCGACATTCACCGTGTCGGTCACATCCTGGAACGTGAGCAAGGTCGCGCCGTCCGGGAGCGGAACCGTGGCGCAATCGATCACCGTGCCGTCACGCCGTTCGAAACGGCCGGATACGGCTTGTCTTTCGTCGAGCGCCGTGATGGCGCCCCGCAGCGCTTCCCAGGCCGCGCCCGTCGCGCTGACCGGAGCACATAGATTGATCAGCGCATCGATGTGCGGACGCCCCTCGACCATTGCGGGCGAAAGCTTCCACATCCTGACAAAAGCGGGATTGTGCAGGCGCAGCCGCCCATCGCTGCCGAAAACGGCGACGGCTTCCGCCAGATGGTCGAGGGTCTCGCCCTGCACGCGGATCAATGCATCGTACCGGCGTTCCAGATCGAGCCGCTCGGTGACGTCGTCGAAAAGATAGGTGACGCCGCCCTCGGGGTTTGGCGTGGTCACGACGCGCAGCGTGCGCCCGTCGGGCAGATGCCATTGATGCTCGCGCGGCTCGAGCGAGCGATAGGCGTCGTGCAATTGCGCGGCCCATTGGCGGAAGTTCACCTGCTCGGGCAGCTTGCGCGTGGCGCGCAACAGGTCGAGCAGTTGACTGTCGGTCGGCTTCTGATCGAGGGCGGCGGCGCTGAAGCCCCAAAGGCTGCAATAGGCGGCGTTGTAGAAGACGAGCCGGCGGTCGCCGCCGAATGTGGCGACCGCTGTCGGCAATTGATCGAGGGTGCGGCGATGGGTATCGATCAGGCGCCCGATCTCCAGCCGCAGGTTTTCCAGCTCGCTGACGTCAATTCCGACGCCGGCGCTGCCGTTGCGCGTCGGAAGATCGAAGACGTCGTACATGCGCCGCTGTCCGGCGACGATGACCGGCAAATGCGCCGCGAACGGACGCTGCTGGCTATGCGCCTCGCGCCGTTGTTCGCGTGCGGCGCTGCCCAGAAGTTCGATTCCTTGCGCCACTGCTTGGCTGTTGTCGGCGGCATCGACGGCCAGCGCATAGGCCTTGTTGACCCAGGCAAGCCGGCCATTCGCGTCGCGCGCCCAGATCGGGGAGGGCAGGGCTTCGATCAGCGCGCGCAATGCGTCGACGTCCCGCAGCAGCTTCTCGTGCCGGATGGCGAGTTCCGCAAGGTCGCGCGTTGCGCCTGATACGTTGCGGATCCGCAGCGTGGCGCGGCCGCCGAGCGCGCGCCCATCGGCCTCGGCTTGCCGGCCCGAGAGCGTCGTGAGCGGGATGAAGAAACTCTCGCCATGCATGCGCAGCCGTTCGAGAGCATTCTCGATGGCTTGCGCGTGGTCGGCATCGAGCCATGTGCCGAAGGCGAGCGCGCGGCGCGGCGCGGAGGACCCGGTCAATGCACTGACATCGCCGATGATCTCGGGCTCGCTTTCCCCCGGGGTCCACATCACGATGAGTTGCGGGTCGGCATGCATGAGCCCCGACAGTCGGTCCAATTCGGCTTTCAGCGATGCGATCTCGCTGCGTGCGGCGGCCGCGGCGGCCGCGGCCGACCGGCGTATGCGCACGAACGAAATGGCGGTGAGAACGGCAAAGACCACGGCCCCGACCGTGAGCGCCAGGGCCGCGATCTCGTGCTGATCGTAGAAGGCAAGCGCGCGCTGGCCGCGATGCAACAGATTGTCGAGGATGTCCGCGCGCGCCTCAGCCATCGTGAAATAGGAGAGCATCGACGGAAGCAGGGCGAGGACGAATCGACCTCGCTGCGGACCGGCACGCAGCCCATCGCGCGTGCGGATCGCATCCGCCATTGATTGCCCCTCACCTTCTCGCGCTCCACCGCCGAGCGAAGGCCGCGAGGTCCGTATCGCAAGCGATGTCCGCCTTGCCGCCTGCGAATCGGGCTACTCTAACCGCAACGGGAGCTTTGCCGTAAGAGTCCAGACCGTGAACGCGCCTGGAACACTGGGCGGCGTATTCAGGGAAGGTCGAGTCACCGGGGCTCGGAGTTTGGAGGCCGGCCAGGTCTCGGCAGCGAGCAATGTCGGGGCGTTACCAGCCTTGCAGTCGAGCGCGAGGGACGCGGGTTCGAAACCACGAAGCGGTTCGTGTCGTTCAGTCCCGCCTAAAGGCCTTCAAACAGCGCAGTGGAAAGATAGCGCTCGGCGAACGAGGGCAAGACCACGACGATGTTTTTGCCTGCCATTTCGGGGCGCGCCCCCACTTCGAGCGCGGCGGCGACGGCGGCGCCCGAAGAAATGCCGCCCGGAATCCCCTCGTAGCGCGCCAGCGCGCGCGCCGTGTCGAAGGCCGTCTGGTTGCCGACCGTGACGATTTCGTCGATGACCGAGCAGTCGAGGATATCCGGGACGAAGTTCGCGCCGATACCCTGGATTTTGTGCGGCCCCGCGCGCCCCTGGCTCAGCAAAGGGCTGTCTTCGGGCTCAACCGCAACGACGCGCACCGACGTTTTGCGAGGCTTGAGGACCTGCCCAACCGCAGTAATCGTCCCGCCCGTACCGATGCCGGCGACGAACACGTCAACCTCGCCCTGCGTATCGTTCCAGATTTCTTCCGCCGTCGTGCGGCGATGGATGTCCGGGTTGGCCGGGTTCTTGAACTGCTGGGGCATGACCGAGTTCGGAATCTCTTTGAGAAGCTGATTGGCCTTGTCGACGGCCCCGTTCATTCCCTTGGCCGCTTCAGTCAGCACGAGTTCCGCACCGAGCAAAGCGAGCATCTTGCGGCGTTCCACCGACATGGAGTCCGGCATTGTCAGGATCAGCCGGTAACCGCGCGCGGCGGCGACGAAGGCGAGGGCGATCCCCGTATTGCCGGAGGTGGGCTCGATCAGGACTGTATCCGGTTTGATCGTGCCGTCCGCTTCCATGGCATCGATCATCGAGACGCCGATGCGGTCCTTGACGCTCCCGATCGGGTTGAAGAACTCGAGCTTGGCCAGGATATTCGCTTTGACGCCTCGCAGTTCGGGAAGCCTGCTAAGCCGAACCATGGGTGTCTCGCCGATCGTATCGGTGATCGACGCATAGACGCGTCCGCGTCCCGGGGCTTTGCGCTGCCCAGGCTTTCCTTTGGTTTCGACCTGCATGGCGCGTCTCCTGTTGCTCGTCCGTATATGGAGACAAGCGACCCCCGGTCAATTCACGGTGCGCGAGGGACCATCGAACAGGACCCCGTCAGATGGTGAAAGGAGCGCTCAAGGGACGGCTGCCTTTGGACAGGCCGCCGGCCCGGGACACCATATCTTCAAGCGTGATCTGCTTGAGCGCCTCGGCGTAAGCGGCCTCGGCGCTCGAAACCGCCGGGAGTACGACCTTGTGGAGCGTCGGCGATTTCGGCAGCGCGTTTCCGTCATCGACGGAACCGACCGCGCGGACAATGTCGTAAATGGTGATCTTGCGCCGCTCCCGCCCCAGTTCGTAGCCGCCGCGCGGCCCGCGGATGCCCTTCAAGACGCCACTATGGACGAGGGCTTGCAGGACCGGCTCCAGGTGCCGTCCCGGAAGATCGTTGCGGTCGGCCAGGACTTTCGCGGCCACCGGCCTTGGCCCCGTATTTAGGGCGACGTCCAAGACAGCGAGGATGGCGAGGACGACTTTGCGAGGAAGAAACGACATGTCGTGCGAGGGGCCAACTGCGTCAGCACTGTTCTTGGTGTCGACGGTGAGAGAGGCAGAGGTATTATCGTACGAGCGAGGTGGCGTCCAGTTTCCCTGACCCAGTCGGCTCATTGTCCGGTCGACCCAAATCCGCCGCCACCGCGGGGCGTGTGCGTCAATTCCTGATTCGCCACAAGTGTCACTTTCGCCACGGGCGCAACGACCAGTTGGGCGATGCGCGCGCCGCGTTCGGCAACGAATGGCTCGGCGCCGTGATTTACAAGCAGCACCAGGATTTCCCCGCGATAATCCGCATCGATGGTGCCGGGCGCGTTCAGCACCGTGACATTGTGCCTCAAGGCGAGCCCCGAGCGCGGACGGATTTGTCCCTCCGTGCCGGCGGGAAGCGCCAGTGCAATCCCGGTCGGGATCGCTGCTGATCGGCCGGGAAGAATGGTGATGGGTGCATGGCTCGGAACAGCCGCGAGGAGGTCGAGACCGGCCGAGCCTTCGGTCTGGTAGGCCGGAAGCGGCAGTCCCTCCCCGTGCGGCAGTCGCTCGATCTGCACCACGAGGGGCGTCATTGCCGCGGCCCGAGCGCTTGCGCGATTCGCTCGACAAGGCTCTGCGCCACCGCCGCCTTGGGCTGCCTCGGCCAGGATTCAACGCCGCCTTCGCTCACAAGATGAACGCTATTGGCGTCGCCTCCCATCACACCGGTCCGCGGCGACACGTCATTGGCAAGAATCCAATCGCATCCTTTCGCGGCGAGCTTGGCCCTCGCATGCGCGATCACGTGCTCGGTCTCTGCGGCAAAGCCGATCACGAGTCTTGGACGCTTGGTCGGATGGCGCGCGACCGTTGCGAGAATGTCGGGGTTTTCGACAAGAGCGAGTTGCGGCGCGCTGCCTGTCCCTTTCTTGATCTTTTGCTCGCCGGCTTCGGCGACACGCCAATCGGCAACGGCCGCCGCGAAGACGCCGACATCGGCGGGAAGTGCCGCTTCCACCGCCGCAAGCATGGCGCGCGCAGACTCGACCTTGATCACCCGCACGCCCGGGGGATCGGCGATGGCGACAGGCCCCGAAACGAGCGTCACATCGGCGCCGGCGCGCGCCGCCGCTTCCGCGATGGCATGGCCTTGCTTTCCCGAAGAGCGGTTGGCGATGTAGCGCACGGGATCGATCGGCTCATGCGTCGGACCTGAGGTGACGATCATGCGCTGTCCCTTGAGCGGGTGCGGCATTCCTGCCCCGAGGAGGCGCTCAAGCGCACCGGCGATCTCGCCCGGCTCCGCCATGCGGCCGACGCCGGCCTCGCCGCGTTCAGCCATTTCACCCGCATTCGGGCCGATGACCCTCACCCCGTCCGCTGTGAGCCGCGCGAGATTGCGCCGCGTGGCCGGGTGTGCCCACATTTGCGGGTTCATGGCTGGCGCGATCAGAACCGGCTTGTCGGTCGCGAGCAAAACCGTGGAGGCGAGGTCGTCGGCAAGCCCGGCGGCCATCTTCGCCATCAGGTTGGCGGTCGCGGGCGCGACGGCAACGAGGTCGGTGTCGCGCGCCAGCCGGATATGTCCGACGTCGAATTCCGTGGTCTGGTCGAAAAGGTCGGTATAGGCCCGCTCGCCCGCGAGCGCGCCGGCGGCCAGCGGCGTCACGAATTGCTGGGCGCCGTAAGTGAGGATGACCCGCATCTCGGCGCCCCGCTCCCTGACCCGCCGGATCAGGTCAAGGCCCTTATAGGCAGCGATGCCTCCGCCGATGATCAGCAGCACGCGGCGGCCGGCGAGTGCTCCCGCCTGTGCGGCAGCCGCCCCAGCGGGGCTCGCCGGCTTCGCAACCGGCCCCAGCATTGGCCCCGGGCCGTCCTCGGAAAGCCCGGCCGCCAGCAAGCATCGCACCTCCTTTTCCATGGAGCGCCCGTTCTGGGCCGCGCGCAGCCGCAGCCGGTGCTTCAAAGCCTCATCCAGCCGGCGGATGGTCAGGTTGGTCATCGGTGCGGGCACAAACCGTTATGCATGCAATGCATGCAGCTATGAGTTTTTCTATAGCACAATACTGAAGGCAATGATAGCAAGAAGGCCGGCGATCATCCACAGCGCGACCGTGGCCCAGCGGGTCCGCCTCCCTTCGGCCTCGCCGATTGCCGCCACGGTTTGCGGCGCGAGCACGAGCCCGTCGCGCGTCGCCGCATCGAGCTGATGGGCGAGCGATCCAGCCCGCTGCAGCAGCTCCGGCACCTCGCCCAGAAACCGCCCGACGTCGCGCGCACCGCTGGCGGCGCCTTCAAGCAGGCCGGCCGGCCCAAGATGCCGCTCGACCCATTCGCGCACGACGGGCTCGGACGTGGTCCACATGTCGAGCGCGGGGTCCAGGCCTCGTGCCACGCCTTCGACCACCACCATGGTTTTCTGCAGGAGCAAGAGCTCGGGCCGCGTTTTCATGTCGAAGAGACCGGTCACCTCGAACAGCAAAGCCAGAAGCTTCGCCATCGAGATTTCCGAGGCGGTGCGGCTGTGGATCGGTTCGCCGATGGCGCGCAGCGCCTGCGCGAAGGCCTCCACCGAGTGGTGCGCGGGCACATAGCCGGCCTCGAAATGAACCTCCGCCGTGCGGCGGTAGTCGCGGTTGATGAAGCCGTAGAGGATCTCGGCGAGGAAGCGCCGCTCCTTGAACGAGAGCCGTCCCATGATGCCGAAATCCACCGCGACCAGCCGGCCTG
Organism: Xanthobacteraceae bacterium; assembly: GCA_022844485.1. Classification (GTDB taxonomy): domain Bacteria; phylum Pseudomonadota; class Alphaproteobacteria; order Rhizobiales; family Xanthobacteraceae; genus JALHLQ01. Next base: position 29,823 of record JALHLQ010000013.1, read on the forward strand.
CGTCGTCGACGAAGAGATTCCCCGGATGCATGTCGGCGTGGAAGAAGCCATCGCGCAAGGCGTGGCGCAGGAACGATTGCATCACCGCGCGTCCGAGCGCTTTCAAATCGAGTCCGCTCGCGGCGAGCGCGGCGCGGTCGGAGAGCGGCGTGCCGTCGATCCATTCGAGCGTGAGCGCCTCTTTGGCCGTGCGCTCCCAATCGACCGCCGGCACGCGGAACTCGGGATCGCCGCGCGTGTTCTCCGCCATCTCCGAGAGCGCCGCCGCCTCGAGCCGCAAATCCATCTCGATCGCGCAAGTGCGCGCCAGCGTGTCGACGACCTCGACCAGGCGAAGCCGCCGCGCCTCGGCGGAAAGACGCTCGGCATTGCGGGCGGCGAAATAGAAGGACTCGAGATCGCTGCGGAAACGGTGTGCGATGCCCGGCCGCAGCACCTTCACCGCGAGCGCATGTCGGCCCTCCGCGGTGATCGCTTCCGCACGATGCACCTGCGCGATCGACGCCGCGGCGACCGCAGGACCGAAGGCGAGGAAGATATCTTTGAGCGGCTTGCCCAGCGCCATCGCGACCGCCGCCTCCGCCTCCTTCTGCGGAAAGGGCGCCATCTTGTCCTGCAGGCTTTCGAGGTCGCGCGCGAGCACGGGTCCGACCACGTCCGGTCGCGTGGCGAGAAACTGGCCGAGCTTCACATAGGTCGGCCCGAGCTTCGTCAACGCCGCCGACAGCCGTGTCGCCGTGCCATTCTCGTGGCGTCCTTCGAGCAGCCGCAGCGCTCGCAAGCCGCCGCGGGCCGCCGTCGGGAGCGGCATCGGATCGATCAGGCCGAGCACGCCTTCCCGCGCCAGGACGAATCCGGCGCGCGTCAGGCGGGCGATGTGAGAAATTGCTGCGATCACGACCGCGCCGGTGAGTTTCGGATCACAGCCGCCAGCCGGAATGCAGCGCGACGATGCCGCCGCTCATCGGGCGGTACGACACGCGGCGAAAACCGGCATCGCGCATCATCTGTGCAAAGGCTTCGGGCTTCGGGAAGCGGCGAATCGATTCCACGAGATAGCGATAGGGCTCGGCGTCACCCACCACGGCGCGGCCGATCGCCGGCACGATGTTGAATGAGTAGAAGTCATACAGCGCGTCCAGGCCCGGCACGTCGACGCTTGAGAATTCGAGACAAAGAAAATGCCCGCCGGTCTGCAGCACGCGATGCGCCTCTTCGAGCGCGCGCGAAATGCGCGGAACATTGCGGATTCCAAAGGCGATCGAACAGGCATGGTGGCTGCGGTCGGCAAACGGCAGCGCCTCGGCATTGCCTTCGGTGAAGGTGACGGCGGCGTCGAGCCCGCGCTCCAAGGCGCGCTGGCGCCCGACCGCCAGCATGTCGGGATTGATGTCACAGACAATGACGCGCGTGCCGCGCCCGCCGGCTTCCGCCACGCGGAAGGCGACGTCGCCCGTGCCTCCGGCGACGTCGAGCAGCGAAAAAGGACGCGGCCCGTGCGGCGGATTGATCGCCGTGACAAGCGCATCCTTCCATGCCCGGTGCACGCCGGCCGACATCAGATCGTTCATCAGATCGTAGCGGCGCGCGACCTTCCGGAAAACGTCGTCGACGAGCGTCTGCTTGTCGTCATAGGCGACGCGCCGCCGTCCGAAATGGGTCTCGTTGTCCATCCAGCGTCCTTATTTCCAGGAACGGGCCGGACCATAGCGCGGCGCGGCGGGGGGCGCTATGTGTGGCGTTTCGTCATGGTGAGCAGGGCGAAACGCCCTCGCGCTTTGCGACCGCTCGCACCGAGCGCCTCGGGTCGAGGGCTCCAAATGGTTAACGCCGAAGCATGCCTGAACTTCCCGAAGTCGAAACCGTTTGCCGCGGCCTCGCGCCCGTGATGGAAGGCGCACGGTTCCTGCGGGTCGAGGCGCGCCGGCCCGACCTGCGTTTTCCCCTGCCGAAGGATTTCAAGACGCGACTGGAGGGCAAGACCGTCGTGGCGCTTGGGCGGCGGGGAAAGTATCTGCTGGCCGACCTGTCCTCAGGCGACGTGCTGCTCATGCATCTTGGCATGTCGGGCTCATTCCGCGTGCGCAGCGCCCGGAAGGAGGCGACGCCTGGCGACTTTCATCACGAACGCTCCAAAGACGGCGCGCACGACCATATACTTTTCGCAATGTCCTCCGGCGCTACGATCACCTTCAACGATCCGCGGCGCTTCGGCTACATGGACGTGATCCCGCGCGCGGAGCTCGAGGGACATCCGCTGATGAAGGCGCTCGGCCCCGAGCCCTTGGGTAATGCCTTCGACGCGGCGATGCTGGCGAAGTCGCTCTGCGGCAAGAAGACCAGTCTGAAGGCCGCGCTGTCGGACCAGAAAGTCGTTGCCGGACTCGGCAATATCTATGTCAGCGAGGCGCTGCATCGGGCAAAGATTTCACCCCGCCGCAAGGCGTCGACGCTGGCGACCCAATCCGGCGCTCCCACCGAGCGCACGCGCGCGCTGGTCGAGGCCATCAAGGCGGTGCTGCGGGACGCGATCAAGGCGGGCGGCTCATCCTTGCGCGACCATCGCCGCACCGATGGCGAGCTTGGCGATTTCCAGCATGCCTTCCGCGTCTACGACCGCGCGGGCGAGCCGTGTCCCACGCCGGGCTGCAAGGGAAAAATCCGACGCCTGGTGCAGGCCGGGCGTTCGACCTTTTTCTGTCCCGCGTGCCAGCGCTGACTTTGTGTTTTGGGTCCGGCCCGCGAAAGCCCGTTTGCCTCCTTCCGCCTGCTCCGCTAGAGCCTGCTCCGATCGGATAGAACGGTTGTTTCTTTCGGCCAGCCGGTGCCCACTTGGCCGGAAAATGCTCTAGCCAAAGCCGTCAGCGGAGGAAACGCCATGGGTTACAGGACCATCATTGTCGAGACGCGCGGCAAGGTCGGCATCATTCGCCTGAACCGGCCGCAGGCGCTCAATGCGCTCAACGCGGAGCTGATCGAAGAGCTGATCACCGCGGTGGAAGATTTTGAATCCGATCCGAACATCCATTGCGCCATCATCACGGGATCTGAAAAAGCCTTCGCTGCGGGCGCCGACATCAAGGAGATGGCGGAGAAATCCTTCGCCGATGTCTTGCTCGCGGATTTTGCCGGCTCCTGGGATCGCCTGACAAAGGCGCGCAAGCCGCTGATTGCGGCGGTCGCGGGTTTTGCGCTTGGGGGCGGCTGCGAGATTGCGATGATGTGCGACATGATCATCGCCGCCGACAACGCGAAGTTCGGCCAGCCCGAGATCAAGCTCGGTGTCATCCCCGGTTTCGGCGGCACCCAGCGCCTGGCGCATGCGGTCGGCAAGGCGAAGGCGATGGATCTGTGCCTGAGCGGGCGGATGATGGATGCGCAAGAGGCCGAACGTTCGGGGCTTGTTGCGCGCGTCGTGCCGCTTGCCGCTCTCATGGACGAGGCGATGAAAACCGCCGAGGCGATCGCCGCGATGTCGTTGCCTTCTTTGATCCTCGCCAAGGAGAGCATCAACCGCGCCTTCGAGACCTCGCTCGCCGAGGGCGTGCGCTTCGAGCGGCGGGCTTTTCACTCGCTGTTTGCGACCAACGATCAGAAGGAAGGCATGGCGGCTTTCGCCGCCAAACGGCCGCCGGATTTCAAGAACCGGTAGGCGCGCGCTCACACGGGCGCCGTCCAGCCTTTCGGCAGCCGCGCGCGCTCGATCTGCGCGAAATCGCACAAGACGTCGACCATGGCCGAGAAATCCGCAGCCCCGTAACCGCGCGCCCGGGCGATCGAAAAAGCCTCCCGCGCGGCGGCCGCGATCGGGACCGGAACACGGCCCGCATTGGCTGCATGCAAGATCAGCGAGAGGTCCTTGTGCGCAAGATCGATGGTGAAGCCGGGCTCGGTGTCGCCCTTGAGCACTTTGTTCGGCCAGTTCACCTTGAGCTGGCCGTTGGTCGCGGTGGTGCCATGGAGCACCTCCAGCGTCTTCGTCAGATCGAGCCCGAAGCGCTGCGAAAGCGCGAGCGCCTCCGCATTGAGCTGGCAGAGGATGATCGCGAGATAGTTGTTGACGAGCTTCATGCGCATGCCCGCGCCGACCGCGCCGCAATGGTGAATGGTCGTTCCCATCGCCTGCAGGAGCGGCAGGACGCGCTGGAAATCGGCGTCGCTGGCGCCGACCATGAACAGGCTTTCGCCGCGGTCGGCATGCGCCGCGAGCCGTCCGACCGGCGCGTCGACAAAGGACAATCCGCGCGCTCCTGCTTCCGCCGCCAGCGCATCGGTCGTTTGCGGGTCGACCGTCGACATGTCCATGATCAGCGCGCCCCGCTGCGCATGGGCGAAGACGCCGTCAGGGCCGCGCAGCGTTTCCCCGACCTCCGAGCCGGACGGCAGCATCGTGACGATGATCGAGGCGCTCCTTGCCATCTCCGCGGCCGATCCGGCGGCTCTCGCCCCGAGCGCCACGAGCGCCTGCACGGGCGCCGGCGCGATGTCGGAGACGAGAAGCGAAAACCCCTTGCGCTGGAGGTTGGATGCCATGCCCTTTCCCATGCGCCCGAGGCCGATGAAGCCGATGGTGTCCACGTGATTCCTCCCGCCTCTTGTCGTGCGCGGCTGCATACGCGAGAGTGCGGCGCGCAAGCGATAAGGAACTAGACGATGGCGCGCGCCACTCCAAGCCTCAGTTTCGGTGAACCGGCGGCGACCGCGACCTGGCCCGACGAGATCTTCGAGGCGCTCAAGAGCGCACGCGTGCGCCAGGTGGCCTACGTACCCGACGCCGGCCACGCGCGGCTGATCCGCCGCGTTCAAGCCGAGCCGACAATGCGCGGCATCGTGCTCACGACCGAGGAAGAGGGCGTGGCGCTGCTCGCCGGCGCCTGGATGGGCGGCGAGCGTGGCGTGCTCTTGATGCAGTCGTCCGGCGTCGGCAATTGTACAAACATGCTGTCGCTCGTGCAGAACCTGCGCATGCCGTTTCTCGCGCTCGTCACCATGCGCGGCGAATGGGGCGAGTTCAACCCGTGGCAGGCGCCGATGGGCCGCGCCACTCAACCCGCCTTCGCGCTGATGGGAGTCGATGTGCTCCGCGTCACGCGCGCCGAAGAGGCCGCCGAGACGGTGCGCGCCGCGGCGATGGCGGCCTTCGATGCCGGCGGCGCCGCCGCCGTGCTGCTGTCGCAGCGCTTGATCGGGACGAAGGTGTTCTGATGGCCGGCGGGATCCATCGGCTCGATCGGCGCGCCGCGGTCGCCCGGCTCTTACAGAACCGGACCGACTTGCTCGTTGTCTCCGGGCTTGGCTCGGCGACCTATGACGTGGCGGCCGCCGGCGACCATGAGCGCAATGCCTATCTCTGGGGCGCCATGGGGGGCACGGTGGCGATGGGTTTGGGACTTGCGCTCGCGCAGCCCAATTTGCCGGTTGCGGTGATCACCGGGGACGGCGACCTGTTGATGAGTCTCGGAAGCCTGGCGACGGTGGCGGTGCAAGCTCCGCTCAACCTGTCGATCGTGGTGCTGGACAATGCGCTGTTCGGGGAAACGGGCAAGCAGTCGACGCATACCGCCGGCCCGACCGATCTTGCCACCATTGCGCGCGGTTGCGGCATTGCCGATGCGCGCGACATCACGCACATGGAGGAGGTCGCGGAGCTTGCCCTGCGCGTGCACCGGATCGGCGACGGACCATGCTTTGCGAGGATTTGCATCGATGACCGCGATCAACCGCGGGTGCTTCCCACGCGCGACGGCGCCCGCATCGCCGCGCGTATTCGCGCCGCGCTCGGCCTTGCGCCGTTATAGCCGCGATGAACGACGTTACGCTCACGCCGGAAGAGATCGAGCGCTATGCGCGTCACATCGTGCTGCGCGACGTCGGCGGCCCGGGGCAACTGGCCATCAAGCGCGCGCGCGTGCTGGTGATCGGTGCGGGCGGGCTTGGCGCGCCAGTCCTGTTCTATCTCGCCGCGGCTGGCGTCGGCACCATTGGCCTGGTCGACGACGACAGAGTGTCCTTGTCGAACCTGCAGCGCCAGATCATTCATGGCACGCCGGATATCGACCGCCCGAAGACGCAAAGCGCGGCCGATGCGATCGCGCGGATCAATCCGCACGTGACGGTCGAGCCTCACGCCACGCGCCTGATCGCGGCGAACGCGCTCGATCTCATCAGGTGCTACGACATCGTTGCCGACGGTTCCGACAATTTCGCGACGCGCTACCTGGTGTCGGATGCCTGCTTCTTCGCAAAGAAGCCGCTGGTGACGGCGGCGCTTGGCGTGTTCGACGGCACGCTGACGACCATTCGCGCGCACGAGCGCGGAAAAGATGGGAAGCCCAATCCCACCTATCGCTGCCTGTTTCCCGAGGCGCCGCCGCCCGGCGCTGTTCCCGCCTGTGCGGAGGCGGGGATTCTTGGCGCGCTGCCCGGCGTGCTCGGCTCGATGATGGCGCTCGAGGTCATCCGCGAAATCGTTGGCTTCGGCGATGGCCTGGTCGGCCGCCTCTTGATGATCGACGCGCGCGCGATGCGCTTTGAGACGCTCAACTACGGCTGGGACGCGGGCAACCCGCTCACGGGCGAAAGGCCGAGCATTCACGATCTGTCAGGCCACCGTTAGCCGGTGATCGCGCAAACCGGGGTCCTGCAAGACGCTGACGGCCGCCGGCCCAAAGCGCTACATGCAGGGGCCGATGCAGAACTCGACGCCGTCGCTGTTGCGGAACCGATGCGGGCCGAGCCGCTCATATTCGATGCAGCGCCGCCGCTCCGGCGTGTCGGAGGCATTGCGGCGGCAGATTCGGCTGCCGTCCGGCTCCCAGAACCCGCGCACGAAAACGCCGGATCCGGCAAGAATGGCCGAGCCGTCCGGAAGGTGCACGGTGCAGAGGGTTTTCCCCGACAACGGTCCGGTTCCGGGCGTTCCGCAGAGTGGAACGCCGACCAGATCGCGCCGAAACTCTTCGATCGAAAGATTTTGCGCCTCGGCGCCAGCGCCCAGAGCCATGCTCACGCCAAAGCACACAGAGAACAAGCGCATCCGCATCACGATATCACCCGATCACAGCATCGAGGGTAATACGCGATCGGGTGGGCGGTGGCCATCCATAAACGTCTTGATGTTGATGATCACCTTTTCGCCCATATCGACGCGACCTTCGATCGTGGCGGAGCCCATATGCGGCAGCAGCACGACCTTGCCTGTGCGCGAAAGCTTGATCAGCTTGGGGCTGACGGCCGGCTCGTGTTCGAACACGTCGAGCCCCGCGCCGGCAAGTTCGCCGGCGTCGATCATCCGCGCCAGCGCGTTTTCGTCGATGACCTCGCCTCGCGCCGTATTGACGACGAAAGCCTCCGGCCGCAACAGCTTCAGCCGCCGCGCCGACAGGAGGTGGTAGGTCGCTGGCGTATGCGGGCAATTGACCGACACGATGTCCATCCGCGCAAGCATCTGGTCGAGGCTTTCCCAATAGGTCGCCTCCAGTTCCTCTTCGACCGCGGGGGAGACGCGGCGGCGGTTGTGGTAGTGGATCGACATGCCGAAGGCGCGCGCGCGGCGCGCGACCGCCTGCCCGATTCGTCCCATCCCGACAATGCCGAGCCTTTTGCCGGAAATGCGGTGGCCGAGCATCCAGGTCGGCGACCAGCCCTTCCACTCGCCGTGCTCCAAAACCTCCAGTCCTTCGGCAAGCCGGCGCGGCACGGCAAGGATCAGCGCCATCGTCATGTCGGCCGTGTCTTCGGTCAGCACGCCGGGCGTATTGGTCACCGTGATGCCGCGCTGGAGCGCCGTCGTGACATCGATATTGTCGACGCCATTGCCGAAATTCGCGATCAGCTTCAGCCGCTCGCCCGATTGTCCGAGTACGGCGGCGTCGATCCGGTCAGTCACCGTCGGGACGAGCACGTCCGCCATTTTGGCCGCCTCCACGAGGTCGGCCTGGCTCATGGGCGTGTCGTCGATGTTCAGCCGCGCGTCGAACAGCTCGCGCATGCGCGTTTCGACCCGGTCCGGCAGTTTGCGTGTGACCACGACCAGGAGCTTCTTACGATTTGGCATGCCCACATCGCCCCGAGCCGGCCATCGAGCGATTGCCGGCGTCTCGTTCAGGTCTTCTTTACCGGGCCAGCCGAGACTGCGCGTAGTCGGGACGCGCCTTGCGGACCGGCAGATTGGCTCTCTGTATCAGATGGTTTGCCCGGGACAAAGCGGCGCGAGCGATCCCCAGGGAGCGGACTGGTCGTGTTTATTCAAGCCATGCCATTGCGCCATTTCCGGAACTCGAAACGATCGAAGAGCGGCATCGTGGGCGCGCTGGCGCTCGCCGGGCTGGGGCTGGCGCCGGTCCCATCCCAGGCTGCCAGCGAAACGCCGGGCTCTGCCAGCGGGCTGCCGGTGCCTCGCTTCGTCAGCTTGAAATCCGATCGGGTGAATGTTCGCGCCGGCCCGAGCAAGGACCATGACGTGGTCTGGGTTTTCACCCGAGCGGGACTGCCGGTCGAGATCACCGCCGAGTTCGAAAACTGGCGGCGCATTCGCGACTGGGAAGGCGCCGAAGGCTGGGTCTATCACACCCTTCTGACCGGCCGGCGGACCGCGCTCGTCTCCCCGCAACTACGATCGGCCGGCGACCTGCTCCCGCTCTATCAGGATGCCGACGCGCAAAGCGCGCTGTCCGCCAAGCTTCAAAGCGGTGTGCTCGGTGCGCTCAAGCGGTGCAGCGGGAATTGGTGCCGCCTGTTCGGCGAAGGGTTTGATGGTTGGATCGAACAGGCGCGGCTCTGGGGCGTCTATCCGAACGAAAAGCTCGACTGAGCATGATCCCGAAAAGTGGGACCCGGTTTTCGGACAGGATCATGCTCGAGCAAAAAACATGATCCCGAAAAGTGGGAACCGAGCAAAAAACATGCTCCCGAAAAGCGGGAGCCTGTTTTCGGACCGGATCATGCTCCAAGAAAACCCGCGCGAGAGCGGTCCGATCGGAACCGACTGCTCTGCCGAAGCGAACTAGCGGGGCTTGCGCCGCAAGCGCACGACGACATCCACGCGCGCGATTTCGAACCCGGCGGGCGGCACGGGCAGCCTGTCCACGGCGACTTCCGCCCCCGGAATGTCGAGCAATCCGTTTTCGCCCTCGACGAAGAAATGATGATGCTCGCCGGGATTGGTGTCGAAATAGGTTTTTGCCGCGTCGACGGCCACGTTGCGCAGCAGTCCGGCATCGGTGAACTGATGCAGGGTGTTGTAGACGGTCGCAAGAGAGACGGGGACTTTTGCCTTGGTGGCTTCCTCGAACAGCATTTCGGCCGTGACGTGGCGGTCGCCTTTGCCGAACAGGAGCCAGCCCAGCGCCATGCGCTGGCGGGTCGGCCGCAAGCCTGCGTTCCGCAGCATCATCTTGACGTCGTGCCAAGGGCATCCATTGAAGCCGGCGGGGCTGGCCGGCCGACGCAAAGATGCGAGCTGTCCGCCATTCGTCGGTCGCGTGATCACAGGCTCGCTCATAGGTCCTGCAAGAGGTTGAGGCGCATCGAGGCAACCGGATGATGCATCGGGGCCACACGATAAATGCAACAAACGCAACCCTTTCGCAACTGCGGCTTAATCCCCATCTGCCTGCGCGTCACGCCGGCGAGCGGCTTTGCCCCCCCGGTCGCGTGTGTTAGGAAGACGCGGGTCAAGGAACTTTGGTCACCATGGCGGATGGAATGCTGAATCGACGCGCGAGCTACGACTATGAGGACTTGCTCGCTTGCGGTCGGGGCGAGCTGTTCGGCGACGGCAATGCGCAGTTGCCGCTTCCTCCCATGCTGATGTTCGACCGCATTTCCGAGATAGCGGAGGAGGGCGGCGAGCATGGAAAGGGGCTGGTGCGGGCGGAGCTCGAATTGAAGCCCGACCTGTGGTTCTTCCCCTGCCATTTCAAGGGCGATCCGGTCATGCCGGGCTGTCTGGGACTCGATGCCTTGTGGCAGCTCTTGGGCTTCTTTCTTGGCTGGCTGGGCGGGCCGGGAAAGGGACGCGCGCTCGGGCTTGGCGAGGTGAAGTTCGGCGGCCAGGTGCTGCCGACCATGAAGAAGGTGGTGTACGGGATCGACATCAAGCGCGTGATGCGCTCGAAGCTCGTGCTCGGCATCGCTGACGGTTGGGTTTCGGCCGATGGCGACGTCATCTATCGTGCCAACGACCTGAAAGTGGGGCTGTTCAAGCAGGACGCGATGCCTCAACCGAGCGTCGCATGACGCGCGCGCAAGCCGCTCGGGCATAGGAATCATCGCGCTTGCCGCGCCGCGCGCGGCGCGGATCGCGGAAGAGGCAAGCATGAGACGCGTCGTCGTCACCGGGATGGGGATCGTCTCCTCGATCGGCAACAACACACAAGAAGTTCTCGCCAGCCTGCGCGAGGCGAAGTCGGGCATCGTGCGGGCCGACAAATATGCCGAGCTTGGCTTCCGCTGCCAGGTGCATGGCGCGCCGACGCTCGAGCCGGAAGACGCGGTGGACCGTCGGGCCATGCGCTTTCTCGGTGGGGGAGCCGCATGGAATCACGTCGCGATGGAGCAGGCGATCCGCGACGCAGGCCTTGAGGACGGCGAAGTCTCGCACGAGCGTACCGGGATCATCATGGGGTCTGGCGGCCCCTCGACGCGCGCCATCGTGGAAGCGGCCGACACCGCGCGGCAGAAGGGCCCAAGGCGCGTCGGCCCGTTTGCCGTGCCGAAGGCGATGTCCTCCACGGCCTCGGCGACGCTTGCGACATGGTTCAAGATCAAGGGCGTGAACTATTCGATCGCGTCGGCTTGCGCGACCTCGAACCACTGTATCGGCAACGCGGCGGAGATCATCCAGCTCGGCAAGCAGGACATGATCTTTGCCGGCGGCTGCGAGGAGCTCGATTGGACCCTATCGGTGCTGTTCGACGCGATGGGCGCGATGTCATCGAAATTCAACGACACGCCGGAGAAGGCCTCGCGCGCCTATGACGCCGATCGCGACGGATTTGTCATCGCCGGCGGAGCCGGCGTCCTTGTGCTCGAGGAATACGCGCGGGCGAAGGCGCGCGGCGCCAAGATCTATGCCGAGGTCGCGGGCTACGGGGCGACGTCCGACGGCTACGACATGGTCGCGCCGTCGGGCGAAGGCGCGGCCCGCTGCATGAAGATGGCGCTTGCCACGGTGAAAGCGCCGGTGGATTACATCAATCCGCATGCGACCGCGACGCCGATCGGCGATCTCAAGGAGGTCGAAGCCATTCGCGAGGTCTTCGGCCCGAAATGTCCGCCGATCTCGGCGACCAAGTCGCTGACCGGGCATTCTCTCGGGGCCGCCGGCGTGCAGGAAGCGATCTATTCGCTGCTGATGATGAACAACGGCTTCATCTGCGAGAGCGCCAACATCGAGACGCTCGATCCGGCCTTCGCCGATGTGCCGATTGTGCGCGAGCGTCAGGATGAGGTGACGCTCGGCTGCGTGCTTTCAAACTCGTTCGGCTTTGGCGGCACGAACGCTTCGATCGTTCTAAAGCATCCCGACGCGTGACGCGCAGCTCGCGCTTGCTCGAAGCAAAGGTGGAGTTCGCATGCAGGGCTTGATGCAGGGCAAACGCGGGCTGATCATGGGGGTTGCCAACGACCACTCCATCGCCTGGGGCATCGCCAAGACGCTCGCGGCGCAAGGTGCATCGCTTGCATTCACCTATCAGGGCGAGGCGCTGGGACGGCGCGTGAAGCCGCTGGCCGACTCGGTCGGCTCGGCGCTCGTGTTCCCCTGCGACGTGGAAAGCATCCCGACCGTCGATGCGGTCTTTGCCGATCTGTCGAAATCCTGGGACGCGCTCGACTTCCTCGTTCACGCGGTGGCGTTTTCTGACAAGAACGAACTGAAGGGCCGCTATGCGGACACCTCGCGTGAGAACTTTATCCGCACCATGGTGATTTCCTGCTTCTCCTTCACCGAGGCGGCGCGCCGCGCGTCGGCCATGATGCCGGCAGGCGGCGCCATGGTGACCCTCACCTATGCCGGCTCGACGCGCGTGATGCCGAACTACAACGTCATGGGCGTAGCGAAAGCGGGACTGGAGGCCTCCGTTCGCTATCTCGCCAACGACTATGGTCCGCGCGGCATTCGCGTCAATGCGATTTCGGCAGGCCCGGTTCGCACGCTGGCGGGGGCCGGCATTGCCGACGCGCGGCTGATGTTCAATTTTCAGAAGCGCCATTCGCCGTTGCGTCGAACGGTGAGCATCGAGGAAGTCGGCGGCGCGGCGCTGTATCTCTTGTCGGATCTGTCCACCGGCGTCACCGGGGACATTCACTATGTTGACAGCGGCTACAACATCATCTCCATGCCGCATCCCGCCGCTCTGCAGACGGTTGACGACGCCGAAACCGCGGCCGAGGCGCGTGCGGCGAAGGATGCGGCGCAGTGAGCGATGCGGTTCCGCGGCGGCCGCTTGACGATCGGGCTGCGCCCGCCCGCCCGGCGAAGCCACGAGCCCTCGAGAGGTCGGCGCATGATCCGTTGATCCAGCGGGATTGGCCGCTGGAGGAGATCGTGTCCGCCGCCACGCTCGTTCGGCTGCAGGTTTTCAAAGTCCTGACCGGCCTTGCCGCGCTCCTTCTTCTTGCCGTCATCTGGATCGTGTGGCGCGCGGGCTGAAGCGGCGTGCCCTTTGGCCCGACACCGCTTGACTCGAGCGGGCCGCAAAACACAAGGAGCGCGCGGGGTCCCGCGCGCTCCCAGCCGGTTTGGCTATTCTCTACTCGCCGGCCGCAACTTCGGCGCGTTCGGCTTCCTGCCCCTCGGCCCTTTGCTTGGCCTCGAGGTCTTCCCCGGTCTCTTGATCGACGACCTTCATCGAAAGCCGAACCTTGCCGCGGTCGTCGAAGCCGAGCAGCTTCACCTTCACCTTGTCGCCTTCCTTCACGACATCGGTCACCTTTTGCACGCGGCGCGGCGCCAGCTGCGAGATGTGCACGAGACCGTCGCGTGAACCGAAGAAATTCACGAAGGCGCCGAAGTCCATCACCTTCACGACGGTGCCCTCGTAGATCAGCCCGACTTCGGGGTCGGAGGCGATGGACTTGATCCAATTGATCGCCGCCTTGATCGCCTCGCCCTTGGCGGAGGCGACCTTCACCGTGCCGTCGTCAGAAATGTCGATCTTCGCGCCGGTCTTCTCGACAATCTCGCGGATGACCTTGCCGCCCGAGCCGATCACTTCGCGGATCTTGTCGACCGGAATGCTGAAGACCTCGATGCGCGGTGCATGTTCGCCGAGCTCGGCGCGCGCGCTGGTCAGCGCCTTGGCCATCTCGTGCAGGATATGCAAGCGGCCGTCCTTGGCCTGTGTCAGCGCAACGCGCATGATCTCTTCGGTGATGCCGGAGATCTTGATGTCCATCTGCAGCGAGGTGACGCCGCGCTCGGTGCCGGCGACCTTGAAATCCATGTCGCCGAGATGGTCCTCGTCACCGAGAATATCGGAGAGCACCGCGTAGCGATCACCCTCGAGGATCAATCCCATCGCGATGCCGGCGGTCGGGCGCTTGAGCGGCACGCCGGCATCCATCAGCGCCAGCGAACTGCCGCACACGGTGGCCATGGAGGATGATCCGTTTGACTCCGTGATCTCCGACACCACGCGCAGCGTGTAGGGGAATTCGTGATGCAGCGGCAGCACCGGGCGGATGGCGCGCCAGGCGAGCTTGCCATGGCCGATCTCGCGCCGGCCGGGCGAGCCGAGTCGGCCGGTTTCACCGACCGAGAAGGGCGGGAAGTTGTAGTGCAGGAGGAAGGTTTCCTTATAGGTCCCCTGCAGCGCGTCGACGAATTGCTCGTCTTCGCCGGTCCCGAGCGTCGCGACCACCAAAGCCTGCGTCTCGCCTCGCGTGAACAGCGCAGAGCCGTGCGTGCGCGGCAGCACGCCGACTTCCGCTGAGATCGGTCGCACAGTGCTGGCATCGCGTCCGTCGATGCGCCGGCCGGTGTCGAGGATGTTCCAGCGGACGATTTTCGCTTCGAGGTTCTTGAAGAGCTCCTTCACCAGCTGCGGGTTCGCGAGCGGCTCCGCCCCGTCGGGCAGGAAATGCGCCTTGACCTTTTCGCGCGCGGCGTCCACCGCGGCATGACGCTCCTGCTTGTTGCCCAGCGAATAGGCCGCGCGGAGATCTTTCTCGATCAGACCGAGCATGGTCTTCTCGACATCCGCGGAGTCCGTCGTCTTCAGATCGCGTGGCTCCTTCGCGGCTTTCTCCGCCAGGCGGATGATGGCCTGGATCACCGGCTGGAAATGGCGGTGGCCGAACATCACAGCCCCGAGCATCACCTCTTCGGGCAGTTCCTTCGCTTCCGATTCGACCATCAGCACGGCGTCGGCGGTCCCGGCGACGACCAGGTCCAGCTGGCTTTCCGACATCTCGTCGATCTGCGGATTGAGCACGTATTCGTTATTGATGAAGCCGACGCGAGCGCCGCCGATCGGCCCCATGAAGGGGATGCCGGACAGCGTCAGCGCGGCCGATGCCGCAACCAGGGCGAGGATATCGGGATCGTTTTCGAGATCGTGCGAGAGCACGGTCGTGATCACCTGCGTCTCGCAACGGTAGCCCTCGGCGAACAGCGGACGGATGGGACGGTCAATCAGCCGCGAGGTCAACGTCTCGCGCTCGGTCGGACGGCCTTCGCGCTTGAAGTAGCCGCCTGGGATGCGGCCGGCGGCAAAGAATTTCTCCTGATAATTGACTGTGAGGGGGAAGAAATCGATGCCTTCGCGGGGCGTTGTGTCCGACACGACGGTGGCGATGACCGTCGTCTCCCCATAGGTCGCAAGCACGGCGCCATCGGCCTGCCGCGCGATTTTTCCGGTTTCGAGGGTCAGCTTGCGTCCGCCCCAATCGAGCTGGACACGGTGGATATCAAACATGGTCTCTCTCATCCATTCTGCGGAAGCCGCAAAGCCATGAGCAAGACGGCGAGAGGCTGATCTCCTGTCGGAAGGCAGCGCCTTGCGATCCTGCCATGGCTTTCGGATCTTCCTTGCGGTTCATCGGGCGAACCTTTCGCCCGGTGTTTCAGCCTGCAAGCGTCACGCGCTTCGGCTCATGTTTGCGGAAAAAAATTCCGCTCGTCTCGCGCGAAGCGGCGCGCCTTAGCGTCAGCGGCGGATGCCAAGGCGCTCGATCAGCGTCTTGTAGCGACCTTCGTCGGCACGCTTGAGATAATCGAGCAACTGGCGCCGTTGCGACACGAGCTTCAACAGTCCGCGCCGTGAATGGTTGTCCTTCACGTGCGCCTTGAAATGCTCGGTGAGGTTGGCGATGCGCTCGGAGAGGATCGCCACTTGCACTTCCGGCGAGCCGGTGTCGCCGCTCTTCGTTGCGTAGGATTGGATCAGTTCGGCCTTTCGGCCGCCAGCAATCGACATCGTCAAACACCTTCCTTGCGGCGCGCGCATCCCGTGATGCCGGCCAGGTTGAACACGCGCTTGGGGACGATCTCTCCGCGGTCGATCTCGGCGAGGGCGATCAGGTCACCTGACGCCGTCACATAGACCGTTCCGCGGAAGCTTGGAGCGTCCCGTCCGCGCAGCAAGACGGCCTGCCCTCTTTGCAGGCGGGCCGCATCTGCCCGGCTGACGGCCAGCGCCGGGATGTCGTCCAGCGCGGTCTCGACGGGCAGTAGCGCGTCGGCGAGGTTTCCCCCGCCAGCGGCGGCTCTATGCCACAAAGCCCGCAAGTCTTCCAGGGGAATCATGTCCTTTTCGGTAAACGGGCCGACCGCCGTCCGCCGGAGCGCCACCACGTGACCGAGCGCCGCGAGCGCGCGCCCGAGGTCTCGTGCAATGGCTCGGACATAGGTGCCCTTGCCGCATTCGGCTTCGAATTCGGCATGGTCCGCATCCGGCATCCCGACGAGCGCAAGCCGCCGGATTTCGACCGGACGGGCGGCCATATCGATGTGTTCGCCGCCGCGGGCGAGGTCGTAGGCGCGCTCGCCTTCGATCTTGAGGGCGGAGTAGCGGGGCGGCACCTGGGAGACCGCGCCGGTGAAGCGCGGAAGGAGGGCGCGGATGGCGGCCGCGTCAGGGCGTTTGTCGGAGGCCGCGACAACCTCTCCTTCGGCATCGTCGGTGTCGCGCTCTTCGCCGAACCGGACCGTGAAACGATAGGATTTTAGCCCGTCCATGACGAAGGGGACGGTCTTGGTCGCCTCGCCAAGCGCAATCGGCAGACAGCCGGACGCCAGCGGATCCAGCGTGCCGGCATGTCCGGCGCGCTTTGCGGCAAACAGGCGCTTCACGGCTGCAACCGCTTGTGTGGAGGTGATGCCGATCGGCTTGTCGAGAACGAGCCAGCCATGCACGTCGCGCTTCTCTCGCTTGTCCGTCTCGGGCGCAGGGTCGGGGAGGGCGGGCGACACGAGCTTGGCAATCACGACTCATCGCCTTTGTCCGGATCGAGATCGCGCTTGACCTCAGGCGTGCTGAGGATGCGGTCGATCCGCTCGGCCTCCGCGAACCGCTCGTCGATGCGAAAGCGGATGTCCGGCACGAATTTCAGGTTCACCCGATGCGCAATCTCGCCCCGGAGGAAGCGCTTGTTGCGCTCGAGCGCAGCGACGACATCCGCCGCATCACGACCGCCAAGCGGCATGACATAGATGGTGGCAAGCTTGAGATCGGGCGAGAGCCGCACCTCGGGCACGGTGATCATGTGCCCCTCGATCACCGCATCATGCACCTCGCCGCGCGCGAACATCTCGGCCAAGGCATGGCGGATGAGTTCGCCGACCCGCAGCTGGCGTTGCGAAGGTCCGGCGGATGGCCCGCGTTGATGATGATGTCGGGACATGGATCAAGTCCATTGGCGCTGCCGCGCGGCCTCTGAAAGCAACGCAAAGCCAAGCCTCGGCCGGGCCGCCGTTAGAGCGTCCGCTGCACTGTTTCCACGCGATAGCACTCGATCGTGTCGCCGGCGCGCATGTCCTGATAGTTCTCGAACGCCATGCCGCATTCCTGACCCGCGAGCACCTCGCGCGCGTCGTCCTTGAACCGCTTGAGCTGCGATAGCTTGCCTTCGTGGATGACGACGTTGTCGCGTATGAGCCGCACATGAGCTCCGCGCTCGACTACGCCATCGGTGACGCGGCATCCGGCGACCTTGCCGACCTTCGAGACTCCGAAGATTTCGAGAATGATCGCGTTGCCGAGCGTCGTCTCGCGCACGGATGGCGCAAGCAGGCCCGACATCGCCTTTTTCACATCGTCCACGAGGTCGTAGATGATGTTGTAGTAGCGGATCTCGATGCCGGCGCGATCGGCCGCCTCGCGCGCTTCCTTGTGGGCGCGCACGTTGAAGCCGATAACCGCCGCGCCCGAGGCCTCGGCCAGGGTCACATCGGATTCCGTTATGCCGCCGACACCGGCATGAATCACCCGCGCGCCGACCTCCTCGGTGCCGAGCTTGTCGAGCGCGCCCATGATGGCTTCAAGCGACCCCTGCACGTCGCCTTTCACGATGAGCGGGAATTCCTTGCGCCCTGACGCCTTGAGCTGGCTCATCATCTGCTCGAGCGAGCCGCGCATTCCGGTGGCGCGGGCGGCGATTTTCTCCCGCTTCTGACGGGCGCGATAGGCGGTGACTTCTCGGGCGCGCGCTTCGCTGTCGACGATCGCCAGCCGGTCGCCAGCTTCCGGCGTTCCGTTGAAGCCGAGCACCTCGACCGGCGCGGAAGGGCCGGCCTGTTCGATGGTCGCGCCCGTATCCGAGACCAGGGCGCGCACGCGGCCCCATTCGGCCCCGGCGACGACGATGTCGCCCTGCTTCAGCGTGCCGCGCTGGACGAGAACGGTGGCGACAGGGCCGCGGCCGCGGTCGAGCTTGGCTTCGATCACGGTGCCCTCGGCCGGACGCTTCGGATTCGCCCTGAGGTCGAGGATCTCCGCCTGCAAGCCAATCGTCTCGAGCAGTTTGTCGAGGTTGAGTTTCTTTGTCGCCGAGACTTCGATTTCGAGCGTGTCGCCGCCCAGCGACTCGACCTGCACCTCATGCTGCAACAGTTCCGTCCGCACGCGCTCCGGACGCGCATCGGGCTTGTCGATCTTGTTGATGGCGACGATCATCGGCACCTTTGCGGCCTTCGCATGGTGGACAGCCTCCACCGTCTGCGGCATCACGCCGTCATCCGCGGCCACCACGAGGACGACCAGGTCGGTCACGCGCGCACCTCGCGCGCGCATCGCCGTGAAGGCAGCGTGGCCCGGCGTGTCGATGAACGTGATTTTCGCACCTGACGGCGCCTGCACCTGATAGGCGCCGATATGCTGCGTGATGCCGCCCGCTTCGCCTCCGGCGACGTTCGTCGTCCTGATCGCATCGAGCAGCGACGTCTTGCCATGGTCGACATGGCCCATGATGGTGACGACCGCCGGACGCGGCACGAGATCGGCCGGGTCATCGGCAACGTCGAACAATCCTTCTTCGACGTCGGACTCGGCGACGCGCCGGACCGTATGACCCATCTCCTCGGCAATGAGCTGCGCCGTGTCCGCATCGATTGAATCGGTGATCTTGGCCATATGCCCCTGCTTCATCAGCAGGCGGATCACATCGACCGCGCGTTCGGCCATGCGGTTCGCGAGTTCCTGGATCGTAATGCTCTCCGGGATCGTGACGTCTCGGATCAACTTTTCCTTGGTGTCGTCGACGGCCTGGCCTTTCAGACGCTGGACGCGCCGGCGGAAGGAGGCCACGGAACGCTCACGCTCCTCGTCGGCGGTGAGCGCGGTCACCAGCGTCAGCCGGCCACGCCGTTTTTCCGGTGTTGTCCGGGTCGGCTTCGGAACGGCAGGAGCGGCGCGTCCGGCGCCGGCCCCGCGGCGCGCGGGCCTGCGCGTCTCTTCATCTTCGGGTTCGGGCGTGACGGTGCGGGCTGTCAGACCTGTGGTGCCTGCCGCCTTCTTCGCTTCGTCGTCTCCGAAGCGCTTCTTGGCCTCCTGCTCCGCCTTGCGCTTGGTTTCTTCATCGTGGCGCCGGCGATCTTCTTCGTCGCGCTTGCGCGCTTCAGCGGCCTCGCGCTCGGTGCGCTCTTTCGCATCGCGATCGGCGCGGCGGCGCGCCTCTTCCTCGGCGTGCTTGCGCTCCTCCGCTTCTCGAACGCGAGCGTCGGCCAAGGCGTGCGCGCGCAGGCTCCGTTCTTCCTCCGTCAGCGTCCGAAGCACGACGCCAGAGGGTTTCAAAGCCGACGCGGTCTGGGGGGCGGCCGCCTGCGCGGTGGGTGCCGCGCGCCCCGAAGGCGTCCGCGTCGGAGTGGGCTTCTCGAGCGGGGCTGGGGCCTCGGCCTTGGATTCGGCAGGGCCTCCGCCGCGGCGCTTCACCTTCTCGACCACCACCGCCTTCGTGCGGCCATGGCTGAAGCTCTGCCGGACCACGCCCTGCTCGACGCCGCGCTTGAGCGACAAGGTCTTGCCTGAGCCAACACTCAGCTTTTTTTCACCCGGAGTCTTCGTCTCTGTCATACTTACCTTTGGTCCGCGCGATCGCGGGTTGGCGTCTTTCGTTCATCCAAACTTGGCCCCGGGCTATCCAAGAACCGTTCGAGCCGCCGCCAACGGTCGAGAAATCCCTGACTGGCAGACCCCGCGAGCAGGGCTGCATGTACCACATTTGACCGGCCCAATGCCAAATCCAATTGCTGCGAGGTAAACGAACAAACGATTGGGAGGCGTTCTCCATCGTCGCCGTATCGCCGCCGCACGGTTCCTGCGAGCTTGCGGCGGCCTTCCAGGCTCGCATCGCTCGCCGTGATGAGACCGGCAAGTTCGCCGCTCTCGATTGTTGCTTCCACCTTGGCGAACCCGATCTTCACTTGGCCGGCCTTGTTCGCGATCGCAAGAGCATCGAGCGCATGGCGCTGCATGAGTTGCGCCACGCGATCCGGAAGATCAGGGGGCGCTTTCATATCCGCCTTGAGCGCCCGCGCAAACAGATTGCGCCGGACGGCCTCGCCGATCGAGGACCGATCGGCCGTGACCCACACGCCGCGGCCCGGCAGCTTTCGCTTGAGGTCCGCCACGACCGTTCCATCCGGTCCGGCGACAAACCGGATCAGCTCCTGCGTCGGTTTGACTTGGCGCGCGACGATGCACAGCCGCTGCAGGGCAGCGCCCGCCTCGCGCACGCCCTCGTCCGCAGCAGCCTCTTCCGCGCTTGCCAGCATTGATCAGACGCTTTCCTCCACGTTGTCCTGCTCCACCTCCTCGGCCGGACGGGCGAGATCGGCCTCGCTGATCCAGCCGGCCTTGACGCGCGCCTGCATGATCAAGGATTCGCACTCCTCCTGCGACAGGTCGAAGCCGTCCAGAATGCCGGGCTGCCTGACGGCCTCCCCATCCTTTCGCTCGGTCCATCCCGCGAGATCGTCCGTCGCGCAGCCCGCGAGATCTTCGACCGTCTTGATCTCGTTCTCGCCGAAGGCGACAAGCATCCTCATTGTCACGCTCGGCACCTCCGCCAGCGCGTCTTCGACCCCGAGTTCCTGTCGGCGGGCGTCGTATTCCGCCTCGATCTGCGCGAGATAATCGCGGGCGCGGGCCTGGAGTTCCTGTGCGGTGTCCTCATCGAAGCCTTCGATCGAGGCAAGTTCTTTGAGCTCGACATAGGCCAGTTCTTCGATCGAGGTGAACCCTTCCGAGGCGAGAAGCTGGGCGACGACTTCGTCAACATTGAGCGCATTGACGAAGATCTTCGTGCGATTCTCGAACTCGGCTTGGCGTCGCTCCGATTCTTCCTGTTCGGTCAGGATGTCGATGTCCCATCCGGTGAGTTGGGAAGCGAGTCGCACATTCTGACCGCGGCGGCCGATCGCAAGCGAAAGCTGCTGGTCGGGAACAACGACCTCGATGCGCTCGCGGTCCTCGTCGAGCACGACCTTTGCGACTTCCGCCGGCGCGAGCGCATTGACGACGAAGGTCGCGATATCGGGCGACCACGGAATAATGTCGATTTTCTCGCCCTGCAGTTCGTTCACCACCGCCTGCACGCGCGAGCCGCGCATGCCGACGCAAGCGCCGACAGGGTCCACCGACGAATCTCGGGAAATCACGGCGATTTTCGCGCGCGACCCGGGATCGCGGGCGACCGCCCTCACCTCGACGATGCCGTCATAGATCTCGGGTACTTCCTGCGCAAAAAGCTTGGCCATGAACTGCGGATGCGTGCGCGAGAGAAAAATCTGCGGCCCGCGCGTCTCCCGTCGGACGTCGTAGATATAGGCGCGAATCCGGTCGCCGTTGCGGAAAACCTCGCGCGGCAGCATTTCGTCGCGGCGAACGATCGCTTCGCCGCGCCCGAGATCGACGACGACGTTGCCGTACTCGACCCGCTTGACGATGCCGTTCACGATGTCGCCGATGCGGTCCTTGTATTCCTGATACTGCCGGTCGCGCTCGGCCTCCCGCACCTTCTGCACGATGACCTGCTTTGCCGACTGCGCGGCAATCCGGCCGTATTCGAGAGGGGGCAGCGTGTCGGCGATGGAATCGCCGATTTGCGCGGCCGGGTTGTGCCGCCGCGCTTCATCAAGGCCGATCTGCGTTGATGGATTTTCCACCTGGTCGACGACGAGAAGATGGCGCGAGAGCCGCAGCTCCCCCGTCTTCGCATTGATCTCGGCATGCACATCCGTCTCGCTTCCGTAGCGCGAGCGCGCCGCCTTGGCGATCGCGTCCTCCATGGCGGTGATGACGATGCCGCGATCGATCGCCTTCTCGCGGGCGACCGCCTCGGCGATCTGCAGCAATTCGAGCCGGTTTGCGCTGACGGCAGCCATTGCTCAGTCTCCTTCGATTTGTGCGCCGCGCCGGCCTGTGCCGGACGGACGCTGCCTGTTATCCTTTTGGCGGCGGGAATGGCCGGTTTCCCTCCTGCCGTTGCTGACCTTCTCGCGTTTGAGCGCGTCGTTGATCAGGGCGTCGGTAAGCACGAGCCGCGCTTCCGCCATATCCTCGATCGGGAGCAGCACCTCGGCCGCCGCATCCGCCGGCGCGTCGGGCAAGTGCAGCTTTGCCGTATCGCCCTCGGTCCCCAGCAGCAAGCCGCGAAACCGCTTTCGACCCTGCACCGCGATGGCCATCTCGATCTTGACCTCGTGCCCGGCAAAGCGGTCGAAATCCGAACGGCGCGTCAGCGGCCGATCGAGCCCGGGTGAGGAAACCTCGAGACGATAGGCCCGCTCGATCGGGTCGGCAGCATCCAGGACCGGCGACAGCGCCCGCGAGGCTGCCTCGCAATCTTCAATGCGCATCGTGCCGTCGGGGCGCTCGGCCATGACCTGCACCGTGCAGCCGTCGCCCCCCGACACGCGCACCCGCACCAGCCGCAGCCCGAGCTCGGCCAGGACAGGCTCGCTGATTGCGGCAACCCGCGCCGCAAGCCCGGCCTCGGTGATCAGCCGCGGTTCGCCCTGCATTTGTGCGGCGTCCAGATGGATCATTGCTGCTGCAAGAGTCCGGGTCCGTTGCGGGTAACAAAAAAGAGCGGGTCCCGGGGGGCCCACTCTCGATATCCGACCGATATCGGCCGTTATGAGATCGTGAAGTTGGCGCCAATATAGCGGTACCCGGCGGATTTGCAAGGGTTTCGGAGACATCGCGGGACGGTTAGCACTTCGTTAACGCTCGCGGCTCTAGCCTTTGGCCTGGTTAGCCCGCGGGAACACAGAACAGCAATGCCCGCCATCACCTCGCTGATTCCGGAGCTGGAGGAAGCCCTCGAGCACGGCTCGATCGAGCAGCGCGAGCGGACGCTGGAGCGCGTGACCGCGCTCTTCCTGCAAGGCGCCCCGCGTTTCAGCGAAGACCATGTCGAATTGTTTGACGATGTTCTCAGCCGCCTCATCATCGAGATCAGCAAGCGTGCGCTGGTCGAACTCTCAACCCGGCTTGCGCCCGTCCAGAACGCTCCGGTGATGGTCTTGCGCCGTCTCGCCCGTGACGACGACATTGCGGTTGCTGGCCCGGTACTCGTTCAATCGAAGCGCCTGACCGATTTCGATCTCATCGACATTGCCCATTCGCATGGACCGGCGCATCTCCTGGCCATATCCAGCCGCGCCGAGCTGAGCACGGGGGTGACCGACATTCTGGTGAGCCGTGGCGATCGCGACGTGTTGCGCAACGTGACCAACAATGAAGGCGCGCGGCTGTCCGGCACGAGCTACGAGGTGCTGGTGCGCCGCGCCGAACAAGATGGGCTTCTGGCCGAGCGTGTCGCTCAGCGCTCGGATATTCCGCCGCAGCTGTTTCGCACGCTGCTCACGCAGGCCACGGATGTCGTGCGTCAGAAACTCCTCGCCTCGACCCGGCCGGAACGGCGGGAGGAGATTCGGCGCATCATCGCCAAGGTGGCACGCGAAGTCGGAAGCAAGCCGCCGCATCGCGACTTCGCCTCCGCGCAGCAATCAGTTTTCGCTCTCCACAAGGCGGGGAAACTCGGAGAAGCGCAACTCTCCGCCTTCGCAAAGGCCGGGCAGTATGAGGAAACGGCCGCGGCCCTGTCAGCGCTTTGCAAGATACCGGTCGATGTGGTCGACCGTCTCATGAGCGGCGACCGACCCGACCCGGTCCTCATCATGTGCAAGGCGATCGGGTTTGAATGGTCGACAGTGCGCCCGGTGATGCTGGTGCGTCCCGAGGGGCATCGCATGTCGCCGAAAACGATCGACACCGCGCTGGCCAATTTCGACCGTTTGTCGCTGACGACCGCCGAACGGGTCTTGCGTTTCTGGCAGGTGCGGCAGAGTCACTTGGCGGAGTCTGTGCAAGTCTGAGGCGGGGCGCGCCGTTCGAAAACGAGATAGCATGGCGCGCGTCCCGCTTGCTTGGCCTTGGCTTCGTAGCGCGTTTCGACCAAGCCCGGCCAGGGGCGCCGCCAATCGTCGGCACGCTCCGCCGTCCACTTAAAATCCGGATGACGCAGGACGCGGAGCAGCGTCCAGGCGACATAGTCGGGCCAATCGCTCGCGAAATGAAAGATGCCCCCCGGTCGCAGGATGCGCGCGAACTCGGCCAGTGTGGCCGCTTGAACGAAACGCCGTTTCGAATGCCGCCGTTTGGGCCAGGGATCTGGATACAGAAGGGCGATCTGCGAGACCGACCGGCAGGGCAGCCAGCCGAGCAGATCCAAAGCGTCGCCGTGATGCAGCCGTATGTTGGCGAGCTGATGACGTTCGATCTCCGCCAGCGCCTTGGCCATGCCGTTGACGAACGGCTCGCAGCCGATGAACCCTGTTTTGGGATTGGCGATGGCTGCGGCGATGAGATGCTCGCCGGCGCCGAACCCGATTTCGAGGCGCGCGCTCTCGATCGGGACGGGGAACAGCGCAGCAAGATCCGATGGCGCACTCCGGCTGAGATCGAGCGCAAGCCGCGGCAGCAGCGTGTCGAAGAGCGCCGCTTGTCTCGGGCGCAGAGCATGGCCCTTCCGTCGGCCGAAAAAGGCGGTTGTGCGCCTCGCGTCGCCGGTCATGGCCGGAGCAGAGCCTGCGCCGCCATCCGGCGTCGCGTCAGCTCACGGCGGAACGGACCGCATCGGCAAGGTCGGTCCGCTCCCAGCTGAATCCGCCATCCTTGTCGGGAGCCCGGCCAAAATGGCCATAGGCCGCCGTGCGTGCGTAGATCGGCTTGTTGAGTCCAAGATGCTCCCGAATGCCTCGCGGCGACAGATCCATGATTTCGGCGAGAGCCTTTTCCAGCTTCGCCTCGGATGTCTGGCCCGTGCCGTGCAGATCGACATACAGCGACAGCGGCTTCGCCACGCCGATCGCGTAGGAGAGCTGGATCGTGCAACGGTCTGCGATGCCGCCGGCGACCACATTCTTTGCCAGATAGCGCGCCGCATAAGCCGCCGAGCGGTCGACTTTTGTCGGATCCTTTCCGGAAAACGCGCCGCCGCCATGCGGCGCCGCGCCGCCATAAGTGTCCACGATGATCTTGCGTCCCGTAAGGCCGGCATCGCCATCGGGGCCGCCGATGACGAATTTCCCGGTGGGATTGACATGCCAGACCGTCGATTTGGTGATCCAGCCCGGCGGCAGCGCCTTACGCACATAGGGCTCGACGATCGCCTGCACGTCGTGGGAGGAGAGATGCTCGTCGACATGCTGCGTTGACACGACGATTTGCGTGGCCTCGACGGGCTTTCCGTTCTCATAGCGCACGGTGACTTGGCTTTTCGCGTCGGGTCCGAGAGCGGCGGTCTCGCCGGACCGGCGCGCCTCCGACAGAAGCTTCAGAATCCGGTGCGCGTAGTAGATCGGCGCCGGCATCAGTTCCGGGGTTTCCCGGCAGGCATAGCCGAACATGATGCCCTGGTCGCCGGCGCCCTCGTCCTTGTTGCCGGAGGCGTCAACCCCTTGCGCGATATCGGCAGACTGCGAGTGAAGGAAGACCTCGATCTTCGCCGTCTCCCAGTGAAAGCCGGCCTGTTCATAGCCGATGTCCTTGATCGCGAGTCGGGCAATGTGGGAGACGTAATCTTTCGTGATCGACGTCGGACCGCGTGTCTCACCGGCGATCACCACGCGATTGGTCGTGGCGAGCGTTTCACAGGCGACGCGCACTTGGCTCACGTCCCAGCCATAGTGCGGGGCGCTGGTAAAATAGGCGTCGACCACCTCGTCGGAGATCCGATCGCAAATCTTGTCCGGGTGACCCTCTGACACGGATTCACTGGTGAAGAGAAAATTCGAGCGCGACACGGCGGAATCTCCTGGCGGGAACGCGGCCCCTGCCGCGGCGGCCTTATCGACCGCGGCGGTTGTTGCAGCGTCTTTTCGTGCGGTCAAGGAGATTCACCGCCAGTTCGAGCGGCGGCGTGACGACTAGGCGAGGCGATCGCCTTGGGCGATCGCCTCGACGAGGTCGACGATACGCCGCCGTACTTTTGGATCATTGATTTGCATGAACGCCTTTGTGAGCGCCAAGCCGTCCGACGTCGCCAGGAAATCGGCGACGAAAGCCGGCGACGACGCCTCGCTCGTGCCCGGCGGGATGATGTCTCTCAGGTCGGGCGCGCCCTCGAAGAAGAACTCGACCGGCACTTGGAGAATTTGTGCGATCTGCTGAAGGCGGCTCGCTCCGATTCGGTTGGTGCCTTTTTCGTACTTTTGGACTTGCTGAAATGTCAGCCCCAGTGCGTCGCCGAGTTTTTCTTGACTCATGCCGAGCATCATCCGCCGCATGCGCACACGGCTTCCCACGTGTTTGTCGATCGGATTGGGTGCCTTCTTCGTCATGGCAGTATCCCCACTCTGACCCACGCTGCGCTTCAACATGATTTTCTCGGCTGACGGCTTCTGGTCGCGGAACACTTCACACCTATAGGAGAATGTCGAAGCAAAATGAAGAGCATCGAACCTGTGTCATTCACAGGAGCGTTTCGGATTGCGCAACTTGATAGCTTTCTAAAAAGATCGCGCTCATACGCTCAGCCGCTTTCGAATGACGAAAACAAATGCGAACAAGAGGAATACGGCGGCAACGGTGTTGCCAAAATGTCGGAATGGCGTTCCCGCCAATGCGCGGGGGAGCGGCGCATCAAGAACGTCTTCGGCGCCGAGCGGCAACGAAGCGACCACGCGCCCGACGGGGTCGATCACAGCCGAGATGCCGGTATTGGCGGCCCTGACAAGCGGCAATCCTTCTTCGATGGCGCGCACGCGCGCTTGCTGCAAGTGCTGGTAAGGCCCAGCGCTTTTGCCGAACCAGCCGTCATTGGTGACGTTCAAGAGCCAGCCCGGCTTTTCGTCGGGGGGAACGGCCTCTCCGGGAAATATGATCTCGTAACAAATCAGCGGCAGAAAAGCCGGCGCCGGAGGAACGTCGATGGCGCGGCGCCGTTCGCCGGCGACGAATCCGCCCTTGACGCGCGTCAACTGCATCAGTCCGAGACGTTCGAGAGCATCCTGGAACGGCAAGTACTCGCCAAATGGCACAAGATGCATCTTGTCGTAGATCGACAGGATAGATCCGTCGTGATCGATGACGTAGATTGAGTTGTAGGCGCGCGCGGTCCTGTCGCCGTTTGAAACCGCAGGACGCGCCGCACCGGTGATCAGCACCGTGCCTTGCGGCAGCAGACTCGCGATCTGGGCGAGGGCCGCAGGCTCCCGTGCGAGAAAGAAGGGAAACGCCGATTCCGGCCAGATGAGATGCGTGGTGTCGCGCAGGCCGGACGCGCCGGGACCTTTTTCCCGATCGGAAAGCGCGAGATAGCGGCGCATCACGGCATCTTTCGCGCCGTAATTGAATTTCTCGTCTTGCGGAATGTTGGGCTGCATGATCCGCAGGCGTATGCCGGGAACAGCTTGGGTCTCGCTCTGTGCCAACCGGATGGTCCCATAGGCGCTGATTGCCATCAACAGGAGCACAGCCGCGCTCGGATAGATCCAAGGGCGGGGGGTGTGCTTTGCGTCGTCGAGCAGCACGGCCGGGCTTGCGAAGACGAGGACGGCAATGAAGGTCAGTCCCCATAGGCCGACAAAGGCCGCGCCCTGCGCGAGTGCAAGCGATCCCGTCAAAGCATAGCCGAACGCGTTCCAAGGAAATCCACTCAGGACCGTGCCGCGTAGCCATTCGAGACCGGTGAGCGCAGCGGCGAGCGCCACGATGCGGAGCGCACCGCGGCTCCACAGGAGGCGCGCGAGTGCGCAACCGGCGGCCGTAAAAAGGGCGAGTCCGGCTGGCAGCGCGGTGACTGCAAAGGGGAGGAGCCAGCCGAATGTCTTGGCATCGACCAGAAAAGCGAATCCGGTCCAGTAGAGTCCGGCGAAAAAGTAGCCGAAACCGAAGAACCAGCCGGTGACCGCCGCCGATGCAACGCCTCCGAGACGGCCGGCGCCCGCGCCGTCGAGCAGCCAAACAAGAACCGGAAAAGTGATGAAAAGCAGCGGCCAGGCATTCGCCGGCGCAAGCGCCAAGGTTGAAGCAGCACCTGCCGCGAAGGCGATTGCGGCGCGTCGCCAGCCCCAGGCGAGGACGATGTTCTGAAACAGTGGCGCCAGCGTCGCAGTCGCGAAGCTCACGAGGTCATCGCGTCGGTTGAGGCCGAGGTGCCGCGGCCGGTATTGCCCTCGGTCGGCACGCGTGCGCTCGAGGCGGAAGTGTCCGCGCGCCGCCGCCGTTCGCCTTCGCGCCACCCGGCACGATCCTTGGTGTGGTAGATCTTGACGCGCTTGATGCGCCGCGGATCCGCGTCGAGCACCTCGAATTCATACTCGCCCGGGCCTGGCACAAGCTCGCCGCGAACGGGTACGCGCCCGACCTGCATGACAAGATACCCGCCCAACGTATCGACTTCTTCGGTGAGTTCGGTGACGTTGAAGTCCGGCCCCACCGCGGCCATCACATCCTCAAGGCTCGCGCGCGCATCGGCGAAATAGCTTCCGTCCGGTTGGCGAAGCACGGTCGGCGCCTCGTCTTCGTCATGTTCGTCGTCGATCTCGCCAACGATCTGCTCGACGATATCCTCCATCGACACCAGCCCGTCTGTGCCGCCGTACTCGTCGATCACCAGCGCGAGATGGATGCGCGTAGCCTGCATCTTCTCGAGAAGGTCGATGGCCGGCATCGACGGCGGCACAAACAGGATCTCGCGGACGATCTTCGTTTCCGACAGTGGTCGTGACAAATCCACCGCATTGAGGTCGAGATCGGATGGAAAAGGGTGCGTGCGCTTTGCATTGATTTCAGGGCTGACCGCGGCCTGCTTCGCCATGTGCGCGATCAAGTCACGGATATGGACCATTCCGACCGGGTCATCGAGGGAGTCGTCATAAACGACCAGACGCGAGTGGCCGGCGCCTTCGAATACCTTCACGAGTTCGGCGAGTGAGATGTCCTGCTGAACGGAAATGATGTCGGCTCGCGGCACCATCAGGTCCTCGACCCGCCTTTCGCGCAGGCTGAGGATGTTCTTCAGCATCGTGCGCTCTTCCGGCGAGAAGCCCGTCTCTCCCGGTGTCGCGTCGTCGAGCACGACTTCGAGATCGGCGCGAATCGTGCCGGGCTTCCAGCCGAACAGCGCGCGGATCATGCGGCCAAGCCAGCTTTCGCCTTGATCGCGCGCGCCCTCGCCCGGACGCGGCGCGGGCCCTGGCAGGTTTGTCGTCTGAGAATGGGCGTCGCTCGTTTCGCTGCGGCTTGGCGCGTCGGCATCAGGCATGGTGTCAGGACCGCCCTCGATTGTACGGATCCGGGATATCAAGTTGCGACAGGATCGCAACCTCCAGCCGCTCCATGGCGTCCGCCTCCGGTTCGCTCTCGTGATCGTAGCCTAAAAGGTGCAGAAAGCCATGGATGGCGAGATGTGCAAGATGATGGCCGAATGGAAGGCCCCCAGCGCGGGCCTCCTGTGCAACGGTTTCATAGGCAATTACGATATCGCCGAGAATTCTGCCGGGCGCTTGGGTCGCGGCGAGGGCAGACGGAAAAGAGAGGACGTTCGTTGGCTTGTCGCTGCCGCGCCAATCGCGGTTGAGCGCGCGCATGGCGTCGTCAGAAACGAGCTGAACCGAGACTTCGCCCTCCGCCGGGACCAGGGTGGCCGCTTGTGCGACGGCGCGATTGATGAGGTCTCGCGCCATCGGCTCGGCATTCCAGAGCGGCGATTGAATCATGACTTCGACGGTGAGTGTCGCCCGCCCTCGCCGCGCCGCCGGTTCGCTCAATCCCTGGCCTCGCGTTTTTGCGCTTTGGCGGCCGCGGCTTTTTCGTAGCTCTCGACGATGCGCGACACCAGCTCGTGACGGATCACGTCCTGATGGGTAAAGGCCACGTGCCCAATCCCCTCAACCTGACCGAGAAGCCGCACGGCTTCGGCAAGCCCCGACGTCTGCCCGGACGGCAGATCGACCTGGCTCGGATCGCCGGTCACGATCATGCGGCTGTTCTCGCCGAGCCGGGTCAGAAACATCTTCATTTGCATTGACGAAGCGTTCTGCGCCTCGTCGAGAATGATGGCCGCGTTCGACAGCGTGCGCCCGCGCATGAAGGCGAGCGGCGCGATTTCAATTTCGCCCGTTTGCAAAGCGCGCTCGACGATGCGCGGGTCCATCAGGTCGAACAAGGCGTCGTAGACCGGCCGCAGATAGGGATCGACCTTATCGCGCATGTCGCCCGGCAGGAAGCCGAGCCGCTCCCCGGCTTCCACGGCCGGGCGCGAAAGAACGATCCGATCCACTTCTTTGCGCTCGAACAGCGAAATGGCGTGAGCCACCGCGAGCCAGGTCTTGCCTGTTCCCGCCGGGCCGGTGCCGAAGACCAGCGTGTGACGGCGCAGCGCGCACAGGTAAGCATCCTGACCGCTGGTGCGCGCGCGAACCAGCCGCTTGCGGAGCGGGAGCTCTTCGAAATTGGGACGGCTGGAGGCGGGATCATAATCAAAGAGCGAGCCCTGCGCGATCGCCAGTCGGATGGCCCCTTCGACATCGCCACTCGTTAGGTCGTGGCCGCGCTTGAGCTGTTCGTACAGCGACTCGAGCACACGCCGAGCTTGCTCGCAAGCGACACGCGAACCCTCGACCGTGACTTGATTGCCGCGCGAGTCGACAGCCACATTCAGCCGTCTTTCGAGCAAGGCGAGGTTCTGCCCGTATTGCCCGAACAGGGCCGAGGCCATCCGGTTGTCGTCGAACGCGATGACGACCTCGGTTGTCCCGGTCTCGACCTCGCTTGACGCGGTCAACGGATCATTTCCGCTTTGAAAGCTGCGCAAACGCTTAAGTCCCGATCGATGCGTAACAGGGGCCCTTTGCCGACGATAGGTTGCCAAAGAGGCTGTTGGCGCCAATATCGCTGATTGTTACGGATGCAACCTCGCCGACATGCTTGGCGGGCGCCATCACATTCACCGGCTGGAGATATGGTGAGCGGCCCACCAATTGACCAGGGTGGCGTCCGGGCTTCTCGAACAGCACGCCGAAGGTCAATCCCAGGCAGCCCGCATTGAATCGTTTTTGATGATCATCAATTCTGTCTTGAAGCCTCGCCAGCCGTTCGGCTTTCACGTCTTCCGCCACTTGGTCGTGCAAACCAGCGCCGGGCGTCCCTGGGCGCGGCGAATACTTGAATGAAAAGGCTCCGGCAAAGGCGACCTGGTCGATTAACGTCATCGTTTGCTTGAAATCCGCTTCCGTCTCGCCCGGGAACCCGACGATGAAGTCGGATGAAAAAGCAAGATCGGCCCGCGCGCGGCGCAGGCGGTCGATGATGTCCAGATACTCGGCGCGGCTGTGCCGGCGGTTCATCGCCGCCAGGATGCGATCCGAGCCGGACTGCACGGGCAGATGCAGGTAGGGCATCAGCGACGCAAGCTCGCCGTGAGCGGCGATCAGATCCTCGTCGACATCACGCGGGTGGCTTGTCGTGTACCGGAGCCGCGCAATCCCCGGGACCAGGGCGATGCGCCGGAGCAGTCGCCCAAGGCTCCAGGCCCGTCCGTCCGCGCCCTCGCCGTGATAGGCGTTGACGTTCTGCCCGATCAAGGTGACCTCCCGCACGCCGGCTGCGGCGAGATGCTCGACCTCGGCGACGATCTTCGACGCGGGTCGGGATATTTCCGCGCCGCGCGTATAGGGAACGACGCAGAAGGTGCAGAACTTGTCGCAGCCCTCCTGTACGGTCACGAAAGCCGAAACGCCTCTTGCGCGAACGGCCTCGCGGCTCGGGGCCGCCAAGTGGTCGAACTTGTCTTCGATCGGAAATTCCGTCTCGACGATGCCGTCCTCCATTGCGGCCCGCGCGATCAGCTCGGGCAGACGGTGGTAGCTTTGCGGCCCGAACACGAGGTCCACGATCGGCGCGCGGCGAATGATTTCCCGGCCCTCGGCCTGGGCGACGCAGCCGGCCACCGCGACCAGCATCCCCCGCCCTTCGCGCTCGGCGGCTTCCTTCAGTTTCCGAATACGCCCGAGCTCCGAATAGACTTTCTCCGCGGCCTTCTCGCGAATGTGGCAGGTATTGAGAATGACAACCTCGGCCTCGGCCGCCGTCGCCGTCTCGGAGAAGCCTGCAGGAGCCAACATGTCCGCCATACGATGGGAATCGTAGGCGTTCATTTGGCAGCCATATGACTTGATGAAGAACTTGCGTTGTCCGGTCATTCCGGTCGCGTCAATCGCCTTTGCTCGGAGCCGCCATTGCGGGCTTCTCATGAGCGGGATGAAGCCTCGCACATGACGCTTGTCTTACCGGCTCGGACTGGAAAATGGAATGCTTAAGCGGCCGTTTCAACCGGCTTGAGCCGGCGATCCGCGCAAAGCCGCAACGGTTAATCTCCGGACCGAGGTTTCGAGCTCCTTTGCAACGGCTTTGCGGTCAATTTCCCCGTCATAAGCGATCGGCTCGCCCCAGCTTGCTGTCACGTCGATCCCCCCTTGGCGCAAGACTTCAATGAAATGCGGACCGAGCCGTACCCCGCCATGCCATGCCGTCACCGGCCGAAACTGCCGGCCCATGGGCACGCCTTGTAGGCGAGTGTAGGCGAGCGATAGAGGCTGGATAAAGACTTGGCCCGTATGCTCGGCGTTCGCGAGCGCGTCCCTGGCGGCTCCGATCAGTGCGGAGCGGAACGGCAGGATGCGGTTGCCGTCGCTCGCCGTGCCTTCGCCGAACAGAATCACGGGATCGCCTTCCGCCAGCCGCTGCGCGATCTCGGCGTTCACGTCGGCGGTCTTGTGCCGCCGCGTGCGATCGACGAACACCGATCGTTGCAGCTTCGCGAGCAGCCCGAACAACGGCCAGCTGGCGATCTCCTGCTTGGCGACGAATACCGCCGGAGTCATGGCGCTGATCACCGGGATGTCGAGCCATGAGGAATGGTTCGCGGTTACCAGCAAAGGATGCTTGTTGATCTTGCTGCCGACGACATGGATGCGCAGGCCGATCAGCGCGCAGACGATCCGGTGATAGACGATCGGGATCA
Organism: Xanthobacteraceae bacterium; assembly: GCA_022844485.1. Lineage (GTDB taxonomy): Bacteria > Pseudomonadota > Alphaproteobacteria > Rhizobiales > Xanthobacteraceae > JALHLQ01. The sequence goes on from JALHLQ010000013.1 coordinate 62,799, forward strand.
TGCGCCGGGTCGGGAGTCGCAGAGCGACCGACAGCCACTGCAGCGGAATCAAGGTCGCCGTGACGAGCCCGAGCAAGCTGCCGACAACCGCCACTCGCAACATCAGCGTTTCTTGGGTTTGCCGTCGAGCGGCACGGCATAGAGTTCGAGCCGATGGTCGACCAGGCGGTAGCCGAGCCGCCTCGCCACTTCCGCCTGCAGTTGTTCGATCTCGTCCGACTGGAATTCGATCACCTCTCCCGTTCGCAAATTGATCAGGTGATCGTGGTGGCTTTCCGGATGCTGCTCATAGCGCGCGCGTCCCTCGCGAAAATCGTGCCGCTCGATGATGCCTGCATCTTCGAAAAGCTTCACGGTGCGGTAAACCGTTGAGATCGAAATCCGGTCATCGATCGCGGCGCACCGACGATAAAGCTCCTCGACGTCCGGATGATCGGCCGAATCGGCAAGCACGCGCGCAATGATGCGGCGCTGCTCCGTCATGCGCATCCCTCTTGCGATGCACTGGGCCTCGATCTTGTTGACGCTCAGGTCTGTCACGTCTGCCATCATTGTGCGCATATTAGCGCATGATCCGTGGAAATGGATGCCGGTTTGCCGACAAAGATCATGCGCAAGAGGAGTTGGGACCCACGAAGCGATTTAACCCAGGTAAATTCGCTCCAGGAGAGGGATGCCATAGCGTTCATGCGTGTGCGAGCTCGCCGTTCAGACGAGATCACGGCGCAGCACGAGCGCCGTTGCGCGCCTGCCATCGGCGCCGCCATAATAGCCGGCTCGCTGTCCCGCTTTCGTGAACCCTGCACGGGCATAGAGTCTTTGAGCCGGAGCATTGGATTCGTCGGCCTCCAGGAAAACGGCCTTGACCCCGTGCGCTGCGAGGCGTCCCAGATGGGCCTGCAACAGCCCTCGGGCGAGGCCTTTGTTGCGACGGCGCACGTCAACCGCAACGGACAGGATTTCCGCTTCGTCGGCGGCGACTCGCGACAGGATAAATCCGACGAGCTTGCGTCCTTCCACGGCCCGGTCGGCGACGGTCGTCCGCTCCATCAGGATTTGCTCGATCTCCTGCTCGCTCCACCCTCGATGGAAGGACCGGGCATGGATGGCGGCGATCGCGGCGGCGTCGCGCGGCCCGGCGGGCGAGATGACCGGCTTGCTTGCCGCAAAAAGACCAAGCCAGCCCGTCATCGTCGTGCCAGTCGCGGCGAGTCTTGCGGCTTCGCATTCGGCGCCCGCAGGTAAAGCGGCCGCGAGGGCGCGCGTCGCTCCTCGGCGACCGCGCCGAGGCGGGCGACCCAGCCGATATCAGGAGCAGGCCGCTGATCGACCGCGCGGGGCTTTGCCTCTCCCGCGGGCCAGTTCTTGAGGAGCAACTCCGCAGCGGAGCCGGTGATCAATGCGCGATCGCTCATTGCAGCACGGACGGCCTCGCTGAGAGGAGCAACCCGCGCCGCCTGTGTCGTTCGCCCGTCTGGTCCGAAAACCTGCATGTAGACATTGTCGTGCCGGGCGTCGACGACGGCGACAACCGCTCCGGCTCGGCCCGATGCGACGTGCGGGGCGACAAAGGCGGCAAGCGTGGAGATGCCGACCACGGGGCGTCCGGCCGCGAGCCCAATCCCGCGCGCTGCGGAAATCCCCACGCGCAGCCCGGTAAAGCTGCCCGGGCCGACGGTCACGGCGATACGGTCGAGGTCGCGGAATTCAAAACCGCTCCGATCGACCACCCGCGCGACCAAAGGCAAGAGCGCTTCGGCATGACCGCGCGGCATATCGATCGATTCACTCGCTGCGATCGCACCCTGCGCCGTGTCCAAGATCGCCGCCGCGCAGGCCGTGAGCGCCGTGTCAATGGCAAGAACGCGCATTCAGGCAGACCGTCGCGTTCCGCATGGCCGGATCGGCCGGGCTCAGATCGGGCGAACTTCCGTGACGTCCGGCACGAAATGCCGAAGGAGGTTCTGGATACCATGCTTGAGGGTGGCGGTGGAGGATGGACAGCCGGAGCAGGACCCTTTCATCGCCAGATAGACGACCCCGTCCTTGAATCCGCGGAAGGTGATGTCGCCTCCGTCGTTCGCCACAGCCGGGCGCACGCGCGTTTCGATCAATTCCTTGATCGTGGCCACCGTTTCCGCATCGCTGTCCTCGAAGAATTCGCCGTCTTCGGAGTCGGACTGCGCATCCTCCGCGATCACCGGCGCGCCGGTCATGAAATGTTCCATGATGGCACCGAGAATGGCCGGCTTGATCTGCTGCCAATCCCCGGCGGTCTTGGTCACTGTGACGAAATCGGAGCCGAGGAAAACGCCGGCGACGCCGTCCACCTCGAACAGGCGCTGGGCCAGCGGCGATTTCGCGGCCGCGGACCGATCCGGCATGTCGAGCGTGCCGCTTCCGAGCACGGTTCGCCCGGGAAGGAACTTGAGCGTAGCCGGATTCGGCGTGGCTTCCGTTTGGATGAACATTCTTTGATCTCCGACGCCTGCAGCTTCTAGGCCAACCCGCCCCTTTATTCTACTAGATGGGCACCCGCCCCGGAAGGATCAATGCGCCTTCGGGGGTCAGGATAGGGCGTCGAGTTCCTCATCGGAAAGCTGCCCGGGGACGATTGCGACCGGAATCGGGAATGTTCCCGCGGTCTTGCTCAGGCTGGACACCAGCGGCCCTGGGCCTTCGGTTCCAGTCCCGGCCGCCAGGACCAGAATGGCGATATCCGTATCCTGCTCGATCAGCAGGAGAATCTGTTCGGCTTTCTCCCCCTCCCGGACGACACGTTCGGGTTTGATTCCTGCGACGCTGTAGGCGCGCGCCGACGCCGCCTCGAGCGAGGCATTTGCCGCCTCTTGGGCCTCCTGCTTCATGATGTCGGCCACGCCGAGCCATTGCTGGTGGCGATCATGCGGTTCAATGACCCGAAGAAGGACAAGCTTGGCGCCCGTACGCGCCGCGCGCCGGCTGGCAAAATGGATGGCGCGGTCGCATTCGGGCGTATCGTCGACGATCACGAGGAATTTGGGCGTGTGACCCGCCTCGTAACTGCGCCGCCTGCGGCTCATCAGCTCGTCCCCGCCCGTCCCTCGACTTTTCGCCCGCGATCATGCTGCCACGCGGTGGAGCATGGACACAAGGCGAGGCCCTGCCTTCAGCGGCGGACCAGCCCGACAATGTCCTTGACCGCCTTCATCGTATCCGCCGCGATGGCCTGCGCGCGTCCGGCGCCCTCTGCCAGCACCGAGTCGATAAAGGCGGGATCCTGCACCAGCCGCTTCATCTCCGCCCCGATCGGGCCGAGCTTCGCCACCGCGAGATCCACCAGCGCGCCTTTGAAGGACGAGAACTGCGCCCCCCCATAGTCGCGCAGGACGTCGCTCTTGGTGACGCCCTGAAGCGCCGCGTAGATGCCCACGAGGTTGTCGGCTTCCGGCCGCGACAGGAGTCCCTTCTCCTCGCTCGGAAGCGGCTCCGGGTCGGTCTTCGCCTTTCGTATCTTTTGCGCGATGGCCTCGGCGTCATCCGTCAAATTGATGCGCGAATAGTCGGAAGCATCCGATTTCGACATCTTCTTCGTGCCGTCGCGCAACGACATCACGCGCGTTGCCGGCCCCGTGATCAAGGGTTCCGGCAAGGGGAAAAACGCGTCGCCAAAGCCATGCGCGTGAATCGACACGGCATAGTCGTTGTTGAACTTCTGGGCGACGTCGCGGGAGAGTTCGAGGTGCTGCTTCTGGTCCTCTCCGACCGGCACGTGAGTGGCGCGGTAGACGAGGATATCGGCGGCCATCAGCGTCGGATAGGAATAGAGCCCGACAGATGCGTTCTCGCGGTCCTTGCCGGCCTTCTCTTTGAACTGCGTCATGCGATTGAGCCAGCCCATGCGCGCGATGCAGTTGAAGATCCAGCCGAGTTCGGCGTGCTCGGCGACCTGGCTCTGATTGAAGACGATGTTCTGTTTCGGATCGATGCCGCAAGCGATGAAGGCGGCCGTGACCTCGCGCGTGGCGCGCGGCAATTCCGCTGGGTCTTGCCAGACGGTGATCGCGTGCAGGTCGACCACGCAATAGATGCAGTCATAGCGTTCCTGCAGCGCGACGAACTTGGTGATGGCGCCAAGGTAATTGCCGAGATGCAGATTGCCGGTCGGCTGCACTCCTGAGAACACGCGTTCTTTGAACAATTTTTTTGACCTCTGCTCGGGAGCGTCCGATTTCCAAAGTTCGTCCACGCTTGCGGCAGGCTCTTATACGAACTTCGGAATCGGGACTAGATGCGCTTGCGCATCATGCGTGCGAAATCCCGCAGCCGGGCCACTCCGAGGGCCTGCAGGAGGACCAGGTAGACTGTGAGCCCGAGGCTCAGCGCGCCAGCCAGTCCGACCGCGCGCATCGCCCCCGAGGGGGCCGACATCCAAGGAGCGAGGAGGTGGTCCGCCGCACCGACGGCGAAGGCCATCCCAAGCGCCGCCGCGCCAATGCGGGGGAGCCGTCGGCGGGCCTCCTTATCGAGAGCGAACCCGGTTCGTTTGGAAACGAGCAGACCAAGCATGACGGCGCTCGCCCAGCCGGAACAGGCCGTGGCCAACGCGACCCCGGCATGACCGAGCGCCGGCATCAGGACGATGCTGCCCAGGATCGCGACGGCCAAGCCCAGCAGACCCGCGCGCATCGGCGTTCCCGTGTCTTCACGCGCAAAGCACGCAGGCGCGAACACCTTGACGAGCACATGGCCGGGAAGACCGACTGCGAACATGGCGAGGGCGGCCGCGGTTGCGTCGGTGTCTTGAGGCGTGAACGCGCCGCGCTCGAACAAGGTGCGCACGATCGGCTGCGCCAGCAGGGTAAGGCCGACTGCGGCGGGCAGCGACAGCCCGAGAGCAAGCTCGAGGCCTCGCGATTCCGACGCCGTCAGCGCGGCTCGATTGTCTTGACGGACGGCTTGAGTGAAAGCGGGCACGAGGACGGTGCCGACTGCGATCGATACGATTCCAAGCGGGAGTTCAAAGAGTCTGACGGCATAGTAGATCCAGGACACCGCATTGGGCTGCGCGGACGCAATCATCACGGCGGCGATGAGGGTGAGCTGCGGAATGCCGCTCGCAACCAGTCCCGGGATCGCGACGCCGAGGAATCGGCGCATCTCCGGTCCGAACGAAACCGAGACCGGCGTCGCGCGTTCCTTGCCGATCCAAACGGCGCCCCCAAGCAGAACGGCCTGTGCGAGTCCGGCGAGCCCGACGCCAGCCGCGAGCTTCATCCCTGACAGCGCGGTCTCCCCGCTTTCCTGGAACAGGATCGTAGCGAGCGCCACGACAAGCACGATGTTGAAAACGAGCGCGGCCGATGCGGCCGCGGCAAAGCGGTTGTTGGCGTTGAGGACGCCGATGAAGACGGCGAGCAGGCCCGCCAAGCACAGATAGGGCAGCATCAAGCGCGCGAAACCGACGGCGAGCGTCATGCGCGGATCCGAAGCGCCGAAACCGGGCGCGAGAAGCAGGATCAGCGAAGGCATCGCAAGCGCGAGCACGAGGCTTATGGCGGCCAGCGCCGCCGACAAGGTGCCGCTGATCTGCCCGGCAAACGCGCCGGCGCTTGGTTCGCCCGCTTCATCGCGTCGACGCAAATAGAGCGGCACGAGCGCTGCGTTCAGTCCACCCTCCGCCAAGATGCGTCGCGCAAGATTGGGAATCTGAAAGGCCACGAAAAAGGCGTCCGCGATCGCGCCCGCGCCGAAGACCGCCGCCATCATGATGTCGCGCAGGAATCCGAGCACGCGCGAGGCGAGCGTCATTGCGCCGACGATGGCGACATTGCGCGCAAGCGACATGCAAAACTCCCACCGTAATCTACACGGCGTCCCGCAAGCCCGCCACGCTCGCCGCGTGACGAAGGCGCCATTGCCGCGTCCGGGCCGGCATGTTAGTCCGCGGGCCCCCGCGCAAGAGAGACAAATGAATCGGACGAAATACGACATCGTCGGCCTCGGAAACGCCATTGTCGATGTGATCGCCCGCGCCGAAGACGATGTCCTGATCAGGCATGGAATGCATAAAGGCGGCATGGCATTGATCGATGAGACGCGCGCGAACGCGATCTACGACGCGATGGGTCCGGCGATCGAAGTGTCCGGCGGATCGGCTGCGAATACGATCGTCGGAGCTGCCAGCTTCGGCGCCCGCGCCGCCTTTATCGGCAAGGTCAAAAATGACGAATTGGGCCGCACGTTCGCCCATGACATTCGCGCCTCCGGCGTAGCCTTCTGCACTGAGGCGGCCAACGAGGGTCCCCCGACCGCCCGCTGCTACATCCTGGTGACGCCCGACGGGCAGCGCACGATGAACACCTATCTTGGCGCGGCACAGGATCTCCGCCCCGAAGACGTTGATGCGGCGACCGTGGCGGGCAGCGCGATCACCTATCTCGAGGGCTACCTTTGGGATCCTCAGAGCGCCAAGGATGCCTTCGTCAAGGCGGCCAAGATCGCGCATGAGGCGGGGCGGCAGGTGGCGCTGACTTTGTCCGACGCGTTTTGCGTCGACCGCTGGCGCGACGAGTTTCTGGGTCTGCTTCGGAGCCGGACGGTCGACCTCCTGTTCGCCAACGAGGCCGAGCTTCACAGCCTTTATCAGACCGCCGACTTCGACACGGCCCTTCGCGCGCTCCGCCAGGACGCGCGCCTTGCGGTGGTCACGCGGAGCGAAAAGGGCTGTGTGGTCGTGAGCCCCGACCAGACGCTCGCCATCCGCGCCTATCCCGTCGACCGTGTCGTGGACACCACCGGCGCAGGCGATCTTTTCGCCTCGGGCTTCATGGTCGGGCTCGCGCGCGGAACGGACCTTGCCGTCGCCGCCCGGCTTGGCGCCCTCGCGGCCGCCGAGGTGATCCAGCATCTCGGCGCCCGCCCGGAAACATCCTTGATGGCGCTGGCACAAGAGAACGGGCTGCTCAGGTGATCTCTCGGGATACCCTGTCGCCTCTGCAGGTCGCCGTCCTGCCGGTCACGGTGTTCGCGCAGAACTGCTCGATCGTTACCTGCGCGGCGACAAAGGACGCCGCAGTCGTCGATCCGGGCGGGGATGTCGGCCGCATTCGGGCGGCGATCGACGAACTCGGGGTGTCCGTCACAAAAATTTTGCTGACGCACGGACATATCGATCACGCCGGCGGCGCCGCTGAACTCAGCGAAGCGCTGGGGGCGCCGGTCGAAGGCCCGCACGAGGACGATGCCTTCCTTCTCCAATCGCTCCATTCGCAGGGACGCACCTTCGGTCTTGCCGAGGCGAGGGCGGTCATGCCGGCGCGCTGGCTTGGCGAAGGGGATCGGGTGACAGTCGGCGAGCTGGTGTTCGATGTTCTTCATGTGCCGGGTCACACGCCGGGACACATCGTCTTTGTGAACAGGCAAGCCAGCTTCGCGCTGGTGGGCGATACCGTTTTCAAGGGCTCGGTGGGGCGGACCGACTTCGCCTATGGCGACCATGCGCAACTGATCAGCGGCATCAAGGCCAAGCTGCTGACCCTCGGCGATGATTTCACCATCCTTCCGGGTCACGGTCCGGCCTCGACGATTGCTGCAGAGCGGAACGGAAATCCGTTTCTTTTGTGAAAATAGTTTGGCGCGCGCCCGTTTGGTAACCGGCTGGTAAGTCGGCGTGCTTACTTCTGTGCAAACGCAATGACAGAGTGTGTGCCCATGAAAGACAAGCAGTCGGTCCACGTTCCCAAGATTCCCAATTCCTCGACCATCAGCCAGCCTCCGGTTCGCAGCGGGTTCGCCCGAAAGCTGACCCGGGCCGTGGCGATCTGCACGGCCGTCATCCTTGGCGGCGGCGCTGGCGCCATGATGACGCTCGGCGGGATCCCTGGGATACAGCAGGCCGTGGTGGCCCAGGTCGAGCCGGTTCAGGTCGACGTGAGCGAACAGCTTTATGCGCTTCGATACCACGTCTTCGATCTTCGATCGCAGCTGGAGTCTGCGGTTGGGCAGGTCACCGCCTTGCGTACCGCCGTGACCAATGCAAGCGAAGAGAATGCCGCGACCTTTGCAAGGATCGCCGACACGATCGAGCATACCGCAAGCGCGTCCCTTGCGCCCCGGCGCGTCGCGCAGTCGAAGACTCAGGCCGCTACGGTGGGGCTCGGCCCAGGATCGGAGATCACGGGGTCCATCTCCAAGCAGCCCGCGGCGAGCGCGGCGGCACGCAACAAACAAAAGCCGCTGGCCGGCTGGACCGTGCGCAGCGTTACCGACGGCGTCGCCCAGATTGAGGGCGCGGCCGGCACGTTCGAAGCCGAGGCCGGCAAGAGCATCCCCGGTCTGGGCCGCGTTCACGAGATCAAGTTCCGCGACGGACGCTGGATCGTGGTGACGCAAAAGGGACCGATCGTCACATTCCGCTGAGGAGCGGGGCCCGGCTGCGCCGAGCCCCCGCTCTCGTGCTAGCATGCCTGCATCGGTTCGCGATGGAGCAGGCTGATGATCGTCCGGTTGCTATGGTTCGCCACGCTTGCGATGGCGTCCTTCGGCATTTTCTTCGACGCCCATGCGCAGCCGGCGGCTTCCCCGCCCTCTTCTGAATTCGCCGATCGTTGTCCGGGCCTGGTTGCGCAACCCGCAGCACGCGCAATCCCCGCCGCGTTCAGGCACGCCGGGCTGGGAGCGGATCAGGCGCGCATCGCCTATGTCGGCCATTCGACCTTCCTGATCGAGAGTCCAAAACTGGTCCGCATCGCGACCGACTACAATGACTATGTGCGCCCTGCGGTCCTTCCCGACATCGTCACCATGAACCGCGCGCACGCGACGCATTTCACCGACAGCCCCGATCGCGGCATCAAGCACGTGTTGCGCGGCTGGAAGCCGGACGGTTCGCCGAGCAACCATGATTTGACCTATCAGGACGTCCGCGTGCGTTCGGTGGCGACCAACATCCGCGACTTCGGCGGCGGCACGATGCGGCACGGCAATTCGATTTTCGTGTTCGAACTGGCCGGTCTGTGCATCGCCCATCTTGGCCATCTGCATCACACCCTGACCCAGCAGCAGCTCAACGAGATGGGGCGGGTCGACGTCGTGTTCGTGCCCGTGGACGGCAGCTACACGCTTGACCTCGAGGGCATGGTCGAAGTCCTGCAGGCGCTGAAGGCGCCGCTTATGATTCCGATGCATTATTTCAGCACCTATACGCTGGAACGGTTCCTGTCGCGCGTTCGGCAGCTATGGGATGTGGAGATCGCCAGTGTCCCCTCGCTCGTGGTCTCCAAGGCCACGCTGCCTCCAAAGCCGAAGGTGCTTGTCTTGCCCGGACATTGACCAGCTCTGCGCCTTGACTCGGCCGGGAGGAGAACCGAGCGGTGCTGAACAACCTCAAGGCCGTGCTTGAAGCCGATGGCCTCACCATGGACAACGTGGTTTCAACGACGGTCTTTCCCAAAGATCTGAACGAGTTTGCGAAGATGAACGAAATCTACGCGACCTTCTTCAAAACCGCTCCGCCGGCGCGGGCGACGGTGGAGGTCGCGCGCCTGCCGCGCGACGTGAAGGTTGAGACCGCCGCCATTGCCGTGCACCCCTGACCACGCTTTGGCCCCGGGTGAGGATCAAGACCGAGCCCGAAGCCGGTGAGCCCCTGGTGGAGATGGAATTCAGGCCTTTGGAGTCTGATCCGATTCTATTCGATCGGGATCAGGATCTAGACGTCCACTTCAGCAACCAGCGCGTTCTCCTGGATGAATTCGCGGCGCGGCTCGACCACGTCGCCCATCAGCTTCGTGAAGATGTCGTCGGCCTGGTCGACCTCCTTGACCTTCACCTGCATCAGCGAGCGCACATTGGTGTCGAGCGTGGTCTCCCACAGTTGGTTGGGGTTCATTTCGCCGAGCCCTTTGTAGCGCTGCAGCGCGATGCCCTTCCGGCCTGCCGCGGTGACCGCATCGAATAGCCCGACGGGCCCGTAGATCGCGCTCTCTTCGCCTTTGCGCCGGAGCGATCCGGGCCGCGCGTAGACCTGCGAAAGCGAGGCGGCATGGTCATCGAGCTTGCGCGCGTCGGCGGAGCCGAGCAGCGCCTGATCGATGTTGGCAACCTCCTTCACGCCGCGGACCATCCGCTCGAAGCGGAAGCCGGAGCCTTCTTCGAACACGCCATGCCAGCCGCGGTCGGTCTCGTCGGAGAGTTCATCGAGCCGGCGCGCGATAGATTCCGCGGCCTCCGCCGCCGCCTCGGGATTTCCGGTGATCCGCGGAGTCAGCACGCCCGCGATGGCGGCCTGCTCGACGGCCTTGCGATTGTAGCGGCTATGCAGGCCGTGAAGGATATTCCGAATGGTCCGCGCCTCTTCCACGACCGCGCGCAAATCCTCGCGCGCGCGCTCCTCGCCGGTCGACAGCCGCAGGACGGCATCTTCGAGGCCGCCGGCAATCAGGTAGTTCTCGAGCGCGCGCTCGTCTTTGAGGTACTGCTCTGACTTGCCACGCGTGACCTTATAGAGGGGCGGCTGCGCGATATAGAGGTGACCACGCTCGATCAATTCGGGCATCTGCCGGAAGAAGAACGTCAAGAGCAGCGTGCGGATATGCGCGCCGTCCACGTCCGCATCCGTCATGATGATGATCTTGTGATAGCGCAGCCTGTCGACGTTGAACTCCTCGCGTATGCCGCTCCCGAGCGCCGTGATCAGCGTCCCGATCTCCTGGCTCGACAGCATTTTGTCCAGCCGCGCCCGCTCGACGTTGAGGATTTTCCCGCGCAGCGGCAGGATCGCCTGGAATTCGCGATTGCGGCCCTGCTTGGCCGATCCGCCGGCGGAGTCGCCCTCGACGATGAACAGCTCTGCTTTCGCCGGGTCGCGCTCCTGACAATCGGCAAGCTTGCCGGGCAGCGACGATACATCGAGCGCTCCCTTTCGCCGCGTGAGCTCGCGCGCCTTACGCGCGGCTTCGCGAGCGGCCGCCGCCTCCACCACCTTGCCGACGATCACCCGCGCTTCGGACGGATGCTCTTCGAACCAGGCATGCAGCGCCTCGTTGATCGCGCTCTCCACCGCCGGCCGGACTTCGGAGGAGACGAGCTTGTCCTTGGTCTGCGACGAAAATTTCGGGTCGGCCACCTTCACCGAAAGCACCGCCGTCAAACCCTCGCGGCAGTCGTCTCCGGTAAGCGCCACCTTGTCCTTGCGCGAGACCCCGCCTGACTCGGCATAGCCTGTCACCTGGCGCGTCAACGCGCCGCGGAAGCCCGCGAGATGCGTGCCGCCGTCGCGTTGCGGAATGTTGTTGGTGAAGCAAAGCACGCTCTCGTGAAATCCGTCGTTCCACCATAGTGCGCATTCGACGCCGATTCCGTCGCGCTCGGTCGTGATCAGGACGGGCTTTGGCACCAGCGGCGTCTTGTTGCGGTCGAGATATCTGACGAAGGCCTCGACGCCGCCGTCGTAGCGCATCTCCTCCCGCTTCTCGACGGCATGCCGCATGTCGGAGAGCACGATGCGCACGCCGGAATTGAGAAAAGCCAGCTCGCGCAAGCGGTGCTCGAGCGTTGCATAGTCGAATTCCGTCATCGTGAAGGTGGAGGTCGAGGGCAGGAAAGTGACCTCGGTCCCGCGCTTTCCCTGCGCGTCTCCCACCACTTTCAAGGGCGCGACCGGCTCGCCGTCGCGAAACTCCATGAAGTGCTCTTTGCCGTCCCGCCAGATCGTCAGCTTCAGCGACGAGGAGAGCGCATTGACGACGGAGACACCCACGCCGTGCAGCCCGCCGGAAACCTTGTAGGCGTTCTGGTCGAATTTCCCGCCCGCATGCAACTGCGTCATGATCACTTCGGCCGCTGACACCCCCTCGCCTTGATGGATGTCGGTTGGGATGCCGCGCCCGTCGTCGCACACCGTCACCGAACCGTCGGGATTGAGCACGACGCTCACATGCGTCGCATGGCCCGCAAGCGCCTCGTCGATGGCGTTGTCGACGACCTCGTAGACCATGTGATGCAGGCCCGAGCCGTCGTCGGTATCGCCGATATACATGCCGGGCCGCTTGCGCACGGCGTCGAGTCCTTTGAGGACCTTGATTGAATCCGCGCGGTATTCGGAGTCTGGCTGTTGGCGGGCTGGCTCGGCCATGAAGGTGATCTTCGAATCGCTGGGGTGGAATTTTCACTGTTGGTGTTACATGAAAAATGGGGAGCGTACAGCCCAAAGTGAAGGGGTATAAGCCTTTGACTCGAAAAGTAAAAAACACCCTGATCGGGGCCCTTTGAAGGCCGTCGGAAACGCTCTCGGTCGCCCTCTAGCGGGGCTCCCGCTCAACCCGTCCGGGCGCCACGGCAAAGATTTCGGCGCGGCCGGTCACGTCGGAAAAGGCCGCTGGATCGGCCCCCGTCATCCACACCTGCGCGCCAAGCTGCGTGATCGAATCAAACAGCGCCGCGCGCCGCACGGGATCGAGATGGGCGACGACCTCGTCGAGGAGCAACACCGGCGTCACGCCCATCATCGATGTGACAAGCCCGGCCTGCGCGAGCACGAGCCCGATCAAGAGCGCCTTCTGCTCCCCGGTGGAGGCCTGTTCTGCGGGAATGCCTTTCGGTCCATGAAACACCGCAAGATCGGTCAGGTGCGGTCCCTCGAGCGTTCGTCCCGCGGCGCCATCGCGGGCTCGGTTCGCCGACAGGGCCGCGCGATAGCGGTCCTCGATACCTCCTGCGGCCTCGCTGCAAAGCGCCTTCTCGATCGATCCGTCGAGCGCGACCGATGCCCAGGGGAAAGGCGAATCCGCGTCCTTGCGCGCGGCGATGATGGCCGAGAGACGCCGGAGCGTTTCGATGCGCGCCGCCGCGACCGCAATCGCGATTTCCGCCAATTCGTGCTCGATCGCATCGAGCCAATGCCGATCCGGTTGGGGTTGCTCGAGGAGGCGGTTGCGCGAGCGCAAGGCGCGCTCCAGCGCGTTCACGCGCGCGCCGTGCATCGCATCGCTCGCAAGCACGAGCCGATCGAGAAATCGCCGCCGTTCGGATGCAGGCCCGGCAAAAAGCCCGTCCATCGCCGGGACCATCCACACCACGCTCAGATGGTCGGCGAAGCTAGCCGCCGAGGCGACCGGCTCCCGATCGATCCGGCACTGGCGCGTGAAGGGGGTCGATTCCGTTGGCGCATCGATGCCGGTGCCGATCTGCACGAGCCCGAGCGCGCCTTCCACTTCGGCGGAAACGGCCCAGGACCCGTCGCCTTCGTCGAAGGCGACCTCGTCCAGCGTCGCCCGTCGCAATCCGCGCCCCGGGGCCAGGAAGGAAATCGCTTCGAGCAGGTTCGTCTTGCCGGCCCCGTTCGGTCCGACGAGCACGACAGGACCGGCTTCGACCTGCAAGGAGACTGCGTGATGGTTACGGAAATTCGTTAGCGTCAGGCGTCGGATGCAGGCAGCCATGGTCGACGCTCGCGCGGTCTCCTCTTGCGGCCGGAGGAGAGTCTCCTCACACGCGCATTGGCATCAGGACATAAAGCGCCCCATCGGCCTGCTTGTCCTGGATCAGGGTTGGCGAGCCTGGGTCGGCCAGCTTCAGCACCGCGGCGTCGCCGTCGATCTGAGCGGCAATATCCAGCAGATAGCGGGAATTGAAGCCGATATCGAGCGGATCAGCATCATACTCCACTTCCAGTTCCTCGGTGGCGCTGCCGGAATCGGGATTTGTCACCGAGAGCACGAGCCGTCCTCCGGAAAGGGAGAGCTTCACCGCGCGTCCGCGTTCGCTGGAGACGGTGGAGACGCGGTCGACGGCGGCCTCGAAATCCTTCTTATCGACCACCAGCGCCTTGTCGTTCCCCAGCGGAATGACGCGGCCGTAATCGGGAAAGGTGCCGTCGATGAGTTTCGAGGTGAGCACGACGTTTCCAAGTCCGAATCTGATTTTTGTTTGCGACAGTTCGATCTCCACTTCGGCGTCCGGATCCTCGATCAGGCGCTGCACCTCGCCCACTGTCTTTCGCGGCACGATGATGCCGGGCATTCCCTTCGCTCCCTCCGGGAGGGGCAGTTCGTATTGGGCGAGCCGGTGGCCGTCGGTGGCGACGGCGCGCAAGGCGGATGTCTTGCCGGCGTTCACGGCATGCAGATAGATTCCGTTGAGGTAATACCGCGTCTCCTCGGTGGAGATGGCGAACTGCGTCTTGTCGATCAGCCGCTTCAAGTCCTTGGCCGACGCCTTGAAGCGATGCGTCATCTCGCCCGCCGCCAGGTCGGGAAAATCGCTTTCCGGCAACGACTGCAGCGTGAAGCGGGAGCGTCCGGCGCGGATCATCAAGGCGGCGCGATCGCCCGAGCTTTCGAGGATGACTTGCGCCCCTTCCGGCAGTTTACGGATGATGTCGTAGAACATATGCGCCGGGACGGTGGTCGCCCCGGCCGGGCCGACCTCCGCCGCGATGGTCTCCACGACTTCGAGGTCAAGGTCGGTCGCCTTCAAGGCGAGTGAGGTCTTGTCGGCGCGAACGAGAACGTTTCCGAGGATTGGGATCGTGTTGCGCCGCTCGACCACGCGGTGAACATGACCGAGAGACTTCAGCAGCGCGGCGCGCTCGACCGTGACTTTCATGACCAAACCCCGCCCGAGTGGGAACCCGCAGGTCGAGCCAAGTCGCCTGCAAAAGGCCGACGCGAGCGCGCCGGGGCTTGAAACTGGCCCAAGATGAGGGGCTTAGGCAAGGGCAACGATCGGCTATCGCCGTGCCGGTCCCAAGTTTTTTGCCAAGATCGCGAGCCTCACTCCTGAAGCAGCCGTTTCAAGAGCTCGATCTCCTCGGCGAGCGAGGTATCGTTGCCAACGAGCCCCTCGATCTTGCGCACCGCATGGAGCACGGTCGTGTGGTCCCGCCCGCCGAAACGACGTCCGATTTCCGGAAGCGAACGCAAGGTCAAGGTCTTGGCAAGGTACATGGCAATCTGTCGGGGCCGCACGACATTCGCCGTTCGCCGAGACGACAGGAGATCGGCCCGGCTGACATTGTACTGGAGGGCGACGATCCGCTGGATGTCCTCGATCTTGACGCGCTTGGGCTCCGGCGGACGGATCAAGTCGCGGACGGCGCGTTCCGCCATTTCCATGGTGACGGGAAAACCGGTCAGCTTGTTATGGGCAAGCAGACGGTTGAGCGCCCCGTCGAGGTCGCGCCCGTTATGGGTGATGGTCCTGGCGATGAACGTCAGCACCATCGGCGGAACGTCGAAGCTCGGATGAGCATGCCGCGTCACGGCGACGCGGGCGTGCAAGATTTCCAGCCGCAGCGATTCGTCAAGCGATCCCATTTCGACAACGAGTCCGCCCGCGAGGCGCGACCGGACGCGATCGTCGAGGCTTTCGAGATCGGCCGGCGGTCGATCCGCGGCCACGATGACCTGCCGGCCGGCGTCGACCAAGGCATTCAGCGTGTGGCAGAACTCGGCTTGGGTGTTCTTTCCTTGCAGGAATTGCAGATCGTCGATGACGAGCACGTCGATACCGCGGAGCGCTTCCTTGAACATCAGCGCCGTTTGCGAGCGGAGCGCCGCGACGAAGCCGTACATGAACTTTTCGGCCGTCAGATAAAGGATCTTCCGGTCGCGCCCCGCATTGCCGTTCCAGGCGATGGCCTGGAGAAGGTGGGTTTTCCCCAGCCCGACGCCCGAATGAATGTAAAGCGGATTGAACATCACCGGATCGCCGCGCTTGGCCGAGGCCACCTGGAGCGCCGCTGCGTGCGCCAGTGTGTTGGATCGTCCGACGACAAAGCTGTCGAACGTCAGTCTCGGATCGAGGGGCGAGCCTCCGAGCGACTCGTGGGCGGACTGCACCGGCGCCATTTGGCCGCGCATCTCTATGGGCTCGATGCCGGATGGGGCGCGTGCGTCCGCTGATGGCTCGAGGCGATCGTTTCTGATGCGCAGGCCGGCGCCGCCGCGAACGGCCGTTCGAAGCTCGATGTCGACGCGGCGGACATCCGGCATCTCTGCTTTCCAGCAGGCGAGCACGCGCTCGGCGTAATGCGACTGGATCCAGCTCTTGAGGAAGCGCGTCGGCACCGAGACTTGCACGGCCTCGACCGTGACTGCCTCGAGCTCCATGCGGGCGAACCAGCTTGAAAAGATATCCTCGCCCACTTCCGTCCGGAGGCGTTGCTTGACGCGTATCCAGCGTTCCTGATCGGTCAGCATCGTCTGCGGCTCTTCCGTCGCCTGGCCGTCTGAAGCCTCAGCGCTGTCGCGGCGCGAGCTGACAGGCGCGCGCAATGCATTTGAAGGCATGCTCATGGTCGCTCCGTGAACTGAAAAATGTGGTCGGCGAATGAACGGCCCGTTCCGAGCACAAGAAACATCAATTGGCCGCGCAAAATCCGATGGACAGTTCTAGAACGCGTGCAGTCCACGAGCGTCCATTCGGGCAGCCCTGAGGGGACCCCAATGGCAATGCGTACAATAAATCTCCGGGTGACGGCCGATCCTGGGATCACCGCCTGATGTTGCTTCATACGTCGTCTTCATAACGCCCCCATTTTTTGTCGCGACCGCCGTTCGCGACGCAATTGCATGTTCCTCTTGGGCAAGACATAGCCTTGCTTGCCGCACAAAACGCCGACGCACCACGGCGCCCGTCAAAAGCGGTCCCGCTAAAGCAGGAGAGTTGCATCACCCAGACAAAAGCTCTCCGCCCCATCGTTGATGAGCAAAACAACGCTACGATTGCTGGAACGGTCGACAGACCGAAGGTGCAAGGAGACTAGCGCGCTTTTTCAAGGCGACAAGTGATTCAAAATGCGCAATCGCCGGACCCGCTCCGCGCGTGCTCCCTAGCGCGCAGAAGCATCGCGTCGATCGCCTGCCGCGAACAAGCAAACCATTGTGCTGCAATTAGTTTCCGCGGATCGCATGACGGCCGGGCGCGCGCGGTCAGAGCCGGTTTGCCGAAGCATGAATGCGCCTTCGGCGCGGGGTCGGTTGCGAGAACTTGGAGTCCGGGGGGTTGTGTTCCCGATAAACTATTGGAGTCGTGCCCGTTTCACTGACCATGCAAACGACGTAGCCTTCCCTCTTGACAGGCCTTCGGAGGCTTTCATGACACTCATGCGACTTTTTCGGGTCAAGTGTGACAACAGCGCAACACTCTTTGATCGAAGCCACGGAGCTGGAGCAACAAAAAAGCCCGGCTATCAACCGGGCTTCGTTCAACGCGGCCGCTCTCACCACTAGCAAGCATAACTTGCTCGTGGAGTTTTGGATTTGGCATTCGCGTTGTGAGCCGCTGCTCGGTGGGTCGCGAATGTCAAATCCACGCCACTAGGTCGCAAGCTTTGCGATCTGCTTGATCAATCGTGACACTTTTCGGCTGGCGGCATTCTTGTGCACGACGCCCTTTTGCGCGGCGCGCAAGAGTTGGGGCTCGGCCTCGCGGATCGCGGCGGTCGCTGCCGCACGGTCGCCCGCTGTGATCGCTTCCTCGACTTTGCGAACAGAGGTTCGCATGCGCGAGCGCCGCGCCTTGTTGATCTCAGTGCGGCGCGCGATTTTTCGGGCGGCCTTCTTTGCCGAGCTTGTATTCGCCATGTCCGTTCCGCTTGAGGGCAGGCAGCCGAGCCGCCGCCAATACTAAAAGAGCGGCAAATCGATCCGCCGCCGATTGGCCCGCCTTATAGTGAGCCGAGCCGGGAGCGTCAACGTGCGCGTGATCCGCCGACGCGGCGCGGGGTGGCTGACACGATCATGCGCAAAAGCACAGTTTGAGAGCCGCCAAGCGGGTTTCGACCTCGGCAAGACCCGTCTAGGCGACCTCCCGGGAGCGGATCCGGCCGTAGCCGGCGACGACCGCCGCGGTGTCAGCCGAAGAAAACGCCGTCAGGGGAGGCAGGACTCGTGCCCAGCCCGTGTCCGCATGGATGTGGCCGAGCAGCGCTTTCACGCCCGACACCAGCGGCTTGCCGTCGAACAGGTTGCGAATGGTGACCGCTTCGCCAAGCGCCGCCGCATCCCCGCCATGATACGCCCGGGCGCAGAGGTCGGCGTTCACGTTTGCCGTGGCCGAGATGCAGCCCGCGAAAGCGCCCTGCCGCGCTTCGATCAGACACGCCTCGGTCGACGGAAAGACGCTGAAGTCGGATGCGATGGCCGCAGCCGCGCGCGCATAGGCCATGTCTCCGGAGGAATCCTTGAGGCCCGCGACGCGGCCGGGAAAAGCGCTGAGCAGTCGGCGCAGCAGCCCGATACCCCATGGCAGCCCCGATTGGGCGGGAAAGTGGTAGAGGTAAACCGGGATCGGCTGTTGGGCCGTCGCTGCGATGATCCGCTCGATCGTGGCGAACAGGCCCTCGTCCGACACGCCCTTATAATAGAACGGCGGAAGCACCAGCGCCCCGCCATAGCCGAGTTCGGCGGCATGCTTTGTGAGGGCCACGGCATCGGCCAGCGCCGCCGCTCCTGTCCCGACCATCAGCCGGCTCACCGGTAGCCCCGCGTCACGATAGGCTGTCATCACGGCTTTGCGTTGTACGAGTGAGAACGAGGTGGCCTCTCCCGTCGTGCCGAGCACGTTCAAGCCGTCGCAACCATTGTCGAGCAGAAAGCGGGCCAGCCGCACCGAGCGGGAACAATCAGGTCCGCCCGTCTCGTCCACTGCGGTCGCGATCGCGGCGATCACGCCGCCTGGTTTCGTCTTCGCCATGGCTTGAGAACTCGCTGTCATCCGCTGACATTGAAGGCGGCAATGGCGGCCATGTTGACGATGTCGGTGTCCTTGGCCGCGAGCTGCACGATCTGGACCGGCCGGTCGAGTCCGACCAGCAAGGGACCGATCACGGTGGCTCCCCCGAGCTCTTGCAGCATCTTTGTCGAGATGGCCGCCGAGTGAAACGCCGGCATGATCAGCACATTGGCGGGGCCCGACAACCGACAGAACGGATAGGTCGCCATCAGGTCCGGATTGAGCGCCACGTCGGCCGCCATTTCCCCGTCATACTCGAAGTCGACGCGGCGGGAATCCAGGATGCGGACCGCCTCCTGCACCCGCGCCGAGCGTTCCCCGGGCGGATGTCCGAATGTCGAGAAGGCGAGCAAGGCAAGGCGGGGCTCGTAGCCGAAACGGCGTGCGACCCCGGCCGCTTCCACGGCAATCTCGGCGATGTCGTTCGCGTCCGGCATTTCGGTCACGGCCGTGTCCGCCACCAAAAGGGTGCGGCCGCGTGCGAGCACGAGCGAGATGCCTATCACGCGGTGCCCTGGTTTCGGATCGATGCAGCGGCGGACTTCATTGAGGGCGACGGAAAAATTGCGCGTGACGCCCGTCACCATCGCGTCGGCATCGCCCATCGCCACCATCGTGGCTCCGAAGGTGTTGCGATCCTGGTTGATCATGCGCTGGCAGTCGCGAAACAGAAATCCCTTGCGCTGCAATCGCTCATAGAGATTGTTGGCGTAATCCGTATTCCGTCGTGACAGGCGGGCATTGACGACCTCGATGCCATCGCCGAGGTCCACACCGGCATTCTTGGCGGTTTCGCGCACGCGCTCTTCGCGGCCGATCAGATAGGCGGGCCCGAGCCCCTGATGCACGAAGCTTGCCGCGGCCCGGATGACCTGCTCTTCCTCGCCCTCGGCGAACACGACCCGCTTCGGCTGCCGCCGAAGCCGTTCGAACACGCGCGTGAGGACGCCGGCGATCGGGTCGCGTCGCGTGCGCAGCTGGTGACGATAGGCCTCCATGTCGACGATCGGCTTCCGCGCGACGCCCGAATCGATCGCGGCTTTGGCAACGGCGGGGGGAATATAGGAGATCAGGCGCGGATCGAATGGCACCGGAATGATGTACTCGGAGCCGTATTTCGGGCGTGTCCCATAGGCGGCGGCGACCTCGTCGGGGACGTCTTCGCGCGCGAGATCGGCCAGCGCGTGCGCGGCTGCGATCTTCATCTCCATATTGATGGTTCGCGCGCGCACGTCGAGCGCGCCGCGGAAGATATAGGGAAAGCCGAGAACGTTGTTGATCTGGTTCGGATAGTCCGAACGTCCGGTTGCCATGATGGCGTCGTCACGAACGGCTGCGACTTCTTCCGCCGTAATTTCCGGATCCGGATTGGCCATGGCGAAGATGATCGGCCTCGCAGCCATCGCACGAACCATGTCCTGCGAGACGGCGCCCTTCGCCGACAATCCGAAGAACACGTCGGCGCCCTCCAGGGCGTCGGTCAGCGTGCGGGCCTTGGTCTTTACGGCGAAAGCCGACTTCCACTGGTTCATTCCCTCCTTGCGGCCCTCATAGATCACCCCCTTGGTGTCGCAAAGGATGAGGTTCTCAGGACGGAACCCGATCGCCCGCAGGAGCTCGAGGCTTGCGATCCCGGCGGCGCCGGCGCCGTTGCAGACGAGCTTGGTCGTGGCGATGTCCCGGCCGGTCAGATGCAGCGCGTTGATGAGACCGGCGGCCGCGATGATCGCCGTCCCGTGCTGGTCGTCATGGAAGACAGGGATGTCGAGGATGTCACGCAGGCGCTGTTCGATGATGAAGCACTCCGGAGCCTTGATATCCTCCAGATTGATGCCGCCCCAGGTCTTGCCCAGAAACTTGACGCAATTGACGAACTCGTCGGGATCCTCGGTCGAAACCTCCAGATCGATCGAGTCGACGTCGGCAAAACGCTTGAACAGGACTGCTTTGCCTTCCATCACGGGCTTCGAAGCCAGCGCGCCGAGATTGCCGAGGCCGAGAATGGCGGTGCCGTTCGAGATCACCGCCACGAAATTGCCTTTGGCGGTATAATCGAAGGCGCGCGCCTCATCTTCGG
Source organism: Xanthobacteraceae bacterium (assembly GCA_022844485.1). Taxonomy (GTDB): domain Bacteria; phylum Pseudomonadota; class Alphaproteobacteria; order Rhizobiales; family Xanthobacteraceae; genus JALHLQ01. Next base: position 83,593 of record JALHLQ010000013.1, read on the forward strand.
CGATGGCCAGCACCGGGACGGCCACCCCCGGCGAATAGGCAAGCGACAGATCGCGCTGGGTGGCCATGGGTTTCGTCGCCACGACCTCGATTTTCCCGGGCCGCCCCTGCTGATGGAATTGCAGCGCTTCTTGATCGGTGAACGTGGGCCGCGGCCGGCGGCTTGGAGTCTTGGTCAACATCGTTACCCCTGAACGCGGCCGAATGCGGCCCCTTCCGCCGCAACCTATCGGTGGAGGCGCTTGTGCTCAAGATAATGATGCGCAGCCTTGCCGCTGTGGTTAGCAGGGTTTCGACCATGAAAGCGTGGAAGCATTCTGGTAGCGTCGACACACCATGGACGCCCCCCGCCGACAAGCGCGATCCATCAAGGAGCCGTCCGACGACGTGCCCCTGAGCACGGCCTCTGCCCACGCCCCTCCGCCGAGCAGGGACGCTGGCGAAGCCTCCCGCGTCACGCCCATGATGGAGCAGTATATCGAGATCAAGGCAGCCCATCCGGATGGCCTTCTGTTCTACCGCATGGGGGATTTCTACGAGCTTTTCTTCGACGATGCGCAAGTGGCTTCGCGGGCCCTCGGGATCGTGCTCACCAAGCGCGGAAAGCATCTCGGCAAAGACATCCCGATGTGCGGCGTTCCGGTGGAGCGCGCGGACGAGTACCTGCACCGCTTGATTGCGCTCGGCCACCGGGTCGCCGTGTGCGAACAAATGGAGGATCCGGCTGAGGCCAGAAAGCGAGGGTCGAAAAGCGTCGTGCGGCGCGATGTCGTCCGGCTGATCACGCCCGGCACGCTGACCGAGGACACGCTTCTCGACGCCAAGCGCAACAACTACCTCATGGCGCTGGCGCGCGCCCGGTCCTCTTCGCCGACCGGCGCTGCCGCGTTCGCGCTGGCTTCGCTTGACATTTCGACCGGCGAGTTTCGTGTGTTCGAATGTCCCCGTTCCACGCTCGCCTCCGAAATCGCCCGGATCGAGCCAAGCGAGATCATCGTTTCGGACGGGCTCTACGCTGATCCGGATATCGCGCCGTTTCTCCGGTCGCTGCCGGCGGTGACTCCGCTGCCGCGCGACGTATTCGACGGCGCCACAGCCGAACGGCGGCTGACGAGCTACTTTGCGGTGGCGACGACGGAGGCGTTCGGCGCTTTCTCCCGCCTGGAACTCACAGCCGCCGCCGCTTGCGTCACTTACGTCGAGAGAACGCAGCTTGGCCGCAAGCCGCCGCTCTCGCCTCCCGCGCGGGAAATCTTGGCGGCGACGCTGCAGATCGACGCGGCCACGCGTGCCAACCTCGAACTGCTGCGGACTTTGTCCGGCGAGCAGAGAGGGTCTCTCTTCGCGGCGATCGATCGGACGGTCACGCCGGCCGGATCGCGCTTGCTGGCGCGGCGGCTCGCCGCCCCTTTGGCCGATCCGGCGGGAATCCAGCGTCGGCTCGATGCGGTCGAGCATGTCATGGGGCAGACATCGGCATGCACGAGAATTCGAAACGTCCTCCGTTCGGCTCCCGACCTGGCGCGCGCCTTGTCGCGCCTGGTGCTCGAGCGCGGCGGTCCGCGCGATCTCGCGGCCATTCGCGACGGCTTGGCGATGGCGCAGGCGCTGGCCGGTGAACTTTGCGCGCTGCCGAATCCGCCGAGCGAGATTTCCGAGGCGGTCGCGGATCTGCGCCTGCCGGATGAGAAGATCGTTCGCGAGCTTGCGGAGGCGCTGTCGGACGAACTGCCACTGTCCAAGCGCGACGGCGGCTTTATACGGCGAGGATTCGAACCGGCACTTGATGAAGCGCGTGCGCTGCGAGACGAATCCCGGCGCGTCGTCGCCGCCTTGCAATCGCGCTATGCCTCCGAGACCGGCATTCGGACCCTCAGAATTCGCCACAACAATGTGCTTGGCTACTTCATCGAGGTTACGGCTCAGCACGGCGAGAAGCTGCTCGCCTCGCCGCTGAACGCAGCCTTCATCCATCGCCAGACTCTGGCCGGGCAGGTCCGCTTCACGACCAGCGAGTTGGCCGACCTCGAGACAAGGATCGCCCGCGCCGCCGACCAGGCGCTTGGGCTCGAACTGGAGATTTTCGCCCGCCTTGCCGCGCGCGTGACGGAGGCCGCCGCGCCGATCAAGGCGGCAGCGCATGCGCTGGCGACCCTCGACGTGACCGCGGCCCTGGCCGCGCTCGCCTTGGAGCAGAACTACGTGCGCCCGGAGATCACCTCATCGCTCGATTTCCATGTTGAAGGCGGACGCCACGCGGTCGTCGAGCAGGCGCTGCTGCGCGACGGCGGCCCCTTCGTCGCCAATGATTGCGATCTATCGCCGCCGGCGGATGCGGGCGCCGGCCGCATCTGGCTCCTGACCGGGCCGAACATGGCCGGCAAATCGACTTTCCTTCGCCAGAATGCGCTGATCGTCATCATGGCGCAGACCGGCTCCTTCGTGCCCGCGCGCCGCGCGGTGATCGGCGTGGTTGATCGTCTGTTCTCCCGCGTCGGCGCGGCTGACGATCTCGCGCGCGGCCGCTCCACCTTCATGGTCGAGATGGTCGAGACCGCAGCGATCCTCAACCAGGCGGGCGAGCGCTCGCTCGTCATTCTTGACGAGATCGGCCGCGGCACGGCCACCTTCGACGGCCTCTCGATCGCCTGGGCCACGATCGAGCATCTGCATGAGACCAACCGCTGCCGCGCCTTGTTTGCGACCCATTTCCACGAATTGACCGCGCTGGCGCAAAAGCTTGCGCGCCTGCACAACGCCACCGTGCGCGTAAAGGAGTGGCAGGGCGAGGTTGTCTTCCTGCACGAAGTTGTCGGCGGAGCGGCCGACCGCTCCTATGGCATCCAAGTAGCCAAGCTCGCCGGGCTTCCGTCCGACGTTATCGAGCGTGCGAAGCTCGTTCTGGCCGAACTGGAAGCCGATGACCGCGGCTCGTCCGTTCGCCGGCTGATCGACGATCTGCCGCTCTTTGCCGTCGCGCCGCGCCCGGCGCAGGGCAGCATGGAGAACCCGGCCCACGCGGCGATGGAGGCCTTGGCCGAGATCAACCCGGATGAGTTGTCACCGCGCGAGGCGCTCGATGCGCTCTATGCACTCAAGCTCAAGGCGCAAAGCCGCGGGTAGAGGTCGGATCAGTCGGATCAGACTCTCAGGACAAGTGCAATACGTTGCCAAAGTCCGCTCCGCCACAACGCCCACAGCCCGAGATTCCAGGCCAGCGTGATGAGAAGCGCGATGATGAGCGCCGTCCATTTTCCGAGCGCGACGGCGGTCAGGTGAACCGTCAACAGGGCAACGGCAAATCCGACCAGCCCGGCGATCGTGTTCGCAAGAACGGCGCCGGTCGCCGGCCCGCCGATGCGGGGCTGAAGAATGATAGGCAGGCTCGTCAGCACGATGGGAAAGATGGCGATCATTCCCGTGAGCTGCGGCCCCACGCGCAGGCTGGTTACGACGACAGTGGCCACCAGACAGGCGACCAGCGCGGCCCGCAGCGGTACATCGTACCAGCGTCGCACGATCGCAGGCATGGTCACCGAGGTGAAGCGGCGCGCCAGCGGCAGGCAGACGCCGAAGGCCAATGCATTCAAGAGGACGGCGCTACCCGCCGTCCACGTCCATTGGCGTACGGCATAGGCGGCCACAAACCAGAGCAAGAGTGCGACGGAAAGGCTCCAAAAGAGCGAACGCTTCTGCGCCAGCACCGCGTAGGCGAGCGCGTAGACGCATGTGGCGGCGTTGAGGGCGAGGCTCGTCACGGCGCTGTCTGAGACAAAGGCCGGACCATGATCGAGCGCGATGAAGGCGTAGGCTGGTCCCGCGGACACCGGCAGCGACGAGACGAGTGCCCCGATGGTGGGGCCGGCGCGTTCGGTGATCACCGACGCGGCAACCACGAAGCTGGCCGCGATCGCCATCTTGGCGGGCAGGAAAAGCCAAAAAAGAGGATCGGGGACCATCGCCGAGGGATTGAGCTGGCTGCGCCGGCGCAACCATTCACGTTCATTGGTAGAGAATCGAGCGCTCGCCGACAAGCGAGGGGCGCGACAGATCAGCCATGTCGGCATGCGTTGGGGGTCATCGCCGCTCCAGCCGCACCGCGACAGGCGGCCCCGAGCGGATCGTCTGGTAGACGACACAGTATCGCTCGGTGAGCTTGAGAAGCTGGTCGAGCTTGTCTTGCGGCGCGTCGGTCTCGACATCGAAGCGCAGCCGGATCTGCGCGAAGCCGACCGGCGCGTCCTTCGCAACCCCGAGCGTGCCGCGAAAATCGAGATCGCCTTCGGCAGCGACCTCGGCGTGCTGGAGCGGGATGTCGAGCGCGGTCGCCACCGCTTTGAGCGTCACGCCGGCGCAGGCGACGAGCGCTTCGAGCAGCATGTCGCCCGAGCAAAGCTCAAGGCCCGATCCGCCGGTTGCCGGGTGCAATCCGGCAACCGCCAACGCGCGCCCGGTCTCCACCTTGCAGGCGATATGCGTGTCGTCGACCGAGCCTTTGGCTTTGAGCGTGATGAATCCGGCCTTGGGATCGGCCTTATAGCGTTCCTTGATCGGAGCTTGCATTGCGCGAAGCGCGGCGGCGTCCATGGTGTCTCTCCTTACGGTGTTGATCGGCTACCACCAGAGCGCCGCGCCTTCGGCGCTCTTGGTCTCGCCATCGTCGATTGTGGGCGAGCGGTCAAGGGAACGGTCCAGCGCCGCAAGAATGCGGCGCTTGGCGAAGTCGAACGCGGCGGACTGGCGGTCTCGCGGACGCGGCAAATCCGTTTGGATCTCCTCGTAGAGCCGACCCGGCAGCGGCCGCATGACGATCACGCGATCCGCCAGTACGATCGCTTCGTCGACGTCATGCGTGACGACGACAAGGGTCGGCTTCAGGTCGGCCCAAAGATCGAGGAGATGATCCTGCAGGTCCGCGCGGGTGAAGGCGTCAAGCGCCGAGAACGGCTCATCCAGCAGCAGGACTTCCGGCCGCATGATGAGCGCGCGCGCAATCGCGACGCGTTGCGCCTGTCCGCCCGAAAGCTCGCGCGGCCATGCGCGCGCCTTGTCGGCAAGGCCGACGCGCTCCAGGGCTGCGGCGACGCGCTTGTCGCGGGCGGCCCGAGACCTGTTCGCAAGTCCGAAGCCGACATTGTCGGCGACGGTGAGCCAGGGCAGCAAGCGCGGCTCCTGGAAAACGATGCCGATCTTTTCATGCGGCGCGGCGATCCTTAGCCCGTCGAGCGCGATCCTGCCCTGGGTCGCCTGATCGAGTCCGCAGACGAGCCGCAGCAGGGTCGACTTGCCGCAGCCGGACCCGCCGACGACCGCAACGATCTCTCCGGGTTGCACCGTCATGGTGACACCGTCGAGCGCGCGGACGCCGTTCGGATAAGTCTTGCCGACGCGATCAAGGGCGAGCATCGGGCCTCACTCGCGCGCGAACGCGTCTTGCCAGCGCAGGAACGGCGCGGCGCCGGCCGCGAGCAGTGTATCGGTCAATTTTCCGAGCACGGCGAATGCAAGAATGGATGCGATGATCTGCGCCGGTTTTCCCAATTGCTGTCCGTCAACGAGAAGATAGCCGAGCCCCTCCGACGCGCCCATGAATTCGGCGGCGACGACAAACATCCAGCCAAGTCCCAGGCCCGCGCGCAGCGAGACGACATAGGTCGGCAGCACGGCGGGAAGGAGGATTCGCCGCACCATGGCGAGACCCGACAGTCGAAACACCCGGCCGACTTCGACGATCTTGCGGTCCACCGCCATGATCGCTCCCATGAGGCCGAGATAGACCGGAAAGAATACACCGACGGCGATCAGCGCGACTTTCGACGTTTCGAAGATGCCGAGCCAGAGGATGAACAAGGGGATCCAGGCAATCGAGGGAATGGCCCGCAAAGCCTGCAGGGTCGGATCGAGGAGCCGGCGCACGAGGCGCGAATAGCCGACAAGCGCGCCGAACAGCGTGCCAGCCCCGACGCCGAGCGCGAACCCTGCCGCGACGCGCATGAGCGTCGCCGCGGCGTGGCGTTGCAATTCGCCGGCAGCCGCGAGTTCCCCGAAGGTGTCCAGAATGCGCGAGGGCGGCGGCACTAGGCGGCCGTCGCTCAGTCCCATGCGCACCGCAAGTTCCCACAACAAAGCGATGCCGAGCGGCAAAGCAAGCCCCAGCGCGGGGCGCGCCAGGCGCCCGAGCGCGATACGCCACGCACGCCTGGCGGCAGTCCTGGGTTGGACTGAGGCAGTCATACGCACAAGAGACATGGGGATGCCCGAAAGATCAATCGGGGTTCGCCGCCCGCGGGCGGCGAACCGTGGTGGCTGCGTCAGTTGCCGACGAGCTGAATCCGATCGTCGATCAGGGCGTCGACGACCGCTTTCACATCGACATTGGCTGCGATCACGCCGGCGTCTTGCAGGGCGAGGCCGGCTGCGAGGATCGATTCTCTCTGCGGCGCGCCGATGCGGCTATGCGTGAGCTCGGTGCGCTCCTTCAGCTGCTTGTCGACGACGGCATCCGGCAGCTTCGTGGCCGCGATGAAGGTGCGCTTCACCTCATCGTAATTGCTGAGCGAATATTTGCGCGCCTCCTCGTACACGGCGAGCACGCGCCGGACGAGCTCGGGGTTATCGCGCAGGAATTGCTCGCGCACGTTCAGGACGCCCCAGGTGTTCGCCTCCGGCTTGCGGTAGAACAGTTTTGCGCCGTCCTCGACTTCCGCCTGCGCCATCATCGGATCGAGCCCCGCCCAGGCGTCGACATCGCCGCGGATCAGCGCGGTCTTGCCGTCGGGGTGCTGCAGCAGGACGATGCGCACGTCGCGCTCAGTGAGCTTCGCGTCCGCCAAGGCGCGCACCAGGAAGATGTGCGGATCGGTGCCGCGCGTGACGGCGATGCTCTTGCCCTTGAGGTCGGCCGGTTTTGCGATCGGCGAATCTCTGCGTGTGACGAGCGCGGTCCATTCGGGGCGGGAATAGACGTAAACCGATTTGATCGGGTTGCCGTTGATCCTGCCGACGAGCGCCGCGGCGCCCGCCGTCGAGCCGAAATCGAGGGATCCGGCATTGAGGAACTCCAGCGCCTTGTTGGAGCCGAGCGACTGCACCCAGCGGATCGAGATGCCGTCTTTGGCGAATTCCTTCTCGAGAAGGCCCTTGTCCTTCAGCACCATGGAGACCGGATTATAGGTCGCCCAGTCGACGCGGATTTCCCGCGGCTTGGTTTGCGCGGCGGCGCTTGCCGGCAACAAAGCGCTGAGCGCCGCAAAAGCTAGAAGAGCACGTCGGGAAACAAACATGGTTACCTCCAAGCTGGCCCTGCTCGTGCGGGCCCGTGACGACATTGGAGGCGGGTTGAGCCCGCCATCCGCTCAAGCCATCAGCCTGGCGAGGGGATCGGGCCCCGCGCTTTAGCTGCATTTGTAAAGCGCCCGCAAGCTGCTCGCTCAAATCGGCGCTGGCCGTCATCTAGACGCGGCCAGGGTGTGCGTCAATGAAAGAACCGAAGCGATTTATGGACCCGAACGAGGTAACCGTTCTCCTTGGACGCGGGAGCGGAGGACATTTGTCCCCGTGACAGGTTCGAACGGCTCGGCTATCGGGAACGCATGAGCGTGACGATGAGTGACCAGCGCGGGATGATCTTCGATCCGCAGGCCGTGGCGCGGGAGCTCGATCAGTTGGCGGTCGATTTTGCGGGTCGGGACCGCGAGCTCCGCACTGAATTGGCGGGACGGCTCAAGCTGGCGATGAACGAGGGCCGCGCGCGCGCGGAGCGGCTGCTGCTGCAGGACAAACAAGGCCGCCGCTGCGCTGAGAGCTTGTGCAAGATGCAGGATGACATCATCGGCATCCTGTTCGACATCGCCACGCGGCAGCTTTATCCGTCACCGGTCCGCTCCGAGGCCGAGCGCATGGCCGTGGTCGCGACCGGCGGTTACGGTCGCGGGCTGCTTGCGCCGGGATCGGACATCGATCTGCTGTTTGTGCTCCCCTACAAGCAGACTGCCTGGGGTGAATCGATCGCCGAGTTCATCCTTTACTGTTTATGGGACATGGGACTGAAAGTGGGCCACGCGACGCGCTCCGTTGACGAGTGCATTCGCCAGGCCAAGGCGGATATGACCATCCGCACCGCCATTCTCGAATCCCGGTTCCTGCTCGGGGACACCAAGCTCTTCGACGAACTGACCACCCGCTTCGACCGGAATGTCGTGCAGGGCACGGTCGCGGAATTCGTCGCCGCCAAACTGAGCGAGCGCGACGAGCGTCACCGCCGCGCGGGCCAGTCCCGTTATCTCGTCGAGCCGAACGTGAAGGACGGCAAGGGCGGGCTGCGCGATCTGCACACGCTCTTTTGGATGGCCAAATACGCCTATCGCGTTCGCGAGCCGGGCGAGCTTGTCGAGCACGGCGTCTTCGACCGGCAGGAATACAACCTGTTCAGCCGGAGCGAAGATTTTCTCTGGGCGGTCCGCTGCCACATGCATTTCATGACCGGGCGCGCCGAGGAACGGCTGTCATTCGACATTCAGCGGGAGATCGCGCTTCGGCTCGGCTACACCGAACATCCCGGTCTGAAGGATGTCGAGCGCTTCATGAAGCACTATTTCCTCGTCGCCAAGGATGTCGGCGACCTGACGGCGATCCTTTGCGCCGGCCTCGAGGAGCGTCAAGCCAAGTCCGTCCCGATGCTCAATCGCGTGATCGCCAAATTCAAGCCGCGCGGCAAGCGCAGCCTCCGCGAGAGCGAAGACTTCATCGTCGAAAACAATCGTATCAATATTGCCGCGCCGGACGTGTTCGAACGCGATCCGGTCAATCTGATCCGCATCTTCCGCTTGGCGCAGAAGCACGATCTCGCCTTTCATCCGGATGCCAAGCGTCTCGCCGCGCGCTCGCTCAAGCTGATCGACCGTGAGCTGCGCGAGAACGAAGAGGCCAACGGCCTCTTTCTCGAGATCCTGACCGGCAAGGACAACGCGGAGATTGTCCTGCGGCACATGAACGAAGTCGGCGTGCTCGGGCGTTTCGTCACCGAGTTCGGCCGTGTCGTGGCGATGATGCAGTTCAACATGTATCACCATTACACGGTCGACGAGCATCTCTTGCGCTGCATCGGCGTGCTGGCGGAGATCGAGCGCGGCTCCAACGAGGAACTCGCGCTGGCCAATGACCTTATCCGGACGATCCAGCCCCAGCATCGCACGGTGCTCTATGTTGCCCTTTTTCTGCACGACATCGCCAAAGGCCGTATCGAGGATCATTCGACGGCGGGCGCGCGCATCGCGCGCCGGTTTTGTCCGCGTCTGGGGCTCTCTCCGGCGGAGACCGAGACGGTGGCTTGGCTCGTCGAGCATCATCTCGTGATGTCGACGCTGGCGCAGTCCCGCGACCTCTCCGACCGCAAGACGATCGAGAACTTCGCCGCCATCGTGCAGTCTCTGGAGCGGATGAAACTGTTGCTGATCCTGACCACGGCCGACATTCGCGCCGTCGGACCAGGCGTGTGGAACGGATGGAAAGCGCAGCTCCTGCGCACGCTCTATTATGAAACCGAACCTGTGCTCACGGGAGGCTTCTCGGAGGTCAATCGCGCGCAGCGGGTGGCCATGGCGCAGCAGGAGTTCACGGCGGCGCTGCCTGATTGGCCGGAGGAGGAGCTGAAGGCCTATGCGGCGCGCCATTATCCCGCCTATTGGCTGAAGGTGGATCTGCCGCACAAGATCAGCCATGCCCGCTTTCTCAGGCATGCCGCGAAATTCGGGAAGACGCTCGCGACAGAGGTGGCTTTCGACACCGCACGCGGCGTGACCGAGCTGACCGTGCTCGCGCCGGATCACCCCCGCCTGCTCTCGACCATAGCGGGGGCCTGCGCGGTGTCCGGAGCAAACATCGTGGACGCGCAGATCTACACGACGACGGACGGGCTCGCCCTCGACACAATCTCGATTTCCCGTGAGTTCGACCGCGACGAAGACGAGGCGCGCCGCGCAGGTCGGATCGCGGATGCGATCGAAAAGGCCTTGCAGGGCGAACTGCGGCTGCCGGAAATCGTGGCGAAGCGGGCGGCCCCGAAAGGACGGATCAAGGCGTTCACGGTCGAGCCTGAGGTCATGATTAACAACCAGTGGTCGAACCGGCACACCGTCATCGAAGTCACCGGCCTCGACCGAACGGGTCTGCTCTACGACCTCACGGCGACTCTGTCGAAACTGAACCTCAACATCGCATCCGCCCATGTTGCAACGTTCGGCGAGCGGGCAGTGGATGTTTTTTATGTCACCGATCTGATGGGTGCGAAGATCGATGCTCCGCAGCGCCAAGCCGCAATCAAGCGCGCGCTGATCCAGCTGTTTGGGAGCGGTCCGCAAACGCGGTCGCAGACAGCCGCCGCGGTCTAGCGCATTGTCCCAGCCAGTCGTCCGTTAAGAAGCCAATTTGAGTTCTAGCTGGGGCGCGAGCGCGGTCAGGAGCACGGTCAGGATCAGGCGCAACAAAGTCCTCAGCCAAGCGAGGATGAGGCGAAAGTTGTGACCGACCGCAGTGAGAATGGCGTTGGCGGCATCGCCGGCGCGACCCTTGAGATAGCAGCGGCCAAGATGCCCATCGGTCTTCATGTGTCCGATCACGGCTTCGATGGCGGAGCGGCGTCGCAGCTCTCGTTTGATGATGCCGAACACGCCGCGCTTCTGGCCTGAGATGAAGACGCGGCGCGGATTGGCCGTATCGTGACCGCGGTATCCCTTGTCGACATAGGCGCGTTCGATGGCGCATCCGGTGAGCCGCTCGGTGTCTTCGATGACGCCGCGCAGGGTGTGGCCGTCATAGGGATTGCCTGGCATCGCCTTGGCTTGCAGCACGAACTGGCCACCCGGCGCGCGGCCATTGGTGGTGACAATCGAGGCTTTGACGCCGAACTCGTAAGCGGCTGACGCCTTGCCTTTGCCGATGCACTCCACCTCCGGGGCATGGAAGGAATAGAGCTTCCAGCCCCGTTGGCGCTGCTGCTGGGAGCGGATCTGGCTGGCGCGTGACAGCGGGCCGGCAAACACCTCCACGAGCGCGGGCCGTCCTGCGATCTTGCGGCTGATGTCGCGGATGATGCGGCCAAGGCGCGTGCGCAGGATGCGCAGTTGGTGTTGATGGCGCTTGAACTGCTTGGCATGGGCATAGCGGCCCGCCATCATCGCGGCTCGTTTGGCTATCCGCAGATAGGATTGCCGCAGCTTGATGCCGTGCTCGCGGGAGAGGCGGTTGAGTCCCTTGATGGCCGCATGCAGCAGCTTTGCGTCGGTTGGGAAGGTGATGGCCTTCGGCTGCACCGTCGTGTCCACCGTGACGCGCTTGAGGTCCTTTGTGCGCAGCGCGCCGCCCGCATGCGCCACCCGCAGGCTCTCGGCCAGGAGCAGCTCAAGTTTGGCTCCGAGGCGTTTGCGCCAATGGGTCAGGTCGGAACGCTCGTGCGGAAAGGCGTGTTGGAAGAACTCCTCCCCGGTGAAGTATTGGAAATAGGGTCATAGACCCATCGCTCGCACACCTCTTCGTCAGACAGGGCGAAGATGTGTTTGAGCAGCAGCAATCCGATCGCGAAGCGGCTTGCGATGCCAGGGCGACCCTTGTCGCTGAATAGCGGAGCAACCTCTTCGTCAAGCCACTCCCAGTCGATCGAGCCTGCAAGCTGAACCAGCTCGTGCTTCATGTTGATGATCTGGTCGAGCCTGGCCCGAAACAGATCGCCTGATCCCGTCGTCTCCCGCTTCTTCGGCCGCATCGAATCCCCTCCGATGCACAACCGAATCATGCTTCCCCGTGCAAGGGAATCCCAAATATGAAATTGCAAGGTTTTGCTTTCCCAGACGCAGAAACCTTGCAATCTCAAACCAATGCAGAATCCGAAAATGAATCCTATGTCAGCCGCTTAGAGGTTTTTCACGGCCAACTGATTATGATTACCGTCTCTCTGAGTTGCGATGCTCGGGCTTTCCGCCCGTGGGGCTTACCTGTTATCAAGATCCTGTAACAAAGGAGCGGCCAAGGCTTCTTCAGCAATGGCTACTCCCCGTTGCTGCATAGCCAGCGATAGGCCTGGGTCCCATGTTGCTTCGGTCACCATTCCTGTAAGACTGTATCCAAAACCTGAGGCGATCTGAAGGGCAGCTTCGTAATCCGAAGTGCTAAAGCGCCATGGTCGCGCACCATGCTCGCACATGATTTGATTGCCGATGCGTATTCCCGGCCAATCGAAGTCGCCGTGATAGCAAAGCTGTGCATCCGCAGTTGCAAGCTGCGATAGCAGGCATCGCTGCGCGACGGCGGGCATACCATCGGTGCATACCATCGGAGCACAGTCAGCTCCCCAGTGATCTGCGGCGATCGCAAGCAGGTTGGGATTTTCGCAGACATAGATGTTGCGTCCCGCCACGTCCCACGAGGGCGGCGAACGCAACAGTAGTCGCAGCGACGCATACGACGGCTCCCCCGGTGGCCGCCCGTAGCTTTTCGTCTCGCGTGTAGGGAGATTCAGGAACAAGGCCGGCCGCGCCAATTCGTTGACCAGAACGCCTGCACTCGCCCAGATGTCACGGTCTCGTTCCATGCTGCTGCTCTGCTGCGCGTCAGCGTTGTTGTTTACCTCTGTCAAGGGGTCGTCGTTTTCGTCAGAAGCTGCCCGATTCACCCGCCAGACTGCTAACACCAGGGTTGCCGTTCCGCGACCACTATCGAGTGCATGGGCGTCGCCCAGGACGTCGGCCGCCAACTGCGACCGTGTAATGCCGGCCGCAGGAAGGCGCTCTAGCACCGCCTCTGCATGCCGGCACAGCTGGGCTGCGACAGAGGGACTCTGTCTGGCGAGACGCTTGAGCAGGCCTAAGCCCGCCGGAGTTCGGAGTAATTCAATCAGCCCGGCATGACTGCACCCGCTGATCGCATCCGACCAAAGAGTTTGCAATTCGAGGCGTCTAGCCGCGAGATGAGTGATGGGGCCATCGAGCTGTTCCAGGGCATCTCGCAGCGAACCGGCAATGCCTGAATTGCGGAACGCGGCGTCGACTTGCGGGACATCGATTTGCAAGGACTTGGAGTAGCGTTGCGGACGACCTAGCAACGAGGCCAGAGTGGAATGCTCCTCCAAAGTGAGGTTTCCAATCCGAAAGCTCCCTGGGGCGGCGTCCAACGGTGCACGTTCGAAACGCTGGCGGAGCCGTTTGCGCAGCGAGGCGAGATGATCGCCACCCAACAGCCGTCGAAGACGCGCTTCGGCTGCATTGGTCATATTGGAGCGAACCTGCGGTCAGGATCGGTTTGCCGCACCTTCGCTCGGCCGTCCCAGGTCCAGCGGGAGACAAAGACCGCATCTATGTTTTCTCGCCGCTGCAGATGGCAGATGGAGACTCCAGGTAATTCGGCGTAGCAGGCCCACTCACGCTCGCTGGTGATAACGAAATCCAGATCGAACTCGCGGATTAGGCCCATGCAGTGAGCCCGTGCGGAATCATCGATGCCGGCGAAGGCTTCATCGAGCAGGATCAACCGCGGCGCCAAGTCGTAGCTGCCTTTGCTGTAAAAGCTCGCGACAGCGGCAAACAGCGGTACAGTAAGACCGAGTGCTCGCTCACCGCTGGAGGCCGGACCGGAGAGTTTACGCCATTGCCCGTCCTGCCAGCGTTCGACTCTGAATCGGTGCCAACGGCGATAGTCTAGCGCTCGAGCGAGTTGATCGATCAGGCTGCCTCCTCCATCTTTGCCGCCCGCGGATTCGGCGCGTTCGCGTTCCACGGCAATGCGCTGCTGCAACATGACGCCGATAACCCGTCGATCATCAGCCGACCACAAGTCTGCGTTGGTATTAAGCAGGCGTTTGCGCGCCGCTTCGAGGCCGACAGGGGCGCCTTCCTCTTCCGATAGCGGCTGCCACAACAGACGAAATCGAACTCCAGTGGAGGTCGGGCGAACGTACAATTCCTTGTTAATCGACTCGCGCTGCGTCTCGGCGGCATGCAACAGGCGCTGGATTTCAGAGGCAATTTCGGCTTGCAGATGATTCTCGAATACAGCGCGCTCATTTGCAGTGAGAAGTTCAGTGCGCTGACTGATCTCTTCTGCAAGGCGCGCAGCCAGACGATCCGGCCGTTCTGGACGATTCTGGTAGACAATATAGACGATAAGTCCCCAGTCGCTCTGTTCAGCCAGCGCCTGGTGACCGAGCGCACTCAGGGATCGTTGCAGTTCCGTAAAGTCGTCGCTGACTTGCCGCTGAATGCGCGACCACGCGTCGTCGTCATCCTTCAATGCGGACAATGCCTGTTCGGTGCGTCGGGCGATCGTCAGGGCGGGATCGATGGTCCAGGGTATCCCCCTGTCCGGCAGTTCCAGCTCGGGCAACGCGGCCGAAAGCAAGCCGGCCGCAGCGAATCTTTGGAATGTCGAGACGGCTTGGGCGCGCGCCTGACTGCGGTGTTCAAGGGTCGTGTTGGCAGTCGTGGCCTTTTCGCTCGCGACCGCATGGTCCGAGGTCGCCGTGAGCAGGGCCTTAATCGCGAGACCCATTGACTCCTCGCTTGCATCGACAGCAGCTTGAGCCTCGGCCATTCTCTGCTGCAGTTCCTTGACCTTGGGGCCAACCGTTTCACGCAACGCACCAAGTCGAGCCGAGGCTTCTTCCGCCTCTATGCGAGCCGCCGCGAACTGTTCGTCTTGCTTCTTTTTATCGTCACTCGCCTCCTCTTCGCGAGCGCGGCTTCGTTGCAGGTCTGGGATTGCTAGACGCAACTCGCGAATGTCCTGGGCGAGTCGAAGCTGTGCACCGTGATAGCCATTGAGCGCCGCTTCGAGAGCGGGCAAATCCTTCGGCGAGTTCGGCAGGCGCAGATCCTTTGCATCTGTGTTGAGCCGATCGCGCACCATCTGCAGGGCTCGCTCGGCCTCGCGATGTAGTGCATCGGCCTCGGCCAAGCTCTCGCGGGCGAGTTGTACGTCACGGGCAGCAGCGGCAGCGGCGAATTGTGCATTTCGGAGTGCATCATCTGAAGGAGAAAGGCGCCACTCCTCGTTGGCCTGCTCCTGATCTTCCGCGAGTTGTTCGGCCATCGCTTGCATAGCAGCGAGTTCTTCGCCGAGTGATGCCAGACGCTCCGTGATCTCGATTAGCCGCCGCGTGCGGGCCGCAGCGCGTGCCGCATAGCCAACATAGACCGCGGCCGGCTTGGCCCAAGCACCCGCCAAGCCGCCAAGCCGAAACCGGCCGTCTGGTGCGATCCAGGTTTCACTGTCTACAGGGTCTTCGTCTGAACATGTGATGCCGCACAAAATACGTTCGATGATATCCGCTGGGACGGTACTGTCGGCCGGCACTGCGGCTTGCAGCCAAGCAGCGAGCGACATGGATTGAGGTTGTCGCTCCAATGCTTGTGTGTCGTGCAGTACCATACCACCGTCGCCCACTTGGACCCGGCCATCGGGCGCAACCCAGGCATCAAGCAAGCCGGCACCTTCAAGTGCGGCTTCGAGACCCGCGCGTTGCGGTTCAGTTACCTCGCCACGGAAGTCTACGAGTTGCCAGAACGGCGCCCCTCCACGGCGGCTCCGAGCTTCGGCTTCGCGCGTATAAGGCACAGGCGGCACTGTGTCGACGCCGGACTCCAGACGATCGCGTTCATCTTGGAGGCTCTTGCACTCTGTCTCCAATACGCGGTGTTCGCCATCGAGCGCCACACGCCGCTGCGCAAGACGCAGATTGGCCTGCTGCTGTGCTGCTTGTAAAATGATCCGAGGTGGGCTGTCGCCTTGCAACGACATGACCCAATCGGTCAGAGCTGTCAGGGCTGCAACGCTTTCTTCGGCACTGACGGGCAGTTGCTTCAATGCAGCTAAGTGGCGATCCCAAGCCTGGACGAGGCTTCGACCCTCCTGATCAAAATTCTCGTCCGCTTGCTCGCGTCGTCTCGCTGCGGCTTCAACAGCATCTTGTCTTTGATCGCGCACTTCGCGGCGCTGATCATGCTGAGCTTGAGCACTCGCCATTTCGGCATGGCGCTGACGTAAGAGTGCGATGTCGTCGCGTCGGTTGCCGACCAGCGCGTCAAAGTCGGAACATGCGTCATCGAACGCCCTTGCCGTCAGCTCGACCAGCGCCTCAGGCTCGAGTTTTGCGAGTGGATTCTCGGAATGAGATCCAAGAATACCCGCTGCATCGGCATAGGCCGCACTCTTCCGGCGTGACTCCATCACGGAACGTTCAGCTTGGCTTGCACGCTGGCTGGCATGTCCCGTCTCTTCAATGCTGCGATTCAATCGCCGGACCGATTCCTCGATTGTCAAGCCGGCGGTCTGTAACGCACGTTGGCGTGCCTCTGCTTCCCTCTCGGCCGATTGGAGGCGAGCGGCGTCCTCCGCAACGGGGCCTGTCCGCAGTGCCTCCAGTCGCGCGCGTTCGCGTTTAAGCGCAAGCTCCGCATTATCGCGAGCGAATTTGGCCTTTTCCTGCTCGCCCGACGTTTTCTCTAGACGATCCTGTGCTTCACCACGCGCGCGGCTGGCGTTGTCGAATTCTGTCTGAGCTTGGCGGAGAGTGCGCGCCTGTCGCCTGCTCTGCGTTCCGGCGTAGATGCGGTAGCGCTGTTCGAATTGCTTAATGGCTTTGGCCAGCGCCTCGTACTCTTCGAGCTGCCGACGATCCTCCTCAAGCCGGCCGAGTGCTTCAGCCACATCGCCGAGCATTTCCGATGCAAGCGGCGGCAAGGCCTCGGTCAGCGCATCGGAGAGCGCGGTCTCGTCGGGCCTTTTCGACAGTTGTGGCTGCCGCAGCTGGATCAGAGTATCCATCAAAGCGTCGTAGCGTTTAGCGCCCAGATGAAAAAGCCGCTCATCAACAGCACGGCGATAACTCGCCGCAGTGTCGAATACCTGGCCGCGGCTCTGCAGCGCTTCACGTAGACGTTCCTTAGTGAGGATGACGCGATGCTCGCTCATCAACCAAAAATCCTGATTGATGCGTGACGCATTCTCATCGTCCTCAAGGAGGAAGAACCAGCTTTCCACTTGTGGGCGAGCTGCAACGGCCAGAAGCCCGGCGCCGAGCGAGAGATAGCGTGGCGTGCCGCCCTCAGCGAGACGACCGAACTCGATCCAGGCATAGCCAATGCGACGGTCGTGGCTGTTCATCAGCAGGTTCCAGGTCATCTTCTTGCCGGAGTCGCCATCGGGCTCGATGCGCGAAGACTTGAGTTGTGCATCGAAGAGGAACGGCAGTGTTAGAGACAGCACCTTGGATTTTCCGGTGCCGTTATTTCCACGCAAAAGAAGGTGACCGTCGCGGAACCAGAATTCTTCGCTGTCGTAATGAAACAGCTCCACGAGACCAAGTCGCAAAGGTTGCCACCGCGACCGCGTCGGAACCGGCAATGGGGGCTTCTCGTGCGATGGGGACAGCAACGTGGGACCTTCCCCTCTATGGTGAAGCAATGATGGTGTCGACGGCCATGACTGGCGGAGCGTGCGCTTCGTGCGCGCCACGAACCTCAGTTTCGCCGAGTGCGAACCGTGCGAGCGCCGGAAGTGGCTGAACCATCCCTGCCCTTCTCAAGATGAGGTGGAGCTTCTCTAACCGTTCTATTGCGATCGTTGCGAGTTCGCGTTCTGCGCCAGGCTCACGCGCCGATTTTCGCCAATACCGACCATATCGGCTCTTTGCCTCGCGCAAGTACTCGACGATCTCGTGTTCTTGCTTCGCGAAGGGCCGCGTCGCGTGCGAGATATTCGCCTGCTGCCACCTGAAACCGTTTGCCAGATACTCGGCAACCAGGAGCGTGACATGTGCATCGGTGCCTTCAGCAGGCATTGCGACATCCGTTAGCAAGCCAGCCTCATCCACGAGCGCCAGCCCTTCGGCCCTTTGTTCTGCGACCAAGCCGGTCGCATCACATAGGCGAGCAGCCATGGCCCCGCGCTGATTGGCAAAATAGGCGCGGGATTCCGGGTCCAGCGTTTCGATGTAGACCACCGGATCATCGAGGAGCCGACGTGCGATTTGGCGGCGCAGCGCTGTGCGTCGACCTTCCTCGCTGTCGGCCACATGCTCGTCGACAAGCGCGCGCAGCCGCTCGTCCAGAGTGACGGGCGCTTCATCAGAGGGCCAATTCGATGGCCCCCTCACAGCGGCTAGCATGCCCGCCAGAGTCGGCCGATGCACATCGTAGAGTGCATCTCCCTGGTCGCCTCCGGCTTGGACGAAAGCATCTTCATCACCGGCGACCCGCTGAAGCACGCCCAAACTCAGCAAAGTACGACATACCGAGACAAGTTCGCGTCGCTCGTGATGAGCAGCGAGCGTGAAAGTAAAACCAAGCGACGAGAGCGCCGGCTCGGCGGCGAGGCTGAGAAGCCTCTCTCCCAAAAGACGGAGCGTTATTTGGGGGTCGGAGCGTTCGAGCACGGCGCAGGCAAGGCACAGCAACACATATCGGCGACGATCATAGTCGGGCAGTCCGCGCGTAGGGCTGGCGAGATCGGCCGGTCGTTTGTAAAGACGCGCGCCCTCACGCCCAATCTGCAGGGGCCAGCCTGTTTCCCGCGCGAACCACTCGCGCAGATCGTCTGCTTGACGTCGCACCGCGACGAAGTCCTCATGTGCCGGACTCATCAGCGGAGCCATCAGCAGGGCACGCACAGCGCTACGAAACTCCTCGCGCTGGAACTGGCGCTGTTGCTGGCTGATTTTGCGGCTATCTGTTGATGTTTCAGGACCGTTGTTCATTGGCGATCCTGCGTCGGCGTGATCGTAATCAGATGGTCGCGCCCGGCGAAGACACCGTGCGGCGTGTCAACCTCGGCGTGGCTGTTGGGGTCTAGGGGCCTTAACAGGATATGCAACAAGCCGTCGCCCGTCTGCCGTTCTGCCGCGGATTGCGGACCGGCCTGCTCGGCCAAAGCTTCCCCAAGCAGTGCCAAGAAAAGGCTGAAGGCATGCGTGTCGAGCTTGCCCAGATCCGAGAGACGCGTGGGTTCTCCGGTGGCCAGACGTTTGCGCGCAGTCTCGACCTGGAGCGATTCCTCTGCGAGTTCACGGGCTAGGAGGGCGCGAGCTTCGGTACGGTCCCGCACGCGAGGTAGTGGCCCACGTGGCGCAGCCTCGCCGTACTCGCGAAGGCGCGGATGGATCCTTAACGGCGGCGCGTCCGCCCAAGGTATGCTCGCCGGCAATTCGGTGTCGGCTTCGATGTTGAGCGAAAAATGTCGTGTTGGATTCAATGCAAAGGCAGTCCGGGCGAGCCGATGAGCTTCGGCATCATCCGCACAGGCGGCAAACCAGCCAGCGAGCACGCGGAAATCCGCAGAGCGGTCACTGCGGCCGCTGCGCCGTTCGTTGAGTGCTGCAATCGCTCCCAGTAGCTGCGGGATGGCTGCTCGTGCTCGCGCTCGCAACAGTTCGGCTTGCGATGGTTCGTGGCCAATACGGAAAAACCAGCCGCGCAGACCCTTCCAGCGCTCGCGCCAAGCTTCCTGGTACCGGCTTTGCGAGTTTAATCGATCTTGCATGTCGCCGGGAGCAGCATCGCGCGCCTCGCGAGCGGCGACTTGCTCCAGCATTGGATCAATCTTGGGCTCCAGAGCAAGAATGAGCCCAGCGATGGTGCCAGACCGACGGACCAAATCGCCTATGAACCGCTCGAGATAGTCGATCAACTGTCGCTTGTAGTTTGCGACCGCGGCGGCTTCAGCCCGCTGTAGCTCGATGCTTCGCGCGACGCCGGCCATGAACGCCTGGGCGTTCTCCGCTAAGCCTTCGAACACGCGGACGAGATCCCGAAGTGTTTCGTGGGTCTTCGCCGCGTCGGACTCAGTCTCGCTGGCCAGCTTCTGGAGGGCCATCAGCCGGCTTGCGATGTCCTCAAGAGCCACGGTCTGCAGTTCGGCGTGGCGTTGCAAGGTTTCCACGAACAGTGCCAGAGCCGATTCTACAGCTTCACCGCCATGCGAGAGTCGGTATAGAAAGCGCGCGCGGTAAAAGTCGCTGAGGGTAGAGACCCGCGCAGTGTCAGGATGCGATTCGAGATTTCCCCAGGCAACGAGTTGAGTGAGGGCGGCACTGACTTCTTCGATCTCAGGCTGCGGCCCCGGCCATTTGGCTTCGGATACTACTTCGTCTGGTCTTAATTGCAGACGATATTGCCGCTTAGCGGCAGCGAAGACCTCCATTACGCAACGATAAAATGGAGCTTTCTCGGCGCTCACATGCCTGAACAGCTCGGCCGAATCGCTTAAAGTACGCACGGAAAGCCTGCCCCTGAACATTCTTGTGTTGGAGAACGCGGCGAAGCCTCGCCCTCCAGTGAGTTCTTGTTACGTTCTCACCCTAGATTCGCCAATGCGGCATGTCGACTCGATTCTCAGTGGACTCCCAACAGATGCGATCACCAAGCCCGAGAATATAATCCCTGAGTTGGCTGCGGATCCGAAAACCATCCTTCTGCCTAGAGGCAACACGTCTTGCCGGCACTCCGTTGTTTGCGCCCAAAAAAACTGCCCAAAGTAGTGCTAACTACGTTTCCGCTGGAGCGCTATGATTCTGCACCCGTCGCTACCCCATGCTTTCGGGAACAGCGATAAACTGCGAAAAGGCACTACGCCCCTGGTTAATCAGAAACCCCCGACCCGGCAAAGGGCCTCGCGCCGACCAGTCGACCAGTCAGCGGCTTCGGTGAGCATAAGGGTGCGTTGCAGGCCATCGGCATTCAGCCTTGGTGGGGTGATGTCGGGAGGCCGGCATCAGACCACATCGCCGATCTCCGTGAGAAGCCGGCGCAGCCAGATATGGCCGGGGTCGGCCTCATAGCGCGCGTGCCAGGTCTGAACGACGCGGAACGGTGGAATCTCGATCGGCGGCGGGACGAGGGCCAAGGGTAACCTCCCGGCAACGGGTGTGAACAGCCGGCTTGGTTCGGTCGCGATGAGGTCCGACGCTGCGACCAGGAGCGGCGCCATCAGGAAGTGCCCGACCGTGATGGACACCGTGCGGGTGACGCTCTTCTCGCGCAGTACCGCATCGACATAGCCGAACGGATCGCCCTTCGTCGAGACCTGCAGGTGGCGGAGCGACAGATAGCAGTCGAGATCGAGGCCCGAGGTGAGAGCGGCGTGATCGCTGCGCCCGGCGCAGACGAACTTCTCTTCATAGAGCAGCTTTTCATGCATGTGTGGCGGAGGGTCAGGGAAATTCCCAGCGATCAGTTCCACGAGGCCGTCTTCCAGCATGGAAAGGCCGATCCCACGACTGGTGTTGCGCACGACGAGTGAGGCCAGTGGCGCTTCGCGCTCAAGGCGTGCCGTCAGCTCTGGCAGTAGGACAAAGGCGGCGTAATCAGAAAGCCCGATCGTGAACTGCCGCGTACTGGTCGTCGGATCGAAGCTGCGGTCGCGCGAAAGCATGCTCTCCACCTGTTCGAGGACGGATCGGACACTGGGGGCTGCCTCAAGAGCGGTCGGAGTGGGCGTCATCCCGCGCGGGGAGCGGACAAACAAGGGATCGCCGAACAACGCGCGAAGCCGATTGAGCGCGTGACTCACGGCTGGCTGCGTTAGGCCGACGCGCTCGGCCGCGCGCGTGGCATGGCCTTCCGCGATCAGCGCATCGAACACGATGAGGAGGTTGAGGTCGACGCGCGAAAGATTAATTTGATTCATGACAGTTATATTAATAATGCATTGGATTGATCGCAACAACAGCATCATTATTCCGTCGAAAGAGACCTATTCCCCGGATGTACGTATCGGGAAGCCACTCAAAGGGCTGCGAATGCCTCAAGTCACCACCCCGAAAACAAGCCGCGATCGATACGCGGTTGGCCTCGAGAGGCTTCAGACCATCGACGGCCGTGACGGCCAGGAGGTTGTCGCGGCTCTGTCGAAGATATCTCCCGATTTCGCGCGCTACCTCGTTGAGTTTCCCTTCGGCGATATCTATGCGCGACCGGGCCTTGACCTGCGCTGCCGGGAGATCGCGACCATCGCCGCACTGTCCGCGCTCGGCAACGCCCGTCCGCAACTCGAAGTCCATGTCGCGGCAGGGCTCAATGTCGGGCTGACCCGCGAAGAGATCGTCGAGATCATCATGCAGATGTCGGTCTACGCAGGCTTTCCGGCGGCAATCAACGGACTGAATGCGGCCCAAGCGGTGTTCGACCGACATCCGGAATCAGTTGCCGCGACAGGTAAAGCAAAGCCTGAGGAGTAAGAATGATGCTTAGTCGCCGTTCCGTTCTCGCCGGTCTCATGTCCACGACCATCCCACCCTCGCAACTGGCGACCGCCGTCTCGGCAGTGGCGCAGGACGCGAAGGCATCCGGCTTGGCACCGGTCGGACGGCTTTGGACGGGCTTCAGTTCGCCCGTGGGTATGGCCTTCGACCGCGCCGGCAATCTCTTCGTGGCGGAATGGGGCGCGGGCCGCATATCCCGCATCACCCCCGACGGCGCGCGCTCGACCTTTGCGGACGGGTTGTCCGGTCCCTCGGGTCTGGCGATCGACACCGAAGGCCGGATTTACGTCGCCTCCTATTCCGGCGACGTCGTGTATCGCTTTTCACCGACCGGCGAGCGCCAAACCTGGATCACGGGGCTTGCCACACCTGCCGGGCTCGGTTTCGACCGCGCGGGCAGGCTGCTTGTCGCCAATCGGCGCACCAACGAGATCCTAGCTTTCGGTGCGGACAAGGCTCGGCATGTGGTGGTCTCGGGGCTCAGGACACCGGTCGGTGCCGTCCACAGGGCCGATGGTGGCTATGTCGTCTCCAACATTGCCCGCGGCATCACCATCCTCTCTGGTGACGGCCGCCGCACAGAGACCGGTGAAAGCCTGCGTTCTCCAGGTCCCGGTATTGCTCAAACGCCGGGCGGACGCGTGTTCGTCGTCGACTATGGCGGTACGACAATCAGCGAGGTTTTCGCTGATGGCCGTGTGGTGACCTTCGCCGATGGCTTGTCGAGCCCGGTCGGGCTGACGGTCTCGCCGTCGGGCGATCTCTACGCCGCCGACTGGGGCAACGGGGCGATCTACCGAGTCAAGATCTGACCGAGCTCTTGCCTGCCAAGCGAGGTGCGGGGGGGGGGGCGCTGATCGTCGAATTGCGCCATCTTCGCTATGTCATTGCTTCCGCAGAACACAGCAGTTTCTGACGTGCGGCCCCTGCGCTGTGTGCTCAGCAATCGGCGGTCAGAACACCGTCGTCGTCAGATGACGAATTTCGTCCAGTGCAATCTGCCGAAGCGCATCGAAGGAAATCGTGGATTCGGAACGGACCAAAACGCGGTGGCGGAGGGAGAGCAACCGGGATGCAAACCGTCATCCCGTAGCCCAGCGTAGCGTGCCGTGCTTGGCCGCACGGCGCAGGACCACAGCGATCCCTCTCTTACCTATCCTTTCTGGCTGGGCTTATGGAATTTACTTAGGTCGCCTTTATTAGTACGCCCTTCACCAGCGCGTAGATCGCCGGGATCACGGCGAGCGTCAGCACGATCGATGACACCATGCCGCCGATCATCGGCACGGCGATGCGCTGCATCACCTCCGACCCGGTGCCG
>JALHLQ010000014.1 GCA_022844485.1 Xanthobacteraceae bacterium
CTCCGCGCGCGCGGGCTGCGGCGACGGGCTGCGCTCCATCCGTCCCATCAGCTCGGAGAATGGGTTGCTGACGCTGCCGCGCGCGGCGCTTTGCGGCGCCGGCGAAACCGGCTCGGCCGTCTGCTGCACCACGCGATGCGGCACCGGCGGCGGCGCGGGACGTTGCACCTGCACCGGCTGCGCCTGCGGCGCGGCCTGCTGCGGACGCGGCTGCCCGGGCCGCGCCTGCTCGGCGTCGATGGCGGCGAGCAACTCAGTAATCGGCGATTCAAACCCCAACTCAGACGACGGCTGGCTGCGCTCGGCGACCTGCGTCGGCATCAGCCGGCGCTCGGTCGGCATCACGTAGGCGATGACGCGCGAACGCGCATAGACGGCTTCACCGACACGCTTGTTGTGATTGCCCGAAATGATGATCGGATTGCCGCTCGTGTCGACGCCGGAAACGACGCCGACATGACCGCCGTTCTTGCCGCGCGTGAGCACGGCGATGGCCCCGATACGCGGCTCGGCAATGCGTTTGCCGTAATAGGCGAAGGACTTGGCGGCGTCGGAATTGGTGCCGGCATAGCCGACCTTGGCGAGCACCATGTTCATGAAGGTCGCGCACCACAGCTTCTTACGATCGGTCGGATTGGTGCCCATGTATTTGCGCGCCTCGGCCACCAGCGCCGGCATGCTCATGCGGGCGCTCAGTGAAACGGGCATCGGCGCCGGAAGCGGCGCGGGCGCGCGCTCGACGGCCGGACGCGGCGCAGCGAGCCGGACTTGCGGCTTCGGCTTCGGCAGCGGACGTGCGGTGCGATCCGCAGGCTGCGGCAGCGGAACGCTGTAAGCGGGAATGCTCAAAGCCAACAGGCTGACGCAGCCGGCGGCAAGCGCGAGGCAAACTTTGAAACGCATGGACGGGTCCCCGTTGCCCAGTTTTCTTGTGACCGCCGACATTGCGACGGCTCTGCTTCGGGACGTAGCACGAGGATTTTCGTCGAATTGATCCGATTGAATTAACGGTGAAATGGTTTACGCCGCGGTCCTAACCTTAACCGCGCGGCCGTGCGCAAAAAGAAAACCGCGCCCCGCTCGGTGAACGGGACGCGGCTTCAAACCGATACGGACTGAAAGGATCAGCCGCCCGGCACCACGTAGGCGGTGATGCGGCTGGCCGGGTAAACCGCCTCGGCCACTGTCCGATTGTGGTTACCCGACACGATGATCGGATTGCCGCTGGCGTCGACGCCGGTAACGACGCCGACATGGCCGCCGCCCTTGCGCCTCATCACGGCGATGGCGCCGACCTGCGGGCCCGACACGCGCGTGCCGTAACGGGCATAGGCGCTGGCGAGATTGCCGCCGCCGGCATGGCCGGTGTTCTTCAGCACCATGTCCATGAAAGCGCCGCACCACAGGCTCGAGCGCCCCGTCGGGTTGGTGCCCAGGTGTTTGCGCGCTTCCGCTACCAGGGAGCTGGAGCCGAAGATGCCGAGTCCGACCGGCGCCTCGGCCTGAGCCTGGGCCGCGCGCGCACGGCGGCCGCGAACTGCGGGCGCCGCCGCGGCGGCCTGCTGGCGCTCGGCCAGTCCGGGATAGCGCGG
Source organism: Xanthobacteraceae bacterium (assembly GCA_022844485.1). Classification (GTDB taxonomy): domain Bacteria; phylum Pseudomonadota; class Alphaproteobacteria; order Rhizobiales; family Xanthobacteraceae; genus JALHLQ01. Next base: position 1,593 of record JALHLQ010000014.1, read on the forward strand.
ATCCTGGTCGGAGCCTGGGCTCACCGGGGCGACAACGGCCGCCTGGCGATGGTTCTTCTGAACGGGCCGCGCGTCGGCAGCGCTCGCAATAGCCGCCATCGCGACAGAACACAGCAAGACAGTCACCCGTTTCTTCGTCAATCTCATTTCGCTAGTCCCCTTTTATCAAAGCATATTGGTCGCTCCCGATGGGATCGGGGCATGACATGAAGCTTTACCGCCGTCTAACCATGGCGATTTCGTGATGAGGGGAGGGTCATTTCGTGCATGATGGCTATGATATTCACCAATAATACTTTTGTCTGACACAATATACGTTACATATCAGACATAAGACTTATAAGAATTATGTAATACAAATAAGTTCCGCACGAATACTTGAAGCTAAAGTGTTCGTGCGCTGCCACCAAGTTCAGGTGCAGTGCAGCGCAAAGTTCCGGTGCCGCGGCCCGCGGTGAGAACTTACATCGGAGATTTTGGGTACTTCACCGCCGGCAAGTAGGCGGTCAGCCCTTGCGGCTGAGCAGGAAGACGGCCTGTTGCCCGAACAGGTTCCAGAACCACCAGGGCGCGATCAGCCGCAAAGGCGAGCCCCAGGCGTTGAGCGCTACCGCCCGCTCCATCTTCACGCCGATCTCGGTGCAGAGCTGGCGGAAGTCCTTGATGGTGCAGTGGTGGATGTTTGGCGTGTCGTACCAGCTATAGGGCAGGATATCGGTGCGCGGCATATGGCCGGCGAACAGGAGCTGCAGCCGCACGCTCCAGTGCCCAAAATTGGGGAACGACACCACCGCGTGGCGGCCGATACGCAACATGTGCTCGAGCACGACGCGCGGATTGCGCGTCGCCTGCAGCGTCTGCGACAGGATCACGTAATCGAAGGCGTCGTCCGGGTAGTCGGCCAAATCGGTGTCGGCGTCGCCCTGGATCACGGCGAGACCCTTGGCGACGCATTCGTTGACGCCTTCGCGCGACAACTCGATGCCGCGGCCGTCGACGTCGCGGCTTTCGCTCAACAGCCGCAGCAATTCGCCGTCGCCGCAGCCGACGTCGAGCACCTTGGCGCCGCGCGTCACCATTTCGGAGACCAGCACCAGGTCGACGCGCGCGCCGCCCGCCGTGCGCGCGATATTGGCGACCGTGAGCTTGGGATCCGTGCGCGACAGCATGTTCATCGCGCCCCCGCCTGCGCCAATCCTCGTGCCAATCCTCGTGCCTTGCCGGCGCCGTCGAGAAAGCCGCGCACGATGGCGAGCAATTCCGGCTCATCGAGCAGGAAGGCGTCGTGACCCTTGTCGGTGACGATCTCGGCGAACGACACGCGCGCGCTCGCCGCGTTGAGCGCGTGCACGATGGCGCGCGACTCCGGCGTCGGGAACAGCCAGTCGCTGGTGAACGAGATCACGCAGAAGCGCGTCGACGTTCCCTTGAAGGCATTGGCCAGTACGCCGTTATGGTCGGCGGCAAGGTCGAAATAGTCCATCGCGCGAGTCAAATAGAGATAGGAATTGGCATCGAAGCGCTCGACGAACGAGATGCCCTGGTGGCGCAGATAGGATTCGACCTCGAAATCCGCGTCGAACGAAAACGTCGGATTTTCGCGGTCCTGGAACTTGCGCCCGAACTTGCGGTGCAGCGCCGCGTCAGACAAATAGGTGATGTGCGCGCCCATGCGCGCCACCGCCAGCCCGCGGCGGGGATTGCCGCCTTCCAGGTGATAGCGGCCGCCGCGCCATTCCGGATCGGCCATGATCGCCTGGCGGCCGACCTCGTGGAACGCGATGTTCTGCGCCGAGTGGCGCGTGGCGCAGGCGATCGGCAGCGCGGCGAAGACGCGTTCCGGATAGCTCTCCGCCCATTGCAGCACCTGCATGCCGCCCATCGAACCGCCGACCACGGCGAACAGCGTCTCGATGCCGAGATGGTCGAGCAGCATGGCCTGCGCCCGCACCATGTCGCGGATGGTAATGACGGGAAAATCGAGGCCCCAGGGCTGGCCGGTGGCCGGATTGGTCGACGACGGTCCGGTGGTACCCATGCAGCCGCCGACGACGTTGGCGCAGATGACGAAGTAGCGCTCGGTGTCGACCGGCCTTCCGGGGCCGACCATGGTCTCCCACCAGCCGTTCTTGCCCGTCACCGGATGCACGCTCGCCACGTGCTGGTCGCCGGTGAGCGCGTGGCAGACCAGCACCGCGTTGGAGCGCTCGGCGTTGAGCGCGCCGTAGGTCTTGTAGGCGATCTGGAACGGCGACAGCGAAATGCCGGCGTCGAGCTTGAGCGGCTTGTCGGCGCCGAAGCGGGCCACGGCCGAGTCGCGCGGCGCGTCCGCTTCGCGCACGCCGTCGCCGCGGCGCGTCTCATGTTCAAGCGGCTTGACGTCCACCATCGCAATACCGGCCTCCGCGGAAGCCGCCCGTTGCAACATCAGACCATAAAAAAACCCGGCCTGAACAAGGGTTCGGCCGGGATCCATATATCCCCGGCCTGTTTAGCGAGTTGTTTAACGTGGCTGCAAGCCGGCCGGCTCAAATGACCACGGAATGTGGCCAAGACTTAGTCTTTGTGCGCCTTTGCGTCAAGAAGCCGGGGTTAAGGGATGGGCCCGGCCCGCCGCCGGGTGGGCCAAAACGCAAGTGTTTGATTTCGACTTCGGCCCCCCCTATCAATGCCGCCATGAGCAAGGCCCCGAAAGCACCCTCGTTGGACGAGCTCCGCAAGGATATCGACCGCATCGACGAGGCGATGCACAAGCTGCTGATCGAGCGCAGCGAGATCATCGGCCGGCTGATCGCGGTCAAGAAGAGCGGCACCACCGGCTCCGCCTTCCGCCCCGCACGCGAGGCCGACATGATGCGCCGGCTGGTCAAGCGCCACAAAGGCATCCTGCCGCTCGACACGGTCGAGAGCATCTGGCGCGTCATCATCTCGACTTTCACCTACGTGCAGGCGGCCTTCTCCGTGCATGCCGACCTGTCGGCCGGCGATGCGCTGATGCGGGACTCCGCCCGCTTCCATTTCGGTTTCACGGTGCCCTTCGTGCCGCACATGGGCGCCGCCGGCGTCGTCGCGGCAGTGTCGGAATCCAAAGGCGATCTTGGCCTGGTGCCGGCGGTCGCGGTTGCCGGCGCGGGCGCCTGGTGGAGCGCGCTCGAATTCGACACCGCGCCCAAGATCATCGCCCGGCTGCCTTTCGTCGAGCGAGCCGATCACCCGGCCGCCCTGCCCGTCTTCGTGCTCTCCCGTGTCGCGCCCGACGCCATGGCGACGGAAGCTGCGGTGTGGAGCGTGCGCGTGTCGGGCTGGGGCGCGAGCGCGGCGCAGGCGCTCGCCGTGCAGGCCGACTACATCGCGGTGCCCGACCGCGCCTTCGACGGCGCCGCACTGCTGGTGACTTTGCCCAAGGAAACCACCCTGGACACGGTCAGCAAGGCCTTGGTTAAGGCCGGCGCAACGGTGCGCTCCTCGGCCCTCGTCGGCAGCCACGCAACCCGCTATACGGTTGCCGCCGAGAAGTAGCCTTATCGATCGTCGGCCTGACCGGACGCCCTTAACGGGCTCGTCAGGCATTGAGGAATTGAGATGACTGTCAACCGTCCGCAACCGCGCCCCGGCGTGCTCGATATCTCGCCCTACGTGCCGGGCAAGAGCACGGCGCCGGGCGTCGCCAAGGTGTTCAAGCTTTCGTCGAACGAGACCCCGCTGGGTCCGAGCGAGAAGGCCATCGCCGCTTACAACGAAACCGGCAGGCACCTGGAAGACTACCCGGACGGTTCGGCCGCGGAGCTGCGCGAGGCGATCGGCGCATCGCTCGGCCTCGACCCTGCGCGCATCGTCTGCGGCGCCGGCTCCGATGATCTGCTCAATCTGATCGCGCGCGCCTACCTCAAGGACGGCGACGAGGCGGTCCACGCCACGCACGGATTTCTTGTGTACCCGATCGCGACGCTGGCTTCGGGCGCCAAGCCCGTGGTCGCGCCGGAGACGGATTACACCGCCAATGTCGATCACCTCCTCGCAGCGGTAACGCCGAAGACCAAGGTGCTGTTCCTGGCTAACCCGAACAACCCGACCGGGACCTACATCCCCTTCGACGAGGTGAAGCGCCTGCACAAGGGCCTGCCGCCGCACGTGCTGCTGGTGCTCGACGCGGCCTATGCCGAATACGTCGACCGCAACGACTACGAGTCCGGCATCGAGCTGGTCGCGACCTCGGAAAACGTCGTGATGTGCCGCACCTTCTCCAAGATCTACGGGCTCGCCGCGCTGCGGCTCGGCTGGATGTACGGGCCGGCGCACGTCGTCGACGCGATCAACCGCATCCGCGGGCCGTTCAACGTGAACGCGCCGGCGATCGCGGCCGGCGTCGCCGCCATACGCGACAGCGCGCATGTCGAGCGCGCCCGTGCGCACAACACGAAGTGGCTCGGCTGGCTCACGCAGGAGATCGGCAAGCTCGGGCTGACCGTGACGCCGAGTGTGGCGAACTTCGTTCTGATCCACTTTCCGGAGACCAAGGGCAGGACCGCCAAGGAGGCGGACGCCTTCCTCACCCAGCGCGGGCTCGTGCTGCGCGCGGTCGGCGGTTACAAGCTGCCGAACGCGCTGCGCATGACGGTCGGCAGCGAGGAGGCCAACCGGCTCGTCGTGCAGGCGCTCAAGGATTTTCTGGGGCAGAAGGCGTGAGCAAACCCGCCACTTTGTTCAACCGGCTCGCCCTGATCGGCGTTGGCCTGATCGGCTCGTCGATCGCGCGCGCGGCGCGGGCGCAGAACGCGGTCGGCTCGATCGTGGCCACGGCGCGCTCGCCCGAGACGCGGCGGCGCGTCGCCGAGCTCGGGCTTGCCGACCAGGTGGTAGAGAGCAACGCCGCCGCGGTGGAAGGCGCCGATCTCGTCATCGTCTGCATTCCGGTCGGCGCCTGCGGCGCAGTCGCCAAGGAGATCGGCCCGCATCTCGCGCCCGGCGCGACCGTCTCCGACGTCGGCTCTGTGAAGGGCTCGGTCGTGCGCGACATGGCCCCGCATCTGCCGAAGAACGTGCATTTCGTGCCGGCCCATCCCGTCGCCGGCACCGAGTATTCCGGCCCGGACGCGGGCTTTGCCGAACTGTTCGTGAACCGCTGGTGCATCCTGACGCCGCCGGAAGGCGTCGATACCGCCGCCACAGAGAAGCTCGCCGAATTCTGGCGGCTGCTCGGCGCCAATGTCGAGACCATGACGCCCGACCACCACGACCTGGTGCTGGCGGTGACCAGCCATTTGCCGCATCTGATTGCCTACACCATCGTCGGCACGGCGGACGAATTGCAGAACGTGACGCGCTCGGAAGTCCTGAAATTCTCCGCCGGTGGCTTCCGCGACTTCACGCGCATCGCGGCCTCCGATCCGACCATGTGGCGCGACGTGTTCCTCGCCAACAAGGATGCCGTGCTGGAAATGCTCGGCCGCTTCAACGAGGACATCTCGGCGCTCACGCGCGCGATCCGCAACGGCGACGGCGACACGCTGTTCGAGCACTTCGCGCGTACCCGTGCGATCCGCAAGGGCATCGTGCAGATCGGCCAGGATTCTCCGGCGCCCGATTTCGGCCGCCCGCACCCGGACCTGCCGCACACGCCGTTGCCGAAGCCCTACGCCGCGGACGAGGGATGAAACGCAAAAGCACAGCCGCGCAGGACAAGGAGAGCTGGCAAAAGCTCTGGCCGAGCCAGCATCCTGAGAAGTCCGTCCCGCTGTTGCAGGCGCTCCACATCCTCACCCGCGACGGCACGCTCAATGCGGATTCGCGCCGTAAGCTCACCCAGGTGCTGCACCTGACGCAGCTGCTGCGGCCTTCTTTGGAGGCGCTGCTCGAGCAGCCTGACGAGCCGGTGCTCGCCGACGTCGGCGCCGGCAAATCCTATCTCGGCTTCATCCTCTACGATCTGGTGTTCGGTCCCGCCGGCCGCGGCCGCGTCGTCGGCGTCGAGGCGCGGGACAAGCTGGTCGAATCATCACGCGCGTTGGCCGCCGCCTCGGGCTTCGAGCGGATGGAGTTCATGGCCTCGCCGATCGCGGAGGCGACCGTCCCCGGCGGCCGCGCCGGCATGGTGACGGCGCTGCACGCCTGCGACACGGCGACCGACGACGCCATCCGCTTTGCACTGCGCCATGAGGCCAAGGTCGTCGCCTTGGTGCCCTGCTGCCAGGCCGAGGTGGCGCGTCTGCTGGAAGGCAAGTCCGGTCCGCTGCGCCAGCTCTGGCGCCATCCGATCCAGCGGCGCGAGTTCGGCGCGCATATCACGAACGTCATCCGCGGCCTGTTCCTGGAAGCGCACGGCTACAAGGTGCGCGTCACCGAGCTGACCGGCCTCGAACATTCGATGAAAAACGAGTTGATCCTCGCCGAGCGCCATCAGCGCAGCAACGCGCAGGCGCGCGGCGAGCTTGACCGGCTGATCGACCAGCTCGGCGTGCGGCCGGCGCTGCTCGACGCGACGGCGGCGTAAGCTTCAGGCCGCCCGTTGCGCCGGGCATCGCCGGTCAAAACAACGCTGGCGTATTGCCGATCGGAATTGGCCCGAGGAAGGCCGCGCCGTCGGTAAAGCGCAGCGGCAGCGTGATCGCGCGCCGGCCTTCCAGCGTCGTCTGCTCGCCGAGCATGTTGATGCCGGCCGACAGGTTGGCGCCGGCCTGCTGGCGCGCGGCCTGGCCGAGGCCCGGCGACAGCCGGTCGAGCGCGCCGGCCAGCCGGTCGACCGCCGGCGAGTTCTGCACGATGCGCTGCGCGCCGATCTTCTCCAGGAAGATATCGAGCCCGGCGACGGTGACGCGCAACTGGCCCTCCAGCCGCCCGCTCGCGTTGAGCGCGAGGCTGCCGCTGCCGACGGCGAGGATATCGCCTTGCCGCACGCGCGCCTGCGTGATGTCGATGCGGCCGCCGGCGGCCTGGATTTCGCGGAAGCGCGCCGCCCAGGGCTTGGGCGCAAAGTCGTGCAGGCCGCGCAGACGGGCAGCTACGTCGGCATCGATGGCATCGGCTGCAGCGGGATGGATGACCGGCGCGCTGGCCGCATCGACGCGCAGCGCCACCTCGATCACCGGATTGTCGCGCACTGAGCCTTCGGCCAGGCGGCCGTGCAGCTCGATGTGTTGTGCACGCAGCAGTACATCACGATTGGAGCTATTGACGCGCTCGAGCACGGCGCCGTCAAATTCCAGCGACACGCGCTCCGGCGAGATCGGCGTGCCACGCACGCTGGAGCGGCCGAGCGTCCAGTTCGCGATCAGGCTCGGCGGCTGGCCGGCTTCGGCGACGGTGAGCGGGCCTTTGAACTCCGCGATCAACAGATTGGGCTGGTAGATCTGGGCGGCGACCAGGACGCCGGCGGTCTTCAGCTCGAGCGCCGGCTGAATGGCGCGGAACTGCGCCGAGGGGCGTTCGCACTCGACCTCGATGCGGAACGGATAGCCGCCCACCGTCTGCGAGGCGCAGGCATAGACGCGGCCGCCCGCCGCCTCGCGCGCGCGCCAGCCCTCGATCGTCTGCTGCGCCTGGCCGGCGGCATAATACCAGAGGCCACTCCACCCGGCCGCCAGCAGGACGACCAGGATCAGCAGCAAGGGGTAGCGCCAGTTGCTCCGCCGCGGGTTGCTTGTGGCCATACCGGTTTAACACCTGCCGAATGCGGCGTTTCTGCGCCCGGCCGGACGCGGGTTGCGCCCGAAGCGGTGTCCTGTTACGAGCCCGCGCCCCGGCGCCCTGTCAACGGCGCGGCTCTTTTCCACGCACGATGACCACACATTTCGACCAAGGCGACGGCGACCTCTGGGTTTTCGGCTACGGCTCGCTGATCTGGCGGCCCGGCTTCGACTACCTTGAAAAGCGCACCGCCCGCCTGGTTGGCGCGCATCGCGCGCTCTGCGTCTACTCCTTCGTGCATCGCGGCACGCCGGAAAAGCCCGGCCTGGTGCTTGGCCTCGACCGCGGCGGCAACTGCCGAGGCATCGCCTACCGGGTCGCGGCCGATAAGCGGGCGGCGACCCTCCAATACCTGCGCGAACGCGAGCAGGTGACCATGGTCTACCGCGAGTCGCGGCGCGCGGTGTGGCTCGACGACGACCCCAAGCTGCGCGTGCAGGCGGTCTGCTACATGGTCGACCGCGGGCACGAGCAGTTCGCCGGCCGCCTCACGCTGGACCAGCAACTCCACCACGTCCGGCAGGGCCACGGCCGCTCCGGCAACAACCGCGACTACGTGCTGGAAACGGTGCACGCGCTGGAGAAGCTGGGTTTCCGCGACCGCGAGCTGCACCTCCTGGCCGAACGGCTCAAGGGCACGCACGAGCAGGCCTAGTTATTTTTGGACGGCGGCCTGGGCTTCGGCAATCAGGCGCGCTGTGGCCGGCTCGATCGCATCTTGCAGGCGCTGGAAGAACGCGTCCTTGTCCAGCCCGGGCGGGATGGGATCGAGAATCTGCACGATCACCTTGCCGGGCCGGCGCAGGATCGAGCGGCGCGGCCAGAACAGGCCGGAATTGAGCGCCACCGGCAGACAAGGCACGCCTTCCGCCGCGTAGAGATGGGCGACGCCATACTTGTATTTCGGCTCGGCGCCGGCCGGACGCCGCGTTCCTTCCGGGAAGATGATGAGCTGGCGCCTGTCGGCGAGCTCGATGCGCGCGCGCTCGGTCATCGCCGCCAGCGCCTGCGCGCGCGCGCCGCGATTGACCGGCACCATGCGGCCCTTGATCGCGAGCCAACCGAAGATCGGAATCCACTGCAACTCGCGCTTGAGGATATAGACCGGATTGTCGAACAGCGGCAGCAGCGCAAAGGTCTCCCAGGCCGACTGGTGCTTGGACGCGACGATGAGCGCGCCGGGCGGGATTTTCTCGCGGCCGCGGATTTCGCAGTCGATCCCGGCGACAACGCGCAGCAGTACGAGATTGGCGCGGCCCCAGGCCTGCGCCACCCGGATGATGGCGCGGTAGGGCATGAAGAAGGTCGGCAGGGCGATCAGCAGCCAGACCAGCGTGTTCAGATAGAACAGCGCGTTGAAGGCGATGGAGCGGACCAGAATCAACTTATCGCTCCTTTAGGCGCCGGTGTCGGTATCGAGGCGCATGCGCATGTGCGCGAACAGATACTTCAGATACTCGGCGAACAACAGCCGTGCGGTGTCGGCATATTGCCACCAGGGCTCGGTCTTCACCTTCTCCGAGATCACCGGATAGGCGATCAGCTTCACCTCGGGCAACTGATGCGCGAGCTCGGCCATGGCGCGCGGCATGTGCCAGCTCGACGTCACCACGATCAGCGAGGCGAAGTTATGCTGGTGCGTCCAGCGCTTCGTCTCCAGCGCGTTGCCGAAGGTGTTGAGCGCGGACTTGTCGAGATCGATGCAGCAGGTGAAGTATTTGGAGTAAAGCGGTGTCAGGCGGGCGATCTCGCGCTTGCTAATGTCGCGATGCACGCCGGTGATCAACAGCCGCTTGCCGCGCTGCGAGGCCAGTAGCTCGATGGCGTCCGGAATGCGCGCCGCCGCGCCGGTGAGTACGACGATGCCGTCCGCCTCGCGGCTGAGCTGAGTCTCCTCGTTCGGGATGCCGAGCGAGAACACCACGAAGCCGACCGCGAGCACCAGCGTGCCGACGGTCGCGGCGGTCATGGTCAGAAAGCCGATCCAGCGGGCGAGACCTGCGAGCATGTCAGTCGATGGCTTCCAGCGTGCGGTTGACGGTTTGGCGCGAGGTGAGCGCCGTCACGGCGGCGATCAGCACCACCTGCATCAACACCGCAATATAGCCGGCCCAGCCGATGGAAAACGAGCCGAACAGCGCCGAGGTCTGGTCGCCGCCGGCGGTGCCGGTGAACCAGCGGCTGACGACCGAGGCAAGCGCGAACAGCACGATCGCCGCACCGCCGCCGATGGCCCCGCCCTGCAGGCCGAGCAGCAGGAAGTGGCGCTGGAAATTGCCGGCGATGAAGCCGTTCTTGGCGCCGACGAAATGCAGAACCTCGATAACGTTCTTGTTGGTGGCCATGGCGCCGCGGGTGGCGAAGGTGACGGACAGCACGGTGGCAGCAATCACCAATATGAGAATGCACACGCCGGCAGCGACCGCGGTGCCGGCCATGGCGCGCATGCGATCGATCCAGCCGCGGTGGTCGTCGAGCGTGGCGCCCGGCACCTGCTCGGCCAGGATGCGCCGGAGCTGCGGCAAGTCGGGCGCAGCGCCGGCGGCGATCTTGACCACGATCAGGCGCGGCACCGGCAATTCGTCCAGCCGCAACCCGCTGCCGAGCCAGGGCTCGAGCAGCCTGGCGGATTCCTCCTTCGAATAGGGCCGCACGTCGGAGATGCCGGGGAAGGCGCGCGCGGCAGAGGCGGCCTTGTCGACGGCGGCGTCGAGATCGCGGCCGGCCGACGGGATGAGCTGGATCGTGACCTCGCGCGAGACGTCCGACTGCCATTCGCTCGCCGCCTGGCTGACCAGTATCACCGCGCCGGTGGTGAGCGAAGCAAGGAACGTCATGATGGCGACGACGGCGACCAGCGCATGACCGGAGATCGACTGGCGCGGCACCAGCGCGGAATCGCCGCGCGGCGGCGGCGGCGTCGCCGCGAGTGCCGGCGCCCTGTCGTCCCTGTCGTAATCGCTCATACGGGTCTCAGTCATAGATGTGCAGCCGGCCTTCGTGCAGCACCAGCCGACGCGCATCGTACTGGTCCATCAAGGCAATGTCGTGGGTGGCGATCACCACCGAGGTGCCGGATTTATTGAGCTCGATGAACAGCCGCAGCAGCCGCTGCGCCAGGCTCGGATCGACGTTGCCGGTAGGCTCGTCGGCGAGCAGCAGTTGCGGGCGCGCGATCACGGCGCGCGCGATCGCGGCGCGCTGCTTCTCGCCGCCGGAGAGCACCGGCGGCAGCGCCCACATGCGCTCGCCGAGGCCGACCCAGTTCAGAAGCTCGATCACCTCGTCGCGGTAGCTGTCTTCCGGGCGGCCCATCACGCGCAGCGGCAGCGCGACATTCTCATAGGTGCTCATGTGGTCGAGCAGGCGGAAGTCCTGGAACACGATGCCGATGCGCCGGCGCAAGGTGGCCACAGCGTCCTTCGATAGCGTGGCCACGTCGTGGCCGAACTGGGTAATGAGGCCGCGCGTGGGTTTGAGCGAGAGGAACAGGAGGCGCAGCAGGGAGGTCTTGCCCGCCCCGGAGGGGCCGGTCAGGAACTGGAAGGAATGCGGCTCGATGCGGAACGTGAGGTCGCGCAGGACCTCCGGCCCGAGGCCGTAGCGTAAGCCCACATTCTCGAATCGGACCACCACCCCTCCGATCGGCTCAATCTGGGGGCGTTTCCCCGGAGCGGCCGGGGTCCCTGCCCGAAACGCCCCGCAGCCCGCAGAACTGGCCTTTTTTACAGCATTATCAGCGCCCCGCCAGTGCCACGGCCGAGCGGCAGGGGATGATGGCGGCGAGCCTCGGCCGCCCATGGTTTCCGGTCCATTAACGGACGGCTGCTAGGGTTTGCGCGCCATGCTGATCGTCTGTCCGAGTTGCGCCACGTCCTACATGATCGACCCGGCCTCGGTTGGAGCCGCCGGGCGCATGGTCCGTTGCGCGCGCTGCAAGGAAACCTGGTTCGCGGGGCCGAGGGCTGGAGAGGTCAACGCCTTCGTGGACGGCGTGATCGCCGAAGCCGAGGCCGATACCAAGCCGCCGTCCCCGCCGCCGCAAGCCGCCGCACCGCCTCCACCGCCCCCGCTGCCGCCAATGCCGGCCGCGGAAGAGGTCCAGGCCAAATCGCCACATCCGCCAGCGAGCGTCAGCCTGCCGAGCTGGTCGCCGGGCGCTGCCGAGCCGCCGGAGCCGGAGCCAGTGGCCATCAGCGACGCCCCCTCCTTGGTGCCGCCGATCGAGCACGCGCCGCTGGCCGCGGCCGGGCGATTCGAGCCCGAAAGCGAGGATATCGAAACCTTCGCCGCGCGCCGCCGGCGCATGCAGAGCAAGCGTCAGAAATCGAAACGTTCGTCGCGCTGGACAGCCATCGTCCTGGTGCTGTTCGCCTTCAACGTCGCGCTGGTCGGCGCACGCCATGAAGTGGTGCGCTACCTGCCGCAGACCGCCTCGCTGTTCGCGGCCGTCGGCCTGCCGGTGAACCTGCGCAACCTGAATTTCGAGAACGTGCGCATCACCAAGGAAATCGAGGACGGCAACGCGATCCTGGTGGTGCAAGGCTCGATCGCGAGCGCGAGCAACCGGCCGGCGGAGGTGCCGCGCCTGCGCTTTGCCGCGCGCAATGCCGCGGGCCAAGAGATCTACGTGTGGACGGCCAAGCCCGAGCGCAGCATTCTCGGGCCCGGCGAGAGCATGAAGTTCTCCAGCCGCCTCGCCGCGCCGCCGGCCGACGCCAACGACGTGATGGTGCGCTTCTTCACCGCGCAGGACGCGATGGCGGGCGGCGCCAAGTAGCGGCTTTTCGGAAGATTAGAAGTCCTGCAACAGCCGCTCGATGTAATCGAGCTCGAGCTGCGGGCGGAAGCTTTCCCCGAAGCGCTTGCGCAATTCTTCCAGGATGCGACGCGCGCGCTGGGCGTCGATCTCGCCCGGCACCTTCACGGTGACGTCGTCGCCATAATCGCGCCCGCGCAGCGGACGGCCGAGCGGATCGGTGTCCTGTTGGGCGCGTTCGCGGCCGCGGCCGGGCCGCCCGTTCGGGCCGGGTCCGTTCTGGCCCATTCCTTGCTGCATCTGCTGCGCGAGCCCCTGCGCGCCCTTGCGCATGGCTTCGAGCGCGCGGCCCTGCGAGCCGACGGCACCGTCGGCATCGCCCTCGCCGAGCTCGCCTTCGGCCTGGCCCATGGCCTCGCCGGCGTCGCCGAGCTGGCCCATCTCGTTGCCTTGACCTTGGCCCTTCTCGCCGCGCTCGCCCTTGCCCTGCTGATTGGGCTGGCCGAGCCCGCGCTGGCGCAGTTGCTCCATCAGCTTGTTCAGCCGGTCGCGCAGGCCCTGCTGGTCCTGGCGCAGATCGCCCATCTGATCGTTTTGCCCGCGCTGGCCGCGCTGGCGGTCGCGCCGGCCGTCCTGGCCTTCCTTGAAGGTGCGGTCGCGCAACTGCTGCTGCTTGCGGATCATGTCGCCGAGCTCGTCGAGCGCCGACATCATGTCGTCGTCGCCGTCGTCGCCCTGCGCGCCCGGCCGCGCCATCTGTAGATTTTCCATCATCTGCTGGAGCTGCTCGAGCAACTGGCGCGCGGCGTCCTTGTTGCCGGAGCGCGCCATCTGCTCGAGGCGGTCGAGCATGCTTTTCAAGTCTTGCTGGCTCAGCGTGCGCGTGTTGCGGTCGAGCGGGCGCGCGAGTTGTTGCGGATTGCGGCGCATCTCCTCGGCCAGCGCCTGCAGGAACTTGTCCATGGCGGCGCGCAGGTCGTCCATCAGCTTCTTGAGCTCTTCGTCGGTGGCGCCGCGTTCGAGCGCCTGCCGCAAGGCTTCCTGCGCCTGGCGCAGCGCCTGCTCGGCCTGGCTGACGTTGCCGTCCTCGATCTGCAGCGCCATCTCCCACATGCGCGCGACCATCTCGCGCAGCGCGTCGTCGGTTTTGGCGTTGTCCAGCCCGTAATAGAGCGAGCGCAGGCCGAGATAGATGCCGGTCTCCGGCGTGAAGCGCTCGGGCGCGATGCTGAGCGCATCCAGCGCCGTCATCACGATCGGCTTGGCGTCGGCATCGAGCGCGAGATTGCGGCGCTGCTCGATGATCGCGCGCGCCAGCGGCTTGACGAAAATGCGCTGCGGCAGTTGCAGCTCCTGCGGCTCGCTGCGGCCTTCATTGCCGCCCTCGTCGCGCGCGGTGAGCGTGAGGACGACTTCGGCGCCAGCCCACGGATGGCCGGTGAGGTCGTGCGTGGTCTGCGCCGCGCCGTTGCGCGTGCGCGCCTGCGGCAAAGTGAGCGCGAATTCGGGCGCGCCAAACAGCGGCCGCGCCTTGCCGGCGTCCTTGTCCTTGAGCGCGAAGGTCGCCTTGCTTTCGATCACGCCGTAATCGTCGTCCATCTTGTACTCGAGCCGCAGCGCGCCGCGCGCCTGCCGCTCGGGATCCTTGGTGAGCGCGATGTTCGGTACACGGTCGGGGATGGCGGTGAAATTCCACACCAGGTCGCCGCGGCCTGCGCCGTGCACCGTGGCGCTGCCGTCGCCCTTGATCACGAGGCGGTGCTCCTCGGTGCCGGCCGGGAGCGGCGCGCGCGCTTCCGCCGGCGCGTCCTCAAGGCCGCCTTTGCGCAGGAGTTCGAAGCGCACCTTGCCGGTGGAGCGGACGATGAGCTGGCTGCCGGTCGGCACGGCGACCGGCGCCGCCGCCTGCGCAGTCTCGCCCGGACGCATGCCCGGCAGCATCACTGGCGGTCGTCCCGTGTAGACCGGCGGCGTCACCCAGGCGTCGATGCGGTAGTTTGCCGGCGCCACCACGCCCTGCCAGTCGAAAGCGGCGGTGACGCGCTTCACCCGCTCGCCGCCGGCCGCGAAGAAGCTCGCCGCCAGCAGGATGAGCGCCAGCGCGCGGAAGGCCATGGGATCGCGCAGCGACAGTTTCGGCGAGGGCCAGCCGGCCTTGAGCCGGCGCGCGGTGAGCAGCGCGCGCTCGACATGCGCCTGCCAGAGCGCCTGCGCGATTGGATCGTGACTGTTGGCGGAGAGATGATCGCCGACCGCTGTGGCGGGCCGGTGCTTCTCGCCGCTGCCGCGGTCGAGCCGGCGCAAGCCGTCGCCGACGCTCGGCAGGCGCAGCCGCAACAGCGGCACCGCGGCGATGAGCGCAACGATGCCGAAAAGCGCAAGTCCGATAGCGCGGCCGAGCGGGGGCAGCACCAGCCAGAGCCCGGCCCAGGAGAACGCGAGGAAGACCGCCAGCGCCGTGGCGAGCGTGGCGAGCGCCGGCCACAGCCGCTCCCACAAAAGGCTGCCGCGGGCGCGCTTGAGCGCGCGTGCGAGCCGCTGCCGCGTCGCCAATTCCCGGTCATGAGGCTGGTCGTCGACGCCGTCCAAAAGCCGCTCCGTCACCCGGGCTCGAGGCAGAATCTCTCAATAACAACACGCTAGCACGCGGGCATTTCCCCGGCCACGCGGGTATTTATGCGGCTTGGGACAAGCCGGCATGCGATCGGGCGTGAGCATTGCGACGGTTTCAGGGCGGTTTTTGCTGCGGACGGGACCAAAACCGGCCCCCGGCAGCGGAATCAGAGCCAATCCGGCAGGCGGTCGAGCGCAATAAGTTGATCGACCTCCAGGCGCGGGCGCACCAGCGCCCAGCGGTCGCCATCGACCAGCACTTCCGGCACCAGCGGGCGCGTGTTGTAGGTGCCCGCCTGTACCGCCCCGTAAGCGCCGGCCGACATCACCGCCAGCAGCGCGCCGTCCTTCGGCTCGGGCATGTCGCGATCCTTGGCGAGGAAGTCGCCGCTCTCGCAGACCGGGCCGACCACGTCGGCGCGCATGCGCCGGGCGTTGGCCGGCGCCTCGGCGACCGGCCAGATCTCGTGATGCGCGTCGTACAGCGTCGGGCGGATGAGGTCGTTCATGGCGGCGTCCACCACCACGAAATGCTTCACGTCGCCGTGCTTCACGAACAGCACGCGCGTGACCAGGATGCCGGCATTGCCGACGATGAGGCGGCCCGGCTCGAAGATCAGCCGGCAGCCGAGATCGCGCGTCGCGCGCTTGACCACCGCGGCATATTGCTCGGGATGCGGCGGCGGCTCGTTGTCGTCGCGATAGGGAATGCCGAGGCCGCCGCCGAGATCGACATGCGCGATGGTGTGCCCGTCGGCGCGCAAGGTCTGCACGAACTCGGCCAGCAGCGCAAAGGCGTTGCCAAAGGGGTCGAGGTCGGTGATCTGGCTGCCGATATGCATGTCGACGCCGGCGACCTTGAGGCCAGGCAGGGTGGCGGCGTGCTTGTAGACCTCGCGCGCGCGGCTGATCGGAATGCCGAACTTGTTCTCGGCCTTGCCGGTGGCGATCTTGTGATGCGTCTTGGCGTCGATGTCGGGATTGACGCGCACCGAGACATGCGCGCGACGGCCCTTCGACGCCGCAATCGACGAAAGCAGATGCAGCTCGGGCTCCGACTCGACGTTGATGCAGAGGATGCCTTCGTCGACGGCGAGCGCCAGCTCCTCGGCGGTCTTGCCCAGCCCCGAGAACATGATCTTGTCGGCGGGGATGCCAGCCGCCCGCGCGCGCTTGAGCTCGCCGCCGGAAACCACGTCGGCGCCGGCGCCGAGCTTGGCCAACGTCTTGATCACCGCCTGGTTGGAATTCGCCTTCATGGCGTAGCAGACGAGCACGTCCACGTCGGCGAAGGCGCCGGCGAACACGTTGTAATGGCGCGTCAGCGTCGCCGTCGAATAGCAATAGAACGGCGTGCCGACCTTGGCGGCGAGCGCGTCAAGATCGACGCCTTCGGCGTGCAGGACGCCGTTGCGGTAGGCGAAGTGGTGCATGGCGGCGCGCTTAGTTGAGCAGGACGTCGAGCGGTATAGGCCGGCGCGGGCCTTTCGGGGCAGCCGGCTGGCCGTCCGGGCCGACGCCGGTAGAGCCGTCGGGCGCCGCCGCACCGCCAATCGGCGTCGCCGCGCCATTGTCGAAGGAGGCGCCGGGCGGCGGATCGAGCGGACCTTTACGCCCGCAGGCCGCCAGGCCGAGCGCAGCGCAAAGCGCGCCGATCAAGGCGAGGCGAAGGAAAGGGCGGCTCGAAATGGGCTCTGCGGACATAGGCGGCACCATAGCAAAATAGAAAGAAAAGGCGAGATCGGCGTTACGGTTTTTCCATCCGTTTCAGCCACTTCTTCGCCTGCGCGCGCACGTTCTTGGGCGCGGTGCCGCCGAACGAGACCCGGCTTTTCACCGAATTGCCGACCGACAGCACATCGAACACCGCCTCGGTGATCTTGGGCTCGACCGCCTGCATGGCGGCGAGCGGCAGCCGGTGCAGCGGGACGCCCTGCTCCGCCGCGGCGGCGACGATGCGCCCGGCGATGTGGTGCGCCTGGCGGAAGGGAATGTTGAGCGTGCGCACCAGCCAGTCGGCGAGATCGGTGGCGGTGGCGTAGCCCTCGCCCGCCGCCTTCTTCATGCGCGCGGCATCGGGCTCGAGGTCGGTCACCATGCCGGCCATCGCCGCGATCGACAGCGAGAGCGCGGACAGCGCGTCCATGGCGCCCTCTTTGTCCTCCTGCATGTCCTTGGCATAGGCGAGCGGCAGTCCCTTCATCACGATCAGGATGCCGCTGAGCGCGCCGAGGATGCGCCCGGTCTTGGCGCGCACCAGCTCGGCCGCGTCCGGATTGCGCTTCTGCGGCATGATCGAGGAGCCGGTGGTGAACTTGTCCGACAGCTTCACCAAGCCGACGATGGGCGAGGTCCAGATCACGATCTCTTCGGCAAAACGCGACAGATGCACGGCGGCGATTGCCGCCGCGGCAAGAGTTTCCATCACGAAGTCGCGGTCGGAGACGGCGTCGAGCGAATTGGCGGTCGGCCGCTCGAAGCCGAGCGCCTTCGCCGTCATGTCGCGATCGAGCGGAAACGAGGTGCCGGCGAGCGCGCCGGAGCCGAGCGGCGACTCGTTGAGCCGCTTGCGCGCGTCGGCAAAGCGCCCGCGGTCGCGCGCCGCCATCTCGACATAGGCGAGCAAATGATGACCGAAGGTCACCGGCTGCGCGGTCTGCAAATGGGTGAAGCCCGGCATCACCGTGTCGGCGTGCGCGAGCGCTTTTTCGGCCAAAGCCTTCTGGTAGCCGGCGAGCGCGGCGTCGATCGTGTCGATGGTGTCGCGCATCCACAGCCGGAAGTCGGTCGCCACCTGGTCGTTGCGCGAGCGCGCGGTGTGCAGGCGGCCGGCGGCCTCGCCGATCAGTTCGGCAAGCCGGCTTTCCACGTTCATGTGGATGTCCTCCAAGGCGCGCTTGAAGGAGAACTTGCCGGCCTCAATCTCTGACAGGATCGTGTCTAGACCGTGAGCGATCGATTTTGCATCGTCCGCCGCAATGATGCCTTGCTTGGCCAGCATCGAGGCGTGCGCCTTGGACGCGGCAATGTCCTGGCGGTACAGGTGCCGGTCGAAGTCGATGGAGGCGTTGATTTCCTCCATGATGGCGTCGGGGCCTGAGGCAAATCGCCCGCCCCACATTTTGTTGCTCATGATGCCGCTCTTGGGCTACCCACCGAAGTCCTGACCCCATGACCGAGCCGAAACAGCAAACGTCCAGCTACGCCAAGAAACGCCTTGCCTTGGTTCTGGCGGGCGGCGTCGCCGGCGTGGTCGTCGGGCTTGCGGCGGTATACGGGATTACAGCCCTGACTCGCAATGCGGGCGGGGATAAGGCCTGCCGGCCTGCGGTCGATCTGGCCCGAAAAATCGCGCCTTTCGCGCGCGGCGAGGTGGCCTCGCTCAACATCGCCAAGAGCCCGCTCAAGGTGCCCGACCTCGCCTTCAAGGACGCTACCGGCAAGGCGGTGACCTTGGCCGATTGGCGCGGGCGCACCGTGCTGGTCAACCTGTGGGCGACCTGGTGCGTGCCCTGCCGCAAGGAAATGCCCTCGCTCGACGGGCTGGAGCAGAAACTGGGCGGTCCCGACTTCGAGGTGGTGGCGATCAATATCGACACCCGCGACGTCGAGAAGCCGAAGACTTTCCTGAAGGAGATCGGCGTCAACAAGCTCGGCTACTACGCCGACGACAGCGCCAAGGTCTTCCAGGACCTCAAGACGGTCGGCCGCGCCTTCGGCATGCCGACCACGCTTCTGATCGATCCGCAAGGCTGCGAAATCGGCAGCGTCGCCGGCCCCGCCGAATGGGCGAGCGACGACGCGGTGAAGCTGATCCAGGCGGCGCTGGGAAAAAGCTAAACGCTGATATCGAGGCTTTGGCCGACGCCGGCGGCCAGGTTCGCAACGTTTTTCATGTTGTCCTGCGCGGCTTCAAGCACTTGCGCAATGCCGGCCTCGGCCTGCGCGTTCATCTTCAGCATCTTGGCGGCGGCAAATGCCGGCATTGCGGCCGGTATCATGCTGCAATCCCGGCGGCTTCCGGCCGGCGCACAATGCGGCCGTTGTGCAACGAGGAGCTTGAGGGCATGCAGCCATGGGTGCACGGACACTTCCGCTGGAACGAACTGCTGACGCGCGATATCGAGCGCGCGAAGTCGTTCTACGGTCAGAGCATCGGCTGGACTTTCAAGCCGGCGCCCGGACCGGCCGGCATCTACTGGATCGCCAAAGCGGGCGACGCCAAGGTCGCGGGCCTGTTTCATCTGGCAAGCCCAGCCTTTGACGGCGTGGCGGAAGGGTGGATGCCCTACCTCGCTGTCGATTTCGTCGACGCGCGCGTGCATCAGGCGCAGCTTCTCGGCGCCAGGCTGATGCGGCCGATCTTCGATGTGCCCAATGTCGGGCGCATCGCTATCTTGCGCGAGCCGGGCGGCGCCGGCGTCGGCTGGATCACGCCGGTGAAGGATCGGTAGGCTTGAACGGAGCGCGCCTAGCGCGTGGGCACCGGCTTTTCGCCGCGATAGTCGTAGAAGCCGCGGCTGGTCTTGCGGCCGAGCCAGCCGGCCTCGACGTATTTCACCAGCAGCGGGCACGGCCGGTATTTGGAATCGGCCAGCCCCTCGTACAGCACCTGCATGACCGAGAGACAGGTGTCGAGACCGATGAAGTCCGCCAGCTCGAGCGGCCCCATCGGATGGTGCGCGCCGAGGCGCATGGCGGTGTCGATCGACTCGACGTTGCCGACGCCTTCGTACAGCGTGTAGATCGCCTCGTTGATCATCGGCAGCAGGATGCGGTTGACGATGAAGGCCGGAAAATCCTCGGCCACCGCGATGGTCTTACCGAGCTTCGACACGAAGGCCTTGCTCGACTCGAAGGTGGCGTCGTCGGTGGCGATGCCGCGGATCACCTCGACCAGCTCCATCAGCGGCACCGGATTCATGAAGTGAATGCCGATGAAGCGCTCGGGCCGGTCGGTCGACGATGCGAGCCGTGTGATCGAGATCGACGAGGTGTTCGAGGCCACGATCGCCTCAGGCTTCAGCGCGGCGCACAGATCGGAATAGATCTTGCGCTTGACGTCTTCCTTTTCAGTGGCGGTCTCAATGACGAGATCGCACGCGGCCATGTCTTCGTACTTTTCCGCCGGCTTGATCAAAGCGAGCGCGCTTTTGCGCTGATCCTCGGTGATTGTCTTCTTGGCGACCTGGCGCGCCATGTTGCCGTTGATGGTCGCCATGCCGGCCTTGATGCGGTCGGGGGCGACGTCGTTCAGCATCACGGAGAAACCCGCCAGCGCACAGACATGGGCGATGCCGCTGCCCATTTGCCCGGCGCCGATAACCCCGACACTCTGAATATTTACGGCCATGTTCGATCCGGCTTCTCGGTTCTGTTGTATTTCTACGCCGAACCCGCCTTTGACACCATCGGCGGAACGGGAATTTTACCGCGCAATCAACGCTTGACCTTGTCCAGTTCCGCTGCCAGCTCGGGCAGCGCCTGGTAGAGGTCGGCAACCAGACCGTAGTCGGCGACCTGGAAGATCGGCGCCTCCTCGTCCTTGTTGATGGCGACGATCACCTTCGAGTCTTTCATCCCGGCGAGATGCTGGATCGCGCCGGAGATGCCGACTGCGATGTAGAGCTCGGGTGCGACCACCTTGCCGGTCTGGCCGACCTGCCAGTCGTTCGGCGCATAGCCGGCGTCGACCGCGGCGCGCGACGCACCGACGGCAGCCCCTAACTTGTCGGCCACCGGCTCGATGTATTTGGCGAAATTGTCGCGGCTCTGCATGGCGCGGCCGCCGGAGATGATGATTTTGGCCGAGGTGAGCTCGGGCCGGTCGGACTTCGACAATTCCTCGCCGACGAACGAAGAAAGGCCGGGGTCGTTCGCCGCCTGCGCGTTCTCGACATTCGCGGAGCCACCCTGCCCGGCCGCCTGGAAAGTCGAGGTGCGCACGGTGACGACCTTCTTGGCGTCGGTCGACTTCACGGTCTGGATGGCGTTGCCGGCATAGATCGGCCGCTCGAACGTGTCGGGCGCGATCACCTTGGTGATCTCGGAAATCTGCATGACGTCGAGCAGCGCGGCCACGCGCGGCATGACGTTCTTGGCCGTCGTGGTCGCGGGCGCGACGATGGCGTCGTAGTCGCCGGCGAGCGACACGATCAGCGCGGCGAGCGGCTCGGCGAGCTGATGCTCATAGGCCGCGCCTTCGGCCAGCAGCACCTTGGCGGCGCCATCGACCTTGGCGGCGGCGTCGGCCGCGGCCTTGGCGTCCTTGCCCGCGACGAGGATGTGGACGTCGCCGCCGATCGCCTTGGCGGCGGTCATCGCCTTGGCGGTGGCGTCCTTGAGCGACTTGTTGTCGTGCTCGGCGAGAAGAAGCGTGGTCATCTTACAGCACCCCCGCTTCATCTTTGAGCTTGGCGACCAGATCGGCGACCGAAGCGACCTTGGCGCCGGATTTGCGGCCGGACGGCTCGGTGGTCTTCACGACCTGTAGCCGCGGCGCGGTGTCGACGCCGTAATCGGCGGGCGTCTTCTCCTCGATGGGCTTCTTCTTCGCCTTCATGATGTTCGGCAACGAGGCGTAGCGCGGCTCGTTCAGCCGCAGGTCGGTGGTGACGATGGCCGGCGCCTTCAGCTTCACCGTCTGCAGGCCGCCGTCGACCTCGCGCGTGACGGTGATGCTGTCGCCATCGAGTGCGAGCTTGGAGGCGAAGGTGCCCTGCGCCCAGCCGAGCAACGCGGCGAGCATCTGACCGGTCTGATTGCAATCGTCGTCGATCGCCTGCTTGCCCATGATGACGAGGCCGGGCTTCTCGGCCTCGACGATGGCCTTGAGGATCTTCGCCACCGCGAGCGGCTCGACCGTGCCTTCCGCCTTCACCAGGATGCCGCGGTCCGCGCCCATGGCGAGCGCGGTGCGGATGGTCTCCGATGCCTGCGCTGGGCCGATCGAGACAGCCACGATCTCGGTCGCCTTGCCGCCTTCCTTCAGGCGGATCGCCTCTTCGACCGCGATCTCGTCGAAGGGGTTCATCGACATCTTGATGTTGGCGAGCTCGACGCCGGAGCCGTCCGGCTTGACGCGAATTTTGACGTTGAAGTCGACCACCCGTTTCACGGGCACGAGAATTTTCATGATCCCCAGTCCAGATGGGTTTTTCGGAAAATGCGGCCGGAAGCTAAAGGCCGCGCCGTTGGCCTGTCAACTTTGATGCTGCGCTGCACCGTCCCGGGTTCCTCGCGCAGGGTGGCCGGGCCGGAACGATGGTGTTAGAAGCCCGCCCTATGTCGAATGTCATGTATTACTATGCGGTACCGATCGCCGTCATCGCGGTGGCGGTCGTGCTCCTGTTCGGCCTGGCCAACATGCTGCGCGGCGGGTCGCCGGACCGTTCGCAAAAGCTGATGCGGCTGCGCGTGCTGCTGCAGTTCGTCGCCATTATCGTGGTGATGGCGACGATATGGCTGATGGGCCGCTAAGCCCTTACATCGGCGCCGCGCGCATATATTCGACCTTCGGCTTCTTTGCCTTCTTGGCGGCCATCTTCTTGGCCGGCTTCTTCTTGGCCGCGGAAAGCTCGCTCGCGGCCGCCTGCGCCGTCTTGGCGGCCGGGCAGGCGCTGGCGGCCGCCGGCGCCAGCAGCAGCGCGGCGGCGGCGATCAAGAGAAAACGCTTCATGGGCAGCCCCGTTGTTCGTGCCGGAAACCGGCTAAGATGGAGGCTAGCCCGAATCCCGGACGTGGTCACGCGAGGCAAGCCATGGTCGTGCTCAACCGCATCTACACCCGCACCGGCGACGACGGGACGACCTCCCTCGGCTCCGGCGAGCGGCGCAAGAAATACGACCTGCGGGTGGAGGCCTACGGCACGCTCGACGAGGTGAACGCGGTGCTCGGCCTGGTCCGCCTGCACACCGCCGCCGACGCCGTGCTCGACCCCGCGCTGGGGCGCATCCAGAACGACCTGTTCGACGTGGAGGCCGACCTCTGCCTGTCGGAAAAAGGCCCCGGCGGCGCCCGGCTGACCGTCACCGACGCTCAGGTGGCCTGGCTAGAGGGCGAGATCGACCGGCTCAACGCGGAACTCCAGCCGCTCAAATCCTTCATCCTGCCCGGCGGCAGCGCGGCCTCGGCCTATCTGCACCTGGCCCGCACCGTCTGCCGGCGCGCCGAGCGCATAATGGTGGCGCTGCGCGACCGTCCCGGCGAAGAGGTGTCGGAGCCCTCGCTGAAATACGTCAACCGGCTGTCGGACTACCTGTTCGTTGCCGGCCGCTACGCCAACGACAAGGGCGCCAGCGACGTGCTGTGGGCCCCCGGCCAGAACCGATAGCTCTACAACCCAGCCCTGCTTCAATGCAATTTGAGGTAGCAAAGCGGTTGCGCGTGAGGTAACCTGCTATTGCTATTTTAAGTTGCGTGGTGGGGCATGGTGGGGGTTCTGCAGCGGGCGGCTGCCGCGCCGGCGGCGGCAGAGGCATTGCCGGCGCGCGCGCCCGGCCCTGCCTGGCGCGACCGCCTTGATCCTGGCCCCGACAGCGAAGACCTCTCTTTCTCCGAGCTCGCCTGCGTGCGGCCCCTGCTGGCCACGGATGTGCTGGCCGCCGCCGAACGGCGCGCCGAGCGCGCGGGCGTCGGCGCAGACCGTGCCTTGGTCGCCGCCGGCGCCATCGACGAAGAGGGCTATTTGCGCGCGCTCGGCGGCACGCTCGGCATTCCCTTCGAGCCGCTCGACGGCATGCCGCGCGCGCACTGCCCGTTCGACGACGACCGGCTGATCGCCTGCGCCAAGACCGGCATGCTGTCGCTGCTGATCGATGACGAAATGTTCGTGGTTGTCGCCCCGCGCGGAACGGCGGCGCGCGGGATCATTGCGCTGGTGAAGGAAAACTCCGCCTGGGCGCGGCGCTTCCGCTTCACCAGCGCGGACCGGATGACCCGCTTCATCCTGCGCGGCGCGGGCAAGACGCTGACGGCACGCGCCAGCGAGCAGCTTCGGCAGAACTGGCCGCAGCTTTCCGCCGCGCCGCCGCTCTGGCGCGGCCTCTACGTACCGGCTGCGATCGGCGCGTCGATCGCATGCGGCGCCCTGGTGGCGGCGCCGTGGCCGACCGTGCTCGCTGTCGAAGTGCTGCTGGCGACCATGTTCCTGGCCTGGCTCGGATTGCGGCTGGCCGGCGCCGTGCTGGGCGCGGCGCGCGCGGAGCCGTTGGCGGTGCAAGCCGACCATGCGCTGCCGGTCTACACGGTGATCGCCGCGCTCTACCGCGAAGCCAGATCGGTCGATCCCCTCCTGCGCGCGATCGAGCGTCTCGACTATCCGGCGGAGAAGCTCGACGTCATTCTCGCCGTGGAGGCCGACGATCACGAGACGCGCGCCGCCATTGCCGCGCGCCGAACCCGCATTCCGGTGACGGTGATCCCGGTGCCGGCGGCAGGTCCGCGCACCAAGCCGAAAGCTCTCAATGTCGCGCTGCCTTTCGCACGCGGCGCCTTCACGGTGATCTACGACGCCGAAGACCGGCCGGAGCCAGATCAACTCCGCAGGGCCTTGCAGGCATTCGGCGCCGGCGACGAAAAGCTCGCCTGCGTGCAGGCGCGGCTGTGCATCGACAATACCGCCGACAGCTGGCTCGCCCGCCTGTTCACCGCCGAATACGCCGGGCAGTTCGACGTATTTCTATCCGGGCTGGCAGCCATGCATCTGCCGCTGCCGCTCGGTGGCTCGTCCAATCATTTCTATACCGATGTGCTGCGCGAGGTCGGCGGCTGGGACGCCTACAACGTCACCGAGGACGCCGACCTCGGCATGCGGCTCGCGCGTTTCGGTTACCGCTCCACGCTGATCGCATCGACCACGCTGGAGGAGGCGCCGGCGCAATTCGCGGCTTGGCTGCGCCAGCGCACGCGCTGGTTCAAGGGTTGGATGCAGACCTGGCTTGTGCATATGCGCGCGCCCCGCCGTCTGTTGCGCGAGCTGGGAACAGCCGGCTTTATCACCTTCCAGCTCGTCGTCGGCGGCAATGCCCTGGCAGCGCTGGTGCACCCGTTGTTCCTGGCCGGCCTGATCTATTCGGTGACCGCCGGCTTTCCGATGTGGCGCGGGGACGGCACCGCAACCGCGCTGGCAGTCCTCTACGGCAGTACCGTCGTCATCGGCTATCTGACCTCGGCCTTTCTCTGCTGGCTCGGCCTCTATCGCCGCGCGCTATTGCCGACCGCCTGGGTGCTGTTGTTGACGCCGGTGCATTGGCTGCTGCTGTCGCTGGCCGCCTGGCGCGCGCTGCTCCAGCTCGTGGTCGCGCCCTATAGCTGGGAAAAGACCGAGCACGGGCTCGCCAAGACCTCGCGCCGCACGGCCGGGACGACCGCGGCGCTCATCAAGCTCGAGCGGCATTTGACGCAATTGAAGGACGCTGGCGAGCTGCCCGCCCTCGCTGACGACGCGCCGTGGCCGGCACGGGCGGAACGGCGCACCGGCGCGCGCGCGGCCTGATCAGCGGCCGTACCGGCGCTTGTCCTTCGGCGGCGGCATGACCGGCGCCGCGCGGTCGCGCTCGGTGTCGAGCTCGACGGCTTTCGCCATCAGTTCGTCGCCGAACTTCGCCAGCGCCTTTGCCAGCTCGCGATTGTCGCCGGCGAGCTTGCTCAGTCCGAAGCAGAGGTCGGCTTTCTCGATCAGGTAGTGGGCGTCGATCATTCTCGCTATGCCGCCGTGTGCTGGGCAACCGCGGATACCGGCGCTCTCGGCCGCAGCCGCAGGCGGATGCGCGGCGGCAGCAAGGTCACCGCCGGAGTCGGCGCGGGCGCAGGGACTTCGGACAGGATCTCGACGTCGCATGCTGTGGCGATCTCGAGCGCCAGCAACTGCAACTCCAGGAGCCCGAGCCCGATGCCGACGCAGGCGCGCGGGCCGAGCCCGAACGGCAGGTATGCGGGCGAATTATAAGTGCGGTCGATCCTGAACTTGTCCGGCTCCGGCCAATTGCGCGGGTCGTGCTGGATCTGCCACGGGCTGATGATCAGCGACGTGCCCTTGGGCAATTGCTTGCCGCCGAGTTCGGTCGGCTCGCGCACCTCGCGCGAGAACCAGTAGAACGGCGGATAGAGCCGAAGCGCCTCGCGCGCGAGCCGCAGGCTGAATTCGGCGCGCGGCAGGCGCAGCGGATCGACTTCGCCGGCCTCGGTGATGAGCGAGAGATTCTCCTTGCGGATCTTGTCGGCGAGGCCCGGTTCGGTGGCGAGGAAATAGAGCACCCAGGCCGCGGCATTGCCGGTCGTGTGGTGGCCGGCGAGCAGCAGCAGCAAAATCTCGTCGCGCAGTTCCTCCGTGGTGAGATTGAGCGCATCGAAAGCCCGCAGCAGGCTGGTCGAGGTCGCGCGGCTGCGCACGCGATCGACCACCACCGCCATGATCTCGCGGCTCAGCTTGCGCTCCTGGTAGTCGCGCCAGGCCTTCCAGGGCGTGCGCGGGAAGATGCGGAACAGGCCGTCGGCCATCTGCGTCTCGGCCGTGTAGACCGCCTTCATCAGGGCGGACTCGTCGCCCGACGTCAGCACGTCGCGCCCGAACAGGAGCGACGCGACGATGCGCAGCGCCAAGGGCGCGGTCACGTCATGGGCGACGAATTCGTTCTCGCGCACGAGGAAAGCTGCGTGACGGCGAATGAGGCCGGCGATCTCGGGCACGTAGTCGTTCATGATGCCGCGAGCGAGATGCTGGTGGATGATCGCGCGCCGCTTCTGCTGCTCCGGGCCGCTCATCGTGATCGACGAGGTGCCGATCACCTTGCGCAGCTTTTGAACGAGATAGCCTTTGTCGATCTTGGCCTCGTCGGTCTTAAGCACCGCGCGCGCCAGCAGCGGGTCGGTCACCAGATAGACCGGCTTGAACCCGAGATTGAGCTGAACGAGCGGAGCTGAGGAGCCGAAGCCCTTCTGTGCGAAGAGGCGAAGGGGATCATGCCGAAAGGCGCTGACGTCCGAGAATTTCTGTTTCATCTGCGATGTCCATGTCACGCGTGAACTGAATTATACGGCTTAGACGTGTAGATTCTTGGGTACGGATCGGGATCTCGCCGGCGACGGCCAGTATCCAGGTGCCGTCGTCCTTGAAGCCGACGATCTGAATGTCGCCGTAACGGATGGTCTCGAGCCCGATTTTGTTGAGCAGCCGCTCGTGCGAGAGCTCGACCAGCGCTACCAGCCGGCTGAAATTCGCGTAGACGCCGAAGCGGATCATCAAGCTGTAGAGCAGGAGGCTCGCGGCCTGATGGCCGGGCTTCACGCCCAGACGGCTGATTTCGGTCGAATCCGGCGCATTCGGATAGGGTTTCTCCGTCGCCAGATGCGGAAAGACGGTTTTCGCGAGATATGGGCGGTCGCAGCGGATGGCGCGGAAGCAGCCGATGAATTCATCGCCGCCGAGCAGCGCGCAATATACAGCGTCCGGGGTATCAAATTGATCGCGTTCGACGCCGCCTTCCATCGGCAGCGACCAGCCGAGCTCTTTCACGAAAAGCTCGGTGCGAAAGTCGAACATTCTCCGGGCGAGGTCCGGGTTCGACTCTGTTGAAAAGAAAACGCCTTTGTACGCCTGCATACGCATTACTACTGCGGGTTGTTTTACTCGCTCGGTCGGATCGTGGTGCAATCGACTCGAATCAAACAATTGGGAATTTTCCCAAGGTTTGAGCGAATGTCGCATCTCGAACAGCAACTCAACTCGATCGAAGGCTGCCAATCGGTCGCCGAAGTCCGCGTCGTCTTCCAAAAAATCATCGAAGACTACGGCTTCAGCTCGTTTGGCTTCATGGATGCCTCCCAGCCTTGGGAGGACGATCCGCTATTGGTAACGACGCACAGCCAGAAATGGATCGACACCTACCGCTCGGAAAATTTCCTGAGCACCGATCCCTGCCTCGACGCGGCAAAGCGCACCAATCTTCCGTTCAATTGGGGCAGCATCAGACTTCCCACCGTGACCGGCAGGCGCAAGCCGGGCGCGGTGCGCACGATGGAGGCCGCGCGCGACTTCGGCGTGCTCGAAGGCCTGACGATACCGGTCCACTACTGCGACGATCTCGGCCGCCGTTATTCCAGCGTCTGTGCGCTGTTCTGGAAGGACAAGCTGACGGCGTTCTTCGAGAACCTGAAGTTCAATCGCGTGCAGATGCACATCATCATTCTGTACATGACGCAGAAGATGGTCGAGCTCTACGCGATCGAGAAGAGCATGAAGCCGCGCTTCGACAAGGTCGCCAATGCCGAGACGCTGACCGACCGCGAGAAGGAAGTGTTGAAGTGGGCCGGCCTCGGCAAGACCGCGGACGAGACCGCCGACATCCTGTTGTGCAGCCGCAAGACCGTCGAGGCGCACATTCAGAACGCGATGACCAAGCTCGGCGCGACCAACAAGACGCAGGCGACCGTGCAGGCGGTCAGCCAGGGCCTGATCATCCTTTGACGGCTACATGTACTTCCGCAGCTCGGCGGCGGATTCCTCGGGCTTGCGCTTGATCTTGAACGGCGCGACGAAGCGGCCCTGCTTGTCCATCAGATAGACGAGCGCGGTGTGATCCATGCTGTAGTCGTCGTTCCCGGTCGGCACCTTCTTGGCGTAGACGCGGTAGGCCTTCTCGGCGGCGTCGATGGCGGCGCGGTCGCCGGTGGCGGCGCGCAAATGCGGATGGAAGCTCGCCAGATAGTCTTTCATCACCGCCTGCGTGTCGCGTTCGGGATCGACGGTGACGAACAGCGCATTCACGCGGCCGGCATCGGGGCCGAGCGCGCGCAGTATCTCGGACACCTCGAACAAGGTGGTGGGGCAGACATCGGGGCAATGCGTGTAGCCGAAGAAGATGAGGAACGGCTTGCCTTTGAAATCGCGGTCGCTGACCGGCTTGCCGTTCTGGTCGGTCAGATTGAATGGGCCGCCGATCGCCGATGCCGCGGGGCCGCCTCCGCCGAACTGGCCGGTCGCGTACAGGAATACGCCCAAGAAAACCACGAGGCCGGCGAAGAACGCCGCGACGATGAGAACGACGTGAGACGTGCGCGCAGTCATAAGCCTGTTAAAGCCTCGAATTTGATTAAAATTAGAAACACGCCATCCAGCCGGCGCGCACCATCTCGAAGAACACCGTTGTACCGTAGTAGCCCCACAGCGTCAGCGTGGCCGCGATCAGCACGGCGAACACCGAAATTGCCAGCAGCGCCGGGCGCGACAGGGCAGCAACGGTTCCAATTGCCGGCATTCCGGGCCTCCTTGAAGGTGACAAGTTCCAGATAGGCCCGATTTCGGCGGTAAGCAATGCGACCGGTTGCGGCGGGCCCCCGTTAACCATGATCCGACCAAAGGCCTTATAATCCGGCCCTTTCCACTGCCTGCGTTGACTCACATGGTTAAAGTCGCGATGAATAAGAAGGCTTCTTAGCGACACAAAAAAGCGGGCAGGAGAACGTGATGCGTATCGTTCTGGCGACGGCTGTGGCGGTTTCGATGATGGCGGCGAGTTCCACCGCCTGGGCGCAGTCGGCGCCGGCCGCCACGCAGACCAAATGTGAAAACCCGAACGCGCTCGGCGTGGCACGCGTGGTGCAGATCGACACCACCGGCGGCCCGGGCTTCGGCTTCGAGCACTTCAAAGCCTATGACTTCCTGCGCGACAAGGAAGTCGTGCTGACCTTCGACGACGGCCCGTGGCCGGGTCACACGCCGGCGGTGCTCAAGGCGCTCGCCGAGCACTGCACCAAGGCGCTGTTCTTCCCGATCGGCAAGCACGCCGGCTGGTATCCCGAAATCATCAAGCAGGTGGCCGCCGCCGGCCACACCGTCGGCTCTCACACCTGGTCGCACAAGGATCTGTCGCGCATGACGACGGACGAGGCCAAGGCCGAGATCGAAAAGGGCATCGCCGGCGTCAGCATCGGCCTGGGCAACAAGCCGGTCGGCGCCTTCTTCCGCTTCCCGGCGCTGAAGCATCCGCCGGAACTGGTGAAGTATCTCGCCGACCGCAACGTCGCGATCTTCTCCACCGATCTCGACTCGTTCGACTTCAAGATGCGCAAGCCCGACCAGGTCGTCGCCTCGGTGCTGAAGAAGCTCGAGAAGCACGGTAAAGGCATCGTGCTGATGCATGACTTCCAGCAGGCGACCGCGCACGGTGCGGGCGATCTGCTCAAGCAGCTCAAGGAAAAGGGCTACAAGGTCGTGCAAATCGTCGGCAAGGAGCCGATCGAGCCGCAGAAAGAATATGTCGAGGCGGTCATGAAAGAGATCGGCGGCGGGTTGGAAAGCGCGCGCCCGATGTCGAGCGTGATCAAGACCATCGAAGGCAACTAAGCCGATCGGACGTTAGACGACCGGCCGCGCGGCCTACCGCGCGGCCGGTTTTTTTATGGCCGGCGCCACGGATAAGTTCCGCAGGGGCTGGAACTGCGGCGGCGCCAAGGCGCATCTGCCGCAATACCTCCATATCGCCTTATCGAATCCAAAAATTCGGCCCGTTCCGAGGCGACAAGCCCTGGCAACGGAGGGGATCTCCTTTCACAACCACATCGCCGCGTGCGCCTTTGAGGCGCGCGGCGCGTCTCGAGGAAGTCCAAGCGAATGCGGCAGCTATTCGTTCCCGTCTGCGTGTGCCTGATGACGTTTTCCAGCTCGACCGGCGGCGACCCGAAGCTCTCGCTGGATCAGTTCACCGGCACCCGCGTCGCCAAGGCCGAGCGCTCGATGGATATCGACGACGCGGAAAGCGGCACGAATGAGTCCAAAGCAGCGGCGAGCGGCGCCGATTTCGCTGCGGCGGCAAGTAACGTTGTGCCCAAGGACATTGGGCCCGAAACCGAAGCCGCCATCGCCAAGGTCGCGCCGCGCGCGGTCGCCGATATCCCGATCGATATTCCGCCCCAGAGTGCCGACGCGTTCCCTATTGCGGACGCGGCGACGCCGCTGCCCAAGCCCAAGCCCGAGATCAAGCCGGTGATCTGGCGGTCGCGCGACGAGATTTGCGACAGCCTGACCCGGGCGGCCGAAGCGAACAATCTGCCCGCTCCGTTCTTCATCCGGCTGCTGTTCCAGGAAAGCGGCTTCCATCCGGGCGTTGTCAGCCCGGTCGGCGCACAGGGCATCGCCCAGTTCATGCCGGCGACCGCCGCCGGCATGGGCGTCGACAATCCCTTCGACCCCTTGCAGGCAATTCCCGCCTCGGCGCGGCTGCTGCGCGATCTGTTCCAGCAGTTCGGCAATCTCGGGCTTGCCGCCGCCGCCTACAATGCCGGCCCCAAACGCATCCAGGACTGGCTGACCAAGAAGGGCGTGCTGCCGCAGGAGACGCAAGGCTACGTGAAGACCATCACCGGCCGGCCGGCGGAGACCTGGAAGGCCGCCGCCAACGGCACCCCGGCGGTGAAGCTGCCAAAGCGCGCGCCCTGCCAGGAAGCGGCTGGGCTGCTCGCCTGGAACGGGCCGGAAGCGATTCCGGTGCCGGCCACGGCGCCGCACCGGCGCATCGCGGAGCCGGTCGTCGTCGCCGAGGCGCATTCAGCGAAGGGCGCCAAGCTCGCGCATCGCGCGGCCCATGCGAAGGTCATGGTCGCGCCAGCCAAGCGCGCCGCCAGGCAGGACGCGAAGGTCGCCGACAAGAAGGATGACAAGCGCGACGACAAGCGCAAGACCGCGGTGATCGACGTCGCTCCAAAGTCCGCCGCCAAAAGCACGGTGCAACTCACCGCGGCCCGCAAGCACGACAGCAAGCACAAGAAGGTTCGCGTTTCGAGCGCCAAGTGAGACGGCAAGTAAGGCGGCAAGCAAGGCGGCCGGCCGTCAGCTTTGCAAGACGGTCACCTGCGTGCCGATCGGCACGCGGTTGTAGAGGTCGATGATGTCGTGGTTGAACAAGCGGATGCAACCGCTCGACACCGCACCGCCGATGCTCTCCGGTTCGGCGGTGCCGTGCAGCCGGAAATAGGTGTCGCGACCGTCGCGATAGAGATACAGCGCCCGCGCCCCGAGCGGATTTTCGATGCCGCCGGGCATGCCGCCCGCATAAGCCCGGTAGCGCGGGATCGCGGCCATCATGTTTTCGGTCGGCGTCCAGCGCGGCCACTTTTCCTTGCGGCCGATGATCGCGCTGCCGCGGAAGTTCATCCCTTCGGACCGGCCGACGCCGACAGCGTAGCGGATCGCCCGCCCCTCGCCGCGCACCAGATAAAGCCGGCGCTCCGGCACAGACACCACGATGCTGCCGGGCTTCTCGCGCCCGCGCCAGGCGACGCTCGTGCGCAACAGACCGGAATCGACCGTCGTCAGGTCGAGCGGCGGGACGAGGTGGCCGTCATCCGAGAAGCTGCCATAATTGCCTGAAAGGCCCGGAAACCAATCGGCATCGGGGGCCAGGCCGCAGCCGGCGGCCAAGAGAGGAAGCCCGGCAACAAAGGCGCGGCGGCTGAGAAGATGTGATGGTTTGGATGTCATGGAAAATTCTGGGCGGGTGGGTGGCCGATTATCGATACCGCCGGGCGCGTCCGCAATGATTCTTTCGGAGCTGCGATCGATTATGACGCGTTAGCGCATGCGTCATGGAACCGCACTGTGCGAGAAAGCAGTGAGCACTGAGATGGCGGAGCCAGCATGTTCGAAAGCGATGCGGCCTGCCACCACGAACAAGGTCGCCGCCAATACCAGCCGTAGCGCGCGCTCCGGCACGCGGACCGCGAAATAGCTGCCAATGAAGATGCCGGGCAGCGAGCCGGCAAGCAGCGAGCCGATAATCTCCCAGTCGACCGAACCCATCATCCAGTGCCCGAGGCCGGCGATGAGCGTGAGCGGCACGGCATGCGCTATGTCGGACCCGACGATCTTGGCGACCGGCAGATGCGGATAAAGAAGCAACAGCGCGATTACGCCGATCGCGCCGGCCCCAACGGAGGAGATCGACACCAATACGCCGAGCGCCGCACCGACGATCAGCGTATCGCGCGCGGTGCGCCCGTCCGGGCGGGTTTCGGTGCGCGCGCGATAGAACGCCACGATCGACTCGCCGAACACCAACACGCCGGCGGTGAGTACCAGCGCAACGCTAAGCACCAGCGTGATCAGGCTGCCCGCGGCTTCGCCGTTGAGATTGAAATGCGAGAGTGCGGCGAGCGTGGCGACGGTCGCCGGCACGCTGCCGCTCGCCAGGCGGCGCACCACGCGCCAGTCGATGCTGCGCGCATAGCCGTGCACCATGCTGCCGCCGGTCTTGGTAGCCGCGGCATAGAGCAGGTCGGTTCCGACCGCGGTAGCCGGGTGAACGCCGAATACCAGGATCAACAGCGGCGTCATCAGTGCGCCGCCGCCGATACCGGTCATGCCGACCAAGGCGCCGACGATGAAGCCCGATAGCGAATAAAGTGGATCGAACATGCCGCCCGCACCGCTGCGCGGCCTGGCTTCGGCCGCTCGCCATTCAAACATAGATCGGCGGAACGGTCATCGCATGGCGGCGTTGAGTTCCGTAAAGCGTTGCTTTGACGCAGTGTGTACGTGCAATATCCGGCTACGGAACACCCGCGTAGCGACAAAATATTGCCGACCTTCAAAATCGGACTTTTTGGAAGACCGCTCGGACATCGGAAGGCCACGACGTGCCGGATATTGTTACCCTCACCATCAACCCCGCAGTGGACATATTCGTCAATGTCGGGCGCGTCGAGCCGACCCGGAAGATGCGCTGCTCGTCGCCCAAGCGCGACCCTGGCGGCGGCGGCATCAACGTCGCGCGGGTCTGCTCCCGGCTGGGCACCAACGTCGCCGCCATCTATCCGATGGGCGGCGTGATCGGCCGTCTCTTGCAGCGTTTGCTAGACCGCGAAGGCATAGACAGTATCGTGACTCCGTCGCATGTCGAGACGCGCGAGAACTTTACCGCTTACGAGGAAGAGACCGGCCAGCAGTATCGCTTCGTGCTGCCGGGCTCGCCGCTGCATCGCGCCGAGTGGGAAGCCTGTCTCGATGAGCTTACCGCGCTCGAGAAGAAACCGCTCTACGTCGTGGCCAGCGGCAGCGTGCCGCCGGGCGTGCCCGACGATTTCTTCGCGCAGGTGGCGCGCCGCGCCAAAGCGCTCGGCGCCAAGATCGTCATCGACACGTCGGGGCCGGCGCTTGCTGCCGCGCTGGAGGAAGGCGTTGCATTGGTCAAGCCGAATGTGAATGAGTTGAGCGAGCTGGTCGGCACGCCGCTCAATACCGACGCCGCGCGCATTGCCGCATGCCGCAAACTGGTCGACAGCGGCAAGGCCGAGATGGTGGCGCTCACGCTCGGCGACGAAGGCGCATTGCTGGTCACGAAGGACCGGGTGCTGCGCGCACAGGCAATGGAGATCGAAATGGTCAGCGCAGTCGGCGCCGGCGATAGCTTCCTTGGCGGCTTGGTGGCCGCGCTGGCGAAAGGCGAGACGCTGGAAAACGCGTTCCGCATGGCCGTAGCGGCCGGTACGGCAGCCGTGATGAGCCCGGGCACGGAGCTGTGCCGCGATGACGAAGTGCAGCGCCTGATGCCCAAAGTGCAGATCAGCGAAGTGGCGCCGGCGACGGCGTAAACCGAACGATCAGCGGCTCTTGACCGGCACGCGCATTTGCTCGTGGGCGACCCCACACATTCCCATCCAGAAGATCATCGGCAGATAGAACAGCATCGGCATTGGAAAACTCCGCGTTCGTTGCCCGAAGAAACGCGAGCGATTAAGGCCGAGTTCCGCCGCATCACGCGGCCGTGTTACCGGAAGCTGCCTAAAGAAGGAGCATCAGCGCGCCGGCACCGCCATGGCGGTGCGGGCGTCGTCCCGGTGCGCAGAAACGCCGCGCGTAGCGTTCCGCCAGGCTCTGCATGGTGAGCGCGTAAGAGCTGTGGCCGCTGCCGGTCCAGAGTCGCGCGAGATCGGCGAAGGTCACCGGCCGCTGCAATTTGCGCATCGTGTCCTGCACGTCGTCCTGCACCTGACGCGTGCGCTGCGCCACCGGCTCGGGGATCGGCGTGGTCGAATACATGAGCACGTGCTGCAAGTGCGCGAGCACGCCCGTGTATACGTCCATGAATTTCTCGCCCGGCCGGCCGCTGATGGCGGCGCCGACGCCGGCGAAGTTGTTGTCGGACGGCACGACCGAGGCAGGCGTGCCGTCCGGCCGGCGGAAGGTGAGATAACTGGTCTCGATCAGCATCTGGAAAAATGCATAATCCCAGCGCACGCCGACGCAAGCCCCGGGCGGACGCGCG
Organism: Xanthobacteraceae bacterium; assembly: GCA_022844485.1. Classification (GTDB taxonomy): domain Bacteria; phylum Pseudomonadota; class Alphaproteobacteria; order Rhizobiales; family Xanthobacteraceae; genus JALHLQ01. Next base: position 36,906 of record JALHLQ010000014.1, read on the forward strand.
ACGCACGCGCCGATGCGCTGGTAGAGCCTGGCGATGTCGGCAAAGCGCGGATCGATGACGCGGCGCGGCTTCACCGCCGCGTTGCGCTCCTCGACGAATTGCATGAGCCTTGCCGGCGTGACGCAGGCCGGAACGGCATTGCCGCCGCCCGCCACGATCGGTGGCAGCGAGGCGGCATAGGCCGGCGCAGACAACAGCAGTGCGAGCAGGACGACGAGCCTGGAGGGCATGATACGCAACCCGGACAAGGGCTCCGGGAATAGGCCAATTTAGTTAAATTTCTCATGCCGCCCCGGTGATCGCCCCGCGCGCGGCCGAAAGCTCAGGGGGCTTCCGCGATCTTGCGCGGCACGTCGTGCACGACCATGCGCCCGTCCGGGCAGATTTCCCGCTTGATGCGGGCGGCGACCCGGCTGTGGTCCATATCCGGATTGCATAGTAGAACGTCGAGCAAAGTGAGACGGTATTCGGGCCACGTCGTCAGCACGATGTGCGATTCCGCCAGGAACACGGCGACGGTCAGACCATGCGGCACATAGCGGACCTCATAATTGCCGATCACCGTGGCGCCCACCTCCTCCGCCGCGGCGCGCGCGGCCGCCGCCAGCACGCCCTCGTCCTCGATGGACGGCTTGCAGCCGTAGAGCTCGGCGAGCAGGTGGGTCATCATCATGGTCGCGACAATCCTTCGGCAGCGCCCGTTGGGCCGGATGGCCGCTACCATGGCTGAGCCGACGTTACTAGAGACGGTCGCCAAGGCGACTTCGCTGCGCGAGGGGCCGGCCGGCGTTTCGGCGGTGCTGCGCGCGGTTTACCGGGCGGGATCGCTGCGGCTGCAGGACGCCGCGCGGGCGGCGCGGCTGCCGCTGCCGGTGACCAGCGCGGTGCGCCGCGAGCTGGAAAAGGCGGGTCTCCTGGAGCGCAAGCACGGCCTGTCGCTCACGCACATGGGGCGCGACTTCGTCGAGCGCGACCTCGGCCTCGGCCAGACGGCCGACCTCGCCTGCCCCGCTTGCGAAGGGCGTGGCCTGATGATCCCGCACGACTGCCGGCCTTTGGTCGAGCAGCTCACCGCCATCCTGGCGCGCGCGCCGTCCGCCGACGTCACGCTCGACCAGGCGCCCTGCGCGCCGGAAACCGCCGTCCTGCGCGCGCTGCTGATGCTGCAAAACGGCGCCCTGGAAGGAAAGCGCGTGCTGATGCTGGGCGACGACGATTCCGTCTCGCTCGCCGTCGGGCTCGTGGCGAAGTCGCTCGGCCGTGCCGACCTGACGCGGCGGCTCAGCGTCATCGACGTCGACGGCCGCTGGCTGTCATTTCTGAAGGACGCGGGCGCGGCGGAAGGGATCGCGATCGAGACGGTGCAGCACGACTTGCGCCAGCCGCTGCCGGAGGGACTGGCGCATGCGTTCGACACGGTGGAGACCGACCCGCCCTATACGCTCGATGGCGCGCGCCTGTTCCTGACGCGAGCCGGCGAGGCGCTGGCGGGCGACGGGCACTGCTATTTCTCCTTCGCGCAGTGGCCGCCGGCGCAGGCGCTCGACTTGCAGCGGGCCTTCGTCGAACTGGGCTTCGCCGCGCAGGCGGCGCGGCCGGGCTTCAACCGCTATCCGGGCGCCACCGTGCTCGGCAATACCGGCCAGCTCATCGAACTCGCGCATGTTGGCCAAACGGCCGAAGCCGCCGAATGGACCGGGCCGCTCTATACCGCCGAGATCAATCCGCGCGTGCGCACTTATGTGTGCGCCGATTGCGGCACCTCGACGACCTTGGGCAAGAACGGCGAGCCCGACACCATCGAGGCGCTGAAGGCCGCCGGCTGCCGTTCCTGCGGCGGACACACCTTCCGCCGCCAGGCCGGCGTGCGCTAGTGGTCCGATTCTAGCAACCGCTTGCGATCCGCGCGGCGGGACGCTATCGCCTGCACATGGAGAAAAGCATGAACGACAAGCCGCGCGCCCGCCTGCGCCGCCTCGAGGAAAGGGACATCGAGACCGTCGCCGGCTTCGAGCGCGAGATCGCCAAGATTTCCTTCCCGGACGATCCGATCACCGACCTCGGCTTCTACATGAACAAGGTCGAGAAGCTGCTGCACGACGATAACGCGGCCTGCTTCGTCGCCGAGGACGACACCGGCGTGGTCGGCTGGGCCAACGTCAGCCAGCGGCGCAATTTCATCACCAAGGAGCGCTACGCCGACTTCCACAGCATCTATGTCAGCCCGACGCAGCGCGGCGGCGGCGTGGTGTCGATGCTGGTCGAGGCGGTGTTCGACTATTGCCGCGAGAAGAAGTACGGCCATGTCGTGTTCCGCACGCGCGCGACCAACGAGCCGATGAAAAAGGTGCTGGCGCGCGTCGGCTTCGTGCCGACGCAGATCTACTACGAGAAGCATTTCGATAAGGGCTAACGCGCCGCCCACCCTCCGCTCATTCCCGCGAAAGCGGGAATCCAGGGGCAGTTGCAGGGTTAGCATTTCTTCCGCGCTGGGTCCCCGCTTGCGCGGGGACGAACGGTTGAGCTGATCACTAGCGCCGCGTCATGAAGACGTCGTAGCGCACCGTCTTGCCCAGGAACTGGTGCGACGGCTTCGGCAGGCCCGCAAGCGGAGCCGCGCGCAGCGGCCATTTCAGCACGACGCGATCGCGCGCGGCGGCGAGCGCCGCCTGCATCAGTTCGAGCGAGTCCGCATCCGGGCCGACCAGATCGCGCAACAGGCGCATCTCCTGCTTGACCAGCGCGGCGCTGCCACGCGCCGGATGCATCGGGTCGACGAGGATCACGTCGGCCTGCATCTCGCGCAGCAGCTCGCGCGCGTCGCCGTGAATGAGCGTCATGCGCGCGACGATGGCCGCAAGCTCCGCACCGGCCGCGGCGGCTTTCGCCAGGCCTTCGCGCAACAGCGCATGCACCTGCGGCGCGCGCTCGATCAACGTGACAGGCGCGCCCAACGACGCCAGCAGAAAGGCGTCGCGGCCGAGCCCGGCGGTGGCGTCGATGACGCTCGGGATATGGCCCTTGCCGAAGCCCGCCGCCTTGGCGAGCGCCGAGCCGCGCGCGCCGCCGTGGCGCATCCGGTAGCCCATGGCGCCGCCGACGAAGTCGATGGCAATCGCCGGTGCGTCGCGGGCTTTCTTGCGCGGTTTGGCGCGGTCTAGCGGCATGGGACGATGATTGAAGCGGGCGAAGGGAAGCGAACCCTCGTATACCACGCTTGCGCCAGGCTTGGGCTCGACCGTGCCGTAATGGGGGGCAATTGCCGCCGCACGAGGGACACCGTAGACTTAATCCCTACAGTGCCGCACCATTTCCATCCGGGGATAGAACTCGTGTTGATACGCCAAGTTGCGACCTTGGCTGCAATCGCCGCCCTGCTCGGTCCCGTCAGTCTCGCGCAAGCCCAGTCCGACAACGAGCGGGAAGAGATGCTGCGCGGCGGCGCGACCAAGAAGGGCATCTACAACATCTTTGGCTTGGACGGGACCGGCCTCGGCCGCACCAGCGTGCGATATGATAGTAAGTATGCGCCAGGCACCATCGTCATCAACACGGCAGAGCGGCGGCTTTATCTCGTGCAAGGCGGCGGCTCGGCGCTACGCTACGGCGTCGGTGTCGGCCGGGACGGTTTCCGGTGGAAGGGCACGCACAAGATCACCGCGAAAAAAGAAGCTCCAGATTGGACGGCGCCACCGGAGATGATCGCGCGGCAAAGGGATGTGCCGAGGCACATGAAGGGCGGCGATCCGGAAAATCCGCTCGGCACGCACGCGATGTATCTCGGCAGTACGCTCTACCGGATCCACGGCTCGAACGATCCGGATTCGGTCGGCGAGGCGGAATCATCCGGCTGCTTCCGGATGAGGAACGAAGACGTCGCAGATCTCTATAAGCGGGTGCCGGTCGGCACAACCGTCGTGGTGCAGTAAAAGGCCGCCACATTGCTCGGCATCATTACGCCGACTTCGATCCTGCTGCGCGCCACCGACCTGATCGAACAGGCATCATTGTTTGCTGACCGCCTTTGAGGGAATTGGAGCGGGGGTGCACTTAGCGCGCTTTGGCACTCACGTTCGAGATGTGGTGAGATGCGATGTTATTTGGCGTTCGCGAGTCTCACAATCGCATCCCGAACGTCGAACATGCCAAAGATAAACAGTGCGAGAGATAGGAGCCCGGCAACGACAGCCAGGATATGAAAGAACCCTTTGAGGCGCGCCCATCGGCCGGTGCTGGGTTCGTTTGGGCGAACGTAGGGATGTTCCCAATGCTTCGTCATGGACGCGGCATGGCCGACCGTTGCGTAGTTCGTGAAGTAAGAAAGTGCGAGACCCGCCACGGCAAACGCGACACCGTAGGCAAACAACATCAAACTGCCAGCAACATCGGCAAGCTGAGACACTCTTATGCGGTTTTGAGAGACCATTCCACCGATAAAGGCTAACACTGAAACAGCCGCGCCGCCGTTGATGAGAAGCGCGGCCCGAAGGGCAGCGTCACCGCTTTTGACGGTCGCTTCGTTTAACTTGTCGGTGAACTGACTATTCTGGTCGTGAGCGCGGTGGGCGTCTTCACGCCCCAGCTCATGAACCCACTTTTGGTGGTCGTAGGGCGGTTCGGCGGATGTCTGCTCGTTGCTCACTAGCTTTCCTCCTTAATACCGAACTTGGTCTTCCGTTCGTCACTGTTGCCTTATGAGCAGGTCCTTCGCTGCACTATATTCCGCTCGGAACAGATTTCTGGACCCCTTGGCACTCCCATACCCCGCTCAGGTGCGCCGCAAGGACGAGCTTCTCTCAACAAGACGTTAAACGGGTTCGAATTTGGCTGTTCTCAACGAGGTGCGCTGTGCGTGCGTCTTTGACAATGCGTGAAAAATGGAGCGGGCGAAGGGAATCGAACCCTCGTATGCAGCTTGGGAAGCTGCCGTTCTACCATTGAACTACGCCCGCATACGCACGTTTTCCGATTTTTGGCTCCGATTTGGCTCCGCTTTCGATTTTGAAAGTGGAAGTTGAATATACGAAATTATCCTTTAACATTTCAACCGCCCAACTCTGCTGCGGCTGTCTCTGGACATCGAAGTACGGCGATACGTCGCGCTTCGATAAGCGGGTTCTTATGCAGTCACGCTCCACCACACGGCCGAATGTAACCGGTTTCAGGTAACGCCTTGGTGGGTATCGGCATCTCCAAACCAAGACATCAGCGTCGCAACTCACCTTCGACGATACTCTACCATCTCCGCAAAGGTTGCCTGTTGTTACCTACCGAAGGCTTCAAGTAAAATCCTTTAGCAGGCGCTTGAACTGATCCACATAGCGGTCATATCCGTTCTCTTCGCTTATCCGAAGTGCGTCACGAATCTTTTTAGCCGCATCCGTCGCATCTGCACCTTGGCGGTCGGCCGCGATGATTTCAGCTTCACTCCTGACAAGCTGCACGTGGCGCAGAAGCGAGCCTCCCTCGCTATCCTTGGAAGATCGGCGCGCATTCCAGGCGCGCTCGATGATCTCGTGTCCGCGTTCCGGGTCGAGATTTGACCAACCCCGAGCCAAGCCTTCAAGTACAAACGCCTCTTCACCGCTTCCGATTTTCCCGCTGGTAGCGTCAAGGAGGCGCTGAATCAAGCACTCTATTCGCTCCAAAGCCTCCCTGTTCTTCACTTTCCCGGCGTTGATTGCCGTAGCGCGCAAGACCTCGGGCTGCCACGCAAATGGTATCGCATCCTGATGCTCAATCAATTTCATGCTCTGGCCGAAGGCTTCATCGACTTCACCGCTCACATAGGTGGCCCCTTCCGTCGCGAGTTGTGCATAAAAATGCGTAACTTCGTTCGCGCACGCATCCTCGACAATCCGCAAGCGAGCAAGAACGTCGGCAACGGCACCGCGCTTCACATCTGCACGCGAGAGAAAGTCCAGCCCTGCCTTGCATTGCTCAACAAGCAACTCCGCAAGGCGGGCAAGCACGTGAAAATGAGTTGGTGACCACGCAAGTTCCCTGATCCGGTCGAAGATATGTCCGGCATCCCGTTCACAAAGGGTCATCGCGATGCGCGGTTGGCCGGATCTGCGCATCTGGCGCGCAAACGCGATACTTTGATCCACGAACTCCACGAGCTCGGCGGGGCGTTGACCACGCAACATAAATGCAGGTGGAACGGCGTCAGCCTCGCGCTTCCAGGCAAAATACAGCGGCTCGAATTCCTTGTCGTTCAGGGCTAGCGCCTTGCTGATCGCGTGCAGCTGCCCGAGTGTTGGAAACAGTGATCCATTTTCCCACTTGCTTATGTAGGAATCTGGAACGCCGATATCGTTTGCGAGCGCAACCTGCAGGCGACCGTGCGCCTTGCGGACACTTCTCAACGCGTCGCCGAACTTGCCCTTAAAATCGACTTGCCCGCCAGACATGACTTCGTGTGCTACTGCACCCTCCGCACCAAGCGCCCGTCGGCGCTAATTTTCACGATGTTAGTCCATACAGTCGCCATGTCCGGCCTGAGGTGCGACAACGGCACGACTTTGCCTGCGGCTAGAACCGGCGGATCAATCGTCCGTCCCTTGCTGTAGACTCGCCTTTCCCCAAGCGCTTCGTCTGCCACCACCTCTTTGATCGAGAGCAGCGTCTTAAGCCTGATGCGCAATGCTTCGTGCGCGGTGAGCTTGTCCAGTATGGCTGAGTCGACCCCGACAAGATCATCCCGGCTCACTACTCCATCGCGCATGGCGTCCCTGATGATGCTCGCGAACTCGTCATGCACGTAGAGTTCGAGTGGATTCATGAAGAGCTGCTCGACGAGGTAAGAATACCATCCGACAAAACGCTCAGCCATATCTTGACGCATGCACACTACCACGCCGTCGAAGACGGATAGTGCACCAACGAAATCGCGCGCGTCGAGCGCCTTAATGTGCCCGAAACGCACCAAGTCTCTGAGCGTATAATCGATGCGATCTGCGCAGAGCGCCGGCGCGGGGGCATCCACAATCTTCAGGTTTCCGGGTTCAAAAAGAAGCTCCCATGCCAGACGGTGTTCACGCAAGATTTCCGGCAAGTCCGAGTCTTGGACGACCGACCTGAATATGCTCTCGTGAAATTGCTCTTTCCTGTCTCGGAACACGTAGTCGACTGTGTGCGAAAATGCAGTATGCGAGACATCCTGCAACAGCCCAGCAGCTTGCTCCATAACGGACCCGCCGAGCGCCCGCGTCAACAACATCACCCCGACGCTATGTTCGAAGCGGCTAACGGACCGGCCCTGCCGAACCAGCGAGCTAGCGCCCGCCTGGCTCACATAGCGTAACCGGTTCACGGCGCGTGATGACAGGAGGTCGAGCAACAATGGCTCTTTGACTTCCTGTGGACCGTATACATCGTCACTGATGCTGGTGGGTCTGGCGCTCATTCCCTCTCTCGTTACCGCTACCTGGGTTTGCATTTAAATCTCTACGAATTCGTCCGGCGCTGCATTCCTGCCCGCGCGTTGGAGAAGCGGTCCTATCCACTTGATGTTTTCGATCATCGGCGTGCAATGCGCGAGATCGTTCACGCGCACCCACCGGAATTCCGAGTATTCATCGCTCAGAACGATCTCTCCCTGGACGTGCTCGGCATAGAAGTGTGGTAGGATCATTCGGTTGCCGTCTTTTTTTGTGAAGAGGACATCGACACTATGGTGCGGCAGCAGCCGCACTACGAAGGCCGAGCCGACCTCTTCATTCTTTTCGCGGCGAATGCCATCGACGATGGTGGCATCCTTGTGCTCCATCTTGCCGCCGATGAACGAGAACACGCCATCGTAGTCGAGCTCGCCCTTCCGCCGGCACAGCAGAAGCTCCGACCGCGTCGCGCTAAACACCGCGAGTTTGGGGCAATATTGGAAAAACATTTCATTCATGGGTCGTGCGGTTCTTGCATCCGTAAAACGGGCCATTTCTCACATAGAATATCACACTGCGGTTCGCCAGTCTGTCGCTTGCAGGCTGGGGCTAGGCTCGCGGTAAACAGAAATCGCTTTCAGCCCAGAGCGCCAGGCTCCGTTGAATACGTGCTCGACATCACGCACGCTCGCGCTTGACGGCAGATTGACAGTCTTGGACACGCCATCGTCGACTAGCTTGCACGCTGCCGCCAAGACTAAGAGATGCTCCGCCACGCTAAGCTCGCGGGCGTTCCTGAAAAGCGACCTTGTCGTCATCGCGCGGCGCGGCCACGACGTGCCGGTCATCGGGCCGATCACCAGTAGATCATTGCCCGGGCCGGCCCGGTGCACATAGCCGGTTGCAGTCAGCACACGCGCCGGCAAGGAGTTCGCCAACTCGCGCGCTCGCAACATCGGCTCAATGCTAGCGTTGACGCCGAGCAGCAACGAGGTCCGCCCGGAAGGCGGCAGCGCGGTCGTCATCGCGTTGCGCAGGCCGTGCTGGGACACCGAGCTTTCGAGATCGCGCCATTCATGTTCACCGATGCCCGTGCTGTGCCGCGCAAACCGCCGGAGATAACCGGGCTCAGTGGCATAGCGCGAAACCGCGAAGCGCGGGAACGCGCCCCTTCGGGCGGCAAGCATCATCGATGCATGCTTCGAGCGGAAATTGATCGCGGACAACGCCGAGCGCAGCAGAGCGCAACTTTCTTCGCTCCCGTAATCGAGACCAACCCACAGCAAGGCGTCCGCAAAACCACAAACGCCGATGCCGATCTTTCGGTTCGAAGCCATCACGCTGTTGCTAGTCAAGGTCGGGAAGTTGCTCAGGCTGTTCTCTACGCTGTCATCAAGAACGCGCGTCAGGCATTCGGCCACGTCGCCCACGAGATCAAGGTCAAGGTCGAGGACGCTGGCCTTCCATCGCAAGCATGCCGCGAGATTGATGTAGGCAAAGATGCATGCTTCTCCCCGGGCCAAACCGACCTCAGCGCACGGCGCAGTAGTCGTGTAGGGCGAGATGGCCGCAACCGGATTGTCGGCGTTGAAGCGATCGAGCGAAACCAGGCCAGGATCGCCGCACGCCCACGCGTTGCTGACCACCGCCTGCCAAAGTGTGCCGGCGTTGATGCGCTGGCCGTCACGTAACGCGTACTTGTCGCCAGCAGCCACCGCATCCATGAATGCGTCGGTCATGTCGACGGAAATGTTGAAGTGCTTTAGACCACGATGCGTCGTTTTCGCTGCGACGAATGCGAGCACAGCGGAATGATCGATCGACACGTGCGCGATGTTGCCGATGTATCGTTCGCAGGCGGCTGTGTCTTCCAGACGGCTTGCGTGCCGGTTGAGAACCAAGAGCGCATCAACAGGGTCGGCCAAATTGTCGAGATTATAGCCTGATCCCATGTTGAGCTTGTAGTAATCTTCGGCCATGCGCAGCGCGCCCAGCGAAATCTCCTGCGTGACCAAAGGGACCGCGGTGCAAGACGCTAGCGTCGGCCGTCCTGCGGAAACATTCGTCAGCAGCGGCGAGCCGAGAATGCACACTCCATCTTCGACATATTGCTGGAATGCTGCAATGATCTTACGCGTGTCGCTGGGCAGTTCGCCGAGTTGCGCCTCGCACGACATCAGCCGGAGCGCCAGCTTATCGACCACCGACTGCGCGGTGTCAGTCGGGCCGAGGATGTGGCCGCTCGCCATTATCGCGCGGCTGCTCGCGTTGAAGAAGACGCGGCGGTAAGACTCACAGGGCTCGAATATGCGCATGGCGGTGTCCAACTCGTCTACACACCAACCCCCCACGCCAGCTTACCTTGTTGGAGTGGCTCGAATTTGAAAATTTCTGAAAGTTCGCTAAGAGCCTGATCAGATTGTTTTTTCGGACGAATCCCGCTTTAGATTATCGTGAGGCCGGGGTGGGCGGCCCGGCCTCACAGCGGCAAAGTGACAGAGCGTGCCGGCTTGCTAGCAATCGTCATTGGCCACCCGGCACCTGATAGCCCTTGCTGACTTCCGGTGCGCCGGTGGAAACCTCACCCACCGCTTCTTCAATCTGCTTCGCGAGTTGGTGGAGACCAACCGCTTTGAGGATTTCGAGTGCGCCTCGATAGCTGTAACCAGCGGCGAAGCATCCGATCCCCAGCGCCTTGGACCGAATCATCAGCTTCGCGCATCTTTCCGCCGCTACCGGCTTTGCATCCAGCGCCACGGCGGCGACCGTCAGCACGAGGCCGACCGACCCCGCGTTCGTGACTGGCGTTGCCATCGACGCGATGGAGATCATGACGCCGACGAGCATGGAGAGGTCTTTCCTGTTCATGGTGTCACCCTTTCTTTGGAGGACCATGATCCATTTGTAGGGAGCCGTTCGACCGGGCACTTGACAATCTATGCAAGTCGCTGCCGGGCATGGACGGCGTGAGGCCCGCGCATCAGCAGCGATTCGGGAGAGATGGCCCACTCCTTTGTGGTCTTTGTTTTCAAGTCCTTGTGCCTCCACATCTAGTGCAGCGGTGGCAATGGCACGCATCGTTGCGTACGACTGCAATCTGTGGCGATGTCGCCCGACGGAAAGAGCGCGCGTTCGCCTCCTGTATGTGGAGAAATGGAAACGCCCGCTATGAGGAACCTGAGAATTCAGCTCACCGTCGCGGCTCCACGAAAAGAGCGAGCCCCACTAATCGCGGGGCATGAAAAATAAAAGGATCAAACAATAGTGATCACGACCTTCCGGGCTTTTGGCTCAGCAACGCCGCGCCCTTGGCTCTATGGCCTGTCGATCCGGAACACCTCATTCCCCACACGCTGCCACGCATCAGTGAGCAAGTGCGCCGTCGGCTCGGGAGCTTTATCGAAGTCGCCCAGGCTGCTCATCGTTTTAAACAGAAACAGCTTGCTCTTTCCCTCGCTCGCCAGATCCCGCACGAGCGACATGATGTTCGTCATGTGAGGCTCGTTCGTCGTGACGGTTAGGATGAGTAGATTGGGAAGACCGAGGTGCGACTTGTGGATGCTCTGGGCTGAGATTTGTCGGTAGGCCAGAATCTTTCTCAGATAGCTTGTCTGGTTCAGGTCCGAGCGGCTTACGGGCTGTGTGTTCCGGTCGGCTTCGACAGCGAAGAAGCGATATGCCTTCGCCTCGTCGCGCTTATACTCCAACCCGAATAGCCCATCCGGCACGATCTTAATATCCGCGCGTTGCGTTGCCCCCGTACGCGGGAACGTGTGCGAGATCGAGACCGATATCGCGAACGGATTATCGAGTTTGCGCGTGCTCTCCGGCGCCCTCGCGATGATCTCCTGCCACGAGATAAAGCGCAGGCTCGGGTCCTGCCGAACGCCAAGCTCTATTGACGCCATGCAGTCGCAAATCATCAACTGATGGGCAAACTGCCGATACGCGCCCATACGCCCCTTTTTCAGAAGCGGGCTGTCGTTGTGAATTAGACCGCGTTCGCGAAGCACCCGCTCGCCCCGGTCGTCCAGTTCATAGATGACAGGCATGTAGCGGCAGTTCGCAAACTGCCATTGCTGCTCCGGTCGATTGATGTACCGGCCGTCATGATACAAATGCCCAAGTCGCTCCTTGAAGCGTGTCTCCGAATTGCCTCCGAGGAATGCATAGAGAAAATTGGAACGCAGGAAGTGATAGCGATTGAGCAACTCAAACAATTCGACATCGCGCTCTGTCAGCTCTATGCGCTTGCCCGAGCTAATCCGGCGCATGCGGGAGCGACGTTTGGTTGCTTGCATGGTCCGGCTAGGCGGCAATCAGGATGTCGCTTCGGACCTCATTGCCCCACACGTCCCAGCCGTCGGCTTCGCTGCGCGCAAATAGCTCCAACCGGGGAGCATGGCTAACCCGCTCGATCATGGTCCGCATCTCGCCCGGCTTCGCGGAATGTGCCGTGCGAGAAGCATGGATGGCGGTGATGCCCTGGGCGCGCTTGCTGTCGTCCGTGGTGCGATACGGCAGCCGGCCGCGTACGCCGAAGAGGCAATGCTCGGTTTGGCCTCTGTAATACTGTCCAAGGCCGAAGCGGTCTTTCACCCACGTGATTGTCGTTTTGTACCGAAAACCCCAGTTGTCCATGACGAGCAGGCCGTTGGCCAGGTGCGTGTTCGTCACCCACAGATACAGGTGGCACCCGTCATCGTCGATATGCGGCTGCAAGCTATTGCCGAGCCGAAGAATCGCAGCGATCGGCATGCGAGGATAGTGCCGGTCGGCACCACGCTTGACTTTACCGCCGCCGTACTCCGGCCAAGGCGGGTCTGCATAAATCACTCGATACGCGGAACGTTTATGGAATTTCATCCGTGTTGTCCTCGTTGAAGAGGGCACGGGAAGTAGAAGAAAAGTCATTCGCCGTAACCGTTCGGCATACTCTGCCGCTTGCACGATTGAGCGCGAATGTATCACTATGCGGCGCGGATCAACTTTTATTGCAAGAAAAGGCGTCGACCTGCAACCTCAGAAATTTCTTGTGCGCATTGGCAACGCCCGCGTTGATCAACGCCTAGTTGGTCCTTTGCGGCCGTCAACTTAGTGAAACGGCAAGAACTCCCGAAAGCATCGTTATGCGTGTGATGCCTACACTGTAGGGAACACGAAAATAAAAGAGCACTGCCGAGCCCGCTTGAAAAGCAAGGCCAACAGCGAGCGCCACTTTGCTCTCAAATGATTCCAATGCGAAGAACGCAAGAACAAGAGTCGCGAACATGCCCACCCAGCCAACGGCTAAAGCCGCCCGGTTACCGAGAAAATGCGCAATAGTATGGATTCCGGCCGCAACATCGCCTTTAAGGTCAAGCGCGTCGAGCAACGTCTCACGGAAAACGATGTAGGACAGCAGAAGGCCTAAAATGATCGTTGGCAGCGTGAATCCCACCGCGTCGTGTGCGAACAAGAACGGCGTCATTGCCAACATGGCCGTATACAGGCCTTTAACCACGGGCCACCTCTTTGAGACCGGAGAGTAAGCAAAAAGAGCCGTCGCAATCACGGCGATCCAAAGTGCGGATGAAGAACCGAACCCGAAATGCGCCGATCCGAGGGCGATCACCAAAAATGCTACGACGCCGCGCCATGCCGAGGCTCGAGACAGAAGCCCCAAAGCGATCGGTCGGCTCTTTCCCGCTATACGATCTTTTTCAAGATCATATATATCGTTCATCACAAATCCGCTCATCGTTACAAACGTCATCGCAACAAAGGCCGCCAACGAATTCTGCCAGTCACCAAATGCTGATCTAAAAACTATCAACAAGGCCGCAAATCCTGCGATCCAACTGACGCCCAACCTTCCGGACTGAAAAAGTAGCTTCGTTGAGAGCAGGCAGTTTTGAATCCTTGAAATGACCATCTGTGCGGTGGCTGTTTCTTGGGTCGTAGATTTCATTTCGTTGATTTTCTCAGTTTCCATGACGGTCATAGCAAGTTTCGTAGGCCGAAATATTGTCGTCAGGACTGCTAGTACTGAAAGGACGACAACGGCAATCCCAACAAGCGCGAGCCGCGAGGAGAAATGGCTTCTCGTCGCTTCTGCCGATCCCTCCGGAAATATGAATAGCACAAACCACGCAAAGGTGAGGACTATGCAAACCAATTGAGACATGGCCAACAGTAGAAAAAGGCAAGCGGCATCAAACGAATAGAGGCGCGGGTTCCATATATTGCGCACGAAGGCGTCTAGTCTCAAGCCGAACAAATCCTTCGACAACCTTAAAAGGCCCGCCATAAAGCCAACAAGCGCTATCAGAGCCAGCAAAGTTTGGAAAGACGACTGATCAGTTATCGGTGGCGCCGAAAATCTAGCAAAGCCTGCAATGCTTAAAATAAATGCGACTGGAGTCCCGTATCCCACGGCAAAGCTGAAGACGAGCGCTACTTTTGATTTTTTTAACACGGGGTCGAGCGCCAACCAGAACAAAACAAACGTGTAGACCACCACAATTATTGGAAAGAAGCTCATTTCTGTAAAAAAGGCCGGCGAAAGCAAGAAGAGGGTGGGATATACGACACCCGACCAATTAGCTCCCTGGAGATAAAACTCAATACCTCGATGATCGGCTGAATAGTGAGTATCGTGTTTGTTTAAAAAATAGAGATGCTTTGTCACCTCGCCAAATCCTAGAAAGAATGTAATCATTACGGCAAGCGAAATGAATTTCGCTGATGACCATCCGAGAGCGAAAAATGCCAAAAGACCGAGGCCAATTACGAAGAGAGGGCCGCCAACATAAATTATCACCGCACGAACTCGCCAGACGTAATACAAGGATACAACGGTGATTGAACCGACTAGATACGCCGCGTCTTCCCACGAGGAGAGCGCCATAATACTTTCATACGGTTGGGCGAGCCTTCGCTTCAACAATAGCCCGAGCGAGAAATTAACAATGCATAATAGAAACGCAGGAACAAAAATGAGATTTTCAAAGCTCTTCTGACGCTTGTCAGCCTCGGTGTCGGGGACAGAAGCAGACTTGTACAGACGGTAAGACGTTACGCAGTAATAGAACAAGGGCGAAGTTAGGATTAGCACATAAAAAAAGTCCCCCCAATAAACGCTCGGTGACGCCGAGACCGACCACACCATTATGAATAAGACGACGCCGGCCCATGCTAGTGACCATTGAGCTGCCGAAACTTCATGATTCTGATATCGCGGCGCCGAGTACATCTGGCGGTATGCGAGAAATGCGACATTGGGCAATACATACAAAAAGGCGATCGTCAGGCTTGATTTGTTTGTGAGCATGTCCCACTCGGGAAATGCTTTTGTCGCAGCCACCAAACCTGTAAGCATGCACAATGCTGCGATGGCCAGAAGCGCAAGTGCTTTTGCGAGCTCTAGCCCTATAGCTTTGATGATAACCCCCACGAGATGCCCCCAGATCAATTCAAACTTGGATAGTACAAATTTGCGTGCGCAGCTTTCAAGTGCATCAAGCGTCTTTACCACCTAATAAATCGGGTGGATTGGTGATTTTGAAAGTAAATCCGGTCGTTTGTGACGGCCGGATTTGGTATTCGGAGCGCCAGCGTTAACCACCGACGATATATTTTGCGACTGCTCCGGGAGCCGCACCGCCAAGCATCCATACCGGTATGGCGAGCCGGGTTGGCAGATGCAGTACTTCGATGCTCAGGAAGGCAACAGTCAAATATCCCATCGCGAACGCAGCGATGCCAATCCAGTCTGACAGAACCATCTCCGTTTCTCCTCCGCTGTTGAGCGGTGGAAGCCGAAGAAGAATTGTCCTGCGTACCTCAGCCTTCAACGTCCAACAACGGGGAGACTCGCTAGATTCAATCACAAATTTGAGGATCAGCAAGCGGCCGCGCGACGGAGCGTACCTCATCCGATACTAAAGCGGCGGGTGATTGTTGTGGGGGCAGCGGCTCGCTTGCGGCTTTTCAGCGCGCGTTTGATATCCTCAGCTTTGGTCACGCCGTAGATTTCGTGTGCGCATTTTCGCGAAATGGAGCATCTCGTATAGCGTCGCCGACGATTCGAAGCTTCATTCAGCGCGTAGTCTCCCTTGAACGCACCCGACGTTAGTATCCGTATCGCCTTCCGCCGGAGGCAGCGTCGCTGCGCTAAAGGGCTTCGAGGGCATACCGTTAATCATGAGCTTCAGATAGATGCGGTAGTTCGGAAGCTGCATGAGATCGATTTGCTCGAAGCGCTCCACAAACTCGCGCTCCAAATACGGTGCGTCCTCGGCACCGATACGAAATGAGATAACGGTTGCGGCATTTCCCAAGACGGCGTGTCTGATCTCCGGCTCTAACTGGTGCATATACTGGTGGGCGACCGTAAAGCCGACTCGATACTTACGCTGTTCTGAAAACATGTTGACGAGCGCGAGGGTCGTAAAGCTCTGGAACTCGTCGACATAGACGAAGAAGTCGCGCCGCTTCGGCGCTGGCATGTCCGCTCGACTGAACGCAGCAAGGCCAATCGTTGTCACCAGCAAGCCGCCCAGGAGCGACGAGCTATCCTCGCCCAGCCTCCCCTTGGCGAGATTCACTAGCAGCACCCCGCCCTCGTCCATTAGCTTGCGGACGTGCAGGTCCTTCTCAGGCCTTGTGAGAATACGATTGAGCAACGGGTCGGCCAGGAACGCGCCGATTTTGTTCTGTATCGGCGCGATACCGTCGGCGCGGTAGCCAAAGGTGAAGCGTTCGAACTCCTTCTCCAAGAAATTGCGCACTGTCTCGTTCTGGAGCGATTTGACGACTTCCTTCCGGTACTTCTGATCTGTCATCAGCCTGAGAACGTCGTGCAGCGTGGCGTCCGGTTGCTCTAGGAGGGCAAGCAAGACGTTGCGCAGGATGTGCTCCATGCGCACACCCCACGATTCGGCCCACATTTTTTTGAGGACCTCCATAAGCCCGGAAGCGGCGAGCGAGATAAACTCTCCGCGCACTTGCCGCAGGGGATTGTACCCATACGGCTGCGCCGGGTCGGACGCGTTGAGGTAGATGGCGTCTTCGCGGCCTGAGGCCGGAATGCGCGAGGCAACGCGCTCGACCAAGTCCCCATGCGGATCGATGAGTGCGAAACCGTGCCCCCGCTCCAGGTCCTGCAAGGCCATGCCTTCAAGGAGCGTCGACTTGCCGGTGCCTGTCTTGCCGATGATGTAGATGTGGGAGAAGCGGTCCTCGGTCTTTATGCCGAACACGCGACGGTCGTCGCGGAAATCGACGCGGGCGATGTTGATGATTCCAGACGAGGGCATACGATCCGCACATCGTCGCGCATGCACGGCAACTCGCTAGGGGGGCAAACGCGCCAAAGGCGGCAATTCAGCCGTCTTGAAATTCCCGAGCGATTTCGTTCAATTATTTTTTGGAATTCCGATTTGGAAATTGAGACAGAAAAGTTGCTGCGATTTTTTTCTTCAAAAAAGCTGCGGCTAAAGCAAGTGCCTTCTGGTCCCGAAAGTCGTCCTCCAAAGGAGGCAACTTATACCCGTATGTTTTAGCTCCTCCTCTATGAAGAGATGGTCCCTACGACCAGGACGAACGTCCTGCGTAGGTGAATCTCGAACTGAGGTGGCACAATGAACACCGCCTTCTCGGCCGGCCATTAGGCCGACAGAATTAGGGGGAAGTCGAGGCTGGAAGTGCTCATGTGGCCCCCTAGAACATATTGAACAAACGGACGAATTTCTTATGGCGCGCCAGATACAGCATGGGGATACAGATTACAGGGACGTATCCTCACTGAGTGCCTCGACTCCGCCGCCCGTCCGTGTCGCAGCAGGGTCGGTCTTCTTGTGCTGATGCCAAATTTCAACGTACGGTGGCGCTCGCTGTATAGTCGGAGGGGCGTAGCCCTGATTCGCAAGGATGAAGACCGCGGCGCGGCGCCAGCGGCGCGAAGGAGCTGCGGCTTGGGTTACCCCGGGGCCGGTGGCCCTAAGCCGGCAGGCTGCGTCAACTCGTTACGAGCTCGTGTCGCTTTGATATAGTGGAAGCACTGTCGTATGTGGCCAGATAATGAAACAGAACTGGACTTCCTGAATTTCTCAGGCGTCGCGGATACCGTGGCGGAGATTATTTTCCAGGCCAAAGGTCGTCCAATATCAATTGGTGTTTCCGGACGCTGGGGCGTCGGCAAATCGTCGATGATCAAGCTAATCCGGAAGTCGCTTGCGGGTCGCAAAGGCGAAGAGTCGAAATTCGTTTTCGTAGAGTTCAACGCTTGGCTCTATCAAGGCTACGACGACGCACGCGCCGCGCTCATGGACGTGATCGCTTCGGCGCTCCGTGGAGAAGCTGAGCGACGTAAGACCGGCGTCGAGAAAACAAAAGAGTTGTTAAAGCGTGTCGATTGGCTTCGCGCCGCTAAAATTGGCGCCGGGCCAGCGCTCGCGCTCACGTTGGGTATTCCGCCAACCGGCCTCATCGGTGAGATATTCGAGCTTGGTAAGAAGTTAGGGGGCACGAAAATCGACGAAACGGTGATCGCGGAGGCTGAGAAGACTGCGAGCGATGTCGAATCCGCAGCGATCAGTATATTGAAGCCCAAAGCCTCATCGTCCCCTCCAAAGGAAATTCAGGCGCTGCGAAAGAATTTCGAAGACGCCCTCTCCGAGATGGGTATCACCCTGGTCGTTCTTATTGACGATCTCGACCGGTGCCTTCCTGAGACTACAATCTCCACGCTTGAAGCGATCCGATTGTTTCTCTTCCTTGAGAATACGGCATTTGTGATTGCCGCCGACGATGAAATGATCAAACACGCGGTGAAGCGGCACTTCGAAGGGGTCACGGATGATGATCTCGTCACAAGCTATTTTGATAAGCTGATACAGATTCCAATCCGTGTACCAACGCTTGGTACGCAGGAAGTCCGCGCGTATCTGATGCTCCTCTTCGTGATGAATAGCGATATCGACGCGTTGCTAAAGGAAACCATCCGCGCGAAGGTGTGCGAGCGTTTGAGTCAGACATGGCAAGGCAAACGCGTCGATAGAGCCTTTGTGCAATCCCTCGGCACATTGCCGGCTGATTTGGTCTCGCGGCTCGATACCGCAGACCGGTTGGCATCGCTTATGACTAGAGCAACCGGGATTAGCGGCAATCCCCGGCTGATAAAGCGCTTTCTGAACGCGCTTGCGATACGAATGGCGATCTCACGTGCGCAGGGCGTGGGTGTGGACGAAGCGGTCCTTGCAAAAATGCTGCTCTTCGAGCGGTGCGGGAATTCGAAGGCGTATACGGCCCTTATCGCGGCTGTAAGTGAAGACGAACAAGGGAAGCCCCAATTCCTTTCCGAGTGGGAAGAGGATGCTGCCGCCGGCAAGAAGCTTGAATTGAAAGCGCCGTGGGACGATCCTTTTGTAGCAGAATGGCTCACGTTACCTCCGCGCGTGGCAAATTTGGACTTGCGCGGCGTGCTCTACGTAAGTCGAGAACACGCGCCTCTGATTACTCCAGAAGATCGACTGTCTTCGGACAGCGCCGAAGTACTCGGGGCGCTATTGCAGCACCCCGACATGGCGGAGAGCCTCAAGGGCAAAGTTGTCGGGATCGCGCCGGCCGAAAAGTCAGTCATCATGGACCGGCTCTTGGAGCGTGCGCGCCAAGAACAGGAATGGGGCGTTCCAGGCATTCTCGACGCATTGCTCGTTGTGTCTGATGCAGATCCTGCACAAGGCGCGCGTCTCGCGGCATTTTTGACAGACCGTCCACCTTCTCAGATCAAGCCCAGTATCGTGCCAAAGATATCGGATCAGTCATGGTCGACTGCGGTGTACCGGAAGTGGAATGAATCGGCTGTCAGCACCACGGTAAAAAGAGCGCTCAAATCCCGGATTTGATATGGGAACGTCAAGCTCAAGCAAGGGATCGCCGGGCAAGGTACCGATGGTGCCGCCGTGGGTGCCGTCCGTGCCGCCTCTACCGCCGGCGCCTGACGCCGGGACTCCACCGGAAGGGACGCCTCCGGATGCGGCGCCCGCCGTTCCGCCGGTAGTGACGAATGTTCCCGTCGCGGGCCCGGCATTGTCGCTGCCTCCAATTCGGATGGCTCCCGCTCGCAGATTCGCGGCAGCACGAGGTTCGGCGGCGAGTTTCGCTGCGAACGGCAGTGCTCGCGATCTGAAGCGTTCAATCCGCCACTACGTTCAAAAAGGGTATGGCGGGGCGCAAACGGCCACACGGAGATTTGGTGGAACGGCCAATAGCGCGGGCGCTCTGTATTCAGTGCTTACCCCAGGTCAAGCCGGGGCTGGCGCGGATACGGGGGCACGGATCGATCGGGCACTTCTAGCGGGTCGTACAGCTAGTGAGATAATGGATGCGGTAGTTGAGGCTGTGGGACCTGAGGATGGCACACAGGACACTGAGGCAAGCCGCAAGGCAATTCGAGGGTGTTTGTCCGACATATTGGAGCGATACCCCGAAGCAAATCTCCTCGAACTCTCCGAAGAGCAACGCGCATTTGCCGTCGAACGATACGTCGCACTTGATGTGTTCCAACGGTACGCTTTGGACCTTGGGAAAACTATTCAAGATAAGGCACCAAGTCCAAGCGCCGTTCTAAGCCGTCTGAAGGAAGTCAAGGAATACATCAGGGAGACCGTATCCGCTGCGTTTCGGAAATTACGGGCTGCCGGACAGAACCTGAGCGCTGGCCGCATTGCTCAGATCGTTCAAGGCGCGCTTCTGGAGGCGTTCCAGGTATTCGAACGCAACACCGAATGAAAATCATTTGCGCACTTCCGGATTTCGACTTCGCTTCCAATCCAGGAAGCCTCGGCGTCGTTTTGTACGGTCAGGCGTTGAACGCGAAGCTCGGCAGCGCTGGCGGGGCAATCAAGGAGGTTATGCGCCGTAAGAAATATCATCCGGCGGCCCGCGCGTGGGACTTTCTGTCGATTGCGCTGTCGGTTGTAACGGCCGATCTGGCTGGACATCGTAATCGAAGTCCCGACGGGTGGACGCGCGAATTTGAGTTAGAGGTGGCGGTTGCGGACCCCACATTCTGGACATCTCAGGTCGCTTCGCTGGAGAGTCTTCTCGGGTATCTGACGACCGATCGCTGGCGATTGCGCTTTATCGGCGGTGGGTTTCAACCCGTACCTGAGCGTGATGTCGTTCGTCCAAAGGAAGACTCTATTGTCCTTTTCTCGGGCGGTCTTGATAGCTTCATAGGAGCGATTGACCTCGTTGCAAACGGGCATCGCCCGTTCGCCGTCAGCCAGTCGGTGCGAGGTGACGACGAGAAGCAGGATGAATTCGTTTCCCTCATTGGAGGAGGACTAAGTCATCTGCGGCTAAATCACAACGCTCACGTGCCCGATCCCGAGGATATGCCCTCGCAACGCGCTCGCTCGATAGCCTTCATGGCGTATGGTGTGCTCAGTGCGACTAGCCTCGACGGCTATCATTCCGGAGAACGCATCACACTGTACGTGTGCGAAAACGGGTTCATTTCGATCAATCCGCCGCTCACCGATATGCGGCTCGGCAGCCTGAGCACGCGAACTAGCCATCCAGTCGTTCTCTCGATCCTTCAACGCGTGCTCGATGCCGCCGGCCTTCGCGTCCAGATAACAAACCCGTACCAGTTAAAGACAAAAGGCGAGATGCTAGTAGAGGGGCTCAATCAACCATTGCTGTTGGCGCACGCCCATCGAACAACGAGTTGCGGGCGCTTCAAACGCTACGGTTACAAGCACTGCGGGAGGTGTGTTCCGTGCCTCATTCGCCGTGCTTCCTTTACGCATTGGGGTGTAGCTGATCGGACGCCGTACAAATACAAGGGTCTGACTAAAGATGACAAAGAACGCGCCCGATACGACGACGTCAGGGCGGCTGCAATGGCGGTTGCGGAAGTAAAGCAGAATGGGCTCGAAGCGTGGCTCGGCGCGTCGCTCAGCTCTCCCTTGCTTCACGACAAGGATGCGTTGCGGCAAGTGGCGAGACGTGGTTTAGACGAGGTTGCAAGATTTTTGCAGACTCAGAAAATTCGATGATCGACTTTCACTGCCACCTCGATCTCTATCCGGAACCGCAGGCCGTTGTTAAAGAGTGCGCCTTGCGAGGTGTCTATGCGCTCGCGGTGACAACCACACCAAGCGCGTGGCAGGGAACATCAGAGCTGGTCTCGGGAACCGATCGAATACGTGTAGCTCTCGGCCTGCACCCGGAATTGGCAAGGGAGCGGCGATCGGAGTTGCCGCTGTTCGATCAACTTCTTCCACGTACGAGGTATGTCGGCGAGATCGGATTGGATGGAAGCCCCGAGATGCGAAGCTTCTGGACTGATCAAAATTTTGTCTTTGATCATATCCTCGCTGCATGTCGGGCCGCAGGCGGGAAAATCATGACCATTCATAGCCGAAGGGCCATCACCGAAGTCCTCAACAGCCTCGAAGCCCATCCGGGAGCGGGGACCCCGATATTGCACTGGTACTCGGGCGGGTCACGCGAGCTCGCGCGTGCCGTCGATTTGGGATGTTGGTTCAGCGTCGGTCCGGCAATGCTCAGCGGCGAGAAGGGACGAAAATTGGCTGCGCGCATGCCACGCGACCGCGTCCTCACTGAAACGGATGGACCGTTTGCGATGGTGGATGGTCGCACCGCCTTTCCTTGGGACGTCGATTTTGCCTTGGGAACGCTTGGCGAGTTGTGGGGAGTCGAAAAGGGCACTGCTCAGACGACCATAGATGACAACTTGAAGCACCTGATCCGACGGAGCTGAAGTTGCAAACCTGGCAAACTCTCGTGCCTGTCTGATGGTTACTGCGCCTCTATGATAGCGGCATGCCGCCCACGGGCCATCAGGTATCAGCCGAACGGCTCAAAGAGTTTTGCTATATATACGAAAAACTATATGGCGAAGAGATCACGATGGCCGATGCGTCGGAAATGACGCACCGCCTGCTCGCGTTATACCGATTGCTCATGCAGCCATTGCCCGGCGATGTTCCGACGCCTTCCTCACCAAAGCCTCCGGCTCAAACCTCTCCCGAAGCATCCTAATGTTCGCGAGAATCTGTTTTCCTTCTTGATCGCTGAGCATCTGTCCTACTTCGTGCGCAATCCGCATCAACATGTCATGCTTAGTATTATTAGTTCGAACATCGTCGATGACTCCCAGCTGATATGGAACGGTCTTCGATTTCGCGAGAGATGCGAACGGCTTTTTGGCTTCAATCTTGAGCATTTTAGCGGTGAGCAAAAGGTTCGAACCAACCGTTTCGATAATTAAACGTTTTGACTCATCGTCCCCGCGCGAAAACCACTCTGAGGCTCTATTGCTGAACGAAACGACTTCTCCAAAAGGTTCGAACGTATCGGCACCCGCATCGATGTTGGCTAGCTTTTCGCGAAACCGAAGCTCCTCCTGCTGAAGCCGTTGCCGTTGCGCAACGAACTCGGCATCAGTCACGAGGTTGCGGAGGCGTAAGCCCGTAAGCTCAGTTAGCTGCGTCTCAGTATCTGCGAGTGAGATTTCAAGAGAGCGCGTCTGGGCTTTCTTTTCGTGCTTAAATCGCTCGGCCCCAAATGCCATCTCTTCGAGAACCCAGGCTTCGAAAGTGGGCTCAATGGTTAGCGATCTGAGAAACGTCTCGATCTGCTGCTCAAGCGAACGAAGTTCGATACAGGGCTCGGCGCAGCGCTGCCCAAGTCTCGGTCGCGAGCAATGGTAATAGACGTAACGACGCCCATAACGATTGCGCTTGTGTTCTGCGGTCACGGACAAGCCGCAGCCACCACAGCGGATCATGCCAGTGAATGCAAAGGAATGCCTCTGTGGCCTCTGCTGTCCGGGCCGCTCCAATAGAGATCGAACATTCTGGAACTCGTCAATGGAGACTACCGGCTCGTGCTTTCCCGGGTAGGTCTGCCCGTTCCATAGAATGACACCTGCATAGAATGGATTACTGAGAATTTTATAGATCGTACTCATCGCCAGAGGTGTACCGCCGATCCTCTTCTTTTTCGGGGTCAAAAATCCCCACTCATCCCGAGCGGTAAGAGCAATTCGCTTCGGCGTGTACGCTCCGCTCAGCATTAGATCGAACATCTTGCGGATGAGAGGGAAATGTACCGGGTCGATGACAATGGTCTTTGTCGTCGGATCATTCAGATACCCAAGTGGGGCCTGATTGGGTCGCCAGCCCTTTTCGATCTTTGAACGATTTCCACGCTTCACGTTGTCGGACAACGCGTCAGAGTAATACTTAGACTGTCCGAACATAATTTGAAGCATGAATTTGCCTTGGGAATTATTTTCGAACGTGTACGTTGCGAATTTGAGGTCGTGAACGACGCCGCGATCGAGCATGTAGATGAGCCGCCCACCATCGATAGAGTTCCGTGCAAGACGATCCGGTGCCCAAGCGATGACCCCCTGCGCATCACCGCGCTCGATTCGACCCAACATCTGGCCGAATTGTTGCCGCCCCGGTGCTGCGGCGCTAAACGCCTCTTCATAAACCCCGACAATCTCAATGTCCGGTCTATCGCCGAATGTCCTTTTCAAGGTCGTGAGCTGGGATTCAATCGATGCGACCTGCCGGTCTTCGGCTTCGGACGATTTTCTGCAATAGATGAAATATCTCATACGTGGCTCTAAGACTCGCGATTCTAGAATCGAAAGTGGATTTGCGCGAATCGGTTATCCCCACATCGTGCAGCTCGCGAGCAGGTTGGCGAAGACGGTGCTATTTGCCGTGCCAGCAGAAACCCCTCCCTACGCTTCTTTCGATGCCGCCGTAGCCTGTTGGAGTGGTGAACAATGCCGAGAAGGAAAAGAAACAAACCCTACCGACAACATCGGTTATTCTCGACGACGGTACGATGGTCGAGTTGGTGTACGACACCAGCCGGCACCGTACCTTTTTCGCCATATTCAGCGCCGGGCGCTGGACGCTGCAAGACCGCGTCACGACAAGCAGCGGCGTAACCCTTGTGCCGTTTTCGCCGGATAACAACCTAATAGCCAACGAAGCGGTGTTACTGCCTTCAACCCCGAGCATTTACGGCAGCGAGGACAAGCTTCTCGGCGAGATACAGGGATTCATCCATCGCTACGTCGATCTTAGCTCCACCTTCGAGAAAATTGCCGCCCACTACGTCCTTCTCACCTGGCTCCATGACGCGTTCAACGAGCTGCCGTATCTGCGACTTCGCGGCGATTTCGGTAACGGTAAAACCCGCGCGCTCCTGACAATCGGCTCGCTCTGCTACAAGGCGTTTTTCGCCAGTGGCGCGTCCACGGTCTCTCCGATTTTCCATACGCTCAATGCGTTTCGTGGCACGCTCATATTGGATGAGGCCGATTTCCGGTTCAGCGACGAGAAGGCTGAAATCGTCAAAATTCTCAACAACGGCAATGTGCGCGGCGTGCCGATCCTGCGCACCATGATGAACCGACAGCGCGAGTTCAATCCACAAGCGTTCCAGGTCTTCGGTCCCAAAATCGTGGCGACCCGCAGCAGCTATGACGACAAGGGCCTGGAGAGCCGTTTCATCACTGAGGAAATGGGGCCGCGTAAATTGCGCTCCGACATCCCGATCAATCTGCCAGATGCCATGAAAGAGGAAGCACGCGAACTGCGCAATAAGCTCTTGCTGTATCGCTTTCATCGCCGGTTCGAAACCAAGCTGGACGAGGGCCTGATTGATCCAGACCTTGAACCGCGCCTCAACCAGATACTGGTGCCGCTCTTGAGCGTCGTCGGAGACCCGCACTTGCGGGAGGATTTGCGATCCGTCGCATCAGAAGTCCAGGCTGGCATTGTCGCGGAGCGCGGGCTTCTAGCAGAGGCCCAGGTTCTTGAAATCCTCGCTGAATTGATGATGACCTCGGAACGAGCTTTCGTTCCATTAGCGGATGTGACCGTAGGCCTGATCGAGCGCTATGACGCCGAATACGAACGCCCCATCACCAACCGCTGGGTCGGCGGCATCCTGCGGCGCCGGCTCAATCTGCGGACCTATAAGAGCCACGGCGTCTATGTCGTGCCTGCGACCGAGCGCGCGAAAATCGAAGCGCTCTGCGCGCGCTACGGCGTCTACGTCATTACCGGGACCACCTCACCCGCTCCATCGGGGGACGTGGGGACTACGGGGACGTCATAACAATACCTAATAGGGCATAATTTCACTGAGGAAGAGCGGTCGGATTACCGCGGCCCGGTCGATGCTCGGCCTTAACGGCATGTCCCCACGTCCCCACATCCCCCGAATCCCTCCATTCCCGTTCCAGACGGTCGCCTGAGCGAAAAAAATGAGGCTCTTGGGGAATTTGCCGAATTGGCAATTTTTCACCCCTGCAACGCTTGGCTGGCGTCTGCGAACATAGGCGCTCGTGTCTGCCAGCCATCGTGCCCGTTGACACACCCTATGAAAAAGAAACTCGATTGCTATCTGCGCTCATACCGCCGCCGCTGGGGGCTCACGCAAGACGAACTTGCAAGGCTGTTGGGCTGCAAGACCGGCGCGGTCATTTCCCGCCTTGAGCGTGATGGACGGAAGCCAAGCCTCGAAAACGCCTACGCGCTTGAAGTCATATTTGGCACCGCGCCGATAGAACTATTCCCTGGCCTTCACGCCAAGATCAGTAAAAACGTGATTACACGAATGCGCGACTTGTACGACGAGTTGCAAGGCGACTCGTCTAAGGCCATTCGCCTCAAGCTCGATTTCTTCGAAGAGGTATTCTCGCGAATGCAATCGCGCCGCAAAACCAACGGTGTATGAAAGCTCGAAAACGCTACAATTTGGTGTTGGCCATCTACCCGAGCACGCGCGGATTCGCATTCGTTGTCTTCGAAGGCCCGCTCTCACCGGTCGATTGGAGTGCACGGGAGGTTCGCGGGCGAAATAGGAATCAGCGATGTCTCGTCGGCATCGCGGCTGTTCTGGAACGATACCAACCGGACGCGCTGGTGTTGCAAGACATGTCGCTTACCGGAACCCGCCGTGCGCACCGGCTGAGGGAACTCAACGCCTGTATTGGTGAGCTAGCCGATAAGCGAAGTGTTCCGGTCTTTGCCTACTCACGCGCCCAAGTACGGAAAGCGTTTGAGCCGTTCGGTCTCACCAGTAAGCATTTTATTGCCGAAACCATCGCAAAGCATATTCCCGCATTTGATCGACATTTGCCGCCGGCCCGCAAGGCATGGATGAGCGAAGACGCCCGCATGGGCATCTTCGACGCGGCGGCACTGGCGTTGACATTCTTTCAAAGTGCAGCCGGCGGAGGACAAGAAGCCGGATAGGCATCTGCCCGCTCCGCCTCGCAATCCGGCACCTGAATGGTTCGGATGCCGATAGCGAGGAGAAGAAAATGTCCACAATTGTTCTTTCCAACAAGGGCGCGAAGCTTATGAAGCTTTGCGAGCTGGAGGGCTTTAAGACCCTCAACCATATGCTGCGACGCGCTGCCGCCGACAATGCGTGCCCAGCCATCTGCATGACGGAAGGCTGCGACCACACGACTGAGATGGAGCCGGACCAAGATCACGGCTACTGCGAAGCCTGCGGTGGCAACACCATCGCATCCGCGCTCGTGCTTGCCGGCTGGGTTTAGGAGGCCGGTATCATGTCGAGTAAGATCGCGCTTCTCAACGACGCATTCCGCAAAACCTTCTCCGGCGGCAAGGTCATGATGACCGCCGGCGTCGATGCCCTTCCCGATATGGTGAAGTGCGGGGCACTCCATGAGGTAGCCACCTTCAACGGGTTCAATGAAGACAACGATCCGTACGGGGAGCACGACTTCGGCAGTTTCGAGCTTTGTAGTCGAAAGTTCTTTTGGAAAATCGACTACTACGACGACTGCCGTGAAAGTAGCTCAGACGACCCTGCCGATCCGACGAAGACGACACGCGTACTCACGTTGATGCTCGCTGAGGAATACTGAGCCCCACTTTGGGGCTCTTTCTTTACTAAATCACTCACGACCTGGCCGTCCCCAATCGGGTCTTTAGCTGCGATGAAATCTCTTGCTGTCGCGTTCGCAGCGTCGCGCCGGTTTCCCCACCGCTCAAATTCGTGCCGCAAAAATCCGAAAAATGTCTGTGCTTCAGCGCGTTGAACTTGTAAGTTATACGTAATCTGCGGCAGCAGAGGGCCTACGTTCGGGCGTCTAATTGGGGACAACATGAAATCACTTGCTGCAACAATTGCGGCTGTCGGCTTGGCTAGTTTGTGTGCATGGCCAGCCGTCGCTGAAGACAAAGACCGCCGATTGGCTGCTGGCGTGCAAGATAATTCGTGCTTGGTCGAAGAGGCCTATAATCAAGAGGCCGGTGTCGTCCAGCATATCGGTTGCCTCCGCCGGCAAGGTCGCGATTGGTTTTTCAGCTTCACGCAAGAGTGGCCTATCGGCAGCCAAGCGCATCAGTTTTCCTATACCGTGCCTTACTCTTGGCTGCGTAGCGAAGGGCAAAGGACCCAAGGTATTGGCGATGTGATGCTGAACTATCGCTACCAGGCAATTTATGAAAGCGCCGCAGCACCAGCCTTTGCACCCCGCGTCAGTTTGATTTTGCCGACCGGAAATTGGGACAAGGGGACCGGGAATGGCTCGCTCGGCTATCAAGTGCTTTTTCCGTTGAGCAAGATCGTTAGTGATCGCGTGACGCTTCATGCAAACGTGGGTGTTACTTCCTACTTCGACGTTCAAGGACGGCAGCCCACGAGTTATCTCGTCGGAGCTAGCGTGATTTACGCCGTCACCCGCGATTTCAATTTAATGCTTGAATCCTTACGCGAGTGGAGTGAAAGCGTTAACGAGGCGCGCGAGATCGAGCGGGAAAACAGCTTTACCATTTCGCCGGGCGCACGTTACGCCTTCAACCTCCAAGCCGGCCAGCTTGTCGTAGGTGCCGGAGTTCCGATTCGTTTTACGAAGGAAAGACCGGACTACGGGATTATGCTTTATACGTCGTTCGAGCATAATTTTCTAAAGTAGCAGATCATTGCTGCCGGCTCAGTATGGACATACTCACTCTCTTTGGCCTGTTTGCCGTCACCGCTATGCTGATCTTCTACGCGTTAGAGGATAGCAGCGCGTGGTACATTCTGGCGTTCGCGGGGGCCTGCGCGCTAGGATCGATCTACGGCTTTCTGCAAGGCGCGTGGCCGTTCGGGCTGGTGGAGGCGATATGGGCTGGCGTCGCTGTGTGGCGCTGGCGAGGAAAAGTAAAGAATGCTTAATGGCCCCAACCCCAAGAAGCGCTTCGCTGGCGTGATCGCGCCAACGAAGGCCTGAAAGCCCGGCTCGTACAAGAAACAATTCACACTGAGACACTACCCTCAGCATGCGCTGGGTTGACCCTGACTTGAGGGTCGACTATCAAACGTCGTACGGAGCAATAAATTGTTCCGGGCGTTATATTGTTGCATCATGGACCTCGAACGTATGTTGGCCGGCGCAATCAAAGCGCTACAGTGCACGATGCGCAGCGCGGCGCTGGCTCGACTCATTGCAGTCGTGTGCGCGGTGGCGATTTTGACCGTTAGCTTTGCTCACAGCGGCCACCAATTTAACCAGCAGATGCCGATAATTGCGATGCAGGCGGATACTGGAACCTCGAAAGACCTGCCTGACAGCTCGAAGAAATCGCCTGTCGTTATTGACCACTGTTTCGGCTGCTCGATGATTGTCCTGGTCAGCCTGGTTCGGCCGTTCGTTCCACACCGGATAGCGGCCGATTTGCCGACGCGAAATGCCGACAAGGTACGACCCCATCCGTTGGTCGTCGAAATACCCCCTCCCATAGCCTCGATCTGAACACGTCTTCGCGGCGCGCGATCTGACTTTGCGCGCTATCGATCGTCTCCGTTCAGGTTGTAAGCATGTTCAGGCGTTCCCAAATTGCGTGCGTAATCGGCGCGGCAGCCGTTCTGCTTTTTCCGCTTTCGGTGTCAGCCGAATCCCCCGGCGCGCTCACGCTTTCGAGAGCATTGCAGCGCGCCGCCGCGGCGAATCCGAAGCTTGCTGCCGCCGATCTGAGCATCGGTATTGCGACCGGCAAACGAATTCAAGCAGGCGCGGTGCCGAATCCCGAAGTGTCGTTCGAACTCGATAACGCATTCGGAACCGGTGACTATGGCGGCCTGCGCTCCGCCGAAACAACCCTCCAGCTCAGCCAGGTGATCGAGTTGGGCGGCAAGCGTGACGCACGCATCGCAGCCGGGTCGGCCGAACTTGAAAGCGCGCGCTGGGAACGCGCCGCCGTTCGGCTTGAGATTCTTTCCGATACGGCAGTGGCCTACTTCAGCGTGCTCAGCGGACAACGTAAAGTTCAAGTATATGACGCGCAGATCGCCGCGCTCGATCGGCTTACGCCCCTATTGCAGCGACGCGTCGACGCCGGCGCCTCATCGTCCGGTGAGATCGCGCGCGCGCAGGTCGCTGCCGATCTCATACGTGCTGAACGTGAAAGGGCGCGAACGGCTCTCGCGATTGCACGGCGCGAACTCGCCATACTCATGGGATCCAGTGCTGTGGACTTTGCGTACGTCGTTGGCGATCTCGGCCAAGTCGGACGACCGCCGGTTTTCGCGACTGTGCTGCGCGGGCTCGATAGTAATCCGCAACTGATCAGATGGACTGCCATCCGGGCGCAAAAAGATGCGGAGCTTTTGTCGGCGCGCCTCAAGCCGTTTCCGGACTTGAAGGTTGAACTGGGTTGGAAACACATACGGGAACCGACCGAATTCGGTCTGCGGCGCGACAATGCTGTAAAGCTCGGCGCGTCCATTCCGATCCCGGTTTGGGACCAGAATCTCGGCAGCATCACCGAAGCCCAGGCAGCAAGGGCGAAGGTTGAAGCCGAACGAGCGGCAAGCAAAGCAGCGCTCGTTCTCACGCTTGCCAAAGCGTACGACACACTTGCAGGAGCTTCGCGAGAAATTGAAATTCTGCGATCTTCGGCGCTGCCAAATGCTCGGAAAGCGGTCGAAGCGATCGAGAGCGGCTACAGCCAGGGTAGATTTACGCTCCTCGAAGTGCTCGACGCCGAAAGCGCCGCGGCGCAAGCGGCTCTGCGCGAGCTAGAGGCTTTGGCGAGTTTCCATACATCGGTCGCAACGATTGAAGGGCTGACTGGCGCGCGCCTCGGCCTGAACCGCGAAAGAGGTAGATGATGCGACTTTCCCGAAATATCGCCGCTTTGATTCTGGCTTTTATCCTTGTCGTCGGCGGAGCGATCTATCTTCAACAGCCAACGCGTGGAAAGGCTCCTGCCGCCGAGCCTCACGGTGCAGCCAAGCATGAAGAAGAAGGGGTGGCGCTGAGCGACGCAAAATTGGAGGCGGCAGGGATCGAGTTGGAAAAGGCCGGCCCAGGCGTGCTGCACGATAGTCTGCTTCTTAATGGAATTCTGCAACCAAACCAGGAAACCCTCGTACAGGTCACCCCACGATTTCCGGGTGTTGTCCGAGAGGTCCACAAGAGAATCGGTAACCTCGTCAAGAAAGGCGACCTTCTCGCGAAGATCGAGAGCAACCAAAGTCTCACCGTTTACGAACTGACGGCGCCGCTCGAAGGGACGATTATCGATCGGCAGGTGGCGCTTGGCGAGCACGTTGGCGAGCAAAAATCGGCGTTTACCATCGCCGACCTGACGAGCGCATGGGTCGACTTTTCGATTTATCGACGCGACCTAAGTCGGGTGCGCCTCGGAGATACTGTGTTGATCGATGCAGAGGACGGCGGAAAGAGCATCGAGACCAAGATTTCCTACATTGCACCCGTAGGCAACAGTGACACGCAGAGCGCGCTCGCCCGCGCGGTCATCAGCAATAAGGACGGCCGACTGCGTCCGGGCTTGTTCGTCACCGGCCGCGTGTTGCTCGCTGCAAAGCCCGTAAGCATCGCCGTCAAAACGAGCGCGCTTCAAACGTTCGAGAACCGGACAGTTGTGTTCGTTCGCTCAGGTGAAAAGTTCGAAGCCCGGGATGTCGAGACCGGCGACCGCGATTCCGAGCATGTCGAAATCACCTTTGGGCTTCTCGAAGGCGATTTGTATGCCGCAAAGAACAGTTTCGTCGTCAAGGCTGAAATCGCAAAGGGGACCGCCAGTCATGACCATTGAAGCAGCGATGACAGTGGTGACCGCGCTCTTCCGGCCTCATATGGAAGGAAGGGTCGTTCGGGCGCTGCATGATTTTCCGGAGTTTCCCGGGTTCTATATCACCGAGGCGCGAGGCCAGGGGCGGGGAAGAGGTGCCGGCGGAGCGTACAAAGCGACCGAGTTCGATCTCACTTACCATCGGTATTTGCACCTCCAACTTGTGTGCCACTCGGACATAGCCGTTGAAGTCTGTGACGCCATCGCTGCGGCGGCCTGGACCGGACATAAGGGCGACGGCGTCGTTTTCTCGACGGAGGCTGATTCATTCAGGCGTATCCGTGAGATTGGGAAGCCAAAGCATGAGGTGGTGAAGTGATCGACGCCATTCTCGCTTTCTCGATCCGGCAACGCTGGCTGGTAATGATGGTTGTCGTCGGGATGACCGCCATTGGCGCATGGAATTTCACGCGGCTGCCGATCGACGCGGTTCCTGATATCACCAACGTGCAGGTGCAGATCAATTCGACGGCGGCGGGATATTCACCGTTGGAAGTCGAGCAGCGGATCACGTTCCCCATCGAGACCGGGATGGGCGGTCTTCCGCACCTCGAATATACTCGCTCCCTGTCACGCTACGGGCTGAGCCAAGTGACCGTCGTGTTCAAGGATGGGACCGACATCTATTTCGCCCGGCAGCTCGTCAATGAGCGCATCCAACAAGTCAAAGATCAGTTGCCGACAGGTATTCAGACTGCAATGGGTCCGATATCGACCGGGCTCGGCGAAATCTACATGTTCTCGGTCGAAGCCAAACCAGAAGCACGCAATCAAAAAGGCGAGCCGTACAATTCCACCGATCTCCGAACTATTCAGGACTGGATCGTCAAACCGCAGTTGCGCAATGTGCCGGGCGTCGTCGAAGTCAATTCAATCGGGGGCTTCGAGAAGCAGTTCCATGTGCTTCCCAATCCGACGCGCCTCATCGCCTACAAGATGTCTTTCCGCGACGTGATGACGGCTCTCGCGGCCAACAATGCAAACGTCGGCGCCGGATATATCGAGCGAAATGGTGAGCAGTATCTGGTCCGCACGCCTGGCCAGGTCGCGAATATCGCAGAGATACAGGAAATCGTAATCGGTACGCGTGCCGGCGTGCCGGTGCGGGTCCGGGACGTTGCCGAGGTGCGCGAGGGTAACGAGTTGCGTACTGGAGCCGCTTCGCTCAACGGGAAGGAAACGGTGCTCGGGACGGCCATGCTTTTGATCGGCGAGAATAGCCGAACAGTGGCGCAGCGCGTTGCCGTAAAGCTTCAGGAGATCGCGCGCTCACTCCCGGAGGGGGTCGTAGCGCGAACCATTTATGATCGCACGCACCTGGTTGAAGCCACGATTGCAACGGTGGAGAAGAATCTCCTCGAAGGCGCGTTGCTCGTCATCGTCATCCTGTTCCTATTTCTCGGCAACATCCGCGCAGCCATCGCCACCGCCTTCATCATTCCATTGTCGATGGCGTTCACCATGACCGGAATGGTCGAGTACAAAGTGAGCGCTAATCTGATGAGCCTTGGCGCGATTGATTTCGGCATTATCATCGATGGTGCCGTTATTATCGTTGAGAATTGCCTCGCGCTGCTGGCTGCCGAACAGCATAGGCGCGGCCGTCTGCTGAACACCCCCGAACGGTTGGAGGCCATCCTTGCAGGAGCGCGGGAGGTTGTGCGTCCAGCTCTTTTCGGCATGCTGATTATTGCCGTCGTATATTTGCCAATTCTCACGCTCACCGGCGTTGAAGGTAAGATGTTCACGCCGATGGCGGTCACGGTGTTGATGGTACTCGGCGCTGCGGCCGTCCTGTCGATCACGTTCCTGCCGGCGGCTGTTGCACTGTTGGTGACCGGTCGCGTCTCCGCGCACGACAATTGGCTTATGCGGGTGGCACGCCGCGCCTATATTCCGCTGCTGGACCTCGCTATTCGAATCCGTGTCGTGGCCGTTATAGGCGCGGTGGTGCTCGTCGTGGTCATAGGATTTGCCGCCTCACGCATGGGCACGGAATTCATTCCGAGCCTCGATGAGGGCGACATTGCCATGCACGCCATGCGTATTCCTGGGACAAGTTTGAGCCAGGCCGTCGAAATGCAGTCGGCACTCGAAAAGGCCGTCAAGGAGTTTCCAGAAGTAAAGGAGGTCTTTTCAAAGATTGGAACGGCCGAGGTAGCGACGGACCCTATGCCGCCGAACGTTGCGGACAATTTTATTATGTTAAAGCCGCGCGCCGAGTGGCCTGACCCCAGTCGGTCAAAATCCGATCTGGCGAGCGCAATCGAACGACGCGTCGAAAAAGTTCCAGGCAACAACTACGAGTTTACGCAGCCGATCCAAATGCGCTTCAACGAGCTGATATCCGGCGTGCGTAGCGATATCGGAGTGAAGGTTTTCGGCGACGATCTGGACACGCTTCTAACTGTTGCCGGGCAGGTGCAATCGGTTCTCCAGACGATATCCGGCGCCGCCGATGTCAAGACCGAACAGGTCGCCGGGCTGCCGATGCTGACGGTGAAGCTCAATCGTTCCGCCCTCGCAAGATACGGTATCAGCGTCGCGGAAGTGCAGGAAACAATCGAAATTGCGGTCGGCGGAAAAGATGCCGGCCACGTATTCGAGGGCGACCGGCGCTTCGAAATCGTTGTTCGTTTGCCTGAATATCTGCGGATCGACACTGAGGCGATCAAGGCGCTGCCGATACCAGTGCCTGAAGCTCAGCCGCAAGCTCAGACCGCGGCCGTCCGCACCGTGTGGACCAACTCGCCGCTAGCGCAAGTTCGCTACGTTCCGCTCTCTGCGGTAGCACAAATAGACATCGCTCCCGGGCCTAACCAGATCAGCCGCGAAAACGGCAAGCGGCGCGTTGTGGTCAGTGCAAATGTGCGTGGCCGCGATCTAGGCTCGTTCGTCGGTGAGGCGCAGCAAAAGATCGCTGCCGAGGTCAAACTGCCTGCGGGCTACTGGATCGGCTGGGGAGGACAGTTCGAACAATTGGCGTCCGCTACACAGCGTCTGGCCATCGTCGTACCGATCGCCTTGTTGTTAGTCTTTATCCTGCTGTTCATGAGTCTCGGTTCAGCGCTCGATGCCCTCGTCGTGTTCAGCGGCGTGCCGCTTGCTTTGACCGGGGGCATCGCGGCGCTCTTACTCCGCGACATCCCTCTCTCGATCAGCGCCGGTGTGGGTTTTATCACGCTCTCGGGCGTCGCCGTTCTGAACGGGCTCATCATCATCGCCGCCATCCAGAACCTGCGCGAGGAAGGCCGGCCCCTCATTGAGGCCGTCCGTGAAGGCGCGCTGATGCGGCTACGCGCCGTATTGATGACATCGCTCGTTGCGCCGCTTGGCTTCGTGCCGATGGCGATAGCCACCGGCCCCGGCGCCGAAGTCCAACGCCCGCTTGCCACGGTGGTGATCGGCGGCATCATTTCTTCCGCAATTCTAACGCTTTTCGTGCTGCCGGCGCTCTACGTACTGCTTGGGCGCGAAACCAATGACACCGAAATTACTGAACCCGTCCCAACCCAAAGCTAAGGAAAAATGATCATGAAATACGCCCTTGCCCTGGTATTCGCATTTGCATTGGCTAGCCCCGCAGTCGCGCAACATGCTCACGGGGCGCAAAAAGGTCCCAATGGCGGAATGATGGAGGACGTGGCCGGAGTGCATGCGGAGTTGGTGACCTCCGGCACCACGATTATCATCAACATCTTCGACGAGGCGGTTAAACCGGTGGCGACCAAGGGATTCACTGCCTCTGTTCTTGTTGTTCGTGGGTCCGAGCGCGAGCCGGTCACGCTGACGCCGACGGCCGAAAACGCATTGAAAGGCGATACGAAGAAGCCGGTCGGCCCTGGCGCCGCGATTACGGTCACGCTGAAGACGGCCGCCGGAAAGTCTGGGCAGGCGAAGTTCAAAATGTAGCAAATTTAATTTTAGAGCCCGTGATTCGTATGATGTGGCGCAGGACCACCATTCATTGCTTAATAGTCGCGCTTATCGGCATCGCCCCGACGTTCGCCGGAAACAACGCGGCCAGGGATAAATGTCTGGATGCGCGCAACAACCCCGATCAAACGATCCAGAATTGTACGCCTATCATCGACGGCGCGACAGAAAAGGCTGCCGAGAAGTTTGCTGCATATTTCCGTAGAGCGCGCGCTCAATTTGCAAAACAAGATTGGGACAATTCCATCGCTGACTACAATTCCGCTATTCAACTGCTCCCCGATGTTGCCGAGGCTTACAATGAGAGGGGGGCGGCGTATGATCGGAAAGGAGATCGTGAACGGGCTATTTCAGATTACTCCACTGCCATCCGAATCGGTCCAGGCAATGCCCTCGCATATGGCAATCGTGGGCTAGCACATTACAAGAATGAGGCTTACGACCTCGCAATAGCCGATTTCGACGAGGCTATTCGTCTCGATCCGCAATATAGCGTTGCTTATAATGGGCGCGGTGTCGCCTACAGTAAGAAAGGCGATCACCGAAAAGCCATTGCTGATTTTACCGAGGCGATCCGTCTGAAGGGCTTCTATGCGAATGCCTACAACAACCGCGGCATCGCTCATGCCAACATTGGGAACTTCACTCAAGCGATTGCGGATCTGAAGATAGCCGTCCAGATCGAAGATAACCCGAAGTTCTACAATGAATTGGCATGGACGTACTTTCGAGCCGGACAAGCGAGGGACGGCCTGCCGTATGCGGATCGTGCCGTGCGTCTAAACCCGAGTTACGCGAATGCGTATGACACTAGAGGCTCGATCTATGAGGCCTTGGGCGAGCATGCGAGCGCGATCGTAGATTTCAAAAAGGCGCTCTCATTAGACTCTTCAATTGCGAGCAGCGCGGCAGCGTTAGCGAGACTCGCGCAGAATGATCCAGCGTCGGTCACGTTCTCGGACGTTGTCCGATTTGTCCAGCAACAGGGGTGGCGCATAAATCTTGGGGATATATGCACAAAAATGGGACTTCCGCAGAGTGGCGATGACTGCTTTTTTCAGCAATTGTCTGTGCAGGAGACGGAAGGACGGAGCGATCCACGCGGTTTAAATGTCCCAACCGTTTCTAATACCTCCCCGCCGTACGTTTTAATTTACCATTTTAGTCCTCTGGTTGGCGAATTCTTTGTCGTTTCCCCTGATGGCGTTCTCATGAGGGCTTTTGTTCGTTTCAAGGGGACTGACTATAGCCGCGTGTCCAACGAAGACGTGAGTGAGGAGTTCAACAAGGACCTTGCATACTGGACCAAAAACTTCTTTCGCTTGAAGAAAGGCCTCGAAGCGGAGCGGTCTGGGCAGAAATGAAAGTCGCGGCGCATGAAAATTAACGAAAGGCGTCAGCGAGTGTAGAGTATACGTTATGACAATACCGCAATCGCCCTCGCACAAAGGCGCTGCTGGGCGCGAGCATGACACTTCGCACTCGCATGTACCGAAAACGTTTGGGTCCGCTTTTGCTATTGGAATAGCATTGAACGTCACGTTCGTGCTCATCGAAGCCGCTTTCGGCTTTATCAGCAATTCGACGGCACTTCTTGCCGACGCCGGACATAATCTTAGTGATGTTCTGGGACTTTTCGTGGCCTGGGGAGCCGCCGTGCTCTCACAGCGGGCTCCGACGACCCGATTTACCTACGGCTTGAAAAGCACCTCCATTCTTGCGGCTCTCTTCAACGCAATGTTCTTGCTGGCGGCGGTGGGAGCGATCGGCTGGGAGGCGGTCCAGCGCTTTGCGCACCCTGAACCAGTGGGCGGCATCACCGTCGTAGTGGTGGCCACCATTGGCATCGCCATCAATGGCCTTACCGCCTGGCTATTCGCTGCGGGGCGCAAGGACGATATCAACGTTCGGGGCGCTTTTCTGCACATGGCAGCGGATGCAGCGGTTTCCGCCGGTGTTGTCGTGGCCGGTGCCATCATTTTGCTGACGAACTGGTACTGGGTCGATCCCTTCGTTAGTCTGGTCATCTGCGCGGTCATCATATGGAGCACTTGGGGCCTTCTGAAAGACTCCATCCGCATGTCACTCGACGCAGTCCCGCCTGGACTAAGTATCGCCGAAGTCCGCGGCTTCCTCGAAGGCTTGCCGGGAGTTCAGGCGATGCATGACCTCCACGTCTGGCCTATGAGCACGACGGAAACGGTTCTCACCTGTCATTTGGTAATGCCCGCCGGGCATCCCGGAGACGAATTTCTGATGGATACGACGCACAAACTGAAAGACCGCTTCCGCATCGGGCACGTCACCCTTCAGGTTGAGATAAGCGAATCGACGGCTTGCGCAATTGCGCCGGATCACGTGGTGTAGCCGCCATCCCCCCTAGAGCAAAGGACGTCGGAAGGCGTTCGGGTATTAAAACTAAGACATCACCGAGCTTCCCGATGGCTGACAAGCATGATCATAGTTACGATGCAGGACACATAAACGTGGATGACGCGCCAACAACCCGGCTTCGTCCCGGTCGTGCCTATAAAGTGCGCGGGCTGGATTGCGCAGAAGAAGTCGCGGTGCTCAAGCAGGCCGTTGGGCCTCTCGTTGGCGGTGCGGATCGGCTTGCTTTCGATGTCTTGAACGGCCGCATGACGGTCGCTGCCAACGAAAGTGAAGTTGCAGACGAGGCTATCTTCAAGGCCATAGCCGCCACCGGAATGAGCGCCATTCCGTGGACTTCCCATGCGAAAACAGATGACAGCGACAGCCATCGCCGCCAGCAGGTGCTCTTTACTGCGGCAAGCGGCATAGGTTTGCTCATTGGCTTCACCCTTCATGTCGTGCTCGCGGGTGGCTTCGCGCCAGCTTTGAGGCTCCTCGGCAGCCACGCCAGCGCATCTATGCCATGGTCCGAGATTGCCGCGTATCTCGCGGCGGCACTGCTTGGAGCGCGGTTCGTCGTGGTCAAGGCGTGGTTTGCTGCGCACAATTTGCGACCCGACATGCACCTACTGATGACCGTCGCGGTCGTTGGCGCAATGGCAATTGGCGAATGGTTCGAGGCCGCGACGGTATCGTTTCTTTTCGCGCTATCACTGACGTTAGAAAGCTGGAGCGTCGGGCGAGCGCGCCGTGCTATCGCGGCGCTGCTTGATCTCGCCCCGCCGACCGCGCACGTGCTTCGGCCGGGGGGATTGGAAGAAACGGTGCCTGTGAATGAGGTCAGGCTTGGCAGCCGCTTCATCGTTCCGGCGGGCGAGCGCATCCCGCTCGATGGCCGGGTCACAGCAGGTACCAGCGCCGTTAATCAGGCACCCATCACCGGCGAGAGCGTCCCGGTGGAGAAGCAGCCCGGCGCGGAAGTCTTTGCCGGCACAATCAACGGCGACGGCACGCTAACGATCCGGGCTACTAAGACTGCGGAGGACAGCACCCTTGCCCGCATCATCCACATGGTCGAGGAGGCGCATGCGCGCCGCGCGCCCTCCGAGCAGTGGGTGGAGCGCTTTGCCCGCATCTACACGCCCGCTGTCATGGGGCTTGCTTTCCTCGTGTTCCTGCTGCCACCCATCGTCCTCGGCCAAGCGTGGGATGAATGGTTCTACCGCGCGCTCGTCTTGCTCGTGATTGCCTGCCCGTGCGCGCTCGTAATCTCAACGCCAGTCTCTATTGTCGCTTCGCTCGCCTCCGCCGCCCGTGCAGGCGTGTTGGTCAAGGGCGGCAGCTTCATCGAAATGCCGGCGCGCCTCCAGGCCATCGCCATGGACAAGACGGGGACCATAACGAGCGGCGAGCCCGAGGTTGTGCAGGTCATTCCGCT
This sequence comes from Xanthobacteraceae bacterium, assembly GCA_022844485.1. GTDB lineage: Bacteria > Pseudomonadota > Alphaproteobacteria > Rhizobiales > Xanthobacteraceae > JALHLQ01. The sequence goes on from JALHLQ010000014.1 coordinate 76,205, forward strand.
TGGCGGCCACACTGAAGTCGAACTCATATCGCGCGCGGCGGCACTTGAGGCGCGCTCCACACACCCGCTGGCGCGCGCGATTTGCCGCTACGCCGAAAGTCGGGGCATTGCGCTAGCGCCGGCAGCGGATGTGCAAGTGCTGAGGGGCAAGGGGCTGACGGGTATTTTCGATGGGGAGACATTCTGGCTCGGCTCCCATCGCTATGTAATTGAACGCGGCCAAGATGCGCCGGAGGTCGCTCGGCAGGCGGAAGCTCTAGAGGCGGATGGCAAAACCGTCATCGTCATCGGAAACCTGCGACACGTTTGCGGCCTTGTTGCAGTGGCCGACACTGTTCGTACAGAGGCACGTGAAATCGTGCGGCAACTTCATGCCGCTGGGATAGCGCATGTAGTGATGCTGACCGGCGACAACCGCATCACCGCCGAAGCCATCGCGCGCGAGGTTGGCATCGACGAAGTGCACGCCGAACTGCTGCCCGAGGACAAGGTCAAGAAGATCGAGGAGCTTGTCGCGCGCTACGGCACGGTCGCGATGGTCGGCGATGGCGTGAACGATGCGCCGGCGCTAGCGCGGGCGAACCTCGGTATCGCCATGGGCGCGATAGGCTCGGATGCAGCAATCGAGACCGCCGATGTCGCGCTCATGACCGACGATATCTCGAAGCTCCCGTGGCTCGTGCGGCACGCTAAACGGACGCTTTCGATCATTCGCCAGAACATCACGTTTTCGTTGGGCGTGAAGACGGTCTTCATGGTTCTCACATTTGCTGGCCTCGCCACCTTGTGGGGCGCCATTGCCGCCGACGTTGGGGCTTCGCTCCTTGTCGTAGCCAACGCGCTGCGGTTACTCAGGCCTACGCCGTTGGGCTTCATAACGAGCGATCGCTTTGATCAGGCAGCGGAAGCCATGGCGGTCGGAAGGATGACGCACGGGCACTGAGGTTGACAAACATGAACTGGAAAGAAATCGCAAAGTTCCTGTCAGGGCTCACGGCGTGGGAAGCCGTAGCGCATCTAGCGCTCGCTTTCAGCGGGCTTGTTCTGATAACTTAGTTTGGAATTATCACTTTGACTCCAACGCGGCGAGATACGCTCACGCAGTGATTCAAGCCAGGTGATCCGATGCGACGCGTGCGATTGTTCCTGTGGGGTCTTGTCGCCGTCGTCCTGTTGCTGACGGCGACGCTCTTCATGGGAAGGTACCTGACCGACCGCCAGACGACTCTCGGTCCCGGCATCGTTCTCGACGTACCGTTTACGCTCGTGACTCACGAGGGCCGGACGGTCGGCCAGGCCGATTTCCGCAACAAGCCCACGGCATGGTTCTTTGGATTTACCCATTGCCCGAATGTCTGTCCGACGACGTTGATGCAGATGACCGATCATCTGGCCAAGCTCGGCCCCAACGCCGACAAGCTTAACGTGGTATTCGTCTCGGTTGATCCGGAGCGCGACGGCCAGCAGATATTGAAAGACTATCTATCTGCGTTCGACCCGCGGATTATCGGGCTGACCGGTCCCAAAAGCGAGATCGAACGGCTCGCCAAGGGCTATTTCGTGTATTTCGCGAAAGTGCCGTTAAAAGACGGCGGTTACACCATGGACCACTCGGCGATGGTGTTCCTCACCGACAAGACCGGACGGTTCGTGGGAACGCTTGACTACCACGAGCCGGCCGAAGTCTCCCTCGCAAAATTGAAGCGTCTGGTCGACTCCGGAACCTGAACGATTCGAAAAGGCGCATGACTCGCCGTAAGACAGGCCGCCTGTTGCCTTAAGGGCACGATCTATTACGACAATCGCCGCGCCTCGATTGGGTGCGTAATTCGCGACATTTCGGATAGTGGCGCGCGTCTTACCTTCGAGCATCCGGTCACCGTTCCCGACAACGTCGAACTCTTCATCCCGCAGAAGCAGCAGACACTACGCGCACACGTGCAACGGCGCGGGGCAAACGAGATTGGGATCGCGTTCGAGGTCGAACGCTCGGACGAGCCTCGGCGCGCCTCTGATGTCGAACTGCAGAAGCGCGTCGAGACGCTAGAAGCGGAAATCGCTGCGCTTAAGCGATTGGTTTCCAAGCTTAAGGCCAAGGTGCTGCCGCACGACCTCGACGCGGCGTAGCGCTGGCTTACAGGGTGTAAAAAAGGGCCGCCTCAATTGGCGGCCTCTTTCATTGCAAGCCCATCGAGCAATGTCGCCTACTTCAGGGCTTTACCCCTGCTTTAGTCTTGAACGATTCAGCCGTTGGGGCGTTCCTCCTGACTTCGCGGCACATCGCCCTAATAGCCGTCCCTGAATTCATGCTCTTCAAGTTTGTGCAGCGCTACCACTTCGTCGCCGCTCCGGTATCGATGTTATCCGGGTCCACGGGGGATGTTGCTTTGGGCTCCGGTTGTAATGCAGCCGTTGGCTGAGCAGCCCCCAATGGCACAGCATATCTGTCCCGGATGCGTTGTCGGACTAGGTGCCATTCTTCCTCGGTCATGCGGGGCGCTGCATTCAAGTCAATCGCGGGAATTCCGATCGATAGCGCGGTAGTTGTCAATCCGCGAATGTAAGAGGCGAAATGATATGGCGGCTGATTTAGGATGAACTCGGGCGTGGTACGCATGTCACGTGCGAGTGCATGCGCGGCAGCATCGCTTACTTGTGACGCGAACTTGATCGCGGTCGCGCCATAGAGCGCGTCAAGCACGTAGGGCTGAAGTTGCTGCAATCGCTGGTGCGCTAGGACCAAACCGACATTCAGCTTGCGCGCTTGGTCGAGGATGACCGGGATTTTCGGGTCGCGCTTGATGAAGTCGTGGCACTCATCGATGTAGGCAAAGCACGGGAGACGCCGCTCTTTCGGCAGGAGCTGCCGCTTGTGCGCAGCCAGCAAGATCATCGAGATAAAGAACCGACCGACAATCTCGACACCATCCTCTTGCAATAGGCTCTGCGGAACATTGATAAGAATGACCTTGGCACTTCCCATCTCCTTGAAAAAATCCAATTTGGATTTAGGTGCGGAGAACATGCGTGACAGCGTTCTGATGCGCTTTACTGCAAACAGGCGGTCGACAACTTGCTCCTTAGTGCGGTTAAATTCCGGGCTATTGAATTTCAGATCAAAGAACCGTCGAGCATCATGGTCGAGCGCGGGCAGGTATTCCGCGAATTGCTTGAGCCCGTTCGGTTGCATGAGGTCGATGAGCGTATCGAGCGTGGCCGAAGGGATTTTGAGCAGCAACTGAATAGTGAAATTGAACAGCGTATTTTGGCGGCTCGTCATCTCCGCGGAGAGCAATGCGCTAAAGATGTAGTCGTAGAGGGATAGGACTGCATTGTGCAGAGCCTCCCGGTCGACTGGCGAATACGACTCCATTTGGTCCATGCCGACATCGAATAGGTTGAGTGCAATTGGCCACTCGACATCTTCGGCGTCGATGCTCAACAGCTTGCCATCGAGCGCCTCGCCGGGAGCAAATATTTTGAGTCCTTCGACGGCTTTGATGAGATCGCGGTTGCTCTCCATGACCACAACGGAGGCTTCGTTGTTCGCCACCAGATCGAAGTCGCGGGCGAGGAGAAATTGCAGGAGGGTCGATTTTCCCGTGCCCGGCGGGGCGACGATCCATTGGTGCTGGAAGCGGGCGGACATCGGAATATGAAAAGGAACGGGCGCAAGCAGAAGATCGACGAAGGGCGTGCCCTTGAGATAGGTCTCGACCAGTTCGATAGGCGGCAGTTCGGAGTCGTCTGCGGTAATGAACGGCTTGCGTTGCTCCTTGTCCGGCAGCACGCCGGACGCGGCACACGTATTTTCGTATAAATGTTCATGAAGAGTCCTGAACAGACCAGCGTCTACCAACTCTTCTTTCAAGAGAGTGCCGATAATCTTATCGACGGTGCCGCCCGGATCGCGCATGAGCGTCACGAGTGGAACGGTCAGGGTCAGATCGTCGGTGGTCTCTGGAATGGCGGGAAGCTCGGAGATCAACCCTCCGAACACGTTGCCGAGGGCGGTCGTGAGCAGGTCGCTGACGCGATCATCGTTGCCGAGAAAATGCTGTTGTGCCCGGAGAAATCGGCGAAGGTCGACCTGCTCTTTTAGTGAAAGCGTCGCAATATCCCAGTCGATTTTTGGGAACGAGAAAATCGTGGTTTCGAGAGCAATCACCGCCTTCTGGCACCGATCAAGGGCTTTCAGGATGACCGGCGATTCGGGAAGGCTAACGACCTTGCCGATCCAATCGGCGACAAAGCCGTTGACACGGTCGATAGCATCTTCCTGAGACCAGAGTGACCCGCGATGAGCGGCATTCACCTCGTTGTAGAGCTCAATTGTCTCAGAAAGATCACGTGCCCGTTCGTCGGTGAAGCGACGCAGGAACGGGATAAACGGAGACGGCGGCTGGAACGGGGGAATCTTAGAACTCAACGACCTCCTCCCGGCCGTCGAACGTCAAAGCCGTTTCAAGATAGGCCTTGAGATTCTTGCAAGCGTCGAGGATCGCGGCCTCGGCACCGAGCAGCTCATCGAGGTCTTTGCACTCGATGTGCTGGCCAGCGACCAAACTATCGACGGTCACCCGGAGTGCCAGCGCCATCATCGCGGCGCTGGCGAGGCCGCGCGCGTTGCTCCACAGCGAACGGGCAACGCTTCCTCCAGTAGCGACGAGAGGCCCACTGCCGGCGCTATCAAAATGGCCGTAGGCTGCACCCTGATGCTTCTGGCGCGCCTCGCTGTCGTACACGACGAGCTTTCCGAGCCCATATTTTTTAACGAGGCTTTGTTCGTCGGCCGACAGATCGGCGCGTGCATCAAGCCCGAAAATAACCTTGCCGCCCATGAGTCCGCCCGCGCGCTGCGAGCGCTTCAGTTTCAATTGCATTGGTAGGTCCCTTCCCCAAGGTTAGACCAGTGAGTTTGAGGGATGCAGGTTGTACGGTCAATGGTCCACTACCTACCGCACTGAGGGCGCAGCTTTGCCGATGAGCCGGGACCCGCAGGCACTAGCGAGCGCTTCATCGAGCATAAAAAAGCCCCGGGTTGGACCCCGGGGCTCTTACCCTTCAAGAAGGAGATGATGCCAAGTCGCGGTTAGCGACGCGTTCGTCTATCCAGCTCTGCACCTCTTCCGCTAACCACGCCACCCTGCAGGCTCCCAGCCGTACCCGCTTGGGGAATTGGCCGGCGACTTCAAGGCGCGCGATGTGCGCGAAGCTATACGGGACACCGAATAGCGATCTCAGTTCCTTCTTCGTAACTAGTCTCTGTGTCATCGGACATTCCCTTCGAAAAGGGAGCATCGCGATGCTCGCCAGAAAACCAGCTAGCGGGCGGGGTCAAACATAGCGGCAAATGGCTACACGTACAACGTGTACATAGGTGCACATAGCTGCTCTCAGGCGGCGTCAAGCAACCTGCCGTCCCGGGACTTTTTGAATAGCGCCGAGAGATAGCGTTCCCATTGGGCGATGGCTTCGCGCATCTCATCCATATAGAGCGCGCGGTTGTACACATCGGCGACAGCCGTAATCACACCGGCCGATTGCAAGGTGCCGAGCTTGTGGTTCAGCAAACGCTCGACAATGTGGGGCGGTACCTTTAGCTCGGCGAGCTTCGTCGCAAACGTCCTGCGAAGGTCCAAGAGCTGCCAGGGAGCGATCTGGCAGATATCCTTGAGCTCCCATTTTGCTTTCCCTGAGCCGTTCCACGGGCTGACCATATCCCGACCGGGAAACAGCAGATCAGTGGTGTTGTATCGTGGGATAGCCTCAAGAATGTCGGCCGTAAGGTCTCCGTAAGGAAAGCAGTGCTGCGTGCCGTTTTTTGTTTCAGGTAGCGTTATGGTCCGCTCCTCGGTATCGATGAAGGCGCGGCGGCAGGAAATCATTTCACCCCATCGCGTTCCCCAGAGAAGCGACAGTTGAATGGCAGTGCCGAAGGGGTATCCAACCTCCTCGGTCGCCTTCCATACCTCGACAATCTCGGCCTTCGACAAAACGCGCTTGCGGGGAATGTATTTTGTTGGCGATTTTAGACCTTCCATCGGCGAGTGCTTGATGTAACGCGGCACGCACCACCGCAAGAATATCCGGATGTACTTGAATACATGAAAGGCCTCGCCCGGCACGCGCTTTGCCAATTCGTCGGTGACCTTCGTGATGTCATGATGGGTGACTTCATCAAGACGCTTGTGTTGTAGTGGCTTGGCAAAATACTTGTTGATCACACGCTTGATCTGGTATTGCGTCTTCGGCTTCATGGTTGGAACGTGAATGGCGTAGAACTGCTGCACGGCGTCGCCGAACTTGGGAACCTCGCTCTTCGGTTCGACAGATGAACCAAGAAGCACGAGCGCCTGCTTGCGGGCATTGGCGAGAGAAACAGCAGGATAGCGGCCGATGCGCGTGCGCACGCGCTCGCGACCCCTGATCACGATCCAGCTCTTGCGATTTTTTCCCACGCGAATTCCAAACGCGGGAGTCATTTTGTCAAAGTACGTACCCGGCTCTTGCAGCCGCGAGACGACAATATCCGTCAGATGAATGACTGGCATTTTTTGGCTCCGTTTTGGCTCCCAAATCACGCGCATAGAGGCGCGTAAGTTTGGGTCGCCATGTTTTCGTTGTGGAGCCAAAAATGCAGAAAAGCTATGCAATCACAGGTGCTTAGCGGTCAGCATGTGCAGCTATGAGCGGCGCTGCAATTTTTTATTTTTCGATTGGGAAGCTGCCGTTCTACCATTGAACTACGCCCGCGGCCGAGGGCGACCATAGCCAAGGGCACGGCCGGGCTGCAAGCATTCTGCGCCGCCCCCTCACCCGGCCCTTGCCTTCGTCAAGCGAGCGGCGGCCGGCGCGGTCTTAGCGCAAATTTAACGAGTTCGCCCCGTATCCGTAAATCATCGTTTTACGATTGGGCGGCTATTTTACCGACCATATGGACATGTTCCCGCCATCGGGCTCCAGCGCTCCGGCGATCCCGGCCGCGCCGGCCAACAAGCCGGCTTTTCTGCGTGCGTTCATGTTCTCTCCCACCGCCGCGCTGCTGCTGGCCGGGCTCCTGTTGCCCAACCTCCTGACCGTCGCGACCCTTGGCTCCTTCATCGACGTCGGCCTGCCGCCGCGCACGGGTGCGATCCTGCTCTATTGCGTGCTGGCGATGGTGGCGCGGCGTATTCCTTTCGCCGTCACGGCGCTCCTGTTCGCCGCCGTTCTCGCCTACGACTTGGTGTCCACGCTGTCGCTCAGCTTCGGCCTTGCGCCGGAGGAACTGGTCGCGGCGCTCAATCACGCGCGTCAGGTGAAAGTCTTCGAGTCGCAGCTCTACTTAGCCATGATGGGCATCCTGACGGCGACGTCGGCCGCTACGCTCTACATCCTGTCGCGCCGCGCCACGCTCGTGCGGGCGAATATCGGCGTCCTTTTTGCCGCGGTCCTCGCCTTCGCCGGCCTCGATTTCGTGAGCAACGTCTCGCCCTATTACGCCTTCGGCGGGACGATAGGCGAGAAGGTCCCCGTCGAGTCCGCCGCAAAGGCATCCGGCTTCAGCGCCGCGGCCGGCAACAACGGGCGCAACGTGGTCTTCGTCATCGTCGAAGGTCTCGGTTATCTCAACGACGCCAAGGCCCGCGGCATGGTGGACGCGCCGTTGTTCGACGCCGGCGTCACCCAGAAATACAACGTCTCTATGGGCAAGGTCGGCTATTACGGCTCGACCACTGCCGGCGAGATGCGCGAGCTATGCGACACGCGCGAACGCTACGTCAGCTTCGTCACGATGGGACGGTCCTCGTGCCTGCCGAAGAAATTCCGCGATCGCGGCTACACCACCATTTCGGTGCACGGCTTCTCGCAGGAGTTCTTCGAGCGCGAGACCTGGTACCCGACCGTGGGCTTCGACAAGGAATTGTTCGGCGAGGCGCTGCTGCCGCAGGCCAAGCGGCTGTGCGGCGGGGCGTTCCGCGGCTTTTGCGACGCCGATCTGCCGCCCATCATCGCGCAGGAGGCGGCCGCCTCGTCGAAGCCGAAATTCATCTACTGGCTCACGCTCAACACCCACATTCCGATCGCGCCGGGCGAGGCCAAAACCGACCTGGGCTGCGCCAAAGGCCCCGGCGTGTTCGGTCATCCGCAAGTGTGCCAGATGGCGGAGCTGTGGCACGACGTGTTCGCTTCGATCGCGCAACTCGCGCTCGATCCGCGCATCGGCCCGGCCGAGATCGTCATCGTCGGGGATCACGCCCCGCCGCTGTGGTCACGCAGCGGGCGCGCGCAGTTCGAGCCGGGCAAGGTGGCGTGGTATCGGCTCACCCCGCGCGACGACGTCGTCGCAGAAAAGCCTGCGGGCGCCCGCTAGACCTTGAAATGTTTCGACAGCTTCAGGCTCTGCGCCTGATAGTTGGAGCCGATGCCCTGGCCGTAGAGCTTGTCGGGCTTGGCGAGCATCTTCTCGTAGACCAGCCGGCCGACGATCTGCCCGTGCTCGAGGATGAAAGGCACTTCGCGCGAGCGCACTTCCAGCACCGCGCGCGCGCCTTTGCCGCCCGCGCCCGCGTAGCCAAAACCGGGATCGAAGAAGCCGGCATAGTGCACGCGGAATTCGCCGACCAGCGGATCGAACGGCACCATCTCGGCGGCATAATCGGGCGGCACCTGCACCGCTTCCTTCGAGGCCAGGATGTAGAACTCGTTCGGATCGAGAATGAGGCTCTTGTCGGGACGCGCCTGCATCGGCTCCCAGAAGTCGGCGACCGCATAGCCGGCGCGCCGCTCGACGTCGATCAAGCCGGTGTGCCGCTTGGCGCGGTAGCCGACCAGGCCGCCGGGCCCGAGGCCCGAGAGGTCGACGCCGACCGCGACGCCTTCGCTGACATCGGCGTTGTCCGTGTCGACCAGCCGCTCGCGCGCGTGCAGCTCGCGCAAGGCGTCGGCGCCGAGCAGCGCGTGGCCGTGGCGGAAGCGGATCTGCGACAGGCGCGAGCCCTCGCGCACCAGCACCGGGAAGGTGCGCGGCGAAATCTCGGCGTAAAGCGGACCGTGATAGCCCGGCGCGATGCGGTCGAAGCCGCGGATCTCGTCGGCGATCACCCGCGTGAAGACGTCGAGCCGGCCGGTCGAGCTCTTCGGGTTGGCGGCGGCGGCGATGTCGCCGGGCAGCGCCAGGCTTTCCAGGATCGGCACGATGTAGACGCAGCCGGTCTCCAGCACGGCGCCGTCGGTGAGCGCGAATTCGTGCAGCTTCAATTCGTCGATGCGCTTGGCGACCGTGGTCGAGCCGGGCAGGAAGCTTGCGCGCACGCGATAGGCCACTTCGCCGAGCCGCAAGTCGAGGCTCGCCGGCTGGATCTGGTCGGGCGCGAAGTCGTACGCCGGCAGGATCGCACCGTCGGCGGCCAGCCGCGCGATCATGCGGTCGGGCAGGATGCCCTTGTCCTCGACGGCGAAGGAAAGTGCCACGTCTAAAGCCCCAAATGGACGGCCGATCTAACCCGACGGGCGCCTTGACGGGAAGCCGCCCTCCCCGCTACAAAGGCTTTATCCCGTGGTCATTTGAGCCGGCCGGCTTGCAGCCACGTAAAACAAATCGCTAAAAGGCCGGGGACGCGTGTGCCCGGCCGAGATTATTCTCCGGCCGGTTTTTTTGTTGGCTCAAAGGAGGGCCGCATGCCCGCGCCCGACTCCAAGAAATACCGGCCCGAGACCAATCTCGTCCACGCCGGCACGCTCCGCTCTCAGTTCAACGAGATGTCGGAGGCGATCTTCCTGACCCAGGGCTACATCTACGAAAGCGCGGAAGCCTGCGAGGCGCGCTTTGCCGGCAAGATCCCGGGTTACGTCTACTCACGCTATTCCAACCCGACCATGAGCATGTTCGAGCAGCGCATGGCCGCGCTCGAAGGCGCCGAAGCCGCGCGTTCGACCGCGACCGGCATGGCGGCGGTCACCACCGCGCTGATGGGCCTGGTCAAGGCGGGCGACCATGTCGTCGCCGCCAAGGCGCTGTTCGGCTCCTGCCGCTGGGTGATCGAGGACTGGCTCGGCCGCTTCGGCGTGACCTCGACGCTGGTCGACGGCAAGGACTTGCAGGCGTGGAAGCAGGCGGTGCGGCCGAACACCAAGGCGTTCTTCATGGAGACGCCGACCAACCCGACGCTGGAGGTCTACGACATCCAGGCGGTGGCCGACATCGCGCACAATGCCGGCGCGCAGTTCGTGGTCGACAACGTGTTCGCGACGCCGCTGTACCAGAGCCCGCTCACGCTCGGGGCCGACTGCGTGGTCTATTCGGCGACCAAGCACATCGACGGCCAGGGCCGCGTGCTCGGCGGCGTCATCCTCGCCTCCGAGAAGTTCATCATGGACCACATCCATCAGGTGATCCGGCAGACCGGCCCGTCGCTGTCGCCGTTCAATGCTTGGGTGCTGCTCAAGGGCCTGGAGACCTTGTCGGTGCGCGTGCAGCGGCAGACCGAGAACGCGGCGGCGGTGTCGGCAGCGCTCGACCAACACAAGAAGCTCACGCGGCTGATTTACCCGGGCCGCAGCGACCATCCGCAGGCCGACATCATCGCCAAGCAGATGCGCGCCGGCTCCAACCTGGTCTCGTTCGAGATCAAGGGCGGCAAGGAAGGCGCGTTCCGCTTCCTCAACGGCCTCAAGCTCATCGGCATCACCAACAATCTCGGCGATTCCAAGAGCCTGATCACGCACCCGACCACGACGACGCACCAGCGGCTGACGCCCGAGCAGCGCGCCGAGCTCGGCATCGGCGACGGGCTGGTGCGGCTGTCGTGCGGGCTCGAGCACGCCGACGACATCGTCGAAGACCTGCTGACCGCGCTCGATAAAATCTGAAGTTTATCCCGGGGCCTGCGCGCCCCGGGCGGCTACCAGTCGATGTGCGGCAGCGCGGTCGCCGACATCACCGGCCGCTTGACGGCTTCGGCGATGGCTAGCCCAAGGCCCTTGGCCATGCAGGCATAGCTCCAGTCGTTCAGATGCAACCCGTCAGGGTGCACGAAAGTCTCGAACGACAGCTTGTCGATCTGATGCCACGCCTTCATCACCTCGTAGCGGCGGAACAGGTCGACGTTCTCTTCCTTGGCGGTGAAAGAGATGAGATCGACCATGCGCTGGGCGTCCGGCTTGACGATCACCTTGGGCGCGAACTGCGGATCGATCAGCACGAGGTCGGCGCCGGTCGCGCGGACCTTGCGGATGCCGGCGCGGATCGCCTCGCCATGATCGCCGATCTTGTGGTCGCGAATGACCGAATTGGTGCCGAGCTGCCAGAGCACCAGGTCCGGCTTGGCCTGCACCACCGCGCTGTCGAAGCGCTTGAGCATGTCGCCGATTTCCTCGCCGCCGACGCCGCGATTGAGCATCGTGAAGGAACGGTTCGGGAAGTGCTGCTTGAGCTCGAGCGCGAGCCGGCTCGGATAGCTCGCCGCCGGCGAGCTGGCGCCCGCGCCTTGCGTCGAGGACGATCCGATCGCGACGACGGTGATCGGCTCGTTCAACGCGATCTTGCGCGCGACGCGCGCCAGCGGATGGTTGAGGCGCAGGAGATCGGCGCGCTCGCGGCAGGGCGGCCCGCCGGCCTGGTCGGCGCGCGCGGACAGCGGCGCGAAGGCGGCGAGCAGCACGGCGACAGCGAACGGCCACGCCGCACGGAAAAAGGCGTCACGCTTCAAGATGAGAATCCCCCGGCCCGATCCGTCACTCGTCCCGCTCGATTATCCCCGAAAACCGGTTCACGAGTCACTAGCACGCGGAACTGACCCGCGGACTTAGCGCCGCTCGAGTCCCGGCGGCGTCTCCGGTTTGGCCGCATCGACCACGAGATCGGCCAAAAGACGCCCAATGCAATCATGAACGCGCGCGGCTATGTCAAGTTTTTTCGTGGCGGAATGAAGGTCGAACGTACCGAGATCTGCCCATGTTTTCATGACGCTGAAGCGGTCGAACACCGGCACCTCTTGCTGCACTGCAACCCAACGCATGTACTCGGAGTAGGCGCCGAGAGCGATCATCGATTCCGTACGCGGGCTGTACTGGGAATTGACCAATACGACATCGCTGCCCGCAGAACGGCTGATGGTGATGCCCTTGTCCAAGGCCTGGCTGTACTGGTCCAAATCGACCGACAGCATGGCGTCCACGGTTCCCGACTGCCAGACCAAGAGCGCGGGCTTGGCAGCCAAGGCCGCCGGCAGGGCCTGCACCATTTCGGCGGCCGTGCGGCGGGCTTTGACGTCGGCGGTTACGATCACTTTGACGCCGGGAAGTTTGGCGGCAAGCGCGTTTTGCAGACGTGCCGGATAGGCGTTCCGGGCGCCCTCGGGCCCCGGCAGGCTCGACGACCCGGCCCCCATGACCAGAATATCGAGTTTCTTGGACGCAATGGCGCGCGCGACCTGCGGGAGCTTTACGCCGTTTTCGATGAGGTGCTCAGCCACCCGGCACTCGGCAGGCTGCTCAGCCAAAGCCGGCCCTGCCAGCATCAGAAATGCCAGCAGGAGTGGTACACGCCCGGTCATGCGTCACCCACCGCGAAGCCCGGCTTCGTCGTGGGCGGCCGCGGTCCCTGTCTTTCTACGCGCTTATACCACGAAAGCAGAGCCGCTGCGCCAACCATGGCGGCGATGCCGGCGACGCTGACGATGACATGGGTAATGACACGATTGGACACCTCCATGAACACGAAGTGGCCGGCGAAGGACAGGAATACCCCGAGACAGAATATCTCCAGCGAATGCTGGCCGCAGACGATCGCCGGCCAGAAGATGCGCGATCGCAGCGCGGGCCAGCCGCGCGGCACCAGCCAGATGGTGACGACGGCAAGCGAGAGGAAATGCATGATGCGCAGTACGTCGAGATTGGCCTTGTCGATCGGATAGATCACCTCGGCGACGATCTTCGGCACATAGGGTCCAAGCCGCGGGAAATACCAGGTCATGGCGATGCAGAAGGCGAACACCAGGTAGGCGATCGCAAGTCCCACCGTCACTTTCGAACTGAGCGCGCGCGACAGGCTCTGCGCGCCGCCCAGCGCGCACCAGGCGCCAAACGTGAAGAGCAGTTGCCAGGCGAACGGGTTGAACACCCAGGTTCCGCTCGGATAGGCCGGAAGGCTCCAGCCGAAGACCCACGTCAGGGCGTACAGTGTGGCCGACGCGATCAACGCCAGCGAGGGCGCGCGCAACAGCAGCCACAGTGTCGGCGCGAATCCGAGCAGCAGCACGATGTAGAGCGGCAGCACGTCCATGTTGACGGGCTTGAACTTGAGCATCAAGGCCTGAAGGATGGTGACGTCGGGTTCTTTCAGGAAGTCACGTATGCCCATTTCTTCCGTGTACAGCGGATTCTCGAACGACTGCGCGATGTAGGCGATCTCGGCGAGATAGATCGCGAACAGGAAGACATGTGCGACATAGATCTGCCAGGCACGCTTGAGCACGCGGGCCGAGGCGACGACGAAGCCGTTGTCGCGCATGGCCCGGCCATAGACGAAGGCGGCGGTAAAACCGGAGATGAAGACGAAGATTTCGGTGGCGTCGCTGAAGCCATAGTTGCGGATGGTGATCCAGCTCACGGCGTTGGACGGGATGTGGTCGAGAAAGATCAGCCAGAGCGCCAGACCGCGGAACAAATCGAGGCGAAGATCGCGTTCGGTCGAAACCGGCGGCATGAACGGCTTTTCTTTCGTGCGGCGTTTCGGCCATAATCCCGGAGCAAGCGCAGAGTACAAGACCCTGTCGCGTAAAATTTACCGGGCGGTCGGCACATGAGTAGAACAAAAACCGGGCAACGGGAAGCGCGCGTCGGCGCGGAGGCCGCTTGATGGCCGGCTCTGCCATCTATCGTGCCGTCACCCGCAAGATCGAGGTCACGGTCAGGCCGCGCTTTCTGTCCGAGCGCTCCTCGCCCACCAACGGCTATTATTTCTGGGCATATACCATCGAGATCACCAATCTCGGCGAGGAGACGGTGCAGCTCAAGACGCGCCACTGGCGCATCACCGACGAGCTCGGCCGCCTGCAGGAAGTCAAAGGGCCGGGCGTGGTCGGCGAGGAGCCGGTGCTCAAGCCGGGCGCCTCGTTCGAATACACCAGCGGCGTCCCGCTGCCGACGCCGTCCGGCTTCATGGTGGGCAGCTACGGCATGATCGGCGCCGGCGGCGAGCATTTCGATATCGAGATCCCGGCCTTTTCGCTCGATTCGACCAACGGCGCGCGGACGCTCAATTGAAGCTTCGTGTCCCGGGCGCAGCACAGCGTGAAACGGTGCGCTGCCGACCCGGCACCGCACAAACTTCTGAAATCTCGAAGACCCCGGATCTGCGGCGCAGCACTTCGCGACGCTCGTGCTGCACCGCGTCCGGGGCGCGAGTCAGAACTCCGGCAAGCAGCCTTTGAACCGGCCGAGCGCCTGGCGCGGCAGGATGGCGAGCACCGCGCCGCCTTGCGCGAAATCCTGCAGGCTCACGAGATGCGGCTCGTGCAGCGCGACGCAGCCGCCGGTGCCGGTTTTGCCCGGCAGCCGGAGATGGATGAAGATGCAGGAGCCGCCGCGCGCGGCGCCGCTGCTCGGGTAGTCGACCAGCAGGCCGCGGCGATATTCCGGCACCCGCCACATGTTTTCGCCATGCACCTGGCCGCCGACGCGGGAGCGCGCGGTGATGGTGTTGTAGGCGCGGTGCGCCGGTTCGTGGACGCAGACGGTACCTTCGGTGAGATGGAGATAGTCCCGCTCCCGCGATGGCGCGAGACCGAAGGGGCGGCCGATGGCGTAGAAGCCCACGGGGGCGCGCTTGTCGCCTTCGACCTTTACAGGCTCGCCCGCGCGCGCGTGCGAGCGGAAGGGAAAACCCCAGGCCATGCCGTTGCGCCCGACCAGCGCGATGACCGGACCGCCGTCCGCCTGCCAGGCCGCACCGGCGTTCGCGCGCGTGTAGCGCTGAAGCCGCGCAGTTGCGGTGTTCATGGTGTCGGCGGTCACCAGCACAAGCCGCGTGGCCGATGCGAGCGGCTGCGGGCAACTCTGCGCGAGCGCCTGCAAGGGCGTCAGCAGCAAAACCATCAACAGCAGGAGTGGACGCATTGTTTCCCGGTCATGCGCGGGCTCGACGAGGCTCGACCCGCGCATCCATCATAGTCGCAAAGTCGGATGGATTGCCGGGTCAAGCCCGGCAATGACGACGCAGGGTTAACTCTCTTTCGCCGCGACCTCTTCCGGCGCGAATTCGTAGGTCGCGGCGCAGAACTCGCAGGTCACCGAGATGCGGCCGTCCTCGACCATGTAATCGCGGTCGTCCTGCGAAAAGCTCTTCAGCATGGACTCCACCGTCTCGCGCGAGCACGAGCATTGCGCCCGCACGTCGCCGGCCTGGAACACCCGCACGCCCGGCTCGTGGAAGAGCCGGTAGACCAGCCGCTCGCTCGACAGCGCCGGATCGATCAGTTCGACATCCTCGACGGTTTCGACCAGCGCGCGGCCTTCCACCCAGGCGTCGTCTTCGGCGACGGTGTGGACGTCGGTGCCTTCCGGCGCATCCCCGGGATGCAGGTCGGCGACGCGCGCGCGGTCCGCCGATTTCGGCAGGAACTGCAGCATGATGCCGCCGGCGCGCCAGCGATGCTTGGCGCCGCCTTTTTCCGCCCGCAGCTCCTCGGCCACTGCGAGGCGAACCCGCGTTGGGATCTGCTCGGAGCGCAGGAAATACTCGTGCGCGGCATCTTCCAGTGAGCCGCCGGTGAGCGCCACCAGGCCCTGGTAGCGGCTCATGTCGGGGCCCTGGTCGATGGTCATGGCGAGATGGCCCTGCCCGAGCAGTCCGCCGGCATCGGTCTTGCCCGCCGCGATCGCCTCGGCCACGCGATCCTTGTCGAAGCGCGCGCAGCCGCGCAGCTTGCCGGGGGCGGTGAAGTCCACCACCAGCATGCGCACGGGACCGTCGGTCTGCGTCTGCAAAATGAACTTGCCCTCAATCTTGAGGGCGGAGCCGAGCATCACCGTCAGCACCAGCGCCTCGCCCAGGAGCTTGGCCACCGGCGCCGGATAAGCGTGCTTTTCGAGGATCTCGTCCACCACCGGGCCGAGCCGCACCACGCGGCCGCGCAGATCGAGCGCGGACACCTCGAAGGGCAATACGATGTCGTCCACGGTCGCAGCCGACGGGGCGCGGGAGGGAATGTTGGTTTCGGGCATGGTCATGCGTCTTATGTAGCGCGCGAGCGCCGGATTTCGAGCCCCGCCATCAGTACCGGTCGCGGCGGCCTCACGCGTCGGCGTGCAGGCACCAGGCGAGCAGGCCCTTCTGGGCGTGCAAGCGGTTCTCGGCCTCGTCGAACACCACGGATTGCGGGCCGTCGATCACTTCGTCGGTGACCTCCTCGCCGCGGTGCGCCGGCAGGCAGTGCATGAACAGCGCGTCGGGCCGCGCTTTGCGCATCAGCGCGCCGTTGACCTGGTAGCGTTTGAGCACGTTGTGGCGGCGCTTGCCGTCGCGGTCGCCCATCGACACCCAGGTGTCGGTGACGACGCAATCGGCGTCCTTCACGGCCCGCTCCGGATCGTCGCCGATCTCGATCGCCGCGCCAGACGCCTTCACCCAGTCCATCAGCCACTTCTTCGGCCGCAGCTCGGACGGCGTCGCCACCCGGAGCTGGAAGTCGAAGCGCTCGGCCGCGTGCATCCAGGAGGCCAGCACGTTGTTGGAATCGCCGGTCCAGGCCACGGTGCGGCCGCGGATCGATCCGCGCTTTTCTTCGAAAGTCATCACGTCGGCCAGCACCTGGCAGGGATGCGAGCGCCGCGTAAGCCCGTTGATCACCGGAATGGTCGCATGCTTGGCGAGCTCGGCCACCGCCTCATGATCGAGGATGCGGATCATGATGGCGTCGACATAGCGCGACAGCACGCGCGCGGTGTCGGCCAGCGTCTCGCCGCGGCCGAGCTGCATTTCCTGCGCAGTCAGCAGGATCGCCTCACCGCCGAGCTGGCGCATGCCGACGTCGAACGACACGCGCGTGCGGGTCGACGGCTTGTCGAACACCATCGCCAAGGTCTTGCCGGCGAGCGGCGCCGACTGCACGCCGCGCGCGCGCTCGGCCTTCAGGGCGCGGCTGCGGTCGATCAGTCCCGCCAGCACCGGCTTGGGGATGTCGATCAGGTCGAGGAAATGGCGCACGCCGTTGTTGGCCATCACGCCGCTCCAGCCTTGGCCGGCCGCGCATGATTTTGCGCAAGCCGCGCGCAGGCGCGGTCGATGCGGGCGACCGCCTCCGAAATCTCCTCCTCGCCGATGATGAGCGGCGGCAGCAGGCGCACGACATTGTCGCCGGCGGCGGGCGCCAGCATCTTCTCGGCACGCAATTCGTCGACCATCTCGGAGGCCGGCGGCACCATGCGCAGGCCGATCAGCAGGCCTTCGCTGCGCACCTCGGCGATGATCGAGGGATGCCGGTCCTTCACTTCCGCGAGCCGCTGCTTCAGGCGAAGCGCATTCTGCTTGACGGTGTCGAGGAACCCGTCGGCCGTCACCACGTCGAGCACGGCATGGGCGACCGCCATGCCAAGCGGGTTGCCGCCGAAGGTCGAGCCGTGCGTGCCGGCGGTCATGCCCTTGGCCGCCTCTGCCGTAGCGAGGAAGGCGCCAATCGGGAAGCCGCCGCCGAGCGCCTTCGCCAGCGCCATGATGTCGGGTTCGACGCCGGTGCGCTGATAGGCGAACAAGTCGCCGGTGCGGCCGATGCCGGTCTGCACCTCGTCGAAGATGAGCAGGAGGCCATGCTTGTCGCACAGCTCGCGCAGCGCCTTGAGGAACGTATGCGGCACCACGCGCACGCCGCCCTCGCCCATCACCGGCTCGATGAGAATGGCGCCGGTGTTCGGGCCGATCGCCTTCTTCACGGCGTCGAGATCGTTGAACGGCACCTGGTCGAAGCCTTCGACCGGCGGGCCGAAGCCTTCGAGATATTTCTTGTTGCCGGTGGCGGCGAGCGAAGCGAGCGTGCGGCCGTGGAACGCGCCTTCGAAGGTGACGATGCGGAACCGTTCCGGCTTGCCCGAAACCGCCTGATACTTCCGCGCCATTTTGATGGAGCCTTCCAGCGCCTCGGTGCCGGAATTGCAGAAGAAGGCGAAGTCGGCGAACGACAGTTCGCAGAGCCGTTCCGCCAGCCTTTCGGCGCCTGGAATGCGATAAAGGTTCGAGACGTGCCAGAGCTTTTGCGCCTGCTCGGTCAGCGCCTTGACCAGCGCCGGATGCGCGTGGCCGAGCACGTTGACCGCGACGCCGGAGGTGAAGTCGAGGTAGCGGTCACCCGCGGCCGTGAACAGCCAAGCGCCCTCGCCGCGCTCGAAAGCGACGTCGGCGCGCGCATAAGTCGGCAAAAGGTGCGAGTTCACAGCCGGTGTCCACGAAACGTGCGTGCTTGCGCATCAGCCTAAGCGAGACGATCACCTACTTTTCGGTCATGCGCGGACCGAAAATGAAATGTGCCGCCTCGCGGGGCGGCACATAAGTCATTGTATTGGTGGGCCCGGCGCTGTCAACGGGGCGTCGGGAACTCCGATTCGCGACTCAATTATGCCGCAAGGCCCGATTCTAAAGGAAAACCTGTTGGTAGGTGCGCTTTCGGCGATTGCAAATGCTTGCGCGTGAGTCAACCCATAGTGTAGTTTTTGGGTCAGCTAGTACGACATCTCGTGCTGCTGACGCTTTCTAGTTCATTCCTGGCGTGGTTGCGTTCAGGCGTCCGAAAGGCCGCCCGACGACGGGGGTGGATTCCGACCAAGGCATTGAATTGCCGAGGAGAAAACGATGGGCTGGACCGACGAACGGGTCGAATTGCTGAAGAAACTTTGGGCGGACGGCCTTTCGGCCAGTCAAATCGCCGCAGAGCTCGGCGGCATCACCCGCAACGCCGTCATCGGCAAGGTACACCGCCTGGGCCTGTCCGGCCGCGCCAAGAGCCCCTCCTCGGCCAGCCCCAGGCCGCGCAAGACCCGCCCCTCCGGCATGCTGCGCGTCTCGCGCCCGGCGATGCGCGGCAACACCGCCCTGGCCTACGACTACGAGCCGGAACCGGAACCGGAACTGATCGAGATCCCGGTCGAGCAGCGCAAGACCCTGCTGCAGCTCAACGAGCGGACCTGCCGCTGGCCGATCGGCGATCCGGGCAGCGGTGACTTCTTCTTCTGCGGCGGCGAGGCCGCCAGCGAGCTGCCCTATTGCTCGTACCATAGCCGCGTCGCCTATCAGCCGGCCTCCGAGCGCCGGCGCGACAAGCGGCCGTTCAGGGGCTGAGCGAATTTTCGACGGAAGCCGATAGGGCCGGGCATGGCCCGTCGAAGACGGGCGTGACCGTAATTCGTTGAAGACGGGCGTGAACGCCCTTATGTCATGTCCCGGTCATCCGGCCGAAGCGGTCGTCGAGCGAATAGCCGGCGCCGCGCACGGTGCGGATCGGATCGGTGAGGTTGCCGCGATTGATCGCCTTGCGCAGGCGGCCGACATGGACGTCGACCGTGCGCTCGTCGATGTAGATGTCCGAGCCCCAGACCCCGTCGAGCAACTGCTCACGCGAAAACACCCGGCCGGGCCGCTCCATCAAGAACTCGAGCAGGCGGTATTCGGTCGGGCCGAGATCGATCGGGCGGCCATTGCGCACGACGCGCTTCTTCTCGCGGTCGAGCTCCAGATCGCCGATGGTGAGCACGGTGGCGACCCGTTCCGGATTGGCGCGGCGCAGCAAAGCGCGCACGCGCGCCAGCAGCTCGGGCACCGAGAACGGCTTGACGATGTAGTCGTCGGCGCCGGTGGCGAGCCCGCGGACTTTTTCGCTCTCCTCGCCGCGCGCGGTGAGCATGATGATGGGCAGTTGCCGCGTCTCCGGCCGCGCGCGCAGGCGGCGGCACAACTCGATGCCGGAGAGGCCGGGCAGCATCCAGTCGAGCACCACCAGGTCGGGCGTCGCTTCCTTGAGGCGCGTGTCGGCGTCGTCGCCGCGCGCGGCGGTCTCGACCTCGTAGCCTTCCGCCTCAAGATTGTAGCGCAGGAGCATGGTCAGCGGCTCCTCGTCTTCTACGATCAGGATGCGTGCGCTCATAAGTTTTTTCCGTGGCGCATGATCTTATCCGAAAACCGGTTCCGACTTTTCGGGATCATGCGCTTTTCCGTTACCGGTCGCCGGCCGTGCGCAGCGCGGCGAGCGTCGTGGTGTCGCCTTTCGGCCGCTGGTCGGCGATCGGCTTGCCTTCGATCATGTAATGCACAGTTTCGGCGATGTTGGTGGCGTGATCGCCCATGCGCTCGATGTTCTTGGCGCAGAACATCAGGTGGATGCAGAAGGTGATGTTACGCGGGTCTTCCATCATGTAGGTGAGCAGTTCGCGGAACACCGAGGTGCAGACCGCGTCGATCTCCTCGTCGCCGCGCCATACCACCAGCGCCTTGGCGACGTCGCGCCGGCCGTAGGCATCGAGCACGGTCTTGAGCTGCTCAAGCAGCAGGTCGGTCATGTGCTCGACGCCGCGGATGAGCTTTGGCGGCGGGAATTCGGCATTGAGCGCGATCACACGCTTGGCGATGTTCTTGGCCAGGTCTCCGATGCGCTCGAGATCGTTGGCGAGGCGCAGCGCGCCCACCACTTCGCGCAGGTCGACCGCCATGGGCTGGCGGCGGGCGATGGTGAGGATGGCCTTTTCCTCGATCTCGCGCTGGAGCGCGTCGATATTCGCGTCGGCGGCGGTGACGCGCGCCGCCATCGTCGTGTCGCGCTTGGCCAGCGCGTCGACCGAATCGGCAACCTGCTTCTCGGCGAGACCGCCCATCTCGGCGACCATGCGCGCCAGATCCTGCAGGTCAGTATCGAATGCCTTCGTCGTATGTTCGGTCATTGTCCTGGTCCCTCGAGCCGCAGCGCGGTTGTCGTCAGCCGAAGCGGCCGGTGATGTAATCCTGGGTGCGGCGGTCGGTCGGGGTGGTGAAGATGCGCGAGGTCTCCCCGAATTCGACAAGTTCGCCGAGGTACATGAAGGCGGTGTAGTCGGAGACGCGCGCCGCCTGCTGCATATTGTGGGTGACGATGGCGATCGTGTAGTCATCCTTCAGTTCGTCGATCAATTCCTCGATTTTGGCGGTGGAGATCGGATCGAGCGCCGAGGCCGGCTCGTCGAACAGGATCACTTCCGGGCGCACCGCCACCGTGCGCGCGATGCACAGGCGCTGCTGCTGGCCGCCCGAGAGCGACAGCCCGCTGGCCCCGAGCTTGTCCTTGACCTCCTCCCACAGCGCGGCGCGCTGGAGGGCGTGGCGGACGCGGTCGTCGAGCTCGGATTTCGGCAGCTTCTCGTAGAGCCTGATGCCGAAGGCGATATTCTCGTAGATCGTCATCGGGAACGGCGTCGGCTTCTGGAACACCATGCCGACCTTGGCGCGCAACAGATTGAGGTCCTGCGACGGCGCCAGGATATCCTGATTATCCATCATCACCTGGCCGGTGGCGCGCTGGTGCGGGTAGAGGTCGTACATCCGGTTGAGGACGCGCAACAGCGTGGACTTGCCGCAGCCCGAGGGGCCGATGAAGGCGGTCACCTTGCCTTGGTAGAGCGGCACGTTGATGCTCTTGAGGGCGCGGTTGTCGCCGTAGAAGAAATCGAGATTGCTCACCGAAATCTTTTCGACCATGTCCGCGCCGCTGGCCGCGGTATGGGTAACGGTCGGGACGGTGAAGCTTGCTACGCTCATGACGATTTTCTCTGTGCGGCGAGGAGACGGGCGACGATGCTTAGCGCCAGCACCGTCAGGGTGATGATCAGCGCGCCGGTCCAGGCCAAGTCCTGCCAATCTTTGTAAGGACTGAGCGCGAACTGGAAGATGACGACCGGCAGGCTCGCCATCGGCGCGTTCATGTTCAGGCTCCAGAACTGGTTGTTCAGCGCGGTGAATAGCAGCGGCGCGGTTTCGCCGGAGATGCGTGCGATCGCGAGCAGGACGCCGGTGATCATGCCGGCGCGCGCGGCGCGATAGGCGACCCTCCGGATCATCAGCGAGCGCGGCAGGCCGATCGAGGCCGCCGCCTCGCGCAAGGTATCCGGCACCAGGAGGAGCATGTCCTCGGTCGTTCGCACCACCACCGGCACCACGATCACCGCGAGTGCCACCGCGCCGGCCCAACCCGAGAAGTGGCCCATCTGCGCGACCATGATCTCGTAGACGAACAGGCCAATGACGATTGAGGGCGCGCTGAGCAGGATGTCGTTGATGAAACGCACCACGCTGGCGAGTTTGTCGTAGCGGCCGTATTCAGCCATGTAGGTGCCGGCAAGAATGCCGAGCGGCGTGCCGATCAGCACCGCCAGCACGGTCATGATGAGGCTGCCCATGATCGGGTTGAGCAATCCACCGGCGGAGCCCGGCGGCGGCGTCATCTCGGTGAATACCGCCAGTGAAAGGCCGCCGAAGCCTTTCCACAGCAGAACGGCAAGAATGAGCACCAGCCAGGACAGGCCGAAAGCTGTCGCGGCGAGCGACAGCCCCATGGTGATGGCGTTTTTCCGGCGGCGCTTGGCGTAGAGCGGCGTGAGGGCTGCGTCGCTCATGGCTCAGGTTCCCAGCCGCGCGTTGAGCCGCATCAACATCACGCGCGCGATGGCAAGCACGATAAACGTTATGATGAACAGGATGAGGCCGAGCGCGATCAAAGACGACGTGTAGATGTCCTCGACGGCCTCGGTAAACTCGTTGGCGATGGTGGCGGAAATGGTCGTGCCGGGCGCCAGGATCGAGCCGGAGATGCGGTGCGCATTGCCGATCACGAAGGTGACCGCCATGGTCTCGCCGAGCGCGCGGCCGAGGCCGAGCATGACGCCGCCGATGACGCCGACGCGTGTAAAGGGCAGCACGACGTAGCGCGCCACTTCCCACGTGGTGCAGCCGAGGCCGTAGGCAGCCTCCTTCAATACCGGCGGCACCGCGTCGAACACATCGCGCGAAATCGATGTGATGAAGGGCAGCACCATGATCGCCAAGATCAAGCCTGAGGTAAGCACGCCGATCCCGTAAGGCGGGCCGGCGAACAGCGTCGAGAGGACGGGGACATCGCCGAACAGGCTGATCAACGCCGGCTGGACGTATTGCTGCAGGAAGGGCGCGAATACGAACAGACCCCAGATGCCGTAGATGATGCTGGGGATGCCGGCGAGCAGCTCAATGGCGATGCCGATCGGGCGGCGCAGCCACATCGGGCACAGTTCGGTGAGAAACAGCGCGATGAACAGGCCGATCGGCACCGCGATCAGCATGGCGATGATGGAGGTAACGACAGTGCCGTAGATGGGCGCGATGGCGCCGAACTGTTCGGTGACCGGGTTCCAGCTTTCGGTAACGAGAAATCCGAAGCCGAATTTGCTCAATGCCGGCATTGAGCCATAGACCAGCGAAACGATGATGCCACCGAGAATGACCAGCACGGCAACAGCCGCTACACGCGTCATGCCCCTGAAAATGGCGTCGTTCGCGCGCAGACGCTGAAGGACCTTGGCTCGGTCGACCTGTTCGGCCGCCGTCATCACGCCGCCTTGTAGTGCAACGTCAGCCACAACTCGCCTCCGAGAAGATTGCACCGGGCTCTCCTTGGACCTTGCATTCAAGGGAGCTACTCAAGCGGCCTTGGAGCCGCAATACAAGCCGATCCTTACCGGCGGTGGACAAAGGAAGGGCGCCTTACCGGCGCCCTTCCCCATTGTCGTTTCGTTACATGGCCGCAAAGACGGGCTTTCCGTTCGCGTCCTTGATCTCGGTCTTCCAGTAGTTCTCGATGTCCTTCACAACATTGGCCGGCATCGGAACGTAGTGCAGGTCCTCGGCCATCTTGTCGCCCTTCTCGTAAGCCCAGGCGAAGAACTTGAGTGCCGACGCCGAAGCCGCGGGATCGACCGGTTTCTTGTACATGAGGATCCAGGTCGCCGCGGTCATCGGCCACGACTTGGCACCCGGCTGATTGGCAAGGATCAGGCCGTAGCCCGGCTTCGATTTCCAGTCGGCATTGGCGGCGGCGGCCTGGAACGCTTCCGAGGTCGGCTCGACAGCCTTGCCATCCTTGTTGATCATCTTGGTGTGGAGCAGCTTGTTCTGCAGCGCGTAGGCATACTCGACGTAGCCGATCGAGCCCTTGGTGTTGCCGACGTTGTTGGCGACGCCTTCGTTGCCCTTGGCGCCGATACCCATCGGCCACTGCACGGAGGTGTTGACGCCGACCTTGGACTTCCAGTCCGCGCTCACCTCAGCCAGGTAGTAGACGAAGTTATAGGTGGTGCCCGACCCGTCCGAACGATGCACGACCGCGATGGCCTGCTTGGGCAGCTTGGAGTTCGGGTTCAGCTTGGCGAGGGCCGGGTCGTCCCAGGTCTTGATCTCGCCGAGGAAGATCTTGGCGAGCGTCGGGCCGTCGATCGTGAGTTCGCCTGGCTTGATGCCTTCGAGATTGACCACCGGCACAATGCCACCCATGACGGCGGGGAACTGCGCAAGACCGAATTTTTCAAGGTCCTCGCCTTTGAGCGGCGCATCGCTGGCGCCGAAGGTGACGGTCTTGTTCTGAATCTGCTTGATGCCGCCGCCGGAGCCGATCGACTGATAGTTCAGCCCGATGCCGGTCTCCTTCTTATAGGCGTCGGCCCACTTGGCGTAGATCGGATAGGGGAAGGTGGCGCCGGCGCCGGAAATGTCGGCGGCGGTGGCCGGAGTATAGGTGGCGGCGGCAAGAAAGCCGGCGGCTACCAATGCGGTCCAGTGTTTCACGGGTTCTCTCCATTTTGGCGGACGAAGACGAACGCAGGCCGTGCGCAGCCTGCGCCGTAGATTTTTCGCGCCCGATGGGGGCGGCCGCTGTTGCTCGAAATCACGCTCTCCAAACTGCGCTTTCCGCGCAGTTGTTATTTGCGTTAGCTCAAGTTTGTCCTGAGCCGAGGCCAGCCATAGGCGCCGCATGTCACCGTTCTATAAAGCTTTGGTGACAGTCACATGACAGGGCAAGGCTATGAATTCATTGAGCTTTCTGCTCCGGCGGGAATATCGCCGGTGCGCAAGGGCAGGTGCATTGTGAAGGTCGCGCCTTGCCCCAATGTGCTGTCGATGGTGAGCCTGCCGCCGTGCCGGTTGAGCACGTGTTTCACCAAAGCGAGGCCAAGGCCGGTGCCGCCTTGCGCCCGGCTGTCGGCGACGTCGACGCGGTAGAAGCGCTCGGTGAGCCGCGGCAGATGCTCCGGCGCAATGCCGGGACCGTAATCGCGCACCGCCAGCCGCGCCTCCGGCGTGCCGGCGCGCGTCTGTCCGCGCGTCAGCGCGATGTCGACGCGCTTGCCGGCCGCGCCATATTTGAGCGCGTTTTCCACCAGGTTCTCCAGCGCGCGGATCAATTCGTCGCGGTCGGCGAATACGGTGAGGGTTTCCGCCGGCGCATTCACCTTGATCTCGACGCCGCGGTCGCGCGCCAAGGTCTGCAACCCGTCGGTGACCTGGCGCACGATCGGCGCCAGGTCCACCGCGGTGTTCGGCTGCAGATGCGCGTTGAGCTCGATGCGCGACAGCGACAGCAGGTCGTCGATCAGGCGCGCCATGCGGGTCGCCTGCCCGCGCATGATGCCGAGGAATTTTGCGCGCGCGCCGGGATCGTCCTTGGCCGGTCCCTGCAAGGTCTCGATGAAGCCGAGCAAGGCGGCCAGCGGCGTACGCAATTCGTGGCTGGCATTGGCGATGAAGTCGGCGCGCATTTCCTCCACGCGGCGCAGCGGCGTGAGGTCGTTGAAGGTCATCAGCAGAATCTCGTTCCGCCCGCCGCCGGGCAGCGTCACCGGCGTGACGAAGGCCTCGAACCAGCGGTCGAGCGGCACGCGCTCGAAGAACTCGACGCGCTGCGGCTCGCCGCGCTTGCCGGCGCGGCGGATGGCGTCGACCAGTTCCGGCATGCGCAAAGTGATCAGCGCCGGCTCGCCGCGGCGCAGCGCCGGCGTGATGGAGGTGGCTGCCGCGTTGAAGGCGATCACGCGGCCGTCCCGGTCGAGCACGATGGCGGGCGCCGTCAGGCCGCCGATCAGCGCATCGATCAGCGGCGCCTGCGGATGGGTGGAGGCCGGAGCGCTCAAGCGCGCAACGCCGGCGTCGGCGCCGGC
>JALHLQ010000015.1 GCA_022844485.1 Xanthobacteraceae bacterium
GTGCGCAGAGCCCCCACCCGGTCCTCACGTCGCTGCGCTCGTTCGGACCACCCTCCCCCGCGCGCGGGGGAGGGATGCAAGAACCTCGGCGGCATCGCCACGCGGGAGGAATGATGCATGTCTGAGGCCACACCGTCTCCACGAAGCAACAAAAACCACAGCGACCTCACCTTGGCCATTCGGCAAGAATGGCGACGGATGCAATACCGCAAGACAAGCGACCTGCTCGGGCTCTGGCGGGCTTGCGACGCGCGTCGGTGTCGCCGCACCCGCCGTTGCGCGCATCCGGACCTTGCGTGCGAGGGGCTGATGCCACGCATGCTTCTGCCTCAGAGAGAGCGTCTTCAGCTCGCACGATGGGTCCGGACATTCAGGGCGGCGATCGCGGCAAACCGGGAACCCGCGTGCTGGGACGTGCCCGAGGCGCGTCGATGAACTTACCCCACGCCGCCGCGTTCTCCTTCGATGCACCGCGTCACCGCCGTCCTCAATGCCCGCGCCGGGTCGATCCTCGACCGCGATTCGCAGGAGTTGCGCGCGCAGGTCGCCGACACGCTCCGAGCGCATTTTGGTCCGGTGGACGTGACGCTGGCACACGGGCGTCGCCTGCTGCGCGCCATCGAGCGCGGGGCGACACTCAGCGACACGCTAATCGTCGGCGGCGGCGACGGCAGCGTTTCGCACGCGGCCGCGCTGATGGTGGGCACGGGCAAGACGCTCGGCGTCCTACCGCTCGGCACGGTCAATCTGTTCGCGCGCGATGTCGGCATGCCCGACGATCTCGGCGCGGCCCTGGCCGCGCTCGCGCGGGCCGAGCCGCGCATGGTCGACGTCGGAACGCTGAACGGGCGGCCTTTCCACTCACTGTCCGGCATCGGCTTCTTTTCGCACATGGCGCGCGCGCGCGAGGAATCCCGCGATCTGCCCGGGCGTATCCTTCGCCTCGGCGTTGCCGCGATGCGCGCGCTCGGGCGCACGGGCCGCTTCACCGTGGATATCGACATCGGCGGCCGCGAGCGCACCTTCGACACCTATGCCGTGCTCGTCACCAACAACCGCTACGACGCGGCGTGGCGGCGGCCGGCGCTCGATCAGGGTCTTTTGGAAATCCACGTGGCGGAGGATCGCGGCGCGCTGTCCAAGCTCGGCGCCTGGGCCGATCTCGTCACCGGCGGATGGCGCGACAATCCCGGCATTCACAGCTATACCGCAGAACACTTGCGCATCCTCAGCCTCCGCCGGCACGCCTTTGTCTCGACGGACGGCGAATTGAGGCGCGAGCGCGTGCCGCTGTCCTTCGCCTCATGGCAGAAAGCGTTGCGGGTCCTCGTTCCAACGGCGGTGTGAATTTGACTCAGCGCCGCAAGTCGGGCTTTTGTTCCCTCGGTTCCGCGCGGATGCGGGCCGCGGCGGGGTCGCAAACTCGCCGGATTTCACGGGCACAAACCTGCATCCGCAACAACGAAGGTGATTCGGTGTGATGCGATTCCTCCTGATGGGCGCTCTTCTTCTGTCTTCCTCCATCGCCGCTTCGGCGCAGTCTCCGCAACATCTCCAAGGCCTGATCGCCGCGCATGCGCGCGCGAACGGCGTGCCGGAGCCGCTCGTGCATCGGGTGATCATCCGCGAGAGCCGCTACAATCCGCGCGCCATCGGGCAGGGCGGCGCGATGGGGCTGATGCAGATCAAGCACGCGACCGCGCGCGCGATGGGTTATGGCGGCCCGCCGTCCGGCCTGCTCGATGCGAACACCAACATGACCTATGCCGTGCGCTATCTCGCGGGCGCCTACCGCGCCGCGCGCGGCAATCACGATCTCGCCGTCTCCTATTACGCGCGCGGCTATTATTACGAAGCGAAGCGGCAAGGTTTCTCGCCCTATACGCTGGCGCGGCACACGGGCGGTTCGGTCGATCTTGCGGTGCAGCCGCGTCGCGGGGCCAACGCGCAGATCGTCTATTATACCGACGACCGCTACCCGGCGCGCTAGGCGGGTTGAACGGCGCGTCCGCTCGGCCATATAGCGGAAATGGCCGCGGACGCAGACACCCTCGACATCGCCCCGCTCAGCGGGCCTGCGCTGGAAGTCGCGCTCGACGACCTCGCGCGCCTGCGCATCGCCGTGTTCCGCGAGTATCCCTATCTCTACGACGGCACGCCCGACTACGAGGCGCGCTATCTCGACAGGTTCGCCAAGGCGAAGGACGGGATCATCGTCGTCGCGCGCGACGCGGACCGCGTGGTCGGCTGCGCGACCGGCTCGGCGCTCTCGGCGCACCACCAGCAATTCGCCGCGCCGTTCCTCGATGCCGGCTACGACATCGACTCGATCTTCTATTGCGGCGAGTCGGTGCTGTTGCGCGAGTATCGCGGCCGCGGTCTCGGGCACGCGTTCTTCGACCGCCGCGAGGCGCATGCGAAGGAGCGCGGCTATCGCTTTTCCACGTTCTCCTCCGTCGTGCGGCCGCCCGACCATCCGCTGAGGCCGACGAACTATCGGCCGCTCGATTCCTTCTGGCAGAAGCGCGGCTACCGCAAAGCCGAAGGGCTCGTCACGACCTTCTCCTGGAAGGACATCGACCGGGAGGCCGAGAGCGGGCATCCCATGCAGTTCTGGATCCGCGAGTTGGCGGCCTGAACCGGTCGCGGGCGTTGACACCTCGCCCGCGCGGCGCAACCTTGTCCGCATGGCCTCTCTTCGCATCGCCGCCGCGCAATATCCGATCGACCGACTGTCGGATCTTGCGAGCTTCGAAATGAAGCTGTCGCAATGGGTGGCGGAAGCCGTGGATGGCGGCGCCAAGCTGCTCGTCTTCCCCGAATATGGAAGCATGGAGCTTGCGAGCATCTTCGGCGACAAGATCGCCTCGGACCTCGCGCGCTCGATCGCGGCGATCCAGGACCTGCTGCCGGAGGTTGATGCGCTGCATGCCGCGCTCGCGCGCAAGCACGGCATCTATATCCTCGCCGCGAGCGCGCCGGTGCGCCAGATCGACGGCGGCTTCGTCAACACCGCGCGCCTGTTCGCCCCGCACGGCGTCGGCGCGCAGGAGAAGCTCGTGATGACGCGCTTCGAGCGCGAGACCTGGAAGATCGCTCCGGGGCGCGGCTTGCGCGTGTTCGACACGGCGATCGGCCGCATCGGCGTTTCGATCTGCTACGATGCGGAGTTCCCCTTGATCGTGCGCACGCTGGCGGAGGCCGGCGCGCAAATGATCCTCGTTCCCTCCTGCACGGACACGCTGGCCGGCTATCACCGGGTGCGGCTCGCCTGCGCCGCGCGCGCGCTCGAGAACCAATGCTATGTCGTGCAGGCGCCGACGGTCGGCGCGGCGCCTTGGTCGCCCGCGGTCGACATCAATATCGGCGCCGCCGGCGTGTTCTCGACGCCCGACGCCGGCATGCCCGACGACGGCGTGATCGCAACCGGCAGGCTCGACGAGCCGGCCTGGGTGTTCGCCGATCTCGATCTGGCACGGATCGACGCCGTGCGCCGGGCGGGGCAGGTGCTCAACTTCGCGCATTGGCGCGACCAGCCCGGTGCGCCGGTTCTGCCGCGCGCCGACGTCGTCAAACTTTGACTCAGCGAACCAGCTCGAAGCTGACCGTCAACGACACGCGGAGCGTTTCCTCGCCGGCTGCAATCGGCGTCTGCGCCGGCGCCGTGGCGCGCATGACGTTGACGCGCGGCACGCCGACGCCGGTTTCGTTGATCGCGACCACGCGGCCAAGCTGCGCGCCGGCTGCCTGCGCATAGATCTCCGCCGTGCGTCGGCGACGGCGGCCGCGCGCACCGTGTCCAGGAGCTTGGAAGACTCGCTCACCTGGAAATCGACGCCGTGCACGGTGTTGGCGCCGGCGGCGATCAGCCGGTCGAGCGCGTCGCCGATCTTTGCGATGTCGCGCAGCCGCAGCGTGACGTTGTTGGACGCCTGATAGCCGCTGATGCGCGGCGGCTCGTTGCGCCCGTCCTGCTGCGGGCGGCTGAAGAGGGGCTGCACGGAAATCCGCGCGGTCTGGATGT
The DNA here is from genome assembly GCA_022844485.1 of Xanthobacteraceae bacterium. Classification (GTDB taxonomy): domain Bacteria; phylum Pseudomonadota; class Alphaproteobacteria; order Rhizobiales; family Xanthobacteraceae; genus JALHLQ01. The sequence continues at coordinate 4,025 of JALHLQ010000015.1, forward strand.
TCTTCGGCTCGACGCCGGCCTCCTTGGCGGCCGACAGCACGGCCGTCATCATGCGCGCGTTCACCTCGGCGGCCTCGCGCGCGGTCTTGGCCTGATTGGTGACGCCGGCGCGGATCTCGGCGAGGTCCGGCTGAACGGAGGTGCTCGCTTCGCCGGACACGGTGACGTTCGGCAGGGTCAAGTCCTGCCCGCGCGCGGAGGCGACGAGAATCGCCGCGAGCAGCAGCGCCATGAAGAGAGGCATCAAGAGAAAACGCAGCATGTCGGTGCTCCGCCGGAATTTTGCGGCCAATGTTGCGAGAGCGGCCGCGCCGTGCTTAACGTGCCGCCGCGTGCGTTCCAAGGCAACTGCCGGGCCCGTAGCTCAATGGTCAGAGCCGGCCGCTCATAACGGTCTGGTTGGAGGTTCGAGTCCTCCCGGGCCCACCAGCAGTGGCCGCCGCTTTTTTCTGCGGCGAACGGTTCCCACGTCTCGGAAAAATGCTCTAATCTGGCGGCGAGCGCTCTTCAACGAGACGTTCGACAAGAAGCGCAAGGAGCGCCAAGAAGCCTTCGTCACCAGGGAAGAAACGCAACAGGAGGCGTCATGAAAACTCGCTTGATTGCCGCAGCCGTCGGGATCGCCGCACTGGTATCGACCAGTGGATTCTCCGTCGCGCAGGAAACCATCAAGATCGCCTTTATCGATCCCCTGTCCGGGCCTGGCGCAACCGTCGGGGAAATCGGGCTGAAGACCTTCCAGTACCTCATTGACGAACTGAACGCCAAAGGCGGCGCGGCCAACCGCAAGTTCGAGCTGCTGGCGCTCGACAACAAGGTGAATCCGCAGGAAAGCCTCGTGCAATTGCAAAAGGCGGTCGATGCGGGCGCGCGCATCGTCACGCAAGGCAACGGCTCCTCGGTCGCCGCCGCCATTGCCGACTGGGTGGCGAAATTCAACGACCGCAATCCCGGCAAGGAAGTCCTCTATCTCAATTACGCCGCGGTCGATCCGGTGCTCACCAACGACAAGTGCACCTTCTCGCATTTCCGGTGGGACGCGAATTCCGACATCAAGATGGAAGCGCTCACCAACTACATGAAGGGCAAGCCCGAGATCAAAAAGGTCTATCTGATCAATCAGGACTATTCCTTCGGGCATGCCGTGCGCGGCGCCGCGGTGGCCATGCTGAAGGCCAAGCGCCCCGACATCCAGATCGTCGGCGACGAGCTGCATCCGCTCCTGAAGATCACGGACTTCGCTCCCTATATCGCCAAGATCAAGGCGTCCGGCGCGGACACCGTCATCACCGGCAACTGGAGCCAGGACTTCGCGCTGCTGTTGAAGGCGGCGGCCGATGCCGGCCTGCAAGTGGACTGGTACACTTACTATGCCAGCGGCGCGGGCGGGCCGACGGCTGTCAAGCAAACAGGCCTGAACCACCGCGTGTTCGCGATCCAGGAAGGCTCGGCCAACATCCCGCATGCGCCCTCGCAGGCGACGGAAAAGGCGTTCCGCGACAAGTACGGCGTCGGCATCTTCTATCCGCGCGCCTTCAACCAGATGCGGATGCTGGCCGCTGCCATCAACAAGGTCGGCTCGACCGACTACGCCAAGCTCGGCGCGGCGCTCGAGGACATGAAGTTCGACGTCTTCACCGGCGGCGACGGATTCATGCGCCGGGAGGATCACCAGTTCTTCCAGCCGATGTACATCGTCTCCTTCGGCGAGCGCGGCGCGGCCGAGCCGTTCGACGAAGAGAAGACCGGCTGGGGCTGGCGCACCGTCGCTAGGCTCGTGGCGCAAGATACGCTGGTGCCGACCACCTGCAAAATGAAGCGCCCCGGCTGATTTGCTGGTCTCGCGCCGGCCGGCCGTCAGCCGGTCGGCGCAGCGTCGTCGCCGGAGAAGCGGCAAGTGGCCGAACTGGTCATCATCTCAACGCTCAACGGCGTTCTCTACGGCCTCTTGCTGTTCCTGATGGCGAGCGGTCTGACGCTCATCTTTTCGATGATGGGCGTGCTCAATTTCGCGCATGCCAGCTTCTACATGCTGGGCGCCTTCTTCGGCTTCCAGATCAGTCGGTGGGCGGGTTTTTGGCCGGCGCTGGTCTTTGCCCCGCTCCTCGTCGCGGGCGTCGGCGCGGTCGTGGAACGCTTCGGCCTCCGCCATGTCCATAAACACGGGCATGTCGCCGAGCTTCTCTTCACCTTTGGGCTGGCCTTCGTGATCGAGGAGGTGGTGCAGATCATCTGGGGCAAGGCGCCGGTCGATTTCCGCGTCCCCGCCGCGCTCGACTTTCCGGCCTTCACGGTCTTCGCCACCAACTATCCCGCCTACAAGCTCTTCATGCTCGCCGTTTCGATTGCGATTTTCATCGGCCTCTTCGTCATGCTCACGCACACGCGCATCGGCCTCATCGTGCAGGCGGCGCTGACGCATCCGCACATGGTGGCGCATCTCGGCCACAACGTTCCGCTGATCTTCATGTCGGTGTTCGCGATCGGCGCTGCGCTGGCCGGCATCGCCGGCGTGATCGCAGGGCCGGCGCTCGTCACGCAGTCGAGCATGGCGGCGTTGCTCGGGCCGATCCTGTTCGTGGTGGTGGTGGTCGGCGGGCTCGGTTCGCTGCAAGGCGCGCTGTTCGCATCGCTCCTGATCGGGCTGCTGCAGACCTTCGCGATCTCAGTCAGCCTTTCGCTCTCGGAGATCTTCGCCGGCTCCGGCTTCAGTCCGCAGCCGAAGACGCTGCTCGACGATCTCTGGCGCGTGACCGTCGCGCAGATCGCGCCGATCCTTCCCTATGCGCTCTTGATCCTGGTGCTGATCTTCCGGCCGACCGGCCTGTTCGGGAACCGGGAAACATGACGCAGCTCGCCACGCGCGTTCCGGCAGAAGCGGCGGCAAGGAGTCGCGCGACTCTGGCGCGCGTCGCTCCTTACGGCGTGTGGGCCGGGTTTGCCCTTCTTCTGCTTCTCCTCCCGCTCGTCTTCCGCTCGGGCACTGCGCTGACCGTGATGAGCCTGATGGGGATCGCCGTCATCTTCGCGCTCTCCTACAACATGCTGCTCGGCCAAACCGGGATGCTCTCCTTCGGCCATGCCGTCTATTACGGGCTCGGCGCCTATATCACGGTGCACGCCATGAATGCCGTTGCGGCCAAGCTGCCGATGCCGCTCGTTCTCATGCCGCTCGTCGGCGGCGTCGCCGGGCTCGCCTTTGCGATGCTGTTCGGCTGGGTCTCCACGAAGCGCAGCGGGACCGCTTTCGCGATGATCTCGCTCGGACTGGCGGAACTCGTCGGCTCGAGCTCGCTCATCCTGCGCTCCTTCTTCGGCGGTGAGGAGGGCGTCTCCGCCGACCGCACGAAGCTCGTCGCCCTCTTCGGCTGGAGTTTCGGGCCGCAGTTCCAGATGTATTACCTGATCGCGGCCTGGTGTTTCGTCAGCGCGGCTGCGATGTACGCGCTGACGCGCACGCCGCTCGGGCGGATGTGCAATGCGGTGCGGGACAATCCGGAACGCGTGCAGTTCGTCGGCTACAATCCGCAGCTCGTGCGCTTCATCGCCTTCTCGCTGTCCGGCTTCTTCGCCGGCATCGCCGGCGGACTGGTGGCAATCAATTTCGAGCTGGCGAATGCCGCGCTCTTCAGCGCCACGCAGTCCGGCAACGTGCTGCTTGCGACCGTCATCGGCGGCTCGGGCTATTTCTTCGGCCCGATGCTCGGGGCGGCGCTCGTCATCTATCTGCAGAACATGCTGAGCGATCTCACCGAAGTCTGGCAGCTCTATTTCGGCCTCGTGTTCATCGCCGCGATCATGTATGCGCCCGGCGGTCTCGCCGGTCTCGTCATGATGCATCGTCCGATCTGGCGCTCGGGCGGGCTCTTCCGCGTCCTGCCGTCCTACGCGCTGATGCTCTTGCCCATCCTCCTGCTCGGCGGCGGCCTTTCGCTGCTGGTCGAAATGACCGCGCATCTGAGCCTCAAGGGCGCGGAAGGATCCGTCATGAAAGCGGCGGGGATCGCCTTCGACGCCAAGCATTGGCTGCCCTGGGCGCTCGCGGTTGCCTCCGCCGCGTCGGGCGCCGCGCTCGGCGCTTTTGCCTGGCGCGCGGTGAAGACCGCTTGGGAAGAGGCTCGCGTCGCGGCGCGCGAGCGGGGTTTCGGATGAGCGTCGCTCCCGCCAAGCACGCCGCGACGTCGAGCGCTCCCGCGCTCGACATTCGCGGGCTCTCGAAAAGCTTCGGGGCGATCGAGATCATTCGCGGCATCGATCTCGTCGTGCCGAGGGGCGAACGGCACGCCGTCATCGGCCCGAATGGGGCTGGAAAGTCCACCTTGTTCAATCTGATCAGCGGCCTGATGGCGCCCTCGCAGGGTGAGATCCGCCTGAACGACGAAGTGGTCAGCGGGCTGCCGCCGTTTCGAATCAATCGGCGCGGCCTGTCGCGCTCGTTCCAGGTGACCAACATTTTCGCGCAGATGAGCGTATGGGAGAACCTGCGTTGCGCCGTGCTGTGGGCGCATGGCGAGAAATACGCGTTCTGGCGCGCCGTCGAGCGCAACCGGGCGGTTTCGGACCGCACGATGCAGGTGCTCGCCGACATCAATCTGGTCGCGCGCCGGGACATCCCGGCCGGGCTACTCACCTATGCGGAGCAACGCGCGCTCGAAATCGGCATCACTGTCGCCGGCGGCGCGCAGGTCATCCTGCTCGACGAGCCGACCGCCGGGATGAGCCGCGCCGAGACGGAACGCGCGATGGAGCTGATCCAGCGCCTCAGCCAAGGGCGCACGCTCCTCATCGTCGAGCACGACATGAGCGTGGTATTCGGACTAGCGGACCGCATCTCGGTGCTGGTGCACGGCGAGATCATCGCCAGCGGCAAGCCGGCCGAGATCCGCAACGACGCCAGGGTCAAGGAAGCCTATCTCGGACCGGGAGCGCATTGATGCTCGAAGTGCGCGACCTGCATGCTTATTACGGCAAGAGCCACATCCTCCAGGGCGTGAACCTCGACGTCGCGGCGGGCGAGGTCGTGAGCCTGCTCGGGCGCAACGGCGTCGGCCGCTCGACGACCATCAAGGCGATCATGGGCGAGGTCGTCCCGCGCGGCTCGATCCGCTTCAAGGGCTGCGAGATCGCCGGGCTGCCGAGCTATCGGATCGCGCGACTCGGATTGGGCTACGTGCCGGAGAACCGCGACATCTTTCCCACGCTCACCGTGCGGCAAAATCTCTTCCTCGGGCAGAAAAAGGCAGGGCGCGAAGGGCGCTGGCGGCTCGGCGACATGTTCGCCATGTTTCCGAATCTGCGGGAGCGCGAGAACAATGTCGCGGGCGTCCTTTCCGGCGGCGAGAAGCAGATGCTGACCATCTGCCGCACGCTGATGGGCGACCCGGAATTGATCATGATCGACTAGCCGACCGAGGGTCTGGCTCCGCTCCTCGTCAAGCTCGTCGGCGAGCTGATTTCGGAGATCGCACGGCGCGGCGTCGCCATCCTGCTGGTCGAGCAGAAGCTGTCGATCGCGCTCGACATCTCCAAGCGGCTCTACGTCATGGGTCACGGCCGCATCGTGTTCGAGGGAACACCCGGAGAGCTCAAGGCGGATCAGGCCGTGATGCGCGAGTGGCTCGGGGTGTAGGCTTCACCAATTTTTCGGCGGGCGGCGGCTTGGCGTCCGCGGCCGCTCAGCTCGCCGCCATTCCCTTCTCCATCGGCAAGGTCGTGATCCAGCGGCCTGTCGCGGCCGCATAGGCATTGGCGACGGCCGGCCCGATCGGCGGTACACCGGGCTCGCCGATCCCGCTCGGGCTTGCCGTCGAGGGCACGATGTGCACTTCGACGCGCGGCATGTCCTCAAGACGCAACGGGCGATAGGTGTCGTAATTCGTTTGCTCGACGCGGCCGCCGGCGGCCAGCACGATTTCTTCGCGCAGAATGGCGCCCAAGCCGAAGCCGATGCCGCCTTCGATCTGCGCGCGAACGACATCCGGATTGATCGCCACGCCGCAATCCACGGCGGCGACGACGCGATAGACCTTGAACTGTCCGCGCTCGCCCATGGCGATCTCCGCCACTTCCGCGACCACGGTGCCGAACGACTCGTGCAGCGCGATTCCGCGAAAGCGGCCGGCGGGCAGGGGCGAACCCCATCCTGCGCGCTCGGCGGCCATATTCAACACGGCAAGATGACGAGGCTTGTCACGCAGCAGGTCGCGGCGGAGCGCGACAGGGTCCTTGTTGGTTTCCCGCGCCACGCGGTCGATCATCGTCTCCATGACGTAGCCGGTATGCGCGTGGCCAACGGAGCGCCACCACAGAATCGGCACGCCGGTTTTCGTGTTATGAACCTCCGCGCGGAAATTCTGAAAGCCGTATTCGGTATCGTTGACGCCTTCGACCGAGGTGGCATCCACGCCGTCCTTGACCAGCGCCTGCTCGAAGGCAGTTCCGGTCAGGATCGATTGCCCGACGACGCGATGATGCCAGCCGGCGATGGCGCCATCGGCCGCGAGGCCGACACGCACCTTGTGCAGCATCAGCGGGCGATAGCGTCCGCCCGTCATGTCGTCCTCGCGCGTCCAGACGACCTTCACCGGCGCGCGCCAGTTCAAGGCCTTCGCGGTCTCGACGGCCTCCACGATGACATCCGCATCCATCACCGCGCGCCGGCCAAATCCGCCGCCTGTCTTCATCACATGCATGCGAACCTTGTCCGGCGTGACGCCCGCGATCTGCGCCGAGACCATCTGGTAGAGATCCGGCATCTGGTGGCCGCCCCAGACGTCGAGCGCGCCCTCCGAAAACCGCGCGACCGCATCGAGCGGCTCGATGGCGGCATGCGCGAGATAGGGAAACTCATAGGTTGCCTCGATGACCCGCGCCGCCCGCGCGAGCGCGGCCTGCGCATCGCCTCGTTGCCCCGCGACCGCGCCGGGATGCTCGGCCAAGGCGCGATACTCGGTCATCAAATCCTGCGACGAGCGTTTCTCGGCTTGCGACTCGTCCCACTGCACTTTGAGCGCGTCGCGGCCGCGCATCGCGGCCCAGGTGTTTTCGGCGACGACCGCCACGCCGCGCGAAATCTGCACCACCTCGACGACGCCGCGAACGCGCCGCGCTTCCGTCGCATCGAAGGAGCGCACCGTCGCGCCGAACAAAGGCGGGTGCGCGACGACCGCTGTCAGCATTCCCGGCAGGCGCACGTCGAGCGTGAACATCTCGCGCCCGCTCGCCTTCGCCGCGGAGTCGATGCGCCGAACGTCGGTCGAGCCGATCAGTTTCCAATCCTTCGGTTGCTTCAGCGTCACTTGTTGCGGCACCGGCTCGCGCGCGGCGCCGTCCGCGAGTTCGCCGAATGTCGCGCGGCGATTACCCGGGCCGCTCAAGACGCCTCGTTCGACGCGCACCTGATCGGGCGCGACATTCCAGGCCCGAGCGGCCGCCGATACGAGCATGGCGCGGGCGGCGGCGCCCGCCTGCCGATAGCGCTCCCAGGACGATGCCATAGCGGTGGAACCGCCGGTTCCTTGCGCGGCGCCGCCCCAGGCGAGATTGCCGTAAAAGGCGGTGTTTCCCGCTGCGCCTTCGGCGCGCAACTGCGCGATATCGGCGTCGAGCTCCTCGGCGACGAGCGTCGCTGTTCCGTGATAGCAACCCTGACCCATGTCCATGTGCGCCGAGAAGACCGTGACGGTGTTGTCGACGCCGATGCGCAGATAGGCTTGGAATGGGTTCGGAGCCGCGCCGCCTGCCGGCTTCGGCGCTTGCGCCGAAACCGGTGAAGCGGGGAATCCGATCGTCAGCCCGGCGCCAATCGCAACCGCGCCCGTGATGAAGCTGCGGCGGTTTGTCCTCAACGCGGTCCGCGTTTGCGTGATGCGCTTCGATACGGGAAGCATGACGGTCTCCTCAAATCGTGTTGGCGGCGTCACGCACGCCGGCGCGAATGCGCTGATAGGTGGCGCAGCGGCAAAGATTGCCCTTCAGCGCTGCGTTGATCTCGGCATCGCTCGGGTTTCGCGTCTTGGTCAGGAGCGCAACGGCCGCCATCACCTGGCCCGACTGGCAGTAACCGCACTGGGGAACATCGAGCCGTGTCCACGCGTCCTGCACCGCCGTTGCAATCGGACCCTCGAGGCCCTCGATCGTCGTCACCCTCGCATCGGCCACAGCCGACACCGGCGTGATGCAGGCAAAGGTCGGCTCGCCATTCACGTGAACCATGCAAGCGCCGCATTGGGCCATGCCGCAGCCGAACTTTGTTCCCGTCAGACCGAGCACATCGCGGATTGCCCACAAAAGAGGCATTTCGGGATCGACCTCGATCTCGCGCATTTGGCCGTTTACGTTCAGTCGCATGGATAACTCCAATCAGGGGCGTTGATTGATCTTGCGGCTCTCGAACCCATTTTCTCGCGAAGTGCGGCGGAATGATATCGGTCGGAGGAAAGACAAGCGCGCCGATGTCGCAGACAGGCGGCGCTGAAAGCGATTTTCTGTTTTCCTGTCCAGCTTCAGATGCGCGGCGGCCGCGGCGCTCGGATCACAAGGATGTGAGGCCTTCTGCGGGCCGGCGAGCGGCTGCGGTCAGAGCGCTGGTTGGAATCAAGTCAGCCGGTCGGGAAAACCGTCGGGTCGGTTCGCTCGCGGCGGATGCGGATGCCGCGCGCGCGCATGTCTTCCAGTTGCACATACATCTCGGCCGCAATCACGGCGTCGTTCATCGCATCGTGCTCCTGCAGGGCGGAGACCTTGAGGTCCCGCTGCATGGCGCGCATCGACAGGTCGATGGCGGTTCCGGGCGGCGCGTGTCCGTATTTCCGGTCGTAGTAGAGCTTGGAGATGTCGATCTGCTCGTTCGGCAAGTGGATGTTGAGCATGTCGATCAGATATTTGTTGAGCATGCGCACGTCGAAGGAGATCCAATAGCCGACCAGCGGCCGGTTGCCGATGAAGCGCAACAGATCGGGCAGGATGTCCATCATCGGCTGGCCGTGCTCCACGTCCTTGGAGCGCAATTGATGAACCTTGATGGCGGACTCGCGCATCTTCGCGTCCGGACGGAGGACGGCCTGGAAGGCTTGGCTCGTGAGGATGCGGGTGCCGCGAATGGGGATTGCGGCGATGCTGATGATGTCGTCGACCCAGGGATCGAATCCGGTCGTTTCGCAATCGAGCGAAACCGCCTCGCCTTGATCCGGTTGCTGAAACAGAAACCGGTACTGTCTGTCGGTCATGGCCAGCCGATCGATCGTGCGCCGAAGCCACGTCAGCATCACGAGAACAGACTCAAGTGGTAGCGGTTGCGGATGATCTCGCGGAACCGCTTCACCACGCGCAGGGCGTCGCGCAAGAGATCGCGGTCGCCGGTGGTGAGTTCGCCCAAGCGGACAATGGCCTCCGTCTCGCGTGCTCCGGTCTTCATGGCGCGCAGTTGCGATCGCAGACGCAGCTCCATGAAATAGGACAGGGCGCTGATGAGTTCGCGCGAAAGCTCGCTGCCAAGAACGCCCGCCGCTTCAAGCATCTGAATGCGCTTTGCCGTCGGCGTCTCCCGCAAGCCATGTTCGATGGCGAGCGTGCGAATGCCGTGCACGATCGGAAAGGTGCCGGATTTCTTGATGTGGATGGTGCCCGAACCGACGCCAACCGAGGCCATCAAGGTCGAGAACATGCCCGCGCTGGCGTCCTCGAACAGATCGATGGCACGCGCAAAACGCGCGAGATGGATCCTTTCCCCGCGCATCAGTTCGATGAGGGCCGTCTTTGCCTGGTCGACCAGCTCGCTGCGGCCCGCGACCGGGATGGCATCGAAGAAGATGCCGAGATTCATCGCGCTGTCCTCGTCGGGGGTCATGATCCACCCCTTGATCTGGCGGACGAAGTCGTCGATCGGCTGCGACCATTGCGGGTTCTTCACCATCACGTTGCCCGGGCAGGGCGGGAAACCGAATTTGAGAAGCGCGTTCGAAAAGGCGTCACGGAATGCTTGCAGTTCGGATGGGTCCACGGGGTGCGCAAGCAGCAAGCCGTTGTCCTGATCGGTGCGCACGGTCTGCTCGCCGCGTCCCTCAGAGCCCATGACGATCAGGCATCCGGCATCGCGGATCGAAGGCGGAGCGACGAGTTCAAAAACCTTGGCGAACAGCCGCCGGTTGAGGTCCGAGGTGATCTCGGCAATGACCTCGACCTTGACGTCCTGCTGTTCCAACCGCTCGACCTGGTGCTGGATTTCCGCCGCCGCGCCGACAAGGTCGTCGATCGTGTGCGCGCGGTCGATATGTCCGGGAATGAGCTGCGAGTTGCCCGCGAAAAGCCCAAGGATGTCGATGTCTTCCAGCGTGCCCACGAACTCGCCGTTGGAACGGACCGCAAGCCGCCGCTTGTTGTGACGCGTCATGAGAATCAGGGCTTCGAAGATGAAATCGTCCAGGTCGACCGCAATCACGTCGTAGTGGCACAAGTCGCGGACCGGCGTGTCGAGCGGCCGGTGGCCAAGCACCGCAGCCTTGCCGAGGTTCATGCCGGTGACGATGCCAAGCTCGCCGTTGTTTTCGATGAACAGGGCATTGTTGTTATGCTCATACATCATGCGGCCGGCCTGTTGCATGGTCGTTCCGCCGTCCATGAACAAGGCCTTCTGGATGCGGGCGTCGCGTACGCGCGCGCGCAGAACCGACTCGACGCCTTCCGGCGCATGCCGGCGGGCGAAGGAGACGAGCTTGCGGGAGATTTCCGAATAGAAGAACGCAGCAAAGCCGGTATTGCGCTTGATCAGGTCGAGAATCACGTTCTTCGGTGCGAGATAGCAGAGCGTCTCTTCCGCCGCCACGAAGTGCGAGCCGGCGGCGTCATGCACGAGCGAGCGGGAATCGAAGCTGTCTTTGGGGCCGAGCAAGGCCTCGAGTTCGTCGGCGTCGCGCTCCTCGACGCTGCCCTTGATGATGACGTGCAGGTAATCGCTCGGCTTGCCCTGCTCGATGATCGTCTCGCCCGGCCGGAAGTAGCCGATATCGAGCGCCGCGCGAAGCTCGCTGATCTCCTGATGGGTCAGCTGGTCGAAGGGCGGGTTATGTGCGTCGAACGCGCGTGGCATCGCTTGACTCCTCGCAGCGACATCCGGCCGCCATGAGTATCATTGTTTTCCGATCCTTTGTCGCGCAGGGACCAACGAAAAGCCGGGCGCAAGCGCCCGGCTTTTACGCGGCCGTCACGGCACGGCTTAGTGCGCCACAGCCCCGGCGGCGCCAATACCCGTCTCGGAGCGAATATACTGGGCGTCGAACAAGGCCTTTTCGTTGTCCGCCCTCTGGCTCGCGTCGAGCTTGGAGAAAAGCCAAATCCCGAGAAACGCGATGGAGATCGAGAACAGCGCGGGGTTGTCGTAGGGGAAGAGCGCGGTCTTGAAACCGAAGGTCTTGACCCAAACCGCCGGGCTCAACACCACCATAGCCACCGCCGCGATCAGGCCGGCAAAGCCGCCGATGAGCGCCCCGCGCGAGGTCGTCCCTTTCCAGAAGACCGACATCAGGAGAACCGGAAAGTTGCAACTCGCCGCAACCGCGAAAGCCAACCCGACCATGAAGGCGACATTCTGATTCTCGAAGACGTAGCCGAGAAAGATCGCGACAATCCCGATCGCGATCGCGGACATCTTCGACAGGCGCACCTCACGGTCTTCCGACACCTTGCCGCGCGCTATCACGGATGCATAGAGGTCGTGGCTGACCGCGGAGGCGCCCGCGAGCGTCAAGCCCGCGACAACGGCGAGGATGGTTGCGAACGCGACCGCGGAAATGAAGCCCAAGAATAGCGAACCGCCGACCGCGTTGGCGAGATGCACGGCCGCCATATTGGTGCCGCCGAGCATGTCGGTGATCTTGTTGTAAGCGCCGCCCGTTCCGACCTTGAAATAGGACGGATCGTTCATCAGGAAGGTGATGGCGCCGAAGCCGATGATGAAGGTCAGAATGTAGAAGTAGCCGATGAAGCCGGTCGCATAGAACACCGACTTCCGCGCGGCCTTGGCGTCGGCCACGGTGAAGAAACGCATCAGGATATGCGGCAATCCCGCCGTGCCGAACATCAGCGCGAGGCCCAGCGAAACCGCCGAGACCGGATCGGTGACGAGGTTGCCGGGCGCCATGATGGAGCCTTGCCGCGGATGGATTTCCACGGCGGTGCGGAACATTGCCTCCGGCGAGAAACCGAAATGCCACAACACGGCCAGCGCCATGAAGGTCGCGCCGCCGAGCAGGAGGCAGGCTTTGATGATCTGCACCCAGGTCGTGGCGACCATGCCGCCGAAGGCGACATAGACGATCATCAAGGCGCCGACCATGATGACCGCGTAGAGATAGGGCAGGCCGAAGAGCAGCTCGATCAGCTTTCCAGCGCCGACCATCTGCGCAATCAGATAGAAGGCGACGACGGTCAGCGTGCCCGTCGCGGACAGGATGCGGATCGGCGTCGGCTCGAGGCGAAACGAGGCGACATCGGCAAAGGTGTACTTGCCGAGATTGCGAAGGCGCTCCGCAATCAGAAACAGAATGATCGGCCAACCGACGAGCCAGCCGACGGAATAAATGAGTCCATCGAACCCCGAGGCAAAGACCAGACCGGAGATGCCGAGAAACGACGCCGCCGACATGTAGTCGCCGGCGATCGCAAGCCCGTTCTGGAAGCCGGTGATGCCGCCGCCGGCAGCGTAGAAATCGGCAGCCGAGCGGGTGCGTCGCGCCGCCCAGTAAGTGATGCCGAGCGTCGCCGCGACGAAGAGGAAGAACATGACGATGGCGGGCATGTTCAGCGTCTTGCCGTCGGCGGCTTCGGCCGGCGAAAGCGCGGCGGCGACGGCGAGCGCGCCCGCGACGAACAGCAGCTTGCGCATCACTTCATCCTCTCGACAATGGCGCGCGTGAGCGCGTCGAATTCGGAATTGGCCCGCCGGACATAAATCCCGGTCAGAACAAATGCCGAGACGATGACGAACAGGCCCAAGGGAATCCCAACCGTCGTCACACCCGAGCCGATCGGCGTGCCGAGGCTGCGCGGAGCGAAGGCGATGATGAAAATGAATCCGAAATAGATCGCCAGCATGGCCGCCGAAAGGGTCCAGGCGAAGCGCGTCCGTCTCGCGATGAGCTGCCTGAACTGGGGATTGCTTTGAACCTGAGCGACGTTGTCCGGTTTCATGGTCTCCTCCGCCTCTCCATCGACAGAAAGCAGCGAACGCCAGCGAGGTCCGCGCAGCCGAATGATCAGAAGGCTTTTAGGCTAGGCGTCCGCCGTCACCAGCGCCGGCGGACATTATATTCATTGTGCTACCGGCAATGAGAGCAAAGTGGAAGCTGATAAAACGTCTTGCGACTTTCGACGCACGGGAAACTGCGCATGGACGAGGCCGCGTGGCGGCCGCGGGGCGGCGCCGGAGCGCGATGATTCACCACTCCACTAGCCGCAGCCGATGTTCAAGGCTACATTCGATGCGGATAGGCTTGAGGTTTTTGCGGATGCAGCACGCGATCCGATGCATGCTGATGCGGGGCGGGACATCCAAGGGCGCGTATTTCCTCAAAGAGGATTTGCCGCGCGAGGTCGAGGCGCGGGATCGCATTCTGCTCGCCGTGCTCGGCTCGCCCGATCCCCGGCAGATCGACGGGGTCGGCGGCGCGCATCCGCTCACGAGCAAGGTCGCCGTCGTCTCGCGCGCCGCAGACGCGGCCGCCGATATCGATTTCCTGTTCGCGCAGGTGTCGGTCGACAAGGCGCATGTGGATACGACTCCGAATTGCGGTAACATCCTGGCCGGCGTCGGCCCGTTCGCGATCGAACGCGAGCTCATCCCAGCAACCCCGCCGGTGACCAAGGTGGTGGTGCGTACCGTCAACACCGGCACGCTCGCCGAGCTTGTGGTGGAGACACCGGACGGGCGCGTGAATTACGAGGGCGATGCGCGGATCGACGGCGTGCCCGGGACGGCGGCGCCGATCCCGATCAATTTCCTCGATGCCGCAGGGTCCGTTTGCGGAGCCTTGCTCCCGACGGGCAACGTGGCGGACACGATCGAGGGGGTCTCCGTGACCTGCATCGACAACGGAATGCCCTGCGTCGTGCTCGCCGCCCGCACGCTCGGCAAGACGGGATACGAGGCGCCGCAGGAGCTGATGGCGGATCAAGCGTTCCGTGCGCGGCTCGAGGCGATCCGCCTGCGCGCCGGCCCGATGATGCGGCTCGGCGATGTCGCAAAACAGGTCGTGCCGAAGATGATCCTGGTCGCACCGCCGAGGCGCGGCGGCCATATCTGCACGCGGAGCTTCATTCCGCACGAGTGCCATTCGGCGATCGGCGTGTTCGCGGCGGTCACGGTCGCGACGGCGTGCGTGCTGCCGGGGTCGCCCGCGCATGACTGCGCCGTCGTCCCGGCGGGGCGCATCAAGACCCTGTCGGTCGAGCATCCGAGCGGTGAATTCACTGTGCGGCTCGAAGTCGGCGGAAGCGAGCATGCGCCGGTTGTCGAGCGCGCCGGCTTGCTGCGGACGGCGCGGCTCCTGTTCGACGGCCAGGTGTTTGTGCCGGCGGCGGCCGCCGCCGCGCGCACAAGCGGCTCGGCGCCGCGCGCGGCGTAAGTCTTCACCCATCCGAAGGGCTCACATGGCTGCACAAGGCAAGACGGGACTGGTCGTCACCGCGCACCCCGGCGATTTCGTCTGGCGCGCGGGAGGCGCGATCGCGCTGCATGCGCGCAAAGGCTACCGCATGAAGATCGTCTGTCTTTCGTTCGGCGAGCGCGGCGAAAGCCAGTTCGCCTGGAAGCGGGCGGGGGCCACGCTGGATGAGGTCAAGCGGGGCCGGCGCGACGAGGCGGAGCGCGCCGCCGACGTGCTCGGCGCCGAGATCGAGTTCTTCGATGCCGGCGATTATCCGCTGCGTCCGACGGCGGAGATGTTCGAGCGCATGGTCGACATCTATCGCGAGACCAATCCCGCCTTCGTGCTCACGCACGCGCTGGAGGATCCCTACAATTTCGATCACCCGGCGGCGGCGCAGTTCGCGCAGGAGACGCGCATCATCGCGCAGGCCATGGGCCACAAGCCGCAGGCGAATTATACCTACAACGCGCCGCCCGTGTTTCTCTTCGAGCCGCACCAGACCGAGATGTGCAATTTCAAGCCGAACGTGATCCTCAATATCGACGAGGTGTGGGATACCAAGCGCAAAGCCTTCGAGGTGCTCGCGGCGCAAAAGCATCTTTGGGAATACTATACGCGCGTGGGGCTGCAGCGCGGCATGCAGGGCGGGCGCAATGCCGGCGTGCCGATGACCTACGGCGAAGCCTATCAGCGCCTCTTTCCCACCGTCGCATCGGAGCTCGCATGAAACCCGTCGTTGTCCGTAACATCCCGCGGCCCGAACGCGCGCTGGTCGATCGGCTGGGTCATCTCGGCGTCTCGACCGTGCACGAGGCGCTCGGCCGGTCCGGGCTGATGAAGACCTATATGCGCCCGATCTGGCCGGGAGCGGAGATCGCGGGCCCGGCAGTAACGGTGTTGGCGCAGCCCGGCGACAACTGGATGATTCACGTCGCGGTCGAGCAATGCCGTCCGGGCGACGTGATGGTGGTCGGCTGCACGGCAGACAATACCGACGGCATGTTCGGCGAACTGCTCGGCACGTCGCTTGCCGCGCATGGCGTGAGGGGCCTCATCATCGATGCCGGCTGCCGCGATGTGAAGCCGCTGCAGGCGATGGGCTTTCCGGTGTGGTCGCGCGCCATCTCGGCAAAGGGAACGGTGAAGGCCACGCCCGGCGCGGTGAACGTGCCGGTGGTTTGCGCGGGGGTTGCGGTCTCGCCCGGCGATGTGGTGGTCGCTGACGATGACGGCGTCGTGGTCGTGCCGCTAGCGGCGGCGGCCGATGTCGCGGCGAAAGGCGAGGCGCGCAAGGCGGACGAGGACCGCAAACGCGAGCGGCTCGCCGCCGGCGAACTGAGTCTGGACATGTACGGGATGCGCGAGGGGTTGGCGAAGGCCGGACTTGTCTATGTCGACGACCTCGACGCCCATGCCGAGCTCGTCGGCGCCGCGTCGAAGCCCAACCTGAAGCGCGCATGACATCGACTGTGCCGCCCGTCTGCTTCATCGGTTTCGGGGAGGCCGGACAGGCCCTTGCCGCGGGATTGCGCAGCGAGGGCGCAAGCGAGATCGCCGCGTGGGACATCCTGTTTCCCGGGCCGTCCGGCGAGGAGCTGCGCCGCGCGGCCGGAGACATCGGCGTGCGGGTTGCGACATCGGCCGCGGACGCGGTGCGCGATGCCGGTCTGATCGTGTCCGCCGTCACGGCGGCCTCGAGCGTCGAGGCGGCGCAATCGATCGCGCCGCATCTGCGCGGCGGCCCTTATGTCCTCGACATCAATTCCGTGTCGCCGAAGCGCAAGCAGGATTCCGCAGCGCTGTTCGGAGGCGGGGCGCGTTACGTCGACGTGGCCGTGATGGCCCCGGTGCATCCGGGGCGCCACCAGACGCCAATGCTGCTCGCCGGCCCGCACGCGCGGGAGCTCGAGCCGATCTTGCGCGCGCTGCGCATGACAGTGGAGGTCGCAGGATCCACGATCGGCGAGGCGGCGGCGATCAAGATGATCCGCAGCGTCATGATCAAGGGGCTCGAGGCGCTCACCTTCGAGTGCTTCGCGGCGGCGACGCAAGCCGGCGTCGCCGATCAAGTCGTGCAGACGCTATCGGCATCCTTCCCGACCCTCGATTGGCGCAAGATGGCCGCGTACAATCTCGAGCGCATGGCCAGACACGGCACGCGGCGCGCCGCTGAGATGGACGAGGTCGCGGCCACCTTGCGCGAGCTTGGGATTGCACCGCTGGCTGCGACCGCGACCGCCGAGCGGCAGCGCGAGATCGGACGGCTCGGCCAGGACGCCGGCGTGCGGGCCGCGCTCGATCGCAATCTCGGCGCCATGTTCGGCGCGGTGCTGCAACGTTTGCCGCGACGACGGACGGCGGCCGAATGACGCTCGACCTCGCCGCGCGCCGCAAGCCGGCGTTCCGGTTGCCGCCGCAGGCATGCGACGCGCATTGCCATGTGTTCGGTCCGGCGGACCGCTTCCCCTATGCGCCGGAGCGCCGCTACACGCCGGCGGACGCGCCGAAGGAGATGCTCTCAGCGCTTCACGCGCATCTCGGCATCGGTCGTGCCGTCATCGTGCAGGCGAGTTGCCACGGCGCCGACAACGGCGCGATGCTCGACGCCATTGCCTCGCGCCCTGCGAGCTATCACGGCGTCGCGATCGCCGACGAGCGCTTCGATGACAAGGCGCTTGCGCGTCTCCACGAAGGCGGGGTGCGCGGAGTGCGGTTCAACTTCGTGCGCCATCTCGGCGGCGCGCCGGACATGGATGTCTTTCATCGCATGGTGGAGCGCATCAAGCCGCTCGGCTGGCATGTTGTGCTGCATGTCGACGCCCCGGACATCGTTCCCTTGAGCGCAATGATGCGCAAACTCCCGATTCCGTTCGTCATCGACCACATGGGGCGCGTCGACGCGACGCTGGGAGCCGAGCAGCCGGCTTTTCGGGCGTTGCTCGATCTCGTGCGGATGGAGCGGTGCTGGGTGAAGGTGTCGGGCGCGGAGCGGATCTCGAAGCATCCGTTCACCGCGGCAATTCCGATTGCGCGCGCGCTGGTCGAGGCCGCGCCGGACCGCGTGCTATGGGGCACGGATTTCCCTCATCCCAATCTGAAAGAGCCGGTCGACGAGGCCGATCTCGTCGACCTGATCCCGCTTTTCGCACCGACGCCAGACGCGCAACGTCGGCTCCTGGTCGACAATCCGGCGCGGCTCTATGGCTTTTGACCAGCATGCCGATCGCACTTTCAAGGAGACGATGATGACGCGCTTTCCCGACCCCCGCCGCGGATTTCGACGAAATTCAATGCGGGCCATCCTGGGCGCCGCGCTCTTTGCCGGGCTGGTTTCCTCCGTCGCGCCCGGCTTGGCGCAGAACTATCCGACGCGCCCGGTGCGGATCATCGTGCCGTTCGGCGCGGGCGGGGTCGCGGACATCACCGCGCGCATCGTGGCCGACAAGCTTGGCGAGCGTCTGGGCCAGCGGTTCATCGTCGAGAACCAACCGGGCGCCGGCGGCGTCACCGCGGCGCGGAGCGCGCTTTCGGCGCCGGCTGACGGCTATACGCTCGCGCTGCTCACGAACGGCACCGCCATCAGCGTCTCGTTGTTCAAGGCCTTGCCGTTCGATCCGCTCAAGGACTTCGTCCCGATTTCAACCTTGGGCACGTTCGATTTCGTTCTGGCGACGCGCGCGGGCGCCGAGCTCAAGGACGTGGCTTCCGTGTTGAAGGCGGCGCGCGAGAAGCCGGGCGCGCTCAATGTCGGGACCGTGAACGTCGGATCGAGCCAGAATCTCTCGGCGCAGCTGTTCAAGTCGTCCGCCGGAATCGATTTCGCGATCGTGCCCTATCGGGGCACGCCGGAGGTCATTGTTGCGCTCCTGCGCGACGACGTGCAGTTGATGATCGATACCTATGCGGCCATGAAATCGCAGCTTGCCGAAAACCAGCTCCGCGCGATCGCGACATCGGGCCCAAAACGCTCCGAGCTTACGCCCAATGTACCGACGGCGCAGGAAGCCGGCGTGCGCGATTTCGACGTGACCTCGTGGAACGCGCTCTTCGCGCCGGCGGGAACGCCGCCCGAGGCGGTCGAGACGCTGCAACGGGCGCTGCGCATCATCCTGGCGGATGCGGAGGTGAAAAAGAGGATGCTCGAGCTGGGCATCGAAGCCAGGTTCACCACTCAAGCCGAACTCACCGCGCGGCTGCGCGAGGACATCCAAAAATGGGCGCAGGTCATCGCCCGCGCGAATATCCCCAAGCAGTAGGCCGCGCCGGCAGCGCGCTACATCAAATGATCGAGCAGCTCGGGCGAGGAAAGGATCTTGTCCGAGGCGTCGTGGCGTTCGATGCGGCCGTTGGCGATGATGTAGATGCGGTCGGCGACGCTGCAGGTGAGCTTGGCGTTCTGCTCGACCAGCAGGATGGTGACGCCGCGGCCGCGCAATTGCTTGAGCGCGCGGCCGATCTCGCCGATGACGATCGGCGCGAGCCCGAGGGAGGGCTCGTCGAGCACCAGCACTTTCGGCTCCGACATCAGCCCCATGGCGATTGCCAGCATCTGCTGCTGGCCGCCTGACAGCGTTCCGCCGGCCTGCCAGCGCCGTTCGGCGAGAATCGGGAAGAGCTGGAAACCGGCTTCCATGGCGGCGTGCGTGCGCGCCTTGTCGTCGAGCGAGTACGATCCCATCAAGAGATTCTCTTCCACCGACATGCGGGGAAACAGCCCGCGTCCCTCGGGAACGACCGACATGCCGAGACGGATACGCGCGTGCGAGGGAACGGCGGCCAGGTCGCTGTCGCGAAACGTAATCGCGCCTTGGGTGGGCGCGATCAACCCGCCGATCGCCTTCACGATCGACGACTTGCCCGCGCCGTTGGCGCCGACCAGGCCCACGATTTCCCCTTCGGTCACGCGCAGTCCGACATTGTCGACGGCGAGAAACGGCCCATAGCGGACGGTGAGATTCGAGACCTCAAGCATCGGCGCTTCCCAGATATTGCTGGATGACGCGCTGGTCGGAGAGGATGTCGCTCGGCGGGCCATCGGCGATCTTTTCGCCGGCAAGCAGCACGACGACGCGGTCGGCGAGTTCGCGGATCGCCTTCATCGTGTGCTCGATGACGAAGATCGTGGAGCGGGATTTCAGGCGCGACAACAGCGTGATCATGGCCCGGACCTCGCCGGCGGACAGGCCGCCGACAGGCTCGTCCAGCATGATCAGCTTGGGCCGCTGCACGAGCCGCATCAGGAGCTCGAGCCGCCGCTGTTCGTAGAGCGTCATGCCGCCCGCATTCGCGTCCAGCCGGCCGCCGAGCCCAACGAAGTCGATCGCTTCCAGAACTCCCTGCTCGTCGAGCGGGGCCTGCGCGTCGACAAGCGCAGTCGCGATGTTTTCGCGCGTTGTCAGCTCGCGGAAGATGCGGACCGCCTGATAGGTGCGGGTCAGTCCGGCGCCGGCGATGCGATTCGGCTTGCGCCCGATCAGCGACGTCCCGTCAAAACGATAGGCGCCCTTCTGCGGCTTCAGATGGCCGGTCACGACATTGACGAAGGTGGTCTTGCCGGACCCGTTCGGCCCGATCATGCCGAGCGTCTCGTTCGCGCTCTGCGTCACGGTGACGTCGCGAAGCGCGACGACGCCGCCGAAACGCATGGTAATCGTCTGCGCGTCGAGCAGGGGCATCTCAGGCATTCTCCTTGACGAGCTTCGCCTCTTTCGCCGCCTGCGGTTTCGGCGCGCGCCGCAATCCCCCGACAATGCCGGCGGGCAAGAGGACGATGACGCCGATGATGAGCAGGCCGTAGACGACGTCCTTGATCGTATAATAGTCCTGCAAGAGAAACGGCACGGGCGCGAGAAGGATGGCGCCGAGCACCGGGCCCCAGATCGTGCCGCGCCCGCCGAAGGCGACCATCAGCCAGACATTAAGGCTGACCAGCACGTCGAAGCTGCGCGGGGAGATGAATCCGACATAGGGCGCATAGAGCGCGCCGCCGATGCTCGCAAACATCGAGCCGATGAAGAAGGCCAGCATCTTCTGCCGCGTGACATCGATGCCGAGCGTCTCGGCGAGCACGTCGTCCTCGCGGATTGCGATCAGACGGCGGCCGAAATCGGACTCGACGAGCCGGATCAGCACGACGACGCCGAGCACGCCGGCGCCGGCGAGGACGAGATCGTAGGGCAGTCCGGTGAGCTTGCCGCCGCCCGGCAGCGTCGGCAGCGGGATTTGCGAGATGCCGGTGTCGCCATTCGTGAGATTCACGAAATAGACGAAGCCGAGCGTGATGACGGTCTGGATCACGAGGGAGCAGAGGGTGAAATAGAACCCCTTCAGCCGCAGCGAAGGCAGACCGAGAACGATGCCAATGGACGACGCAAACAGCGCGCCGACCGGCATCGCCGCCCAGAAGGACCAGCCGAGACCGGCGAGACCGACGACCACGTAAGCGCTGATCCCGGCGATCCCGGCGAACATCAAAGGCATCAATCCCGTATAGCCGTAGAGCAGGTTCATGCCCGACGCCCACAGCACATGGATCAGCGTGATTCCGGCGATGAAGGCGAAGTAGCGATTGCCCGAAAGCAGCAGAGGCACGCCAAAGGCGGCCAGCGCGAAAAGCGCGAGCTGGACGGAGCGGCTGGCGAGGAATCCGTTCATCGCGCAAACAGTCCCTGCGGCCGGAAGAGCAGGATGACGAGCATCGCGCCGAGATAGGAGAAGGCGGCGATCGTCGGGCTCGCGAAGATGCTCACCACGGCCTGCGTAAAGCCGAACACCATGCCGATGACCACGGCGCCGAGCACCGAGCCGGGGCCGCCGATGATCATGATGGCGAAGGCGGTGATCGCCATCGTCCAGGAGACCGTCAGGTCGAAGCTGTAGGCGCTCGCAAACAGGATGCCGCCGGCGAAGATGACGGCATTGCCGAGCAGAAACGACATGCGATAGACGCCGCGCACGTCGACGCCGCGCAGCGCGGCGGCCTCGCGGTTCTGGAACACCGCGCGCAGCGCGCGGCCGTACTTGTGGAAGCGGAGCAGGGCGAACAAGCCGGCCAGCAGCACGACGGCGATGAGCAGCGCCGCGAAGCGATTGTTCGACATCGGGAAGGGGCCGATCATGGTGATGCCGCGGACGAAGGGGGGAATCTGAAACTGGTCGCTCCACACGCCGTAGGTGATCGAGAATATGCCGGCGAGGATCTGCGTGATCCCGAGACTGAGCACGAAATAGGAGATGTTGCGGTTCGGCACGTCGTAGAAGCGGCGGATGAGCAGCACCTCAAGACCATAGGAGAGGGGGATGCTGGCCCCGATCACGAGGAGGGCGCCGGCAACCGGATGCAATCCCCACGAGACCGTGGCCGTCCAGACAAACAGCGCGGCAAGAAGGAAGAACTGGCCGTTCGCCGCGTTGGGCATCCAGATGCTTCCGTAGACGATGGTGACGCCGACGGCGACCAGCGAGAAAATGATGCCGAGCATCAGCCCGGAACTGAGCGTCGACAGAAGAATGATGATCGTCGCGTCGGACATGTCGCGGCCGGAAGCCGGAGAGGGAAGCCCGCGGCGGGAACGCGCCGCGAGCTCCCGCGCCGGTCACTTCACCAGGTCGTAAACGGGGATGATCTCGGGATCCCACTCGGTATAGAAGACCTGCTTCGATTTGTAGAGCTTCTCGCCGACGTCCTGGATCTGCATGAAATAGATGTATTCCTTGCGCGCGCCGTTCTTGTCGAACTCGATCGGAATGCCGGACGTCGCCTCCTTGGTCTTTAACGCCGACATTGCGTCGCGGAACTTCTCGCGATCGTCCGCCGCGCCCGGGTTCTTGTCGATCGCCTCGCGGATGATCTGCGCGGTGACGTAGCAGTAGTTCTCGACATAGGAGGGCTGGCGGTCGTTCTTCGCCGTGAACTCGTCGACGAATTTCTTGCCCTCGGGGGTCAGGTCGGCGAGGTTCGAATCGAAGAACGTGCCGTAGTAGGAACCGACGCTGCGCTTGCCCCAATTGCGCACCTGCGTCGTGATGCCATAGGGGTGGATGATCTGCTCAGGCTTGATGCCGATGTCGAGGAGCTGGTTGGTCAGCGTGTTGTCGAATCCGCCGGCGCCGATCACCACGACATAATCCGGATTGGCGGCGCGCACCTGGGCGGCCTGAACGGTGGCGTCGTTCGAGCCTTGCGGGAAGATGATTTCTGGCTCGATCTTCAATCCCGATTTCGGCGCCTGATACTTCAGCCCCGCCGAGATCGCGCGCATCAGCGCGAAATCGGAATAGACCAGTGCGATTTTCGCGCCCGGCTTCTGCTTGGACACGAATTGGGCAATCGCATAGCCCCATCCCGCCGCATTTGGCTCGATGCGGAACGTGTATCGCGTGCCCGGCTTGGTGAGCTGGGGAAACGCCGCGACCGGCACGACGAAGGGCAGCTTGTTCTGCTCGGCGTAGCCGTACATTGCCAGCGCGGTGTCGGAGCTCGTCGGGCCGCTCAGCGAGAGAACCTTGCTCTGCACGTCGAGATTGCGGGCGGCGGCAACCGCCTGAGCCGGCTGCGTCTGATTGTCGGCGATCACGAATTCGATCTTGCGCTTGCCGGGCGGATTGAACTGCGTCTCGCCGAAGCGAAGACCGGCGACGCAGCTCGTTCCGAAGAACGACCACGGACCGGTCATCTCGGTGACGAAGCCGATCTTCACCGGCTCTTGCGCCGAGGCCGCCGTCGCGGCCGCGGCGAACATGCCGCAGGCCAGCGGCATGGCCCATCGCGTCAATCGATTTTTCATGGCTATTCCTCCCTCAAAGTTCCTGTTTGTGCTTTGCTTACGCCGCATCGCGGCCCGCGCGCCGATCGAGGAGTCCCGATTCCACGAGCGCGGCGCGGACACGGTCGATCTCGGCGCGGCCGAGCTTGACGAGCGGCGGACGAACGACGGCGCGCGTCTGCCGTCCAAGCAGGACGAGCGCCTCCTTCATGCGGTTGTGCATGTCGACCCACGGGTCCGAGTAGAACACGCACGCGAGCGGGTAGATGCGGTCGTTGAGGCGGCGCGCCGCGGCGAGATCGTTCGACTGTACGGCCTGGAACAATTGCGCCTGCAGATCGGGAATGACGCTGCCGCTTCCCGACAAAACGCCGTTGCAGCCGAGCACGAAAGACGACAGCAGCCAGGCGCTGTGCGTGGTCAGGACGTTCACGGGGCGGGGCAGGTTTTGCAGCGTCCGAATCTGCATCTCGTGCTGCTGCACATTCGCGCACCAGTCCTTGATCGCGCGGATGCTCGGGATCTCCTCGCACAGGCGCAGCAGCGTGTCGCGCGGATAGCCCTGCCCGGTGGCAAGCGGATACTGGAAGATGATGATCGGCAGATCGCTGGCGTCGGCGACGCGCTTGAAATGCGCCAGCGCCATGTCGGGCGTTTGACCCAACGTGAAGGGGGCAGGCGGAAACACAAGCAGCGCCGACGCGCCGCCTTGCGTCGCCATGCGCGCGATGCGGGCGGCTTCCAGGCTGCCGTCGGCCCACACGCCATGGACCAGCGGAACCCTGTCGCCGATTTCGTCCTGCGCGACCTCCAGCACGCGCCGCTGCTCCTCGAAGGTGCAAGAGGCAACCTCGGTCGAATGGGCGTTGATGGTGATCGACGAGACGCCCGGCGTGGCCGAGACATCGCGAATATGCTTGCGGAATCCCCTCTCGTCGATCGAGAGGTCTTCGTTGAAGGGCAACAGTACCGCGGGAATGACCCCATGAGGGACATAGGTCGGATGGCGCGGCATGGGTGTGTCTCCTCTCCTGATTCGTTCTTCGACTCTCGTTACAGGCGACGCACCAGCGGGCGCAGCGTCCGATCGAGCGGCCAGATGCGCGCAAGGCGTGCGACGGTCTCCAGCAGCATGGGCGCGCAAGCTTCGATGTCGCCGCCGCTCATGCGGTTGGTCGGCGCAGCCAGGCTCACGGCCCCGACGCATTCTCGCTCGCTCTGCAGGTTCGAAACGATGATGGGCGCGGCGATGGCGACAACGCCCATCTCGCTTTCCTCCAAGTTCGCCGCAAAGCCGCGCCGGGCGACCTCTTTCAAGTCTGCCTCGATGCTGGCCGCGTCGGTCTTGGAGTTGACGGTCCGTGCCTCGACGCCCTTCGTCTTGATGATGCGAAGCGCGCGAGCGAGCGGCAATGTCGATAGCCAGGCTTTGGCGATGGCATGGGTGTTCAGGCTGATGTCCAGCGAATAGTTGGGATCGATCTGCACCGAGCGTTTCGCGCCGGCGATCGCATAGACCCAGGTGATGCGCTCGCCGTGTTCGACAATGGCGAGACGGACAAGCTCCCCGCTCTCCTCGGCCAGCGCCTTGAGCACGGGAGCGCATTGATCCAGCAGGCGGCTTTGCTGCATCTGGCGGAGGCCGAGATTGCTGACGCGATAGGTGAGCTGATAGCGCTGCGCGACATCGTCGCGCCACACGAAGCCCAGCCCTTCCAGGGTGGCGAGCAGCTTGACGGCGATCGCCTTGTTGACGTCGAGCCGACGCGCGATCTCGGCAAGACTCAAGCCGTCGCCCTCGTCCGCCAGCATCTCGACGATCTCGAAGGCGCGCTCGACGGAGACGATGGTGTCTTCCGCCGCGCGATCAAAAATCCGTTTCTGTGCCCGGGCTTCGCTCACCGATGGCTCCTCAGCAGCATCGCCATTTGCCGAGGCCCGCCGAGGCGACCGCGCGGTTGACGCGCTCGGCCTCGGAATCCGGCTTCGGCCAGTTCGTGCAGGTCATGCAGCCGCAGGGCGAGTCGTCCTCCCGCGCAAACGGCCGGTCGATCGGCAGGCCTTGCTGGCGCATCATCTGGCGCAGGATCGTCGTGCGTTTCCGATCCGCCAGACCGGTGGCCCGGTCGATCTCGACGCCATAGTGGGCGCGCGCGGCCTCCATCGAGACATAACCCTGGCGCACGTCGCGCTCCACATCCTCCAGCTTCCGATCGAGCGGCGAGCCGTAGCCGCCGCCGCCGCCCGAGCGCAGCGTGTAAACGTCGCCTTTCCGCAGGCGCTGCGCCAACAGTTTCCCGGTCGGGAAGCGGGTTTCCTCTTCCCCGTTCCGCCGCAGCGAGACCTCATTGCCGAGCGCCGACAAACCGTTGAACAGTCCCCACGGGCGGCAGTCCACGCGCTCGATCTGCGCGTTGAACATGATGTCCTCCAGCGCATGGACGACCTGCTCGGTGCCGAGCCCGCCGCGGTGCTTGCCGGCGCCGCCGGAGTCGTCGCGCAAGGCGTAGCGCTCGATGATCACCGGGTATTTCGCTTCCGCCTGCTCGCTCGGGCTGTTGTGCGTGTCGCCGTCATTGATGGCGATGGTCGCGCTCATGCCGTCTTCGTTGTGCTTCGCCCCCCAGCCGCCGCCGATCAGGCCGCCGAGATAAACATAGAACTGGCCGGTCTTCGGCTGCACGCCGTTCACCATGGCAATGACGAGATCGGCGTGATGGCCGGCGATGACGCGCGTCGGCACCGCAGGCGCGAGCGCCTTGAAGATCGTGTCGACGATGGTCATCGGATAGGTCATCCACCAGCGCATCGGCGCGGGGCGTTCCGCGCTCACGACGCGCCCGGTCGGCAGCACGATGTCGAGATTGCGGAACGAGCCGTCATTGATCGGCAGATCGAGCGGGGAGGTGAGGCACTTGAAGGCGACTTGCGCCGCCGAGCGGCCCGCGGTCTCGCCGGAATTGTAGAAGCCCTTCACCTGATCGCTGACTTCGGTGAGATCCACCGTCATGCGGTCGCCTTTGACGGTCACCTTGACGCGCATGGGCACGCGACGGCCGACCTCCACGCCGTCGTCGTCCATGAAGGACTCCGCCTCGTAGACGCCGTCGGGAATTTTGGAGACGCTCTCGCGCGCAATCGCTTCGGAGTGGTCGAAGATGGAATCGATCGCGCCCAGCACCGCCTTCTTGCCGTATTTCGCAACGAGCTCGAGGAAACGCTTCTCGCCCGTCTTCACGGCGGCGACCTGTGCGCGGAGATCGCCCATCGCGCGCTCCGGGATGCGAACGTTCATGCGGATGACCGCGAGGATGTCGTCATTCGGGACGCCGGCGCGCCAGGCCTTGACGATCGGCATCTGCAGCCCTTCGGAATAGATGTCGCGCGTCATGCCGTCGAGCGGCCCGCCGATATCGACCCAGTGCGCCATGCATCCGGCGAATCCGATCAACTCGCGCCCGTGAAAGACCGGCACGGAGAAGGTCATGTGGTTGAGATGGCTGCCGGTGAGGTAGGCGTCGTTCGTGAGCAGCACATCGCCGGGCTCGATCCCGTCCGCGCCGAAATGGCGGAGCTTGGCCTTGATCGTTTCGCTCATGCCGCGGATGAACATCGGCAGGCCGATGCCGATGGAGACGGTGTTGCCCTCGCGGTCGAAGAGGCCGACGGTGAAGTCGAGGGCCTCGTAGATGATCATGTTGTAGGCCGTCCGCATCAAATTCGTCTTCATCTCCTCGGTCGCGGCGATGAAGCCGTTGCGGATGATCTCGGTCAGCACCGGATCGGCGGCGCGTTGTGGGTGCGGCGTCAGCATTGCGATGGCTCGACCGTGATATCGAGGTTGCCAAGCCGGTCGACGAGAAGGCGATCGCCCGGGGCGAGCACGGTCGTCGAGGCATATTCGCAGACCAGCGCCGGCCCGCCGATGCGATGGCCGGCCAGGAGTCGGTTGCGGTGATAAACGGGAGCGTCGCGCCGGCCGCCGAGAATCCCGAACTCGACGGGGCGCGAACCGATCAGCGCGGCATCGGCATCGGCTTTGTCCGAGCTTTCGATCGGCGCTTGCCGCGGCTTCGGAATCGCCCCGATCACGGACAGCCGCAGGCTTACGACTTCGGCGCCTTCGTCGGGAGAGGCATAGCCGTAGCGTTGCGCGTGGACTTCGTCGAAACGGGCCTTGATGCCGGCGATATCGCGCGCGGCGAACAATTCGCCCGGTATCTCGACGGCGACCGCGTGCTCCTGGCCGATATAGCGCATGTCGGCGGCGTATTTCAGCTGGAGGTCCGCGATATTGGCGGCCGCGTTGCGAACTTCTTCCGATCCGCGGCGGCGCATCTCCTCGAAGATCCGGTCGAAGGTTTCGAACGGCGCATCGGACAGGCAGGCAAAGAGCGTGCGCACGAAGTCGCGGCGCAAGTCGGTCACCAGCATGCCGTAAGCCGAGAAATGCCCCGGCGCGTTCGGGATGATGACGCGCGCAATCTGCAGCTCGCGCGCGACGAGGGCGGCGTGCAGCGGGCCCGCTCCGCCATAGGCGACCATGGCGAAGTCGCGAGCATCGAGGCCGCGTTCGGTGGTGACGCGCTTGACGACATTGGCCATCTGCGTAACCGCGATGCGAATGATCCCGTCCGCTGCGTCGCCGAGGGACAGACCAAGCGGCTCGGCGATCTTCTCGCGCAGCGCCTTCTGCGCCCCGGCGAGGTCGAGCGTCATTTCGCCACCCAGGAACAGATCGGCGGGCAGCCGCCCCAGCACGAGATTCGCATCCGTCACCGTCGGCTCGGTACCTCCGCCGCCGTAACACACCGGTCCCGGCACGGCGCCGGCGCTGTCGGGGCCGACCCGGATCGCGCCGCCGGTCATCACGCGCGCGATCGAGCCGCCGCCGGTGCCGACCTCCTGGATGTCGATCATCGGCATCTGGATCGGAAGACCTTCCGCGTAGCCGCCGACCATAACCTGGCCGGCGGTCAGCTCGACTCCGGACAGGATCACGCCGGCTTTCGCCGTCGTGCCGCCCATGTCGAAAGCGATCGCGTTCTTGAGCCCCGTCGCGGCGCAGAGCTCGCGCGTGCCGATCACGCCGGCGGCCGGACCGGATTCGAGCATGCGGATGCATTCGCGGCTTGCCTGCGAGGCGTCGTACAGCCCGCCGGTGGACTGCACGACCAGGAACGTGCCGGGAAAGCCGACCTCATCGAGAAACGCGCCGGTCTCGGTGAGATATTCCTGCACGCGCGGTCCGATATAGGCATTGGCGGCGACCGTCGAGGTGCGCTCGAACTCGCGGTATTCCTGCGAGAGCTCGTGGGAGGCGGTCACGAACACGCCGGGCAGCCGCCGGCGGAAGAAGTCGCGCGCCCGGATCTCGTGATCGGGATTGCGATAGGAATGAAGGAAGAGGATCGCGACGGCTTGGATGCGCTCGCGCTCGAGCAGCGCCGCGACCGACGCGAGCTCCGCGTCATCGAGGGGCCGCAGCACCTCGCCGGAAGGCAGCACCCGCTCGCCCACTTCAAAGCGGAGGGCGCGCTCGATCAGCGGCCGGTGCTTGCGAAAGAACAGGTTGTAGGCTTCGGGCCGGTTGACGCGGCCGATCTCATAGATGTCGCGGAACCCGCGTGTCGTGACCAGCGCCGTGCGCGCGCCCTTGCGTTCGAGCAGCGCGTTGATCGCGACCGTCGTGCCGTGCAGGAACAGATGCGCGTCTGCAAAGGCGGTGCCCGCCTTCTCGACGGCCTTGCCCATGCCGTCGATCAGCCGCGACGGCGTCGTCAGCGTCTTGCCGAGCTGGATGCGGCCGGTCGTCTCTTCGAAGATCGCAACATCCGTGAACGTGCCGCCGACATCGGACGCAATGCGCCGCTGCGCCTTGCCTGGCGAAGCCACGCTCACGGGCGCACTCCGCGCGTCGGAGGAGGAAATAGGGGCACGGAGCTCTCCAGCAACGTCGTAGGTAACGGCATTACCCCCAAGGCTGTCAGCGCGCATGGCGGCTGTCAATAGGCTCCGAGGTCGCCTGCCGCAGGCGATCTGCGAACTGGTTGCCGCCGCCGCTCCAAAATCCAATGCGGCTTTCGCCGATGGCGCCGTTCGGCGGCTTGCCGGTTTCAAGCAACGAGAGACCGTTCGACGAGGCGAAGGTTTTGAAGGTTCCTGGACTAACTATTTTGGACTCGCGCGTTTGGTTTTTAGTTGTTTTGCAGGCGATAACCGGCGTAAGTATTTTCAAGTTCGGGATTGATGTACGCGACCAAGTTGAATTTGCCGGCTTGCACTCGCAATCATCGATTGTTATGAGAACGGCGCCCGAAAATAACCAATGGTTGTGATCCGGTTGTGCTGCTTTTGATGCAGTTATTAGACAGCGGAGTAGAAAATGGTTGCGCGGACGAAATTGAAATCGATGACGAGCGACGAACTTATTGTCCTTCGAAGCCAGATTGACGAAGCGCTGGTCCGGCAAATCAGTAAAGAGCGTGATGAACTCGACAGAAAACTGGAGCAGGTCGGCAAAAGCGCGCGACCCGGTGTCACGAGAGGCGCAGCCAGGAACGGCCGGCGCGGCCGGCGCAAGCTGAAAGGGCGCAAGTTGGCGGCAAAATATCGAAACCCGGCTAACCGGAGCGAAACCTGGGCAGGGCGGGGGTTGAAACCCCGATGGCTGACGGCCGCACTCCGAAAAGGCAAGAAGCTTGAGGATTTTCTGATCAAGTAAATATTTGAGGCGAGGGGATTTTGTCCCGCCTCAACAATCGCTCAGATTAAAACCCGGCCTGCGATTTTCCCTGCTTGCGTTCCTCCTTGGCTGCTGCATGAGCCGCGGAGCAAGGTCGCGTGCGCGGTGAATGGACCGTTCGCGCGAAGCATGTGCAGAAGGAAGCATCGTCTCGACGGCGTTCGGGCACACCGCCCAATGGGTTGTGAGCGGTACGCGGTGCGCCGTCTGACCTCGGTTCATCATTTCGGTGCTTGCGCAAATGACGGGCCGCACGACTCGCGTTGCGTGCTCGGATCGTCCTCTCGCGAAAAGACCATGTATCCGTGCGGGTCGCCTTGCGCGCTCAGCGCGGCATCGTGAGTAAGGCAAGGCGAGGGCGTAGTCTCGGAAGCGGCCAACGAGGCCGGTTCGATCGTTGCCGCCGTATCGGTTTGGTTTTCGGGAAAAAGAAGCGCGGCTCCAAGGCCCAATATCAAGACCAGAAGCACCGTGAGCCGATCAGGGCCGTCTCGCGTAACGCGACAGGGGGCCGTCGGAGAATTGGGGGTCGTGGACATGGCGATCACCTGCTTTCGTTGAAGTGATGCTGCGCGGATCGATGGCAGCAGGCGCATGCTTAAGCGGCGGCCGTATCATCGGGTGTGAGCGCGTCACATTGGTATTGTTTCTTTCGGGCAAGGCTGCGCGTTCCAAAAAACCGCTCCGTGTGAGCGGCCTCACGCTGGAAGCGCCGAATGCCGCGTAAAAGGCGGGCGTGCTGGACAGGAGGTTGCCATGTCTGTCGACCCGTTGCCGGATTGCCGACCGCCCAGGCGCGACGATCGATTCGCGTTTGCTTCAATCCACCCCGAACTCATCGGCGGAAACCTGGCCATACCGCCGGCTGCCCCCGCAAGACCGGCGGTTGCAACCTCTCGGACCGGGGTTTCGAAGCGAACAGCGGCGAGCCTCTGCTTCGTGATCGCGGTCTTGCTTGTTGTTCCTGTCGTGAACAAATCGCTGCGGACCGAAGCCGCGGAACCCGCCAAGGAGCGAATGGGGGGCTCGATTTCATGTCCTGATGTGCACCGCATGGCGAAAGAGTCGCTGTCGCAGCTTGTTCGGAGCGCGCGGGATGCCGACCTGCGCAAAGTCAGCGACAGCATTGCCGCGATGCGGCGCGCGCGGCGAAATTGTGAGGCGGGCCGCGTGGCCGAGGCGGCCGTCGCGCACCGCTGAATCGAAACTTGCCTTGGTCCCCTTGCCCCGGTTTCGCCTGGCAGAATTCTTCTGTGATGCAGTTCACACAGGTTCTTGTCGGCGGATGCTAGGAGCGGGTGCTTGCCATGGAGACAGTGGCCGACATCCGAGGCACGAGGAGATCGTTCACATGGAGATCATGCACGTTCAGTATTTTCTTGCGCTCTGCGAGGAGGGGAATTTTACCCGTGCCGCCCAGCGGTGCCACGTCTCGCAACCTTCGATTACCAACGCCATCCGGGCGCTCGAGCGCGAGTATGGAGCGCCTTTGTTCGTCCGCAAGCCCGCGCCCGTGCGCCCATCCGAACTTGGGTTGCTGCTGAAACCGCTCTTCGAGCAAATCGGTGCATGTACGCGTCAAATCAAAACGGAATTGGCGCAATTCAACGACCGCTCAGGAAACGGTCCTGCCATCATAAACTTGCATCCGGCAAGGCGCTCCGGCCGGCGGCGGAATTCGGGGGTCAATGGCGCGGCTATGCGAAAAGCCCCTTCCCGTAAAACGGTGGAAGGACAGGCGA
Organism: Xanthobacteraceae bacterium; assembly: GCA_022844485.1. GTDB lineage: Bacteria > Pseudomonadota > Alphaproteobacteria > Rhizobiales > Xanthobacteraceae > JALHLQ01. The sequence continues at coordinate 35,919 of JALHLQ010000015.1, forward strand.
GTCACGCCACCCGGGATTACGGCACGGTTCCATAATTGAACACGGTGCCTCTCCTCGCTCCGATCCGCTAAAGGACTGGCGGTTGAGCCAACACATCCACTACAGTTGGTGCCGCGCGGTGGTGCGTGGAGCGTTGAGTATGCAAGGCGATGACAGGCCTCAGTCGCGCCTCAAAGCGGCTGACAAGATCGCATTCCTTCGCAATCATCCGATGTTCGGCGCCCTCGGCGCCGATCTGCTCGAACAGATCGCCTCTTATGCGATCCCGACTGCCTATGTGCGCGGCAAGACCATCTTCTCCAAGGGAGACCGCGGCTCAAGTCTCTTTGCCGTCATGGAAGGGGCGGTGAAGATCAGCGCGCCGTCAACTCACGGAAAAAGCGCGGTTCTCAACCACATCCATCCCGGAGAAGTCTTCGGCGAGATCGCCTTGTTCGACGGGGGCGAGCGAACGGCTGATGCAACCGCCGCGACGAATTGCCGTCTTCTGGTTCTCGATCGTCGCGACTTTCTCCCGCTGGTGCGCGCCAATCCGGAGCTTGCGTTGAAGATCATCCAGGTCCTGTGTTCGCGTCTGCGGCACACCACCGAACAGGTCGAAGACGTCGTCTTTCTCAGTCTTCCATCCCGGCTCGCCCGCGTGCTGCTCAAGCTCGCCGCGGGCGAAACGCCGGGCAGGCGAATACCCATCACGCAGCTCGAGATCAGCCAGATGATCGGAGCCTCGCGGGAAAGCACGAACAAGCAGTTGCGCGACTGGGAGCAATCCAAGTGGATCAAGATCGAGCGAGGCGGAATCGCCGTGCTCTCACCCGGAGCGATCTCAGCCGTTCTCGAGGAGTGACGATCCGTTATCCGGCCTGGCCGGAGCTCCACGGCTAGATCGCCGCGACACGATGGCCCGCGGGTTGTTGTTCCCGCGTCGCCCGATCGATGTCCGCACGGAGCCCGATGGAACTGCCCGGAACAGAGCACGCCACCTCGCGTTAGCGGTGCATGGTTTTGCGTATGTTTGGGTTCTGCAGGTCGCCCTGGAGGCGCAGGATCGGCGGCTTCCTGCTCGCCATTGCCACTGTTGCGGCGGCCATCGGGTCGACCGCAGAGGCGGCGCGCAAGCGCCCGAATGCGAAACTGGAGGTTTCCGATACGGCTTCGGCGGCGAAGAACCTCGCGCGCCCTCAGTTCGATGCGGACGATCAAAGCGCCGCAGACATCCATGGCATCCCGAATGCGCGTTTTTGGGGCGATTCGGTCGATGCGTTTGCGCGGGCCTTGCCGGCCCAGCCCGGTCCTTGGCTGGCCTTGTCCGGCGGCGGCGCAGACGGGGCTTTCGGCGCCGGTCTGCTGGTCGGCTGGAGCGGAAAGGACCGGCCCGAATTCAGCGTGGTGACAGGCGTGAGCGCGGGCGCGTTGATCGCGCCCTATGCGTTTCTCGGGTCGGACCACGACAAGACGTTGCGCGACATATTCACAACGCTCACCGCCGCGGACATTTTCGAACACGGCGCAACCGGCGAAAGCCTGCTCGACACTTGGCCGCTGAGGCGATTGATCCGGCGGCACGTCACGCCCGAATTGCTCGCCGAGGTCGCAGCCGCGCATCAGAGCGGGCGGCGGCTGTTCGTCGTCACCATGAATATGGATGCGGAACGTCCAGTGGTGTGGAATATGGGGGCGATCGCCGAAAGCGGCGGCGAGTCCGCGCTCGAACTCTTCCGCGACGTCCTCTTTGCCTCGGCTGCAATTCCCGGCGTGTTTCCGCCCGCCATGATCATGGCTGAGGCGCGGGGGCGGCGCATTCTTGAAATGCATGCCGACGGCAGCCTGAGCGGCCCATTCTATGTGGCACCGGAAGCCGTGCTCGTCGGCACGCAACGATTCCGTTTGCCGGCGACCGATCTCTACGCCGTGGTGAATACGAAACTGGTCCCGGAATTTGGAAGGGTCGAACGGGACACGCTGTCCATTCTCGCGCGCGGCATCGGCTCAGCCTTGAAGATGGCGGCGCGCGGAGAGATCGCCCTCGCGCGAATGCTCGCGCAGCGTCAAGGTATCGGCTTCAACCTCGCCTTCGTACCGTCTGATTTCGACGGACAGGCGCGCGGACCATTCGACGCCGATTACATGGCGAAGCTGTTTGAGGCCGGGGTTGCACAAGGCCGCTCATCGGCAGCCTTCCAACAGGGGCCGGCGCGGCCGGACGAGAATGGACAGGTTGCCGCTTCACCGCGGGATCGCACGACCGGCTCGGGATCCTCCGGCGCGCAAGAGGCGGATCGCGTCAGCCGCTAAAGCGGTGACGCGGAGCGCCGGTGGATCGCTTCTCTCGACATTTATTGCGCCACAACGCCGGCGGCCTTGATCACCGGCGTCCATTTCTCGATTTCACTGGCGACGAGCCGCTTCAGCGCGGCCGGTCCGCGCTCTCTCGGGATCACCGCGCCAATGTCTTCGAGCTTCTTGCGCGTGGACGGATCGGACAGGGCCTTGTCCGCCGCCGCTGCAAGCCGCTCGATGACCGGGGCGGGGGTGCCCTTCGGCGCAAACATCGCGTTCCAGCCGGAGGCGAGAAATTGCGGGAGACCGGCTTCACCGGTGGTCGGGATGTCGGGAAGCGCGAAGGAGCGGGCGGGAAGGGCGATCGCAAGCGCCTTGATGTTGCCGGCCTGCACCTGCGGCACGGTATGCGGAATCTGGTCGCACATGAAATCATGCACGCCGGCGACGAGATCCTGCAGCGCAGGGCCGGAGCCGCGGTAAGCCACCATCGGCGAGCGCGCGCCAATGAGAGAGGTGAACAAGAGGCAGCTTACATGCGACGTCGACCCGACGCCGCCATGACCGTTGTTCAGCTTCGAGGGATCGCTCTTGATCAGCGCGATCAGTTGCTGCAGCGTCGACACCGGCAGCGTCTTTTTGGCGAAGATGCCGATCGGGGTATCGGTGAGCTGGCTGACATGCTCGAAATCGTTGAGCGGATCGTAAGCCAGGTTCGGGTAGAGCGCGGGCGCCGCGCCATGCGTCCCCATTTGACCGACCAGCACCGTGTACCCGTCCGGCGTTGCGCGGGAGGCGCGCAGCGAACCGGTCGTGCCGCCGGCGCCTCCGGTATTCTCGACGACAAGCTGCTGGCCCAGCGTCGTGCTCATGTGTTCGAGCACGATGCGCGCCACGACATCCGTGTTTCCGCCGGGCGGGTAGGGAACGATGACCGTGATCGGACGATTGGGATAGGCCTGCGCCAGCGCCATCGAAGCGACCGCGAGCAAGGCTACCGCGCTCAAACCCATGCGGATGAAGCCCATCGCGCGAACTCCCGATTCAGCGCCGACCTGCCGCACCGCTCACGATAGCCGCTTTCAGCGCGGCCGGCGAGCAGGCGCGCGAGGGGCGGCCCTTCGATCTCACGTCGCCGCCAGGCCGACGCCGGCGGCTGTCTCGACGGAGACCCGCCAGTTCAGCGTCGTCTCGATCACATGGCGGGCGAGCGCCCGGCGGGAATGATGTTCGAGCACATGCCCGCGCGCCGCCGCAGCCATCGCGAGCAGCCGCGGCTTGTCGGCCAGCGCGCTAGCGACCGCAGCCGACAGCGCGCCGCGTTCGACGTCGTAGTAGATGGCGTGCTCGTTTCGCCGCAGCGGTTCGTGCCGCTCGATCGTGGGCTGGTTGATGACCGGCACCGAGCCGCAGGCCGCGGCTTCGTAGTGGCGGAAGCAGTCCCAGCCGAGGCCCTCGGGCGACCAGACAAGCCAGGCGCGCGCGCAGCGCGCGTAGAACTCGGCGCGCGGCAGGGACTGCTCGGGAATGTCGATGCTGTATCCGTTCGCCCGCAACGCCATCAGCTCCGCAAAGCCGCGTTCGCGCACGAAAGAGGTGTTCTGCACCTGGCCGGCGAAGAACACGTCCGTCGTCTTTTCCGCGGGAGCGGACGGCGGCTCGAACTGCGGCGGCAGTCCCAGTGACATCGGCCTGATCTTCTCGACGCGCCGTTTCTGACGCTGCGAGCGGCGAAAGCGCGGCGTCGGCAGGTTGGCGTGGGCCGTCTTAAGAAAAAGCCGCCAATAATCTGGCGGCAGCTCGCGCTTGAAATAGACGCGCGCGCGGTCGAGCAGAAACACATGGCTGCGCTGAATCACCGGCAGATCCTCGAGATCGAGCACGGCTACGGGCGCGTTCGCGCCAAAGCGCAGCACCTGCGGACCGAACATGCGCGCGATCGGGAGGTGTCCCTGCAAGGTCCTGCGATCGAACACGGCGCGGCTCAACCAGCGCCAGTGCCACGGCGCGTAGAAGGTCGGGTGACACACGATGAGCGAGGTCGACGGATCGCGGACCATGCGGGCGAGCAGCGGCAGGGTGCGGAGCGACACGGGATAGACGCCCTTATGCGGGTCCGCTTCAGGCGCGACAAAGCTGGTCGAAAAATACGTCGTCCGATCCGGAAGCGCGTCCTTCAAAAAAGGGCCTCCGATCTCGACGATTTTCAGCGATGAAAGCGCGTTCACGACGGCCTGATCAAGGTTTGTCCCGGTCACGCTCCCTTAGCCCCGGGATAAGTCCAACACAAACGAAAGCTGCCGGCAGGCATGCTCATCAGGGTTGCGACGGTGCCTCAATCGTGCTCATCACTCGGTTCGAGTAGGGGTCTGGTCGGGGGGAGTTCATGCGCGACGATGGCCGCATTGTGGTGACCGGCGGGGCCGGGTTCATCGGCTCGCACCTGTGCGAGCGTTTGATTGCGGCGGACTACGAGGTCCTTTGCGTCGATAATTACTATACCGGAAGGCGGCGCAATATCGAGCATCTCTTGCGCGAGCCGCGGTTCGAGGCGATGCGCCACGACGTGACGTTTCCGCTCTATGTCGAAGCCGACCAGATCTACAATCTCGCCTGTCCGGCCTCGCCGATCCATTATCAGTTCGACCCGGTGCAGACGCTGAAGACCAGCGTGCACGGGGCCATCAACATGCTTGGCCTCGCCAAGCGCGTGAAGGCGAAAATCCTGCAGGCGTCGACCAGCGAAGTCTACGGCGATCCCGAGGTGCATCCGCAGCCGGAGAGCTATTGGGGACACGTGAATCCGATCGGGTTGCGCGCCTGTTACGACGAGGGCAAGCGCGCCGCCGAGACGCTGTTTCACGATTATCATCGCCAGCACGGCGTGCGCATCAAGGTGGCGCGGATCTTCAACACCTATGGACCGCGCATGCATCCGAACGATGGACGCGTGGTGTCGAACTTCATCGTTCAGGCACTGGAAGGAAAGCCGATCACGCTCTATGGCGACGGCAGCCAGACGCGTTCGTTCTGCTACGTCAGCGATCTGGTCGAGGCGATCCAGTGTCTGATGGCGACGCCCGATCAAATGATCGGGCCGATGAATCTCGGCAACCCGACCGAGTTCTCGATCCGGCAACTCGCCGAGCTCGTCATCCGGATGACCGGATCGACCTCACGGCTCGAATTCGCGCCGCTGCCGCCGGACGATCCGAAGCAGCGGCAGCCTGACATCACGCTTGCGCGCTCGGCGCTGCAATGGGAGCCGAAGGTCGCGCTCGAAGACGGCTTGAAGGATACGATCGGATATTTCCGGTGGTTGTTGAAGTAGAACCTTCTTGCGGGTCTCGTTGCGCATCGCTCCACTTGCCGGGGATGCGGGCCAGCGGCCCGCTAAGCTTGCTGTCCTTAATCTTTTGCGATCACCCGATCACCCGCACCGGCTTGCCGTCGAGCCAGGCGCGGATCGCTTCCACGGTCTGGCCGTAAAACACGCGATAGGTCTCGGCGGTTGCATAGCCGAGATGCGGTGTCAGCACGACGTTGTCGAGCTTTCGGAACGGATGATCGAGCGGAAGCGGCTCGACGCCGAACACGTCGATGGCGGCCCCGGCGATGCGGCGCGTGCGCAGCGCCTCGATCAAAGCCGGCTCGTCGACGATCGGCCCGCGCGCGGTGTTGATCAGATAGGCCCTCGGCTGCATCAGCGCGAGTTCCCGGGCGCCGATCAAGCCGCGCGAGCGCTCGCTCAGGATGAGATGGATGCTGACGACATCGGATTGCCGAAGCAGATCGTCCTTCTGTGCATAGTCGGCGCCCGCCGCGCGGCATTTCTCCTCCGTGAGATTCTGACTCCAGGCCAAGACGCGCATGCCGAGCGCCTTCGCCACGGCGGCGACGCGGGTGCCGAGCTTGCCGAGACCGATGACGCCGAGAGTTTTCCCTGCAAGCTCGAAGCCGACGGTCGTCTGCCATGGAGTCCCGCTCTTCATGCGCGCGTTCTCGACGCCGATCTTGCGCGCGAGCTCGAGCATCAGCCCGATCGTCAGCTCGGCTGTGGAGGGACCCGACCCTTCCGTGCCGGTGACCGTGATATTGCGCTCGCGCGCCGCCGCCATGTCGATCGCGGCGTTTTGCTTGCCGGTGGTTGCGATGAGCCGCAGATCGGGGAGGGACTCGATGATGCGACGCGAAATCTTGGTGCGCTCGCGCATCGGACAGATGATCGAGAAACCCTTCAGCGCGGCGATCACCTGCGCGTCGTCCCCGATCGGTTCATTGAACACCTGAAGCTCGACGTCCTTCGCTACCGGCGACCAATCCGCCATTTGCATCGCGATGTTCTGGTAGTCGTCGAGAATGGCGGCCCGGTGACGCATGAAGAGGCTCCGATCAAATTATGCGGCTGCTGCTCGTCGCTGGCTTTCGCGTCTATTGCTTCCTGATCCGAAAAACGAAAACATTATCGATCTTGGTTTCCCCTTCGAGCATGTCGCCCGTCTCACGCAGCAGGTTCGGGATGTCGATCGTGGACAAGGGATCGGTGCATTCGACGACCAGCTTATCGCCTGAGGCGAGCCGGGTCAGCGCCTTGCGCGTTTTCAGGGCGGGCAGCGGGCAGCGCAAGCCGCGCAGGTTCAGGCTGGTCTCGCTCATGGAACCGTTTCTGCGGGGGCCGCATTGGGCTCGTCAAGGGCCTTGCACCACCGAGCCCGCTTGACCCGAATGCCGCCGCTCGCGCAGATGGCATGGGAGACTGTTGCATGCGTCATGTCGCTGTCTTGCTGATTGCGGCGGCCGCGCTGTGCGCCGCCCTTGCGGAGGCCGGCGCGCAGCTGCGCGGCCATGGCGGCCCGGTGCGTGCGCTTGCGGTGTCCCCCGACGGCCTAACCGCCGTGACGGGCAGCTTCGACACATCCGCCATCCGCTGGTCGCTCCAGCGCAACGCGGCTGAGCAGGTGATGCGTTTTCACGAGAGCGCGGTCAACGCCGTCGCCATCCTGAAAGACGGGCGCATCGTGACCGGCGGCGAGGATGGCCGCGTTGCGCTGTGGGCAGCAGGGGCCGACAAACCCGAGCGCGTGTTCGCGGGGCACACGGCGACTGTCGCTGCCGTTGCGGCGTCGCCGGATGGAAGCACGATCGCATCGGCCTCGTGGGACCGCACGGTGCGGCTGTGGCCGGTCGCCGGCGGCGAGCCGCGTGTGCTCGAAGGCCATCAGGACAATGTGAACGGGGTTGCCTTCTCGCCCGACGGGCGATTGCTCGTGAGCGTCGGCTATGACGCGAGCGTGCGCATCTGGCCGTTCCGCAGCGAAGCCGCGCCGATCGTGCGGACCGTTCCGTCGCCGCTCAACTCGGTCGCGGTCGCACCCGACGGGGAGATCGTCGTGGGCGGCGCGGACGGGCAGGTGCGGTTCCTGTCGCCAGCCGGTGATCTACGCGGCGAGGTGGAAACCGGCCCCTCTCCGATCATTTCGATCGCCGTGTCGGGCGACGGCGCGCTTGCCGCCGCGGCCGGCATCCGCGGCTCGGTCGCGATTGTCGGCCGCGCCGAAGGCAAGCTCGCGCGCACACTGGTCGGACCCGGATTGCCGGTCTGGTCGCTTGCCTTCGCGCCCGACCACCGCACGTTGCTCACGGGCGGCGCGGATCGGCTGGTGCGGCGATGGAACGCCTCGACCGGTGAGCATCTCGGCTCGCTGACGATGAGCGGCGCGGAGGATCCTCTGGCGGCCTTTGCAGGCGACCGCGGCGCGGAGATCTATCGCGCTTGCGTCGCCTGCCACACGCTCAAGCCGGACGAAGGCAACCGCGCCGGGCCGACGCTGCACGGTCTCTTCGGACGCAGGATCGCGTCGCTGCCGGGCTACAAGTTCTCCGACGCGCTCACGAACATGGACATCGTGTGGACGCCTGAGACGGTCGCGAAACTCTTCGAGGTCGGGCCGATGGCCTATACGCCGGGCACGAAGATGCCCGAGCAGCGCATCACCTCGGCAGAGGACCGCGAAGCCCTGGTGGAGTTCTTGAAGAAGGCGACGAGGTAGCGCCCTGTTCCCTTTTCCGGCGCCGGAGCCGATCCCTCGCCGCAAGCCGTCCTACACACCCTTCTCCCGCTCCTCGCGCTCGCGCAGGTAATCATCGGTCGTGCGCGGCTTCGGACGCTCGGTCGCAGCGTAGGGGTCCAGACCGTCCGCCGTGACCGTGATAACGCGGCAGTCTTCGCACATCTTCAAGAGATCGATCCGGCTTGTCTGGCCCGAAAACATCCAGTGCTTGCCCTGGAGCTTCGCGGTGATGCGCTCGATCGTGCTCTTGGTGCCGAAAGGCTTGCCGCAGCGGGTGCACTCGAACGGCTCTTCCTCCTTGATCAGGCGCGGTGCGGCGGTCGCGGCGCGGAAATCGAGCTGCGGCTTGAGCGAGATTACCCGTTCCGGACAGGTGGCTTTGCACAATCCGCATTGGACGCAGGCATCCTCGGTGAAGCGGAGCATCGGGCGTTCGGGATTGTCCGACAGCGCGCCGGTCGGGCAAGCGGAGACGCAGGCCAGGCACAATGTGCAGCCTTCGACCTTGACCTCGACCGACCCGAAGGGCGCCCATTCCGGCAATGGGACCACATCGACCTGGACGGGGGCGGCGCGATGCAGCTCGCGCAACGCGAGACGCGTCACATCGCGCTTGCCGCCCATCGGGGTGAACGCTGCGGGCTGCGGCGCCACGCCGGCGGGCGCTATGGCCCGAAGCGCAATGCCGAGCGCCAGCGGATCGTCGGTTTCGATCGTCGCAATACGCCCCGCGCCGAAACCGAGGCCCGCGAGTATCGGATCGATGAGGGCGAGCGTGCGCGCAAGGCCGGTCATGTCGTGGCGGGGCTTCGCGCGCAGCAGGAAGCGGACCTGCGAGGCGCCATAGGCGAAGGCCGCCGCCAGCGTATCGAGGCCGACTTGCGTGACCTCGTTCACTTGCACAGGCAAGACGTTCGCGGGCAGACCATCGCCATGCCGCGCGAGCGCGTCGATCAGCTCGGCCCCATGATCGCTGTCGTGCAGGAGCAGCACCGGCACGGCGCCGCCTGCCTCGCGATAGACGCCGAGCAAGGTGCGCAGCCGGCGCATCAATGAATCATGCGGCGGCAGCGCGTAACTCGCCGCCCCGGTCGGACAGGCCGCGGCGCAGCTCCCGCAGCCTGCGCAGATAATGGGATCGATCTTGACGTGGTTGCCGTTCGAGGTGATCGCGCCGGTCGGGCAGAGATCGAGGCAGCGGCGGCATCCGACGATGCGCGAGCGCGAATGCGCGCAAAGATCCTCGGTGAAGGCGATATAGCGCGGCTTGTCGAATGTGCCGATCAGTTCTCCAGCCTTCATCACTGCGCGGAGAACGCCGGCGGAATCGCCGGGATCGGCGCGCACATAGCCGTCGCGAAGATCGTGCGCGGGAAAGAGCGGCGTGCCTCCCGAGACATCGAGCACGATATCGCAGTGAGAGGTTGCGCCGTTCCTGCTCTCGCCGAATTTCAGCGTTCCGCGCGACGAGGGTGCGGGCTGCGCGTAATCGTCGACGGTCAGTTCGAACGCGCCAAGGTGGCCTTTGGCCGCGCGGATCGTGCCCTTCACGACGGGGAATTCGCTCGCGCGCGGCGGAGAAATCTCGGCAGGCCGCGTCAGCATCACGGTGACGTCGAGCCGATCCTTCAGCAGCTTTCCGGCTTCGATCGCCTGTTCGTCGCGGCCATAAATGAGAACCACGCCGCCGCTTTCGACGCTGACGAAGGGCGTCGGCGGCAAGGGCTCGGCAGCGGCGGCGAGCAGTGCCGCCATTTTCGGACCCGTCCGCTCCGCCTCGCTCGACCAGCCGGCATGCTCGCGAATGTTGACGAATGCGATCTCGCCGGCCTGCGAGATTTCTTCGGCCATTTCCGAGAAGAGCGGCGCCTCCTGCGTGCATCCGACCGTGATCGGTGCGCCGCTCGCGGCCGCCTTACGGACGCGTTCGAGCTCGGCGCGGCAGAGCTGGCGCCCCGTCTCGATCTTTTGACCACGGCAGCCGCGCGATATCGCCTTCGCATCGAGCGGCATCGTGTCTTCGCACGAGCACACAAACAGGGTGCGCGACGGGCCGGCCATGGACGCTCCTGGTTAACGGCGGCGACGATCTTCCTGGGCTGGCCACCGATCGGGCGACGTTATAATTGTATTGCGCGAAAAAAGTATAGTTCGGAGCGCCGGAAGAGCCATGGCATTGGACACACGATCGCGTGTGCGCGCGCCGTTTGCGCCCGAGCTCGACCTGCCGCCCGGCTACCGGCTCCTGAGTCTGCGCGAGGTCGGCGACGCCTTCGTTCATGCCAAAGCCGTCGCAGCGCAGGAGGGTGCAGGCACGCTGGTCTGGGTCGGCCGGTTCGACCTCGTCGAATTTGCAGTCGTGCTCGAGCCGGCGGAGCCGCTGCGCACCGCTCGACGCGCGTTTTATGCAGGCATGGCGGCGCTGGCCGACGCCATGGCGGTGCATGCGCCGCCGGAAAAACCGATCCATTTCGAGTGGCCGGATGCGATCCGCGTCGACGGCGGACTGGTCGGCGGCGGACGTCTCGCCTGGCCGGAGGGGGCCAGCGAGGACGAGGCGCCGGACTGGATCGTGTTCGGCGCGATGATCCGCACCGTCGCCATGGACGAGGGCGAGCCCGGGCTGAACCCGCTGTCCTCCGCGCTGGAGGAGGAAGGCTTCAGCGATCTTGAATCCGCGCGCATCGTCGAGAGCTTTTCGCGCCATCTGATGACGGCGGTGGACGCGTGGCAGGCGGACGGCTTCGGCGCCGTCGCACGCGACTATCTGTCGCGCATGCCGCCGGAGAAGGGCGTCCGGCGCGACATCGACGCGAGCGGCGATCTCCTTGTCCGCCGGATGGGAAAGGCGGATGTCGAGCGCCGCGCGCTGGCGCCCGCGCTGACCGCGCCGTCGTGGCTCGATCCGCGAACGGGAGGACCGGGGCGGTGAAGCTGCTGCGCACGATCCGGCTCGATCCCTCCGACACGTTCGTATTCGATTCGGCGGCTGAGCCCGGCGAATGGGCGGTGCCCGGCGCATTCATGTTCATGGACATCGAGCTCGATGCGCTTTCGGGCAAGGCGCGCGTCGCCTTCCGCTCGGGATTCCTCGGCGTGCAATCGCTCGGCTGGTCGACGCTCTGCCAGATCGTCGAGACAAGCGACGAGGGTCTCGTCGGCGCGGTCAACCAGCTTGCGACACAGCTCGTCGCCAAGTTCGGCGCGCCCGATATCGAGACGGCGCGCGCGGCGGCCGAAGAGGAATTCGCATTTGCGGCCTCGCTTTGCGATCATCCCAAGGACACGCTCATCGCGATGCACCGCGTCTTCGAGGACGGCGCGATCCGCGAAACATTCCGCACCTTGCGGCCGCGCGAGGGAGAGCGTCCGCTTCGCGCCTTCGCCTTCATGGAGGTCGACGGCGAGGAGGAACTGGCGCCGGAGGAGCGCGTCGATCTCGTATCGATGGCGGGCAGGGGGAAGCGGTGATGGTCCAGATTCATCATTCCGGGGCACAGATGCCCGCTTCGCATGTGAATGACTTCTGGCTCTCCTGCGGACATCATCTGCTCGACCGCGACGAGGGCGGCGGACTGGTCGCCACCGACGCGTTTCTCAAAGCGTATCTCGCCAGGCCGGAGCTGGCGCCGCCGCCGGAGGCCTGCGTGGTCGAGCGCACGCTCCATTCTGCGCTGATGACCGACCCGCGCCGGCCGATCGGCCGGGACGAGATCGCGGCGATCGCGGACGCGGACGCTCGGGAGAACTGGCAGGTCATGATTGCCTTTCGCGATCATCTCATCGCGCACCGCACCATCGAGGCGGCCTATCTCGCGCTGGCGCGCGGTGAAATGCGCAACACGCCGCAATTGTTCGTCAATCAGCTCGTGCACGTGATCCTTCGCAACATCCTCGACGAATGCCAGGATGTCTATGTCCTGCGCGCCGCGGAGATGTTCTTCCGCCCGCAGCGGCTCACGGTGCATGAAGGCTCGCTGATCGCCGCCGATGACGAACTGATTGCGGGAGCCGGGGGCGGGCCGGTGTCGCCGCTCGTCTCCATGCTCGGCTTGCCGTCGCAATCGGAGATCGACGTGCTCGCCGACGACAATGCGCAGAGCTATTGGGAGCGCAGCGACAAGTTCGACATGGCCCTCGACATGACTGCGGGGCGGCGCGGCCACATTGCGCTCGCCGAAGTGCTCCAACGCTGGATCCGGCACATCTTGTCGGTTGCGGTGGACGTCGATCCGCTGATCGAAGTGCAGGACGAGCGGTTCACCTGGTATGTCGGGCTGGACGCCGAAGGAACGAAGATCGGCGACGCGCTTTGGGAAGGCGAAGAGCTTGACAGCGCCATGCAGGCTCGCGTCGTGGCGTTGTTTCGGCTGACCTTCCGCGATCCTTCTCTCGTGGACGAGAAGGTCGGCCGCGAGCCCGTGTATCTCATTCTGGCGATGACGCCGGAGAAGACCTTGCGCCTGAAACCGCAGAACCTCGTCGTCGGCCTGCCGTTGCGGCAGAAGGAGGCCGTGAGTTGAGCGCGACCCCGCTCCAGCGCATTCCGGTCGGTGTCGTGATCGAGCGCCGCAAGGCGACGAGTCCGTGGATCGATTGGCTTTGGCGGCCGCTCAGCGTTCTGCCCGGCGAGCCGGACACCCCGCTCTGGACGCAGCTCTCGAGCGATGCCGAGCGCGCGACCTTCTATGCCGGCGCGGCCGAGATCGAACTGCACCGGACGGATACGACCTACTACCGCGACAATATCGCGACCGGCGAGCCGAAGCTGTGGGTCGTGCTGCGACCGACCAATCTCGAGCCGCCATTCGATCTCGTGGCGGTTACGGCTGATCCGGGGGAAGGGGAGGGGTTCACGCAGGCCGGGACCGATCTGGTCGAGCCGGTGCCGATGCCGCAACATATCCAGGACGTCATCGCGGCGTTCGTCGCCGAACACCATGTCGAGCGCGCCTTCTTCAAGCGCAAGCGCGACCGCGCCGATCCGGAATCGCTCGCCAAGCGCAGCCAAGTCGATGGGGAGGAGCCATGAGCGACTCCGAGCCGTTCCTGTCGCGCTGGTCACGCCGAAAGCGGGAGTCCGAGGACGCGGCGGCCCCGGAACGCTCAACTCCGCCGGTCGCCGGAGCCGCCGGAGCCGAGCAGACGCAACCGGCCGAAAGCATTCGGACGGCGACCTCGACGGGGGCGGACGCGCCGGGCTGTCCACCCGCGACCACCGGGCCTTCCCAAGACCAAGATCTTGAAGGTCTGCTCACCAAGCTTCCGAACATCGAAGACCTGACCTCGCAGAACGATCTCGTCGCTTTCATGCAGCGCGGTGTGCCGGATGCCCTCCGCAACGCTGCGCTCCGAAAGATGTGGTCGGTCGATCCGGCCATTCGCGACTTTGTCGGGTTCTATGCCGATTACGCCTGGGACTGGAACACGCCGGGCGGCGCCCCGGGCTGCGGGCCGTTGACCGAATCGGATGATGTGCAGGTCACCTTGCGGCAGCTGTTTGGCCATCCGTCGACGGAGACCGTCGATGCGTCAGTCGCGCGCGAGGACGAACCAGTCAGGGAAGTGCCGCGCGATCAAACGCCGCAGGCTGCAGACCTCGATGCTGAAGGCAATCATGCTGCGACGCAACAGCAAGCGGGCGGAGCCGGTGACACCGAGGTTCCTGATGCAGAACCTGCCCAGGACTTGGCGGTAATGTCGGAGGAATTCCGCGCCGAGGACAAAGGCCCTGCCGACTTCGAAGCCGGGCCGGACAGTGAGCTTCTGTTGACGCGACGCAGACACGGCGGCGCGATTCCCGCTTGATGCCGTAACGCAACAGATCGATGCGGCAAAAAAACATTGTCTTTGCCGCTCATAGCCTCCTACTATGAGTTCCTAGGGAGAAATCCGGACCTGCCTTAAGGGTCGGATCCGGAAGAGAACGCCAGGGACGATGCGGGACCAAGGGCTGGAAGAAGCGATTCGCGCTGTCGGCGGCGTCGGCGCCCTTGCCCGAACTTTGGGCATTTCACAACCGTCCGTTTCCAATTGGCAAAAGGTGCCCGCGGATCGCGTGCTCGCGGTTGAGTCGGTGTCGGGGGTGTCGCGCTCGGTGCTGCGTCCCGATCTGTACGGCGACATGGTCGAAGACGCGGCCGACGAACTCGATCAGGCGCGCGCGCAGGAATATCAGCTCTTGGCCACGCTGCTGCTCCGTGCGCCGAGCGACGAAGTGCTCGCGCAGCTTGCGACGATCAAGGGCGATGCAAGCCCGATCGGCATGGCGCATCTGGCGCTTGCCAGTGCCGCCGAGTCGAGCGACGCGGATTCGGTTTCGCGGGAATACTTCGATCTCTTTATCGGACTTGGGCGCGGCGAGCTTCTGCCCTACGCCTCCTATTATCTGTCTGGATTTCTGCACGAGCGGCCGCTCGCGCGCTTGCGCGATGATCTCGCGCGACTTGGGATCGAGCGGCGCGACGGAGTGTACGAGCCGGAGGATCACGCCGGCACGCTGTTCGAGATCATGAGCCTCTTCGCCGGCGGCACAATCGCAATCTCGCGCGAGGAGCAAACGAATTTTTTCAACCGCCATCTCAAGCCGTGGATAGGCCGCTTCCTCGCCGATCTCGCGGTGGCGCAGCGCGCGACATTCTACAAGGCGGTGGCTGCGCTCGGGACGGCCTTCGTCGAAATCGAGACCGAGGCATTCGGGCTGCCTGATTGAGCCCGCGTCAAGGCATTGGACTGTTCTGCTGGGAGACTAGACGATGAAAAAGGAAACGCAGACCCAAGGTGTGGATCGCCGCGGATTCCTGCGCTCGCTCGGTGCGGGCGCCGGGGCTGCTGCCGTTGCCGCCGCGCCTGTTGCGCTGACGGAGGCGCAAGCCGCCGAATCAGACGCCGACAAGAAGAAGGCGCGCTATCGCGAAACCGATCACGTCAAGACCTACTACCGGACCAACCGCTACTAAGGGAGGCACGCCGTGCTCATCAGGCGCAAAGACGCAACCCCGCAGCGCTCGAAGCTCACCGCGGCCTTCACGGCCATGTCCGGTGGCGCGCTCGATCGCCGCACGTTCCTGAAACGCTCCGGCCTTGCCGCGGGCGGGCTCGCCGCACTCGGCACGCTCACGCCCGCCTCGGTGAAGCGCGCGGAGGCCGGTCCCATGAAACCCGGCGTGCCGATTGTTCTAAAGAAGAACGTCTGCACGCATTGCTCGGTCGGCTGCACCGTCATCGCCGAAGTACAGAACGGTGTGTGGGTCGGCCAGGAGCCAGCCTGGGACAGCCCGATCAACCGCGGCACGCATTGCGCCAAAGGCGCATCGGTTCGTGAACTCGTTCACGGAGACCGCCGGCTGAAATACCCGATGAAGCTCGCCAACGGCCAGTGGCAGCGACTCTCCTGGGAACAGGCGATCAACGAGATCGGCGACAAGATGCTGTCGATCCGGGAAAAGAACGGCGCCGACTCGGTCTATTTCCTCGGTTCGGCGAAGTTCTCGAACGAAGGCGCTTATCTTCTGCGCAAGTTCGCGGCTTTCTGGGGCACGAACAACGTCGACCATCAGGCCCGCATCTGCCACTCGACGACGGTCGCCGGCGTCGCGAACACCTGGGGCTATGGCGCGCAAACCAACAGCTATAACGACATCCGCAACTCCAAGACGATCATCTTCATGGGCTCAAACGCTGCCGAGGCGCATCCGGTCTCGCTGCAACACGTGCTGTCCGGCAAGGAGATGAACCGCGCCAACATGATCGTCATGGATCCCCGGTTCACGCGAACCGCGGCTCACGCCAACGAATATGTGCGCTTCCGTTCCGGCACCGACATCCCGGTGATCTGGGGCATGATGTGGCACATCTTCAAGAACGGATGGGAGGACAAGCAATTCCTCGCCCAGCGCGTTTGGGGCATGGACCAGGTCCGCCGGGAAGTTGAGAAGTGGGATCCGAAGACCGTCGAGGACGTCACCGGCATTCCAGGAGCGCAACTCGAGCGTGTCGCGAAACTGTTCGCGACCGAGCGGCCCGCCACCTTCATCTGGTGCATGGGCGCAACGCAACACACGGTCGGCACCGCCAATGTGCGCGCGTTCTGCAACCTGATCCTCGCAACCGGCAATGTCGGCGCCAACGGCACCGGCGCCAACATCTTCCGCGGCCACTGCAACGTGCAGGGGGCGACCGATCTCGGCCTCGATGTCACGACGCTGCCGCTCTATTACGGGCTGGTCGAAGGGGCATGGCGGCATTGGGCGCGCGTGTGGGAGGTGGAATACGACTGGTTCCAGTCGCGCTTCGACCAGGTGCCCGAAAAGGGCGGGCGCAAGGGTCGCACGCGCAAGGAGAACATGGAGTTTCCCGGACTCACCTCGACGCGCTGGTTCGACGCGACGAACATGCCGGCCGAGCAGGTCGATCAAAAAGACAACCTCAAGGCAATGGTCGTCTTCGGACACGGTGGGAATACGATCCCGCGCATGCCGGAAGCCGCCAAGGGCCTGGCCAATCTTGACCTTCTGGTGGTCGCCGATCCGCATCCCACAACGTTTGCGGTGCTCGGCGAGCGCAAGGAGAACACCTATCTCTTGCCGATCTGCACGCAGTTCGAGTGCGACGGGTCACGCACCGCGTCCAATCGCTCGCTGCAATGGGGCGAACAGGTCGTCAAGCCGATCTTCGAGTCGAAGAACGACTATGAGGCGATGTATCTGCTCGCGCGCAAGCTCGGTTTCGCCGACCGGATGTTCAAGAACATCAAGCTCGACGGCGCGGCGCCGCTGGCCGAGGACATCCTGCGGGAGATCAACCGCGGCGGATTCTCGACCGGCTATTCCGGCCAGTCGCCGGAGCGGCTGAAGGCGCATATGAAGAACCAGGACAAGTTCGACCTGGTCTCGCTGCGCGCGGCGAAAGACACGCCGGAGGTCGGCGGCGACTATTACGGCCTGCCCTGGCCGTGCTGGGGTACGCCTGCGGTCAAACATCCGGGCACGCACACGCTCTACAACACCAACCTTCATGTGAAGGATGGCGGCGGCACATTCCGTGCGCGCTTCGGCGTGGAGCGCGAGGTCACGCGTCCCGACGGGACCAAGGCGATGGAAACCTTGCTGGCCGAAGGCTCCTACAGCCAAGGCTCGGAGATCCGCGACGGCTATCCGGAATTCACCTACGGCCTGCTCAAGAAGCTCGGCTGGGACAAGGAGCTCACGGAGGCTGAGAGGACCACGATCGAGCGGATCGGCGGCAACAATCCGGACAATGTCGGCTGGGCCATCGACCTCTCCGGCGGCATCATCCGCGTGACGATGGAACACGGCGTCATGGCCTACGGCAATGCCAAGGCGCGCGCCGTGGCCTGGAACCTGCCGGACCCGATCCCGGTGCATCGCGAGCCGCTCTACACGCCGCGCGTCGATCTCGTGGCGAAGTATCCGGCCCGCGCCGACGAGCGCACGTTGCGCATGCCGAATCTGCACACCACGGTCCAGAAGACGGCGGTGGAAAAGGGCATCGCGAGGCAATTCCCGATCATCCTCACCTCGGGCCGTCTCGTCGAATACGAAGGCGGCGGCGAGGAGACCCGCTCCAACAAGTGGCTCGCCGAACTGCAGCAAGACATGTTCGTCGAGATCAATCCGGCGGATGCCTCCTCGCGCAACATCAGGGACGGACAATGGGTGCTCGTGTCCGGACCGGAAATGGAAGCGGGCAAGGCCACGCGCGTAAAGGCGCTCGTGACCGAACGCGTCGGGCGTGGCGTCGCCTTCATGCCGTTCCACTTCGCCGGCTGGTTCCAACAGGTCGATCAGCGTTCGAAGTATCCGTCGGGGACGGACCCGATCGTGCTTGGCGAGTCCGTCAACACGGTCACCACCTACGGTTTCGATCCGGTAACCGCAATGCACGAAGGCAAGGTCACGCTTTGCCAAATTCGGGCGGCGTGAGGGAGACTGAACAATGGCTCGAATGAAATTCCTCTGCGACGCCGACCGTTGCATCGAGTGCAACGCTTGCGTCACCGCCTGCAAGAACGAGCACGAAGTGCCGTGGGGCATCAACCGCCGGCGCGTCGTCACGATCAACGACGGCAAGCCGGGCGAGCGGTCGATCTCGATGGCCTGCATGCACTGCACGGATGCCCCTTGTGCGTCCGTGTGCCCGACAAACTGCTTCTACACGACGGCCGACGGCGTCGTGCTGCATTCGAAGGAACTGTGCATCGGGTGCGGCTATTGCTTCTATGCCTGCCCGTTCGGCGCGCCGCAGTATCCGCGCGTCGGCAATTTCGGCTCGCGCGGCAAGATGGATAAGTGCACCTTCTGCGCCGGCGGACCGGAGGCGGATTCGACGCCCGCGGAATATGCCAGCTACGGTTCGAACCGGCTCGCCGAAGGCAAGCTCCCCCTCTGCGCCGAGATGTGCTCGACCAAATCGCTCCTGGCGGGCGACGGCGAAATCATCGCGCAGATCTACAAGGAGCGCGTCACGCGGCGCGGCTACGGCTCCGGCGCATGGGGCTGGAAGACGGCGTACAAGGAGACGGTCGCGATCTGAGCCCATCCGTTTTCCTGGCCCTTGCGCGACGTGAGGGCCAGGATCGACAAGACCCGCCGCGCGGCCGCTGGACGCCGATTGCGGACAACGAACGAGGAAAAGGAGGGGTTCAATGATCCGATTTTCAACGTTGCGGGTGCTGATCGCCGCTTTTGCGATCGCGTTTGTCCCCGCCGTCTCGGCGCCGGCGGGCGCGCAGCAGCCGACATCGGTCAATCCAACCGCCAGCTCGGTGCAGGAGCAGCAGCTCCTGAACACGCTGCGTTCCGGCGACGTCATCGCCGGACGCGGCACCATTCCCGACCCGCGCGCCCATACGCTGATTCAGCCGGGCGGCCGCGAGTGGACCTACACGCATCAGGTGACGATGCATTGGATCGGCGCGATCGCGATCCTCGGCATGATCGCGGTGCTTGTCGCCTGGCGGTTAGCGAAAGGCGCGGTGAAGCTCGATCACGGGTATTCGGGCGTGAAGATCACACGCTTTACCGGCTTTGAGCGCTTCATCCACTGGTTCACCGCCGTGTCATTCATCGTACTTGCGCTGTCCGGGCTGAACATCACGTTCGGCAAGACGTTGCTTCTGCCGCTGGTCGGGCCGGAAGCCTTTGCGTGGCTGTCACAATGGGGCAAATACGCGCACAACTACCTCTCCTTCCCCTTCATGCTCGGCCTGCTCGTGTTGATCGGCATGTGGGCGCTCCACAATCTCCCGAACAAGGCAGACTTGCAGTGGATCAAGGAGGGCGGCGGCCTGATCCCCGGCAAGCATCCGGCGGCCGGCAAATTCAATGCCGGCCAGAAGATCATCTATTGGACGGTGGTACTGAGCGGCATCGCGCTGTCGATCACCGGCGTGTTCCTCCTGTTCCCGTTCAACTTCGCAGCGACGGTGTCGGGAATGCAGCTCGTACAAATCATCCACGGGATCGTCGGCATGATCCTGGTCGGCGTGATGGTCGCGCATATCTACATCGGCACGCCGGTGGGAATGGAGGGCGCGTTCCCCGCCATGGGCAGCGGCGAGGTGGACCTCAACTGGGCCAAGCAACATCACTCGCTCTGGGTCGAGGAGGAGATGAGGGGTCGTGGGAAGCCGACCGCGCGTCCGCAAATGCCTCCCAGTGCGATCCCGGCGGAGTAAATACGCCGCTTTCGGGCGCAAGTCAGCCCAAGCCGCCCGGCATTGCGGGCGGCTTTTTTTTGAAGCAGGGCTGCGGGTCGCCGCCCCTTGAAAAGGGCAGGCCGGTTTGCGAAGCAATCCGGCAGGGATTGGCTTCTGATCGAATGGTGCAATGCTCAGGACAGCATTATGCGCGTAATCGGATTGGCCGGCTGGAGCGGGGCGGGGAAGACCACGCTGCTCGCCAAGCTGATCCCTTTCCTCGCGGCGCGCGGGCTCACGGTCTCGACGCTCAAGCATGCGCATCACGCCTTCGACATCGATCAGCCGGGAAAGGATTCGTTCGAGCATCGCGCTTCGGGCGCAAGGGAGGTCTTGATCTCCTCCGCTCGCCGCTACGCGCTCGTGCATGAGCTGACCGGCGGTGAGACGGAAGCGACGCTCGCCGACCTGTTGCGCAGGCTTTCTCCCGTCGATCTCGTCATCGTGGAAGGCTTCAAGGCCTATGCGCATCCGAAGATCGAACTTCACCGCGCGGCGAACCGAAAGCCGCTGCTCTTCGGCGAAGCGCCGAACATCCGCGCGATTGCCACGGACACGGCGCTCGAGGTGCCGGTGCCGGTGGTGGATCTCGACAATGTCGCGGCGATCGCCGATCTCGTGCTTGCGCTGGCCGAGCCGATTGAAACCGTTCTCGCCGCGCTCGGGGCCGCGCCGGCTCCCGAGCGGATCAAGCTGCGGCGCTCCTGATTATCCCGCGCCCTGCAAGAGTGAGTGCCCCGGCCGACGCGAAGGCGAAGTTCGCCTGACGGCCGGGGCTTTCAGGGGAGGGATTCGAACCGCGCAATGCTGTAAGACAGAGCCGAACCGGAGCCCCCTTTTCATGGCCCAACTCTCCGACGATTGTTTCGCCTTTGGCGGCAAGCTGATGTCGGTCGACGAGTCGGTCGCGCTGATTGCGGAGCGCGTGGCGCCGGTCGTCGAGACGGAAACACTCGGCCTGGACGAGGCCGACGGGCGCATCCTGGCGGGCGATGTGGTCGCGCCGATCAACCTGCCGTCGTTCGACAATTCCGCCGTCGACGGCTACGCGGTGCGCCATGCGGACTTGAACGCCGATGCGGAGACCGTGCTGCCGGTGCGGGGCCGCGTGGCCGCGGGCGCGGGTGCGAGCGACGCCTTCGAAGGGGGCACCGCGGTGCGCATCTTCACCGGCGCGCCGATGCCGGAGGGCACGGACACTGTCTTCATGCAGGAGGATGTGCAAACGGAGGACCGGCAGGTGCGCCTGCCAAGCGGGCTCAAACGCGGTGCAAACCGGCGGCTTACCGGCGAGGACGTGCAGAAAGGGGCGCGCGTGCTCCAGGGAGGCCGCAGGCTTGCGCCGCAGGATATCGGGCTGATCGCCGGGCTCGGCCTGACAACGGTCGCGGTGCGCAGGCGCGTGAAGGTCGCCGTGTTCTCGACGGGAAACGAGCTCGTCTCGCCCGGCGAGCCGTTGCGGCCGGCCGCGCTCTACGACTCGAACCGGTTCGTGCTTGCCGCGCTGTTGCGGCGGCTCGGCGCGGAGGTGACCGATCTCGGCATCCTGCACGACGACCCGGCGGTGGTCGCACGCGCGCTAGGCGACGCTGCATCCGGGCACGATCTCATCCTGACCTCGGGCGGCGTTTCGACGGGTGAGGAAGACCACGTGAAAGCCGCGGTCGAGCACGCCGGCTCGCTCGTGTTCTGGCGGCTCGCGATCAAGCCCGGGCGCCCGGTGGCGATGGGCCTTGTCGACGGCACGCCCCTGGTCGGGTTGCCGGGAAACCCGGTCGCGGTGTTCGTCACCTTCGCGAACGTCGTGCGCCCGCTCGTCCAGCGGCTCGGCGGCGGCGACATCGAGCGCATCATGGCCATGCCGGTGCGCGCCGGCTTCCGCTACAAGAAAAAGGAAGGCCGCCGCGAATATGTGCGCGTGAGCCTGGTCGCCTCGGCGGACGGCGGGATCGAAGCGAGGAAGCATCCGCGCGAAGGCGCAGGCATCATCACGTCGCTGACGGAAACGGACGGGCTGGGTGAACTTGCCGAACCCCTCACGCGGGTCGAGCCTGGCGATACGATCGGCTTCTATCCGTATGCGGTGTTGCGGTGAGGTTCTAAACGCTCTCCGCAAGGGAGACGGAAGCCGGGTCAGCTCCTGTTGCCTCGATACCAATCCTTGCCAACGAGGTTGTCGCCGGGATCGGCGATGCGGGCGCCGCCGGTGGTGAAGGCTTCGGCGGCGCGCTTCTGCCAGACGCTGTCGAGCGTCACGGCGACGCCGAGGGCCAGGATCAGAATTGCGGCCACGGATGCCATGAATGCGCGCATGAAATGTCCCTCCAAATTTGCCTTCTTTGTCCCAAGACGAGCCTGACCGAGGCGGAAGGAAAGTTCAAGCCCTCACGGTGACGCGGCATGCGCCGCAAAATCGGCCTGGGCGCCCTAGTGGTCCGATTCTAACATTCGCATCCCGTTGCGGCAGGCCATTTTGCGAATGTTAGAATCGAAGGACCACTAGCAAATTCAAATTGCTAGTGGAGTTTTGGATTTGACATTCGCTTGTGAACCCGCCGCTAGATGGGGCGAATGTCAAATCCACTCCACTAGATGTCAGGGTGCTGCCGCAAGAGCCGTTCCGCTTCGGCGATGTCCTCAGGCGTATTGGCGTTGAAGAAGGGATCGATTGGGGCAGCCGGCCAGGAGGCCGTGGCCACGCCGTGGCGTGCGGTCCATCGGTCGATCTTGCGCATGTCCTCGACCACCAGCGCGTGGCGCAAGTCGGCGCGCAGCTTGACCGGCCACACCCCGATCACCGGATGCGTCTGCCCGCCAGATTCGGCACAGGCCAGCGGCGTTTCGGCCTCTTCTCGCGATGCATGAAGGCGCGCGACAAGATCGTGCGGCAGAAAAGGCGAGTCCGCTGCGACGCTAACCACCCATTCGAGCGCCGGCGCGTTGGCCGCGGTCCAGTCGAGCGCGGCCAGAATGCCGGCGAGCGGGCCGGCGAAGCCCGGCACGTCGTCAGCCACCACGGCCAGCTTCGCAAAGGCGAAGCGCGCGGGGTCGCCATTGGCGTTGAGGATCAGCGCAGCGCATTGCGGGCGCATGCGCGCGATCACGCGATCGAGGATCGTGCGCCCGCCGACCGTCTGCATCGGCTTGTCGCCGCCGCCCATCCGGCGCGCCAGCCCGCCGGCGAGGAGAACGCCGAGCGTGGGGGGAATGGCGCGATCCGTCATCTCGGAACGGCGTCCCGCGTCAGCTCAGTCTTCATACATGGCGGCCTTGCGGCGATGCTTGGCGCTCTCGTCCTCGACATAGGCGAGGTCCTGGTCAAAGACGATGCGGTCTTCGCCGGCGAGCGCGACGAAGCGCTTGCCGCGTGCGCGGCCGATCAGCGTCAGCCCCGCCTTGCGCGCGAGCTCGACGCCCCAGGCGGTGAAGCCGGAGCGCGACACGAGAATGGGAATGCCCATGCGCACGGTCTTGATGACCATCTCGGAGGTGAGGCGGCCGGTCGTGTAGAAGATCTTGTCGTCCGGCGAGACGCGCTCCTGGAACATCCAGCCGGCGATCTTGTCGACGGCGTTATGGCGGCCGACGTCCTCCATATAGACGAGCGGGCGGTTTTCCTGCGCCAGCACGCAGCCGTGGATGGCGCCGGCGTCGAGATAGAGCGAGGGCGTGGTGTTGATCTTCTGGGTGAGCGCGTAGAGCCAGGACGTGCGCAGCTCCGCCTTCGGCAGCTTCGCATTCTCGACCACCTCCATGAGGTCGCCGAACACGGTGCCCTGCGCGCAGCCGGATGTTTGCACCTTCTTTTTGAGCTTCTGCTCGTAATCGGTCGCGCGCGCCGTGCGCACGACCACGACCGCAAGGTCCTCGTCATAGTCGATGCCGGTGACGACGTCGTCGGCGCGCAGCATGTTCTGATTGAGCAGGTAGCCGAGCGCGAGGAATTCGGGGTAGTCGCCGATCGTCATGGCGGTCACGATCTCCTGCGCATTGAGGAAGATCGTAAGCGCCCGCTCCACCGTCACCGCGGTCGTGATCGGCGCGCCGGTGTGGTCGATTCCCTGCACGCGCTCGGTCAGCCGGGGGTCGGCGGGGTCGGGGCGGATCAGGTAGTCATCGAGCGGGTTGTTCGGGTCGCGCATGGCGCGAATATACGGGCTCGCGTCGGGGGCCGCTATGGACAGGATGCCCCGTTTCGGCTCAGGCCGGGCGTCCGATTAGGGTTTCAAGCTCCGGCGTGTCGTCCTGCCCATGCTTTTCGCGCCATTTGGGGCCGGGGCCGCGCATGTAGTGCAACTCGGGCCGGTATGGATCGAAGATGGGCCGGATCGCGCGGTGGAATGCGCGGAGCAGGTGTCTCCGGGCGATGCTGTGAATGATCATGACCAATTCTCTGCGCCGATTCCAAGGCTTACTGTTTGGTCGCGGGCGCGCCGTGCCCGGTTCATCGCAATGTCCCACAGGACGCGTTAAAGAGAAGTGTCGCCGATCACAGATGCATCATTCTGAAGCGCTGTTTCTCATTCATTCACCGTAATGCTTTCACCTTATCTCTGCTCGCAGGACGCGGACGGCCGGCAGGGGCCGGCTCGGGGTGAAGGGCTATTTCCGTGGGAAAGAGCCCTGCAGGACGAAGAAAGACGAACTGTGAGCCAGACGCGATTTCCCTGCCTACGGCGGGAGGGTAGAAGCTCTCATGAGCGTCATCATCGTCGGAGCAGGGCAGGCCGGTTTTCAGGCTGCGGCCTCGCTGCGGAGCGAGGGCTTTGACGGAGCCATCACGCTGATCGGCGACGAGCCGCACGCTCCCTACCAGCGGCCGCCGCTGTCGAAGGCCTATCTCCTCGGCAAGCAGGATGCGAGTGGGCTGCTGCTGCGGCCCGTCTCGTTCTATCCCGAGCACCGCATCGAGACGCTGTTCAGCGAGCGGGTCATCGCCATCCACCGACAGGCAAGGCGCGTGACGCTTGCCTCGGGCCGGCAGCTCGATTACGGGCATCTCGTGCTCGCGACCGGCGCGCGCGTGCGCAAGCTCGAGGTCGAGGGTGCAAGCCTTGCCGGCGTCGTTTACCTGCGCACGCGCGACGACAGCGACGCGCTGCGCGCCGCTATCGGGGTGGCGAAACGCGTGCTCGTCATCGGCGGCGGCTATGTCGGGCTCGAGATTGCCGCGGCGGCGCGCCTGTCGGGCAGCGCCGTGACCGTGCTCGAGGCCGCGCCGCGCGTCATGGCGCGCGCCTGCGCGCCCGCGATGTCGGACTTCTTCGCCGAACTGCATCGTTCGCACGGGGTGGAGGTTTTGCCGGACACCGGCGTAGCGAAAATCGAGGGGACCGGCGGATGCGCGAGCGCCGTCATTGCGAGCGATGGCCGGCGATTTCCCGCCGACCTCGTCGTGGTCGGCATCGGTATCGTTCCGAATGTCGAACTGGCGCGAGCCTGCGGGCTCGCCGTCGGCAATGGCGTCACGGTCGACGGGCACCTTCGCGCATCCGATCCCGCGATCTTCGCTATCGGAGATTGCTGCGAATTTCCGAGCGCGCAGACCGGTACGCGCGTGCGGCTCGAATCCGTGCAGAACGCGGTCGATCAGGGGCGGGCGGTGGCGGCCGCCATCGTTGGCCGTGCGAGGCCCTACGATGCGG
This sequence comes from Xanthobacteraceae bacterium, assembly GCA_022844485.1. Lineage (GTDB taxonomy): Bacteria > Pseudomonadota > Alphaproteobacteria > Rhizobiales > Xanthobacteraceae > JALHLQ01. Next base: position 61,631 of record JALHLQ010000015.1, read on the forward strand.
TGCCGTGGTTCTGGACCGATCAGTACGATGCGAAGGTGCAGATCGCCGGCCTGTCGAACGGCTTCGACCGCACGGTCCTGCGGGGCGAGCCGAAGGCGCTTCGCTTCTCGCTCTTCTATTTCCGTTCGGGCCGGCTGATCGCGGTCGACTCCGTCAATCGCGGCGCGGATTACATGGCCGTGCGCAAGATTCTCGGTTCGGGACGCAACGTGACAGCCGACGAAATCGCCGACGAGAGCGTGGATCTAAAGACGCTATTGGTCTGATTCTAACGTTCGCATCCCGCTCATCCGCACCGCGACAATCGAGGAGCGCCGGCGTCGGTCATCGCCTCGCCATGCACCAGGCGCGCAATGCCGGCCCATGAGGCGCCCGCCTCGCACATGGGGCAGGGGCGGAAGGTGGAGTAAAGGGTTGCGCCGGAGAGCCCTTTCGGGCCCGTGCGACGGGCCGCGTCGCGGATCGCTTCCATCTCGGCATGCGCCGTGGGATCGCTTGCCGCGACGACGCGGCTTGGCCCCTCGCCAATGATGCGCCCGTCCTTCACGACCACGGCGCCGAAGCCTTGGTCCCCGGCCAGCTCCGCAACCGCTTTCAGGGCGAAGGCGCGTCGCATGAAACCGCGCGGCGTCGCCTCCAAGGGCTGCTCGATCGGAGCGGGCTGTTGGGTGCTCGCGGTCGCAGGCGATGCGGCAGCCGCTGCCATCCCCATTCCGAGCGCGCGGCGCGTGATCCCGCTCGAGCGCATATGTCCTGACATCGGCATGCTCCGGCGTTTCTGCTTGCTCGCTGTCAGCCGCGCCGCTATCTAGACGCCAACTCCACCAACACCACAGAACGGCACGCGGCGATGGCCAACTGGCAATACGTCTATCACATGCACGGCCTCTCGAAGACCTATCCGGGAGGCAAGCAGGTGCTCAACGGCATCAATCTCTCGTTCTATCCGGACGCCAAGATCGGCGTGCTCGGCCCCAACGGCGCCGGCAAGTCGACGCTCCTGAAAATCATGGCCGGGCTCGACAAGGAATTCACCGGCGAAGCCTGGGTCGCCGAAGGCGCGCGCGTCGGCTACCTGCACCAGGAGCCGCAGCTCGATGCCGCGAAAACCGTGCGCGAGAATGTCATGGAGGGCGTCGCGCCGCAGAAAGCGGTCCTCGACCGCTACAACGAACTCGCGATGAACTACTCGGACGAATCCGCGGATGAGATGACGAAGCTGCAGGACGAAATCGAGGCGAAAGGGCTTTGGGATCTCGATTCCAAGGTCGATCAGGCGATGGACGCGCTGCGCTGCCCGCCGGACGACGCCGATGTGACGACGCTCTCGGGCGGGGAGCGACGGCGCGTCGCGCTGTGCAGGCTCCTTCTCGATCAGCCGAACCTTCTCCTGCTCGACGAGCCGACGAACCACCTCGACGCGGAGTCCGTCGCATGGCTCGAAACCCATTTGCGCGCCTATCCGGGCGCGATCCTGATCGTCACCCACGATCGCTACTTTCTCGACAACGTCACCGGATGGATTCTCGAGCTCGATCGCGGACGCGGCATTCCCTATGAGGGCAACTATTCGTCCTGGCTCGGCCAGAAGCAGAAGCGGCTGCAGCAGGAGGGCCGCGAGGAAGAAGCGCGCCAGCGCACGCTTGCGAGGGAGCAGGAGTGGATCGCCGCAAGTCCGAAGGCGCGGCAAGCGAAGTCCAAAGCCCGCTATCAGCGCTATGAAGACCTGTTGAAGGCCGCCGCCGAGAAGCAGACACAAACGGCGCAGATCGTCATTCCGGTGGCCGAGCGGCTGGGCCAGAACGTCATCGATTTCGACGGGCTGACCAAAGGCTATGGCGAGCGGCTCCTGATCGACAATCTCACCTTCAAGCTGCCGCCCGGTGGCATCGTCGGCGTGATCGGTCCGAACGGCGCCGGCAAGACGACGCTGTTTCGCATGATCACGGGGCAGGAAAAGCCGGACGCAGGCACGATCACGATCGCTGAATCGGTGCGGCTCGGCTATGTGGACCAGTCGCGCGACGCGCTGAACGCAAACGCCACCGTGTGGGAGGAGATTTCCGGCGGCAACGACCTCATCTTGCTCGGCAAGCGCGAGATGAATTCGCGCGCCTATTGCGCGGCGTTCAACTTCAAGGGTGGCGACCAGCAGAAGAAAGTCGGGCAGCTTTCAGGCGGCGAACGCAACCGCGTGCACCTCGCCAAAATGCTGAAATCGGGCGCGAACGTGCTGCTGCTCGACGAGCCGACCAATGATCTCGACGTCGAGACGCTGCGCGCGCTGGAGGAGGCGCTCGAGGACTTCGCCGGCTGCGCCGTCATCATCAGCCACGATCGCTGGTTCCTCGACCGCATCGCAACCCACATGCTGGCCTTCGAAGGCGAAAGCCATGTCGAATGGTTCGAGGGCAACTTCCAGGATTACGAGGAGGACAAGAAGCGCCGCCTCGGCATCGACAGCATCATCCCGCATCGGATCAAGTACAAGAAGTTCGGGCGGTAATTGTCTCAACTACCCGTGGCGCGGATCGAGCGGACGCGAGATGAGTGACAGTCTTCCGGCGGGCGCCACGCATTACGCGGGAGCGGCACGTTCGCGCCCGTGCCCGCTCTACGGCGCGATCAGCTTCACCTTCGGGAAATAGGAGCGATAACGACGAGTGTCGCGCGTGAGGATGGGCGCTCCCGCGCAAAGAGCATGCGCGCCGATGAAAAAATCAGGCAGCACGCCGGTGCGGATGCCTCCCGAGGCGCGATAGCGGGCGAAGCTTTTTCCCGCGAGGAAGAGAGCCTCCGTCGGCGTGCGCTGAAGCTCGATTTTGAGAATATCAAGCGCCTGGGCAAGCTTGGATTCGCTTTCTGCCCGCACCGACAGCTCGGCAAAAATCACCTCATTGATGAACAAGCCGCCTTTCGCGGCTTCCCGGTCGAGTGATTCGACCGACCAATCGAGCCACGCAGGATCGCCCGTGAGGATGTCAACGAGGACGTTGGTGTCAACGAGCGTCACTTCTTCTTTGCCCGGCGATAGGACGCCGACTCGCCGCGGCTCATCTCCGTCAGATCGTCCGCCGTAATTCCGCGGATGACGCGCTGCTTCGCGAGCGCGTAGAGCTGCTTTTTGTAATCCTGCGCGACGCCTGCCTTCTCGATCACGACCGTGCCGGCAGCCGTGGCACGAACGTCGACCCGGTCGCCGGGTTTGATGCCGGCGGCGTCGCGCACCTTTTTGGGCAGAGTGACCTGGCCCTTGACCGTCACGGTGGTGGTCACGATGGTTCTCGAGTATTACCTTCGGTAAAAGTAATACCGAACAGCTTTACAATCAATGAAGGCGTAGCCGGATCGAGCAGACGCGTCCCCTACCGCTCGCTTCGCCTGCTGGGCGAGGGGAGGCCGTTCAATCCCGCTCCTCGCCCTTCTTTACCCGTACCTTGCTCGCGATCGGTCCGGTGTCGCCCACGTCATCGACGTAATAGACCTCGTCGCCGCGTTTAAGGTGGTCGAAGTGGCCGCTGAGCACTGCGTTGCGGTGGAAATAGAGCAGGCCGCCTTCCTTCGTCAGGATGAAGCCGAAATCCTCATCGGGCGTGATCTCGGCAACCTGACCCAAGGATTGATTTTCGGAATCATGGAGCGGCGCCTTGGTGCGGCCCTTGCGCTGCTCCTTGAAATCGAGAAGCTGCCGCTCGGCGATGCGGAAGGCTTCGTTGATCGCGTTCTTCAGATCGGGGGTCTGGTACTTGCGCTGCAGGTGCTCGGGCTCATGGGCGACGACCAGCTCCTTCCGTCCCGGAATGCTCATTTCGATGCGTACCACCGGCGGGATCGTGTCGTTCGAATTGTTGGCGCGCTGGTCGACGCGCACGCGGCAGGCAATCAGCCGGTCGTAGATTCGCTCGAGATCGGCGACGCGGGCGCGAATCTCCTCTTCCGCCCAATCCGAACTGTCGATGTTGTGGAAGGCAATTTCGAGAGGAACTTGCATGATAATCCTCGGCACCCGTTTATTACGGTCGATAACGCCGGTCGGGTGGGGAACGTTGCGCCCGACTGCAAGGCCTCCGCAGTCTTGCCCCTCGCGCGCGAGGCCAGTATGCCGAATTCTACAAAGAAAGAGATGGCGTGACATGAGCAGGCTCAATGCGCGGTTCGCCGGAATAGTATTGGTGGCGCTCGCTGTTGGGCTGACGACACCCCCGGCGGCGGCCCAAACTCAGGCCGAAGCCTTCCGCGCCTTCATCGAAAGCCTTTGGTCCGACGCACAGGCGCGCGGCATCTCGCGCGCGACCTTCGAGGCGGCGACGCGCGGCCTCGAGCCCGACCTCGGATTGCCGAATCTCGTCATTCCCGGCCGGGTCGAACCGGCGGCCAGGGGCCAGGCCGAGTTCACGCGCGCACCGGCAGAGTACATGTCCGAGGGTACGCTTACCCGCTTGCGCAACCAGGGCCGGAAGCTTGCTGCCGAGCACAAGGGAACGCTCGCACGCATCGAGCGCGACTATGGCGTGCCGGCGGAAATCATTCTCGCCATCTGGGGGCGCGAGACGGCGTTCGGCGGCTACAAGCTGCCCCACAACGCCGTGCGCGTGCTGGCGACGCAGGCCTGGCTCGGCCGCCGCAAGGATATGTTTCGCGAGGAGTTCCTGCTCGCGCTGAAAATGATCGAGGAAGGTCACGCGCGCGCGAGCGAAATGCGCAGTTCCTGGGCGGGGGCGATGGGGCTCACGCAGTTCCTGCCGTCCGATTTCTACAAGCACGCGGTCGACTTCGATGGCGACGGCAAGCTCAATATCTTCACCTCGGTGCCGGATTCACTTGCGGGCGCAGCGAAGCAACTCGTCGACAAGGGCTGGCAGCGCGAGCGGCGCTGGGGGTTCGAGGTGCGTCTGCCGACAACGGCCGACTGCACGACCGCGGTCCCTGACGTCACGATGCCGGTTCGCGAATGGATCAGCAAAGGCTTCGCGCCGGCATCCGGTGCGCCGAGCCCGGCCGAGCTTGCGGAAGACGCCTCGCTGTTCCTGCCGGCGGGACCTTACGGTCCGGCGTTCCTGACGCTGAAGAACTTCTACGTGCTGAAGGCCTACAACTTTGCCGATCTCTACGCGCTGTTCGTCGGCCATCTTGCGGATCGAATCGGCGCCGACGCGCGGTTCGTGCGGGCATGGGATCCGATCGTGCAGCCCTCATCGGACGAGCTCGAAGCGATGCAGCGGCAATTGGCGGAGCGCGGGCTCTACCGGGACAGGATCGACGGCAAGGCCGGCGCAAGGACGCGCTTGGCGCTTGGCGCCTACCAGAAGGCGAACGGGCTCACCGTGGATTGCTGGCCAAGCGCGGCGGCGCTCGACCACATGCGGCGCAGCGCGCGGAATTAGCCAAGCAGGGGGCGGTGACCACAAGCAAAAAACCCGGCCGATCGCTCGGCCGGGTTTTTTCTTGGTTCGTACGATGCCGATCAATAGGGGCAGAAGAAGCGCGGCCGTGTCCAGCCAACGACCTGGCCCCATTGGTTGCGGATCGGGCGGCGCGCCCAGTATCCCCCGGGACAGCCGATCGGCGCGCCGGCATAGTAGCCGTCATAGACGACGTAGCCGGGGGCCGGGCGATAGGCCGGATAGGCATAAGCAGGACGCGACGCCAGCGCGCCGCCAATAATGGCGCCTGCGGCCACGCCGCCGATGATGCCGGCTGCGACCCTGCCGCGGCGCGAGGCTTCGGCCTCGTGCATGCCGGCCGCGAGAGTGCCGGCGATCGTCGCGGCGGCAATCAGCGTGGTGAATGCCTTTTTCATGAAGTGATCTCCTTAGACAGCAATTCGTTTCGCACGTATGGCCGCGTCAGGTCGGTGCGCGCCGGCCTGATCATCTTGGTGTGCGCGATAGAGCGACAGTGAACGGTGTCGATACCGATCAATCGCAAACGCGGACGCGCGGACGGACCCAACGATAGCCGTCCCATACCGGCTCGCCGCGGGTCCAGTAGCAACTGGGGGCCACATAGACCGGCTCACCGTAGTAGTAGGCCGGCGGCGGGGGCGGGGCGACATAAACCGGCGCGGGCGCCGCATAGGCCGGGGGCGCGCCGGCGATGGCGCCGCCGATGATTGCTCCGGCCGCCAATCCACCGATCACGCCGGCGGCGACGGCGCCGCTGCGGCGGCCAGCGAAAGCATCGGTCGGTGCGGCGGTCGCAGCCGCCAGCGTCGCAGCCGCGACAAGCGCGGCGAGGGTCTTGGTCATGAGGTTCTCCCCTGTGCCGACCGATTCACGATTCGATCCACGATCGCACATTCCTAAGTATAGCCGCATTCGCGGTTCGCCCCAACTAAGCACGGCAAATTTGACTGAAACATGAACGGGGCGCTGGCTCAGCATGAACAAACGGTCAGAATCGAGGGTTCCAGCAGCATTTTCTTCAGGTGCTTTCCTCCGGCTTTCCCGATCCGTGAAAAGCGGACGGAATTGAGACGCGATCGCTGTCGCACTGCAGCACTTCCGGGGAGTGAACTTTGGCGCGAGTTGTGGGACCATGCCTGGATCACAGACGGGGGATACGATGGCTCGGATCGGACGGCGAAGCTTCGTCGCAGGCGCAGTTGCGATTGCCACGTGCGCGCGGACGAAGCACATGGGCGGCGTTGCCTGGGCGCAGAGCGCGGGCGCGGAAACATGGCCGAACCGGCCGGTGCGTTTCATCGTGCCGCTCGCGCCCGGCGGGGCGATCGATTTCATCGCGCGCGCCGTGGGCGAACGCATGTCGCAGGCGATCGGTCAACAGATCGTCGTCGAGAACCGGACCGGTGCTGGCGGAACGATCGGCATGGACACCGCGCTCAAGAGCACGCCCGATGGCTACACCATCTTGATCACGAACGACAATGCTGCCAGCGCGCCGCACATCATGAACCTGAGCTACGACTACACAAAGGAACTCATGCCGGTGTGCTTCCTCGGGCGGCATGGACAGATTCTCGGCGTGCATGCCTCGCTCGGCGTGAGCACGGTGGCGGAGCTCGTCCGGCACGTGAAGGCGAATCCAGGAATGGGCCTTGCGACCTCCGGCGTCGGCTCGAACCAGCACGTGATGTGCGAGTGGTTCAAGCGCGAGGCGGCGGTCAATATCGAGCATGTGCCCTATCGGGGTGCCGGCCAGGCGATCAACGACCTTGTCGCCGGGCACGTGAAAATGGCGTTCCTCGGCCCGACCTCGATGATGCCGCATTGGCAAGCCGGCACGCTGAAGCTGCTCGCGCAGACCTCGGCCAAGCGCGCGCCGACGCTGCCGGACATTCCGACACTCGAGGAATCCGGCTACAAGGGCCTCGTGCTCGAAGCTTGGTATGCCGCCTTTGCCCCACCGGGCACACCGCCCGCAGTCGTCGCCCGCCTCAACGCGGAAATGAACAGGGCGCTGAAGGATCCAAAGCTGCTCGAGACGTTCAACAAGGGCGCAATCGAAGCGGTGGGCGGTACGCCGGAGGATATGGGAAAGGTCGCCCGCGCGGATTCGGAAAAATATGCGCGCCTCGTGCGCGAATTGAACATCAAGGCAAGCTGAGCGGCGAGGCCGCGATCGATCATTTGCGGGATGGCAGCTGTCAAAGCCGGCGCCTTGTACTTCGCCATCGTGTTTGCGGTCGGTTTCGTGCTGGGCGCACTCGGCTGGCAGGACAAATCGTCTTTGCGGCCTTCACGGTTCTCCAGATGCGGTTGCGATAGAACGGCCCGGGCCGGCGGCGGACGTTAACCTAACCCGGTGTTCCGGAGGGCTCTGGAGGGTCCGAAGCGTTGAATATTGGGGTATTCGGGCCCATATCATGGTTATTCGCCCTATAGGAGACTCCCTTGGCCGACGATTCGAAGACGAGCATCGCCAGCGCCCATTTCAAAAAGCTGCAGAAGGCCGAAGACGGCAAGAAGGCCATGTCCGAATATGAGGCCGAGAGGGCTGCGGTCGAAGCCAAGACCCAGCGGTTGCGGGAACTGCGATTGGCACGCGACGCGGCGTCGCCGCCGCCGGCGCCGGCAAAGGCTCCCTCAGGCGCGAAGAAGAGTACAACCAAGTCCAAGAAAACGGCAGGAACGCTCGGCGGGTGGCTCGCCAGTCAAAAGGCGAGCGGCCGCCGGAGCTGACGCGCTGGCGCTGACGGCGATCTGCACGCCGTCTTATCGGTTAAACGTGGTTCGCATCGAGCGAAGCGTGCGCGCTTTGATTCTTCAAGAGACCTCTTGAACTTTATCCGCGTCTTGGGGTTTAAGATCGCGCTAGCGCCGATGCCGTGCCGCGTTCGTTGTCGTTGCCCATGAAGTCGCGATCGTCCCGCAAGAAGCATTCAACAAAGCCATATCGCGTCGGGCGCTCCCGCTCGGGGCTTGGCCTTTTTGCGACCGAACCAATCAAGAAGGGCGAGATCATCGCCCGCTATTGGGGACGGCGGGTGCCGACCAAGATCGCCGACGACATCGGCACGAAATACATGTTCGAGGTGAACAGCCGATGGACCATTGATGGTTCGACCCGGCGGAACACTGCCCGCTACATCAATCACGGCTGCCGGCCCAATGCGGAGTCGGACATCATCAAGGGCAACGTGTTCATTCGCGCGACCAAACGCATCCACCCGGGCGACGAAATCACGTATCACTACGGCAAGGACTATTTCGCGATTTTCATCGAGCCGTTGGGTTGCAAGTGTCAGGCCTGCGTCGAGAAACGGCGGAGAAAGCGCGCCGAGGCACGAAACGGCAATGGCCGGCATCATGGCGGCAACGGCAAGGCCAAGCGCAACGGAAAGCACGCAAACGGCGCGCGCAGCAACGGACTGAATGGACATGGACGGTAGCGGTCCGCAACGGCGCGCAATCGGTGCCGCGTCTGATCATGGTGGGTAATCTTCGTCTTGCCAGCCTTCTTTCATGCGTTGACACCCCCTGCCATCAGCTTAGATTATCGACGTTCCTCGGGGAGCCCCGGACGGGGCTGAGAGTCCGCCCGCCGTCGCTTGGCGACGACACCGCGGAGACCCTTTGAACCTGATCCGGGTCATGCCGGCGAAGGGAACGGGACTTCTCGCTCCGAAGCCGAACCTTCGCCGGAGGCCCGCAACAACCGGAGCCGTCCGATGAACAAGCACATCCCCGCACCAACCCCAACCGTGACCACGGGCCCGATCGTCGGCTCGCGCAAGATCTACACGACTCCTGAAACGGCGCCCGACCTGCGCGTGCCGCTGCGCGAGATTCCGCTCGATCCGAGCGCGGGTGAGGAACCGGCGCGGGTCTACGATGCGTCCGGTCCTTACACCGATCCCGACGCGGCAATCGACGTCGAGCGCGGTTTGGCGCGCCCGCGCGTCGAATGGGTGCGCGAACGCGGGGGCGTCGAAGAGTATGACGGCCGTCCCTTGCGGCCGGTCGACAACGGCAATGTGAGCGGAAAGCATCTCGCGCGGGCGTTTGCGGGGCAGCACCGTCCGCTGCACGCCACGTTGCCCCCCGCGCCAATCACCCAGCTCGAATGGGCGCGCGCCGGAGTCGTCACCAAGGAAATGGTCTTCGTCGCCGAGCGCGAGAATCTCGGCCGCAAGCGGATGCTCGAGCGCGCGCAGGCCGCGCTCGCCGACGGCGAGAGTTTCGGTGCGGACATTCCGCCCTTCATCACGCCGGACTTTGTGCGCAGCGAGGTCGCGCGCGGCCGCGCCATCATTCCGGCCAACATCAATCACGCCGAGCTCGAGCCGATGATCATCGGCCGCAACTTCCTCACCAAGATCAACGCCAATATCGGCAACTCCGCCGTGTCCTCCTCTGTCGAGGAGGAGGTGGAGAAGATGGTGTGGGCGATCCGCTGGGGCGCCGACACGGTGATGGACCTCTCCACCGGGCGCAACATCCACAACACCCGCGAATGGATTATCCGCAACGCGCCGGTGCCGATCGGCACGGTGCCGATCTATCAGGCGCTGGAGAAGGTCGACGGCGATCCGGTGAAGCTCGGCTGGGAGGTCTACAAGGACACGCTGATCGAGCAGTGCGAGCAGGGCGTCGATTACTTCACCATCCATGCCGGCGTGCGGCTGTCTTACATCCACCTCACCGCGAGTCGCGTCACCGGCATCGTCTCGCGCGGCGGCTCGATCATGGCGAAGTGGTGCCTCGCTCACCACAAGGAGAGTTTTCTTTACGAACGCTTCGACGAGATCTGCGACATCATGCGCCGCTACGACGTGTCGTTCTCGCTCGGCGACGGGCTGCGGCCCGGCTCGATCGCCGACGCCAACGACCGCGCGCAGTTCGCCGAACTCGAGACGCTCGGCGAATTGACGAGAATCGCCTGGGCGAAGGGCTGCCAGGTGATGATCGAAGGCCCCGGACACGTGCCGATGCACAAGATCAAGATCAATGTCGAGAAGCAGCTCAAGGAGTGCGGCGAGGCGCCGTTCTATACGCTCGGACCGCTCACGACGGACATCGCGCCCGGCTACGACCACATCACGAGCGCGATCGGGGCGGCGATGATCGGCTGGTTCGGCACGGCGATGCTTTGCTACGTCACGCCGAAGGAGCATCTGGGGCTGCCGAACCGCGACGATGTGAAGGAGGGGGTGATCGCCTACAAGATCGCGGCGCATGCGGCCGACCTCGCCAAGGGCCACCCCGCGGCGCAGCTCCGCGACGACGCGCTCTCCCGCGCGCGCTTCCAATTCCGCTGGATGGACCAGTTCAATCTGTCGCTCGACCCCGACACCGCGCGCGCCTATCACGACGAGACGCTGCCGAAGGAGGCGCACAAGGCGGCGCATTTCTGCTCCATGTGCGGGCCGAAATTCTGCTCGATGAAGATCACGCAGGACGTGCGCGACTATGCGGCGGGCCTCGGCGACAACGAGAAGGCGGCGCTCTACCCCGACATCGCGGGCGTCTCGAAGGATGAGGCCGAGCGCGGCATGAAGGAGATGGCGGACAAATTCCGCGCGATGGGTGGCGAGGTCTATGTGGATGCCGCGGCGGCGGCGAAGGAGAGCAACAAGGCGGTGTGACGTGATATGCGGTCGACGCCGCGTAGCCCGGATAGAGCGAAGCGAAATCCGGGTCAGCTTATCCGCCTATCATCCCTGCATTTCGCTGCCGCTCAATGCGGGCTACGGACGCCGACATTTGCGAGGTCAGGCAACGAGTCTTGTGATGAACAGCGCGGCAAGGAACGAGTCCGAGGCGCCGGAGACTCCGGAGCACTACGTCCTCTTCGACACGGCGATCGGCGACATCGGAATCGCCTGGAGCGGGCAGGGCGTCACACGCCTCGCTTTACCGCATCCGAACAGGGCCTTGACCGAGCGGCGCGTGCGCGGCGCCTCCGCGCGCCCGGCCACAGAGATGTCTTCGCATATTGCCGCGCTGATCGCCGCCGTCCGAGGCGCGATGCGCGGCGAGCGGACTGACTTCGACTCCGTCGCGGTCGATCTCGCCGGCGTCGATCCCTTCCGCCGCAGCGTGTACGAAGCCGCGCGCACGGTCGGCTTCGGCGAGACGCTCACCTATGGCGAGCTTGCGAAACGCGCGGGCTGCGAGGGCGAAGCGCAGGCGGTCGGCCAGGCGTTGGCGAAGAATCCCGTGCCGATCATCATCCCGTGCCACCGCATCCTCGCCGCCGGCCGCCGCCTCGGCGGCTTCTCCGCGCCGGGCGGACGATTCACCAAGGACCGGTTACTGGCGCTGGAGAGTTCAGGTGCGAAGGAGCCGCTGCTGCCCGGGATCGTGGGGTGAAGAGATTTTATCAGGGACAGGCCTTTCAGAGAGCAGCAATTATGAACGAGGTCGAATTGCGGGCGTACGGCGAGGTTGCGCAGGCTGTTCTGAGCTCGTAATCACCTGACAGTAGCTCCCGAAGAACCGGGCGCGGGGAGAGGTGAAGCTTCCGACAGGTCCGGCACATCGCTCAATACTGAACCCGATCCGCTTTCGCCATCCAAAGCCGGAACGCCTCGGCGGCTTCGTCGGCCATGAAGCGATGGAGCGGGAGCGTGCGCGCGGCGAGCGGGGAGGAGACCTCGCGATAGATCGCCGCGTCGTCGAAGCCGATCTTGCCTGCCTCGTCGCGCGCGTTGCCGTAGACGATCGCGGAGAGGCGCGCCCACCAGATCGCGCCGAGACACATCGGGCATGGCTCGCAGGTCGTGTAGATCACGGCGCCCCCGAGCGTATGCGAGCCGATGGTCCGGCACGCGGCGCGGATCGCGACCACTTCGGCATGCGCAGTCGGATCGCCGTGCGGCACGACGCGGTTGACGCCCTCTCCGATAATCCGTCCGTCGCGCACCACCACCGCGCCGAACGGACCGCCGCCCGAGGCGACGCTCTCGCAGGAGAGTGCGATCGCGCGCCGCATGAACTGCGCGCCGAGCGCCGGATGCGCCTTGTCGCTCACGCGCGCGTTCCCATCCGGTAGGGCTCGAGCGCCGCATAGACGCGCTCGTTCGCGGGCGTCGGAATGCCGAGCTCGCGCCCGAGCGCGATCACTTTGCCCGCGAGCCAATCAAGTTCAAGGCGGTTGCCGGCTTCGAGATCATGCAGCATCGAGGCCTTCATGCCGGGATCGATCGTGTCGACGAACCGCATGCGCGCCTCGGCATAATCGGGCGCGATCGCCACGCCCTTTGCGCGCGCGATCGCCGCCACCTCCCGCATGATGTCGAAGAGGTGTTTCCGCGTCGCGGGGTCTTGGCGCAGCGGGCCGATCGGTTTGCGGTTCGACGCCGTGACGCCCGACAATCCCACCAGGAAAATGAACTTCTCCCAGCGCTCGACCGCGATGTCCGGCGGAATCGCCATATCGAGCCCCGCCGCCTTTCCCGCTTCGACGAAGGATTCGAGCGCGGGATCGGCGCGTCGGTCGACGCGCCCGCAGCGCATGCGCGCAAACGCGCTCGTGTGCCGGATCACGCCGGGCGTGGCCAGGACGGTCGCGATCTGGGCGGTGCCGGGCACGGCCGCGTCGGCGCCGAGAATCGGCGCAATGCGCTCGACACTGTCGATCCCGTTCTGCAGCGTGATGACGCGCGTGCGCTGCCCGACCAGCGGCCGCGCCTGTTCCGCAGCTTTCTCCGTATCCCACAGCTTGACCGCTAACAGCACGATGTCCACTGCGCCGACTTGCGCGGGATCGTCGGTCGCGTTCACCGGCTTCAGATGCAGGTCGCCATGCGTGCTCTCGACCCTGAGCCCGTTCGCGCGCAGCGCGTCGAGGTTGCGGCCGCGCGCGATGAAATGCACCTCGTGCCCGTATTGCGCAAGCCGCGCGCCGAAATAACCGCCGACGGCCCCCGCCGCCATCACCGCAATCCGCATCGTGTGCTCCTAAGAGGCCCAGCCTGCTCTCTTGGCCTGCATTGCCAAGCTCGTCCTGATCGTTCGTCGTGGCCTACCTATGGGACAATGCCATCGCAGACAACCACTTCTCCGCGCTTGCGGGGAGAGGTCGTTCGGCCTTGCGGCAACTCCGGGCGGCGGCTTGCGTTATCCCTTGATCTCTGGAAATTCTCACCACAGGGAACAAGTCCGGGAGTGTGGAGGCCCGCGGTGTCGGAACGCTTTGTTCGCATTGGCTTGATCGCCGCGCTGGCGCTGCTCGCGGCGTTTGTCGCCGAACCCTATGTCGCGCGTTATTTCCTCGCCGAGACGGCTCCGCGCCCCGTGGCCGCCCGCGGCGACCTCGCGGCTTCGGAACTCAGCACGATCGAGTTGTTTCAACGTGCGTCGCCCTCGGTCGTGCATGTGTTCGGGCGCGGCGGCGCGAGCCGAAATCCGTTCGCCGAGGAGGGCAGCGGCCAGCAAAGCGGCAGCGGCTTCATCTGGGACGCCGCCGGCCACGTCGTCACCAACAACCATGTCGTCGAAGGCGCGCGCGAATTCGCGGTGCGGCTCGCCGGCGGCGACATCGTGAGCGCGGAACTGGTCGGCGCGGCGCCGAACTTCGACCTCGCCGTGCTGCGCCTCGGGCGAACGCGGCAATCGTTGCAGCCCTTGGCGATCGGCACGTCGGCGGACCTGAGGGTCGGGCAGGCGGCGTTTGCGATCGGCAATCCCTTCGGGCTCGACCAGACCCTGACGGCGGGCGTGATCAGCGCGCTGCAGCGGCGGCTGCCGACGGGGCAGGGGCGGGAGATCGCCGACGTAATCCAGACCGATGCGCCGATCAATCCAGGCAATTCAGGCGGACCGCTGCTCGATTCGGCGGGACGCGTCGTCGGCGTGAACACGGCGATCTTTTCGCCGTCCGGTGCCTTCGCCGGCATCGGCTTCGCCGTGCCCATCGACGTGGTGAACCGCGTCGTGCCGCAACTCATCCAGCGCGGGCGCGTCCCGAGCCCCGGCATCGGCATTCTTGCAGGCCAGGAGGGCGCGGCGGCGCGGCTCGGCATCGAGGGCGTCATCGTCTTCCGTGTTCTGCCGGGGTCGCCGGCTGAGCGTGCGGGCTTGCGCGGTGTCGATCCGCAAACGGGCGAGATGGGCGACGTGATCGTCGCCGTGAACGGGGAGCCGGTACGCCGTCTCGCCGAACTCACCGCCGCGCTCGATCGCACGGGCGTGGGCAAGCCGGCGCAACTCACCGTCCAGCGCGGCGGGCGGCGGGTGCAGGTACAGGTCGAGGTGACCGACATCTCGCGCGAGCGGTCGTGACGCGACCGGGGGCGGACTATTCCGGCCCGCTCCGCTCCTTGTGCCATCCGACGACCGCCTCCGGCACGGCGTCGGTCGAGGGGAAATAGGGCTTGATGTCGAGCAGCGGCGTGCCGTCGAGACAATCCAGTCCGACGACTTGCAGCCGCGCGTCCTCGATCGAGATCAGTCGCACAACGCTCGCCGCGATCGGATTGGGCCGCACGGGTGAGCGCAAGGCAAAGGTGCCGCGCTGCTCCTTGTGATAGTGTCGCGGAGCCTGCACCACGAGATCGCGGCGCGATTTGTCCATCCAGTACAGAACGAGCAGATGCGTGCAGGTCTCGACGTTCTGCAACGCCTGCTTCCAGCGCGCATCAAGTTCGATGGTGCAGACGGCATCCGACACGCGAGCGTTCCTTGGACAATCCTCGCGCCGCGTCCAGGGCGTGCGGATGCGGCCGATATAATAGAGGCCTGCGTCGAATTGCGCCGGTAGGTCGACGGCGATCTCGCCTTCGCGGATCCCAAACGGATCGGTGCTCATCATGCGTCCTTGACAGGCACGCAGCCTATGCAAAGTCTGCGGCGTATTCCATACCGGCCCAGTCATGCCCCTTTCCATCTCCATCGCGCCTGTGTTGACCGCTTTTCCAGACTGCTGCACGGCGGTGGTCGTAGCCGAAGGCCTGAGCATTTCGCGCGACCGCCCACCGGAACTCGACGCCATGATCCATGCGCGCGAAAAGGAAGCGCGCCTGCGATGGAACGGGTTCGAGCTCGCGCAAATTCCCGGGATCGCCGCGTGGCGGCGCGCCTACAAGGGATTCGGCATCAAGCAGACGCGCTACCGGTCTTCGGTCGAGCGGCTGCTCAAGAACGTGCTCGCCGGGCGCGAGCTTGCGCGCGTGAACACCTTTGTCGATCTCTACAATGCGGTGTCGCTCAAGCATGTTCTGCCGCTCGGCGCCGACGATCTCGATCACGTCATTCCACCGCTCGCGTTCCGTTACGCGCAGGAGGGTGACAGCTTCCAGGACATGTCGGATCTTGCGGAGGACGGCGAGGTGGAACCGGAGGCGCCGAAGCCGGGCGAAGTCGTCTATGCGGATGCACGGAAAATTCTCTGCCGGCGCTGGAACTGGCGGCAGGACGCGCGTTCGCTGATCACCCCGCGCACGACGCGCGCCGTGGTAACGCTGCAGGCCAACGGGTGGGGCGCGCCCGAGACCGCAGCCGCCGATCTCATCGATCTCATCCAACGCTTCTGCGGCGGGGGCTGCCGCTCCGCGGTCCTGGACCGGACCCGGACGGCGGCGGAAATCTGAGCCTGCGCTGGAACTTACGTCCGACTTACCACGTTTCGCCCGTGCTCTTGCCGGTCATATAAAGATATGTTTATGTCTCTGCGGGACCTTCCTGCCCGACAACCGAGGCCCTGCATCGTGCTCACGGACGCGCGCCTGCCATTCGACGAACTGGAAAGCGCGCTGCGGGCCGCCGCCGAGCCGACGCGGCTGCGCATCCTCGCGCTGCTTACGGAAGCCGAGCTCACGGTCTCCGATCTCATTGAAATCCTGCGCCAGTCCCAGCCCCGCATTTCGCGGCATCTGCGCCTATTGGCCGAAGCAGGCCTCCTCGAGCGCTACCGCGAGGGGAGCTGGGCCTTCTTTCGACTGGCCGATCAGCCCGGCGCGGCCGATATGATGCGCGCGCTCGTCGCCCGGCTCGATCCCGCCGATGCAGTGATCGCGCGCGATCGCGAGCGGCTCGCCGAAGTCCGAGCCGAACGCGCCGCCGCGGCGCAGGCCTATTTCCGTGCGCATGCGGAGGAGTGGGACCGTATCCGCAAGCTGCATGTGCCGGATGCGGCGGTGGAAGCCGCCATCCGCGCCGCGCTGTCGGAGCGGCCGTTCCGCTCGCTGCTCGATCTCGGCACCGGCACCGGCCGCATGATCGAGATGTTCGGAGCGGACATTGAGCGCGGGCTCGGAATCGATCTGTCGCACGACATGCTGAGGCTCGCGCGCGCCCGCCTCGACCGAGCCGGGCTCCGTCATTGCACGGTGCGCCAGGGCGACATCTACAATCTCGCGCTGCCGCGCGATTCCTTCGACGTCGTCATCATTCACCAGGTGCTGCACTTCCTCGACGATGGGGGGAAGGCGATCCGCGAGGCGGCGCGCGTGTTGCGCCCGCAAGGGCGCTTGCTGGTCGTCGATTTCGCTCCGCATGATCTCGAGTTCCTGCGCGAGGAGTTCGCCCATCGCCGGTTGGGTTTTGCGGCCGAGATCGTGACGCAATGGCTCGTCGGCGCGGGGCTCGAGGCCGTGTCGCATCGGATGCTGCCACCCGAGCCCGGCGGCAAGATCGCGGTCTCGCTCTGGCTCGCGCGCGACCCGCGCGTGCTGATCGCGAATGCCGGGCAGGAGGTGGCGTGATGAGCGAGCCCGCGCCGATCTCAGTGTCGTTCGAGTTCTTTCCGCCGAAAACGGAAGAGATGGAGAAGACGCTGTGGGAATCGATCACGCGCCTTGCGCCGATGACGCCGGAGTTCGTGTCGGTCACCTACGGCGCGGGCGGCTCGACGCGCGAGCGCACCCACGCGACGGTGAAGCGCATTCTGGCCGAAACCTCGCTGACGCCGGCTGCGCATTTGACGTGCGTGGCCGCCACGCGCGGCGAGGTCGATGAGGTTATCCGTTCGTACTGGGATGCCGGCGTGCGGCACATCGTGGCCTTGCGCGGCGATCCGTTGAACGGGATCGGCGCCCGCTACGAGCCGCATCCCGGAGGATATGTGAACGCCGCCGATCTCGTTGCCGGCATCAAGCGGTTGGCGGGTTTCGAAGTTTCGGTGTCCGCCTATCCGGAAAAGCATCCGGAGAGTCCATCGGTCGCGGAAGACATCGACATGCTCAAGGCGAAGGTCGATGCCGGAGCGACGCGCGCAATGACCCAGTTCTTTTTCGAGAACGACTGCTATTTCCGCTATCTGGAGCGCGTGCGGGCGCGCGGAATCGGCATTCCGATCGTGCCGGGCATTCTTCCGGTGCAGAATTTCAAGCAGACGCGAGCCTTCGCGGAGCGATGCGGCGCCGGCGTTCCCCGCTGGCTCGCGCAGCGTTTCGAGGGGCTCGAGGAGGATGTGGCGACGCGCAAGCTGATCGCCGCCGCGGTCGCCGCCGAGCAGGTGCTGGGCCTCGTCGAGCAAGGCGTGCGGCAGTTTCACTTCTACACGATGAATCGCGCGGACCTGGTCTATGCGATCTGCCATCTGCTCGGATTGCGTCCCGCGACGGCCCGCGAGGCAGCCTGATGAATACGCGCCAAGCCGCGAGGCTCAATGACGGCCGCGACGCCGTTGCCGCGCTGAAGGCGGCGGCGCGGGAGCGAATCCTGGTCCTGGACGGTGCGATGGGCACCGAGATCCAGCGCATGAAGTTGGACGAAGCCCAATTCAGGGGCACGCGGTTCGAGAACTGGCCGCAGGACCTGCGCGGCAACAACGATCTGCTCGTTCTGACGCAGCCGAAGGCGGTTCGCGACGTCCATCTCGCCTATTTCCGCGCGGGCGCCGACATCGTGGAGACGAACACGTTCTCCTCGACCTCCATCGCGCAAGCCGATTACGGGACGCAGGAATTCGCCTACGAGCTGAACGTCGAAGGCGCGCGCCTGGTGCGCGCGGCCGCGCAGACTGCGGAGCGCGAAGACGGCAAGCGCCGCTTCGTCGCCGGCGCGATCGGGCCGACCAACCGCACCGCGTCGATCTCGCCCGACGTCAACAATCCGGGCTTTCGCGCCGTCACATTCGACCAATTGAAGGCCGCCTATGCGGAGCAGGCGAGGGGCTTGCTCGACGGCGGTGCGGATATCCTTCTGGTCGAGACGATATTCGACACGCTGAACGCCAAGGCGGCGCTCTACGCCATCGCCGAGCTTGGCGACGAATTGGGCTTCCAAGCCCCGGTCATGGTCTCCGGCACAATTACCGATTTTTCCGGCCGCATGCTGTCCGGACAGACGCCGACCGCGTTCTGGCACTCGGTGCGCCATGCCTCGCCTGTGTCGATCGGGCTCAATTGTGCGCTCGGCGCCAAGGAGCTGCGGGCGCATATCGAGGAGCTGGCGCGCGTCGCCGACACGCTGGTCTGCGCCTATCCGAATGCGGGACTGCCGAACGAGTTCGGGCTCTATGACGAGAGCCCCGAATACATGGCCGGATTGCTCGAAGAATTCGCGAGCGCGGGCCTCGTCAATATCGTCGGCGGCTGCTGCGGGACGACGCCGGAACACATCGCCGCCATTGCGCATGCGGTCGCGGGCAAGACACCGCGCAACATCCCGCGCCCGGCGCCCTGCTTGCGCCTTTCGGGACTCGAGCCCTTCACGCTCACGCCGGAGATCCCGTTCGTGAATGTGGGCGAGCGGACGAATGTCACCGGCTCGGCCAAGTTCCGCAAGCTGATCACGAACGGCGACTACAATGCCGCGCTGCAAGTCGCGCGCGAGCAGGTCGAGAACGGCGCGCAGGTCATCGACGTCAATATGGACGAGGGGCTGCTCGACTCCGAGAAGGCGATGACGACGTTTCTCAATCTGATCGCCTCCGAGCCGGACATCGCGCGGGCGCCGGTGATGGTCGACTCATCGAAGTTCAGCGTGATCGAGGCGGGCCTCAAATGCCTGCAAGGCAAACCGATCGTGAACTCGATCTCGATGAAGGAAGGGGAGGCCGAGTTCGTTCGGCACGCCAAGATCGTGCGCCGCCACGGCGCGGCTGTCGTCGTGATGGCTTTCGACGAGCAGGGCCAGGCCGACACGGCGGCACGCAAGATCGCGATCTGCAAGCGCGCTTACCGGATCCTGGTGGACGAGGTTGGCTTCCCGCCCGAGGATATCATCTTCGATCCGAACATCTTTGCCGTCGCGACCGGCATCGAGGAGCACGACGATTACGGCCGCGCCTTCATCGAGGCGACGCGCGCCATCCGGCAGGATCTGCCGCACGTGCACGTGTCAGGCGGCGTGTCGAACCTCTCCTTCGCGTTCCGCGGAAACGAGGCCGTGCGCGAGGCCATGCATTCGGTGTTCCTCTATCACGCGATCAAGGCCGGCATGGACATGGGAATCGTCAACGCGGGACAAATCGCGGTCTATGACGATCTCAACCCCGAGCTGCGCGAGGCGTGCGAGGATGTCGTGCTCAACCGGCGCAAGGACGCCGCCGAACGGCTGCTCGCCTTGGCCGAGCGCTATCGCGGGCAAGGAAAGGAGGCGAAGCAGGCCGATCTCGCCTGGCGCGAATGGCCGGTCGAGAAGCGCCTCGCGCATGCGCTCGTGCACGGCGTCACCGATTACATCACGCAGGATGTCGAAGAGGCTCGTCAGCGTGCGGCCCGCCCACTGTCGGTGATCGAAGGTCCGCTGATGGACGGCATGAACGTCGTCGGCGATCTGTTCGGGTCGGGCAAGATGTTCCTGCCCCAGGTGGTCAAGTCGGCGCGCGTCATGAAACAAGCGGTCGCCTACCTTCTGCCCTACATGGAGGAAGACAAGAAGAACCAGGGGCACGTCGAAAAAACGACGGCCGGAAAAGTTCTGCTCGCAACCGTGAAGGGGGACGTGCACGACATCGGCAAGAACATCGTCGGGGTCGTCCTTCAGTGCAACAATTACGAGGTGATCGACCTCGGCGTAATGGTTCCGGCGGCGAAGATCCTGGAAACGGCGAAAACCGAACAGGTCGATGTGATCGGGCTATCGGGATTGATCACGCCCTCGCTCGACGAGATGTGCCATGTCGCGGCCGAAATGGAGCGGCAGGGGTTCGATCTGCCTTTGATGATCGGGGGCGCCACGACGAGCCGCGTGCATACGGCGGTGAAAATCCATCCGAACTATCGTCGTGGCCAGGCGGTGTACGTCACCGACGCAAGCCGCGCCGTCGGGGTCACCTCTTCCCTCGTGTCCCGCGAGGCGCGGCCCGTCTATCTCGATCAGGTGCGCGCGGAATATGCGAAGATCGCGGCGGCGCATGCGCGGGGGCAGGAGGAGAAGCAGCGCCTGTCGCTCGTTGACGCCCGCGCGAATGCGTTCAAGGTTGATTGGTCGTCCTACACTCCGCCGCGCCCGAGTTTCATCGGTTCGCGCGTGCTGAAGAACTATCCGCTGGCCGAGCTCGTCGACTACATCGACTGGTCGCCGTTCTTTGCCACCTGGGAGCTGGTCGGCAAGTATCCGACCATTCTCGACGACGACAAGTATGGCGTCGCGGCGCGGGCGCTTTATCAGGACGCGCGCACCATGCTGGACAGCATCATACGCGAGCAGTGGTTCACGGCGGCGGGCGTGATCGGCTTCTGGCCGGCGAACAGCATCGGCGACGACATCGTGGTGTTCAGTGACGACACGCGGAATACGCCGCTTGCCGTGCTCCATACCTTGCGCCAGCAGCTCGCGCGCCGGGAAGGGCGCGCCAACCTCGCGCTCGCCGACTTCATCGCCCCAGTCGAATCCGGCGTGCCGGATTATATCGGCGGTTTCGTCGTCACGGCCGGCCTCGGGGAGGAAGAGGTGGCCCACCGCTTCAAGCAGGCGAACGACGACTACTCCAATATCATGGTCAAGGCGCTGGCCGACCGGTTGGCGGAAGCCTTCGCCGAGCGGCTGCATGAGCGCGTGCGGCGCGAGTTCTGGGGCTATGCGCCCGACGAGGCACTGACCAGCGGCGAGCTCCTCGGGGAGAAGTACCGGGGCATTCGGCCCGCGCCGGGCTATCCGGCGCAACCCGACCACACCGAGAAGGCTGCGCTGTTCCAGTTGATTGCGGGCGAACGGTTGATCGGCGTGACGCTCACGGAAAACTTCGCCATGTGGCCCGGAGCATCGGTGTGCGGCCTCTATTTCAGCCACCCGGAAAGCCACTATTTCGGCGTCGGCAAGATCGAGCGCGATCAGGTTCAGGACTACGCGGCGAGGAAGAACTGGTCCCTCGAGGAAGCCGAGAAGTGGCTCGCGCCGATCCTCAACTACGACCCGCTCTCATTGCGGCCGCGCGCAGCCGCCGCGGAATAGGCTGGCCGCGTTAAACATGACACGGCCCAGGCCGGCGGATCTGGTCGACATTATACCCGGCTATGCTATCAATGCGCTCATGCATAGAGCGCTCTCCTGGGACGATGCTCGCATTCTCTTGGCGGTGGTGCGCCACGGCACGCAGGCGGCCGCCTCAAAGGCCTTGGGCGTGGACCAGGCGACCGTGTCCCGGCGGCTGCTTCGGCTGGAGGATGTGATCGGGACCCCGCTCTTTCTCCGCGACGGCACCCGTCTTGTTCCAACCGATGTCGCCCAGCGCATGGCGCAGCGCGCCGAGGAGGCGGAAGCCTCGCTGCTGGCCGCGTTCTCGGTCGACGCCGAGGCGCAGAACGAGGGTTCGGTGCGGATCACCGCCGTGCCGATGATCACGGCGCATGTGCTTGCGCCGGCGCTCAAGCTGCTGCACCAGCTTGCTCCAGGCATCGTGGTCGAACTGGTGGGCACGCACGAAAACCTGAGCCTCACCAGACGGGAAGCCGATATTGCGCTGCGGCTGGCGCGGCCCAGCAATGGCAGCTTCCTCGCGCGGCGGATCGCGACCGTGCATTACGGCGTGTTTGCCGCCAAGGGTTTGGATCGCGAAGACCTCCCCTGGATCGGTTATGACGAGACGCTCTCCGACGTGCCGGAGGCAAGGTGGCTTGCCCGCCGGGAGGGCGAGCCGGTGATTGCGCGCGGAGCCGATCTCGAAACGATCCTGCAAGCGGTTCGTATCGGCGTTGGAAAGGCGGTCATGCCGCTGGCGATCGGCAGGCGTGATCTCGCGCTGGTCGAGTTGCTTGCGCCGGAGCCGCCGCCGCTGCGGGAGCTCTGGCTTCTCGTCGAACGTCAAGTCCGGCAAATACGGCGCGTCGCGCTGACCATGGGATGGGTCGAGGCAGTGGTGCGCGAAGCATTCACGGCGCATGAAGAGCAAGAATCCGATATTCACGCGGCCGCCCAATAGCAACGGGCATCGAAGAGTTTCTTCTTCGATGCCCGTCGGTCGTCGCCGCTCTCTCAGGAACGGCTGGTTCGAATTTCAGCTTTGGGTAGGACTCCCCCGTTTAGAACGCACCCAGCAGTATCGCGCCGACGAAAGCAAAAGCGGCGCAGATGGCCAGCACATTCAGCTTCAAGGCAAGGTCCACGTCCACGGCCTCCCTTCGCTATTTCGATGCAGGAATTTTACCAGAGGCGCACCCGGGCTCGAAGGTACAAAAGATGCTGCAGCGCCGAAGCCGGTGTCGACACAGCGCGCTTGGCTTTTCCTAAGCGACTGACGCTGCATAAGAAGTCGAAATTTTTGGGAGCTGAATATTTATTTATTCACGGGTCCGCTTGAATTCACGCATTCGCCGCATTCGGTTCCTCTGCGTTCGATTCTGAGCCAATGCGGTCGCAATCAGCGGGTCAGCCGCGCCAGCGCGCGCTCCATAAAGGACGCCGCTGCAAGCGCGGCGCGATCGCGTCCGAATCGCCCGACGATCTGCACACCCAAGGGGAGTCCGAAAGCGTCGCGCAAACCCGGGACGCTTACGCACGGATTGCCCATCAGAGTCCAAAGCTTGTTGAAGACGGGGCTGCCGGTCGTGGACGGATCGGGCGCGGCCCCGGGCGCGGAGGGTGTCAGCAGGACGTCCGTTGCGGCCATGATATCCGCCAATGCCTGGCGCGCGCGCTTGGAAACGCGGCGCGCCTCGTCGTACTGGTCCGCGGAGATCGACGCCGCCTTCTCCAACATGGTCCGGAGAATTCCACTCATGCGCTCGCGATGGCGGTCGTATTCGAAGGCGAATGCGCGATAGGCCTCGTAGTCCTGGATGATGCCATGGGCGCGGAACGCGTCTTCCATGATCGGAGGCAGCACGATGTCCTCAACGCGGGCGCCGGCGGCAGACGCGGCTTTTGCCGCATTCTCGACGGCCGCCCGCATGTCGTCGGTCGCTTCCGGCCACAGATGCGTGCGGACC
This sequence comes from Xanthobacteraceae bacterium, assembly GCA_022844485.1. Lineage (GTDB taxonomy): Bacteria > Pseudomonadota > Alphaproteobacteria > Rhizobiales > Xanthobacteraceae > JALHLQ01. The sequence goes on from JALHLQ010000015.1 coordinate 85,350, forward strand.
AGCGATACGCGCGGAGCAGCCACCTCGCCGGCGTCGACGCACAGATCGCGATCGGCAACGGCCGCCGCCGCAAAGGCGACATCCCCAACGCTCGCCGCAAAAAATCCGAGCGTATCGAGGTGCCACGAAAAGCATTTCACGCCGACAGTCGGGAGCAGCTTGTAGGACGGTTTGAATCCCGCGACGCCGCAGAATGCCGCCGGGCGGATGACCGAACCGCCGGTCTGGCTCCCGATCGCGATCGGCACCATCCCGGCCGCGACGGCTGCCGCTGAGCCGGACGAAGAACCGCCGGGCGTGTGCCCGGCCTTATGCGGGTTGCGCGTTTTCGGCGGCTGCAAGTAGGCGAATTCGGTCGTGACCGTTTTGCCGAGGAGGAGTCCGCCGGCCCGGCGGACTTGCGAGACGATCGCGGCGTCCGTCTTGGGGCGATGCCCGTTGTAGATCGGCGAACCGTATTCGGTCGGCAAATCGGCCGTGTCGATGATGTCCTTCACGCCAATCGGCAGCCCGCGCAAGGGTTGCCGCACGAGCGCAGCCGCAGACCGTTCGGCGCACCGCCGGGCGCCGTCGAGATCCAAGGACACGAAGGCTTGAACATCGGCTTCACGCGCGGCAATTGCCTTGACGCACAAGTCGATGACTTGCGCCGGCTTCAGCTTGCCGGCGTCGATGTCGCGCGCCAGTGCAAGGGCGGACAGCATCACTTCCGTCCGTCAATCGCGCCGACGACCATCTGCGTGCCGCGGCGCGCCAGCGGAATGGCGACGAACGCAACGACCGCCGCAATCGGCCAGGCGACGAAGAAGGAGCGCATCCATTGTGCGACGTAATCCGACCGGAAACCGATGTTGATGGCCGTGACCACCGCGCTGACGAGAAAGACGATGATGGCCGTCATCAGGATCGGGAAAATGAAACGGGCCTTGCCTTCCATGAACATCCCTCCGCGCTCCCATGTGACGTGAAGCGCGCCCGCGGGCAAGCGGATTGTCGACCATCCTTGCGCGTTTGAGAGTTCATTAACGGAGTTGTTTGCATTCTCGTGGCATGGCGCGCGGAGTGCGTTTGTATCTCGTCGGCTCCCTCGTCCTCGTAGCACTGGCCGGTTGCGGGCGCTTCTTCGCCGAACGCGAGCCGTGGCGGCGCGAGGCGGAGGTCGCATGCCTGAAGTCCGGCGCGGTCCGCGAAGGGCCGAGCATCGTCCAGGTCCCCCCGATCAGCGGTCCCGGCATCTGCGGCGCGGATTTTCCATTGAAGGTGGCTGCCGTCGGTGAAAGCGCGGCGCTGGGCTTTGCCGAGTTGCGCCCGCCGGGGACGATTCCGAACGCCTCGGCCGCGCCAATGCCCCCGATGCTGCGCAACGGTCCGCCGTTCTCGCCCCACGTTCCAAGCTCGACTGCGGCGCCCGTGTCGCTCGACCCGCAAGGCCATGGGTCGATGCCGCGGTTCTCGGCCCGGACGGAAATCTCACCGCCCGCAACACTCGCATGTCCGCTGGTCGCCGCGATCGAGGGCTGGATGGCCCAGCGGGTGCAGCCGGCGGCGCTGCGCTGGTTCGGACAGCCCGTGGCCGAGATCAAACAAATCTCCGCCTATTCGTGCCGCGGCATGAACGGGCAATCGGGAGCGCCGATTTCCGAGCATGCGTTCGGCAATGCCCTCGACATTTCCGGCTTCACCCTTGCCGACGGCCGGACAGTCAGCGTGCGCGAGGGCTGGCGCGGGCTGCCGGAGGAGCAAGGATTCCTGCGCGACGTCCACAGGGGGGCGTGCGAGCAATTCTCGACCGTGCTCTCGCCCGGCTCGAACATCTATCACTACGATCACATCCATGTGGATCTGCGAAGACGGCGAAGCGGGGAGGCGATCTGCAATCCTGAACCTGTCGCCGGGGATGTCGTCGCCGGACGCGCCGTGCGACAGGCCCCGCCGCACGGCGCGGCGGCCGCGGACTCCTGGCGGCGCCGCGACGATCCGTTCGCCTACCGACGGCGCGACGTGACCGGATCGATTGTCCCCCGCGGTCTTCCACGCGGATTGCCGGGAGAGGATTGAGGCGCACGCCTCGCCGGTTCATCGCGCGCGGTGCTATGATGTCGTCAGGAACGTTACGGAGTGCAGCATGCGCAACGTCTCTCGATGGGTGATTGGTTGCGGCTTCGTTGCGGCCCTGTTCGCGGGCGATCCAGCGCGCGCGCAAACGGCCTCGGCTTCGGCGGGCGCGGCCGATCCGGCCATCATCAATAACCTCGTGGCGGCGAACCGCATCCTGGCGGCCGAAGGCGTGCTCGACGGGCTTGGGCATGTGAGCATCCGGCATCCGGGCAATCCCGCGCGCTATTTGATGGCGCGCTCGATCGCGCCCGCGCTCGTCACCGCCGACGACATCATGGAGTACGATCTCGACTCGAGCCCGATTGAGCAGCGCGGCCGCGCAATGTTTCGCGAGCGCTTCATCCACGACGAGATCTACAAGGCGAGGCCGGACGTGCGCGCGGTGATCCATTCGCACTCGCCGAGCGTCATTCCCTTCAGCGTGAGCCAGGCGCCGATGCGGCCGGTGTTTCACTCGGCGGCGTTTCTTTCGCCCTCCGTCCCGGTGTTCGAGCCCCGCGCGACGGCGGGAATGACGGACATGCTCGTCGGCGACCGCAAGCTCGGAAAGGCGCTGGCCGATTCTCTCGGGGAGGGATCGGTCGCGCTCATGCGCGGGCACGGCAATGTGGTGGTCGGACCAAGCGTGCAGCTTGCCGTCTGGCGCGCGGTCTATACGGAGATGAACGCCAGGCTGCAACTCCAGGCCATGCAACTCGGCGGGCCGATCAACTATCTGGCGCCGGAAGAGGCGGCGAAGGTCAATGCGCGCACCGGACCGGATGCAGACAATGTGCGCCGCGTCTGGGAGCTATGGAAACAAAAGGCGATGGTGAAATAGGCGGTTCGCGCGAGCATTCGCCTTTGAGATCATGCGTCAGTCCCCCGTCGGGGCGATGCGGAATTCGATCACCTCCGGCAGGGTTCGCAGTTCGCTCGCCAGCGTCTCGGCGGCGCCGGGATCGCGGCTGCGGATCACCATGCGATACTCGAAAATGCTGCCGTGATCGGAGAGGCGATAGGAGAGATTGGCGACGGTGAAGCCGTGGCGGCCGATCAGCTCGCGCAGCGTTTCTTCGCTCATGACCGAGTTGCGCTCGAAGCTGAGCGTATGGTGCGCGTAGAATTCGCTGGGCAGCTTGTTTTCCAGGAAGCGGAACAATGAGAGGATCACCAAGGTCGCCACGAGGCCGAGGCCGGCGACGAAATAGAACCCGATGCCGACCAGCACGCCGATTGCCGCGGTCACCCAGATGGACGCGGCCGTGGTCAGGCCGCGCACCGACAAACCTTCCTTGAAGATCACGCCGGCGCCGAGAAAGCCGATGCCGGTCATGATGCCTTGCGCCATGCGCGTCGGATCGGTGCGGATCGCGTCGAGCGGAACGCCCGTCATCCACTCGCCTTGATGGACCGTGACGACCATCAGAAGCGTCGAGGCGAGGCAGACGAGGGCGTGGGTACGAAAGCCGGCGGGCCGGCCATGAAAGGAGCGCTCAAGGCCGATGAGGCCACCCATAACGACGGCTGCGGTGATCCGCGCAGCGTCGATCGCAAGCTGCTGATCCATGGGCAAAGCATTAACAGATTCGGTGGCGTGTCCGGGACAATCCTCCCGGATCTCGCTCAATCCCGGCTACTGGACCGACTGTCCGCTCCAGGTATAGCCGGGCTGGCCGCGATAGAAGCCATCCGAGAACGGCGCGGGAAGAGGGATCGCGTCGAGGCGTGACGCGGCCTCGCCCGCCGACGATGTCCCGGCCAGCGCGTCGCAAAAGATCTTGGCGACCTCCACCATGTCGCATGTGTGAGGGGAGAGACGAAAACGTGCGACGCCCATCGCGGAAAGCTCGGGGAGTGCTTGGATCAGGTTCAGATAATCGTATGAGAGCGTCTGAACGCCGTTGATGGCGAGGAACGCGCGCCCGTCGAGCGTCCTCAGCTCCATGCCGTCCGGGTCCTCCTCGCAAATGAAAAGGCAACTATCCTTGGTGCGGCCATGCGCGCGTGCGTGATAGCAGCGGGCGGACAACGCAAGCGGCAGGCGGCCGAAGACCTGCACCTCGAGCGATACATCGAGCTCGGCGGCCGCGGTACTCAAGGCGCCGATGGCCGAGGCCGGCATTTCCGGCGGCAGGCAGATGTTGCGTGCGCCGCGCTCCACGAGAAATCGTACGGTCTCTTCGTTATAGACATTCATGAAAGGGCCGACGTGATGCGGCCGGCCGCGCAGAGCGCGCAGCGCGGAGGCGTCGTTCGCCTCGACCAGGCCGTCGGTGGCGCATGCGCTTTCGATCAACTTCCGGTCGAGCTTCAGCATCACTTCGGCCAGGCTTGAAAAGACGACGGTTTTTCCCGCTGCCGCCAGCCGCTCGGCAACCGGCTCGAGATGCGGCTCGAACAGCGGCGCGCGCTTCGAGCAGATGACCTCGCCGAGATAGACCGTGCCGACCGGCGCCTCGTCCGCGATACGGAAATAGAAATCGCGCCAGGTTTCGGGCGCCCAATTGAACAAAACCGGCCCCAGCGTGAGCTCGACGGCGCGCATGGTCATCTCCACGTCTTGCTCCGGAACGCGCCTTGCGTCTCGCGGTGGCCTTCGGTGAGCGCCAGCAGACTTGCAATGGCCGGATCGCGTCCTGCCATCACGTCGTCAACCGCCTTGCGAAACGCAGTGACGACCGACTTCACATAGGCGCGGCTGCGCTGGCGGCCCTCGATCTTCAGCGCGGTGACGCCGGCGCGCATCAGGTCGGGCAGGAGAGCGGACAGATTCAGGCTCACCGGCTCCTCGAACGCGTAATAGGGGTCGCTTCGCGCCCCACAGCGGTAGCGTCCCTTGCAGATGGTCGGATAACCGGCGCTTTCGCGGGGCGCAAATTGATCGATGACGATGGGACCGAGCTTCGTCGTCAGGTTACGCTCGGCGTCCTCCTCGTAACGGACCTCGGCGGCGGGCGAGCAGACGCCGTCCATGTTGGTCGACAGGCCGGTGATGTAGTTCGTCAGGCTGCAGCGGCCTTCCGCCATCATGCCGATATTCCCGAAGATGAAGGCTTCGATTTCGCAAGGGATCGCGCTGTGCACATCGGCGATCTCGGCGACCGTCAGCATGCGGGGGAGCACCACGCGTTTGACGCCGAACTCCTCGCAATAGAAGCGGATCGCCTCGGGCGAGGACGCGCCGGCCTGCACGGACAGATGCAGCCGCAAGGCGGGATGGGTGCGGGCTGCATAGGCGGCGACGCCCATGTCGGCGACGATCACCGCATCGACGCCGAGGCCGGGCGCGAGGTCGATCGCCTCGCGCCAAAGGCCAAAGCGGCCCGCAGGCGGAAACGTGTTGATCGCGAGCAGCACCTTCGCGCCGCGGCCATGGGCGTAACCGACGGCATCGCGCAGTTCGGCCACCGAGAAGTTGAGGCCCGGGAAGTTGCGGGCGTTCGTCTCGTTCTGGAAGCCGCAATAGACGGCGTCGGCTCCGGCATCCACCGCCGTTCGAAGCGCGGCGGGAGTGCCGGCCGGGCACACGAGTTCGGGGCGCGTGTAATGGGCGGCGTCAGCCATGGCTGCTCCTGCGAATGGCGCGAAGCTGATCGAGCGCAAATCTGGCCGGCGTGGAGAACGGCCCGAAGGCGCCGGTGACGGTGTCGACAACGCCGCCATCAAGATCGTCCAGCGCATTCCGCAGCGCGACGACCGCTTCGGTGTCGCCGCTTACCCGAAGATCGCGCGAGAAGAACAGCGCGTCCCCATCCAGCCTGCCGTCGATCATGTCGAGGAGATCGAGAAACGTGCCGGCGATTCCCGCGTCATGCACGGGCCGCTCGGAGCGGCGATAAGGCGTCAAGCTCGGAGCCTCCGGTTTCGGCCGCAGCAACAGCACGAAGGGAAGATCGACTGGATCGACCAGGAAACGTTTGGCGGCATGCGGGCCGAGCCGTTCGAAAACCTCGGGCTTGGCGCGCGCGACGTGGGCGGCCATCCGATCAAAGATCGGCTGCAGCAGGAACAGCGGTACCGGCGCGAGCAGGAGCCGGGGAATGTCTTGCGCGGCCGGGAGCCACGAGGATGGGGGCGCCTCGGCATGGGAGGGGGCGGGCATGGGCCGGCATCTTTACGGAAAGCGGGCCGTGCCCGCCTTGACATAGGCCAAGCCGGCGAGGCGCCCCCGTTACCCTTTGCGCTCGCGCGGATCGCCGTAGCCGCCCGCGGTCGGCGTCTGGATGATGATCGACTCGCCCGCGTCGATCACCGTCGCGTCACAACCTTGGAGCTGTTCCAAAACGCCGTTCTTCCGGCGCACCCAGTTCTCGCCGACCTGCCCGTTCTCGCCCCCGGCAAGCCCGAAGGGTGGGACGCGCCGATGACCGGACAATATCGTGCAGTCCATCTTTTCCAGGAAACGGATCGTGCGGCGGATGCCGTCGCCTGCTGTCCACTTGCCCTTTCCCCCCGAGCCTTTTCGGATGTGGAAGTCCTCGAGCACGACGGGGTAGCGGAATTCGAGCACCTCAGGATCGGTCAGGCGCGTGTTGGTCATATGCGTATGCACGGCATCGGTCCCGTCGAAGCCGGGGCCTGCGGGCGAGCCGGAGCAGATGGTTTCGTAATACTGATATTTCTTGTTGCCGAAGTTCAGGTTGTTCATGGTGCCCTGCGCGGCGGCGAGCGCGCCGAGCGCGCCGAACAGCGTGTCGGTGACTGCCTGAGAGGTCTCGACATTCCCGGCCACCACGGCCGCCGGATATTTCGGCGAGAGCATCGAGTCCTTTGGGATCACGATGTTGATCGGGCGCAGACAGCCCGCATTCATCGGAATCTCGTCGTCCACCATGACGCGGAAGACGTAGAGGACAGCGGCGCGCGTCACCGGCTCCGGCGCGTTGAAGTTCGTCGGCTGCTGCGGGCTGGTGCCGGTGAAATCGACGGTTGCTTCGCGCCTGCGCTTGTCGACGGCGATCTTCACCTTGATCCAGGTGCCCTGGTCCATCTCGTAGGCGAATTCCGAGTCATGCAGGCGATCGAGTACGCGCCGCACGCTTTCGGCCGCATTGTCCTGCACGTGCAGCATGTAGGCTTTCACCACCGGCAACGTGAAGTGTGCAACCATTTTGCGCAGCTCACTGACGCCCTTCTCGTTGGCGGCGATCTGCGCCTTCAGGTCGTTCACGTTCTGCAGCGCATTGCGCGCCGGATATTTCGCGCCTTCGAGCAGCGCATAGAGCTCCTTCTCACGGAAGCGTCCGCGATCGACCAGCTTGAAATTGTCGATATAGACGCCTTCCTCCTCGATGGTCGTCGCGTTCGGCGACATCGAGCCGGGCGAGATGCCGCCGACATCGGCGTGATGGCCGCGGCTTGCGACCCAGAAGAGAATATTCTTCTTGCGGTCGTCGAACACCGGCGTGCAAACAGTGATGTCCGGCAGATGCGTGCCGCCATTGTAGGGGGCATTGATCGCATACACATCGCCCGGACGGATCGTTCCCTTGTTCTCGCGGATGATCGTCTCGACGGCGCGATCCATCGAGCCGAGATGCACCGGCATGTGCGGCGCATTGGCGACGAGCGCGCCGTCAGAGGAGAAGACCGCGCAGGAAAAATCAAGGCGCTCCTTGATGTTCACCGAATAGGCCGTGTTCTGCAGCGACACGCCCATCTGTTCGGCGATCGACATGAACAGATTGTTGAACACTTCGAGCATCACAGGATCGGCATGGGTGCCGATCGCGCGCGCGCGCCTGAGCTTCACCACTCGCTTGAGCACGAGGTGGTTCTTGGCCGTCAGCTCCGCCCGCCAGCCGGGCTCGACCACGATGGTCTGGTGCGGTTCGATGATGATGGCCGGGCCTTCGACCTTGTGGCCGGGCAGCAACTGATCGCGCGTATAGATGTTCGCGCGCCGCCACTTGCCCATCGAGAAGAATTTTGTGCGCCGGGCCGGGGAGGGGAGCGCCTTGCGCGTCGTCTTTGCGGCGCGTTCGCGGAATTTGGCGCCACCGCCCACCGCTTCGACAGATACCGCTTCGACGACCATCTCCTTCTTGCGGTCGATGAAGCCGAAGCGCGACTTGTGGGCCCGCTCAAAGGCGCGTTGGATTTTCCCCAGCGTCATTTTGGGCGAGGCGCGCAGCGGCGCCTTCGCGCCCTTGGCGCGCCCCGGAACGGCGAATGCAGGAACCACCAGCGCCGTGTCGGTTCCGGCGTAGCGAATATGCGCGCGGACCAAGACCTCGACCTTTTCGGGCGCGACGCCCTGGCCCACGACTTCGTCACGCGCATTGGCGCCGAGGCGGACGGCGATGGTTCGAATCGATTTGAGCGCGCCCTCGCCGATCGGCTCCTCGATCGCCTGCTGGCGCGTGGCGCGGATATCCGCCAGCCCCATCCCGTAGGCGGACAACAGCGACGAAAAGGGATGGATCAGCACCGTGGTCATGCCGAGCGCGTCGGCCACCAGACAGGCGTGCTGGCCGCCCGCGCCGCCGAAGCAGTTCAGCGCGTATCCGGTGACGTCATAGCCGCGCTGAACGGAGATCTTCTTGATGGCGTTCGCCATGTTCTCGACCGCGATCTTGATGAAGCCGTCCGCCACGTCCTCCGGCGCGCGGCCGTCGCCCACGTCTTTCGCCAGCGCCTGAAAAGCCTCGCGCACGGAAACTGCGTCGAGCGGCAGGCTCTGTCGCGGCCCGAAAATTTTCGGGAAGAAATCGGGGATCAGCTTGCCGAGCATCACGTTCGCGTCGGTGACCGCGAGCGGCCCGCCCCGCCGGTAGCATTTCGGGCCGGGATTGGCGCCGGCCGAGTCAGGCCCCACGCGGAAGCGCGCGCCGTCGAAATGCAGGATGGAGCCGCCGCCCGCGGCGACCGTGTGGATCAGCATCATCGGCGCTCGCATGCGAACGCCGGCCACCTCCGTCTCGAAAGCGCGTCCATATTCGCCGTCGAAATGGGCGACGTCGGTGGAGGTGCCGCCCATGTCGAAGCCGATCAGGCGCTTGAACCCGGCCTCCTTGCCGGTCTCCGCCATGCCGACCACGCCGCCGGCGGGGCCGGACAGGATGGCATCCTTGCCCTGGAAGAGGTCCGCCGCGGTCAGGCCGCCGGAGGACATCATGAACATCAGGGGAAGGCTCCCTCTCGCGGCCAGCGGGGAGAGGCCATCCGCCGTGCCGCGCATCTCGTCGGCCACCTGCGCCACATACCGCCGCAAGATCGGCGAGAGATAGGCGTCGACGACTGTCGTGTCCCCGCGGCCGACGAGCTTGATCAGCGGTGAAACTTCATGACTGACCGAAACCTGGTCGAAGCCCATGTCACGCGCGATTGCAGCCAGGCGCTTCTCGTGCTCGGGATAGCGGTAGGCGTGCATCAGCACGATGGCGACCGCCTTGATGCCGTCGCGCCTTGCTTCCTCGAGCGCGGCGCGCACGGCATCGAGATCGGGCTTTCGTTCGACCGTGCCGTCGGCGCGCACGCGCTCATCGACCTCGACCACGCGTTCATAAAGCGTTTCGGGCTTGACGATCTTCTTTGCGAAGATGTGCGGCCGGGCCTGATAGCCGATGCGCAACGCGTCGCGAAATCCTCTGGTGATGAGCAGGAGCGTGCGTTCGCCCTTGCGCTCGAGCAGCGCATTGGTCGCCACTGTCGTGCCCATCTTCACGGCGCCGATGTGCTCGGTCGGAATTGCGTCGCCGGCCTCGAGGCCGAGCAGTTCGCGAATGCCTTGCACTGCGGCATCCCGATAGGCTTCGGGGTTTTCCGAGAGGAGCTTGTGGGCGACCAGCCCGCCGTCGGGCTTTCGGCCGACAATGTCCGTGAAGGTGCCGCCGCGGTCGATCCAGAAATCCCAGGTTTTGGCCGACGGCATCGTTAACCTCCCCGAGCAGCCTTGAACCGAAACACGCTATGACCGGCAGTCGCCGGTTGCGCAAGCCGTGGTCAGGTCGGTACGATCCTCTAGGACCGGCCACAGATCTTGGCAGCCAAGGGCCACAGCGGGCGAATGGACCGTCGCTCGCATCGGACGGGAACAGGAGACCAAATCATGCGCATTGCATTCGTAGCCGGCCTTGTCGCTGGCGCGCTCGTCGCCGGGCAGGCCACGGCGCAGACGGGCTGGGATATGCCGACGCCCTATGCGGACGGCAATTTCCACACGAGGAATGTCCGCGAGTTCGTGGCCGATGTGGAGAAGGCGGCCGGCGGGAAGTTGAAGATCACGGTCCACTCCAACGCATCGCTGATCAAGATGCCTGAGATCAAGCGCGCGGTTCAAAGCGGGCAGGTCCAGATCGGGGAGGTGCTGATCTCCGTCCTCAGCAACGAAGACGCGATGTTCGGCTTCGAATCCATCCCGGGGCTTGCGACGAGCTATGCCGAGGCGAAGAAGCTGTACGCGGCGGCGAAGCCGTTCGTCTCGCAGCGCTTCGAAAAACAGGGTTTGATGCTTCTCTATTCGGTGGCGTGGCCGCCGCAGGGCATCTACGCGAAGAAGCCGGTCGAATCAATCGCCGATCTGCGCGGCACCAAGTTCCGCACCTACAATCCGTCCACGTCGCGGTTTGCCGAACTGATGGGCGCGGTGCCGACCACGGTGCAGGTGCCCGAAGTGCCGCAGGCTTTCCGCACGGGACTGGTGGACGCGATGATCACGTCCGGCGCGACCGGCGTCGATACCCAAGCCTGGGACTATCTCACGCACTATTACGACACGCAGGCCTTCCTGCCGCAGAACGTCGTCATGGTGAACAAAGGGGCGTTTGACGCGCTCCCGGCCGACGTCAAGAAAGCGATCACCGAGGCCGCCGCGCGCGCCGAGGAGCGCGGGTGGAAGATGTCGGAGGAGCTGAACGAGGGCTACAAGAAGACCATGGCGGAGAAAGGGATCAAGGTGCTGCAGCCGTCGGCGAAGCTGAAGGCCGACATTGCGGCGATCGGCAAGCAAATGGCCGAAGAATGGGCCAAGCGCGCTGGTTCCGACGGCGAAAAGGTGCTGGCCGCGTTCAACAAGTGAAGCTGCTCCCTCCCCTGGAAGGGGGAGGGTCGGGGTGGGGGTTGGACGCGCGGCCGTATCCTTTGTGAATCTGATGACCCCCACCCGACGAGCTTCGCACGTCGACCTCCCCCTTTCAGGGGGAGGAAGATTTCAATCAAACGCCTGGGCGCCCGGGGGTCAGCCTTGATGCGAAAGTTTCTCGACGGGCTTTACGCGCTGACCACTGTGCTCGCGGGTGCCGCGCTCGTGTCGATTGCCGTCATTATCGTCGTGCAAGTCGTGGCCCGCTTCTTGGGAATGCAATTCCGGGGCGGCGACGATTTCGCCGGCTATGCGCTCGCGGCGGCCTCGCTGCTCGCGCTGGGCCCAACCTACCGCCACGGCGAGCACATCCGCGTCGGCATTCTCGTCGAGCGTTTTGCCGGGGCGAAGCGGCTCGCGATCGAAATGATCGCGCTTGCCATTGCGATCGTCGGCGTCGCCTGGGCCACGTATTGGATCTTTTGGTTCGTATTCGACTCCTGGCGCTTCAACGAGCTGAGCCAAGGCCTCGTGCCGGTGCCGCTCTGGATCCCGCAAAGCGCCTTGCTCGTTGGGCTGGCGGTGCTTCTTGTCGCGCTCGTCGAGGACTTCGTGCGCGCGGCTCTTGGATCGACCCCGAGCTATCTCGCGATGAAGCCGTCCCCCGACGCTCCGATGTTCGAGCGGTGATCGGCATGGACCCGGTTTTCGCTGGCCTGGTTCTCGTCGTCACCCTGTTTGTTTTCCTCACCTTCGGCGTTTGGATCGGGGTGGCGCTCGGCACCGTGGGCTGGGTTGGGCTTTATGCGTTCACCAACGTCAAGAGCGGGCTGACGTTCGGGACTACGTTGTGGAGCGCGAACAATTCATGGACCCTCACGGCGCTGCCGATGTTCATCTGGATGGGCGAGATCCTGTTCCGCTCGCGGCTGTCCGAGGACATGTTCCGGGGCCTTGCGCCGTGGATGCAAGGCCTCCCCGGCCGGCTGCTGCATACGAATGTGTACGGCTGCGGCATCTTCGCTGCCATTTCCGGCTCATCAGCCGCCACCGCGGCGACCATCGGCAAGATGACCCTGCCGGAATTGCGCAAACGCGGCTATGACGATTTCATGCTGGTCGGCTCGCTGGCGGGCTCCGGCACGCTCGGCTTGCTCATTCCGCCCTCGATCATCCTGATCGTCTACGGCGTGGCCGCGGAAGTGTCGATCGCGCGACTCTTCATCGCCGGCGTCATCCCCGGCATCATCCTGATGTTGATCTTCTCGGCCATCGTCATCGGCTGGGCGCTGATGAACCCGAAGAAAGTCCCGCCGCGCGACCCGCTGATGCCGTTCCGCGCCAAGCTTTGGGAGAGCCGGCGGCTGATTCCGGTCGTGGGTCTCATCCTGCTGGTGCTCGGTTCGATCTACGGCGGCTTCGCTACGCCGACGGAATCGGCCGTGCTCGGCGTGATCGGCGCCCTCGTGCTCTCCTATTTCACCGGCGGGCTGACATGGGAGACGTTCAAGGAGAGCGTCGTTGGCGCGACGCGGACCAATTGCATGATCGCGCTGATCCTCTCGGGCGCGGCGTTCCTCACGGCCGCCATGGGCTTCACGAAGTTGCCCATCGTCTTCGCCGATTGGATCGCGAGTCTCGGATTGTCCCAGATCGGGCTGATCGCCGCGCTCACCATCGTCTTCATTGTCCTCGGCTGCTTCCTCGACGGGATTTCCATGGTGGTGCTGACCGCTGCCGTCATCCTGCCGGCCGTGGAGAAGGCCGGTATCGATCTCCTCTGGTTCGGCATTTTCATCGTTCTCGTGGTCGAGATGGCGCAGATCACCCCGCCGGTCGGTTTCAATCTGTTCGTCTTGCAAGGGCTGTCCGGCCGCGGCATGGCCTATGTGGCCGCAGCCGCGCTGCCGTTCTTCTTCGGCATGGTGCTGATGGTGGCGATCGTCACCATGTTTCCGCAGATCGTGAGCTGGCTGCCGAACCAGATGCTCGGTACGCGTTAGCGCGGTTTCCGCTTCGATGGAATCGGCGACGGCTCTGGAAACTTTTTGTTTGTCGCATTTTTCTACGTTGAACCGGTTCCCACTTCGCCGGACAATGCCCTGACATGGCGAGGGCCCGGCGGATCTCACCGCCGGGCCCTCATATCGAATCAGCCAGCCTGTAAGCCGGGTTCTGTAGGGCAGGGGCTTCAGGCGTCCAAGACGCGCGTGAACGCGCTTTCGCCCCTGCGTGACGGCCATTCCTCTGGGACGCCGCTTGCGCTGCGCCTCGAGCAACCTACCCGGGCGGCTGGTCCGGACAGGACCTGAGATTGCTCCCGCGCCGCCCCTATTCGGTTTTGCTCCCGGTGGGGTTTGCCGTGCCGCCGCCGTCGCCGGAGGCGCGGTGCGCTCTTACCGCACCGTTTCACCCTTACCATGCGCCCCTTTGGGGGGCCAAGGCGGTCTGTTCTCTGTGGCACTGTCCCTGGGGTCACCCCCGCCGGACGTTATCCGGCACCGTTTGTCCATGGAGCCCGGACTTTCCTCCCCGGCACCCTTTCGAGCCTCGCCGGAGCGGCCGTCCGGCCGACTGACAGACCAGGAATGGGGGTGGGCGGGCGCGCGGTCAAGGGTTTTGGGGCGGCCAGGCGCGCATTTGGACCGCCTGCAATTGCGACTTAGTTGCAAGCAGTATATTGCCTTCTCTGAATGCAGATTTCAAGCCGTTGTCCGGGCTCAGCACATATGAGACGCGGGGGTCTCGTTGGCTCGGCGTCGTTTGAGGTACTCGGAGGGCGTGAGGCCGGCAAGGGCTCCGTGCGGCCTGTGGTGATTGTAGAGATGC
>JALHLQ010000016.1:0-4076 GCA_022844485.1 Xanthobacteraceae bacterium
GATCGATAATGCGCCATTGCTCGTCAGTCAGATCGCCCCGACTCAATCCTGCCTCCCTCAGAAAGGCAGTCTTGAATCAAAACTCGATTCCTCTGTCAAAAACGGTCAACACGGCCTAGAACAAAACGGAAACGATACGCAAGAGATGGATGCGAATAATTCGGCGGGCGTGCCGGTCCACTCCCGTTTGCTGCAACGGGGCCGGTAGCCCGGATCGAGCCAGCGCGATCCGGAGCGCGTCACGGCCCCTGATCAAAATCCACTGGCTGTGAGTTCATGCAGCTCTTACGCTGGGCCGCGAAGATGGGGTGTCGTAAGATGAAACATGAGCGCGCCGACGATCGCCCGTCTCAAGATCACGCTCGACAACGTCGAGCCGGTTGTCCTGCGCAGGATCGAGGCGCCGCTGTCGATCCCGCTCGACAGGCTGCATCTGGCCATCCAGGCCGCCATGGGCTGGACCAACAGTCACCTGTACGAAATCAGCGTCAAGGAAGCGCGATGGAGCGATCCCGGTCCCGAGTGGGGTCGTGGCGGCCCGCACAATGCGCGCAAGACTTGCCTGGGCGATGTTCTGGACGGTTTCGGCACGAAGACGCTGCGTTATCTCTATGATTTCGGCGACGATTGGCAGCACACGATCAAGGTCGAACGCCTCGTCGAACCCGAGCCGGGCGTTCTTTATCCGCGTTTGATCGAGGCCGTCGGACAATGTCCTCCCGAGGACGTGGGCGGTCCCTGGGGTTATGCGGAGTTGCTCGAGGCCATCGGCAATCCCGACCATGAGCGCCACGACGAATTCAGGGAATGGATCGGCGGCGGGTTCAACCCCAAGGACATCGATGCCGACGCGCTTGCCGAAGAGCTTGCCGCCCTCGCGAAGCGATGGTCGCGAAAGCCCGCAGCGAAGCGCAAGCGCGCCAGTCAAGACCAGTAATGCCGCTCACGCCGGGACGCTTCATCGCGAAGACGACGCCGCGGCCCGGCAGCGTGAACTACGTCAAGATCGCGCCGTGCGGCGAGCACATGGCGATCGGCATGATAGGCGGGATGGTCGGCCTCTTGATCGACGCCGCCGTGTCGGAGAATTCCGGCGATGAAGGGGTGAGGCACCTATTTTCACAAGCGCTGTGACGCCTCACCACACGGCGAGATACTTCAACAGCGAGATGATGCCGATGATGATGACGATGACGCGCGCGATCTGCTTGGCGCGGCCATCAAGCGGCAGCATGTTGATGAGATAGAGAACGAGCACGATCACCAGGAACGTGATCAGAATTCCGATAAGCAGTGACATCGCTCTCCGTCCTTTCCTCTCTCAGCCGCCAGCGGCTTGAGCAATCATCTCTTCGGGTCCGCATCCTCAGTTTGATTCTCTCTCGCGAACACCCGGTCAACTCGCGTTCAAGGTGGACCCCACCCCGGCTCGCTTCGCTCGCCGACCCTCCCCTTCCAGGGGAGGGATTAGGTCAAACAGCCCGGCGCTTCGCGGTCCGACCTCCCTTTGCAGGGGAGGGATCAAGACTCACTTCTTCTGGATCGAGATGCCGCGCTCGCCGATCGTCATCTCGATTCCCGTTGTCTGCTTGCGCTCCTGGTAGAGCTGATAGCCGAGCACGGCGACAGCGACGGCCAAAACGCCGATCGCGACATAGAGGATGTTATTCCGCGCCATCACGAACACCCCGTCGTCGAGCCGCACGTGTCGCACTTCATGCAGGTGCCGTTGCGCACGAGGGTAAAATTGCCGCATTCGCCGCAGGCTTCGCCCTCGTAGCCCTTGGCCTTCGCCTCGGCGCGGCGCTCCGCGGTGTGGGCGCGCGCGTCGGCCTTCTCCCACAGATGCTCGAGCGCGGCCGCCTCCTGCGGCTCAATGCGCGCGGGGATCGTTTCCACTTTCAGCGCAAGCCCGCGTGGGCCCGAGAAGGCGGTGACGGTGGAAGAGCCCGAGGCCGAAGGGACCCCACCCCGGCTTCCCCCGACGGCGTCGGGCGAAGCCGACCCTCCCCTTTCAGGGGAGGGAGAAGTTACGCCGCTGCCGCCGGAATGCACCACGAGCTTGTCGGTGCGCGAGCGCGTCAGCCCCTTCGACACGTAGCGCGCGGCGCCGGCGCCCGGCGCGCGGCCTTCCTCGACGCCCTTGCCGAGCGCGTCGAAGCCGCCGGCCTCGCTCGGGTCGACATGCGCGAGGTCGAAGCGCGTGAGATAGCTCACCGCCAACTCGCGGAAGACGTAATCGAGGATCGAGGTCGCGTATTTGATCGAGTCGTTGCCCTGCACGGGTCCCGACGGCTCGAAGCGCGTGAAGGTGAAGGCGTCGACATATTCGTCGAGCGGCACGCCGTATTGCAGGCCGAGCGACACGGCGATGGCGAAATTGTTCAGGAGCGAGCGCAGCGCCGCGCCCTCCTTGTGCATGTCGATGAAGATCTCGCCGAGCCGTCCGTCGTCGTATTCGCCCGTGCGCAGGTAGACCTTGTGGCCGCCGACCACGGCCTTCTGCGTGTAGCCCTTGCGCCGCTCGGGCAGCCGCTCGCGCTCGCGGATGACGGTGATGCGCTCGACCACCCTCTCCACCACGCGCTCGGCGAGCGCCGCCGCGCGCGCCGCCGCCGGCTTATCGAGGAAGGCGTCGAGCTCCTCCTCGTCCTCCTCGTCGGCGATGAGCTGGCTCTGCAGCGGCTGCGACAGCTTCGAGCCGTCGCGGTAGAGCGCGTTCGCCTTCAAGCCGAGCTTCCAGGAGAGCAGATAGGCGGACTTGCAGTCCTCCACGCCCGCCTCATGCGGCATGTTGATGGTCTTCGAGATGGCGCCCGAGATGAAGGGCTGCGCCGCCGCCATCATGCGGATGTGGCTCTCGACCGAGAGATAGCGCTTGCCGTTGCGCCCGCAGGGATTGGCGCAGTCGAACACCGGATAGTGCTCGACTTTCAGATGCGGCGCGCCTTCCACCGTCATCGCCCCGCAGACATGCACGTTCGCCGCCTCGATCTCGCGCCGCGTGAAGCCGAGATGCGCGAGCAGGTCGAAGGAGGGGTTGAGCAGGAGGTCGGTGGGAATCTCGAGCGTCCCGCGGCAGAACTCCTCGCCGAGCGTCCATTTGTTGAAGGCGAACTTGATGTCGAAGGCGGTCGGCAGCGCCTTCTCCACCATCGCGATCGCCTCGTCGGTGAAGCTCTTCTGCTTCAGCGTCGTGTGATTGATGCCGGGCGCGTTCGACAGCGTGCCGTGGCCGACGGCGTAGGCCTCGATCTCGGCGATCTGCGCCTCGCTGTAGCCGAGCACGCGCAGCGCATCCGGCACCGCGCGGTTGATGATCTTGAAATAGCCGCCGCCGGCGAGCTTCTTGAACTTCACCAGCGCGAAGTCCGGCTCGATGCCGGTGGTGTCGCAATCCATCACGAGGCCGATCGTGCCGGTCGGCGCGATCACGGTCGCCTGCGCGTTGCGGTAGCCGTGCGCCTCGCCGAGCGCGAGCGCGCTATCCCAGGCGCGCTTCGCGT
The DNA here is from genome assembly GCA_022844485.1 of Xanthobacteraceae bacterium. Lineage (GTDB taxonomy): Bacteria > Pseudomonadota > Alphaproteobacteria > Rhizobiales > Xanthobacteraceae > JALHLQ01. The sequence goes on from JALHLQ010000016.1 coordinate 3,507, forward strand.
GGGTCACGAGTTTTGGGTCGGGGCAGGCGGCGTGGTCGAGCCGCACCGGCGGCGTCGCCACCTTTTCATAGCCGGTCGTCTCGCCATAGGCCGCGCGGCGGTGGTTGCGCATCACGCGCAGCATGGGCTCGCGATTCTTCTTGAAGCCGGGGAAGGGGCCGAGCTGCTTCGCCATCTCCGCAGACGTCGCGTACGACACCCCGGTCATGATCGCCGAGAGCGCGCCGCAGATCGCCCGCGCGGCGTCGGAATCGTAGGGGATGCCGGAGGACATCAAGAGGCCGCCGATATTGGCGTAGCCGAGACCCAGCGTGCGGTACTCGTAGGAGAGCTGCGCGATCTGCTTGGAGGGGAACTGCGCCATCAAGACGGAGATCTCGAGCACGATCGTCCACAGCCGGATCGTGTGCTCGTAGCCTTCGATGTCGAAGTCCATCATCGCTCCCCCGACCCGCCGTCCTCCCTCCCCTGAAAGGGGAGGGTCGGACCACCGAAGGTGGGCCGGGGAGGGGTCAAGGGGCCCCCGCCCGCCCCCCCCCCCGCCGCGCGGGGGGGGCCGCCCGCCCCCCG